>JADJPV010000001.1:0-1380000 GCA_016713085.1 Chitinophagaceae bacterium | reverse complement strand
GGAAGCTGTACCGTTTTAAACTGAGGTTTGGAAAAGATGTTCCGCATATTCAGTACGATGGAATTATTGATCAGAAAAACCCTGCGAAAATCTGTATCCGCACAAATACGAATCAAAGCTTTGCCAATCTTGATGCAGAAAATAAATTCAAGCGTATCAGCCGTGATGTTTCCAAACACGATTGTACCTTGCCATTTGTTCCGGCAGTTGAATTAAAATTTAACAGGTAAGATGAAGAAGTTTGTTGTTATCAGTTCTATACTCTTTTTGATGCTGATCGCTTTCTCGTTTAATGAAAAGAAAGCCGATCCCTATTTTCAGTTTCACGAAAATTTATCGGAGTATAATTTCTTTGCCGGGAAAATGGCTGATCTGCAACCTGCCGATGGTATTGTACCGTATGATCTCAACACTCCGCTCTTTACGGATTATGCAGTCAAAACCAGATTCATTAAACTGCCTGCCGGTAAAAAAATTAACTACAATGATTCTGCAATATTCGAAATGCCATTGGGCACCGTGCTCATAAAAAACTTTTATTATTTCCATGATACACGTAAACCTGAACTGGGCAGACGCATCATTGAAACAAGATTATTAGCCAATATGCAGGATGGCTGGCATACTTATCAATATATCTGGAACAAAGAACAAACAGAAGCAGTGTTTGAACCGATCGGTGATATAACTCCAGTTGAATACATTGATGCGAACGGGAAAAATATAAAAATAAATTATGTAGTTCCCAATCAACCGCAATGCAAAGGATGTCATAACCGTAATGATACCATTGTGCCAATCGGTCCAGCAGTAAGACATCTCAACGGTGATTATACTTATGCCGCAGGGAAACAAAATCAGTTACAGTACTGGCAGCAGCATAACATGATTGATCTGCCATCAGCAAACATTCCTGCCAATGCAATTTGGAACAATGAACAGAGCGGCACACTGGAGCAAAGAGCAAGAGCTTATTTAGATATTAACTGCGGACATTGTCATAACAAATCAGGTCCCGGAAATACATCGGGTTTGTTTTTAGATATTCATGAAACCAATCAAACGGTATTGGGTGTATTTAAAACTCCCGTTGCCGCTGGAAGAGGTGCAGGAAATCTTACGTATGATATTGTGCCCGGTTCTCCCAATAAATCAATTCTTGTTTACCGGATGAATACAACCGATCCCGGTTTTGCCATGCCTGAAGTTGGAAGAGGAACGATTCATAAAGAAGGCGTAGCGTTGATCAGTAAGTGGATTAGGGAGATGCGGGACTAAGAGTTCATCCCGATAGCTATCGGGAGAGGGAAGGAGAAAAAGAGAAGGAGCTATAACTCTTCTTTCCCTTTATTATTAAACACCCTGTGAATGCCGTCTTTCATTAAGGGAACTTTAAAGTTGATCAGCATTCCATGTTTCAGGTTGAGAAGAGAAAGATGTGTTTTCAGTTGATTGAAATAAACAGGAGGCAGCGGATAAACAGATTTTAATTCTGCAATCAGTTCGTCATCAATTAATAAATCAAGTTTATAAGCATTTTTGATATGCAGATCTTCGTAGTCAAGCGGCATCAAAACCTGTCTTTCAACTTTAACTCCCAGCTTTATCAATTCATAATATAGAATTTCTTCATACACTTTCTCAAAACATCCCGGCCCAACTCTTGAATGTATTTTGATGCAGGTATTAATCACTATGTTGGTTAGCTCATCAATTAGCATATCAAATTCTTTTTATGATTGAGTTGAAAACTCTTTCATCTCTTTTCCCTCCTTTGAACTCGTAGCTCTTAGCTGCCATGCCTATGCGGACTCTCCTCTGCAGAAATTGGCCCAAACTCGCTGGAATAAATTTTAAACATGAGCATGAAGTAACTGATCAGCAGTGGCCCGAAGATGAATCCCCAGAAACCAAACAGGCTTAATCCAACAATTACACCCAGCACTGTTACAAGAGGATGCACATCACCCATTTTTTTCATGAGAGTAATCCTGGCGAGGTAATCAACGTTGCCGGTTATTACTAAACTGTAAATCAGCAACCCGATTCCCTGACCGGTATGGCCCTGTGAAAAAAGAAATACAACCAGTGGTGCCCAGATAAGGGTTGTTCCAACAATCGGAAAGAAAGCGAACACACCGGTAATAAATCCCCACAGCACAAATTCATTGATGCCAAAAATCCAGTAACCGATAATGGCAAAGATGCCCTGTATAAACGAGATAAGTGGAATACCAATGGCGTTTGCTCTTACAACACTGATCGTTTCTTTACCAAGAATATCAATATTTTTTTCATGAAGGGGCAGGAAGTATTCCAATGACTCTTCCATTTCTTTTCCATTCGTAAGCATAAAGAAATAAACAAACAGCAGCATAAAGAGATTGGAAACGATCATGGCCGTGCTGTTTAAAAAAGCCGGGAAAAAATTAGCGATCCTTTTTTGAAGTTCAGCAACATTGCTGTCAGAAAATAATTCCTGGCCTGTCCATTCTCTTACCTGCGCAGAAACCGATTTCAATCCCTGAACCACTTCATCTGTATGACTGAATATGGCAGTAATTTTTGGCGACAGTAATGTAATAATGTAGTAAACAGGAAATCCAACAATCACCAGGAACCCAAGCAGAAACAGTGTTGCTGTTAAACCTTTATTCCATTTCTTCTGACGTGTGAGATAGATGTAATTTTTACGGCTGAGTATGTATAGGGTAACAGCACCCAAAAAAGCCCGGCAAAAAAATATACAATTCTTTTACCAGTAAAAACCCCAGTGCAATTAATACGGCTAATAAAATAACCTGACGTAAACGGTTGCTGAAGGATGCCATAGGTTGAAATTACAAAAACTGAATGGTGAATTATTAAACGGAGCACTGAATTTTCTAAAGATAGTTACATCGTACAAATATCAGTCTTCCCACACTTTTAGCCCTTCGCTGCAATTGGCACAGATGTCAATATTCCTGCGGCTGGTCATGAGTTCTTTGCGAAACTGTTTATAATTATCGTTGTTCCAAACCTGTTTGAATGATTGCATTTTTAAATTACCGAGCTGGTGCATGGCATCTTTGTCAAAGCAACAGGGAACTACCAGTCCGTCCCAGGTAATAACATTGGCATGCCACAGTTTCCAGCAATGATTCTGCAGTTTGTTCTTGGGTGCATACGACCCGTCTGCATTTTTTTTATAGCGGCCGTATTTATTCAGTGTTGGAATAAGCTGGTTGGGATCATTTTCATAATCATAGATCTGTGCAGTTTTAAACCACACATCGTCCACACCAATTTCTTTCGCAAGTTGTTTTACATCTTCCAGCTGATGTTCATTTGGCTTTACCACCAAAAACTGAAATACAACCAGCGGTGTTTTACTGTTCAGTTCTTTTTTCCATTTCACAATATTCTTAGCACCTTCCATTACTTTATTCAGCTGTCCGCCAACACGGTATTGCTGGTACACATCCTGAGTGGTACCATCAATGGAAATGATCAAACGGTCCAACCCGCTTTCAACAGTCTGCTTTGCTTTTTCATCAGTCAAATAATGAGCATTGGTTGAAGTGGCGGTATAGATTTTTTTCTTAGATGCATAATTCACCATCGTTAAGAAATCCTGGTTCAGGTAAGGCTCACCCTGAAAATAGAAAATGAGGTACAGCAGATCTTTATGTATATCATCGATCGTCTGTTCAAAAAAACTCTTTTGGAGCATACCGGTAGGCCTTGTAAACTCCCGCAGACCACTGGGGCATTCAGGGCAACGAAGATTACAGCTGGTGGTTGGCTCAAATGAAATAGAAACCGGGTAACCCCATTGAATGGGTTTGTTCAGCAACCGGCTTAACTGGTAGCTGCTCCAAACCTTCCCGAAATTCCAGGCTCTCCGGGGGGTTAGTTTTGAAAAAAGGTTGAGTATATCGCTTCGGTGTAATTGAGCCATCGGGCATCAAAGATAAACTCCAAAGCCTCAGCAATGAAAATGAGTTTAAGGACAGCCCTTAACAAAAGTTTCTTCTCACAAATAATAGCTTTTAAAAAAAGAATCCTTAGATTTGTTTAGTTGCATAAACAACTATATGCCAAACAACCAATTTAAAAAAGGCGAGTTATACAGCTTCATGACGGGCAAAGCCAGCACGGCCATTGCACGGCGTTTGCAGAAAAATCTCAAACACAGTGGTATTGAAATTA
Source organism: Chitinophagaceae bacterium (assembly GCA_016713085.1). NCBI lineage: Bacteria > Pseudomonadati > Bacteroidota > Chitinophagia > Chitinophagales > Chitinophagaceae > Chitinophagaceae bacterium. The sequence goes on along the minus strand of JADJPV010000001.1, from coordinate 1,375,806 downwards.
CCGTTGAGCAATGGAGTGTGTTGTATCATTTATGGAAGAACGATGGACAGAGTCAACAGGATTTATGCAACGCCACTTTCAGAGATAAACCAAGTATTACAAGACTGGTTGATAATCTTGAAAAACTGAAACTCGTAAAACGTGTAGCCAGTAAAAACGATCGCCGCATTAACCAGGTATTTCTTACAGAGCATGGAAAACAACTGGAAGAAGAAACAATGACTGTGGCTAACACAACTTTAAATGAAGCATTGATTGGAGTTCCTGCCGACAGGATCGATATCTGTAAAGAAGTATTACAGGTGGTATATGATAACCTGAAATAGAAGCTCCCGAATTATACATAACAACAAACAACAATAACTTTTAAACCTCTTATTATGAGCACCGCAACGATTGCAACACTTAAAGGCGGCGAGTGGTTGATTAAAGCAAACACGCCGCAGGAAACATTTATTCCTGAAGATTTTAATGAAGAACAGCACATGGTAAAAGAAATGTGTGCAACTTTTCTTGAAACGGAAGTTTTGCCGGTTGTTCCAAAGCTGGATAAAATGGAAGACAAAGAGTTGATGCCTTCTTTATTGAAAAAAGCTGGAGAGTTAGGTTTGCTGGGAAGTTCTACGCCTGAAGACTTAGGCGGATTGGGAAAAGATTTTGTAACATCTACTCTTATCAGTGAAGGAGTTGGCGGAGGTTATTCTTTTTCTGTAGCAGCAGCTGCGCATTCAGGTATTGGCTTGTTACCTATTTTATATTTCGGCACGCCAGAACAAAAAGCAAAGTACATTCCAAAGCTTGCAACAGGTGAATGGAAAGGTGCTTATGGTTTAACTGAACCGAACAGCGGCAGTGATGCATTAGGCGCAAAAACATCTGCTGTGCTTAGTGCAGATGGCAAACATTATATTTTAAACGGACAGAAATGCTGGATCACCAATGGTGGTTTTGCTGATGTGTATACTGTATTCGCCAAAATAGACGGCAAAGAATTTACAGGCTTTATCATTGAGCGTGGAATGGAAGGTTTTACACAGGGACCGGAAGAACATAAGATGGGTATCAAAGGATCATCTACTGTTCAGTTATATTTCCAGGATTGTAAAGTACCTGTTGAAAATTTACTGGGTGAAAAAGGAAAGGGTCATATCATCGCTTTCAATATTTTAAATATTGGCCGGTTGAAATTAGCTGCTGCTGCATTAGGCGGTTCTAAACGTTCATTGAATATTGCATTGACTTATGCAATGACCCGTGAACAATTCAAAACGCCCATCATCAATTTCGTGGCAATGCAATATAAAATTGCAGAAATGGCAACCCGTATCTGGGTTGATGAAAGTGCTTTGTACAGAACTGCCAAATGGATCGATGAAAAAGAGCATGAATTACTGGCAGCAGGAAAACCATTCAACGAAGCACTACTTGGTGCTGCTGAAGAATTTGCCATTGAATGTGCCATGTTGAAAGTGGATGGAAGTGAAGTGCTGGATTATGTGGTGGATGAAGGTGTACAGGTTCATGGAGGTAATGGCTTCAGTGATGAGTATGAAATTTCAAGAGCATACAGGGACAGCCGCATCAACCGTATTTATGAAGGCACCAATGAAATCAACCGTTTGTTAACTGTTGATATGGTATTGAAGCGTGCCATGAAAGGACGCTTGGATATTATGGGCCCGGCAATGGCTGTGCAGAAAGAACTGATGAGTATTCCTGATTTTGGTAATGATGATGAAACTCCTTTTGCAAAGGAATTTAAAGCAGTTGCCAATTTCAAAAAAGCAATTATGATGACAGCAGGTGCTGCTGTGCAGAAACTGATGATGAAGATTGAACAGGAGCAGGAAGTACTGATGAACATTGCAGATATGGCTATAAATACCTTTAATGCTGAAAGTGCTTTGTTACGTGCAGCCAAAATGGTTGAACAGAAAGGGGAAGCTGCCTGCCAGTTTGAACTGGACATTATGCGTACCTATCTATATGATGCAGCAGACAGGATCAACAAGTTTGGTAAAGATGCAATCAATGCGTTTGCAGATGGCGATGAGCACAGGATGATGCTGTTGGGATTAAAACGGTTTACCAAAGTGGAACCATTTAACAGTAAAGAAGCAAGAAGAAGAATAACAGCAAAGCTTCGCAGCGACGGGAAATATCCACTTTAATATTGAAATAGCTGATTTGAAAATCCTTTGCATAATTTGCAAAGGATTTTTTATTTAAACAAAGCATGATGAAACTGATCTTATTTTTCTCCGGTTTATTAATGATTGGTTATACAAATGCCCAATCTGTATTTCTTAAACTGGTTAGCCCGGCTAAAACACAGAATAGTGTAACAGCATCACGACAGTTTATTAAAGGAACAACCTGTAAAGAATGCCGCTTAACCATCAATGATGCAGAAGTAAAAGTGTGGGGCACCGGTGCATTTGCAGCAGAAGTAAATCTAAGCGTTGGCGATACCGTTTTTCAAATAGTTGCAGTTGACCCAAAAGGATTTAAAGTAACACAGAAACTGTTTTATAATTACCAGCTTCCTGCAAAAGAAAAAGAAGTAACAACAAGTAATGTGGAGTATTGGCGCATTGAACCACAGGGCGATTTGTTACTGAAGGCTGGTGACCGTTTAAAGATGACCATCAAAACCTTACCTGGCTCTGTAGTAAAATTAGAGAATGGATTTGAGTTGACAGAAGTTCCGGTAAAAGATTCAACCGGCATCAGGGGTATTTACAGGGGCGAATATGTTGTAAAAGAAAAAGACGCTTTGTTTACAGAAATAAAAGCAAAACTGAAAGCAGTTATTCAGACAAAGGATGAGCAGCTGATTGAAGTATCAACCAAAAATGTATTTGCACTGATGACTCAGCCATTGATCTTACAGACAAAAGGGAAGCTTCCATTTTTGTTACTTGGACTCGGGGAAGATCGATTAGGCGGAGCAAAAATGGGATATCTCGATTCACTGGTGAAATTGTATGCAGTAAGTAAAGTGGGGAATAAGTATTGTGTGCAGCTGAGTAAAAACAGGCAGGCATATATTGAAGAGGAATATGTTGATGTAATACAGAATGGAAGTTTTTCTCCGGCATCGCTTACAAGCAGCATGCGAGTGTGGGGCGACAGTACATTTGATTATGTATCACTGATTTTATACGATCGTTTACCTTACCAGGCAATTCAGGAAATCAATCCATCAAAAATTATTGTAGATGTATTTGGAGCAACATCTAATACCAACTGGTTAACACAGATGAGTTCAGTAAAAGAAATCAAAAACATTTACTCCACTCAAATTGATGAAGATGTATTTCGTATCAGCATTGAATTAAATCATGCACAGCATTGGGGCCACAGCATCTATTACAATGGAAACAATTTGGTCATCCGGGTAAAACGTCAACCGCAGGAACTTTCATTAAACAACCTTGTGATAGCTGTTGATGCAGGTCATGGCGGTACCAACAAAGGCGCATTTGGATTAACCGGTGTAATGGAAAAAGACATGACCCTGCTCATTGCAAAAGAATTGCAGCAGGCACTGGAAGCAGAAGGTGCAACCGTAATCATGACAAGAACAAAAGATACCACTTATGATAATCATGATAGGCTTAGTTTCTACAAAGAAAAAAATCCTGATCTGCTTTTGAGCATTCATTTAAACAGTGCAACCGATCCCATCCGCATAAAAGGTGTAAGCACCTATTATAAATACATCGGCTATCGCCCGCTAACACAAACAATCCTTTCACAGATGCTGGGCATGGGATTAAAGGAGTTCGGCAACGTGGGTAATTTCAATTTTATCTTAAATGGAATAACCGAATGCCCGAATGTTTTGGTTGAAGCGTTATTCGTCAGCAACCCTGAAGATGAAATGAATGTACTTACACCGGAGTACAGAAAACAAATGGCTGATAAAATTGTGCTGGGAATAAAAGACTGGCTGCAGAATTGTAAAACAGCAGATTAAGGCTTTCCTCTTCTCCGCTTATCACTACTGGTTTTGCCACTCATTTAGTCAATCGACTTTTATCATTTTCTTAAGACAGTCTGAAACCCTTTGCCCTATTGATTTTTTATTTTTTTGCAACATACTGTTACAAATGTTGCATCCGCTCATCAATATGACCGGCATGTTAACAGCCTTTTGTCATGATTCACTTGCACAGCAGTTCCTGAAAAAATAGTTTTACTGCATCATTCGGTTTTCAGTTGTTGAAAATCATGATTCATTAAACCTTAAAAATTTATTTATGAAAAAGATGTTTGTATTATTCGCTGCAGTTGTCATCGCTGTAAGCACATGGGCATCGCCCTCTCCTGCTGAAAATGCCAAAGCAACAGCAGCATTTGAAAAAGAATTCGCCGGCGCAACCGATCCGCAGTGGACAAGTGTTGAAGACCTGTACGTTGTAACATTTAAACTGAACAATGAAACGATGCGTGCCTGGTACTCAGAGAATGGTGAATTTAAAGCCGTTCAGCGGTATGTGAAACCAAGGCAAATGACATTACTCGCAGCAAAGAAGCTGGAAGAGCTTTCAACCCAGGCAAAAATTGTAAGTGTTGAGGAAGTCAGCAAGGAAGGTGTTTTTTATTACCTGGTGAAAACAGAAAATGAAAAAGCAAAGATTACCTACAGTCTTTCCAGCACAGGAGAAGCATTGAAACTCGAAAAAAAGAAAAAACGATAAACACCTGCAGATAGATTGTTTTGGACAGCCCCAACTTAACCGTTTGGGGCTTTTTGTTGAAAAACGCTGCGCTGCTTAAAACAGCAACTCAATACAATGGTTTAAATATTTACTTTTGCTGCTCAATATTAAAAACGAAGAACATGAGCAAAGGTCCGGTTTCACAATTTGTACAGCATCATTACCGCCACTTTAATGCAGCGGCATTGGTTGACGCAGCAAAAGGATATGAAACACATTTGAACGAAGGTGGTAAAATGATGATCACTCTTGGAGGTGCCATGAGTACAGCCGAGCTGGGGTTGAGCCTTGCTGAAATGATCCGCCAGGATAAGGTACAGATTATCAGTTGTACAGGTGCCAACCTCGAAGAAGATGTGATGAACCTTGTTGCACACAGTCATTACAAACGTGTACCCAATTACCGTGATCTTACCCCACAGGATGAGTGGGATCTGCTGGAAAATCATTTCAACCGTGTTACAGATACCTGCATTCCCGAGGAAGAAGCCTTCCGCCGTTTACAAAAACATTTAGTGAAAAAGTGGAATGAAGCCGAAGCAAAAGGCGAACGTTATTTCCCGCATGAATTTTTATATAAAACAGTATTAAGCGGAGAACTGGAACAGTATTATGAAATTGATCCAAAGAACAGCTGGATCATTGCAGCTGCTGAAAAAAATATTCCCATTGTTGTTCCGGGTTGGGAAGACAGTACAACCGGTAACATCTTTGCCAGCTATGTTATTAAAGGCGAATTAAAAGCAAGTACGGTTAAAAGCGGTATTGAATATATGGTATGGCTTACTGAGTGGTACAGGGCAAACAGTGCAGGCAAAGGTGTTGGCTTTTTCCAGATTGGCGGCGGTATTGCAGGCGACTTTCCAATCTGTGTGGTGCCGATGATGTACCAGGATCTTGAATGGCACGATGTTCCTTTCTGGAGTTATTTCTGCCAGATCTCTGATTCAACCACTTCTTATGGTTCATACAGCGGTGCAGTGCCGAATGAAAAAATTACCTGGGGTAAATTAGATATCAATACACCCAAGTTCATTGTTGAAAGCGATGCTACCATTGTTGCGCCGCTCATCTTTGCATGGATACTTGGATGGTAATGAAAAATAATCAGTAAATAAAAAGCCGTTGCATCAGCAGCGGTTTTTTTATTCAACAGAAATTTAATACGGAATTTGTTTATTAATTTGAAGCTTTATAAAACAAACTCACATTTTATGGAAACACAAAATAATCTGCTGAATGAATTTACAGAACCATCATTTCAGTATGCAAGTGCAGGGCAACGGTTTTTAAACTGCATAATTGATGTTATTGCCTTTTATATTGTAATGATGATTCTTGGTGTTATTCTTGGATTGGCTGCTTTTGCAACATCAGAAACCGGCGGGAGAATGAGTGGAGGCGGAATTCAGCTCTTTTTCCTTTTTCTTTATTTTGCTGTAATCATTCTTTATTATTCATTGCTTGAAGGCTCAAATGGAAAAACATTAGGCAAGCTCATCACTAAAACAAAAGTTGTTACAGAAGCAGGCGAACCTATCTCTTATGGCAAAGCATTTATACGAACGCTCATTCGTTTTGTTCCTTTTGAATTTCTCAGCGGCTTCTCAGGAACAACGATGTGGCACGACCAATGGACGAAGACAATGCTGGTGAAAGACAAATAATCTCAGGCTAAAAAGTTCAAATTCCTGTTCAATGAAAGTTGAAAGGATGATTTTCGTTAGCCGGTAACTCAGTATTCACTTCTACTTTTGCACTTTATTTCTGATATATGAATATAGACTGGCTAATCAAATTAATTACAGAAGAAAGCATCCCTCAAACAGTTATCATCTTTGGATTGGTGATTGCAGTGGGGGTATGGCTTGGACGGTTAAAGATTTTTGGAATTTCACTCGGCGTTACATGGGTTCTCTTTATGGGGCTTGCAATTTCTTATGCAGGCATCCATGTAAATAAAGAAACAGAACATTTTCTGCGTGAGTTTGGATTAATCCTCTTTGTGTATACAATTGGCTTACAGGTTGGTCCCGGTTTTTTTGCATCACTGAAAAAAAATGCAATCGTCACCAACGGACTTGCTGCATCAGTTGTACTTCTTGGTGTAACAATTGTTATTCTCTTCTTCTATTTTTCCGGAACACCCATGCCTACTTTAACGGGTATCATGAGTGGTGCTGTTACCAATACTCCCGGAATGGGTGCTGCACAGGCAGCAGCAAAAGATCTGCAGTTGCCTGCCGAAACATCATCCATGATTACACTTGCTTACGCATTGGTATATCCCTTCGGTGTGTTTGGTATTATCGGATCAATTCTTTTACTCAAAGTAATTTTCAGGGTTAATCTTGATAAAGAAAGAGAGCTTCACCGCAAGCTCGATGCAATGAAATCAAACCGTCCCGTATCCGTTCATCTCAAACTCGAAAACAAACAGCTCTTTGGAAAGCAACTGCGTGAAGTATTTGAACTGTTGAAAGATCCCATTGTAGTTTCAAGAATTTTTCAGTCGGGCGAAATCAGTACACCAACACCTCAAACAGTTTTACATGAAGGCGATGTGCTTTTAATTGTTGCACACAAAGAACAGATTCAAATGCTGAAACTGATTGTGGGTGAAGAAAGTAACATGGATCTCAAAGAAGCACCTCAAAGTGAATTGATCTCCAGGATTATTACTGTTACACAGGCCGGTGTAACACATAAAAGATTAGGCGATCTTTCTGCACTTCATCAGCACGACTTTACATTAACAAGACTCAACAGGGCCGGTGTGGAAATGGTGCCTCATGGCGATATTATTTTACAGCTGGGCGATAACCTGAAAGTAGTTGGTACAAAAGATGGAATTGAAGCTGTTACCAAAGCAGTGGGTAATGAAATGAAACGTCTCGATGTTCCCGATCTGGCTCCTATCTTTTTTGGAATTATCCTCGGTGTTGTTCTCGGAAGCATCCCCATGTTTTTCTTTAACATGCCCGTGCCGGTTAAAATTGGTTTGGCAGGCGGACCGTTAATTATTGCTTTGCTGCTCAGCCGTTATGGAAACAAACTTTATCTCAACCAGTTTACAACCTACAGTGCCAACCTAATGCTGCGTGAATTAGGGATCACCCTCTTCCTTGCCAGTGTTGGTTTAAGCAGCGGTGCTAATCTGCACACTGCATTCGAAGGTGGTAATGCATGGATGTGGATTGGAATGGGTCTTACCGTTACAATGGTTCCTTTATTAGTGGTAGGCTTAATTGCCCACTACGGTTTCAGGAAAACCTATTTCGAAATATGCGGTATTCTTTCCGGTGCAAGTACCGATCCTCCTGCACTTGCCTTTTCATCACAGCTGGCAAAAAATGAAGTGGCTTCTATTAATTACGCAACTGTTTATCCGCTCACAATGATTCTGAGAATTATAGCGGGACAATTACTCATACTATTCTTTGCATAAAACAAAGGCCCCGGTTGAAACATCGGGGCTTTTTTTATACAGCCTGTTTTGTAAAACGGCTTGAATATTTTTTGTTACAGAAGCCGGTGCTACTATCAGGCTTTTGTTGCGTCGCTCTCTTGTACGTGTATATCTTTTCTCAGCAGGACGTTCTTAAGACTTCAGACATCTTGCACAGGTAAAGTTGAAAACACCTGTAAATGAAGCAGCTTCAAAACAGGTATGCCATACTTTCAAAGTATGGCATACCTATGATTAGCCTTTACTCAAGTCAGGCGGCTAAACACTGTATCTGAACCAACACCCGCCTGAGAAATTTTTTATTGATCATTTGTTTTTAATGTAGACCTGTAGGGGAAGAGGTTTTTTACATAGTTCATGTTAGCGGATCTTGCTTTTAAAACCACTGGGGAATATGATTGTTAAGAGTACGAATATTAGCAGAAAATTAAACTCAATTCCATTTCGTCCACCGCCAACAACATACCAACCTTCTTTTAAATGAACCATAAATATTCCGGCAATTAAAATTAAGATTGTCACAATTCCAGCAGGTTTAATAAACTTATTTATTAGTAATAAGATAGCGCAAATGACATGCGATAGTTTTATTATCCATGCAACCGGAACACCTATTGGAGAAAATCCAGCTTCGTTTAAGTAGAATTTGCCAAATTCATTTATACCATTGTTAAACATTCCTGGAACACTATGCATAATTAAAATAATTGCAACAGCTAAACGAAGTAAAAATGTTTGGTCAAATAACTTCATCTTGATTTATTTCAAATTTTAAAGTATAACAGTGTTACGGGCAGGTATTGCTGATGATTGTTTCAACATCATGCCCCAATTGCACAAAACCTTTTATTGGGCGCAGTTTAAATTCTCTTCAAATATTCATCAATGTCTTGACGAAGGATTTGTTGTATTACATCCTTTGAGACGGGATTATTCTTATTATCGCCATATTGATACCAGTAACAATCTTCTTTGAGCAGAAAAATATTTTTTGGCAAGGGGTTGATTTCTTTTGAAGACTTAAAATTACCATCTATATCAAATTCGGTTTGAAATGTTATTTGCGTGTCATTTTTCAGAAAGTCTCGGTGTTTCGGATTTATTGGTATTGAATGAGATGTTTCAAATATGAAGCCATACCTTTTGCCATTTAGTTCAAAAGATACTGTAGAAACAATTTTTGCACTGTCGTTGATTTCTATTAAATCTCCAATGCTGATGGTGTGATAAGCTATATTTTTTTTCAGCAATTGGTCAATGATTACTGGAACAGCATCACTGGGTCGAAGCCAATTAATGCTGCCTGAACTACTGCTATAGTCATAATAATTTTTGTTGTCAATGATCTGGGATTTGGATGATACGGCAAAAAAAAAGAATGAATAAACAATCAGAATTACTTTCATTTTATATTTTTAAATCTTTGACAAATTGCAGTTAACGTTTGGTTCTCAGGCGAGTCTCGGCAAAGGTTTTGTGCGCTGGCTGCCTCACTCCCCGTCCTGCTAAGCTAAATAAACTATCTATTCAACATCAAAAATTTCAACCTAAACAAAAAAGACACCTGCACTTCAAAATGCGGAGGCGATGTCAGGACGTCCTTAAGACGTCAGACATCTTGCATAAGTAAAGATAAAAAAACACCAGTATATGAAACAGCTTCAAACAGGTATGCCATACTTTCAAAGTATGGCATACCTATGATTAAAAGATCTTATTAAATCAATTTAGAGCTTTTGCCTTCCCAAAACTCAATGAGTTCAAGCCATACCTTTTTTGTTTTTGGTTTTAGCCATTCATCAAAGCCATCATAATAGTTTACTTCAGATCCGCAAACATTCTGAATGCCTTCAAGAAGCCCGATAATTGTTAGTTCCATTGTATAACTGTCACCTGAAGTCAAAATGTTTTCCACTCGGATGAAGAAGTCGTCGAATCCTTTGGTCTCGTTTGATTTCTTCTTTTCAACAATATAATCGATGACTATTCCGATGTCAATATAGTCTAGTCGCTCTTCATTATAATTTTTGTACTCTTCTGCTAAATAGTTCTTCCACTGCTCCTTTAAATCAGGAAATACAGAAATTAACATGTCTAATGCAATGTCTCTGCTAATGATTTCTTGATTGTTATTTAAGGAGAAAGTCATAATTTATGGCAGCCAACGCAGAGGGCTTTATGCAGGTTGGGAATTAGAATTCCGTCTGCCCTTGCCACTGCTGATTGAAAATGTTTTAATGAAGTTAAAAACTAATGCTCAATATTGTTTGTTCAACCCGGCTTGCATAAAACACAAGCGACTGCCCTCAACATTTAGTGTATCCACTGTCCTCCGGTTTGCGAAACCCATTTGCTGTTTTCTTTTACGAATAAAATTGTCCGCCCCGTACCGCATAAACCCTGACACAGATCTCTAACCATCATAACTACCTTTTTCTTATCCTTCGAAAAAAGAGGAATTGAAAAACAATACCAGTTTTTATTATTTGCCATATCAAAACCAAGTCGTGAATTGTTCCATTTAAAAGTTGGTAATATTCTCTTTTGCTCCAGCATTGATTTAATATCTGCTGGAGTTAAGCACTTTTTTAGTTCAAAGGAACTATTTGTTATTGTTATGTTTTGCCAGTCACCTGTATCTGCTTTTATCTCCTGTTTTTCGGGCTCAATAAGTAAAGTGTTTAAAAAGGAGATATCATCACCTGATAAATCACAACCAAACTCAGGTTCAATTGACAAGCCATAGTTCAAGTTCAATTTTTGATCGTTAACCATAATTTTCATAAAGTCATATATATTCTGATTAGAAGTATCAGGAACAATCGAAATATTTTTTGAAACAATTGTATTAGATGTGTCGACAGAGCTTAAAAGAGCATTGTATTTAGCGTTCCGATTTGATTGGTTACAACCAAAGCTGATAAATAAAAAGAATAATGGTATGTTACGCATGCTCTTTATTTGGTTCATTGCAACGATCAGGTGTTGGCGGAAGTTTTTATTAAAAGTCGTCATTTTCTTTCTCAAGCGAGTCTCAGCAATTGATTTTATGCGCTGCTGCCTCACTCACCCCCGCAATACGGGGCAAGCCGCACTACCAAGCAAAACTAAATCAGTTTAGCTCCATCTGCTTTTTCTTTCTCCCTTCCCGCCTCCCCGGCAAAACCTTTTTCGCAAGCGCTCGTCAGGTCACGCCGCTCCAGGCGGCCACACCAGGTAACAATCCCATCTTATGAATCCTTAAAATCCTAAAAATCATGGTTCAGACAATTCTTCGGCGGGGGTTCAGACAATTTCCTGCCACAATAACAGAAACACTCATCCACAGCCCCAAAACAATCCATTTCAGCTCGTCTTGGTCAATTTTAACCCTGTCATTAGCAAATATTGTAGTGACAAAGACAAATACAACTGCGTCATATGCAAAAGTGGGTGCGTCATTCACTAACAGAGCAGCGTCATTGGCAAAAGTGAGTGCGTCATTCGCCATTTCAACTGCGTCATACGCAAATGTAGGAGCGTCATTCGCCAATATAACAGCGTCATTCGCAAAAGTGGGTGCGTCATTTGCCATTTCAACTACGTCAAAGCCCAATTCATTGACGTCATGTCATATTATAAACTCCGCAGGAGACATCATCGAATGCGCAGGAAGCATTGAACCTTCCGCAAGCTATACTACATGTCCCAATACCATGAACAGGGAATTGACAACAGCTGTTATTCCTTCTAAATTAGCGTTCACATTTATTGAAACACCTGTTAACTAAAAACAAATGAACAAAATAAATGAAGCAAAGCTCAACATGTACAGAGCAGTCGCAAAGCACTGTAACAATAACCCCGCAGTTATCGCTGCAATTCCTGCTTTCCAAACAGCAATCACCAGCCTCAATACAAATATTGCGTCCATTCTCACCACAGCCCAGCTCGAAATACAGGTTATCTCCGGTATCACCGCCGATAAAGCAAAACACAAAGAAACATTGGCACAGCAGGCTTCCAATATTGCAAATGCAGTCTTTGCTTACGCATCTTCTATTGCCAATAACACATTAAAAGAGCAGGTAAAATTCAGCGCCCGTAAACTGCTCCGTATTAAAGATGATCTTATAGTACCCACCTGCTTAAACATTCATAGTGCTGCCAATGCAAACCTCGCAGCATTGGCACCCTACGGAATTACAGCAGCAGTTCTTACATCATTCAGCACAGCTATAACAAACTATACAGCAGCAATATCATCACCACGCAATGCAATCAGTCTGCGCTCGGCCTATACAAAAGATCTCAGCAATCTGTTTATAAAAACCGATAAACTCTTAAAAGAGCAACTCGATAAATTATCTGTTCAGTTCATAACCACTCACACAGAATTTTATAATGCATACAAAAGCAACCGCATCATTATCGATCCCGGTACATCAGTCACACAAACAAAAGGAAAATTTATTGCTGCATCCAACAGCAATGCTACGGGTTGACAAATAAAAAATCCCAACTGCACAACAGTTGGGATTTTCTTATTCCCCCTTCAGGGCCTGCCCGACGCACAGGCGGGGGTTAGGGGGTTCCTTTTATCTCGCCGGCACATTCAGCGGTATATCTCTCTTCATCATTTCATTTCTGTTGGCTGCTTCCCATGCAAGAAAGAAAACAAGTCTTGTTCTTTTTTCATGCAGATCGTAATTGATCTTATCAGGAGTATCAGATGGTTTGTGATAATCCTTATGTATACCATCAAAGAAAAATAAAATAGGAACTCCCTTTGCTGCAAAATTATAATGATCGCTGCGGTAGTATAAACGGTTGGGATCTTTCGGATCGTTGTATTTTCTGTCGGTAATAATTTTGATGTAGAGGTTATTGATACTGTCAACCATGTTTGGCAAATCACTGCTCAGTTTATCATCGCCAATTAAGTACACATGATTGTTGGTGTCGAGTGATTTGATATTATCATCTTTTCTTCCAATCATATCAATGTTCAGATCAATCGATGTTTTTTCTAACGGATAAACAGGATGGTTGCTGTAGTATTCACTTCCCCACAATCCTTTTTCTTCTCCACTCACAAGAATAAATAAAATATTTCTGCGTGATCCTTTACCAGCTGCTTTTGCTTTGGCAAATGCTTCTGCCAGTTCAAGTACACCAACAGTACCGCTGCCATCATCATCAGCACCGGGATTTACTTTACCATTTGTAATACCAATATGATCGTAGTGTGCAGATATAATCACCCACTCATCTTTTTTATCTGTTCCTTCAATCATGCCCAGCACATTGGATGCAGACGACACCAGACTTTCTTTGTTGAACGAAAGCATCAGTTCAGTTGCAACTGTTTTTGTTTCCAGAGTTTGTTCTTTTGCTTTTGCATAATCAGCTTTCAGAATCGCTTCGCCCATTGCTTCCGAAATACGGGCAACAAGTGGTGATTGTCTTGCTTTATATAAGTTCAATGAAACTCTGCCACTGCGGGCTGATGGTTGTTTGTCAATATTACTCTGCACAAACAACATGCCAGCAGGCTGACGGCTGTATAAGTTAAAGATTTCATTTTGAGCAGGAAGCTGTGTGCCGCCTTTTGCAACGATGACAACTGCTTTACCCCTGATATCTGTGGTCGTATCAATCTTACTCATATACACCACTTCACTGAAAAACTGTTTTGTTGTGATGATGTTATTGGTCATTGCAGTAAAATCTTTTCCAAACAGGTAGCTGTTACCGCCAATGTTTACAGAAGCATCCAGCAATGTGTCTTTGTATAATGGATAGAACTGTTCATAGTTTCCGTTATTAGCCGGAGCAATTCCAATACGTTTAAATTCCTGTTTGAGATACTCAGCTGCTTTTCGTTGTCCTGCTGTACCTGTTTCTCTTCCTTCCATAGCCGGATCAGCCAGAATGTAGAGATGGGTTTTTAAATCAGCAGCAATGCAAGTAGTAAATAGTTCCTCATTATTTATTTTTTTGATGTGCCGAATATAAAATAAAATCCCGCCGTAAGCGGGATAGTTATATAAATGGTATAAAATTGATCTGTCCTGTTACGAACAGGCAATTTTTTGTACTCTTCTGTCATGGCGGCCACCTTCAAACTCAGTTGTCATAAAAGTATCAACCATTTTTTCTGCATCACCCTCACGAACAAAACGGGCAGGGATACAAATTACATTGGCATTATTATGTCCTCTTGATAACTGTGCCAGTTCTTCGCCCCAGCAAATAGCAGCACGTATGCCCTGGTGTTTGTTAGCTGTAATTGCAACACCATTGGCACTGCCGCAGAGTAAAATCCCAAAAGCGGCTTCCCCTTTTTCAACAGCACTGGCAACAGGGTGGGCAAAGTCGGCATAATCAACAGAGTCAGTTGAATAGGTGCCAAAATCTTTGAAAGCAATTCCTTTGCCTTCTAAAAACGAAATCAAATCTTCTTTGTAGTCAAACCCTGCATGATCACAACCAATGGCAACGGGTTTGCTCATATCAAAAGGACTTTGCATAACGGAATGTTTTGTGGTTGAACGTTAAGGATTCAAAGTTAGCATATAAAAATGAGTCAATAGCCGATAGCCGGTAGTCTTAAGTTGTTAGTAAAAGGCAGCAGCCCTACAGAAATTTTTCAGGGTGATTGATCATGTAAGCCAAAAGCTTAGCGACCTCTTCGTTTAATGAATAAAGCCGGGTATGCTTTTCAACAGCCAGATAATTGCAATCTTTTGCAAAGTCAAGCCATACTTCAGTTTCACCATTTTCCATATCTGAATCTGTTAGCTTACTTACAAAATGTGCGGGGTATTTTCTTTTTCTGTATGCTTCACTTATGCAGGCGCAAACTGATCTTGAGCTTCTTCTTATCTGATCAGTAAGACTGTATTTTTCTTCCTGAGGAAAAGTTTTTGAAACAAGAAAGATTTCATCAGCAACCTGTTTCGCTTTTTGATAAGCGAGAAGTGTTTTATAACCAGGCATAGCAATTTTTTACAGCCTTAAATTATAAAAAGAAAACACCACTCCCAATAGTTCACTTTCTGGTACCGGCTAATAACTATCGTCTACCAACTACAGGCTTTCCCCTCAACTCCATTCTTCCTCATCCTTTTTGCCTGTTTGCGGTTAATACGCATGCTCATGAAAATACTGAACTCATACAATGTATAGAGAGGAATAGTAACCAATGCCAGGCTGAAAGGATCTGTTGATGGTGTAATAATGGCCGCAAGAATAATGATTACAATAAAAGCAAACTTTCTTACTTTCTTCAAGGTTTGAGGTGTAAGGATTCCTACTCTAGTAAGCAGCATTACTACAACCGGAAGCTGAAACAATAAACCAATACCTACCGTTAAGTAAACAAGATTTTCAAAATAATCACTGATGGTTGGTTTAAGATCAATGAGCGGACTGATGCTATAAGTAGAATAGAAATAAACCATGAACGGGGTAAGAATGAAATACCCGAAAGCAACTCCAAGAAAAAACAGAATGGAAATCCAGGCAATAACACCTGTTGTTCCTTTTTTTTCTTTTTCACTGAGTGCAGGTCTTACAAACTTCCATATTTCCCAAAATACATACGGAAAAGCAACAATAAAACCGACAGTAAACGCAATAGTAAATGTCATTAGGAATTGCTCTGAAAAAGAATTACTCTGGAAACGCAGGCTGAAATTGGTCATGCACAAATCGGGTACATGAATCCAGTTGCCCATCTGACAAAGCCATTTGTAGGAGATGAATTCCTTATGAATTGGTCCCATAAAGATCCTGTCAACCACGTAGTTAATATTAAAACCTACAACGATTGCTCCAGTAGCAATTGCAATCAAAGAACGGATCACATGCCAGCGCAGTTCTTCCAGGTGATCAATAAAAGTCATTTCTGCTTTTTCCTCACCGGTTGACTTGCCACGGATGCGTTTAAAAATTGACCTGCGTTCTGATTCTGTTTCTTCTGCCACTGTTATTAGTTTCAGCTGCAAATGTAACCCGAAAAAAATGAGCAAAAAAAGAAGACTCTGCCAACAAAAAAAGGCTGTCTCATTTTGAGACAGCCTTTCCTTTTCAACCAGTTGAAAACTATTTTGTTGCCAATGCTTTATCAATCATAAAGATGAGCATTCCACGGTGAGCCCTTGTACTTTCGTTGGGCGAAGCCGCTGTTGCCAGCATAGTTCTGATTTTCTTCAACGTATTATATGCACCGCTTTTTGAAGCATTATCGAACCCTGTTTTAGATTCAACAATGTTAATAGCGCCTTTTACAAATTCACTTTGCAGATTCTGACGGTAGATATTTACAGCACCTCCAATATCTGCTTTAAAAAGTGCGGTGGTTAAATCGTTCATAACATCCGCTACTGTATATGTATTACCATACAAAGCACTGTTGTTGATACGACGAAGGGTTGTTGGGTTCAGCAGTTGTGCAAGAATATTTGTATGAAAATTCTGTACAACAGAGGTATGCTTGGGATCTTCAGGAGATCCGAAGAAATTAAAACCACGACGCTGCATTTGCAAATAAGGCAATACCTGTATGTCTGCATCAAAAGCAGTTGGAGCAAATACATTCTTTGCTAAAAAAGCCATTGCTTTTTTCTGATAGTCAACAGGAGTAATTACAAAAGGTTTACTGCCGGGGTTTTGACCGGGGAAACTTCTGTCTACCTGCACACCGCCAATATAACGGCTCACGGCATTCGCCATTTGAAAACGCTGGCCATTTAATACTGAATAGCGGATCTGAATTTCCTGGTATGATTTATCGCCTTTCGAATATTTGGTTACCAGTTTACTCATGGCACTGTTTACAAATTTGAAACGGTCTTCGCCATAAGTAATCATATCATTACTCATATCGTTCACCATCACCCTTGGATCAATACCATTACCGGGGCTGCGCATATCATCTGCATCGTTACCAAAAGCAAGGTATGGCTCATGGCTGCGGCGCAACAATGCATTCAGGCTGCTTTGTTCCTGCCCTGCCGGAAATTCACGATAACCATATTCAATGGCCCATAAATCATACGGACCTGGTTTCATAGTGTAATAATCACCTTGTTTGCTTCTGTCGCTGTTAATGTTAACTGATGGGTAATCCATTACAGAACCCTGCAAACCTAATTTTTGTGTGATGGCTTTATTATGCACTTCAGTTGGGCTCAGCATCTGGCTGGCCTTCATGTTATGGTTCAAGCCAAGGGTATGGCCCATTTCATGTAAGATGAGATAATAAATGAACTGCTCATGTGCAAGTCTTACTTCTTCTGTTCCACCATCTGTTGCACTGGTAGTGATCAATGTTGAACCTGCCATATATTGCATCGCCAATTCGTTACCAATTGTACAGGCAGCCCAATGTTTACGCATATGCGCAGGAACCATTTGCATAGCCTGATCATTAGCAGAATAACCTGCATTATCGGCTTCAGTAACATCTAAGAACGGAGTTTCTGCACCGGAAGCCCACTCAATAGAGATATCACTTCCAAGAATCTGTCCAGTTCTTGGGTTTACAAAACTTGGTCCGATGGCTCCGTATTGCGGATAAGGAGAAGAGATCCAGCGGATCACATTATAACGGATATCAGCAGGATCCCATGTGGCATCATCAGGCATGATTTTCATCACTACCGCATTTTTGAAGCCTGCTTTTTCAAAGGCTTCGTTCCAGCGTTCGCCGGCAGCTTTTATAATATTGCGGTATTCAACGGGAGTTGTATTTTCTACCCAAAAAGTAATGGGTTCAACCGGCTCACTTAAAGCAGCAGAAGGATCTTTCTTCTTTAAATGCCAGCGGTTAATCTGATCACGGTAGTTGGTGATTTCGTTTGATGTAAGATCATCAACTTCCTGTGTAAAATATCCAATACGTGGATCATCCAATCTTGGTTTATAATCATTCACAGGCACTTCAAGAAAAGAGTGCTGCAATTTTACACGCACATAACGGGCATCCGTAATATCTTTTCCGCCACCATTGAATGGCATTGGATTATCATAAGCCAGGTCAACAACTACATCACTGTTGTTGGGATATGAACGGATGTTGGCGTATTTGCTTTTGGTTGGATTGTAACCACCGAGATTAAATACTGCACCGGGAGGGAGCATTGGCGACATGATTGGCTTAACCGGATCGAGTTTATCACTCAGGAATAAACCATCAACACTGATAAGATATCCGGTTGAATCTTCCACACTGAATTTGTCTACAAAAAAAACAGCTTCCGGCAAATCACTTGCTTTGCTTACTGCATTTTTGGGATCATAATAAAAGGAAGTATTCTCCATTGAGAACTCAATCTTATCATACTGCTTTTTCATTTTAAATACCAGGTTTGCACGGTGCATACTCTGGTGCAGGAATAAACTGGAAGGGCCCGCAAGAGAAAAACTCTGATAAATAAAATCTTTGTTGAGCTGATCTTTCCGCACATACATCAGTACACTTCCTGTTACCGTATCCTGGTAAAGCGTGAACAAACCCGCATGTTTTTTACTTGTTTTTACTTTGTCGGCCACATTAGCTTTTGGTGGGGCTTTCTTTGTGCTGTCTGCTGCCGGTGCTGCTGCAGGTTTAGCCTGTGCAAATGTTTCTGCTCCATACAACAGGCAGGCTGCCGTACAAGCGAATGCAATCTTTTGCTTCATAAATGAAAATTTGGTTTTGGAAATAGAAGGTATAATAAAGATTTCGTATGTAAGCGGAGTTTTTATAAACGGGCTGAGAAGATTGTAACTGGTTGATAAAACTGCCTGCTGTTAGTGCAGTACTTTCATTTTTACTGTTTCAATCCGGGTGTCGTTTACAGAAAGAATATCAAATTCGTAGTTGTCAATAATGATCCGCTCTTTTGCCTTATTTCTGAGAGATAATCCAGTTCCAGGCGGCCACTGAAAATATATTCACCTTCGGCCAGTTCTTTTTCTACAAATTCTTCAATGTCATATTCGTCCTGTATTTCACCAAAAATTTCTTCCAGCAAATCTTCCATGGTAACAATACCGCTGGTACCGCCAAATTCATCCACCACCCAGGCAATGCTTTTGCGCTCTTTCGCAAACTGATTGATGAGATCGGTAACACCCATACTTTCAGGTACTGCAGGAATAGGTAATAAGATCGATTTAATATCTGTCGGTTTACGAAACAGGTCTAAATGATGTGCATAGCCAAGAATCGTATCAATATTTCCTTCATAAACAATCAACTTACTCAACTTGGTTTCAACGAATTTTTTTGTGAGGCCGCTGATAGATATGCCGGCTTCTACTCCAATGATTTCTTTACGTGGAATTAAACATTCACGCACTTTTACACCGGGTAATGATAAGGCATTTTCAAACAGTTCTGTATTCAGATCCTGCGATTCTTCATTGTTGTCTTTAGTTTGCTGAATAAAATGTTCCAGGTCCACACGGCTGAAGGCTTCTTTTTTCATTGACCCTTACATCAAACAAATATTTCAAAATCCATTCAGCAATGTTTACAAACAGGGAGGAAACGGGCGACAGAAGACTGTTGAAAAAAACCAGTGATCCTTGCCAAAAAGAAAGCAATGAATTACTCCTTGCACGGAAGGTAGCTTTGAAAATAACCTGAACGAGTAAAATGATGAAGGCAGTGATCAGGATTTCTACAATGATCCGCAGTGATGAATTTTGAATAACCAGTGGCATTTTTTTCCAGAGCGGATCAAAAAAACGGGTGGCCATTAATACAAAAATTACAAGCGCCAGGTTAATGCCTACCAGCACTGCACCTATAAAACGACTTTGTTCTTCAATAAAACCACTGAGAATACGGCCACTTGCAAGACCCTGCTTTTTCTTGAGTTCAACAGAAAAACGGTTCAGTGAACCGAAGGCTGTTTGCAGTCCGGCAAAAAAACCTACAAACAGAATACTGATGCCAATGCCTATAAGTAAATACCAGTTCATCTTTAAAAATAGTGTTTTTGTAAGGAATTGCAAATGGGGTTATTACTGCCCGGCAAGAAAAGCCGCCACAATCTGCTCTGCTTCGGCACATGCCTCGGGCAAATGGGCGTTAACCACCACTTTATGAAAAGAATGTTTAAACGATATTTCGTACGAAGCTTTACTCAGCCTTGCCTGCAAAGTTTCAGCCGTTTCTGTACCCCGGCTTTCTAACCGGCGTTTCAATTCTTCAATGCTCGGCGGTTCTATAAAAATGGATAGTGTTTGCTTTGGGTACAATCCCTGCACATGAATGGCTCCTTTTACATCAATATCCAGTACAGGTGTTTGATGATTGTTCCAGATGCGCTGCATTTCACTTTTCAGTGTGCCGTAATATTTTCCATCATACACCATTTCCCATTCTACAAAATCATCGGCCTGGATCTTTTGCTGAAAATCATCCACACTCATAAAATGATAATCCACCCCGTTTTGTTCATGTGCCCTTGGCGGCCTTGTAGCAGCCGACACAGAAAACGCCAGCTGCGGAAAGCGCTTCATTAAATGTTTGGTAATGGATGTTTTTCCTGCGCCGGAGGGTGCGGTAATGATGAGCAGTTTGTTTGCTGTTTGTTCCATAAATAAGGCCTCAAAATTATAGATTAACCCGTTGCAGAAAGAATTTATTCGCAGCGAAAAAAAACGGCATTTGTTTTCTTTGTGAACCAATTGCTTTTTCTTCCAATAAATTCTTCTTTGTATTTCTTCCCGCCTTCCCGGCAACAATCAATCATTGCTCATTCAAATGATTCCTGATATTGTTATGGAATTCATTAATCGCTTTTGTATGCAGGAAGGGATACAGAAATTTATCCCTGAAGCGTGAACCGCTTTTATAAATAGTATGATGCGTGATTTCTGTAAAGCCTTCTTTGTTTCTGTTAACCAGATCCGCTGACTGCCCATCGATTTGCCTTTCAGCAGGTAGCAGGTTTCAAGCATATGCTGGTTATCATTCACCGCAGTTATTTCATGCCCCACAGCAATCTTTGCCAGTCCGCCCAGTACTTTCACACGAATCAAAACAATCTGTCCTACTACGGCCCCTTTGTATTCATCATCTAAATAAGAAAGGTTATTCCCTTTGCGGCAGTACTGCAAACCGAACTGCAGCATATTGCCACACCATGCATTTTTTGGTGGAATATTTTTATAGGCCGCCCATACTTCTTCAATCGGCTTCTGAATATAAAATGTTTTTGTGTGATGATGAAAGTCTTCAATATCCGGGTGACTGCGTGAAAAAGATTCCAGGTCGGCAAAGTCCTTTAAACGGTAAAGATTGTTGTCGTGAATAAACGTAACAACCTGTTTGTTCGGGATACGGGCTAAATCAATTTCGTGTTTGGAATGTGGCAAGTAACTTAAATGTGGCTTGGAGTTTAGAATATTGGGAACAAAGATCGGTTGTTTTAGCCGGATGGCAAGGACTAAATACGGCTTAAATACGGCGAAAACAGCAATATTGGCTTTTCCTTTACGCTGCAAAAAATCTGTATAACAGCCTAGCCATTGGCGGCTTAGCAGCCAACGACTCACTGCGTAAAAGCAGGATATTCTTTTATTACCTTCATCTTATATTCTGAAACCATGCTGAAACAACTGCGGTACCTTTTAGTGGGGAGTCTGTTTATCTCACTTATTTACTCCTGTAAAAAATCAGGCAATCCTCCAACTCCTCCGGCTCCTCCTGTTATTATTGCAGCGCCGCCAGCCTTTGGTTTTATGTAGTAGGATATTTCCTTCTTACAGAACCCTGTCTTCAGTGCCCGATGTAAAATTCAAAATGTGCAATGTCATTAATTATGCCTTTGCCAATATTAACAGCAGCGGCAGTTTAACATTAGGCAACAGTACTCATCTATTGGAAGTAAAAACAAAAGCCAAAGCAAACGGAGCAAAAATATTCATCAGCATCAGCGGACTTGCTGCCGATTTTAAAACAATGGCCGCAGCCTCAGGCAGCCGCACTTTGTTCATCAGTGAAGTAATGAACATGGTAAGAACTTACGGCCTCGATGGTGTGGATATGGATTGGGAATTTCCCCGTACAGATGATGGCACCGATATTACTTACACCGCATTAATGAAACAGTTAAGTGACAGCTGCCACACTTCAGCTAAATATTATTTAACCGCCGCCATTACTGCCGGCAAATATGCAGGTGCTGTGCGTGATGCCATTAAAAGTGAATTGTGGCTGGGCAATTATGTAGACTGGTTTAATATAATGAGCTATGATGATTTCAGCAGCACCGTTCCATACAAACATCACTGCGATTATACACTGGCAACTGTAAGTATGAATTACTGGGTGGGCACCCGTGGGTTGCCTTCATCAAAAGCGGTGCTGGGTATTGCAGGTTATGGAAGGCCAAGTGGCATTACACAAACTGGAACCATACTCAGTTATAACGATATACTGCTCAAAGGCGGTAATCCTCAATCCGATTCAGCAATTGTAAGTAACGGTGCATTTACTAATTACACTATTTATTACAACGGACTTGCCACTGTAAAAAAGAAAGCAATGCTTGCCAAACAAAGCGGCAATGGAATTATGCTTTGGGAAAAAAGCCACGATGCACATGATAACAATTCTTTGCTGAAAGCAGTTTGCGATACAGTGGGCAGAACTTATTAAGATGGCTATGTAACAATTTACTCAACAAATTCCAGAATATCTCCCGGCTGGCAGTTGAGTACTTTACAAATTGATTCAAGTGTGCTGAACCGGATGGCTTTTGCTTTTCCCGTTTTGAGTATAGAAAGATTGGACAGCGTTAAATCCACTTTTTCAGAAAGTTCATTCAGTGACATCTTCCGCTTTGCCATCATAACGTCTAAATTTACAATGATTGCCATAGCTTATACAGTTAAATCATTTTCGTTTTGAATGTCTACTCCTTTTTGAAAATAGTCGCAATAATATAAACGATAGCTCCCATTATAATAAAGGCCTGACTGTCTGCCCAAAATTGGTTTAAGCTGTCGGTGACAAAACCGTAGTGTATTAAACTCTTAGCTAACTGTCTGGCAATGTAACTTAACAGTCCAATTGAAAGTGTGTAATAACTAATAAGTGAAATTTGTCCCGCAACAAAATTATTGAACGGGTTTGCTAAATCCATTTTGTGCATTAGTCTGATAACGATGTAAAACAGGCAGGCTTTTGAAATTGAAATAATCAGAATAAAGCTGTAGATGCCGAAAAAAGCTAAGCTGCTCTCTTTATACATTTCAGATAAGTCCAGCTTTTGATAAAGATGTTGGACAATTTCAGGCTTATACAAACTGAAAAAGAAATTTACTACTAAGCCTCCTGCTTCAATGGATAAGCCGACAAAAATGAGCCAGGCCACAACATATAAGCCCCAAAATACGAACTTGTTTGTTTTTGACATAATTGTGAAATTTAAGTTGGTATGCCAAAAGTAATAAATATTTATTGATAAACAACAAATATTTGTTTTTTATGGGAAAATTGGTGATGACCGGGTAAGGAGAAGGACGGTTGGGTGAAAGGTAGCTAAGGATTAATTTTTTACCGTGTAGTTGCCGGGTTGTTTATAAGGCCTGGGCGTTTAGAAGACCGGTTTTTCTAAAATAGTTCATGTTGAATGCAGTTATTTGTTATCCAACGGCTTTAACTTTTTACTGTCAATCGTATATTTTTTGTTTGTAAGGATTATATAGTTTTCAAGATCTCGTTTTGTCAATACAGTAAGCTGTATCAAACCTTTGTGAGAAGGTATATTAATCCATTTTGAAGAAGGGCCATTATTTTCAAGAACCACTTTAACTCTTTCGATTTGCTTGTATTCACCAGTGCACAACAAGTCGCCATCCATGCACCTTGTCGAATCGTTATTTATATATACAAACGCATATGGGAGGGTCTTTTTATTTAAATTTTTCACTAAAGAAAGTTGTTTAACGGAAAAATCAGAACTATCCCGTTGCCGGTATGAAACCTTAACCGGGAGGGTTCCTTTTTGAAATTGACTATTCAAAGTCACGATATTGTTATCAGATTTCCAGCGACCGGTTGTGTAAGCATTGTAAACATTACTTGCAATGAAGTACTCAAATGTTTGGTTTTTGTATAGAAACAAGTCAATTTTTGCAGCGTGTCCATCCGTTGACTCGAACTGGTAATGATATTGGATTTTTTTAGCGATTTCTGTTTTTGTCAGTTGTTGAAGACTTAAATCCTGCGAGTGACATAACTGTACAGCGAAGAAAAAAAGTATTGACAAATATTTCATACGTGGATTGTTAAAGCTAATTATAACATTTTATAATTACAGTGCATTTCGTGTGCCACGAACCGGTGCGGAGTACATTTCTGTCTAGTTTAATAAGTTCTTTAATTGTTCAAAATAATGTGGCACTGTGTCCCAAGAAATAGTCAGACCCTTTTCGGCTGCATTTTTTATTACAACTTTTGCGAATTCTTTCAAAGTGAATTCACATGCTTTAATACTTTTCTTTCTCACCTTCGCCCAAAAAGTACTTTGCTTTTTAATATAACTGTCTTTACTTTCAGTTGCAATTTTATGTTTTAAAGTGTTTGCTTCTTTTAATAATTCTTCTTTGTCATCAATTGTAAATTCTTCTTCTTCAGCAATGTATTTTTCAAGATTTTCTACATACGATAGCAATAGCAATTGCTGTGAAAAATTAAACCTGCTTGTTTCTGCATCATCGTCTACAATTTTAAAATCTTTATAAAATTCTTCTTCATACTGTTTTATGACTGGGTCATCATAAATTGTTTGAATAGAATTATATTCTGTAATTATTTGTATCCAAGTGTTTGCAAAAGAAATAATAGTTTCAAGTTTTGTCCAGACTTTATGTGAATTAGTATCGTTTTTGCTTGTAGGTTTAAATTCAATTATATATCCAGGATTTCCGTTAGATGGTTCTTGTCGCAATACCTCAAAATAAAAGTCGGAATTTTCGTCTTTATCTTTTAATTTAAAGATTGTTTCTTTAGTAGGTACAACTTCTATAAGCGTTTCGTTTTTATCAGCAAAAGGCTGCAGTGCTTGCAAAATGGTAAGCGGTATCTTTTTTTTTCATTCACTTTTTAAATTTGGGTCTTATATAACAGCCAACACTTAAATATACGCAACTCCTTTAAGTTTCATTTTTTCAACCAAGTGATCTTCATCAGAACTCATATACGTTTTTTGTCGGCATAGCAATCATGCACAAAGCCAACCTATCACTTCTTCTCCAGCTCATTAATAAACTGCTGTAGCTGTTCCAACTGTTCAGCCGATAAATTTTTCATCCGTTCAGCAGCGCTCAGCGGCTTCGGTTTTGGCTTCAGCTTTTCAAGAGCAACCGGTTCCGTTAACTGCAAATCAGTATCAGCCACCCACACAAACAAATCATCAGGCGTGCATTTGCAGATCAGGCAAAGCTTTTCTAAAGTGGAGTAAGTAATGTTTTTTGTAGTGTTGGTAACAAGGCGGCTCACCGTATAATAAGGAATGCCATTTTTTACCAAATAAGTTTGAGGATTCACAATACCCCTGTCTTCCAGGAACTTTAATACATTTAAAGCGAGCATAAAAAGGTGTTTTAGGCCAAAAAGATACAAAAACAGGTCAAAAAAGCCAATAAATCGACATTTACATTGCAGCAACTGCAAACAACATTCAAATAACTGCAAAGCGAGTTTAAAAAACTGCAAGGGCATTTAAAATAACTGCAATAAACATTGCACGAATTGCAAAGAGCATTCGCAAGACTGCAAAAGCATTTCAATTTGCTGCAACACGCATTCAATTATTTGCAAACAACATTCGCAAAGCTGCAAATCGCATTAAAATAACTGCAAATAAAACTGGCCAAAACCCCATCTGCACAAAAACAAAAGGCAACAAAACCGAAAAAAGTCACACAGATGAACAAAGGATGATTGTGCAACTACAAATGCATTTCACCACAGTAGTAACCAAGCTAAATCAGGGAATCATCCCGCAATCGGCCGTCTTCGATTGCGGGGTCTTTTGTTTCTTTTTGGACAAGCAAAAAGAAAGAAAGAACAGCAAACAGCTATTGCAAAAGCCTGCTAAAAAAAATCATGAAACAAAAAAGGGGCACACCCCCCTTTCGCTTTATCAATAAGAAAAACTCATTTCTTCATCACACTCACCGCAAACCCACCACCTTTCGCCAGTTTTATAGTCAGCTTTGTTTTATTCGTCACAACAATCTTTTCAATTGTATATGCTTCAGGATTTGTTTTCCAGTCTGCATTATCTGCATCACGGTAAATCGTTGCTTCATATGTTGCACCGGGTGTTAAGAAATCAAACGATAAAGCAACCGTTCTGCTTTGTTCATCAGTAATAGCACCAACAAACCAATTCTCCCTTATTTTTTCTTTCCTTGCAATGGTTAAGTAATCACCCGGTTCAGCTTCTAAGATCTTTGTATCATCCCAGTCAGTTGCAACATCTTTTATAAACTGAAAAGCATCCATATGCGCTTCATAATTTTCAGGAAGATCAGCAGCCATCTGCAAAGGACTGTACATAGTAATATATAATGCAAGCTGTTTAGCTAAGGTTGAATGCATTTGCCTGTTGGGTGCAGCAGCTGCATAACCACGCATTTTAAAAATGCCCGGTGTATAGTCCATCGGTCCGCCCATTAAGCGGGTAAAAGGCAAAATGGTTTCATGTTCAGGCGGACTTCCTTCAGCAAACGCATTGAATTCATTTCCTCTTCCTGCTTCACTGGCAATGAAGTTGGGCCATGTTCTGTGCAAACCTGTTGGACGAACAGGTTCATGTATATCAACCATAACATGATGCTTCGCTGCTTTTTGTACAGAGCGGATATAATGATTCACCATCCATTGTCCGTCATGATGTTCACCACGTGGAATAATCTGTCCAACATATCCTGTTTTTACAGAACCATAACCAAAGCGGTTCATGAATTGAAAAGCAGTATCCATCTGTTGATCGTAAGTAGCTGCATCAGCACTTGTTTCATTGTGCATAATCATCTGCACATTTTTCTGTTTGGCATACTGCTGTATTTCTGCCACATTAAAATCAGGATAAGGAGTAACAAAATCAAAATGCTTTCCCCGCCAGTTACCATACCATGCTTCCCATCCCGTGTTCCATCCTTCAACAAGTAAACCTTCAATACCATTCTTTGATGCAAAGTCGATATAGCGTTTTACATTCGCTGTGTTTGCACTGTGCCTTCCATTAGGAACAGGAAGACCATTTGCTCCAGGTACATCAGGTTTATCTGTATAATTCCAGCTGCCGAGATTTGTCTGCATTTCCCACCACACACCCATAAACTTCATGGGTTTTATCCACGATGTGTTTTCTATTGCTGATGGGTCATTCAAATTTAAAATCAGTTTCGAACTTAATATCTCTGTTGCTTTGTCACTGACGATGATAGTGCGCCAAGGTGTAACAGCAGGTGTACGTAAGTAGGCTTTATTACCTGCAGCATCGGGAACCAGGTTAGAAGTTAAGCTGAATGCTGATCTGTTTACATGCAGTTGCATAGCAGAATAATTGATCAAGGCTGCTTCATGAATGTTGATGTATAATCCATCAGCCGTTTTCATCATCAATGGTGTTTGCACTGCATACTGATCAGGTACGTTTAGTTTCTTATCTCCAACAGATACCATGTCAGATTTCCATGCATCCACTTCACTTAGCTTTGAAGTAGTGTACAGCTGTTCATTGGTATCAAAGTCGCCGGGTATCCAGAATGTTTTATGATTGCCGGTTAATGCAAACTGTGTTTGCTCGTTTGCAATAATGAAGTAAGTGAGTGATCGCTGTTTGGGAAATTCATAACGGAAACCAACCCCATCATTAAACACCCGGAAGATGACATTCAATAAAATCCCTGAACCTGATTTGTCTTTCAGTTTTACGGTAAGTTCTTTATAGTTATTCCTGATGATGCTTACTTCACCCCAAACAGGTTTCCATGTTTCGTCAACAGCTGATGAATCAACAGCAACAATTGTAAACTTATTGAGTAATGCTTTGGGGCTATTTAATGCAAAGCCAAGTGTTGAGGGTTGAATTACTTTTTTTCCTTTGTATGTAACGCCGTACAACAGTGTCCCTTCAGTTGTATGTTGAATTTTTACTGAAATACTTTTGTCAGGAGAGTTGACAGAAATGTTTTTTGAGCAAACAAAGAAGCATTACTTAAACAAAGGAATGTGAGAGCAAGCAGGCAGATGCAGAATCGCATAAGTACAATTTTTATAAAGGTCAATCTTTTACCTGGAGATCAACTGATTTTTCTGCTGCTAACAAATGATTTTGGGCAGAAAAAAATGCTGCAAACGTTTGCTGTACCTGTTTGCAGGTTGCTTTTGGGAGTGAAAAAGTCAAACACATAAAAAAGCAACGGCTGTTAAACCGTTGCTTCAAAAAAACCGGGTATACTTTTTTATACTGAGGTAAAAATTTAATGTGTTGTTTTTACAGTCTTCTTTACACTGTAGCTTCTGTTTAAGTTAAACCCTAAGGAAAATTGGCCAAAGTTGTCTTTTACAGGATTGGTGGATAATTGAAACAGGTTACTTGCATTGGAACTGTTAGAGATAAAGAACTGGAAAATATGTCCGCCTGTATCCCAGTCATAGCCAATTGAAATTAAGTTAGGAGAGTAATTGACAATTTCGCCGGTTTTATCAATTACATTTTCATACATATTCAACTGTCTGGCAAATTCAAAGGTTAAGGCTTTTTTGTCGGAGATTTTATACCTGCCTCCCAAGCCAATGGAAAACACATCATGTTTGTTACCATAACCGTAGGAAATAATGTTGTAGTGAACCATGGAAGGGGTTAACTGAAGAGAGAATTTATCAGTAAACTTCCTGGCAATCATTAACTGATGCAGGTAAGCGAATTTATTCCACTCTAAACCGTTAGGAGCAGCTACTGATTTTGCGGCATTAAAATGAACATTTGAAAGCCATGCAATACTTACAGGATAGTTGTGAATACCTGTTTGCTGACGCATGAGTTTAAACTTTGCTGTTCCTTCTAAATTTGAATTGCCTGCAAAGGCAGCACCCAGATTCAGCCAATGAGTTGGTGAATAATCGAATGAAATATAAGTGCTGGCAAAATTTCCGTTAAAGCCAAATAAACGGGCAAAATTGTTTCCCTTTTCATTTTTATCCCATAACTGACCGAAATGGTGAATCACCATAAACTGGAGATTACCTACGCCAGTCATTTCGGTACTGTTCATGTTAATGATACGTGTTGCCTTAAAGGTGGCAATGGTTAAATTTTGTTTTACCTGGGCAGAATCTTCAAGCTTTAACTCTCCCAATAAATCGTCCTGGGCAAAAGCACCTGCAGAGAGGATGATGCCGGTTGTAAAAAGTGCTAATATTTTTTTCATAAACTATCTGATTAGTTTGAGTGAATACTAATTCAATTTGAATGTAATCGTTGCATTAATTGGTGTGGCATCTGCTAACTTGGGTTTAACTAGTGCAGGGATGTCAATTTTATAATCTTCTGCTTTTACATTGAATACACAATTAAAAATTGCATTACCACCTTTAACAGTCATTGTAACTGCACCCTTAAAAGGTTGTGTTACTCCGTGTAATTCCACTTTTCCTTCTGATGTAAATTTGTATTCACCATCTTTTGCAAGCATGGATTTGTCAAAGCCAATCAGCTTTCCCTTGTAAGTTGCATTCGGAAACTTGTTGGTATGTAAGTAGTTTTCATTGAAATGCTCTTCAAGTAAAGCATTATTGAAGTGAAATGTTTTCATTGGAACCAGTAAAGCCACTTCCATTGTTTCCACTTTAAAAATGGCAGTTGCTTCTTTGCTTAATGCGGAGTATTCTTTGTTTCCTTGGTTTTTGTTGGGATTGAAATAAATGTTTCCGTCCCTGGTCTTATAGGTCTGGGCGTTGGTAATCAAAGAAGCGGCAAGAAGTATGAAGACCGATAATAATATTTTTTTCATTTTTTTAGATTGTTAAGTTTAGAATGGGGTTATTGTTATACTTATGGTTTATATCCCTGTGCGATCCATGCCAGGAAGGTTGCTGATGTTGTAGGTGCAATACTGATGGCACCTCCGGGATGTCCTGTTGCTCCAAGGCTGTTCATCATTGATTTGATTTCTGCTTCTTTTACTTTCAAACTGGTATAGTCAAGTGCTACAGCAACTCCGCCGTGGCAGGAACTTCCTTTACAATCTGTTTTATAAATTGGAACGATGTGTAATGAGTAAGTAATATCACCAGTAATTGGAGGGGGTGTATAATCATCTTTTGCTCCCTGTGCCACCCATGCTTTTACAATGGCTGCCTGTGAAGGTGTAAAGTAAACGCTTCCTTCTCCGGGGTGAGATCCGCCATTCGCCATTGATCCAAGAATGGTTGACCTTGTTAAAATTGCAGAGTAAAAAATTGTATCAAGATGTACAAACGCAATCTGGCGTGTTGATCCGTTCTTGTGACAACCACAGGCTCTGCTGGTAATGATGGGAACAACATCGTTGCGGAAGGAAACAGAGTTGATAGACGATAATGTTGCCTCTGTAATGTCGTGGTAGTTTTTATAACAGGATGAAAAGACTGTAACTGTTACTGCTATAAGAGCCAATATGATAATTTTTTTCATATTAAAGAGATTGAAATTTTAAATTATTTGGTGATAATGTTTCCTGATTTCCAATATTTAAAAATACCCGTGCCATTTGCTATTCCGTATTTCCACACATCAGGAATATTCGGATCGGCAAAATACCAGGCTTTTATAATAGCTATTTCACTTGCGTTTAAACCTCCATCACCAAAGGCCATATCACCATCTTTACCAACCTGGTGGTTTGCAAATACTGCAGTCCTTGGATTGGCCATTACCAGTGTTGAATCAACTCTTGTAAGTAAAGAACTGGTTGAATTTAGGTAGTCACCTTTTACATAGTATTTCTTTAAAGAAACAGGATCAGTATAAACAACAGAACTGTTTGAACGTGGGCTCTTGGGATACATGATATCCATAATGATATCATCGTACGTATTTAAAGGACCTCTGCGGCTTGCAGTAGTCCATGGTGTTCCGAATGTTTTAAAAGGTCTGAAGCTTGCATTGGCGAGTGTATCAGCATAAAACTTTTTAACGCTGTCTTTATATGCTGTCCATACCTGTGATAAAAGCGGTTCTTTTAACTGGGCATAATAAGTTGTGCTACCTGTACCGGGATTGATGTAAGCAAACGTAACAGTATCAGTTGGAGCAAATGTGAACCAGCCTTTTCTTGCCCACTCTCCACCAACAGTAGCTTGATTATGGCAGTTGCCAGATCCACATCCATTGGTAATTAAAGAAACAGCTGCCGGTCTGAAATCTATAAGACCCGGAGTTTCCATTGCGCCATTTTTTATCCAGTTATATATTTTTGTTTTTTCAGTAACAGATAAGTCAACACCATAGTTAACCGGAGGCATTGCTCTGTTTACCTTACTGGTAGTTATCAGGTCGAATAATTCACTTCCCTCGGGATTACCGGGAGTAACCAAAGCTTTTATTTCATTGTAAGTTGTAAGCTTTGGAGCAATAGAGCCGCCATGACAGGAGATAGAAGAACAGTTACTCTTAATGATACTTAGTACACCTGTTGTTCTGATAATATCATTCGCATCCCTGATTACATCAGCTTTAAACACAACTACAGAATCATAGAAAGATGCGAAAACAGTTGAGTCAGGTTTTTGTACCAGTGCTCTTGATATAAGAGATGCATTTGCTCCTTCTTTTGTACACCGGATAACAGTGAACATTACAAAAAAGGCACCCAGAATAAGCAGAATCGTTTTTTGTGTTTTTTTAATTGACATAATTAATAGTTTAAATTAATCGGCTGTTGTTTCAGAAGTTTTTCACAGAAGAGTGATAATTGTCACAAAACTAATTGGGGGCACCTGACCGAAACATGACAAAAAGGGGTTTGTTTAATGATTTAGGTCATACCGGAGATTGAAATATCATTTCAATTTTGAACCTGAATAATTGTAAACATCAATAACACTTTATAAAATGAAAATCAGTAAAAAAGTCAGCCGAATCTTAATAGTAATTGTGTTAGTTGGACTGGTAACAGGAAGCTGGGCAGTATGGTATGTATTCTTTAAACCACACCGTAATATTGGCACAGAAAAGGCAGCGTATTCTCTTACTTCACAGAAGCTAACTGATGAAATTAAGAATGATACTGCGGCTTTCAGCAAGTATGTTGATAAAACATTACTTCTTGAAGGACCTGTTTCCGCAGTAGAGGGAAGCCATATTTCTTTTGGTAATATTATCTGCAATATTGACTCTACTGATATCAGCAAAGTGAGTAAGGTAAGTGTAGGGCAGGTATTGAAAGTACAAGGCCGTTTAACTACCTATAATGATTTAATGGAAGAGATCATGTTAGACCAGTGTGTAATAAAAGAATGATTTAAATCAGTTAAAAAAACTGAGTTGAAATTAAAAGCTGTAAAAATGCGCATGTCTTTGTCACATATATGTGACAAAGGCATGCGCATAAATTTTTAAAATTTGCAGAGTGTTGGTAAGGATTCAGGAGTAGATTTTTTTCAGCAGATGTTCTTTTGCTCCGCCAAACCATTCGTTTTTCAGAATACTTAAAACAATACTGTCTCTTCTTCCTCCGGCAACAATACTCATGTTGCTGCGCAGAATTCCTTCAACAGTACAACCAATTGCTTTCATGGCATTTACTGACCGTTCATTGTTTGCATCGGCTCTGAGTTCAACACGTTCAAGTTCCCATTGTTCAAAGGCAAATGAAAACAGGAGTAATTTGCAATGGCGGTTCAATCCGCTGCGTTGAAATGCTTTTCCATACCAGGTATAACCTAACTGTGTAGTAAGATTGTTTTCCTGAATATCATAAAATCTTGTGCTGCCTGCATAGCTGTTGGCTTGCTTATCAAATACAATAAACGGATATTCTATTCCTGCAGCCTTGTTTTGTAAACTAGTGCTGATATAATTTTTCATGCCTTCTTCACCCGCAGGACTTACCAAAGAATACTTCCAGAGATCTGCTTCATTCAAAGCAAAAGGAAGCAGGTGTTCAATATCGGTTGAAAGTAAGGGCCGAAGCAAAGCCCGTTCATCTTCGAGAATAATTTCTTCCTGTGTAATATTGTTCATCATCCTTCAATACGTTTAATGTCGGCACCTAAATTTCGTAAGCGTTCATCAATGTATTGATAACCTCTGTCGATCTGTTCAATATTTTGAATGGTGCTTTTTCCTTCTGCACTTAAAGCAGCAATCAGCAAGGCCTGTCCGGCACGTATATCAGGACTGCTCATGGTAATGCCTCTCAGCTTTTGCTCACGCTCCAAACCAATTACTACTGCACGATGAGGATCGCATAAAATAATCTGTGCACCCATATCAATCAGTTTATCTACAAAGAATAATCGGCTTTCAAACATTTTTTGGTGGATGAGTACACTTCCTTTTGCCTGGATAGCTGTTACCAGTACAATACTTAATAAATCGGGAGTAAAGCCTGGCCACGGATGATCATAAATAGTAAGAACTCCGCCATCAAAATAGCGTTGTATTTCATATAACTCCTGTTCGGGAATATGAATGTCATCTCCTTTAATATTGATTTGAATACCCAACTGACGGAATTTTTCAGGAATGATTCCTAAATGTTCAACACCTGCACCTTTGATGAGGATATCACTCTGAGTCATAGCTGCTAAACCAATAAAGGAGCCAACCTCAATCATATCGGGTAATATGCGATGTGATGTACCTCCTAAATAATGTACACCTTCAATGGTTAAAAGATTGCTTCCAACTCCACTGATCTTTGCACCCATACTGTTGAGCATGCTGCACAATTGCTGAATATAAGGTTCGCATGCAGCATTATAAATGGTTGTAACACCTTTGGCCATACTTGCAGCCATTACAAGATTAGCAGTGCCGGTTACAGATGGTTCATCAAGAAGCATATCAACGCCCTTCAACTGATCAGTTGTTAAGTGAAAGAAACCATCTTCTGCATGATAGTTAAATGCAGCACCTAATTTTTCAAAGCCGATAATATGTGTATCTAATCTTCTTCTGCCAATCTTATCGCCACCTGGTTTTGGTATGAACGCTTTGCGAAAGCGTGCAAGCATAGGACCAGCGAGCATAACAGAACCACGGAGTTTTCCGCTTTTCTTTTTAAATGTTTCACTGTGCAGGTAATCGATGTTTACATCATCGGCCTGGAAAACGCAGGTATCTCTTTGCGGCCGTTCAATCTTCACATTCATTTCACCCAGCAATTCAATGAGCAAGTTTACATCTACAATATCAGGGATATTGGTAACAGTTACTTTTTCAGGAGTAAGCAGTACAGCACTGATAATTTGCAGTGCTTCGTTCTTGGCACCCTGGGGAATAATTTCCCCCTTTAATTTTTTGCCACCTCTAACTTCAAATGAATGCATGTTTGTATTGTTTCTGTTGCGAAAATATAAAAACAAAAATCCCCCTTCTGTAAAAAGAAAGGGGATCTGAAATTATTCTGAAAAGATTAGTAGCGCTTTTTGAATTTTTGTCCGCCACCGCCTCCGCCACGGTTGTCTCCACCACCACGATTATCTCTTCCTCCCATATTACGTCCACCACCTCCGCCACTTCCGCCTCTTTGCTGGAAATGTTTTTTGAATTTTCCACCTCCGCTTCCGCCGCGGTTTTCTCTGAAATCATCACTTGGCCGGTACTGGCGTACAAAAGGCCTGTTGTTGAATTCAAGTTCGCCCTTGGTAATAGCACTCAGTTCCTGCTGAATAGCATCGTCATGAATATTTTCTTTGTGCCAGTTGTTATAAGAAAGTTTCATGTAATAAGCAATTGCATTGGCAAAGCCCTGCTTCTTTTCAGGGTTTTCTTCTTTCAATGCTTTGTCAATTACAATTTCAATGTTCTTTCCTAAATGATTATAGCGTGGATAGCGTTTGGGGTAAGGTAAACGCTCCGGTTTTGCTTTTAATGTTTCGCTGGTAGGAATGGGGTAAGGGCTGTCAACATCCAGCTTAAAATCAGAAATGAGAAACAGGTGATCCCAGAGTTTGTGCCTGAAATCTTCCACATTTTTTAAATGGGGGTTTAAAAAACCCATCAACTCAATTGCCACCTGCGCCTGCTCCTGGCGCTTCTGCCTGTCTTCAATTGTAAGGATATGATCTACCATTTTCTGAATATGGCGGCCGTATTCACGAATGATGAGATGATTTCTTGTAGTATTATATTCCATAGTTGTAATCAGCAAATGTACGCAAAGGGGATATAAAAAGGAAGCTGCCCTTAAAATAGAGCAGCTTCTTTTCAGAGGTAAACCAAGAGTGTCTCGAAGGTTAAAGAGTTTTTATTGTTTTACGATTTTTTCGGTGGTGATTTCTGTGCCATCCATGATCTGCAGTAAATACATGCCATTTGTAAGATTTGCAGCAGTAAGACGGTTTAAACCAGTGGTCACTTTTCCGTTTCCAATGCTGCGGCCGTGCATATCAAGGATTCTCCAGCCAAAATCACCATTGCTGTTGATGCTTATGCTGTTACCATTGATAATATTGCTTACCAGGTTGAATTTGGCTCCTCCTTTTGCTTCACGAAGTGAAATAATATTGGAGTAGTATTTTAATTGTGATGCTGTAACTACATGCAACCTGTAATAGGCAGTTCCTTTTTCAAAAGGCTGATAAACGAACTTCCGTAAAGACCCGGTTACGTCCTGCAGGCTGGTAAAGGTTTTACCATCAGATGAAATTTCAACGGTAATTGTTTCAATTGGTTCATCTGCAAGAATGTTCCAGTTCAGTTCATGTTTGCTGTTAGTAACTGCACCATTTAATGTAAGGCTGTAAATAGGAAGAGCTGCTCCGGCAGTAAAAGTGCCGCTTACAGAATAACTTCCCAGCATACCATAGTTGCTGATATTGGCATTGGCAGCATTTGAAATTGATAAGTAATAAGTACCGGGATCTAAAATACTGTCAACAATAGCCTGTACAGAAACACCGGGGTTGTAATGATTGAGGACAGCTCCATTATGTTTCAGAAGATCAACTTCCAGATCAATATCAGCTGCAACATACCCGTTAGCAGTATTAAAAGGAATAGCATTTAAAGTTAAACGGCCTCTTTCAGGAACAATAATTTTAAACATGTCAACATCTGTTGTTGTGTTTATAAGTCCGCTTGTTGATAAAATTTGTCCATTGATTGGAAGAGTCGCTGAAGCGGCTGTTGTATTGCCGATATCATCTGTTCTGTATCCAAATCCATTGGCAGCACTGGCAATAACGGCCAGGTCACTTTGTAAAGAGGTACATCCATAATTGGTTGAACCATTATGCCAGAGAGATAAGTTTTTTGAGTAACTGTTACCCATAATTGGGGCCCAGCTGATTTCACCGGTACCGGCACCTGGATTATACTCATTTAGAAATGCACAGGCGGCATCATACCTGCTCTGGTGGTTCAAACCGAGTGTATGGCCGGTTTCGTGTGCGGCTGCATCACCAACATATTTCGTGTTATATGCTAATAAGTTTGCAAATACAAACCCGGGAATTTCCATACCCCAACGGAAAGATTCAATGTAAGCTACACCTCCTGCACTGCCGTACCATGCACTGTATCCTGAAATGATAATGCGTTGTCTTTTTGTAGCAGGTGCAGCAAAATAAACAGTTGAATCGGTTGTAATATTTAAATTGAATGGCCTGTAATCTTCAGCCACCTGGTTAAAAACAGTTGTAATCTGCTCAGATGTAAATGTTGGAGCTGTGCAGTAAAATGAAGTGCCGCCATTCCAGTAGGGGCTGTTAACAGTTTGTCCGTCGAAGTCTAAAAAAATGGTTGCTGATGCTGAGGGGTAGCTGTTAAGTTTAGGAACCTGTGCAGAGATTTCAATAGCTGAGGCTGCAAAAAATGCAGCAAAGCAAAGTTGTAAAAAGCGGGTCATGGATGTAGGTTTTAATAGGATACGATATATTGGATAGTGAATTTCTTCTTCTTTGAACTCAGTCAGACAGCAGATGCGAAACCTGTTTTTTGTTCCAGTTATATAAACCCGTAACAGCATCCTGTTCCAGCATCAGCATATCGCTGTGGTTTTTGCTTTGAACCAAGCCACGATAAATAATTGATTGATTGGGCAACACCAGTTTAGAAAAAGAAAGTACAAGTCCACCTTTTTCTGAAGACTGTATTGTGATTGTTGTAAGCCCCGGAGCATCATTCGTTATAGAAGAAACGCTTCCAGCAAACAATAAGCCCGGGGTTAAATCAATTTCAACATTCTGATGATGGCGATAATTCATCACTTCATCAATCTGCGAAACTTTAAATGAAAACTTTGATAAAACGTTCTGAAACAATTGAGGTTTACTATCATGTTTCTCACGACCGGAAGCAAACTTAACATCTTGTGAAAAAGAGAGAAAAGCGAAGTTGCAAAATAGAATTGCAAATAACAGCTTTTTCATAGTATACGGTTTTAGGATATTGGGATTCTGAATTACAAATCAAAAGTAATGGAACACGTTAAACCAAACAATAGATGAAAACGCTTAAAAAAGATTGACCCCGCTGGAAAGCGGGGTCGTTTACCCAAAATCCACATTGTAAAACCATCAATGTATCCTGACTCTTCCTGTTGTAAAACGAATAATATTAAACTATAAGTTATTTAAAAGCAATCTGTTATCCTGTTTTTCCTTTTTTGAATTGTCTTACTATATTTAGCAATTACTGTTCCAAAAACCGTTTCCTGCAAACTATTTTACAAACATTTTATTTCAAATATTAAGTGCAAATGCGTAGTTATACCTACAGTAAAAAGAACATATACAGGCTGTTACAGTGGTGTTTAATGAAAAAATTAAATTTTCAGTAAAATTAAATTGCTTTTTATTTTTTGTCAAGCGTAAAACCTTTGAATTAATGCTACGGAAATAAACGCCTTCATCTGCATGATTTGCTGATTTTATTGATACGGATCATACGCTGTTGCCCAACATTTGTTTTCATGAGGTTCAGAAGATTTCACTCCTACCTTTGCAGCTAATTTTTTACATGGTAATAGCTGTTAACACAAGAGCATTGCTTCCGGGAAAAATGGAAGGCTACGGATATTATATTGAAGAAGTGTTTTCAAGAATTGCACAGCTTCATCCCGAACATGAATTTTATTTTTTTTTCGACAGACCCTTTGCACCTCAATTTGTATATGCACAGAATATAAAACCGGTTGTTATAAAACCGCAGGCGAGGCTTCCCATTTTATGGAATATCTGGTACAACTGGCAGGTCCCCGCTATGCTGAAAAAAATTAAGGCTGAAGTGTTTGTAAGTCCCGATGGTTTTTGTTCGCTCCGCACAAACGTTCCTCAGTGCCTGGTTGTACATGATCTTGCTTTTTTGCATCATCCTGCATTTTTATTGAAGAAGCATTTACTGTATTATAAAAAGTATACTGCAAAGTTCCTGGCAAAAGCAAAAGTGGTTGTAACAGTTTCTGAATTTTCCAAACAGGATATCTGTAATCAGTATAAAATTGAAGCAGATAAAATTCATGTAACATACAACGCCACAAGCCCTGCCTTTCAACCCATGAATTATGACGAAATGGAAAAGATTAAACAGCAGTATACAGATGGCTGTGAGTATTTTATTTTTACCGGAACAATCCATCCAAGAAAAAATTTAATTAATCTGCTGAAAGCTTTTTCTGTTTTCAAAAAAAAACAGAGCAGTAACATGAAGCTGGTTATTACCGGGCGAATGGCCTGGAAAACAGAAGAGTTTACAAAGCTCCTGAATACTTATAAATTCAGGAATGATGTAAGGCTTACCGGGTATGTTTCAAAAGAAGAACTGGCCGGGCTTGTTGCTTCGGCCTATGCTATGGTTTATCCATCTTTCTTTGAAGGGTTTGGCGTACCTCCGCTTGAAGCACTCCAATGTCATGTTCCTGCAATAGTTTCAAGAAACAGTGCAATGCCTGAGGTTGGTGAGGATGCCTATTTGTATGTTAATGCCGAAAGTTTTGAAGATATTGCTCAAAAGATGATGCTATTATATAAAGACGAAACGCTAAGGAATAAACTGGTTGAAAATGGGCGGCAGCGTTTAGCTCTTTTTTCATGGGATAAAACAGCTGAAAAAATGTGGAACTGTATTGAGCTGGCTGCACAGGCTGAATAACTTACATTTGCCAAATAAATTTTTATGCATAAAAGTAATATTTCAATAGACGTTTACCTTGACGATGATAAAGTTCCGCAAGAGATTAAGTGGAAAGCAAGCGACAGTAATGCTGATATGGAACAGAAGGCCAAAGCCATGATGGTTTCATTCTGGGATGGAGCCGATAAATCTGCATTACGAATTGATTTGTGGACAAAAGAAATGATGGTGGATGAAATGGCTGATTTTTATTACCAGCTGCTGATGACCATGGCTGATACATTTAACCGTGCAACCAATCATCCTGAGCTTACTGCCGATATGAAGGAGTTTGCAAAAAGCTTCCTGAAGAAATTTAAAGATTTACAGTTAAAAGAAAATCAATAAGGATTATGAATCTTGAACAACAGATCATGGCTCAAATGAAAGATGCCATGAAATCAAAAGACGAAGCCGGCCTGCGTGGATTAAGAGCCATTAAAGCAGCCATATTAATTGCCAAAACTTCAGGAGCAGCCAGTGAACTTACAGCTGATGATGAAATGAAGCTGTTGCAGAAATTAGTGAAGCAACGAAAAGACTCACTGGAAATTTTTCAGCAGCAGAACAGAACTGACCTTGCAAAAAAAGAAGAGGAAGAAATAGCTATCATTGAAAAATTTCTTCCCAAGCAACTGGGTGCAGATGAATTAAAAACAATCATTGCTTCCATTATTACTGAAGTTGGCGCAGTGTCAGCAGCAGATATGGGGAAAGTAATGGGAGTTGCCAGCAAACAGTTAGCAGGAAAGGCAGATGGAAAAACAATCAGCGCTGTGGTTAAAGAATTATTAAGCAAATAATGATTATCGATATCATTTTCCTGGCGTTTATGGCAATGGCCATTTTCAAAGGCTTCAAAAAGGGGCTGATCATTGCTGTGTTTTCTATTGTTGGATTTATAGTAGGTCTGGCAGCAGCTTTGAAACTCAGTTCACTTGTTGCTGCATGGCTGGGTGAATCAACAAATATTAATGCCAGGTGGTTGCCGTTTATTGCTTTTATACTGGTGTTTATTGCCGTTGTGATTATTATTCACTGGGGAGCAAAGCTGATTGAAAAAGCAGTTGAACTGGCTTTCCTGGGATGGGTAAATAAATTTGCCGGTATTTTGCTGTATGCAGTTCTGTATTCTTTAATCTTAAGTGTATTGTTGTTTTTTGCAGTTCAAATGCATGTATTTACAGCACAAACTATTGAGGAGTCAAGAATATATGCATACATACAGCCATGGGGACCAAAAGTACTGGAAGCTGTGGGCAAAGTTGTTCCGGTATTCAGTAATGTTTTTACAGATCTGCAGCAATTCTTTGAAAAATTAGGCGGGAAGCTTTCGAACTAACAGGATGAATCTGCAACTGAATTACAGTTTTTCACTCAAATAAACTATTTTAGCAAAGAACATTTTTTGCTGCCAGCACATGAATTACGAAATTAAACAGGAAGGAAAATTCCGCTATATAGAAGTTGGTGAAGGCGAACCACTGATGCTGCTTCATGGTCTTTTTGGTGCTTTGAGTAATTTCAAGGACCTGATTGATTTTTTCAGCAAGCGTACAAAGGTTGTTGTGCCCATGCTTCCGTTATTTGAACTTGACCTGCTGCACACATCTGTTGGCGGACTGGAAAAGCATGTTCAGAAATTTATAGAGTTCAAAAATTATAACAATATTCATCTTCTTGGTAATTCACTGGGCGGGCATGTTGGATTGGTGCATGTATTAAAACATCCCGAAAGAATTAAATCACTCATTCTCACCGGCAGTTCAGGCCTGTTTGAAAACGGCATGGGCGATACTTATCCAAAGCGTGGTGATTATGAATACATCAAAAAGAAAACAGAAGTAACGTTCTACGACCCCGCAGTTGCAACTAAAGAACTTGTTGATGAAGTGTATGATATCGTTAATCAACGGATAAAAGCAATCAAGGTAATTGCTCTTGCAAAAAGTGCCATCAGGAATAACCTCGGCGATGAGTTGAAGGAAATTAAAGTACCAACACTTCTTATATGGGGAAATAATGATACCATTACTCCGCCGTTTGTTGGTAAAGAATTTAATAAGCTTATTCCTAATTCGGAATTACACCTCATAGATAAATGCGGCCATGCTCCTATGATGGAAAGACCTGATGAATTTAATGAAATACTGAATGGCTTCCTTACAAAACTGAGCAAGCCTGTGCCTGCGTAGGTAAAAGGAAGAAATATAAATATAATGACAGCAGCAGAACTTATAACCAATCACATCCCTTCACTGCACAGTACCGATACAGTTCTGTTTGCCCTTGATTTAATGCAGGAGCATCGTGTTGCTGAATTACCATTACTTGATAAGGATCAAAAATATATTGGACTGGTACATGAAGAAGATTTGGAAGATGCGGATCAGCAAAAAACGGTTGATGCTTATCTGCAGCAGGGAAATCCAGTAAAAGTAAACCCGGGTGATTTTTTCCTGGTCCCACTTAAAATTATGCAGCAGAGAAAACTGAGTTTGTTGCCAGTTGTAAATGAGGACGACGAATTAACAGGTGTTATTACGCAGGAAGAATTATTACAGGCTGCTTCTCAGTAT
The DNA here is from genome assembly GCA_016713085.1 of Chitinophagaceae bacterium. NCBI lineage: Bacteria > Pseudomonadati > Bacteroidota > Chitinophagia > Chitinophagales > Chitinophagaceae > Chitinophagaceae bacterium. The sequence goes on along the minus strand of JADJPV010000001.1, from coordinate 1,333,703 downwards.
AACTCAGCATCTGTTCCCGGTGGTATCATTATTCTGCAAATGTCGCCCAACAGTTTTTACATTTCAGAAATCGGGAGGATAGTTGAATCAAACAACGCAAAAATTATTCATCTTAATACCTGGACTGACGCATCAACAGGGGAGTTACTGGTTGCTGTTAAAGTAAATAAGAGCGATATTCTTGATATCCTGGCTTCTTTTGAACGTTACCAGTACAACGTTCTTCAATATTTCGGAGAAAACCTGTCAGAGGAAGAACTTAAGGTTAATTATGACCACTTGATGAATTACCTCAATATTTAGCCATCGTAATCATATAACTCAATTCTCCTTAATTAAAGTTAAATTTACTGTTCGCAGTTTTTGTGAAAATGAACATGCCGCTGAAGCTTACATATGCCCTGTTGTTTTTCTTTGCAGCGATGCTGAAAATATCGCCTGTTTTTGCCCAGCCTTCAGTGGCTCATGATACAGCATATGAAAATTTATTAAAAATTATTGCAAAGTTTCCCGATTCCTCCGAAATGATTGTACGCTCTGTTACGGTGAAGGGAAATAAAAAGACAAAAGAATATATCGCATTGCGGGAGGTGCCGTTTAAGACCGGCTCAAAACTTCAGACCAACTCCTTAGCTGATATTATTGAAGAAGGGAGACTCAATATTGTCAACACACAATTGTTCCTTGAAGTAATTGCCCGTATTGAATCGTGGGATGAAAAATATATTGATATTGTATTTGATGTAAAAGAGCGTTGGTATCTTTTTCCGCTTCCCCATTTTAAACTTGTAGACCGCAATCCAAACCAATGGCTTGTAGAACAGGGAGGCAGCCTGGAACGTGTGAATTACGGAATAAAATTAAACTGGGATAATGTTTCCGGCAGAAGAGATAAACTCAACTTTAATTTTATTAACGGCTATACAAGGGAATATTCTATTTTTTATGAACAGCCCTATTCCGATAAAAAACTGGAGAATGGTTTTTTAGCAGGTGTTTTTTATAAACAGTCAAGGCAGCTTGCATATGCAACTGACAGAAATAAGCAGGCATTCTTTCCGGTAGGTAATGCCCAGATTAATGAATTTGTGCGCACAACATTTAGAGTTGAAACAGGCTTTACTATCCGCAAAGGAGTTAAGTACAGGCATGCATTCAGGTTGAATTATATCAGTGAACAGATTGCAGATACTGTGGCAAGAATTATTGAGAATAATCCCAGCAAAGGGTATCTTCCTTATTTCACCGGCAATGTTTCTAAGCAGCAGTTTGGTGAATTTGCCTATAACTACCAGTATTATAATGTTAACAATATTGTGTATCCCTGGAAAGGGTTTGCGTTTAATGGTAATTTTTCTCAAAGAGGATTAGGTGCAAAAGGAATGAACATGTGGCAGTTTTCAGGCAAAGCAGGTCAGTTTTTACAACTGGCCAAAAAAACTTCTGCATCTGTGGTTGGATACTATATGATTAAAGTTCCTTTTCAGCAGCCAATGTATAATATGGGTGCATTAGGATATGGTGACTGGTTCTTAAGAGGACTTGAATATTATGTGATTGATGGTGTGCAGGCAGGAATCCTGAAAGCAACGGTGAGGCAGGAATTATTTCAGTTAAACGTTCCCACATTCATCATCAAAAATGAAAAGTATAAAAAAATACCGTTTAAGGTAATTGCGAAAGTATATGGTGATATCGGCGCAAGTCACATGCCTGTATTTACCAACAGTATTCTGAATAATAAACTCCTGTACACTTATGGGGCAGGTTTTGATGTGTTGAGTTATTATGATTTTGTAGCCAAGATTGAATATTCATTTAATCAGTTGGGCGAAAAGGGTTTATTTTTACACATACGCAGGGATTTTTAATCACTGATGAACGGAGATAATAAGTGAACAGATTTCTGTCATTTCCCCATCAATCTATTATAAATATAAAAGGATGAAAGTAGCTATCTATAGTCGTGTATATGAAAACGGACAGAGAGAGGATGTTCAGCGGCTTTTACATGAACTGGAAGCAAATAAGATCACTACGATTATTTACAGCGGATTATATGAACAGATTAAAGAGGACGTATCTTTCATCAATACCCCGCAAATATTCCACTCCTCAGCTGATCTGGATGATTCAATTGAATGTATGATCAGTTTAGGTGGAGATGGTACTTTGCTTGATACCGTTACGTTGGTTCGTAACCGTCATATTCCGCTGCTGGGGATCAATTTTGGAAGGCTGGGCTTTTTAGCAAGTATTGGACGTGGCGAAGTGGAAACAGTGGTTGCATCATTAAAGAATCACACGTTTGTGAAAGATGAAAGAACCCTCATTCATCTTGACAGTAATACTCCCCTTTTTGGCGATACACCTTATGCCTTAAATGAATTTGCCATTCATAAGCTTGATACATCTTCCATGGTAAAAATTCATGCTTACCTCAATGGTGAATTTTTAAATACTTACTGGGCCGATGGTCTTATTGTTGCTACCCCAACCGGCTCAACCGGTTATTCCTTAAGTTGTAACGGTCCTGTTGTGTTCCCCGATTCGGGAAGTTTTGTAATTACCCCGGTTGCCCCGCATAATTTAAATGTGCGGCCAATTGTGGTGCCAGATAATAATGTCATTTCTTTTGAAATTGAAGGAAGGGCCGATAGTTTTCTGTGTACACTTGATTCAAGAAAAGAAATTGTTCAAAAAACCATTCAGCTGGCAGTAAAGAAAGAGGCCTTTACGGTTAACCTCATCCGTTTGAATGAAAACAACTTCCTGCAAACTCTCCGTAATAAATTATCATGGGGTCTTGACAGAAGGAACTGATCAGCATAAATTTCAACAGCAATTTTATGGCAAATACGGTGTTATCATCGTAAAAATAGAAAAGGGACACATGAAAAACCTGATATTTGCGTTATTACATCTCTTGAGAATTATTTCCTGATGAAAAAATCATTTTTTTGCTTACTGGCTCTCTGTGTATTCTCTGCTCCCTTTGTCGCAAAGGCGCAGTACGAAAGCTTTCATCATGAAGGTGAATTTGGATTTCAGTTAGGGGCCGCTCATTATTTTGGTGATTTAAATCCTGATAAAAACTTAACCGTCCTAAAATTGCCGGAGGTGTTTTTTTTCGTAAACAGATCAATGATTATGTAGCTGTTCGTCTGGGAGCTAATTTTCTACAGCTTGGGTATAGTGATATTTATGAAAAAAAGAACGAGTTTCAGATACGCCGCAACCTCAGCTTTAACAGCAACCTGTTTGAACTCATGCTGCAGGGCGATTTTAATTTCTTCCGGTTTAACCCGTCCAACCCGGATGAAAGATTCACACCTTACTTAACGTTTGGAGCAGGCGTTTTTAATTTTGATCCTTATGCTTACTTAGATGGTACAAAATATTTTTTGCGTCCATTAGGTACCGAGGGCCAGGGCTCTGCTTTATACCACGGCCGTAAACAATACTCTTCCGTTGCATTTGCTTTTCCGTTTGGTGTTGGTGTAAAATATGCATTGAATGAGAAGGTGAATTTCAATTTTGAAATAACCCATCGTTTTACAACAACCGATCATCTTGATGATGTGTCTTCAAACTATGCGGGAATAACTGCATTCCCGGCTGGTTCAGCGGCTTCTTTACTGCAGGACAGGAGTTATGAACTTGGGCCACGCATTGGAACAATGGGAAATCAGCGTGGCTTCAGCGGGCAAAAAGATCAATACATTACGGCAACAATCGGTGTTACATTCAACATTACTACTTACAGGTGTCCAACTGCCAATTAGCGAAAATGTTACCCTCAGAGTTAAAAAAACCGGGAATTTATTTTAACTGGCAATGAGCTATTAAATATATTTACTGCTTTAAAAACCAGGGAACACCAATTATGAAAATCCGTTCCGCCTGCTTTACTTGTTTTACTCAAACTATTATTATGTTTTTCCATCAAACCTTCAGGCTGATGCCTGTACTGCTGCTGTTTACTTTTACAGCATCGGCCCAACCTGTAAATTCTGAAGATGAAGCAACTGCTTTTCAGCTTGCTAAAAAATATAAGGATGCAGATATTGCCTGCATCAGTTCTTACCAGTTGTTTTCTTTTGACAAAGGGAAAAATGCACTGAATGATAAAGTGGTCACAATTGAAGAAGAAGCTGCCATGGAATTTCTTTCCATCAAAAAATTTGGCAGCATGGTTTATCCTGAATACTATAATCGCTTCATCCAGATTAAAACCTTTGATAAAGCAATTAAGTTTGGCAGTTCTTATATCTGGGATCGTACACGACCATATGATCGTTCCGTAACAAATGATGGTGTTTTTTTTGATGACAGCCGTGTACAGTATTACCCTATCAGGTTTTCACAAAAAGGGCAGATGAACAGGATCAAAGTAAAAAAAGAGTATTCTGATTCAAAATATCTCACCCGCCTGTTCTTTCATGAGCGGTACCCGGTAAAAGAAAAAACATTTGAATTTAAAGTACCCAAATGGCTGACAGTTGATTTTAAACCGGTGAATTTTGAAGGAAATAAGATTGAGAAAAAAACAGTTCCAAAAGGCGATTATATTTATTACACGTTCATCATGCGTGACATTCCTGCATTGAAACAGGAAGCCAAAAGCATTGGAATTGCATTTACAGAACCTCACCTTATTATTCAGGTAAAATCATTTGATAGTAAAGGAGAATTGATTAAAGGATTTGATAAAGTTGATGACGTTTACAACTGGAATTACCGGTTGTATAAAATGGCTGTCAATGAACCGGAGCAACTAAAAGCAATATTGACAAAAATAACTGCCGGAAAGAATAACGATACTGAGAAGATCAAAGCCATCTATTACTGGGTACAGGATAACATCAGGTATATTGCTTATGAAGATGGGTATTCAGGTTATATACCGTTTCCGGCTCAGGAAGTACTTGCTAAAAAATATTGTGATTGCAAAGGAATGGCCAACCTGTTAACAGAAATGCTGTTGCTTGCAGGTTATGATGCACGGTTTACCTGGATCGGCACAAGAGATATTCCCTACCCGCAGGCAACACCTGCTTTATGTGTAAATAATCATGCCATTACAACTTTATACTACGGAGGTAAAGAATATTTTTTAGATGCTACTGAAAAATATGCTCCTTTTGGTGAGAACGCTTACCGCATCCAGGGAAAAGAAGCAATGATTGCCAATAAAGAAAAGTTTGAAATTAAAATGGTTCCGCTTACAACAGGCGAAGGGCATATGATTCAAACGAAGGCTGATTTTTCATTGATTGATAACAACCTTATCGGGAAATTAAAAATTGTTTTCACAGGAAATGAACGCACTGACTTTCATCAAACCTATCAGCAGTTACCGGTTACATCGCAGCAGGAGTTCCTTGAAAACATGCTGGAGTTTGGCAACAGCAACATCACTTCCAAAACAACAAAGACAAGTGATTTAAAAAACAGGGAGCTGCCGGTAGTGATTGAAGGCGAGTCAAATCTTAGCAATAATGTAAGCATCATTGAAGGTGACTACTATGTAAACATTGATTTCTTTCCGAAAACATTACAGGGTTACCTGCCCGATGAAAAACGTACTAGGGGATATGATTTAAACTGGGTAACTGCATTTGAAGACGAGCTGTCGCTCACAATTCCTGTCAATAAAAAATTTGCTGACATACCGGAGAAATTGCAGGTGGCAAATGATAGCTACAGTTTTACGGGTGAATACATTGTTACCGGAAATAAAATAGTATTAAAAAAGAAACTGCTGATTAAGAAAAGTACGATCAGTAAAAAAGATTTTACAGACTGGGTAAAATTTCTCGAAAGCATTAAGTCTTTCAGTGAAAACTATATTACCGTAACCGCTAAATAACTGCAATCATGAAATTCAGTACATATAAAAAAGTTGTATTTGTTGCCAGCTTTATTTTTCTTCTGTCTGTTTCACAACCCTTATTTGCACAGAGCGTAATAGATGAAGATTTTATCGAGGTAATTGAAAAAAACGCAGCTCCTTACTGGACGGAAGCAATACCCTCTTTCGCCATCAATACGATTTCTGACAAATGGAAAAACGAATCGGCTGTGATCATGGGATATAAACGGAGTATAACCTTTGATAAAAAAGTAAGCGGTGGCTGGATCAGTTCTACTAAATCAAATGTGTTCCTGTTTGAAAAAGTAAGATTTAAAATTAAGCTGCAGGATAAAAATGCAACAGAAGGATTTACAGAAGTGTATTTCCGGTATGGAGATAAACTCGATGGATTTTCTGCAAGGGTTATTAAACCAAATGGGGAAACACAAGCGGTTGATCTGGGTGATGCAGTAGAAGCCGGAAGTAAATCAAACGTACCAGAATTTTATAAAAGTTTTTTTGATCAGAACACGGGTACTGAAACAAGATATTATAAAGTTGCTATTCCCAATCTTGAAGTGGGGGATGTGCTGGAGTATGTGTCCTATACAAAAAGCAAACTCAATGTAATGCGCAGCGGGTATGTAGAGTTTGACCAGCAGTACGAGATCTGCAGCAAGAAGTATCCTGTTATGTACAATGAAATCAGTATTGATACAGATGAGAAAACGTTTTTCAAATCACTTTCGCAAAATGGCGCCCCTGAATTTAAAAAAGAAGAGAGCGATGTAAGTGGTTTTTACCGGTACGTACTTATTGATAAAGACAGGGCAACAGAAAAAGATGTGAACTTCATCAGTCCTATGCTTGCTTACCCGGTTGTAAAATTCCAGGTGATCTATGCCAACAGCGATAAAATTAAAGGAGCATTGATAGGCGGAAAAGGTGAATTGAAAAGCGGGTTTACTAAAGAAGAAATTGCCAAAATTGCCTGGGATGATTATGTAAATGTTGGATATTATCCACTGAACAGTAGCATGCTTACAGTACAGGGGTTCGTTGACTATACCTGGAAAGATATGCGCCAGGAAAATGTGAGTGATTTGCCCGAAGAAAAATTTATTCAGAACATATACTACCGCATCAGGAACCACGTATTATTCCGTGATTCCTATTTGTCAGATAAAGTGTTTGCTTATATTTTCGGTTCACTGCTTTTTCAGCGAAAAATCAGTTCCGATCTTATCATTACAACTTCCAACAAAACAGGAAAGCTCAAAGATGTTTTGTTTGATGGTGAGATAAGATATGTAATCAGGGTAAAGGATAAGTTTTACTTCAACTGTACCGATCACTCAAATCCTGGAGAACTGGTTGAAACATTACTGGGTAATGAAGCGTACATCATTAAAGAACCGGCGAAGAAAACAGGTGTACAGGAAATTACACCCATCACTCTGCCTGATGCTGCGGCAACTGATAATACAGTTCATTACGATATCACTGCACAGTACGATGCTGTTACCAACAAAATGAATGTCAACAGAACGGCAACGTATAATGGAATCAGTAAGGCAAAAGAAATTGATAATGTAGTGAAATACACTCCATACATATTTGATGATTTTAAGATTTACTTTGGTTCATCGCCCTTAGATAAAATGAGCAGCAGGCAGGCAGATGAATATTACAGTTCTGTTGCTGCAATTAAAGAAGAGTTTAAAACAGCCAAGCCTGAATTGGTGCAGCAGGAACTCGATAAAGAGTACAGGCAAAAAGTGAAGCATAAAAATTTTAAACTCATCAGCGATGGAAGGGCACTGGTAAGAAAACAGTTAACCGTATCAGATGAGTTTGAAATAGAAGACATGACAAAAAAAGCAGGTAAAAAAATTCTTGTGAATTTGGCCGGCTTAATGGGAACCCAACTGCAGATTACAAAAGAGGAAAGAAACAGAACCAAAGACATCCAGGTTGGATATGCAAGAACACTCAGCTGGAAAATATCAATGCCTGTTCCTGCAGGTTATACTGTTAAAGGGTTAAAGGAAATGAATATCATTATAGACAATGAGGCAGGTAAATTTTCCTGTGAAGCAAAGGAAGAAAACGGCAATATAATTTTCAGCATAGTAAAAATGTATAAGAAGAAAGATATGCCGAAGGAAAAATGGACAGAAATGCTGGCGTTTATTGATGCCGCTTACAACACAACCTTTAAATATATTTTACTTCAGCCTAAAAACTAAAGGTGCTCGATATATTCATATTGTATTACAAACGTATTCTGTAAATAGCTGAAACACGAAACAGCAGGTTGTCGTTTACTTTTTCATCATAAACATATTGCCTGATCTTTCCTGTAGTTCCTAACCTGATTCTGCGGAATAAACTGTGGCCTGCCTCAAGGTTCAATACTAAGTTTTTGCTGAGATACAGATCGGAGAAGAGGCTGAGCTGGTTATCATTAAACTGAATATATTTTCCGTTAAACAACTGGTAACTGTTGGTAACGGCTTTGAATGTTAACCCGGCATACCAGTATTTCTTTAAACGCTTTTCAATAAAGAAAGAACCGGGCAGTGTTCCCCAGATCTGTAATGTGCTGTCAACTTTATATTCCAATCCGCCAAGCGGCATAAAGAAATTGCCAAAGGCTTCACGGTTATAATACAAACCTGCTTTTACAATAAGCTTCTGATTGATTTTATAATTTACTACAACAAACCCGCCTGCCTGGAAAGAAGAGGGCAGGTTTATTTTCTCTGCATTATTCCGCAAAATCATTGTTGTGTTGATGAGAAATTTTGAATGCTGTATGGGTGTTAGCAGCGTTATTGGCAGCCCGATACCTGAAGGAAAGAAGTGATCTCTTTCCAAAGGAAGGATGGTTTGTTGATTGATACCGGGAAGGTTCACCTGCCAGTTTTCAAAATATGGGCTTAGTACCAAAGCTCCACCGGTTTTTTTAAAACGGATAGGCAGTGTAAGGCCCGCATTGAAATACTGAAATTAATTCTTGTCTTTGTTTCTTCTGATGAAACCATTATCCGGCGATTGCAGTGTGCGAACATTGAGCACATCAACATAAGGCTGGGCAAATGAAACAAGTACTGAAAAAATAAAAACTACAAAGAATAACCCGTTGCGCATAGAAAGATTTTTCTGTTAGTAAGCTTCAGGTGGTTATAGTTTCTGTAAACAGGGTTTGAAATTAAGCCATTTATAGATTACATGTTGCTTATCGCTGAAGGGCTGCGGGATGGAAGCGGTAGCTCCCGCCATCGGCGGGACTACAAGCGAACAGCCCGAACTAAAGCTGATGAAGGATTTGCAGCTAACAGCCCCAAAACTTCCTTTGTTTTCAGGCGTTTTCGAGGCTATGAAAATAATTGTGCAAAATATTTACTGTAAATCAGTGTGTTGTGAAAGTACGATAAAAAAATAGTTCTGTTTTTCTTTGGTTATATGCTTTCTGTACGGCTACCTTTGCGACCCCGTTGTTAAAACGGAATTTTTCAACAAATCCACGGGATGGCGTGGCGCCACCAGCGAAAAAGCTATTGGCGGGTAAATAAAAATTAAAAAACAATGAGTAAACTACATTTCACTACAAAGCATGCGAACGAAGCTACCGTGCAACGTAACTGGTACGTTGTAGACGGCACCAATCAAACCGTTGGCCGCATGTGTTCAAAAATTGCTGCTATTTTACGTGGTAAGAACAAAGCTTATTACACTCCCCACGTTGATTGTGGCGATTATGTAATTGTCATTAATGCCGAAAAGGTAAAATTCACCGGTACTAAGATTGATTACAAAGAGTATCATAATTTCAGTGGTTACCCAGGTGGCCAGAAAATTGAAATTGCAAAAGATTTGCAGCGCCGCCGTCCTGAAGTAATTGTTGAGCGTGCCGTAAAAGGTATGTTGCCAAAAACTATTTTGGGCCGCAAGATGTACAAAAAGTTATTTGTATATGTTGGCGAGAAGCATAACCAAACTGCTCAGCAACCAATAGAACTGAAGTTCTGATCATCAATCACTCAATTACAAAATTCCAAATAAGATATAATGGAAAAGCAAAAAAATGCAGTTGGTCGCCGTAAAGAAGCTATTACCCGGGTGTTCATGAGCAAGGGTACAGGTAACATTATTGTGAACGACAAAAATTACAAACAATATTTCAGCCTGATGTATTTACAAAACCAGGTGGAGGCTCCTTTGAAAACAACTGATTCATTAGACAAGTTTGATATAAAGGTGAATGCTACAGGTGGGGGTATTAAAGGCCAGGCTGAAGCAATAAAACTGGGTATTGCCCGTGCATTGCTGGAAGTAAATGCTGAATATCGTCCTTTATTGAAAGCTGCGGGTTTATTAAAGCGTGATCCCCGTGGTGTTGAACGTAAGAAATTTGGTCATAAGAAAGCACGTAGAAGCTTCCAGTTCTCTAAACGTTAATACACACATTGGCCTTTGGCCAATGATTGCGATCAAACAATTTTTAAAAACGATTATACAAATACAATGGAAAATAGCACTTCATTACAACAGCAATTACTCGAAGCAGGTGTGCATTTCGGTCACCTGAAAAAGAAGTGGAATCCCAAGATGTTGCCTTACATCTTTGCTGAAAAGAAAGGCATTCACATCATTGATCTTAACAGAACCGTAGAAGGTTTGCAGGAAACTGCAGCTGCAATGAAACAAATTGCACGCAGCGGAAAGAAGATCATGTTTGTGGCAACTAAAAAACAAGCCAAAGAAATAGTAACTGAATGTGCACAGAAAGTAAACATGCCTTATGTAACCGACCGTTGGTTAGGTGGTATGTTAACCAACTTCAACACGGTTCGTAAGAGCGTGAAGAAAATGCAGAGCATTGAAAAAATGCTGGGCGATGGTTCTTTCGACAGCATAACCAAGAAAGAGCGCTTACAGTTAAGCCGTGATAAAGAAAAGATGGAAAAAGTATTAGGCGGTATTGCTAATATGAGCCGTATCCCTGCTGCCTTATTCCTCGTTGATATTGGACATGAGCATATTGCTCTTGCTGAAGCAAAACGTTTAGGCGTAACTACATTCGGTGTGGTTGATACCAACTGCGATCCGAATAAAGTTGATTTCTTCATCCCCGGTAACGATGATGCAACAAAATCAATCGCTATTATTACTGAATACCTGACAGCTGCAATTGCTGAAGGATTAGCTGAGCGTCAGAATGAAAAAGAAGAAGATGAAACTGAAGAAGTATCTGATGATAATTCTAAGTTTGATGTAAATGACGAAGGCGGAAGAGAAAGAGGCGGACGTGGTGCTGGCCGTGGTCCCGGAAGAGGCCCTGGTGCTGGTGGTCCCGGCGGTGGAGCAGGCGGGCCAAAGCGTCGTGTACCAAGTACACAGAAGCGTACGTCTTCAAGATAAGATCAGTTGAACGTGAGAGTAAGAAGATGGAAGATGTAATCTTATTCCCGTACAGAATAAATAACTGATGTAACAATCAGATCATTGAAAATGCTTCCTGCTTTAAATTCTGAAAAGAGTTTTGCAGGAAGCATTTTTTAAATTTTAAAACTCAAATAACTAAGTATATGTCTACTGTAACAATAAGTGCACAGGATATTAATAAACTTCGCCAGGCAACCGGTGCAGGAATGATGGATTGCCGTAAAGCATTAACTGAAACAAATGGTGATTTTGAAGCAGCGATCGACTGGTTGCGCAAGCAGGGTCAGAAAGTTGCCGCTAAACGCAGCGACCGTGAAGCAAAAGAAGGTGTGGTGATTGCACAAACAAGTGCTGATCACAAAACAGGTTTTGTTGTTTGCATCAGCTGCGAAACTGATTTCGTAAGCAAGAATGCAGACTTTGTTGCTTTTGCTCAATCAATTGCCGATGCTGCTGTTGCCAACAATGTAAAATCTGTTGACGAACTGAATGCTGCTACTGTAAATGGTGCAAAAGTATCAGACCTGATTAATGATAAATTAGCTGCTATCGGTGAAAAAATTGGCGTAAGCAAATTTGAAAGAATCGAAGCTCCTTATGTTGCGTCATACATTCACGGTTCATACCGCATGGGTGTATTGGTTGGTTTAAATAAAGAAGCCGCTGATGCAGGTAAAGATGTAGCCATGCAGATTGCTGCAATGAACCCTGTAGCGGTTGATCCTGAAAGTGTTCCTGCTGATGTAGTGGCACGTGAAAAAGATATCATTGTTGAGCTGATGAAGCAGGATCCTAAGATGGCAGGTAAGCCTGATGAAATGATCGCTAAAATTGCTGATGGTAAAATGAATGCGTTCTTTAAAGAGCAAACATTACTGGCACAGGCATTTGTTAAAGATGCTTCTAAAAGTGTTGGTGATTACCTGAAAGCTTCCGGCGATTTAAAAGTTACTGAGTTTAAGCGTGTTGCTTTAGGGTAAGAGTATAATGTAATCCTGATACGATCCCGTGTACGAAAGTGCACGGGATTTTTTTTATGTAGGTATGCCATACTTATCAGGTTGCTGTGAAATTGTAAACCGGCACAATAAGTATGACATACCTGTGAAATACGAATCCAGTACATTTGGTAAAACAATAACCATGGAGGAAAAATTAAATTTTCTGCAGCATGAGTATATTTCAATCATACGCAATGCTGATTCTTCAGTAACTCCGAAATGGGGTAAGATGAATTTTCAGCAAATGCTGGAGCATGTATCAGCCTTCTTCAAAGTATCAACAAAGAAGATTCATTTTGATTTGGTTACACCAGCTGAGCACCTGCCCAAATTCAAAGAATTTTTAATGAGTGATAAGCTGTTCAGAGAAAATACAAAAGCACCGGTGAGTATTATTGGTGAAGAACCATTCCCTGCTCATTATGCAACTGTAGAAGAAGCTGTTGCCAAACTGGAACAGGAAGTCAATCATTTTTTTGAGTATTACGAAAATCAAAATGATGCAACTGCAGTTCACCCGGTTTTTGGTGAACTGAACTTTGAGGAATGGGTAAGGTTACATTATAAACATGTAACACATCACCTGCGGCAGTTTGGTTTGATATAACTCAAGCAACTCATTCAACCCTTCATCTTTTCTTTAACTTCGCTGATAACGATTTGCAGTATGAATAAACTTGGTAACTATATTACCGGAAGCTGGATTACCGGCGATGGTGATGGGCAACTTTTATACAATGCCGTAAATGGTGAAACAATTGCAGCAGCCTCAACCAAAGGATTAGATTTTCAATCCATCACTAATTATGCAAGAACAGTTGGAAACCCTGCACTCCGCAAAATGACTTTTCATGAGCGTGGAAATATGCTAAAGGCATTAGCGCTTCATCTCAGAAATTATCTCGATAAATTTTATAAAATCAGTTATCAAACCGGTGCAACAAAAGCAGACAGCTGGGTTGATATTGAAGGTGGCATTGGTAATTTATTTGCCAATGCATCTTTGCGAAGGAAATTTCCTGACGAAGTATTTTGTGTAGATGGTGAAAGCCATAATTTGAGTAAGAACAATACTTTCATGGGGACACATATTCTTGTGCCGAAAGAAGGTGTTGCCATTCATATCAATGCCTTCAACTTTCCTGTGTGGGGAATGCTTGAAAAGATAGCTGTGAATTTATTAGCAGGTATGCCGGCGATTGTAAAACCGGCAACGGTTACTTCTTACTTAACAGAAGCTGTTGTACGAGAAATCATCGCATCAAACATAATACCCGAAGGTGCATTACAGTTAGTATGTGGAAGTGCAGGCGATTTACTGGAGCATGTAACTTCACAGGATGTAATCACATTCACTGGCAGTGCATCAACAGGATTGATGTTAAGAAGTCAGCCAAAAATTTTAAAAGAGAATGTTCCGTTTAATATGGAAGCAGATTCACTCAACTGTATAGTATTGGGTGAAGATGTAACACCCGGAAAACCGGAGTGGGATGTTTTGATTAAAGAGGTGCGTAAAGAAATGACTCTGAAAGCCGGACAACGCTGCACAGGTATCCGCCGCATATTTGTTCCTGAAAATAAAATGGAAGACATGTGGAAAGCCATCTCCGCATCATTGGCACAAACAGTTATTGGAAATCCATTGAATAAAAAAGTAAGAATGGGAAGCCTGGCTGGTGAAACACAGCGTAAAGAAGTAAAAGAACAGGTGCATAAATTATTAGCATCTTCACAAATTGTTTATGGAAGTCTTGACAGTGTAAATGTTGTAGATGCTGATGCAAACAAAGGATCATTTCTTTCTCCCATTTTATTGGTGAATGAAAAACCATTTACATCAAAGGATGTGCATGAGGTAGAAGCCTTTGGTCCTGTTAGTACAATCATGCCGTATAAAGGAATAGATGAAGCAATCGCCTTGAGCAAATTAGGAAAGGGAAGTTTGTGTTCATCAATTGTAACTGCTCATGATAAAATTGCAAAGCAGTATGTGATTGATGCAGCAACACATCATGGAAGAATACTGGTGCTGAATAGCGAGTGTGCAAAAGAAAGTACAGGGCATGGCTCTCCTTTGCCTTTATTGGTGCATGGAGGTCCCGGTCGTGCAGGTGGTGGTGAAGAAATGGGTGGATTACGTGGAGTAAAACATTATCTGCAACGAACTGCCATACAAGGTTCGCCAACAACTATTACAGCCATCACTAATGTATACCAGCCGAATGCAAAAGGGAAAGACCCCGGCAAACATCCATTTAAAAAATATTTTGAAGAGTTACAGATCGGGGATCAGATCATCACTGACAAAAGAATAGTCACCAGTGAAGACATTGAACGGTTTGCTGATTTAAGTGGGGACCATTTCTATGCGCATATTAAAACCACTGATTTTACCGGAACCATGTTTGAGCAACAGGTGGCGCATGGTTATTTTCTTATGAGTATTGCTGCCGGCTTATTTGTTGACAGTTATGAAAAAAACCCGGTATTACTGAATTATGGAATCGATGAACTGCGGTTTACAAAACCTGTTTATCCCGGGGCTGAAGTATATATCCGCTTTACCTGTAAAGAAAAACTGCCTAATGACAAACGGATGATTGAGAACCCTGAAGATTTTAAACGGGGCGATGATATTGAAAAAGGAATTGTAAAGTGGCTGGTGGAATTTTTTGATGAAACCCATGAGATAACGGGCATTGCTACCATTTTAACAATGGTAAAAAAATTGCAGCAGTAACTCATTGTTTTTATGCTGCAAGTGCAGTAACTTGAAAAGACTAAACAGGAGGTTATGATAAAGCAAGTGAACGAAGCATACGTTAAAACGGAAGTGCATAAAGGAATTGCATTTATTGAATTTTTTCATCCGCAAAGCAATTCTCTTCCTGGTGCAGTATTAAAAGAACTGGCTAATGTTATTCTGCATGCAGGAACAGACCCAAATACATCTGTTATTGTTTTACGTTCTGCCGGAGAAAAAGCTTTTTGTGCAGGCGCCAGTTTTGATGAACTGGCTGCTATTCAAAATGAAAAACAGGGACTGGAGTTTTTCAGTGGTTTTGCCAATGTGATCAATGCAATGCGGAAATGCCCCAAGTTTATAATTGTAAGGGTGCATGGCAAATGTGTGGGAGGTGGTGTTGGCATAGCAGCAGCAGCAGATTATGCTATTGCAGTTGAAGGAGCAGATATAAGATTGAGTGAACTGGCAATAGGAATTGGACCATTTGTAATTGGACCTGCTGTAGGAAGGAAAATGGGGGTTTCTTCTTATTCACAATTATCTATTGATGCTGCCAGCTGGCGCAATGCTGATTGGGCAAGACGTAAAGGCCTGTATGCTGAATTACATCAAACAGTAGAAGCAATGGATGAATCAATAGAAAAACTGGCAAATACATTATCTCATTCTTCTCCTGAAGCAATGAGCGAAATGAAAAAGGTTTTCTGGAAGGGAACAGAGCACTGGGATGAGCTGTTGATTGAACGTGCAAAGATTAGCGGAAATTTAGTGCTGAGTGAATTTACAAGAAATGCAATTGCAAAATTTAAAGCTAAGAGTTGAGCTACGAAACCATAATTACCGAGTTCAAAAAACAGTTTGGACATTTACAAAAAGCCGGTCTTGAGATTCATGGTATAGCAAATCTAATTGGTGACCTCAATGTAATTTCAATTTCTGCCCCTTTTATATTCAACAGAACTACTTTGCCCAAAAGATTTATGGGATTAAACCTAAGAGAAGGAATCGCCGAATTGCCAAAAGAATTTCAGTACCTTAATAGCGACAAGGAATACATTTGGGCTTATCAAAGATTTGAGGAGTATGTCGACAATCATGCAGATATTATTCGTGATGTACTAAACAATCCAGAAATGAAAAGGGAGGAAATGTTAGATGCGTTATGTTTTGGCGATTTTAATAGTCATAAAGAAAAGTGTATTGAATGGGAGAAGGAAGGAAAAATTCCAAAGTGGGCAAATAAATAATTCTTCATTCTATCTTCTGTCTCTTTTTATTTTTAGCACATGATTCAAACCTTCTCTGCAGATAATTTTCAAACATACTGCGATCTTCTTTCGAAAAAAGACAAACACCTAAAAGCCATTATCAAAGAACATGGCTATCCACCTATGTGGACAAGAAAACAGGGATTTGAAACACTTATTCTTATTATACTTGAACAGCAGGTTTCTTTAGCTGCTGCATTTGCTGCTTACAAAAAACTGAAGGAAAGAATAGGAACAGTAACACCTGCAAAAATTCTGGCAATGAGTAATGAAGAGCTGAGGGAATGTTATTTCACCCGGCAAAAGCAAGTGTATGCAAAAGAACTGGCAACTGCTTTTGTGAATAAACAACTCCAATGGAAAAAGTTTTCTGCAATGACAGATGAAGATGTTCGTGCACAACTGATTTCTATAAAAGGTATTGGACACTGGACAGCTGATGTATATCTGATGCATTCACTGCAGCGTACTGATTTATTTCCACTCGGGGATATTGCATTAGTAAACAGTCTTAAAGAACGGAAGCAATTACCTCCACACATCACAAAAGAAGAAATGCTTGTAATTGCAGAACCATGGAAGCCATACAGAACAATTGCTGCAATGATTCTGTGGCATGCTTATATCAAAAAGAGAAACATAAAAATTGAGCAGTAAACTTACAGGTTGTCATATTCATACAGCGGATCGATTGTGCTGTTTGCCTTCATTTCAAATACAGGATTAATGATGCCATCCTTTAACCCATATACCCATCCGTGCAAATCAGGACGTTGTTCTTCTTTCCACGCTTTTTGTATGATGGAAGTTTTTGCCAACCGCTGTACCTGTTCAATTACATTCAGCTCTGTTAACCTGTCTGTCTTTTTTTCTTCATCGGTAATTGAATCAAGTTCTTTCCGGTTATGGCGGTACACATCTTTAATATGCCTGAACCACATATTTAAGATCTGTTTATAATCATGATTTCCCATGGCAGCTTTAATGCCGCCACATCCATAATGTCCGCAAATAATTACATGCCTTACTTTTAAATGTGTAACAGCATATTCCAGAACGCTGAGCAGATTTACATCGGTATGAATAACAAGGTTGGCTATATTACGGTGTACAAAAATTTCTCCCGGATCTGTACCGGTGATTTCATTTGCAGGTACACGGCTGTCGCTACAGCCAATCCATAAAAATTCAGGGGTTTGTAAATGTGCCAGGCGGTCAAAAAAGCCAGGGTCCTGCAAAATTCTTTCCGCAGCCCATTTTTTATTTTCATTTAACAGTAATTCGTATGGTTTCATATTTGCCCCGGTATAGAGTTGTAAAGCATCTTTTTCCAGCTCATTTGTTAAGAAAACTTTAATAAATATAGATAAACAAAATACTTTTCAGTCAGTAATTTTGCAACCATCAACCGACAGTGAATTGCTTGGTTTACAAGCTTCAAAGTTATATCTTGCAGCACATTTTCATGAAAAGGAAATCTAAAAAATACAAAGCCAATAAAGTCTTCCCCGTCATTTTTATGATGATGGCTCTGCTATGGCTTACTGTAAGTGCTCCTTTTGTTTATGCCAGCCAGCAGGAAATTGCAAAACAGAAGATGGAAAAATCCGGCTTCCCTCTTTCTGAAAATGAAGAAGAATCAGCAAACCCATTTGGCAATTCTACTGAAGAAAAGACCCCCAGCAGCAGTGCTTTCTCAGAAGAATACCTGCACGATCATCATGTAACAGATCATTTTTTTCTGGCTCGTTCGCAGTATCATAACTGCGAAGATGCAGAAGCCTATATTGCTTATCACGGCGAATTACTTGTACCTCCTCCCAACGCCGCATAATTTTTTCCTTTATTCAGTCTTTTCTGTCTGCATGCTAATGAAACTATCTGCAGAACATGTATGGGTAATGAAACAGATGTTTTATCCATTCTGAAACACTGTATACAAAAGGAAAAACAAAAGCTCACAGCAAATTTTATTCATTCGAATTTTCAACAGTTTGTTCTGTTGAATTAACCATGTTACAATAATCAAGCGTTTAAGATGAAATTGAACACGAAAAATTTCAAGACAGATTTACTGTCTGGTATGGTGGTATTTTTAGTAGCACTGCCACTTTGTTTAGGAATTGCAGTAGCCAGTGGTGCTCCGCCCTTTGCCGGTATTATTACCGGCGTAATTGGAGGTATACTTGTTGGTGTTTTGAGCAGCTCACATGTCAGTGTATCGGGGCCTGCAGCAGGGCTTATAGCAATTGTGCTTGCAGCAGTAACAAATCTTGGATACGAAACATTTTTGCTGGCAGTTGTGCTGGCAGGTGTATTTCAGCTTTTACTGGGGATTGCAAAAGCCGGAGGTATTTCCAGTTATTTTCCTTCAGGAGTTATTGAAGGGATGCTTACAGCTATCGGGATTATTATTATTAAAAAGGAACTGCCACATGCTATCGGGTATGATAAAGAACATGAGGGTGATTTTTATTCGTATGAACTGATGGATGCAGCAGATAAAGGCTTCTTCAGTGAAATTATTCATTCCTTCAATTTTGCCCATACAGGGATTATTATTGTTACAATTGTTTCACTCGGTATCCTGATAGCATTTAATAAAGTTCCTTTCCTGAAAAAAATAAAAGCTGTTCCGGGTGCATTGGTAGCTGTAGCAGCAGGGATTCTGTTGAATGAAATTTTCAAAGTAACAAACCCTGATTTAGTTATTGCAGGAGAACACCTGGTGAAACTGCCAACAGCTTCTTCCTTCAGTGAGTTTTTCGGACAATTCAGTCTTCCTGATTTCAGTGGGTTTGCAAATCCTGCTGTTTGGATTACGGCCGCAACCATTGCTACTGTTGCAAGTATTGAAACATTACTCTGTCTTGAGGCAGGCGACAAAATGGATCCATTAAAAAGATTTTCCAGTGCCAACACAGAATTAAGAGCACAAGGCATCGGAAATATTTTTTCAGGTTTAATTGGCGGATTACCGATGACATCAGTTATTGTAAGAACATCTGCCAATGTTAATGCAGGGGCAAAGTCAAAGCTTTCTGCAATAGCTCACGGTGTGTTTTTGCTGATTGCAGTTGTTGCAATTCCCGGAATTCTGAATATGATTCCAATGGCCTGCTTAGCTGCTATTTTAATTATGATTGGATTTAAACTGGCCAGCCCTAAAGTATTTAAGCATATGTGGCAGTCGGGTAAATTTCAATTCATACCATTTATTGTAACTGTAATAGCCGTTGTTGGTATTGATTTATTAAAAGGTGTAGGTATTGGTTTGGTGGTAAGTATTATTTTTATTCTGAGAGGAAATATGAAACTCGCCTACTTCTTTAAAAAAGAACAGCACCACGAAGGCGAAACAATACATATGGATCTTGCACAGGAAGTTTCTTTCTTAAACAAAGCAGCCATTAAACAAACACTGGCTCATCTTCCCGAAAACAGTAAACTGGTAATTGATGCAGCCAACACAGTTTATATAGATTATGATGTGCTGGAACTACTGAGGGACTTTGTAAACTTTGGGTCGAAAGATAAAAACATTACAGTAACACTTAAAAACTTTAAGCCTGCTTATAAAATGGAAGATGCCATGCACGTGCATTCGGAGCAGGATTAAGAAATTTGAAATTTATAACAATATAACATCCCGGAAGGGTAGTGATAAAAAAACTTAATTAAACATGAGGGCACACACAAAAGAAACACAGGCAAACCTGACGCCGAGAATGGCGCTTGAAATTTTAAGGGAAGGAAACGACCGGTTTGTAAAAAACCTGAAAGCACAAAGGGATTTGCTGGCACAGGCAAATGATACACGTGATGGCCAATGGCCTTTTGCCATAATACTCAGCTGTATCGACAGCCGTACATCAGCAGAGTTGATTTTTGATCAGGGATTGGGCGATATTTTCTCCGTTCGCATTGCAGGCAATATTGTAAATACCGATATTTTAGGAAGTATGGAGTTTGCCTGTAAAGTGGCGGGCTCAAAACTGATTGTTGTGTTAGGCCATACTAAATGTGGTGCAGTAAAAGGGGCCTGCGACCATGTAGAAATGGGTAACCTTACCGAACTGCTTTCCAAACTGCAACCTTCGGTATATGCGGAAAGAGATACTGTAAATATAAAAGACCGTCATTCAAAGAATTCAACCTTTGTCGAAAACGTATCATCGATAAATGTACGCCGTTCTGTAAAAAGCATTATTGAAAGAAGTTTCATTATTGAACAAATGGTGGAGAAGGGAGAAATTGGTGTAGTGGGTGCCATGTATAATATTGACACAGGCAAGGTAGAATTTTATACCGATGTGGAATATGTAAAAGACGAGATGAACCCCGAATTCAGTGTAGAAGAATTGAAACATTAGAATTACAATGGGCCAGGTAAAACCTGCGCCCATTTTTATTATTATGAATACAGCCACTTTCAGCGAAGCGAATGTTATACATGAGTTAAAACATTATCTGCCTGCACAGCAAGCATTAAAAGATTTTATACATCATAATTCTTTGCATGCTTTTCAGCATATCAAATTTTATGATGCTATTTTCAAGGCATCCGGAATTTTTGGTTTCCAGGTGCATTTGCAGTTGCCGGAGTACAGGGAGATGTATGCAACCGGAAGGATACGGAAAGATGTGCTGCAAATGGTGATTGTGCAAAAGAAGGGAAAAGAAGCTGTTGATCATTGGAAAGAAAAATTGATCAGCAAAGAGTATGATACGATTAATCATCCACGTATCGGGCAATTACGGAAGTATTGGAAAGATGTGTATCAGTTGGATCTGGATAATAAAGTTCATCCTTTGCTGTTTCGTATTCTCTGTGCATTTTTAGACCAGGGTATTGCAATCGAAAGTTTTCCGGTTGTAAGTAAACCTTTTACAGAGAGCATGAAAGAAATGGAGCAAAACAGTTTTGTGAGTTTCTTTAAAACAAAAGCTGTTAAACAGAAATTCTTATCGGGCAATTATTCTGTAACAGAGCTGTTAACAAAGATTGTAGGGAAAGAGGAATATTTTGAACAGTATTTATTTGATCAGCAGTTTGCACATCATGGCTGGAGTGGTTTTGTAACCGCAGTGGAAGATAATCCGCAAACATTACTGGACAAGAAACTGATTACACTGAAGGAATTGGTGGAGTTTGAATTATTGATGGAGCTGGATGCATTAAACGATTCATTCGGTAATAAATGGCAGCCTTTAGCCAATCATGTTACAGTTCCGCCGGTTGATTTATTTGAAGAGTTTCCGAAAACTGAATTTGCAGAAGTAATTGAATTATGGCAGGATGCTTTTGAATGGAGTTATTATGACTCGGTGTTAAAAGGAATATTATTGGCGGCCCCCCCACCCCCCAAAGGGGGGATTTTGGAACTCTCCGAAATGAATAAGCCTTTTACAATAGCAGACCCTAAAGCCCCTCCTTCTCTTCAGGCAATTTTTTGTATTGATGAAAGAGAGGATTCCATTCGCCGGCATATTGAAGCAGTAGATAAAAAATCTGAAACATTTGGAGCTCCGGGTTTTTTTGGAGTAGAGTTTTATTTTCAGCAGCAGGGCAGTAAATTTTATGATAAACTTTGCCCCGCACCTGTAACACCTAAGTATTTAATCAAAGAATCTAACGCCAGTTCTGTACGGAAAGATGAACTGATTTACACCAAACATACACACGGTATTTTTTCCGGATTTTTCTTAAGCATCGGTTTTGGTTTTTGGGCTTTTGTAAAAAAACTGGAAATGCTGTTTCGGCCAACAATGAGCCCGGCTATTTCAAATGCATACGGGCATATGGATAATAAATCAACTCTTACCATCGAAAATAAAAACCTGTCAGATACAGAAAATGGATTGCAGATTGGTTATACGCTCGATGAAATGGTTACAAGAGCTGAAGGCTTTTTACGTGGCATTGGATTGATTAAAAAATTTTGCACCAATTATTTATTTTGTTGCACATGGCAGCAGCAGTGCCAACAATCCGCATCATGGTGCACACGATTGCGGTGCCTGCAGCGGAAGGCCAGGTGCTACGAATGCAAGAGTGCAGTCTTATATTTTAAATCATAAAAAAGTAAGAGAACAGTTGGCAGCCAAAGGAATTGTTATTCCTGATACAACACAGTTTATAGGCAGCATGCATGATACAGCTGCTGATGTATGGGCTTATTATGATGAAGATGTTTTGAATGCAGACAATGCAAAAAGACATCTTGTTAATATCCAGAATTTTGAAACGGCTTTAAACCTGAATGCAAAAGAACGCAGCAGAAGATTTGCATCAATCAATACCAAACAGGGATTGGAGCAGGTACGCAAAGCGATTCACAGCCGTTCGGTTTCTTTGTTTGAACCAAGGCCGGAGTTGGGGCATGGTACAAATACATTAGCAATCATTGGCCGCAGGCAAACATCCAAAGGTTTGTTTCTCGACAGAAGAGCATTCTTAAACAGCTATGATTACACAACAGATCCTGAAGGAACAATTCTTTCGGCAGTTATGCGGCCGATTGGCCTGGTTTGCGGCGGCATCAACCTTGAATATTATTTTTCGAGAGTGGATAATATTAAAATGGGAGCCGGCACTAAACTTCCTCATAATGTAATGGGTTTGTTTGGAGTAGCCAACAGCAGCGATGGCGACCTGCGGCCCGGTTTGCCATGGCAAATGATTGAAGTGCATGACCCGGTTAGATTGCTGGTAATTGTTGAACATCAGCCTGACATCGTTTTAAAAGCGATTCAATCTACACCCGAAGTATTTGAATGGTATAAAAATGAGTGGGTGCATATTGTAGCATTGGATCCCGTTGAACAACAGTTTTATTATTTCAGGAATGGAAGTTTTGTAAAGTATGAACCCATTACAGATGCGGGTGAAATAAAAACGATTCACAACATGGAACAGTTTATTGAAGGAGCAAAGGAAATGGAAACGAATCATATTGTGCATGCTACTGAAGAAAACCTGCCGGTATATTTATTGGATTAATTTTCTAAAACAGTTTCGGCTGATTATTACAGAATGGATCAATTACTTGTTTTATTTATCGCCATCCCCATGCTGGGCTTTTTTGCCACACTCCTGTGGCAAAACAAAAGTGAAAAAGCCATTGGCAGGATTGTACGTTTTGCAAAAGTGTTCAACATAGCAATCTCTGTATCATTTGCTGCATGGTGGATGCTGAAAGGTTTTGAACCGGTCAGCTATCAACTGGCTACTCTTTACGAAACAGAACATTTTGTGTTTGCCATTCATTTGTTTTACGATGAGGTAACTGCCGTGTTCAGCATTGTTGGCTCACTGTTGTTTTTCCTGGTAGCAACTTTCAGTAAATATTATATGCACCGTGATCAGGGTTACAAACGCTTCTTCAACACCATCCTGTTATTTGCAACGGCTTATAATTTTATCATTCTCGCTGGAAATTTTGAAACACTGTTTATCGGCTGGGAAATAAAAGGCATCTGTTCTTTTATTCTGATAGCTTTTTACCGTAACCGTTATTTACCGGTGAAAAATGCATTTAAAGCAGTTTCAAATTACCGTATCAGTGATGTGGCACTCATGCTTGCCATGTGGATGATGCATCATCTTACACATCAGAATATCACCTTCTTTCAATTAGGCGAAGCAAAAGAAATGGCTGTAACATCGGGACAAACCGGTATGGCAATCTTTATTGTTTGTATGATTATTCTGCCGGCAGTTATTAAATCGGCACAGTTTCCATTTACCACCTGGCTGCCAAGAGCAATGGAAGGACCAACCGCTTCATCAGCAATATTTTACGGTTCGCTAAGTGTACATATCGGTGTTTTTTTACTGCTGCGTACACATCCTTTTTGGGAAGATATGTTTTGGGCGAAAATTGCAATCATTGTTTTTGGAGCATTAACAGCTATCGTTGCAACAATGATTGCAAGAGTGCAGCCAACCGTTAAAACACAGATCGCCTATTCATCAGCTGCACAAATTGGATTGATGTTTATTGAAGTGGCATTAGGTTTTCACTGGCTGGTACTGCTTCACTTTGCCGGCAATGCTTTTTTAAGAACCTATCAATTGCTGGTTTCACCTTCTGTATTAAACTACCTGGTACATCATCAGTATTTCCATTATGTACTTCCAAAGCAAAAAGCGGTATCTAAACTGAAAGCATCCTTCTATATGCTGAGTATAAAAGAATGGAACCTGGATACGATGATGTATAAGTATTTATGGAGTCCTTTTAAATGGATTGGAAAGCAATTACAGTTTTTACAATCAAATATCTTTATCAGCATTCTTGCCGTTTCAGGTGTTTCCCTTTTAGTTCTCGGATATATCAACCAGGATATCATTCCATCTTTAGGAGGAGCTTTGCCAATTATTTTAATGAGTGTTGCTTTGGCGGTTATTCTTTTTGCGTTTGCTTACCGGCAATCAGCATTAAAAGCATGGATTTACCTGTTTACTGCACATTTGTTTATTATAACAGCAGTATTAATTAATGCAACACATATCAGCCTGATCGAAATTGTTTTTTATGTAAGTGGAATATTCATTGCTTTTTTACTGGGCTATGATTGTTTACAAAAATAAAACAATTGATAATGATATTTCGCTCAACCAGTTTCATGGCTATGTATATGAACAGGAAACTACAGGGTTTTTGTTTTTACTGTCAGCTATGGGTATGCTTGGTTTTCCTTTAACAGCAGCTTTTATAGGGATAGATGTATTGTTTACCTATGTTCACAGCGATCAGATTATTTTGATTATTTTGATGGCACTCTGTTTTGTTTTTATTGAACTGTCGGCATTCCGAATTTTACTAAGAATCTTTTTGGGTCCGCATAAAAAATTAAACCACCCGGTGGCATTCAGAAGTTCATAAGTGGTATAAAAAGAAAAAGGGTTGTCTTAGTTTAAGACAACCCTTTTTCTTTATAATGTTTATTTAATTAAATATTCAATCCACCACAAACACTTAGGGTTTGGCCGGTTACATAGCTGCTGAGATCGCAGGCAAGGAACAGGGCTACATTGGCAATATCTTCCCCACTTGCAAATCTTGCCAGTGGAATACCGGCTTTGTATTTTTCTGCAGCTTCTCCCTCTTTTAAATAGGAAGTCATGTCTGTTTCTACAAAACCGGGAGCAATGGCATTGCAACGGATATTTCTGCTGCCCAGTTCTTTTGCAACAGACTTAGTGAAACCAATAACGCCTGCTTTGCTGGCTGCATAACTGCTTTGACCGGCATTGCCCATTTCACCAATAACAGAACTCATGTTAATGATAGAGCCGCTTCTTGCTTTCATCATAGGTTTAATGATCTGTTTGGTCATATAAAATACACTGTTGAGATTTACCTTGATCACTTCTTCAAACTGATCAGGCGTCATACGCAACAGTAAATTATCTTTTGAAATACCTGCATTATTTACACAGATATCAACAGTGCCAAATTCTTTCAGCACATCGGTTACAAAGGCTTCACAGGCAGCAAAATCACCTGCATTACTTTGATAAGCTTTTGCTTTTACACCCATGCCCTGAAGTTTAGTTTCTAATGTTTTTGCACGTTCAGCGCTGCTGTCGCTAACATAAGTAAAAGCAATATGAGCGCCATGTTCAGCAAATTTAATGGCAACGGCTTCGCCAATTCCACGGGCTGCACCGGTAACAATGGCAACTTTTCCTTCTAATAGTTTCATTGAAATATGATTTTGTAATGCTGCAAAGTAAAGGTTTTATTCCGCTACTGACAACGGCGGAGATTCAGTTATTTCCGGTTATGTAAATGGAATGACGAAGAATTGAAATCAGCAGGTTTGCTTACTGCATCTGTTTAAAGCGTAAAATTTCTTCTACATAATCTCTGTCATTACTCAGGCGGGGAACTTTATGCTGGCCGCCTAACTTACCTTTGCTCCGCATCCATTCGTGAAAAGTTCCTTTTGGAACGGGATGAACAAAGGGCAAACGCAGGGCAATATTTCTATGTCGCTTAGCTTCATAGTCGCTGTTGAAATTTTTTAACGCCGTATCAAGCTCATATACAAAGTCGTTTAAATTAGCAGGGTCTTTTTCAAATTCAATGAGCCATTCGTGTGCACCATTATCACTGTGACTGAAATAAATGGGAGCCGCAGTATATTCATTTACTACTGCACCGGTTTGCTCGCACGCCTGTGCAATTGCTTTATCTGTATTATCAACAATCAACTCTTCTCCAAATGCATTGATGAAATGTTTTAACCGTCCGCTTACTTTAACACGGTAAGGCTCAAGTGAAGTAAACTGAATGGTATCTCCAACAATATATCTCCACAACCCGCCATTGGTGCTGATGATGATTGCATAGTTTTTACCCGTCACCACTTTATTCAAACCAATTGTTACGGGAAATGGTTTCCCATATTCTTCTGTTGGCATGAATTCATAAAAATTCCATGATCAGCAAACAGCAGCATCCCATCTTCTCCGGGTTTATCCTGTGCAGCAAAGAAACCTTCACTTGCATTGTACATTTCCAGGTAGTTAATGGATTTACCAATGATCTGTTCAAACTGCTCACGGTATGGCACAAAGGAAACTCCGCCATGTAAGTACAACTCCATCTGCGGCCATACTTCACTCATAGTTTTCTTTCCTGTTAACTCAAGGATGCGGCGAAACAAAACCAAGCTCCATGTAGGAACTCCTGAGATAGAGGTCACATTTTCTTTAATGGTACTCTCTGCCAGTTTCTCAATTTTGTTTTCCCATTCATCGAGTAATGCAATACTGAGATCAGGTGTGCGGATCCAGTTACTCCAGAATGGTGCGTTCTGCATCAATACAGCACTTAAATCGCCAAACTGTATTTCATCATTCAGCTGATTCACTGTATGACTGCCGCCAATCACCAAACCTTTGCCTGTTAACAGATCGGATGCAGGAAAATTATTATAGTAAAGGGTTAATACATCTTTGCTTGCTTTGTAATGACCATCTTTTAAACTCTCTTCACTAACGGGAATAAATTTGCTTCTGTCGCTGGTGGTGCCACTGCTTTTAGCAAACCATTTTACCGGTGTTGGCCAGAGAATATTTTCTTCACCCAGCATCATTCGTTCGATATATGGTTTAAAGTCGTCGTACTCACGTACAGGCACTGTACTTTTAAAATCCCTGATGTTGAATAGTTTTTCAAAACTATACTGATGGCCGAATTGGGTGTATTGTGCAGTTGTAACCAGGTCCTGTAATACTTCACGCTGGGCTGCAACCGGATTATTCATCCAGCTTTCGATGCGCCACATGCGCAGTCGGGCAAGTCGTGATATGGCAGGGCTTAACAGTTTCATGCTGATAATGGCAAGATAAAAAACTTAAGGGAGATTTAGTGATCTAACTACTGGGTTGGTTGTTCAGGCATCGGCTTATTTGCTTCTTCATGCAGATAATCCTTACGTTTTAATTCAAAGTTGCGGCCAAGGTAAAGCCTGCGAACCTGGTCATCATCCGACAGTTCTTCGGCGGTGCCGTGCTTAAAGATCTTTCCTTCAATGAGCAGGTAAGCCCTGTCGCAGATAGAAAGCGTTTCTGTTACATTGTGATCAGTAATTAAAATGCCGATATTCCTGTATTTGAGTTTGGCAACAATTGCCTGGATATCTTCTACTGCAATCGGATCAACACCGGCAAAAGGTTCATCCAGCAAAATAAATTTAGGATCAACAGCCAATGCCCGGGCAATTTCTGTTCTTCTGCGTTCGCCTCCACTTAAGCTGTCGCCATTATTCTTACGAACATGGTGCAAACGGAATTCAGTGAGTAATTCTTCCAGCTTATCATGCTGTTCCTGTTTGCTGAGCTTGGTCATTTCAAGTACGGCAGCAATATTTTCTTCCACCGTTAATTTACGGAACACACTGGCTTCCTGCGGCAGGTAACCAATCCCCATCTGGGCCCGTTTGTACATGGGGTAACGGGTAATATTCAGATCATTGAGAAAAACCTCACCTTCATCGGGCTTAATAAATCCTACCACCATGTAAAAAGTTGTTGTTTTACCGGCACCATTTGGCCCGAGCAAGCCAACAATTTCACCCTGCTTTACTTCAATGCTTACTTTATTGGCAACGGTGCGGTTGCGGTAACGCTTTACGAGCTCGGAGGTATGAATGGTTAAACTCAAAACAAAAAAGTTATGATTGCGAAAATACCTGTTTTCAGCAGAACTGAGCGATAAGAATCCCTTTTGAAATGTGAAAACCCATCTCTGATAAGAACAGTCGTTCATAAACATTGTTTGATTAAAAGCAACTGCCGTTATACTGCGTACTGCGAAGCCGGGAATCAAAAGACTCATTACAGGTAAACAGAACACTATTTAAATGAACTGTAATTTATCTGAGTAAGGGCGAAGTAGTATGTTTGCAGGAATATAGCAATTCATGAAGGTTACTGAACTTATCGCACAGGCAAAAGATACCCTTGTATCATTCGAAATTCTTCCTCCCTTAAAAGGAAAGACAATTAATTCCATTTTTGATCATCTCGATCCTTTGATGGAATTCAAACCATCATTTATCAATGTTACCTATCACCGTGCCGAGCAGGTGTTTAAAAAGAAACTGGATGGTACGTTTGAAAAAGTGGAAATAAGAAAAAGACCAGGAACGGTTGGTATTTGTGCTGCATTACAGAATCATTATAATATCGATGCTGTACCACACCTCATTTGTGGTGGGTTTTCCAAAAGGGAAACGGAAGATGCATTGATTGATCTCAACTTCATCGGCGTACAGAATGTGCTGATCTTACGTGGCGACGCCCCCAAAAATGAAACTTCTTTTGAACCGCATAACGATGGCCATAAATATGCCATTGATCTGCTGAAGCAAACCATCAATCTCAATCATGGCATTTATCTTGAAGAAGATATCCGTGATGGTTTCCGTACTGATTTTTGTGCAGGTGTGGCTGGCTACCCCGAAAAGCATTTTGAAAGTCCGAATATGGAAATTGAAATGCAACGGTTGAAAGATAAAGTTGATGCAGGTGCAGAATATATTATGACACAGATGTTTTTCGACAACAGCAAGTTTTTTGCTTTTGTAAAAACCTGCCGTGAAATGGGCATTGAAGTTCCCATCATTCCGGGGTTGAAACCATTGACTACTAAAAAACAATTGACTGTTATTCCAAGAACCTTTCATGTGGATATTCCAACTGAACTGAGTAATGAAATAACGAAAGCCAAAACGGATGAAGATTGTAAAAAAATTGGAACCGACTGGTTGATTCAGCAATCTAAAGAACTGAAAGAGTTTGGCGTTCCCGTTCTGCATTATTATACACTCGGCAGCCCGAAAGTGATTTATAATGTGGTGAAGAATGTAATTTGATTACTTCGCAATAACTTTTATAAAGCTCCCGGCATTTCCCGGGAGTTTTTTTTTGATTTATCCTGATCTTGGTCATGTTTTTGTTCGCTTAGTAATAGAAATATTTGAGAAGCACATTTCAGGTTATAATAGTTGACTGTTATCTGTTACCTTTATATCCGGATAGTTTATGATACAATGATTATCCATTCTCCTATACCTGAAACCAGCATCTGCGTTCGTCAATCTCCAACCAATTCGGCAGCATACAATTGTATACTGGTACAATCTTTTAGTAAGTAAATGAACTGTTTCTATTATGTCCGTAGCCATTCATTCATTGGTCGAGGTCGGGTTTAAAGATTACGAACAGATTTTTCATGAACCCTACCATGCATTTAATTCTGCAGAATTTGCATCCATCAATCAGCATAAATGCGATGCTGTTTTTTCACTGCTTTACAAAGATTCGAAATACCGGCTTGGTATAATTGCCGGAGTAAGAAAGGGAATGCTCTTATCTCCTTTTTCTGCACCTTTTGGAGGACTTTCATTTTTGAAAGCAGATGTTCAGATCAGTGCTATTGAACAGGCACTTATTTTACTGGAACAGTTTGCCGCTGAAAAAGGATTGAAAGGAATCCGCATGGTACTGCCACCATTAATTTATAACCGTACACTTCTTACCAAACTCATTAATGTACTTTACCGCCGTTCTTACCGGGTGTTTAATCTTGATATTGATTTTTATATAGAACTGCAGGATGAGCAACCATATATTGACCGGATGTGGAAAACGGCAAGACAGAATTTGCGTGTCAGTCAGCAAAATGATTTTTCTGTATGCCTTTGCAATGATGATGAAGAAGGGAAGCAGCTGACGTATGAAATCATCAAAGAAAACCATTTGTTGAAAGACCGGCCGATGTATATGACGTTTGAAGATATTATTCAAACGAATAAAATTATACCCATGGATTTTTTCCTGTTAAAGCATCATCATGTGCCGGTGGCAGGAGCGATTGTATATGATGTAGCTGATGATATTCAGTATGTAGCTTTGTGGGGCGATCTGCCCGGTTTTTCTTCCATGCGGCCAATGAATTTCCTGTCGTACCATATTGAGGAATATTATCAGAAGATGGGCAAAAAGTACCTGCATTTCGGTATTGCTACAGAAGCAAGTATTCCCAACTACGGCTTGTGCCAGTTTAAAGAAAGTATTGGCTGCACCATTACTCCGAAGCTGAGTTTTGAAAAACTGTTCTGATAAACAAAAGTTGAATAGATTCCCCCTGTAAGCCTATCCATTTAAAAGTTGTAATTTTAAAGGACTAAATTAAAATGTATGAGTGCAGCTGAAATGAAAAAGAAAATTCACGAGCAGGTGGATTCTTTAGAAGAAAAAAAACTAAAGCTGGTAAATGATTTTATTGAGCAGATAAACAGTGATTCTGATGCAAAGATTTCTGTAATGGCGCATGCCATGGAAATTATAAAGGAGCGTGAAAAAGTGCTGGAAAAACTGGCTCAGTAATATGATTACAAAAGAAGAAGTTTTACTGATACATAACCAGGTGGTACTGCTTCATGGCGGAGCCAATGGAGTAAGGGATATGAATGGACTTGAATCTGCAATTGCCCGCCCTTACCAAAGCTTTGGCGGGGATGATTTATATCCTTCCTCTTTTGAAAAGGCGGCTGCTATCGGCGAAAGCATTATTATGAATCATCCTTTTGTTGATGGCAATAAAAGAACCGGGTATGTTTTAATGGAAACTGTTTTACGTTTGGAAGGGTTTAAAATCTCAGCTGCTGATGACGAGCTTTATCAGTTTGTAATAGGTATTTCTACCGGTGCAAAACGATATGAAGAGATTGTGGAATGGTTGAAGAAGAATACAAAAGCTGCGGGATAAATCAAATATCTTTTTACATCCTAAATACGCACAGTCCCTTTCAGGAGACTGTGCTGAGAAAAAAAGTAAAATAGCAGGGAAATTGAGATACGTTAAAGGTTTAGTTATTTATCGGCTGGAACTGACCAGGGCAGTTTTCCTGTATCTTTAAAATCATAGAACAAATCCCAAGTTGACATTACTGTACTTGTATCTATAGATATCTCTCTAAGAAAATACTCCCATTGTGTTGAATTCTCAAAAAAATGTTCTTTTTGATTTTTACTGTCAATTACAAAAAAATCATTATAAACTCCTTTTCCATATCCATAGATATAGCTGTTCTTAATATTGATACGATAAACTCGTATAAAATGATTCCCGCCGAATTCATTCTTTTTATTAAAATCTAACTCCCAACCATAAGCCATTTCTACTTTTGGATTTGCGCCCTTAAGATTAAGTAATTCATAGGGTTTAATTAATGGCACTCTCCATATATCCTCTCTTGCGTAAGAGGTATAAAAAGGGTCACCGGTATTACAACCAATTTGCAGAAGTATTAAAATCAGCAGTAAAAAAAGCTTTGTATTCATAAAATCTTTTGAAACAGCATAATGTTTAAAGTTGCAAGCAGAAAGTAACCAGCAAGCAGAAAAGAATAATATACAGGGTCATTTACTAAAATAATGTCTTCTGGTTTATCTGAATTGTAAATGATCTTTATTGTTTTGCCGGTTTTAGGCCTTATCCACAAAGCATCACGATCAAGCCTTAGTTTTTTATGTTCATTTTCAACGGTGGAATATTCGATGATCCGGTCATAACTCGTAAGCGTATCCTCTTCGTCATGCGGAATACTATCTACTACAGTTGCGGTGGATCTGATCCCTTTTTTGTACAGGAATAATATGTGAATTGTACGCTTAATTAGGTTGTAACTGAATACAAAATTCAGAACAACAAGTGCGGCAATGCTGAAAATTAAATTGCCAGGATTCATGATATGATTGTCTCTTTATTTGCAATAAAACTCCAACCTCCTACTTCACCATCCCCTTCACCACTGCTTCATTCACCTTCACCGGGTATTTCTTTTTCAGCTGATTGATCCACTGTTCTTCAAGTAATAACTGGTAATCATTAATTACTAAACCTTTGGCTTCATCAAAGCTGCGCTGATCTTCTGTATTATATACTTTAACGATATAGCAGAAAGAAGAAGACCCATCATTGGTATTGGTAATAACAGGAGTAAATGTTCCAGTTGTAAAACCACGCTGTTCTGTTACAGGTAATTGATTGAATTCAAAACGTCCGCTGTCAGCTAAGGCTGTTCCGTTAAAACCGTCCATATAATCTTTCCATTTCAACGGAGCTTTTTTCATCAGCAGCAAAGCCCTGTTGGCAACAGATGTATCCGAACAGTTAAACACAATTGCATTTACACTGGGCTGCCATTTGTATTTTGTTTTGTTTCCCGTATAAAACTTTACCAACGCAGCACTGTCAGTTGGAGCCACGCTCCATATTTTACGTTCCATTACCTCAAACAGTAAACTTCCTTCACTGAACTCTTTGATCTGGTAACGGAAGTCTTCGTTCATTGTTTCGAGCCTGTCTTTGTAATACTGTTCAGCGGTTGTTTCCACAAACTGCTTCATTACGTTTTTATAATTGAGCTGCAGTTTAGCATTGGGGTTTGTTTGCTGACTCTTTACAAACTTTAACCAATCTGATACGGTAACTGTTTTATCCTTTAATAAGAACAAAGGCTTTTGCTGATTGGCTTTAAAAAAGGAAGCATAGTTTTTTGCCTTCAGCATCGTGTCTGTTAATGTCCATAATTGCTGTTCATTATAAGGCAATGCTTTGTAACCGCTTGCTTTCAGCATCTGTTCTTTCATACGGGCATTGGCAATATTGATACGGGAATCGTTGCTTACTTTATCCGTATACTCCTGTAATAATAAAGGATCGGTGATATCTGTTTTAACAGGGTTTAATGAAATCCGTTTGATGATATGAAACCCCGCTGATGTTTGTACAGGTTCGCTGATGTCGCCATCTTTCTGCAAACCAAAAGCTGCTTTGCTGAAACCTGCATCAAATTTTGTAAAACCGAAATCGGGTAGTAAGCCCCCATTTTGGAAGGTCATTTTATCTTCACTGTACTGCAGAGCAAGGTCTTCAAACTTATCTCCTTTTTTTGCCAGCTGGTAAACAGTTTGTGCTTTTGTTTTTGCAGCCGCAATTTCCGCTGCTGTTGCATCGGCAGGAGTTGCAATCAGGATCTGTGCAGCTTTCAGTGTTCCTGCTGAATTTCGTTTGCTGATCACTTTCAGAATATGATAACCATTTTCACCAGCCACAGGTTTTGAATAAGAACCTGCCGGTAATGCATATAAAACATTTTCTAAATTATAGGGCAATGAAAACACAGATACATAACCGATATAACCATCGCTTGAAATTACATACGCATTGGTTGATACCTCTCTTGCTAATTTTTTAAAATCTGCTCCTGCCTGCAATTGCTGGTAAGCTTTATCAATTTGTGCTTTTGCTTTTGTGCTGTCTTTATCATACGCAACAAATATATGTGCCGCTTCAATTTCTGTTTTGCTGCGATCAACTGCTTCGGTAATAACATCCTTACCTGCACCCTGGTTACGCAGAAACTGTTCAAGGATCTGTGCACGGAAACCCGCAATATCATTTTTAATAGTTGGAAGGGTATCCAGCTTCGCATCTTTTGCAGCCTGTACCTTTAATTTAAACCGGATGAACAGATCAAGATATTCACGGATAGATTTTTCATCGGTTGCTCCGTTATTGTTTTTGCTGTAGGCACGCCAGAATTCTTTCTGATCAACTTTGGTTGTGCCGTAAGTAAATAGTGTTTGACTCTGACTGCTGAAAGAAGCAACCATGAAAACGATCAATAGAATGTTACGCATAAGTTCTGGTTAAGGATGCTGGTTTGTTTTATTATTGCGTTTGAATTCCAGAAACTCATCAACCTGTTCGGGGCTGATCTTTTTGGCTACGATCCGTTTCTGTTCATCAAGCAAATATATTGTAGGGGTTTGATATACATCATAGGTTTGCCTGAAACCGGGAAGATTGTTTTTTGCTTCAGCCTGTTTCATTTGCGGTGTTTGATACAAATGCACCCATCCTTCCAACTGGTGTTCACGGATGTATTTGGTCCAGGCGCTTTTTACCAATGAAAGTTTAGTGAGATCCGTTTTAACTGTATCGGTTAGTACTCCCACCATTTGTATTCCCTGTTTTTTCCAGGTGCTTCTGTACATACTGTCGAGCTTTGGTACCTGTTCCCTGCAATGACTGCAATCAGGATCCCAAAACACAATAATGGTGTAAGGCGATTTAATGGAATACAGGTTTACTTTTTTATCCAGCGTATCAAGCAAATTCAATTCAGCGGCAGGCTCACCAACAATATTGCCCATTAAACTGTAAGCACGGTTAAATACAAGGTCCTTGTCTTTTTTCTCCAGCCAGTCAACCTGGTTAGTGATATAATATTTTTCAAACAGATGCAGGAACACTACATCCAGCCCCATGTATTTGGGATTCATATAATCGTTGGTAAACTTATTAATGAAATACCGGAACATGGTTTTACTGCTGCGGCTGTACAGAATGAATTTATCCAGTTCCACCTTTAATACTGTCGGGGTGACGGAAAACAACGCTCTCCATATAACGGTTCAACCGTTGCTCAAACATGGGAGTACGCAATAAGCGGTCATCAGCAAATGAAATATCCTGCCAGTATTGTTTTTTATAATTGTAAAATGCATTGATGCTGTCCTGTTTTGATTTAGCACCTGTTATACTGTAAGCCGGTTCTTTCATTAATCGGAACAAAAGTGATAAATAACTTTCCGGATGTGTAACTGTAAAACTATCCCTCCATTGCTGGGATGCAATGGCAACTCCATTCATTTTTTGCTGAATGGCGATACTGTCTTTTTTTGTTTTAGCTGATACAAGTTCTGTTTGCCAGCCCTGGTAATTCCGATATAACTGATTCGTTGCGAACTTATAGTTTTCCAGGAAACTGTTTTCAGTGGAACCGGTGATGCTGGAAATAATAAAGCTGGCTGTATCAATCGTTAGCTGAAACTGCTGTTCCTTATCAATGAGGATGTCGAAGAATTTTTTCTTTTCCGGGTCAACAATGATATAAAGTCCGCCGGTAAGTTTCTCAGCTCCGCTGAAAACAGCCTGACCGTTTGGCTGGAGCAGGGCAGAATCCTGCACATATTTCTTTTCACCAAAATAATAGCCGAGGTATAAATAACCTTTCTCTACCGGTTTATAGTTAACGGTGAGTTGATAACCCTGCGCAAACGCACAAAAACTGCTGACCAGTAAAAGGAAGGAAAAGAGTACTGTTTTCATTCGCATAAGATGGGTAAAGTTATTCAAAAACCTTTCTCTACCTGTTAACGATTTGCAAACTGTCCTATTGTTACCTTTGCGCCGTGAGAAAGAAAAATAAAATCAGGATACTGGAACAGGTAACCGTTGAAGACTATGCAGCCGAAGGTAAATCGATAGCCCGTGTTGACGGGAAAGTGATCTTTATTGAAGGTGCTGTACCCGGCGATGTGGTGAATATTCAGCTTGGCAAAAGCAAAAAAGACTGGGCCGAGGGAAGGGCAGTTCATTTTCATTCGTATTCTGCTGACCGTACCACTCCTTTCTGTGATCATTTTGGATTATGCGGGGGCTGTAAATGGCAGATGCTGCCTTATGAAAAGCAGCTGGAGTATAAGCAACGGGAAGTGGAGCAAAACCTGAAACGTATCGGGAGTATTGAATTACCAGCCATGCTGCCGATTGTTGGAGCGAAACAAACCAAATACTACCGAAACAAACTAGAATATACATTCAGCAATAAGCGCTATCTCACAAGGGAAGAATTGTTGAAAAGAGATGAGGCAAGAGCAAAAGCTGCAACAGATCAATCGCAGGTTGAAGAACCTTTTTAACGGGGCTCTTGGCTTTCACGTTCCCCGTATTTTTGACAAGGTGATTGACATTGAAACCTGCTTTCTGCAGCAGGAACCGAATAATGCCATCCGCAATTTTGTAAGGGAGTTTGCTGTGCGTCACCAGTTTACGTTTTATGATATCCGTGAGCATAAAGGCTGGTTGCGTACAATGATCTTTCGAATGACAACAACAGGTGAAGTGATGGTAAACATTACGTTTGGTCATGATGATGAAGCTGACCGTAAACTTTTGTTTGATGCCCTGCTGAATGAGTTCCCTGAAATTACAACCCTGTTGTATACCATTAATCCAAAATGGAACGACAGTATTT
The DNA here is from genome assembly GCA_016713085.1 of Chitinophagaceae bacterium. Classification (NCBI taxonomy): domain Bacteria; kingdom Pseudomonadati; phylum Bacteroidota; class Chitinophagia; order Chitinophagales; family Chitinophagaceae; species Chitinophagaceae bacterium. Next base: position 1,296,743 of record JADJPV010000001.1, on the reverse strand, counting down.
ACGACCTGCAGCCGCAAATCTATTTCGGCAAAGGTTATGTAACAGAGAAACTGGAAGAGTTTGTTTTCAAGATCGGGGCTAAATCTTTTTTTCAAACCAATACCAAACAGGGCGAAGAGTTATATAAAATAACAAGAGCGTTTGCACAGCTTACCGGCAATGAAATTCTGTATGATTTGTATTGCGGTACCGGCAGCATCGGCATTTTTTGCAGTAAAGGAGCTAAAAAAATTATTGGAGTGGAAGCAATAGCAGAAGCCATAGAAGATGCAAAAGAGAACGCATCAGTAAACGGGTTAACCAACACTTCCTTCTATGCAGGAGACGTAATTGATGTTTGTACTGATGATTTTTTTGCGGCTCATGGCCGCCCCGATGTGATCATTACCGATCCGCCCCGTGCAGGCATGCATGAAAAACTGGTGAAGAAACTGCTGGATATTGCTGCTCCACGAATTGTGTATGTAAGCTGTAATCCGGCCACACAGGCAAGGGATCTGCAACTGCTCAACGAAAAATATGTGGTGGAGCAATTGCAGCCGGTTGATATGTTTCCGCATACGCATCATATTGAAAATGTTGCTGCTTTGGTATTGAGGAATTAAAGCTTATATGTTTGTTCACTTAATGTAAAAGGATAATTTTCTACTTTCGAATAATAAACAAGGAAAAGAATGACTCAGTATAGGGGAATTAATGGTATACCGCCTGTTGTTAAAAACCTGCTTGCAATTAATATTGTAATATGGATTGCACAGATATATTTCAGGAAACAAGGAATTGCATTAGAAGTTTGGGGCGCATTGTGGGGTATTGATACAGGAAATTTTAAAGTGTGGCAATTAGTAACACATATGTTTATGCATGCATCAGTAGATGAATTTGGCAGAATTGAGTTCATGCATATCTTTTTCAACATGCTTACTCTTTGGATGTTTGGAAGAATACTTGAAAATTTCTGGGGCTCAAAAAACTTTCTTCAATTTTATATTATTTGTGGATTAGCAGCGCCAAAAAAACCCCTTTCAGGACCCAGAAGCAAAAAAAAACAAACCCCCCCCCCAAAATTTTTTTTTTTTTTTTTCCGGTTTTTTGTTGGAATAGCATAGTTGCTGGTTGACATTTTACAGTTGCTGGTGGTGCATCGGGTGCAATTATATTCAAGGGATTGATCTGGCAGGGTTTGCTTAACCTGTTTCCATAATACTGAACTGTTTGTGATGTTTATTCCCTTGCCAATTAAAGCCAAATATGCAATCCTTGCTTTTATAGGCAATTGATTTATTTGGAGGTATTGCAAAAATAGAGGTGGATAATATTGCACACTTTGCTCATCTTGGTGGAGCAGTTGTAGGCTTTTTACTGGTTCTCTTCTGGAACAAAAACAACCGCAAAACGTTTTACTGATAAATGATTGATCTATGAGCTACCTGCAGGCAGAACGAAAAAAGAGAATACGCTTTGGTGAGGATGGAGATTCACTCATGATGCTCATCTTTATTAATGTAATGGTGTTTGTGATACTGATGTTCATCAAAATCGTTTATCAACTCACACCTATTCCATTAGACTTATACAAAACACAGATACTTGATTGGGTGGCTCTGTCCCATGATCCGTACACATTGCTCACACGGCCATGGACAATCATTACACATATGATCAGTCATGCTGATTTGTGGAGCATGATTGGCAATATGATTTTTCTCTGGGCATTTGGATACCTGCTGCAGGATATGATGGGTAATCGTCATGTAATCCCTGTTTATTTTTATGGTTGCTTCGCAGGTGCGGTTTTATATATGCTGTCTGTAAATATTTTTCCGCAGTTCAGAGAAGCTGCCAATGCAGTTGGTTTTTTAGGTGGTGGCGCAGGTGTAATGGCCGTGGCTATTGCAGCAACCGTTACAGCACCTGATTACCGTGTGTTTCCCATGATCAATGGAGGAATACCCATCTGGATCATTACACTCATTTATGTGATTGTTGATTTTGCAGGTCTTGCAAGTTTTGCATTTCCTCATCACCTTGCACATTTAGGCGGAGCGTTTATGGGCTTTGTTTACATTAAACAGGTACAAAGCGGAAATGACTGGGGCAGCTGGATGCATCGATTCTACAGCTGGTTTATTCATTTATTCGATCCAAAAGAAAAGAAGCCGCCAAAGAAAACTGTAAAAAAAGAAGTGTTCTATAATACAAAAGGGAAGCAGCCGTTTACAAAGAAACCAAACATCACCCAACAAAGAGTGGATGAAATTCTGGATAAGATCAGTCAGAAAGGATTTGAAACGCTCAGTCAGGAAGAGAAAGATATTCTGAAGAAAGCTGCGGATGATGCAAGTGACTAAAGCAAATGACCGCTAAGACCCGTATCATATTAAAACGTTTTTTTATTATCAGTAATGTACTGCTCAGCTGTTGCCTGTTGCTGCTGTATGCCTTACCTTATGTGAACCAGAGCATCTTTTGGTTTATAAACCTGTTTGCCATTACACTTCCTTTTTTATTGCTGGCTCAGCTTTGTTTCCTGGTTCTATGGTTGTTTTTCAAAAGTAAATGGGGCTGGGCTCCTGTAATTACGCTGCTGTTATCGTGGAATTTTATTACGGCTTTATATGCTTTTAAGATGAAAGAGCCTGTAAAAACCGGGATTGTTTCTGATCATTCACTCCGCATCACTACCTGGAATGTTCATCTGTTTAATATTCCTTTTTATAAAACTTCGCTGGATTCATCGATGCTGAAAAAAATAAAAGAACTGAATCCTGATATTCTTACACTGCAGGAAATAATGTATGCAAAAGATATAAGACATCCGTTCAGTCTTGACAGCATCATGCAGGCACTCGGATTTAAATACCATGCAGCAGGGTTTGAAGAGGAACAGTATAGGCCTGAGAAGAGCGATCGTACACACTGCGGAGTGATCTTTTCAAAACACCCAATCATTGCTGTTAAAACAGTAAACGCAACTGATGCTAATAACAGTGATTTTCTGTATGCTGATATTAAAGTGAAAAACGATACCATAAGGGTATTTAATTTTCATCTGCAATCACTTCTTTTTACCCGACAGGATTACAACGCTCTTTCAGAAGTAAGAAAAGGGAAAGTTGAAAATGCATTGCCCGGTGGGAAAGCAATTTTGAAAAAAATGAAAATTGCTTACGCTATGCGGGCACAACAGGTAAATAACATTCTGCCCGAGATTGAGAACAGCCCTTACCCGGTAGTTGTTTGTGGTGATTTTAATGATGTACCTGCGTCTTACACTTATCAGAAATTATCACATAATTTACTGGATGCACAACGTGAAGCCGGAAAAGGAATCGGACGATCATTTAAATTCATTTCTCCTACACTGCGAATAGATTATATACTTAGTGATAAGCGAATGAAACCCGTAAATGCGTTTATTGATCGTATCCATGCTTCTGATCACTTCCCGTTTACTGCCGATTTTCAACTGAAATGAGATTTTATTTTTTTCGCTTAAAATGATACTTTGTAAGCTGAATGTTAAAGATACTCCGATACATTACCAAGCGTTTCCTCATTATCTGTAATGTTGGTTTAAGTGTGAGTATGCTGTTGCTGTACATTTTGCCCATTACCAATCAGCGGGTATCCTGGTTTATTAATCTTGTTGCGCTGCTGTTTCCTTTCTTTCTTTTTCTGCAGATCTGCTTCCTGGTTTTCTGGCTATTTGCAAAACGCAAACTGGTATGGATTCCGGTTATTACTTTATTATTATGCTGGGGTCTGATTGGATCATTAATTGGATTTCATCCTTCAGAAAAAGAAAGTAAAAGACGATGCTGATTTGAGGGTGGCAACATGGAACACACACCTGTTTAATTTTTTTGAAAACAACGGAAAGCTTGATGCAGGCATGATCAGGAAGCAAAGAATTTTCATGCAGATGTTTTTGCAGCACAGGAATTTGTGTTTTCGTTAGACAGTTCATCGCCCATTACACTTGACAAAGTAAAACAGCGATTAGGATTTAAATATGTTGTTGCTGCTAACGACAGGGCTTTCGGCGTGCATACAAACCTCAAACAAAAAAATGAACGCTATCATCCTTTTTGTGTGGCCATTTTTTCAAACCACCCCATTCTGCAATGGAAAAAAGTGCAGAGCCTGAAAGAATACAATCATACATTTCTATGGGCCGATATTTTAGTGAATACAGATACCTTCCGCATCTTCAATATTCACCTGCAAAGCATGCATTTTGGAAGAAATGAATATGCATTTATTGAAAATATTGATCAGCAGGATATGGATAATGTACAAAGCAGCGGTAAAAATATTATCCGAAAAATGCGCAGCGCTTACTTGTTACGTGCCAGCCAGGCACTGGATGTAAAAGCCGAGATTAATCAAAGCCCTTACCCGGTAATTATTTGCGGTGATATGAACGATGTGCCTAATTCGTATGCGTACCAAACGATCAGCAAAAATTTATACGATTCTTATACTGAAAAGGGTTGGGGCATTGGCCGCACCTTCCAGTTTCTTTCGCCCACGCTGCGTATTGATTATGTGCTGCACAGTAAACAGCTTGAACTGAAGCAGGTGCAGATCATTCGCCCTTCGCCCGGCGATCATAACCCGGTGATTTCGGATTTCAAAATCCCCGGTAATTAAACAGCGGAAATCCTATCTTTGTTTCAATGAGGAATTTCTCCCAATATTGTTGTTGTAGCTGCTGTTGCTGATGATGCAACCGGTCTCCCGTATACAACAATTCTTCATTCCCAATCATACAAGTTTATGTCGCAGTTAAAAGTCTATAATTCACTCACACGTCAGAAAGAACTCTTTAAATCTATTACTCCCGGTCATGTGGGCATGTATGTGTGCGGACCAACCGTAAGTGGTGAAAGTCATTTGGGTCATGCCCGGCCTTATGTTACGTTTGATGTATTGTACCGTTACCTGATGCATTTGGGATACAAGGTTCGCTATGTACGCAACATTACAGATGCAGGACATTTTGAAGAAGAAGGCAGAGAAGCAGAAGATAAAATTTCAAAGAAAGCAATTCTTGAAAAACTGGAACCAATGGAGCTGGTGCAGAAATACACCAACCTCTATCATTGGGCAATGGATCAGTTCAATACTATTCCACCTTCGATAGAGCCAACAGCAACAGGACATATTGTTGAACAGATTGGTATGATTGAACAGATCATTGAAGCAGGTTATGGCTATGTGAAAAATGGCTCCGTTTATTTTGATGTGAAAAAATATGCAGAGAGTCATGATTACGGAAAACTGAGTGGAAGAGTGATCGATGACTTGCTGGAGACAACAAGAGAACTCGAAGGACAGGAAGAAAAAAAGGATCGTGCTGATTTTGCCTTATGGAAAAATGCAGCACCCGAACATATCATGCGCTGGAAAAGTCCATGGGGTGTTGGTTTTCCCGGTTGGCATATTGAATGCTCGGCCATGGCTACAAAATATTTAGGTGCTGAGTTTGATATTCACGGCGGCGGTATGGATTTGCTTTTTCCGCATCATGAAAGTGAAATCGCCCAGAGTACTATTTGCAATCATACGGCCCCGGTTCGTTACTGGATTCATAATAACATGATCACCATTAACGGACGGAAGATGGGGAAGAGTTATAACAATGTAATTAAGTTAACAGAACTCTTCAGTGGCAATCACCCATTGCTGGAGAAAGCATATCACCCGATGACGGTTCGCTTTTTTATTCTGCAAACACAATACAGAAGCACCCTTGATTTTGGGAATGATGCACTGCAGGCAGCGGAAAAAGGATTGAAGCGTTTATGGGAAGCATATGAATGGATATCGAAGTACGATGCAGGAAGTACGAAGTACGATGCGAAAGACAGTGAACTTGATGCAAAAGTTAATAAACTGGTTGCTGAATTGGATGAGTTTATGGATGATGATATTAATACGGCCAAAGTGCTGGCGAATATGTTTGAACTCGTACCGGTGATCAATGGCATGAAAGACAAACATATTGCAGCAGATGCATTGAGCAGTACAACCATTGCATTGATGCAGACACAGCTCAAAGTCTATATTGAAGATATCCTCGGTTTAAAAAATATCAGTGGTGAAGAAAATGATAAACTGAAAGCGGTGATGCAGTTACTGATTGATTTGCGGAAGGAAGCAAAAACAAAGAAAGATTTTGTTACAAGCGATAAAATCAGAAATCAATTATCTGAACTGGGTATTCAGCTGAAAGATGAAAGAGATGGGGGAATGAGTTATACTTTTTAATAAAACAAATTCCTCATGTCTGAGTATATTTTACATCTGTCGAAGGACAAAAAGTTCAGAAAAGTTTTAGAACTGCAGGATCCGCATGAACTGGTGAGGAGAAAGAAAATTTATCTCTATCTCTGTGCATCTATCATGAGCCAACAGCTTTCCACCAAAGTTGCTGATGTGATCTACAAACGTTTTCTTGCGTTGTACGGGAAGAAAGAACCAACTGCTCAGCAAATTTTAGATACACCTTTTGAAACACTCCGTGCAATCGGGCTGAGTAATGCAAAGACAAACTATGTACATAATGTCTGCCGTTTCTTTATTGAAGAAGGGCTTGATGATAAGCATCTGTATAAAATGAACAGTGAAGAAGTGCAGCAGAAGCTTATCCAGATCAAGGGAGTTGGCAAATGGACGACTGAAATGATCCTGATGTTTGCATTGCAGCATGAAGATGTATTTCCGGTTGATGACCTTGGAATACAGCAGGCAATGACCAAACTCTACAAATTAGATACATCCAGCAAAAAGCTGCTGTATGAGCAAATGCACAAGGTGGCTGAAAAATGGCGGCCCTACCGCACTTATGCCTGTGTGCATTTGTGGAGATGGAAGGATGAGAAATAAGAAGCATAACTTTGTGTTTGAGTATGCGCAAATTTCTGTTCATATTATTTTTGCTTAACAGCGTTGCAGCAACAGCCCAGGAAAATGGTCCCACTGTTGGAACAAAGCTTCGCTCATTATCTGGTAAGGACTTACTCACAGGAAAACTGATCGATATTCAGTTTAAAGAATCTCCGGGTTATACACTGCTGCATTTCTGGCAAACAGAATCTGACTCCTGCATTAAAGACTTTGCTGAAATTGTATCAATGGAAAAGAAGTATCACCAAAAAATAAATGTTTATGGTTTTCCTTATGAAGATAGGCAGTACATTCCCCGAACCAAAGAATATATTGTACGTTATAAATTGAACTGGTCACAGTTGTTTCAGTATAAACAAAGTGGTGTGCAGGGTGCAAATGTGATTGATGTAATGAAAGTAGACGAGTTTCCTACATATATGCTGCTGAATAAAGAAGGGATAATTCTTGTCCGGTCATCATCCATAATGGATGTTGAAGCTGTGTTAAAAAGTGCAGTGCAATAGTAATCCCTTTGGATACTTTTTTTTAAACGAATTTGAACAGTTTACAGGAATACTGAAAGTTTTTGTGGAAGAAAGAGAATTAAGCCTCTTCAAAAATAACAAGTCAAAAATTTCGTTTAGCCAAAATGAAGCACCGTTTATTCTTTCTGTTATTATTCATCGTAAACTTTGCCCAGGCTCAGGTTGATTCAATAGTGACGGCGCCGGTAAAATTCTCATCAGATACAATTACTACTTATGGTATTGTCTACACATTCCCCGTACCAACAGTTGATAAACGATTTAATATTCAGCCGGTTCCCGGTAAAATTGAAATACGAGAACTTATACTGGATAGAAGCCATCGGCTTTATGAGCAATACAAGTTGGGAAAGATTGATGTTGATAGTTTTAAACTTTTAATCGAGAGATTAAATATTGACACAAGTAATCTGTATAAATGGAAAGACTATGATAAACTTTATATATTGGTTAAGTATAAAGGAGACAGCCTTTATGAAGTAACTCCTGATGTAAACAGATCCTTTTCTTTTACTGATGACCGGGTTTATAAAGTACGAAGCGAAGAGACAATTCAATTTACATACAACGTAAAGTATTGGGATAAAAAAGAACTCAAACGAAAGCTGGTTATTGATTTTTGCCCTTACATGAAGAAACTACCGGAATTGCCCGGGTATGAAAATTACTTTAAAGCAACTGGCGGTACTAAAAAATTAACTTTGGGAACAATTAATTTAGGTATCGATAGTTTCCGTTTTATTGTCTGGCATCCAGATTACTCAATCGGTGTAACTAAAGAGAAAGCAAAGATGATTTTCTTTTCAAAGACAAATGAAAACGATGTAGATATGAGCTCTGGTTATTCTATTTACTACAGTCTTTCTGATACAATTTATGCAGGTGATCATTTGTTGCAGTTCAAAGAGATGAATTTTACAGGCGATACTATAAGTTTCAGGTATTTTGTAATTAATGAGGAGCACAGGGGGCCAACTGTTGGTATGTCGTTAAGATCATTAATAGGAAAAGATTTAATAACTGGCACAGAAATCGACCTTAGTTTTAAAAACACAGCAACCTACACCTTACTTCATTTTTGGGGAAGCTGGTGTGACCCATGTATAAAAAATCTCCCCTTACTTTCAAAGCTTATTAAGGAATACCAGGGCAGAATAGCAGTGTATGGATTTCCATATGAATCCAGGGAAGATATCTCAAAAGCGAGGGGATATATTATAAAAGATGAATTAAAATGGCCACAACTACTTCAATACAGAAACCATCCTCTCTATGGGGCTGATGTTGTTAACGTATTAAAAGTAAAAGCCTTTCCAACTTACATCCTTTTGAATAAGCAGGGGGTAATTGTTGTACGGTCTACAAGTTTAAGCGATGTTGAAGCTGCGCTGAAAGCAATGCGGTAGGTAAAGGGTAAATTAAATGAAAACAGATTCAAGTGTTTTCAAATACTCTTCATCTACTTTCACCCCAATTCCAGCTGCATCAGGTATCTCCACAATTCCGTTCTCTTTAAAAACCATACCACCAATAATGGGGTCTTCTTTCAACATTAGTGGTGTGTCTAAATCATAATGCACAATTAAATCGCTGCAGTAAGCAAAATGAACAAGAGCTGTAATGGCCAGGCGGCTTTCCATAAAACAACCTACCTGTAATTTAATGTTGTGTGCTTTGGCTACTTCCACAATTTTCAACGCATGATAAATGCCGCCACTCTTTCCCAGCTTAATATTAAAATAATCAGAAGCATTGAGTTTGGCTAATCGCTCAGCATCATGTTCATCAAAACAGCTTTCATCACTCATGATTTTAATGGGGCTGTTCTTTCTCACTTTCGGTAATTCCATATAATTCCAGCGGGCAATCGGTTCTTCGCAATGCTCAATTTCAAATGTACTTAATGCATTTAACGTTGTAATTGCAGTATCCACAGTCCACCCCTGGTTGGCATCAATACGTAAAGGAAGTTCGTTGCCAATTGCTTCACGAATTGCTTTGATCCTTGCCACATCAGCTTCTGTTGTGGTGCCCAGTTTTACTTTTATGGAAGGGAACCTTTCTGTTTTGTATTGCAATGCTTCCTTCGCCATTTTCTCAGGAGTTCCCAAGCCAACGGTCATATCTGTTGAAATAATTTTATTCTTACTGCCGCCTAAAAATTTATACAGAGGTTGTTGCACATATTGGGCTGCTATATCATACAATGCCATATCAAATGCACTCTTGATGCTTTCATTTCTTGTAATTGCACGATCCATTGCTGTAACACAATCTTCAATCTGTAACGGGTTTTTTCCTTTTAAAGCAGCAGCTAAGTATTGCCCAACAATGTAACAGGTGTCCATGCTTTCGCCATTGATGCTCATGTAGGGACTGCATTCACCATAACCGTTGATGCCTTCGCTGGTGCGGATGATGATTAAAATATTATCTGCATCATATTGTGTACCCAACGAAATTACAAAGGGTTGTTTAAGGGGATGCAGAGTTTGTAAAATTTCAGATGGATGTGATTTGGAGTTGCATTGAACGAAGTTAATAAAAAGAGTCCCGCCGAAGGCGGGACTCTTTTTATTAATCAGTGAAAATCATTTCATCAAAGTAATCAACGGTCTATTTCACCAGCTTCAACTCTTTTATCAAATTTGAAGCACCACCTAATTTATCAATGCACCACAATACATAACGGATGTCAACACAAATGGTGCGGTTGAGATCTTTGTCAAATGCAATCTTGTGACTTAATGCTTCATAGTTGCCATCAAAAGCCAAACCAATCAATTCGCCATTGGCATTGATTACGGGTGAACCACTGTTACCTCCGGTGATATCATTAGTGGTAATAAACCCAACAACAAGATCTTTGCGGACTTTATCAATGTACTGACCGAAATCTTTTTCTTCAGCAGTTCAATCTGTTTTGAAGGAAGATCAAATTCATAATCACCTGCTTTGTATTTTTCAAGAAGTCCGCCTGCTGTTGTAACATAGTCGTATTTCACAGCATCTCTCGGTACATAACTTTTTACATTACCATACGATACACGCATGGTAAACGTAGCATCGGGATACATCTTCTTAGCTTTTGATGGATTCATTTCCATAATACCTCTTAAATACAAACGGCCGAGATCATTATTCTTAATGGTGAACTCCTGGAAACGTGGAAGGAACTTCACACTCCAGTTTTTATAGAAAGCACTGGCAATAAAGAAAGCAGGATCTTCCTGCAATTTTACTCCATCAGGATTGGCAGCAAATGCATTCCATTTTTCTTCATTTAAAATCATGGTATTGGCAAAAACAGAAGCAGCATATTTTTTCCAGATTGCTTCGTCTTTCAAATCACCATAACTTCCTTTCACTGTTTCAAAATAACTGATAGGGTGCTGTTCCTTAGGAACATCTTTATAATACATCATTAACACAGCTCCGAGTATATTCTGATCACTTACCGCATCATGCGATTCAAGAAATCCTTTTCTTGCTTCAACTGATGCTGCCATGGCTTTTTTTACATCCTCTTTTGTTGAGTTTGGTTTCAGTATAGCTGCTTCCAGTTGAAGTAAACTTGATGCAAAAGCAATCAATGGGGAACCGAAAATTCCTTCATTCATATATACACGGTGCTTTGCATAAGGGCGCCATGCAGTATATGTTTTTTCCCATTCAGGAAAAATAGCAGCATAATCAGGTTTTTCTTTCGCCCACTTCATGAAGTCAGCTTCAACTTTTTGTTTTTGTCCAAACACATCATACTTCAGTAACTGTTTGGTTTCACCATCATAAAATTTCCAGTAGTTGGCAACGCTTGCATAGTTGCTGGCTAATTTCAATTTAGTGCCGGGATCTTTCTGCATTTCAACAAACATATATTTCAATCGCACATCACGCAGCTTTACCAATGTTGGATTATTAATATCAGTAGCAAGATTTACACCCAGTGAAGTTTCATAACGGTTGGTGCTGCCTGGATAACCCCAGGTCATTGCAAAATCACCATCCTTTAATCCACGAATAGAAACAGGTAAAAAATATTTAGGTTTCAATGGAACATTTTCTTCATTGTATTCTACAGGCTTGCCATCTTTACTCATATAAACACGAAACACACTGAAATCACCAGTATGACGTGGCCATTCCCAGTTGTCTGTATCACCACCAAATTTACCAAAACTTTCAGGAGGAGCGCCTACCAAACGAATATCACGGTAACGCTGATAAACGAATGCTAAAAACTGGTTGCCTTTAAATAAAGGGGCTAACTCTGCATTCAATAGATTCATCCAGCTTTGATAAACGTTTGTTGATGGCAGCTAATACAGCAGCCTGTTTATCGGCTCTTGCTTTGCCAAGCATTGTACCTAATGAATCGAGTACTTCTTTTGTTACATCATCAATACGCACTAAAAACTGTACAGTTAAACCGCTGCGGATTTCTTCTTTCTGACTTTTTGCATAAAAACCATCACGCAGATAATTGTGTTCAACAGTTGATGAAGTTGCAATAGCATCATAGCCGCAATGGTGATTTGTAAAAATCAAACCCTGGCTGCTTACAATTTCGCCGGTACAACCATTTCCAAAAATGATGATGGCATCTTTCAACGATGCTTTGTTGATGTTGTAAAGCTGATCTTTGGTGAGCTTCAATCCTTTTTTCTGCATATCAGCATATACCTGCTCGCCCAATAAAAGAGGCAGCCACATGCCTTCATCTGCATACGTACGCAACAGCGTAAGTGCAAAAACAACCGTAACTAAAAATTTTTTCATAACGACATTCTTTTATGGCAGCAAACGTACGGGAAAAACAGATTGTAAAGAAGGATGAGGATTAGGTATCTGTCTGCGGTAAATTAATCAGCTGTATTGGCGTCGCACTCTTGTGCAGAGGAAGCTTCACTGAGCTTTTTCCCCGCAACACTGGCTTTCTCATCAAAGTATTGATTGGTATGGCAATTATCTCCGTCGCAGCAGGGCAATGCATTGGTAAAACATACAGGGCATTGATAATGACCGTGTACATGCACCAGTTGCACCATGAAGCCACAGAAAAGACATTGCTGCATCACCCGAAAATAGGAACAAAATGAATATCAGCGATACCCAAACCAGGATCTTGTTGATACATCATAGATGAAGTAAACATTATTGCAAAAGCTGAAATTCAGCTTGTCGTTTGGTCTTGCATCGGCAGGGAGTTTAAGTTTCTGTGTCAGTAAACCATCTGCTTTACTGTATAATTCAATTTCATTGGTTTGGAGGTTCAGCAAACCAAATTCGGCATTGCTGATACCTGTATAAAGAACGGTAGTGGAATTGTATTGCGGTAAAACTCTTGCTGAATCAATCAGTAACCCTGCAGGAGGAGGGGCTTTTTTGGAATAGCCTGTTTTTAATAAAACAGTTTTTTCTTTTACTTCTTTTCCGGTTGCAGCATCATAAGCCACAACTGTTGATCCTTTTAAGAAATGCACCAGATTTTCCCGCTGATTGTATTGTGCTACTGAATTGGGGAAAGGTTGCAATTGTCCGCTCAAAAATGGTTTCACATCGTAAGGTATACCGGCATCATCCAGTACATAGTTTACCCAGCCAATACTGCCGAATGCATTTGCCTGCATGGTTTTCAAGCCCGGGCTGTACCACATTCCTCTTACATCGGCAAGTAAGGCAAGATCAGGAGGTGAAACCATTTCACCCACTGCATTGAAATAAGCAATGCTGTATGTTTTGTTGCCGGCAATAGTTGCATAGTAAAAACGGTTCTTTAAATTGATGGCAACCGTGCCCCCATTTTCACCCGGCCCTTTCGGCATCTTCAAAGTAACCGACTTACGGAGTTGTCTTACAGTTTGTGCCGGAAGGGAGTAATAGAATGCAGTCAGTAAACAGATGAAAAATATTTTCTTCATGGAGATTGATTAAAGCATAAAAATAAAGAAAGGAAATACAGCAAGCTGTTAAAATACGGCTTCGCCTCCGGCTATGCCGTACGAAGTAAGTAACCAAATAACTCCATCAGCAATGCAATGCTTACATGCACAAGCCAGCCTCCCCAGATGCTTTTGTTTTGATAAGCGATGGTGCCCAAAATAATGCCTCCAAAAAAACTGCTGATCGCTTCAAACATCGGCTTGCCAAGGTGAATGGAAAAGTAGAATAAAGCAATTGGCAGAATGCTTTGTTTACCAAGCACTCTGCTTAATGTAATAATCAGGAAACCCCGGAAAAACAATTCAATGGTAATAAAGTCAGAAGTATAAGCAGCTTCAAATAATATGTAGTGCCAGGGCTTTGCATCATTGCCAAGGCTTTCTGTAATAACTTTTGCTCTTGGATACACAAGTGAAAAATCGTGTTGCTTGGAAGCCCAGAGAAGTAATGGAATCATCAGCAAAATCAGAAAAAAGTAAGGGCTGAGTGGACTTGTTTTTTTTGAACCATATAAACCCCATTTCCCTTCTGTAAACCTGTGTATTACTAAAAGTAAACCGGAAATAAGAATTACTCCACCCAGCCAGGATGCAGGCTGTTGAAACGCATGTTTGTATGAATCTGTTACTTCCAGTAAACGGGAAAAAGGTGTTACTACTTTTAGGGCAAACAGGATGGGGGCTGCAAATAATAAAAAACGAAGCAGGTTATTTTTAAACGAGACAGTTCTTACTTCAATGAAAATGCCCGCAAGAAAAAAAATAAAAAACAGGCTGAAATACCAGGCAAGTGAAAAAAGAAAATCTTCGCCCCGTAACCAAAACTTAAAGCCGGAAAAATAATTGATGTAACAGGTAATGCAAATGATTGCTGTTGCAATTCCATATTTTATAACTGAAAAATTCTGCAGCAGTTCTGTTACGGTTATGGAAAGGAATTTTTTCAAGATTTTCTTTTCACTGAAAATAATGCCTGCTTTTTATGCATTCAGCTTCTGCCACAAAATATCTTTCAGCTGGGGAAGTCCCTGGCCGGTAACAGCAGAGATAAACACATGCGGAATATTTTTTGGCAGCTCTTTTTCAATGGCTGCTTTCAGCTCATCATCCAGCATATCACTTTTGCTTACAGCAATAATGAATTCTTTCTGCAGCATTTCAGGATTGTATTCTTCCAGCTCATTGTGCAGTATTTCAAATTCTTTGCGGTGATCATTACTGTCGGCAGGAATTAAAAATAATAAAACAGCGTTGCGTTCAATATGGCGGAGAAAGCGATGACCCAAGCCTTTCCCTTCTGCAGCACCTTCAATAATACCCGGCAAATCGGCAATACAAAAACTTTTCCCATCACGGTATTCAACCATGCCCAATTGCGGAGTAAGGGTTGTAAAAGCATAGTCAGCAATCTTTGGTTTAGCGGCAGTAATTGATGAAAGCAGGGTTGATTTGCCGGCATTCGGAAATCCAACTAAACCAACATCGGCCAGCACTTTTAATTCAAGCACTTTCCAGCCTTCAATACCCGGTTCGCCCGGCTGTGCATGTTCAGGTGCCTGGTTGGTGGGTGTGGCAAAGTTGGCATTGCCCAAACCACCACGTCCGCCTTTTAATAAAATTACCTGCTGACCCTCTTCCAGAATTTCGGCTTCCACTTCACCAGTTATTTCATCACGGGCAATTGTACCAAGAGGAACTTCAATGATAATATCTTTTCCATCCCTGCCAGTCATATTGTTCTTCCCACCGGGAATGCCATCTTCAGCCAGTACATTCTTATAATAACGCAAATGAAGTAAGGTCCAGAGTTGTGAATTACCCCTTAATATAATGTGTGCACCACGGCCGCCATCACCACCATCGGGACCGCCCATAGCCGTTAATTTATTACGCATAAAATGCTTAACCCCTGCACCACCGTGTCCGCTGCGGCAAAATACCCGTATATAGTCGATAAAGTTCTTTTCCATAAAATGGCGGCAAAGATAGTTTTTTGACAGCGGGTACAGGAATTTGTATTTATCCAGTCAAACAAAAACCCCTCTGCATAGTGGCAAGAGGGGTTTGTTCCGGATAGTAAAATATCCTTCTTTTTTATTGCTTTGTTACTCTCAGAGTCTGTTTCCAATCGACAGAAATCATTTCTACGATATACATGCCCGGTTTCAGTGAACCAAGATTTGGAATCACCACAATATTCTGACCTTTCTGAAGACTTACCTGTTTGTTTATAACAACCTGGCCTGATACATTACTGATCCTTACAGTCATTGCAGTCTGCTTTTCAGTTTCAACCTGCAGTTTAATATCACTTGCAAACGGATTGGGATATACTGTATAGTTGTTCAGTTTAACTCCGCTGAGGCGTAATGAAACGGTGTTGGAGAAAAATGTTTTTCCATCCTGGTCAAACTGTTTCAAACGGTAGTAGATCACTTTTGCAGAAGAGTTGATTGGATCGAGGTAGCTGTAGAATTGCTGAGAAGCGGAGCCACCTTTGCCAAATACTTTTCCTGCTGATTTGAAGTTAACACCATCTTCGCTGCGTTCAACAAGGAAGTAATCGTTATTGATTTCATTTAATGTAATCCAGCTCAGCTCAGCATTTGCACCTGATTTTTTTACACTGACTTCACCAAATGAAACCGGAAGTGTTGAGTTGGAAGGGAATTCACTTGATGCAAGATCAGTTAATCCGCTAAGGCTGCTGATAAGAAAACTTTGCACAGTGCCTGTTGCGCTGTTTGCAGTTGTTTGATCAATAAAATACAAGCCGGTTCCGGTTGAAATATGCAACGACCCGGTTTGAGTCCAGGCAACACCATTTACACTTGTTCCTGTAAATGATGCACCACCGGTTTGAACAATCCATTTCCTGGTAAGGGTTGTTGGATTTGCTAACGAGTTAAGTGTATAAATATAAGTATCTGCACCTGTTACATTTGCCAGTGCATACAATACACCATTAGGGCCTACTGCTAAATCACCATTCTGAAAATCAGCAGCTGAGCCACCACCGCTGAATGCAAGAGAGGTATTACCGTAGGTATTAATATCTGTGATTGCATTTGTACCATTACCCTGGAAAGAAGCAATGTAAATATTGGCAGAACCATCACCTGCAATGATCCAACCTTTACCATTTGCATCAAAGCCAATTCGTACAAATCCAAGACTGGTAGTATTACCTGCACCGTTCAGGTCAATTGTTCCAACAGAGGTATTGCCTGTACCGGTTGGACTCATAGAATAAATTTCTACCAGTCCATCATTGTTTGATGTATTGAGGATGTAATACAGATTTCCGTTAGGGTCATTTGCATTTGCTTTGTTTTTTCCTAAGCCCGCCGTGCTTGACGAAGGTGAAATAAGATCAACAGGTCCGTTTGTAACTGAACCAATAATCGGGTTAATCTTATATGCTCTGATTGCTCCCGTGCCGGAAGTAGAGTAAAGATTTGGCTGAAAAACGGTAGCTGTAGTTATTGGTGAGGCTGCCACTTCGCTTCCCCTGCTGGCAACAACGCTTACAGTGTATTCACCGGCTGCATTGAATATGATATTCTTGCTGCTGCTGTTTCCTGCAGGAATTACAAACTCTTCACCATCAGTTCCGGGGGAAACTGACCATGTATAAGTAATTGTTCCGCTTCCGGTAAAATTTGCGGTTGATGAAGTGAAATTAAGACTGCCACCAACAACCTCAGAAGCAGCAGGAGTTGGAGCAAGAATTACTGCCGGAGGAGGAGGTGGAGTAACAGTTATTGTAGTAGAAGCTGTTGCAGTCGCTGAACCATTTTGTGTTTGTGTAACAGTTACAGACACTGTATAAACCCCTGCAGTTGGAAATTGAAACGTATGACTTTCGGTGTTACAACCAGTACTGCAGTTGAACGTTGCAGGGCTTGCCGGTATAGTAGCACCCGGACCTGAAATAGTATACACAAAAGTTCTGTTGTCGTTACTGCTGCCAAGGCCGGCTGTAGTTGTTGTAAACGTTTGTGAGCTGTTAGCAGTAATCGTTGAATTGCCAGGAGTGATTGATGCTGTTTGTGCAATCAATTTTGCAGAAATTAAAGAAAAGAGTACGAATAGAGACAGGGTTCCTTTTAAGAAAGTAAAATTTTTCATGTTTTCAAATTTTGGTACAATAATAAAATAGCCTCAAAAGGAGATGGACCTTAGGTTATTGCAAGGATTTGAAAACTAAATTGCATTCAGGGGATAAGGGATGACGGATGAATAAAATAAATGGAGGATTGTCAGGGGATTGGATCAGAGGTATGCAACAAAAGTATAGCAGATTTCGGAAAATACGAATTTTTTTAGGGTTATTTTTTTTCATGCCGTTTAAAGCTGTAGTAGATCTCCTTTTGTTCCGGCCTGTTTTCAGGTACTTTCCGCAAGGGTTCACAGGGGCTCCACTCATGGGCTAACTCATTGGGGAGTAACTGGTACAAAGAAGTGCCCTTTGTTTTCCAGGCGATCATTTCATCACTTACATCTTTTATTTTTTTTGCAGGATTGCCTACAATTAAACTGCGTTGATCAAATTCTTCTCCTTCTCTGATAAAACTAAGTGCGCCCACTATACATTCATCTCCCAACACAACATGATCCATTAATACACTGTTCATTCCTACTAAACAGTTTTTGCCAATCGTTGCTCCATGTATTACTGCACCATGACCGATATGTGCAGCTTCTTTCAGCAAAACCGTTAATCCGGGAAACATATGAAGGGTACAATTTTCCTGCACATTACATCCATCTTCCAGGATAACTGCACCCCAATCGCCACGTAAAGCAGCACCCGGCCCGATATAACAATTCTTTCCAATGATCACATTGCCGGTAACGGCAGCAAGCGGATGTACGAATGATGTTTCGTGAACAACGGGAACAAAACCTTTGAAAGAGTAAATCATATCAATGGTTTATTGGTACGGTAACAGGTTCCTTTGAATTGTGCAACCAGGTGATCATTCTGATTGTAAATTGAAATATGATATAATCCGGTGGATCTTCCGTTATGTAATTCCTTTGCTTCTGCTGTCAACCGGTCGTCAACGTGAACAGGTTTAATAAAGTTGATGGAAGTATCAAGTGCTACCGATAAATTATTCCGGTTATTGCAAGCAAACGCAAAAGCACTGTCGGCTAAAGAAAAAGCAACACCACCATGAACAATACCAAAGCCATTGATCATTTCTTTACGAACTGTCATCTTTATTTTACTGTAACCTTCTTTTATTTCAACGACATCAATACCCAGCCACTGACTGAATAAATCGTTCTGCATCATGTGTGCAACAACCTGTTGAGGACTGCTCATAAAATGATTATTGAATTGAAAAATTATTCTCCTTTAAATGTTGCCTGTCGCTTTTCTAAGAATGCATTGATTCCTTCGGTGTAATCTTTTGTAACAGCTGCTTTTTGCTGAAACTGATCTTCGAGTTCCAATTGCTCTTCCCATGAATTTCTGAATGAATAGTTCAGAGCATGTTTTGTATACGCAAGTCCTTTGGTTGGCATCTGCGCAAGTGTATGGGCAATCTTTTTACTTTCTTCTTCAAACGTAACATCAGCAAAAACTTTATAGATCATTGCCATTCGTTCTGCTTCATTCGCTGAAACCTTATCACCCGTCATCATTAATGCACTTGCTTTTTGCCAGCCGATTAATCTTGGTAAAGTAAATGTGCCACCGCTATCAGGTATCAACCCAATTTTTGAAAATGCCTGGATGAAAGAAGCAGATTCAGCGGCGATAACAATATCGCAACACAAAGCGATGTTGGCACCTGCTCCTGCCGCAACTCCATTTACTGCTGCAATAACAGGTTTTGGCATATTGCGAATACGCTTTACAATGGGGTTATAATGCTCTGATAAAATTTGTGCAAGCTCCATTTTATGTTCACCCACCAGTTCACCAATATCCTGCCCTGCACTGAAAGCTTTTCCGGCACCAGTGATATACACAGAACGGATTTCATTCAGTGATGCGCATTCATCTAAAATGTTTTGCAACAGCAAAGCCATTTCACGGTTGAATGCATTGAATTTATCAGGACGGTTAAGAGTGATGAACGCAATGGAGTTTTTTATTTCGAATAAAACAGTTGACATGGCTGGTTGATTTAGAAATGCTATTTCAAATAAATATCGGAACTATATTTTTACATTCTCAACTATCAGTGACATTTAAAATAATCAAAGGGTTCTTTACACTCTTCGCATTGATATAATGCCTTGCAGGCAGTTGATCCAAATTCACTGATCCGTTTTGTATGATGCGAGTTGCAATGCGGACATTGAACTGCTTCAGCTGCAGCGAAGAGTTTATCGTTGCATACCTGCTGTTTTGGATTGGGTGGCGCAATACCGTAAGCTTTCAATTTCTGTTTTCCTTCTTCCGTCATCCAGTCAGTGGTCCATGCAGGCGAGAGCACTGTTGTTACGGTTACGTTTTTACAGCCATGCTCTGCTAATGCCAGGCGGATGTTCATAGCGATCATATCCATAGCAGGGCAGCCGGTATAAGTAGGTGTGATGATGATTTCTATTTTCTCATTGTTGATTTGGACATCTCTTACAATCCCTAAATCAAAAATGGTTAATACGGGCACTTCAGGGTCACACACTGTTGCAAGAATGTTCCGGATATCCTGTTGAGATATGATTGATGTGTTTACCATTTAGCACCGGGATAAGTTCGCTGCAGATATTGCAATTCAGTTAAGATATAACCAAGATGTTCTGTATGGATTCCCTCTTTACCGCCTGTTTGCATAAACGTATTCACCGGTACAGGTAATGTTGCTTCACGAAAAATCTGAATTACATTCTGCATCCAATCTTCCTGTAATGCTGCAACATCAATTCCGCATGCTGTTTCATAAGCAGATGGAATAAACAGTTCACCTGTATATCTCCACAGTTCATCAATGGCATGCAGCATTTTTGTATGACTTTCTTCTGTACCATCACCTAAACGAATCACCCACTCACTGCTCCAGCGAAGATGATAAGTTGTTTCTTTCACTGCTTTAGCTGCAATGGCTGCCAGCTCTTCATCTGTATGATTTTGTAATTGCCGGTATAACAAAAATTGGAACTGGCTGAATAAATACTGACGGAGTATGGTTTGCCCCCAATCAACATTTGGTTGTTCAACAAGTAACAGGTTTTTGAATTCCCTTTCAGTACGTAGGTATGCAAGCTGATCTTCATCGACCTCTCCCCCCCCCCCCCCCCCCCCCTTTTTTTTTTTTTTTTTTTCCCCCGGGGGGGGGGCTTTTTAGTCCCCCCGATTGTTTTGATTGATTAATTAACAGTGCCGCATACTGATAAAAATTTCTTGCCTGCCCGATGAGATCCAAAGAAATATTGGTGATGGCAATATCCTGCTCAAGAATTGGTCCATGCCCGCACCATTCGCTGTTGCGCTGCGACAGGATTAGAGTTGTATCTGCCAGGTGTAATATATACGCCTCCCTAAATCCCTCCAAAGGAGGGACTTTTGACCCTGCAATATCAAGGTGTTTTTTATTCTTTAAAGGTTCCGGGGTTTGCATTAATAAAGTCTTTCAAATTCTTTTTACTGTTTCTTAAGCCCCTCCTTTGGAGGGGTTGGGGGAGGCTACATATGTTTTACTTCATCAGGTAAATCGTAAAACGTAGGATGACGGTATACTTTATCATTGGCAGGGTCATATAAACTCTCTGCATCATCGGGGTTACTTGCATGAATATATTTGCTTTCCACCACCCAGATGCTTACACCTTCCATTCTTCTTGTATAAACATCTCTTGCATTTTCAATAGCCATCTGTGCATCAGCAGCTTTTAAGCTGCCCACATGTTTATGATCCAATCCCTGTTTGCTGCGGATGAATACTTCCCATAAAGGCCAGCCCCCTCCGCCCCCTGAAGGGGGAACTTGGGAACTCTCCGATGAGAGGTTACCACCTGTATTTGTGTCAGGAATATCGCCGTAATAAAATTTTCTTATTTGAATGTTCATCATTCAGAGTGTTACATTTTATTAAGCTGCTGCTAAAGCCCCTTCAGGGGTTTGGGGTTTCTTCCTTTTTTCTGCATGACATGCTGTTGCTTCTCTCCTCCATCTGCCTTCTTCATGTGCTTTACGTTTTGCATCCAGGCGTTGTTTATTGCAGGGACCATTTCCTTTTACCACATTCCAGAATTCTTCCCAGTTGATTTCTCCAAAATCATAATGCCTGCGTTCTTCATTCCATTTCAGGTTTGGATCGGGTAAAGTCATGCCGAGAAGTTTTATCTGCTCAGCAATCATGTCAACAAAATTCTGCCGCAGTTCATCATTACTTTTGCGTTTGATCTTCCACTTCATGCTTTGATCACTGTTGGTGCTTTCACTGTCTTTCGGTCCAAACATCATGAGGCTTGGCCACCACCAGCGGTTGATTGCATCCTGGCACATTTCTTTTTGTTCAGCTGTTCCTTTTGATAACACCAGCAACGATTCAAATCCCTGGCGCTGATGAAAACTTTCTTCTTTACAGATACGTACCATTGCTCTTGCATACGGTCCGTAAGAAGTTCTGCAAAGCATCACCTGGTTCAGAATGGCTGCTCCATCAACCAGCCAGCCGATTGCACCCATATCGGCCCATGTTAATGATGGATAATTAAAGATGGAAGAATATTTGGCTTTACCACTCAACAGATCATCAATCATCTGTTCACGACTCATGCCAAGCGTTTCTGCTGCACAATACAAATACAAACCATGGCCAGCTTCATCCTGCACTTTAGCAATAAGGATTGCTTTACGTTTTAAAGAAGGAGCACGGCTGATCCAGTTCCCCTCGGGCAGCATTCCAACTACTTCGCTGTGTGCATGCTGACTAATCTGGCGAAGATTGGTTTTACGGTAAGCTTCCGGCATCCAGTCTTTTGGCTCAATCTTGATTTCAGCATCGATTTTTAGTTGAAATTGGTTATCTGTTTCTGGTAATGACATGCGTGTTACTTAGATTTGAAATCTGACGAGGGAAAGATAGAAAAAATAAACAACAACTAACATGTGTTAGGGCTAAATTTGTGACTCTTTTAATGAGCTATTTTGTATAAAACGAAAGCTGTTAATTTTTCAACCTCTTTTGCTACAACTTAAAAATTACTGCATTGCTTCAACAATATTTTCAACAGTTCAGAAATAATATCATTGGTATCAACACCAGTTTTGAAACTCCCTACGGCATTAAGAAAATGATTTATGCCGACTGGACTGCCAGTGGCCGGGCCTATGCCCCAATTGAAGAACGACTTCAGCATGAAATTATGCCGTTGCTGGCGAATACTCATACCGAAACAACGGTAACAGGCACAGCTATGACCCGTGCTTATGAACAGTCGAAGCATATTATTAAACAACATGTAAATGCCGGTTCTGATGATGTGTTGATTTTTGCAGGAAGTGGTATGACCGGTGCAGTAAACAAACTGCAACGTCTGCTTGGTTTGCGTATTCCCGAACGGATTATGGACTATGTAAAACAGGGCAGGCTCCCTTCAGCAGATGAATTGAAGAGCAGCAAAGTAAGTATCCATTCCCTGTTCAGCAATTACCTTGATATTGATCCGGAGTTGAAACCGGTTGTTTTTGTGTCACATATGGAGCATCATTCCAATCAAACATCATGGCTTGAAACAATTGCAGATGTTGAAATTATTCCCAATGATGAAAACGGCAATATCAACCTGGTTGAACTGGAAATATTATTAAAGAAATATCAGCACAGGAAAAACAAGGTTGCAGCAATCACGGGTTGCTCGAATGTAACAGGAATTCAAACACATTATCATAAAGTAGCACAGTTGGTTCATGCACATAGCGGATTATGTTTTGTTGATTTCGCCTGTTCTGCACCGTATGTTTCCATTGATATGCATCCGGCAAATATGGAAGATGCAGATCTTGATGCGATATTCTTTTCGCCGCATAAGTTTTTGGGTGGACAGGGAACGCCCGGTGTATTGATCTTTCACAAAAGTTTATATCATAATATTATTCCCGATCAGCCCGGCGGTGGAACGGTAACTTATACCAACCCATGGAAGTATCATGAATACATTACGGATATTGAACACAGGGAAGATGGTGGTACTCCACCTTTTTTACAGGGAATTAAAGCAGCACTGGCGGTAAAACTGAAAGAAGAAATGGGTGTTGAACAAATGCTGGAACGGGAAGAAGAATTATTGAAGATCATTTTTGATCGTCTTCCAAAAGTGGAAGGAATTGAATTACTGGAAGGACAAAACTCAAACAGGCTGGGTGTAATTTCTTTTATCGTCATGGGAACACATTTCAATCTTGTAGTTAAATTGCTCAACGACCGTTTTGGAATTCAAACACGTGGAGGATGTGCCTGTGCAGGTACTTATGGTCATATTTTACTGCATGTTGATGAATTACATTCTTACGAAATTCTTGATGAAATTAACAGTGGTGACCTTTCCTGCAAACCGGGATGGATCCGCATGTCTGTTCATCCTGTAATGACCAACGATGAAATTAACTTTATCATTGATGCCATTGAACAGGTAGCCCTGCATTACAACGTATGGAAAACTGATTATGTGTACGAGACTGATACCAATGAGTATCATCATCATTCGTATAAAGATAAAATCGGGGAACAGGTGAATGATTGGTTTGAAAAAAAATTGAATTAATCAGTTGGAATTATTTCACATCAAAATCTACCACCACTTTTTCAGTTTTGGGATGTGATTGACAGGTAAGAATATATCCCTGTTCAATTTCTTCCTGTTCTAATCCCCAGTGAACATCCATGCTTACTTCACCTTGCAGTAGCCTTGCTTTGCAGGTGCAGCAAACTCCACCTTTACAGGCATAAGGAACATCAGCTCCCTGTTGCATAGCAGCATCTAAAATAGTTGTATCACTGTTGGTTGGAATCGTAAAATCAAAACTCCTTCCATCAAGCTTAACTGTAATATTACTTTGGGGGCTGCTTACACCGTACATCGTACCTCTTACATCGTACGTCTTGTTGCTTTGTCCCGGTGTAGTAAACAGTTCAAAATGGATTTTCTTTTCGTCAACTGCATTTGCTTCTAAAAAATCTTTTACTGAAAAGATCATGTCTTCAGGTCCGCATATAAAAAACTCATCAGTTGTTTTGATGTTAATCAGTTTGTCAAACAGCTGCGAACATTTTTCTTTTGTAATCCTTCCGAAGTTAATATCAGCATCTGTTTTTTCTCTGCTTAAAATATGAATGAGGTTAAACCGGCTAATGTATTTATTCTTCAGTGCTTCCAGTTCTTCAAAGAAAATAATTGATGACCGGCTTTTATTTCCATATACCAGCGTAAAGCTGCTGTTTGGTTCTGTTGCCAGTGTTGTTTTGATGATGGATAAGATGGGTGTTATGCCACTGCCCGCAGCAAAGGCGGTATAATTTTTCTGATGTGCCCGATCCAGCGTTGTGTAAAACCTTCCTACAGGAGGCATTACTTCCAGTATGTCCGACTTCTTCAAACCCTCATTGGCAAAGGTTGAAAACAAACCGCCCTCCACTTTTTTAATGGCAACCCTTAATTGTTTTTCCAGCGGGCTGCTGCAAATGGAATAAGTTCTTCTTACCTCTTCACCGTTGATCGTTGTACGCATAGTAAGGCTCTGCCCCTGCGTAAATTGAAAAGCTGTGGTTAAGTCGGGGGGTACATTAAATAAAACAGTGATGCAATCAGCTGTTTCTTTTTTTACTTCCTTAATCGAAAGCGGATGAAAGTGTATGGACATGCAAACCGTTCTTATCTTATTTTCTCAAACCGTCGATCATAATCATGATCATATTATCTTCCAGTTCAGCGCCACTGATTTTTGCGGTTGAACGGTGCCAGCTTTCAATACCACTTACAGAATGTAAAATGATAACAACAGCAGTAGGTGCATCAATTTTTTTAATCTCACCTTTTTTCATTCCATCTTCAATAATTAAAGCAAAACGTTTGCGGTAATTGCGGCGTTGTGTATGAAAGTTTGAACGGTAAGGCTCGTCCAGATGCTTCCATTCCCTGTCGCTTACAATCACCTCTTCATGGTTTTCAATCATCTGCTGAATATGAAAACGCAGAAGAGTTTCCACTTTTTTAATTGGTGAAAGACTGCCGGTTTCAATTTCATCGAGATGCGTATTGAAACGGTTGGCTACATTAAAACATACCGATTCCAGGATTTCATTCTTGGAGCGGATATGATTGTACAGGCTGGCAGCTTCGATACCAAGCGTTTCGGCAAGGTCTCTCATACTGGCAGCACCAAACCCTTTTTCACGAAAAAGGGCAGCGCCTGCTTTTAAGATCAGGTCTTTACGGTTTCCGTTTTTTGGCACTTTCAATTTTCCCATGCTGCAAAAATATAGGGTTTAGATGGCTTTTTGCAAAATACCCAATTGACGGTATTGGCCGGTTCTGGTCTCTGCTCTATTTTTACGGTACCAAAAAACAAAAACATGAAAAAGAAACTCCTCCTCCTTACTCTGATTTGCGTAGCAGCAATTATGGCCGCTCCCGTAACTGCAAAAGCTCAAAGCGATTACTATTATTATGAAAGCATCTCCAATCCAAGCAAAACCATCAACTTCCTGATTGGGGTTTATGTAAACAAAAACGAATTCATTACCCGTGATGATGGTACCGGTTACACAAAGATCCGTATGGCTGTCATTAACCAGGAAGGCGCCAATACTCTGAAGTGGAACGATTACAAGATCTACATCAAGTTAAAAAACAACGATCTGTTTTACAGCTATACAACAAAAGCTGAAGATGGTGACCTGGCCTGCACCTGGTCAGTAGAAGCCGGAAAAAATCATATACAATATGTATGCTTTGATAAAGCATTCGACATCGAGCAGATTGATATGATCTGGCTTGGTATGAGCGACAACAAGTTTTTTGATCTTGTCCGCAGCGACAAGAAATAAAGCGGAGTGTTCGTTTTCATAAAGGCGTTATCAGTTTTGATAACGCTTTTTTTATTTGAATCCTTTTGCTGTAAGCCTGTTCCCATTACCTTTGCCCTCCCGATAATTACCGGGATCAAAATAAATCTATTATGTCTTTATTAGTTGTAGGCTCCATGGCATTTGATGCAATTGAAACTCCTTTTGGTAAAAGCGATCGGATTATTGGCGGCGCAGCCACTTATATTGCATGGAGTGCTTCCAATTTTACCCAACCCATCAAGCAATTATCTGTGGTTGGGGTGATTTTCCAAAGGAAGAACTGCAAATGCTGGAAGCAAGAGGTGTTGTAACCGAAGGCGTTCAAATAAAAGAGAACGAGAAATCTTTTTCTGGAGTGGTAAATACCACCTCGATATGAATACCCGTGATACACTGGAGACTCAGCTCAATGTGCTGGCTGATTTTGATCCAATAGTTCCCGACAGCTATCAGGATTGTGAATACCTGATGCTTGGCAACCTAGCCCCGGCTGTTCAGCTTGCAGTAATTGACCAGATGAAAGTAAAACCAAAGCTGGTTGTACTGGATACGATGAATTTCTGGATGGAAATTGCTATGCCTGACCTGGAGAAAGTGTTGAGTAAAGTAGATGTTTTAATGGTGAATGACAGTGAAGCACGTCAATTGAGTGCACAGTATTCGCTTGTAAAAGCTGCCAAAGTAATTATGCAGATGGGGCCTAAATACCTGGTGATTAAAAAAGGCGAACATGGTGCATTGCTGTTTCATGAAGACAATGTGTTTTTTGCTCCTGCCTTACCGTTAGAAGAAGTGTTTGACCCAACCGGTGCAGGTGATACGTTTGCAGGAGGATTTATTGGACATATTGCCAAAACAAAAGATATCAGTTTTGAAAATATGAAAACTGCTATTATTGTTGGAAGTGCGCTGGCAAGTTTCTGTGTAGAAAAATTTGGTACTGAACGACTCAAAGAAATTTCAAGAAAAGATATCGAAAGCCGTATTCAGCAGTTTGTGCAATTAGTGAATTTTGATATTGAGTTGGTTTAAAAGCCGGGTTTAACTTAACGCTGCTGATATATCAGCGACTTTCTTTCCCAGCAACGTCTCCCAATAGGTAAAGATGAAAGTTAGCAAATAGCTGATGTGGACGTTGCGTCATTAGCAGCACCATCTTCCATCATTACCGTTAAATCCATGTTCAACACTTCAGTATAGTCTGTTACTTCATAAACACCCTGCTCTTCATCTAAGTAAAACTTTGCAGAACTGTGTACATAATCAGCAGGGGTGGCGCACAGGTTCCATTTCCCTTTGCATGGATTAGCATGAAAATAATCAAGTTTCTGTGTAATAAACTTGGCTGTTTCACAAATCTTCCAGTCAAACGACAGTTCCCAAACATCATGCTTTTTCTTTCTTTTCTTTCGTTCTGTTTCAACCGAACTGCTCAGTTGATCAAGTAAATCTGTTTCATTTCTTTCTTCCAGTCTCCGGATAATTTCATAGGCCATGAAACGTTTGCCGTTACCGATGATTGTATTAATGGATTGAAACGTCTTTCTGAAACCAATAACAGCATGCACATGATTGGGCATGATTACATAGCCGATGATATAATGTCCTTTTGATTTTAAATGATTAAACCAGTTATATACAATATCAAATCCGTTTACCCTTTCTATCAGAGGTAACCAACTAGTGCAGGTGAAGGTAATGGAGAAGATTCCATCACTAAACGGTATGTTTTGCTTTACCGGCATTGAGTATGAAGTTAATTCTTAGCTTCGTAATACGCAACGTCCCGAGGCGGAGACGTTGCTGAGAAAAAAGGCGGCCGATTAGGCGAAAAGGTAGAAAAAAAGTTTTCATCTGTCGGGTTTAAAGAAGTAACTGCTAGAAGTTTCGGTGAATTAAGCGGCAATTCTGCAGCGGCTCCTTTAAATGTTATTAGCGAAGCAGCTACTAAAAAGAAAGAGAATGAATAATCAAATAAACAAGAAGATAAATTTGATACTTGTTGCAGGGGTAATTTTACTGATGGGCTACCTTTTTTACAACGACATTTATAATAAGCCCAAAGAGTTAAAAGAAAATGGATTACTTCTTTCTGCATTTACGCTAGATTGGAAAATTAGTACAAAAGCAGGATATGTTTTGAAGTATGAATTTTACTACAACAAACATAAACTTATTGGTTTTGCTTCTTCAAAAGATTTAAAAGGAAACCTAAGTTTTGAAAATAAGTATTTTCCAGTTCTTTATGACCCTGTACATGGTCACAAAGAACTACTTATGGAGCCACGAATATTTAAAGAGTATGACATTCCTTTCCCAGATAGTTTGAAATGGGTTTTGGAATTTCTTCCGAAACAATCGAAATAAGAAGAGTAGCTCAGCTATCCGTAGTGTTCCAAACAAGTAAAGCTGGTAGTGGTAAAAGATGAGTAATAAATAGAAAGATGAAAGCTGTCTGTAGTTTGCAGCTACAGACAAGATACAGAGCAGTACAAAAGCTGAAAATGTATTAATTAAATATCCTGAGTTGCAAACTCAGGATAGCACTCAATTGTTTATCAATACTGAGCAACAGTTTACCAGTATGATTTGTATTGAACACTACGGATAGCGGGGGCGTTGCTGGGAAAGAGAAACCTTTTTTTCTTAATTCTCTGACTGCGAAAAAAGGAAGACATCATTCGACATCATCTGGACAGATTTCACATTTTGAAAGTTGGATTGAATAAATTTGATAGCTTCATTTTGAGATAGCACTTTTGAAATAAAAAAAATCATACTAAACTCATCACGACTAAACCCTTTGATAAATCTTCGTAATAACAGATATTCTTTTGTGTACTTATAGATTGTTATGATATCATTAGACGTTATACTATTGATGTAATAAGCTCTTGGCATTTTTTTTTCCAAAAGCAGCGTATCATTATTATAGCAATTTGCTTTAAGATAGTCCCTCTTGTCATGGATTTGCAAGATGATCGAAGTAGTCATCCGGTTTTCCCGCCAGACCGAATCTAATTCTCTAGTAAGGAGCTCAATTTCTTGCTTTTTTGATGCAATTTTCCTCGCAGTTTCAATTATCGACTCATTTGAACGATTCTTCATAAAATAGCCAATTATGACGAGTACGATCAGACCTGCGAGAAAAAAAATATTTTTATTCGATGCATTATTTTTTCTCTTTGTTATTATCACTTTCAGTTTCAGCTACTTCTCCTGTTCTCATATAATTCCCATCTTTTGGATAGAGTGTCAATGCTGTTTTTGAAAAAAGTTCTTTAATTTCTCCATTCTGATATTCGTATAATACTTTAATAATTAACTCATATTTATTATCACCAGTATTTTTCCAAAGGAATCCTTTACTGATTTTTTGATTTAAAGGCCTCAAATTATTCCCGTTATTATCATTATAAATCTTTTCCGCTTCAAGTAAAACATTTACTAAGTCATTTACATTCTGGCTATTCATACCTATGACTTTTGTATTTGTCGTTGATACTTGAATAGAAGGTATACCAAAACCAGGACCTATCGACACTTCAATACTACTAAGTTTATCATTGCCTTTACCAATTGTGAATTCAAAAATATCAAAATCAAACTCATATTCTTTTGTTTCTCCTGCTAATCCTTCAATATGGGAAGACCTATTCCATGCGCCTGAAAATTCAATTCCTACATTTCCTCCAAGTGTTATCGCATCTTTGTCATAAGTACCCTCTTTATTTTCATTACCCTTAGATCCCCACGCAAATCCGCCAAATATTTTGAATAAATCAATCCAGGACTGATTCGTTGCCGTAAAGGCAAAATTACCATTTCCATCAATTCCAAGTCCAATTGAACCACTTCCTGCCCCACCAAAGAAAACTCCATATCCAGCCTTTATATCAAAGCCGACAGATGCTGTATACGTTGAATTCGTTTGTTTTGCCAAAACTTTGAAGCCAAATGTCATCTGATCTATAACATTTTTAAAGTATTCTTCTAATCCATCTAAATCAATTGCAACTATAGGTTTGTTTCCGGCAAATTGATAAGGTGTATAAAAAGGGTATCCGCTTGTCAAAGGATCAATACTCAAAAACTTACCCAACCTCGGATTATAAATCCTAAACCCATAGTCATAAATATTACCGTCTCCATAAGTTTCCTGATCTTGTTCCTTTCCGTTAAACCCATACCTGTAAAGCGATGCAGCATTAAACTTACGCCCGGGCATCATCATCCCAAAGGGATAGTAATCATTTCTTTCGCAAGCTATGCAGCACTTGCTTTTCAAAGAACTGTTTCCTGCTCAATTTATACCAAATTCTGTATAAAATGGACTATTTTATGCATCTAAAATTTCAATGTATGCCCGTTAAAAACAACAAAAAAGAACTGGAATTACTGCCCCTGTTTGAGCGCTTTATCAAAGATTGCAAAACCGGCCGCCGTTTGCAGGCTAATGGCAGGGCACTCACCGGGGGATGTATTCAAAACTATACTTACTGCCTTAAGCTGCTGCTGAAATTTGCAACCGAAAAACAATTCGCCCTGCGCATCAGGCCCGTTCATCAACTCAACAAACGAGAATTGATAACTGAAAAAAATTACTGGAACCGGTTTTATAAAAAGTTTACCGACTACCTGTACCTTGATTGCCGCCATTATGATAATTATGTGGGTGCCAATATTAAAATACTCCGTGTGTTTTTAATTACCTGCAAAAAGAACTGCTGACTGATACCGGCAGTTTTTACAAAAAATTTTATGTAACCAAAGAAGAAGTGCCTGTTATTACGCTGTTACCGGAGGAGTTAAACTTTCTCATTTACAACCAAGAATTTGAAAACGGGCTTACACCTTTTCTTTTCTCTCTTTAATAATATCAGCGACTGACCAATGCTTTTTTTAAGCTGCGGTCAATGATTTGACCCATGCTTGTACATTTGGCAAAGATTGGATCCTGGTAATGCTCTGCTAATTCTAATGCAAGCTGTTTTGTTTTTTCAGGTGTTGATACCTGTTCTTTCAACAGTACATCCCTTAAGTCTTTCAGCCTGTGCCGTTCTGCTTTTAAGCGCCTGGCCAATACAGCCCTTTCTTCCTGCTGGTATTGCTGAATCACTTCTTTGTTTAAATGTTTTTGCACCAGTTCAACAAAAGGATAGTTTTCTTTAAAAAACTGCGGCATGTAAATATTCTTGCTTCCTTCATAAAACTGCTGATCAAAATCAATGGCCCTGATGCGGAACTGGTAGTCATCAAAATCAGGAGTAATAACAAACACAAAATTGTAAGCCCGCATATCACCCAGCAACCTCAGAAAGCAGCGTTCATTGAATTTCACAAACTCTTTGGCAATACGTTTCATATTGTATTCAGGCCGCCTGGGGATCATTTTTAAAAACTGATCACCGGGAATGCCGGCAATATGTTCTTCCACCAAAGTGTTTTCATCAGTGAGATAATGGACAGGGTTGGGAGATAATAAATGTTCAAGTTCCAATCCGTATACACGGGAGGCGTCACCAATTTTTACATAGAAATAATCATACACATCATTGAACTTATTAACGATTCTGATACGAAATGGATGAGAGTTCCCAAACGTGCAGTAATCAATCCGTTCAATATACAGATGTGTTAATGCTTTTAAATCACCGGCTGCTTTCAGCTTGGCGTAAATCACTTTCAGTCCATCATGAATATGCTGTATTTCACTTTGCGAATAAATGATGGTTTCCCAAAAGGTATCTTTTCCAAATGCATCCAGTAGTGGAACAGATTCAGAATAATATTTCAGATCGCTGTAGGAGACGGGCATTTTTCCTTCATGCTGATAAACCCTTAGATAGTTACGCAGCAGCGGAGTGATGGGGTAGAATATTTTTTTACGGCTGATCATTGCTGAAAGTTACTATAACAATGAATATGTCAGCAATGGAATTTATAGAGGTATGCCATACTTCAACTCTTAGAATGATTTTTTTAAGATAAGGCTATAAGTATGGCATACCTGATTTAAAATCTTCTTGCAAGTACAACCTGGTTTTTAAACCGTTTCACTTTTCCTGCCAGATTAAAGACTTCTGTAAAGATCACATATGGTCCAACGGGCAATTGCTGCAGTTTGTCATTTAACCCATCCCAGCGGAA
The DNA here is from genome assembly GCA_016713085.1 of Chitinophagaceae bacterium. Taxonomy (NCBI): domain Bacteria; kingdom Pseudomonadati; phylum Bacteroidota; class Chitinophagia; order Chitinophagales; family Chitinophagaceae; species Chitinophagaceae bacterium. The sequence continues at coordinate 1,264,175 of JADJPV010000001.1, read as the reverse complement.
AGAACCGGTTTGACTGCAAATGGCATTTCGCTGCAAAGCTTTTACAGGTCTTCCTCCTGCATCAAAGACAGTGATGTTCATTACATAACCGGTTTCAGGAAAACGGTAAGTAATGGTTAAAAAATCATCTGTGCCATCATTGTCGGGAGAGAATATTTCAGGGGTTAAAGTTATATCTCCTTTCACCTGCAGATCAATTCTGAACTGTGAATTCTGATACGAAGGTGTGCCATATCCGGCGTCTTTGGATGCACTGTGCCAATTGTCTTTGTTTTGCGTTTTTGTATTTGGATCAATCCGTTCCAGCGCAATTCCTTCAGCATTTGTGATCAAAGCGAAATGCCATTTCTCATCGTAGCCCAGTTCATCAACAACAACTCCTGCATTGTTCACCAATACAACAATCCCTTTATCATCGGAGTAAGAAGGCATGGAAGGAACATTGATAAAAGCAGATAAGTTTTTTGCTGTGTATTGCCGCTTAACGATTGTTTCATCTTCACTCAATACCAAATATTCACCGGGAAACATAGCGATGTTTTGTACAGTCAGTTGTTTCAGATTACTGATTACACCCGTGCTGCTTCTGTTGGCTAACAATAAACTGCTGAGGTTAATGATCTTGTTACTTCTGTTATAAATCTCCACATAATCTGTTCCATCTGTTTTTGGATTGAATAATAGTTCGTTGATGATTATATCCAGACTGTCGGCAGTTGAACTCAATCCAAGCTTTACTGTTTTAAATGCGCTGATTGCATTGCCTGCACAATCTGTAACATTATTGGCTGTAATGGAATAAACTTTATTTCGTTGTAAAGGAGTTAACAGTTTCAGTTGTACTGAATTGAACAGCGGTGAAATGCTGACGGCTGATACAGGTGAACCAATGCCATCACTTATTTGATAGTTTGCAGTAGTTGCCCCGCTTAAACTATCTAATGGTTCATCAAAGTTTAAAACAACCGTTACACTGTCTGTTGCAAATGCACGGATGAGCATTGGCAGTGTTTGATCTTTATTATTTCCATCAACTGAATTTTTTATACCCGGTGTTCCTCCTCTTGCATCTGTACTTGCTTTCCAGTTGCTGCTGCCGCTGCATGGATTTTTGATGTCGATCATTTCCAATGCCCAGCCTCCATCACTTTTCACTGCATTGTTAAACCAGGTTTTGTTGTACTCAACAGCATGAATAGTAACACCTGTGTTGCTGCGGATGAAAATCATTTCACCATCATTATCTAATGATGGAAAAGATGTCACGCCAAATGTTCTTCCGTAGTGCTGCATGGTTGCAGCAGCAGTTGTACCACAGATGATGGCAATACTGTCGGGCTGTAATAAAAAATTCGGCAGTGGTCCGCTAACACCGCTGCCATCGCCCACTCTCCAGTTTTGCAGGTTAATGGGTAATGATGTTGTATTGCGAATTTCAATCCATTCAAAGTTGGGTAAGCCAATCTGCGGTGTTGGATCGCTCATAATTTCAGTGATCACAACATCATACCTGTTTTGCGAAGAAACAGCAGTTGCATTAATGAAACACAAACAAACAGTTGTTATAATAAGGAGTGAACGATTCATGAAAGAAATAGTGTTATTCAAACGTTTGCCCAATATATCTGTGAAATTTATAAAACAATTTGGTTGAAAGCAAATGGTACTTTACTTTTGGGCCGCAATGATGACAATGAAACATACAAAACGCACAAAGAAACAGTTCCGCAGGGGAAGGTGAATCTGTACGTTTTGAATAACATACTTGCAGGCCTTCCCGAAATGGAAGGCCTGTTTTTTTGCCCCAACCTTAAAGGGAGTGAAGCAAAAATCGAAAGTTTATTTTTTAACATTAAAAACAAAAAAAACAAAATGAAAGTTGCAGTAGTTGGCGCTACAGGTCTTGTAGGAACCAAAATGTTACAGGTATTGGCAGAACGGAATTTCCCCGTTACAGAATTAATCCCCGTTGCAAGTGAACGCTCAGTGGGTAAAGAAGTAGAGTTTAAGGGAAAGAAGTATAAGGTGGTTAGTATGACCGATGCCATTGCTGCAAAACCTGCTGTGGCTTTATTCAGTGCTGGTGGCGGTACATCACAGGAGTGGGCACCTAAGTTTGCGGAAGCAGGAATTACTGTGATTGATAATTCAAGTGCATGGCGCATGGACCCCACAAAAAAATTAGTGGTGCCTGAAGTAAATGCAGAAGTATTAACGAAAGAAGATAAGATTATTGCCAACCCCAACTGTTCAACGATTCAGATGGTGGTTGCACTGCAGCCATTGCATCAGAGGTATAAAATTGAACGTGTGGTTGTTTCAACCTATCAGAGTGTAACTGGTACTGGTGTAAAAGCTGTTGACCAGTTAATGGGTGAAAGAAAGAAAGCTGTTGCAGGAAGTGATGCTGAATATCCCATGGCGTTACAGCAACTACGGTACGTATCCCTGTGATGGGGGGACACAGTGAAAGTGTGAATGTAGAGTTCGCCAATGATTTTGTTTTGAACGAAGTGAAGGATCTGCTCAGCAAAGCTCCGGGTGTTATTTTGGTTGATGATCCTGCTGCACAGCAATATCCTATGCCAATGGATGCACAGGAAAAAGATGAAGTATTTGTTGGACGTTTACGAAGAGATGAAACTCAGGCCAACACCTTAAATATGTGGGTGGTAAGTGATAATCTGCGTAAAGGTGCGGCTACAAATGCTGTACAGATTGCAGAATACTTAATGTCGAAGAACTTATTATAGGATCGTCATTTCGAAAGCAAGAGGATGCGGAGCATCAGTTTCTTGCTTGAGAAATCTCATGAATTAGAAGGGAATATTATGGGTAAGATTTCTCCCTGCGGTCGAAAAGACGGCAGGGAGGATGATTCTCTTTCATAAACTTATTTATCAGGGTGGGGTTCCTTTATTAAACCCTTTACTTCCGCTATTCTTTGAACCGGGATAAAATACTCAAAACTTCTTTTGTCAAAATCTGAACGTTGTTTATCAATGGCAGGTTCTTTTTGATTGGTGAGTAACGAAACTTTCCGGTTAATGGAAAGAATCATATCACTTCTTTGTTTTTTCTGAATATCTGTATTTTTTTTACTTAAGCCCATTGTTTTGTTTAGTTCGTCAATAGAAGTGGTTCTATTGGCAAGTGAATTTTCATATAATAGCCTGAGTATTTCAGATTCACTTTCTTCTAATTGCAGATAAGTAGATCCGCTTAAAAGCAGGTTAGAAGGGAATAACTGTTTTTGGGTTTTTCTTTTAAGGTAAAAGAATAATACAGCTATAATAAGTGCAGCCAGAACAAAATAAGTGATATACCAATAATTATACGAACTTGAATATAGGTCTGCACCTTCATTCTCAAAATCATTTAAGCTGATTCGAATAGAATCTAATTTATTAATTTTTGTATTTGTGAAGTATAAAGTTGAGTCAAGAAAGAAAAAAGTATTACCGAATGCCCTGTAAAGATTCTGTTTATACTGAGCCGTTTCCTTTAAAGTATAAATTTTATTTTTTTCAAATGAAAGAAGAAAAATTTTGAAATCTGTGAAGCACAATAATCCCCATGGAGACATGGCAAGATTTTTAATTTTACCAGATTGTGATGAAATGCTGACATGGAGGTTTCCTAGTTTTGACCATTCTCCTTTTTGTAGGTCTAAAACATATACTTCAGGTATAACAGTGTTTTCATTACGTACAGCCTGATTAAATTTGTAATAAAAAGCTTGATATATTTTCCCGGATTCTGGGTTGTACCATAACATACAATCTCCCCCTCCCAATTCCAAACGACCGGGATCTCTTTATTGAGTTTAATTATATCCCATTCCTTAGCCTTTTGATTAAAAAACCCGTAATTGACCATTTACCCTCCAAATACCATATCCGCCTAATGTGTATATGTTGTTTTTGTATGTGAAAGGGTATGCGCCAAAGTTGTAACCAAAAACCTCAGTTGAGTCTAATCTAATAAAAGAAATCTTGCCTAATGAATCATTGATTAATTTATATAGCCGGCCCGTTCCATTAATCCAATAATAAAGATCTTTTTCCACTTTTTATGGGGTAAATTCTATTCCTTTTGACCATCGTATCTAACTCTCCGGGTGAAAATTCACTGGCAGGATGCACCTGAATATATTTATAAGGCTGGCCTTTTAGTTTCTCCCAAAAAAAACTGTTGCTCTGCCCATGGGAATAGCTAATAAAATAAAGCGTAGAAAAAAGTAAAGCAACGATGTTTTTCATAAAACGAATATAGGTTACCCTGTGAAAATCTTACATAATGTAATTTACTTATTTGTAACCACCTGCTATACCAATACTTGAAAATTCATTTTTTAATTACGTAATCTATTACCTGATTAATTACGAAGCAGAGAACAGTGACAATCGTGACTTCTAATTTGCATTGAAAGACTTTTAATTAAAGGGCCGTTGCCGGCCGCATGAAAAACATAGAGACCTGAAACTATTAAAACGGGGCGTAACCGAAAAGCCAAATGAGTAGGACTAAATAGCAATGAAAACAGTTAAGTATTTTTTTTATGCAGCACTTTATGTATTGTCAGTTCTTGGTTGTAAGAAAAAGGTAATTATACCCTTGCCGCCAGCATCATTGACCGCTACAACAGTATCAACAAGTCAGATCACTCTTTTGTGGACAGACAATTCAACCAATGAAAGCGGATTTAAGGTAGAGCGAAAAGTTGGAACAGGGGTATATTCTGTTGTTGCAACTGTAAGTTCTAATGTTAATACGTTTAATGACAATGGGCTTACTCAAAATACAACTTATACCTACAGGGTTTATGCTTATAATTCAGCAGGTCAATCACTAACTTACAGTAACGAAGCCAGTGCAACCACGAATGGTGTTCCATTACTCACTACCACGGCCGTAAGTTCAATCACAGCATCTTCTGCAGTAAGTGGGGGCACAATTTCCAGTGATGGCGGAACTCAAATACTTGCTAAAGGAATTGTATGGAGTGCTAGCCCAAGCCCTACAATTGCATTAGCTTCAAAAACCACCGATGGTACAGGGACAGGAAGTTTTACAAGTAGTATAACAGGCTTAAGCACAAATACCAATTATTATATACGGGCTTATGCTTCTAATAGTAATGGGACAGGATATGGAAATGAAGTTAGTTTTGCAACAAATAACATTAACTTGAGTAGTGGTTTAATTGCCCATTATCCATTTAATGGTAATGCTAACGATGAGAGTGGAAATAGTAACAATGGGAACTTGGTTGGGCAAGCAATTCTTAATCCAGATAGGTTTGGTAATGCAAATAAATCATTGCGATTTAATATGGGTTCTGATTTAGTTTGTACTTCAATTCAACAAACCAATCCTCAGATATTTTCGATTTCATTATGGTTTAATTCGAGCAATCAAATACAAACATCCCAATTCATTTTTTCTTTTGACCAAGGACAATGTTCACATAATATAAATTGGGATAGAACAATTTATTTAACACAAAGCTCAATTAATTTTTATACGTTTGGAAACGGTGGAGGGACTCTGACTGGAGCTGGTAATTTTATTGATGGAAACTGGCACCATTGTGTTGTAACCATGGGTAATGTAGGAACAAAAATATATGTTGATGGCTCTTTGTTGGTTCAAAATTCTCAAATTGTTTCTGCCCAAGGATATAATGGATATTGGCGAATTGGTGGTTTAAGCCCAAATGATGCAAATAATAGTCTTATAGGCAAAATTGATGACGTCTATATCTGGAATCGAATTCTAACTCAAGAAGAAGTACTATACCTGGCAAGTCATTAATAATTACAAACTTTATATGTTAAAAGGGCTGGCCAAGCAGCCCTTGTTTAAACCTGTTTATTTTTTATATTTCCACTCCTTCATTTAAAAAATCAAGCAAAGGTTTTAATGCTTCGAAGGAAGTAACTGTTTTTTTCAGCAAATCTTTTGAAGTTACATCAGCATCACTGAGTTTGTGAAAGCCAATCCAGCTTTTGAGTTTGATATATTCAATTGCCACATTATCAGCTTCATAACCTTTTGGCGGACGGGTAAGTTTCATATCCTCTCCCGTATACAAATCGCCATAGATTGTTTTGAATGATTTACTGCTGATGATCTTGTGAAATTCTTTCCAGTTATAATCAATTTCCTGGCGAATGTTTTTCAGTTGATCAGGCATGGCCATGTATAAACCACCTCCTGTAAAAGAATCGCCGGGTTGCAGGTGAAAATAGTAGCCTGCTGTCATTGATTTCTTTCCGCCTTTATTGATACTGGCTCCCATATTGCTTTTATACGGACTTTTGTCTTTACTGAAACGAACATCACGGTTAATGCGGAACATACAATCCTTTGCTTTGAGATGTGCAATAGCCGGATCTTTCTTTCCGTGTTTCTGAATAATCGCATCAACAAACTCAGCAAAATCTGCTTTGGCCGCTTCATATGCTTTGCGGTTTGCATCGAACCAGGGTTTGTTGTTATTCTTCTTTAAATCCTTTAGAAATTTGATTGTTGACGGCTGAAACATATAATCAGATGAAAGTTTAAACTGATAATTGAAAAAGAAATAAGTATTGCACTTTTAATTGCCGAATAAAGATACAATGTACAAGAGTGCGACGCAACAGAAGTTGAATGGTGAATTGAAGCTGATAATATCAAACCTTAAACATCAGATATCAAATAATATTACACTCCTCCCCAGTTCTCTCCGCTTCTAATCCGGTACAGGGTCATTTCGCTTACACTGTATTTTTTTGCAAGCTGTTTGTAAGTAATGCTTCGGTTGGGATCGGTAATGATTTTCTTGATAGTCTTCACCTGCACAGGTGTAAGCTTTAATCCTTTTTGTGTGGAGCTGCGTTCTTTCTGTAATTTTTTATAAGCAATCTTTTGCGGACTCTTCTGCTGATGTGCCGACATCTCTTCCAATGTTGCCCATTTCAGGTTTGATGCTTTATTATCTGTTTTGTGATGATTGATATGAATCACATACTTGCAGCGTGGAGAAGTTTTTTTACAGTATAGCTTGGCAATTTCCCGGTGTAAGTAAATGGTCCCCTTGTTTTCAGCACGGTGAAGATTTAATGTACGGTAACCGGTTGTAATGGAACCACTGAGCAATTTCCCATCTTCCGTAACATCCTTTGTGAAACTGGCGCAGCGTCCGAAATTTGAAACGGCATATTTTTTCCGCAACAGTTTCCAACCGGCAAATTGCAATTGTTTCCATTGTTCGCCAGGAAGTTTTTTGATCATACTAAAAGATTGGAGAGTTTAAATATACAACAGCAAACCCCGTACCTGCAAGTATAACAAGATATTATTTTTTCAACAAAGACACAAACTCTTCTTCGTTAATAATCTTGATGGTGCTGATCTTTTTTGCTTTCTCTAATTTACTGCCCGCATCTTCTCCCACAACAAGATAGTTGAGTTTGGCGCTTACTCCACTCAATATTGTTCCACCCTGTTCTTCTGCCATCTCTTCGGCCTGACTGCGTTTAAGCGTGGGCATTGTTCCGGTAAAAAGAAAAGTAACACCTGTAAGGTTTCCATCATGCTTTGTGTCTTTCTGTTCATTCTTCAGTTGCAGACCGAGTGCTTCCAGTTGTTTCAGTATATCAATATTTTCCTGGTTGCTGAAAAACTCATGAATACTGCCTGCAACTCTTGGACCAACATCTTCCATTTGCTGTAATTCTTCCTGTGTTTTAGTTGCGATGTCTAACAAATGTTTGGTTGAGTTGGCCAATGTTTTTGCCGTTGCTTCACCAACAAAACGAATGCCTAATGCATTGATCAACCTGAATAATGGCTGCTTCTTTGAATTCTCTATTGCTGTCTGCAGGTTGTCAACGCTCTTTGCACCATAACCTTCCAGTCCTTTTATTTTGTCGAATGGTAATTGATAGAGTGTTGGTATATCTTTTAAATAGCCCAGTTCATAAAACTTGCGCACATTAGCATCACCCATACCACGGATATCCATGGCATCTTTACTGGTAAAATGAATAATGCGTTCAACAATCTGTGCTTCGCAATGATAATTTACACAACGCCATACTGCTTCAGCTTCGGGCTTGACCAGTTTGCTGTTACACACAGGGCACTCGGTTGGAAATTTTATTTTTTCTTCTTTGCCCGTTCGTAATTCAGGCATTGATTTAACAATGTAGGGAATTACATCACCTGCACGTTCAACCAAAACAGTATCGCTCAGCATCAGATCTTTTTCAGCAATAAACTCTTCATTGTGTAAAGAAATACTTGTAACCGTTACCCCACCAATTGCAACAGGATCAATCTTGGCAACAGGAGTAACAGCTCCTGTTCTTCCCACCTGGTATTCAACAGCACGCAGTTTACTTGTGCCTTGTCTGGCTTTGAATTTATAGGCAATGGCCCAGCGTGGATGATGACTGGTCATGCCCATCTTATCCTGTAACTGAAGATCATTTACTTTAATGACCATTCCATCAATTTCATACGGCAGTTCATCTCTTTTAATTTCAAATTCATTGATATGATCAACAACTGCTTTTACACCTTTCAGAATTTTCTTTTCTTTCTCCGGACTGCGAAAGCCTAAGTTCCACATCATTTTCAATGCATCGCTATGAGTTAAGATCTCTTCATACTTCGTACTTTTTACTTCGTACTTCATTAAATAACCTACATGATATAGAAACGCTTCAAGGTTTCTTCTTGCAACTTCCATTGAGTCTTTAATCCGTAAACTGCCGCTGGCCGCATTACGTGGATTGGCAAGAGGAGGAAGATTTTCTTCGGCCAGCTGATCATTGTACGCTTTGAAATTTTTCTTACTCATTAAAATCTCACCACGTATTTCAATCTGTTTGATGCCGTATGTTGAAAAGGCAGCAGATAAAGGAATGGATTTGATCTGGCGGATATTGGTAGTAATTTCTTCACCTTCTGTTCCATCGCCTCTTGTTGCACCACGAACAAGCATATCATCTTCATAAATCAATGAAATGCTTGCACCGTCAAATTTTGGTTCAACACAGTATTCTATTTCATCCAGTCCGCTTGCTTCTCTTGCTTTCCGGTCCCAGACAATTAAATCGTCAGCATTGTATGAGTTCTCCAAACTCAGCATAGGAACAAGGTGCTGTACTTTTTTAAAATCATTGCCCAGTCCTTTTGCCACACGCTGGGTTGGTGAATCAGGCGTAATGAGTGAGGGTTCTTCTGCTTCTATCTTCTCCAGTGATTTATACAGCTGATCATATTCATAATCACTGATCAATGGATCGTTGAGGATGTAATACCGGTATTCATGAAAACGAAGTACTTCTCTTAAATCTGCAATACTTTTTCTATCTATCCCATTTTTAGTGAGATGTTGAAGTAATACAGTTGTAGTTTGCTGAAGTTGTTTGGTTATTTCGGGAGAATACATAGTAAAATAAATCTGGCAGTAAAAATACAAGGACTAACAACAAAACAAATTAAATTCGTCATCAATTCTTAAAACATGAACCGATTATTTTTTTTGCTGCTCGTTGTTGTTGTCTTTAGCCAGTGTAATACAAAGACGACGGTTGATACGTTGTTGATCAACGGTACTGTGTATACCGTTGACTCTTCTTTTTCAAAAACAGAAGCAGGTGCTGTGAAAGACGGGAAAATTGTTGCAATCGGTTCAACAGCTGAATTACAGAAAATATATGCAGCGAAAGAAACCATTGATTTGCAGGAAAAATATTTATATCCTGGTTTTATTGATGCACATGCACATTTCTTTGGTTATGGTTTGGATTTACGCAAAGCAAATCTCACGGGTACTGTAAGCTGGGAAGATGTATTGCATCTCCTCAGCGATTTTGCAAAAGAGTTAAACGCAAAACCCGGCGAATGGATTATTGGAAGAGGCTGGGATCAGAATGATTGGGAAGTAAAAGAATATCCAACCAAAGAAAAATTAGATCAGCTCTTCCCAACCAATCCGGTCATTTTAACAAGAGTGGATGGTCATGCTGCCATTGTAAATCAACTGGCGCTGGATAATAGTGGAGTAACTGCTTCAACAAGACTGATTGGAGGAGATGTGATTTTGAAAGATGGAAAGCCAACAGGTGTATTAATTGATAATGCAGTTGATTTAGTTTCTGCAAACATTCCTCCGGCAACTGATCAGCAGATCAAAGAAGGATTAACAGCAGCACAACAAAATTGTTTTGCAGTTGGCTTAACAACAATTGATGATTGCGGATTGAGTTATGAAAATGTATTACAGATTGAAAAAGCGAATCAAAGCGGCGAGTTGAAAATGCGTTTGTACGTAATGCTCAGTGATGCAAAAAATAATTATGAAGCCATTTTCAAAAGAGGAATGATTAAGACCGATCGTTTAAACGTCCGCAGCTTTAAAGTATATGCTGATGGTGCATTGGGTTCAAGAGGTGCCTGCTTACTGCAAGCTTATACAGACAAACCCGGTCATCTTGGTTTTTTATTAAGTAACCCGGTGCATTTTGATTCAGTTGCTGCAGTTATTTATAATAAAGGTTTCCAGATGTGTACACATGCCATTGGCGACAGTGGTAACAGAACCATTTTAAATGTGTATGGTAAATATTTAAAAGAAAAGAATGATCTGCGCTGGCGCATTGAGCATGCACAGGTAGTGAATGAACATGATTTTAATTTATTCGGCATGTACAGCATTGTGCCAAGTGTACAGCCAACGCATGCAACAAGTGATATGTACTGGGCTGATAAACGCTTGGGAACTCAACGTGTAAAAGGAGCCTATGCTTATAATGATTTATTAAAACAAAATGGATGGATTCCGCTGGGAACTGATTTCCCTGTTGAAGATATTGATCCGCTGAAAACATTTTATGCAGCTGTGTTCCGTAAAGATGCAAAGGGCTGGCCCGCTGAAGGATTTCAAACTGAAAATGCATTAACAAGAGAAGCAACCTTAAAAGGAATGACGATCTGGGCAGCTAAATCGAACTTTGAAGAAAAGGAAAAAGGAAGTATTGAAACAGGAAAGTTTGCTGACTTTGTTATCCTTGATACTGATATTATGACGGCAACATTTGAACAGATCCTGAAAACCAGAGTACTGAAAACAATCTGTAACGGAGAAACAGTTTATACGAAGTAATCAGTTTGCTTCACTTCTGAATGCCCTTGGGGTACTGTTCTTTTTTCTTGTAAACACACGGTTGAAATAAGTGATCGATTCAAACCCTGCACTGCGGGCAATGGTTGATATCTGTTTATCTGTTTCAATCAGCTGGTAACAGGCATACCCGATTCTGATTTCATTGAGATAATCAGAAAATGTTTTACCGGTTGCACGTTTAAAAAATTTACAAAAAGCACTGGGTGATATATTTACAATTGCTGCAGCTTCACTGATGCTGATGGGTTTGGAATAGTGCTGTTCCAGGTAGGTACAAACCTTATTGATTCTGTATTCTTTGTTTTTTGCCTGCGAAATATCATATTCAGAAGAAGCGAGTCTTCTCCCTTTTTGTTTGGCCAGCTGTTCCAGCAGTAAAAGGAAATCAGTAATTTTTTGAACTCCTGTTTTATTGGGGAGTGAAAGAATCATTTCTTTAAATGGGGCGCTGTTTTTAAATGCCAAACCATGTTTACAGTTTTGCAGCAGGCGTTTGATGCTTTCAAAATCAGTTAAGCCAGAAAGACTGTTGAATAATGACCCTGAAAACTGGATGACAACAAAATCGCAGTCCATATTTTTTATTTTCCTGTCGGTTACCCAGGTGTGTGGCATATCAGGCCCTATCAGTACAAGATCACCGGCTTCAAATTGCTCATAACTGTCGCCAACGATTCGCTTTCCGGCCACATTTATTTTATACGTCAGCTCATATTCCGGGTGATGGTGCCAGTAAAACTCCAGGTAAGGAAGATTCATCCGGTAAGCAACCAGGATGGGTTTATCCTCTCCGGGAACAATTTTTTCGAGTTCGGCTTTCATCATATTTCACTGTAAATTGATGCAACTAAGGTAAAAATCATGGCAATATAGTGCTATAAATTGGAATTATTGTTCAAATAGTAACCTCAACTGTGGTTTAGCTTTGCAGGGTGAAAACGTTTGCACTAAACAAAAGTTGCAGAGGTTTGTAATATTTCGTTGGAGGATGGCTGGGTTTAAAAAATCCTGCTTCATTTAACGTATTACCGGGAGAGCTGATGTTAACGGATTGCATTATGAAAAAATTAATACTCTTACTGTTTACTGTGCTGATGACATTCATCTCGCAGGCTCAGTTATTGAGTTTTGCTCCAGACTTTCCATTGGATAACAGTAACCTTGTTATAACAATGGATGCTACAAAAGGAAATAAAGGGTTGCAGGGTTTTGCCGGACCGGTTTATGTACACATCGGCGTTATTACCAATCTCAGTGCAAATTCTACTCAATGGCAATATGCTCCCTTTGCATGGGGCAGCACTGGTGCAGCTTCACAGGCAACAGCAGCCGGTACCAATAAATGGACATATACTATTCCTAATATCCGTGCTTTTTTTAATTCAGCCGCCGGAGGGGTTCCTGCAGGAGAAACGATTTTAAAAGTAGCCATTCTTTTCAGGGATGGTCCGGGTACTATCAAACAGGCAAATTCGGATGGCAGTGATATGTTTATTCCGGTATATGCGGCCGGTGAATTTGCAGTTCGGTTTACGTCTCCTTTTATGCAGCCTATGTATAACATGGTGCCTGAGCCAATTAATGTTTCTGTTCCGGCTTCAATTCCTGTTACAGCTGTATCATCTAAAAATGCTACACTCACTATCCGTTATGATGGAACACAGATAGGCACAGCCGCTGCAGCTCAAACAGTAAGCGGCACTGCAAATGTTACAACAGAATGTCAGCACCTGATAACGGTTGAAGCTGATGATAACGGAACCTTCAAAAGAGATACTGTTAACTTCAGCATTACACCAGCGTCTTACCCAACCGGAGCAAGACCGGCAGGATTAAAAGATGGAATTACCTATGAAAATAATAATACAGAAGCTGTTCTTATTTTATATGCGCCATTAAAAAATAAAGTTTCAATCATTGGCGATTTTAATAACTGGTTACAAACCTGCGATGGCTTATTAAAGAAAGATGGTGATTATTTCTGGACAAGAATTACCGGCTTAACCTCCGGAACAAACTACCGCTATCAATACATTGTTGATGATACTATCCGTGTAGCAGATCCTTACAGTGAACTGGTGCTTGACCCGAACAACGATCAATATATTTCTGCTGTAACTTTTCCAAACATACCTGCCTATCCAACTGGAAAAACTACAGGCGGCATTGTAGGTGTACTTACACCTGGTGAAGCAACGTATAACTGGACCAGCAACAGCTATGTGCGTCCTGATAAAAAAGATTTGTTGATTTATGAGATGCTGGTGAGAGATTTTACAGCTGCTCAAAACTGGCAAACATTAAAAGACACATTAAACTACATCAAGAGCCTTGGCTTCAATGCCATTGAACTTATGCCGATCAATGAGTTTGACGGTAATAATAGCTGGGGATATAATCCTTGTTTTTATTTTGCACCTGATAAAGCCTACGGTACAAAAAATGCATTGAAAGCATTTATTGATCAGGCGCATAGTCTTGGCATTTCAGTAATACAGGATATTGCTTTTAATCATGCAACAGGACAATCACCATTGGCTGCCATGTGGTGGAACTCTTCATCAAGTCAGCCTGCATCTAACAGCCCTTACTTCTATCAAACAGCGCAGCATCCTTATAATGTATTCAATGATTTTAATCATAATACAGAAGCTACCAAATTACATGTTTCCCGGTTCATCCGTCACTGGCTGACTGAATACCGCATAGATGGTTTTCGCTGGGATTTGAGTAAAGGGTTTACTACTCAGAATTACGGTACCTGCACCAGTCCCTGCGAAAGCAATATGGCACAATACAGCCAGGACAGAATTAATCTCTGGAAACGCTATTATGATTCAATGCAGGTTGTATCACCGGGTTCGTATTGTATTTTAGAACACTTTGCAGCTGCAACTGAAGATGCTGAACTGGCAAGAAACGGGATGATGCTCTGGGGTAATATGACGTATAATTTTACAGGAAATGTAAAAGGAGTTTCATCTGAATCAGATATTAATAATGCATTTTGGATTAACCGCTGGGGCTCCACTAACCTTACTGATAAACCCGGTTTAATTACGTTTGCTGAAAGTCATGATGAAGAAAGAGTGATTTATAATACACTCAACAGTGCCAATACAAATACTTCCAATTCAGGAGTACATAATCCTAAAGATCTTACCACGGCTATTCGCAGGACAGAAGCAATGGCTGCCATTTTGATGGCAGTTCCCGGCCCTAAAATGATCTGGCAGTTTGGAGAACTGGGTTATGATTACCCGATAAATTATTGTGTAAACGGGACAATCAATAATAATTGCCGCCTCGATCCAAAACCTATCCGCTGGGATTATTATCAACAATTGAGCCGCCGCCGTTTATACGATACTTATTCAGCTATGGCAAGATTGCGTCAGCAAAAACCAACTGCGTTCCGCACATCAGCACTTGCCAGCGGAACTAATTTAGGAAACAGTTTAGTAAAGACTGTAATTGTGGATCATGCTGATCTGAAATATGTTGTTGTTGCCAATTTCGATGTAGTTCAGCAGTCACAGGATGTTGTAATTCCTCCGGGATTTGCTACATGGTATAATTATACTCAGGGGGGTACTATCAATGTAACAGGATCAACATATAATGTAACACTTCCTCCCGGTGAATACAGGGTATATCTCAATCAGAATATAACCGGAGGTAATGTAACAACAGGTATCAGGGACATTATTGCCAACAGTAATGAATTTAAGTTGAGCGTTTACCCCAACCCTGTTCAGCAAACTTCAACAATCAGGTATGAGTTGCCAAAGAGTGGAAAGGTGAGTATTCAGCTGATGAATATCCAAGGTCAGGTTGTGGCATCAAAGAATATGGGATTTCAGTTAAAGGGCCTGCAGATATATGAATTGAGCAGAACCAATTTTGCAGGTGTACGTTTAACAGCAGGACAATATGTATTACAGGTGCGGGTTGATAATGTTGTGCGGTATGAAAAGCTGATGGTGCAGCAATAGAATATTAAATATTGTCTTGAAACAGGATTTTATAATGGATAAAGTACAAAGTCAGTGTTAGAACTGCTTACAATCAGCAGTAAAATTTAGGCTTTGTCTTTTGAGCACTATAATTTGTGAATTCTTAAAATTAAACTATTGATTATGATCCCCAAACGACTGCTTGCCAGAGCAGGGGCATTAGTGCTTCTGTTGATGGTATTTGCACAAACTATTTTCGCCCAAGGTAAAACTGTAACAGGGAAGGTAACAGATAGTAAAGACGGAAGCCCGGTACCCAACGCTTCTGTTACTATTAAAGGAACCAATCTCGGTACAACTACTGATGCAGGAGGTAACTTCAGGATTGCAGTTGAAAACAACGCAGTGCTGGTTATCACCTCTGTTGGTTTTGGAAGTACTGAAGTTGCAGTAGGTACCCAAACCCAGTTAACCATTCAACTCACTTCCACCCAGGGAACACTGAACGAAGTAATCGTTGTTGGTTATGGTACACAACGTAAAAGAGATTTAACAGGTGCTGTTGCAACCGTATCTGCCAAAGACTTTGTGAAGGGTGCTCTGCAAACTCCCGAACAGTTAATTGCCGGCAAAGTTGCCGGTGTTCAGATTACACCCAACGGCGGTGCGCCCGGCAGTGGCAGCCGCATTCGTATTCGTGGCGGTGCTTCGCTCAATGCAAGTAACGATCCGTTAATTGTTATTGATGGGGTTCCGGTTGATAACGGCGGCATCTCAGGTGCAACCAATCCGCTCAACCTCATTAACCCGAACGATATTGAAACGTTCACCATTTTAAAAGATCCTTCTGCCGCAGCCATTTATGGTTCACGTGCATCTAACGGTGTAATCCTCATTACTACCAAGAAAGGAAAAAAAGGGAAAATAAAACTCAATTTCAGCGCACAGGCTTTTGTACAAACTGCTTCAAACAGGGTTGATGTATTATCTGCTGATGAAGTTCGTACCATTGTTAATGCAAAAGGAACGGCTGCACAGGTTCTGTTGCTTGGTAAAGAAAGTACAGACTGGCAGGATGAAATTTACAGAAACGCCTTAGGCCAGGACTATAACTTAAGTGCAACAGGTGCTATTGCAAAGGGCATGCTTCCTTTCCGGTTATCTGGCGGATATTTAAACCAGGATGGAATTTTAAAGACAGGAAACTTTCAACGTATGACTGCTTCTTTAAATCTCAATCCAAGTTTCTTCAATAATAAATTAAAGGTTGATCTGAACTTAAAAGGTGCCAGAACCACCAATGCTTTTGCAAACGAAGGTGCAATTGGAAATGCAATTACTTTCGATCCAACGAAGCCGATAAAAAGCGGCAGTGCAAGATATGGTGGTTATTGGGAGTGGACAGATCCTGATGGATTGCCAACCCAGTTGTCAAACCGTAACCCTGTTGGTTTATTAAACCTGAGGGAAAACACCAGTGAGGTGTTCCGCAGTATTGGTAACATTCAGTTTGATTACCAGATTCCTTTTGTAAAAGGCCTGCGTGCAAATCTGAACCTTGGATATGATGTATCAAGAGGTGGTGGTACAAATATTGTGAGCGACAGTGCTGCAGATAACTATCGTCGTAAAGGGATCAACAACCCTTATTATCAAAGCCGCACCAATAAGCTGGTTGATTTTTATTTCAACTATGCTCAAACCTACAAAGCAATCAACAGCCGTGTTGATTTTACTGCAGGTACCGGTTACCAGGATTTTGAATTCTACAGTTATAACAGCCCCGACAGAAGATATAAAGGGGATACTGTTCCGGGTTCAAACCAGGAATTTATTTCACAGGCTCCCGGTTTTACTATGATTTCATATTATGGACGTTTAGTGTACACCTTAGCGAATAAATATACCGTTACATTAAATGCACGTACTGATGGTACGTCCAAGTTTAACAAGGATAACCGCTGGGGTTTCTTCCCTTCTGCAGCATTTGCATGGCAGATTAACGAAGAAGAGTTTATGAAAAATTCAAAAGTTGTATCTAACCTGAAACTGCGTGCAGGTTATGGTGTTACCGGTCAGCAGGATGGTATTCCTTTCTATGGCTATATTCCTGTTTACAGTTTAAGTAATAATCAGGCACAATATCAGTTCGGCAGCAATTATGTAAATATGCTCAGGCCGGGTGCTTATGATGCTGATCTGCGTTGGGAAACAACAACCAACATTAATGCAGCTATTGACTTTGGTTTTATGGATAACCGTATTAATGGTACAGTGGAAGGATTTTTACGCAAAACAGAAGACCTGTTAAGTACTGTTCCTATTCCGGCAGGATCAAACTTCACCAACCGATTGTTTACCAACGTAGGTAATATTGAAAGTAAAGGTTTGGAAGTAACGCTGAATGTTGTTCCGGTAAGAACCAAAGATGTTCAATGGGATTTCGGCGTAAACTTTACCTATGTAGTACCAAAAATTACCAAGCTGCTTGTAAATGAAGATCCAAACTTCACAGGTGTGGAAGTAGGTGGTATCAGCGGAGGTACAGGTAATACTATTCAGCGTCATATTGTGGGCCAGCGTCCGAATTCTTTTTATATGTACAAGCAGATCTATGATGTAAATAATAAACCAATTGAAGGTTTATATGAAGATCTGAACCGTGACGGTATTATCAATGAAAAAGATCTGTATATCCTGCAGTCACCAGAAGCAAAATACTTTGTTGGTATTACATCAAGTGTGAGTGTGAAACGTTTTTCTGCAGGGTTTGTAATGCGTGGAAGCATTGGCAACTACATGTATGATAATATGAATTCAAACATGGGTGTTTACCGCCAGATTGTTAACCCGCTTGGATTCTTAGCCAACGGAACAAAAGATTATCTGAACACAGGATTTTTTAATAACCAGTATTTTTCTGATTATTATCTGAAGAATGCCTCTTTCCTGAAAATGGATAATATCAATGTTGGGTATGATGCAGGTGAAATTGCAAAGAATGTAAGATTGCGCATTACAGCCAATATTCAGAATGTATTTGTGATCACCAAGTATAAAGGACTTGATCCTGAAATTTCCGGTGGCATTGACAACACAATCTATCCACGCCCACGTACCTATGTACTGGGAGTAAATCTTGATTTTTAATAAATAAACATCTGCAATATGAAACGTATTTCATTTTATATAGCTTCTTTGGTGTTGGGTATGGCTCTTTTGAGCGGTTGTACAAAATCGCTCGACAGAGAACCCCAAACACACTCCCCTTCAGACAATGTATATACAACTGAAGCCGGATATTTACAGGTACTTGCCAAAGTTTACGGAAGCGTGGCTCTTACAGGTAACCAGGGTCCGGCGGGCAATGGCGATGTTGCCGGTATTGATGAAGGAACATCTGATTTTGTCCGTTTATTCTGGGAAGCCCAGGAATTAAGTACAGATGAAGCAGTTGTTGCATGGAATGATCCGGGCATCCAGGACTTCCATAACATGAACTGGAGTTCAAGTAACCCCATGTTAAAAGGCCTTTATTACCGTTGTACTTACATCGTTACATTATGTAATGAGTTTATCAGGGAAAGTGCACCTGATAAAGTAAGCGGCCGTGGTTTATCTGCTGACAATATCAAGAAGATGCGTGCAGAAGCAAGATTTATCCGTGCATTTGCCAACTGGGTATTACTTGATTTGTATGCTAATCCCGGATTTACAACTGAAAATGATCCTATTGGTAAATTCAATCCGCCTCAAACAAACCGTGCACAGTTGTTTGCTTATATCGAATCTGAGTTAAAGCAATTGACGGTGATTTATCAGCTCCCCGTTCCGGCGACTATGGCCGTGCTGATAAAGCAGCTGCCTGGTCATTACTGGCACGTATGTATCTGAATGCAAAAGTTTATACCGGCACAGATAAATACACAGATGCAGTTACTTATTCTAAAAAAGTAATTGATGCAGGCTATAGTTTATTGAGCGATTACCGTTGGCTGGCACTTGCAGATAATAATGTAAACAATACTGAATTTATCCTCACCTTAAACTATGATGGTATCCGCTCTAAAAACTGGGGTGGTACTACGTTCCTGGTAAACGCTTCTGTTGGTGGTGATATGGATAGAAACGTATCTGGTCTTACAGGCTGGGGTGGTATCCGTGCAACAAAAAATCTGCCCAACCTCTTTCCAGATGTAAATGGTACTGGTGATAAAAGAGCACAGTTTACTGCCGGATCACAGAATTTAGAGATCAACAACATCTCAGATTTTAAAGATGGGCTTGCTGTTATTAAATACCGTAACCGTACACGTACCGGTGGTTTTGGTAATGATCCCGAAAAAACATTTTCTGACATTGATTATCCTCTTTTCCGTTTAGCAGAAATGTATCTCATTTATGCGGAAGCTGTAAAACGTGGCGGAACAGGTGGAACCGATGCACAGGCAGTTATTTATTTAAATGCATTGCGTACAAGAGCACAGGTTTTAGCAGGTAATATCGGCAGCTATACGCTGGATTATATTCTTGATGAAAGAGCAAGAGAATTGTACTGGGAAGGATTCCGCCGTACTGATCTGATCCGTTTCGACCGTTTTGTGGAAGGCACTTATTTGTGGCCATGGAAAGGTGGTGTTAAAACCGGAGCAGGTGTGGCAGCAACAAGAAAGATTTATCCTATTCCTGATTCAGAGATTGCCGCCAATCCAAACCTGACACAGAATACAGGCTATTAATCAAAAAAAAAAAAGACATGAAATCATACATAACATCGTTTTCACTTCTGCTGGCAATGGTCTCTTTCTTTGCCTGCAAGAAAGTAGAAAATAAAATTCATTTCGAAAGCGGAACCAGCCCCATTTTAACAGGCAGTACTGCAACTGTTCGTTTAGAACCGGGAGAGGAAACCAATACGGCCATTACGTTAAACTGGACAAACCCTGAATATAAGTTTACAACAGGCATCAGCTCACAGGACGTGAAATATACACTGGAGTTTGATACACTAGGAGGTAATTTCAGCAGCGGCAAAAATACACTACTGTGTTTGCAAAGGATTTGTCTAAAGCCTTTACGGTTGCAGAATTAAACGGCATACTTGGAAATACAATGCTGCTTCAGCTCGATCCCCGCAGAACATATACAATACAGGCAAGAATTATTTCAAGTCTCGGGATCAATACCAATGCTGTTCCTTTAACTTCCAATACTGTTGCCTTTACAGTAAAACCATTTACTCCTCCTCCAAAGGTTGAAGCTCCCGGCACATCAGCAAATAATTATAATGATGGTGAACTGTGGGTTGTTGGCGATGCAAGTTTTGGTGGCTGGAACAATCCATTGTCAGCCCCTTATAATGTTTCTCAGAAGTTTACAAAGGTTTCCAAAACACTGTACCAGCTGACGGTTGCTTTACCGGGCGGTGGTGGATATAAACTGGTACAAACTATGGGAGTATGGGGTACACAATATCACATGACAACAGGTACATGGGCAAGTGGTGAATTTGAAAAGAAAGATTCTGATCCACAATTCCCCGGGCCACCATCTGCAGGTACATATAAAATAACAGTTGACTTTCAGTTAGGTGTTTATACTGCTGTAAAACAATAAAAATTAAAACACATGAAACTATTAAATAAACTCGGCTTAATCATGCTGCTTGTTGTTTTTGCTTTTGCAGCGTGTGAAAAAGCACCCGACCTTACGTATTATAAAAACGGAACGGCGGTTGTGCTTACTGCTTCTAAAACTACGGTGGCACCTGCTCCTTCAGATTCAGCAAACGTTGTTGTTTCTTTTTCATGGACCAGTCCTAAATACGAGCAGGATTCTTCCTTATATAAGTTTATACTGGAAATTGATTCTGCAGGAAGAAATTTTGCTAAAAAAACATCAAAGATTGTTAATGGCACACTTAACATGTCATTTACCGGCAAACAACTCAACGACATGTTAGCCGACTTTGGCTTTACACCTGGTCAGTCTTTCAGTTTTGATATAAGGATGATTTCTTCTTACGGCAATAACAATGAACGGTTAGTATCAAATGTTATTAAAGTTGATATTAAATCTTACCTGATTCCTATTACACTGGTGCCTTCTTCTTCAAGTCCACTGGTTTTATTGGTAAGCAATGCTTCCAACTCTGCAGTTTCTTTTAACTGGAATGCAAGTAATTTCGGTTCAAATACTATCCTGTACGCATTGCAGTTAGATACGGCGGGAGGTAATTTTGTTACCCCGCAGGTAAAACAATTAGGTACGGCATATACTACAGGATTTACAGTTAATGATTTGAATACAATGGCAATTGCCGCCGGGGTTATTGGCGGTTCAACCAAAAACGTTCAATTCAGAGTGGTAAGTTATTTAGGAAGCTATAGTAAACCTATGGTTTATTCAAATGCTGTTACAATCAGTGTTACTACATTTACGCCCGTTCCATCTGCTTTATATATTGTTGGAGATGCAACACCCGGTGGATGGAGCAACCCTGTTCCTTTACCATCTCAGCAGTTCAGCAGGATAAATGCTGTTTCTTATGGCATTGTTGTTAACCTCACAGCAGGGAAAAGTTATTTGTTTTTACCATTAAACGGAAATTGGGATCATAAATATGGGGGAACAAGCGCAACCGGAGGAGCATTATTAGCAGATGGTGCAGTTCCCGGCTCTAATACGCCAGCCCCTGCTACTAGCGGGATGTATCAGATTGTAGTCAACTTCCAGACAGGAACATATACTGTGACACCTTTTGCAACTGTCATTCCGGATAATTTATTTATCGTTGGGGGAGCTACAGACGGTGGCTGGGCAAACCCTGTTCCGGTACCATCTCAACAATTTACAAGGATAGATGCAGTTACATATGGCATTATAACTAATCTTAAAGCAGGGGATAGTTATTTGTTTTTACCGGTTAATGGTGATTGGGCTCATAAATTTGGCGGTACAAGTGCAACCGGAGGAACATTATTAGCTGATGGTGCAGTTCCCGGTTCTAATACACCTTCGCCGGCAACTACGGGCCTTTATCAGATATTGGTGAATTTTCAAACAGGAACCTATACCGTTACTCCACATACCGGATTTGTTCCCGTTCCTTCTAACTTATACATTGTAGGTGATGCTACTGCCGGAGGCTGGAATAATCCTGTTCCGGTTCCAGCACAACAATTCAACCGTATTAATCTTACACAGTTTGAACTAACACTTCCTCTTATTGGTGGAAAGAGTTATTTATTCCTGCCACTTAATGGCGACTGGACACATAAGTTTGGTGGTGCAAGCGCCTCTGGTGGGGCTTTATTAGCTGATGGTGCGGTTCCGGGTTCTAATACGCCTGCGCCTGCTGTATCGGGTACTTACAAGATTGTTGTAGATTTTGCTGCAAATACTTACTCTGTAAAACTTCAATAATTATTAAATTGAATAATCTTAAAAGGCTGCTTCCGAAAAGAAGCAGCCTTTTTCTTTTGTTATTACTTTACAATAAATGAAGATGATACCGCCTGAATAAACCTGATTAGATTCTTAAGAACAATCCATTTTCCCTTAAATATCCTTTCACAACAGCCTCAGCCCTATTTTTCATTACCTTCGTGCCCTTAATTTTCATGGCTATGAGTTCCTTGCGTGAACAATTGAATCCGGAGCGTTTGCCGCAGCATATTGCCATCATCATGGATGGGAATGGCCGTTGGGCAAAAGAACATGGTCAGGACAGATTATACGGTCATTATCATGGAGTGGAAAGTGTGCGTGATATTGTGGAGGGCTGCGCTGAACTGGGAGTAAAATATCTTACCCTGTATGCATTCAGTACAGAAAACTGGGACAGACCTGCTGAAGAGGTTACCGGGTTGATGGAATTGCTGGTAGATACCATCCGGAAAGAAACGGCAATTCTTCATACGAACAATATCAAACTGCATGTAATTGGCGACATTAAAATGCTGCCCGATTATGCGCAGAAAGAATTGCAGGAAAGTGTGGATGATCTGAAAAACAATACAGGGCTCAATCTCATCATGGCATTGAGTTACAGCAGCAGGTGGGAAATTGTGAATGCAATCAGGAATATTGCAACAGATGTAAAAGATGGCAGGCTGGATCCTGCAGCAATTGATCAGGATACTATCAAGGATTATTTAACAACAAGAGAGTTTCCTGACCCTGAATTGATGATAAGAACCAGCGGCGAATACAGGATCAGCAATTTCCTGCTGTACCAGCTGGCTTATGCAGAATTGTACTTTACCAATGTACGCTGGCCCGAGTTCAGAAAAGAAAATCTGTATGAAGCAATTCTTGATTTTCAGAAAAGAGAACGCCGCTTTGGTAAAACAGGGGAGCAGGTAAAAACAGAAGAACATGAAACACAATCATAAGATACTTGTAAAACAGGGTATTTTAACAAAGAGTTTCACTAAAAGCGTTTATTTTGCCGCCCGGCTTTAACTGGCACGAGCGGCATTTTTATAACCCAACTTACAACTTAACCGTAACTGATTTTTGATGCGTTTGAATAGAAATTTATTACTGCTTTTTATTGTTTGCTTCGGCTTTCAACTAAATCTTTGGGCACAACAACCCGACACCCTGAAACCCATTTCTGTAGACCCGGAACTGGAAGCAATTTTTAACAACAAGACTCCAAAAGAATACATCATTGCAGGAATAACTGTAAGCGGTTCAAAAACGTTTGATTCTGCATTGCTCGTTTCTATTACCGGTATTGCCATTGGTGATAAAGTTTACCTGCCCGGCGGTGATCTGTTCAGCAAAGCCATTGCTTCCATCTGGCGCCAGCAATATTTTGATGACGCCACGATTTACATTACCAAAATTGACGGCAAAGACATTTATATCGAAATCAATGTAACAGAAAGGGCAAGGTTGGGCAGTTTCTTTTTTAAAGGGGTGAAGAAAACGGAATAAGATGATCTGAAAGAAAAAATCGGCCTGTCGCCCAATAAAGTAATTACAGAAAACCTACGCCGTACAAGTATTGAACGGATTGAGAAGTACTATATCGATAAAGGATACATGAAGATTGATGTGAGGGTAACAGAAACAAAGAACAGCGTTAACCCAAACTTTATTGATCTTACGTTCAATGTTTACAAAGGAGCGAAAGTGAAAATTGATGAAGTGTTCATCAGCGGTAATGACAATGTTTCAGATCTGCGTTTGAAAAAACAATTAAAGGGAACAAAAGAACGCCTGCGGTTTACATTACATCCTTTAAATGATTCGCTTGTTTACGGAACAAAGGATACTACTACATTTAAACAGTTTTTACATAACAGGGATTATTTAATACCCAGTAAAATAAGAGATTATTTAGACCCATGGTTCCGTGTAAAATTCTCTGCTGCCAAATTCAACCAGAAAAAATATATTGAAGACAAAGAGAAGTTGCTGGAATATTATAACTCTTTGGGTTACCGTGATGCAGTGATTGAAAAAGATACCAACTATTACAATTCAAAAGGGAATCTTGTTGTTGAGATAAAAGTGCAGGAAGGCCGCCAGTATTATTTTGGTGATTTTACCTGGAGAGGAAATACAAAATACAGTGATTCTGTATTAACTCAGATTCTCGGAATCAAGAAAGGAGATATTTATAATCTTGAGGCGCTGAATAAAAAGTTAGGGAAACAAATGTCGGCTGAAGGCGGCGACATCAGCGGATTGTACATGGATGACGGTTATCTTTTCTTTAAAGTTGAGCCGATTGAATCGAGAGTATATAATGATACAATTGATTATGAAATCCGTTTCTCTGAAGGCCCGCAGGCAACCATCCGTGCGGTGAATATTTACGGAAATGATAAAACAAAGGAATACGTTATCCGTCGTGAGTTACGTACGGTGCCGGGTGAAAAATTCAGCCGCAGTGATATTATCCGTTCCATCCGTGAATTATCTGCTCTGAACTATTTCAACCAGGAAAAATCAATCCGAATCCGGTTCCAAATCCTGATGACGGAACAGTTGATATTAATTACACACTCGAAGAAAAATCAAGCGATCAGCTGGAGTTAAGTGCAGGCTGGGGCGGATATATAGGTTTAACCGGCACACTGGGTATTACCTTTAATAACTTCTCTACCAAAAACATTTTCAAGAAATCTGCATGGCAACCATTGCCATCAGGTGATGGACAGCGTTTGAGTGTACGTGTACAATCAAATGGCCCTTCCTTCAGTTCACAAAACTTTTCATTTACCGAACCGTGGCTGGGAGGCAAAAAAAGGAATAACCTTACATTAAGTGTATTCCGTACCAAACTCGCCAATGCATTTGATCCGCTTACCGGGTTACCTACAAGAGCAAAATCAACTACGCAGTATCTGAAAACGATTGGTGCAAGTGTATCTTTAGGCAAGCAGTTAAAATGGCCCGATGATTATTTCAACCTGATTACTTCAGTAAACTATACACAGTATAAATTAAAGAACTACCCCATCTTCCCTGAACTGGATAGTGGTGTTTCAAATAACTTTAATATCAAGTTCCAGATCATCCGTTCGAGTATTGATCAGCCTACCTTCCCGAGATCAGGTTCTTCATTCTCTTTGACGGCATCGTTTACACCACCATGGTCTTTATTCAGAGATGCATCAAAATATGTTGATCCTGCTGAAAAATACCGTTTGGTTGAGTATCATAAATGGCGCCTGAATTATGAATGGTATGTGCCAATCGGTAAACCAATGGGTGCTGAAAAGAACCGCCAGTTTGTGTTAAAAGCAGCTGCTAAATATGGTTTCCTTGGCCGTTACAACAAGGATCTTCCGATCTCTCCATTTGAACGTTTCCAGGTGGGTGATGCAGGTATGCAGAATAACTTTGGTATAATCGGTTATGATATTATTGCACACAGGGGGTATCCGGTGTATGATAATTCAAACCCCAAGATCAATAACGCCAACCAAACTTCAGCCAATACATTCTTTACTATCTTCAATAAGTACAGTTTAGAAATGCGTTACCCGTTAAGTACCAATCCAAGCAGTACAATCTTTGGGCTTGCGTTTTTTGAAGCGGCCAACGGATGGTATGATATCAAGGATTACAATCCATTTAAACTCCGCAGAAGTGCCGGTTTAGGTATGCGTTTCTTCCTGCCAATGTTTGGTTTACTTGGTTTTGATTATGGTATTGGTTTAGACAGGGCATTCCCGGGTGCAAGACTCAGAGATATGAGTAAGTTTACCTTTATGCTTGGCTTTGAACCGGAATAAAGCCCCAACCCTAAAGGGAGAAATACAATAAATTGAAATAGTATGAAAACAGCATTAATTGTCGCTTTTAGTTTATTTCTTACTTCATTTACCGCTACGGCGCAACGTTATGGCATTATTGACACCAAGTATATTCTTGGAAAAATTCCTGAATATAAAGACGCCAATAAAAAGCTGGAAGAGATGGCAGATGCCTGGCAGAAAGAAATTGACCTGATGCAGGCCGACCTGGATAAAATGTACCGCCAGTTAGATGCTGAAAGGGCCATGTTAACCCCGGAATTACTGAAAAAAAGAGAAGACGAAATTTTTAATAAAGAAAAACAGGTTCGTGACCTTCAAAAAAGGCGTTTTGGCTTTGAAGGTGATTATTTCCGAAAAAAGCAGGAACTGGTAAAACCTATACAGGATAAGGTGTACAACGCCGTACAGAAGCTGGCTACTGAAAGGTTATACGATTTTATTTTGGACAAAAGTGAAGGAATTACCGTTATATTTGCCGACCCAAAACTGGACAAAAGCGATGATGTGCTGAAGATCTTAGGTGTTAAACTTTAATCAAAAGCCACCAGTGTTTGCAACCAAAAGAGGGAGTCAGTACACTTAAATTAAAACAAACCGATTTAAAATGAAAAGAGTTATTGTTCTTGCAGTTATAGTATTAATGGGAAGTGCTGTAACAGTAAATGCGCAAAAATTGGGTCACATTAATACAGGAGAATTACTGAGTGTGATGCCGGAAACAAAAAAGGCCCAGGAAAAAATGCAGAAACTGCAGGATTCTCTGAACATGGTGTATGCAGAAATGATTCGTGAGTACAATGAAAAAGACAGCATCATCCGTACTGATTCTGCAAAATGGACACAGGCAAAAAAAGATATCAAATTCAGCGAGTATCAGAAATTAGCTGAAGATGTACAACAATACTCAACAAAAGCACAACAGTGGCTGCAGGCAAAAGAGCAGGAAGTATATGCTCCTGTACAAAAATTAGCTCTGGATGCAATTCAGGCTGTAGCAAAAACGAATGGTTATGCTTATGTTTTTTCAAGGGAAGCGTTGTTGGTAACACCAACAACAGATGATTTACTTCCTTTGGTAAAGAAGTATTTAAAAATACCTGAAACAGCACCAGCACCTGCTAAATAATTTCAGAAGTAAAATGATATTGATCCCCCGCCGTAAGCGGGGGATTTTTTTGTGCTTACGTGTACTGCGAAGCTAATTTAACTGAGCACTTTATATTTGAACAAACACTACGTCTAAAAATAAATGGCGAATCAGTATTTTGCATCTATGCAAACAGGACCCATCGGCATATTTGATTCAGGCTATGGCGGCTTAACCGTAATGCAGGAAATTGTACAGCAGTTACCGCAGTATGATTACATCTACTTAGGAGATAATGCACGTGCTCCTTATGGCACCAGAAGCTTTGAAACTGTGTACCGTTATACATTAGAATGTGTGGAATGGTTTTTCAAGCAGGGTTGCCCGTTGGTGATACTTGCCTGCAATACAGCTTCAGCAAAAGCATTACGAACCATTCAGCAGAATGATCTGCAACGATTGAATCCTGAAAACAGGGTATTGGGTGTTATCCGTCCAACTGCAGAAGTGATTGGGCAGTACAGCAAAACCAGGCAGGTGGGTGTATTGGCAACTGCCGGCACTGTTCAATCTGAGTCTTATGAAATAGAGATCAATAAGTTTTACCCCGACATAAAGGTGTTTCAACAGGCCTGTCCCATGTGGGTTCCGCTGATTGAGAATAATGAACATGAAAGTGGAGGTGCAGATTATTTCGTAAAAGAATATGTGGAAGCCTTGCTCAATCAATCGGGCAAAATTGATACGGCATTACTTGGTTGCACGCACTACCCTTTGCTGAGTAAAAAGATTCAGCAGTATTTACCTGCCGGTGTTCAGCTGCTTTCGCAGGGGAAGATTGTGGCTGAAAGTTTAGCCGATTATCTGAACCGACATCCGGAAATGGAAGAGCAGTTAACAAAGAAGAGAAATCGTCAATTTTTTACAACAGATTCAGCCCTTGATTTTAATAACCATGCCCGGTTGTTTTATGGTGAAGAGGTAAAGTCGGAGCATGTGGAGTTGGAGAGATGATATTCTAGAAAAGACAGGCACAGGCATATTTTCTTCGTTTAAAGCCCTGTATTTTGGCCTGTTTCCCCTACCTTTGCCGTCCTTTCACAAACAGCGGGAAGTGGTGTTCCCACTGGGTGACTTGAAATTTCCGGTTTCTCCCCGGTATTTTTAAAGAAGTAAAACAGAAAACAATGGCACAAAAACGTACATACCAACCTTCGAAGCGTCGCAGAAAAACCACACATGGTTTCCGCAGACGTATGCAGGATGCTAATGGCCGCAAGGTATTGGCAAGCCGCCGGGCAAAGGGTCGTCATAAGCTCAGCGTAAGCAGTGAGCGTGGCGTTAAGAAATAAGTATTTTTCTTATTGAAGATATTCTGAGTCTCCCGCTTTAACGGGAGACTTTTTTATTTTTACAGAATTGGAGCAAACACAACGATATACACTCGGTAAAACAGAACGGCTCAAAAGCCGCAAGCAGATTGAACAGCTGTTCAAAGAAGGGAAAACATTTTCTGTTTCTCCTTTGCGGGTTTATTATTCATTCGATGCAGACCTGAAGAAAGAAAATTCTATTGCTGCATTACAATTTGGCGTGGGTGTAAGTACAAGAAATTTTAAAAAGGCGGTTGATCGTAACCGGATAAAACGGTTGTTACGGGAAGCGTACCGTTTGCAGAAAAACGAATTGAAAGATAAAGTGACGCTGAAGAAAATACAACTGAACCTGTTTGTTATTTATACAGGCAGAGAGTTGCCTGCTTATAACCTCATCTTTGAAAAGATGACTGTAGTTTTGCAAAAAGTAATAGCCATCGCTGATGAAAGTATTGAAGCAAATTCTTAGTTTTCCTTTTATTGTACTGATAAAGTTTTATCAGTATGTCATCAGCCCGGCCATTGGTCCCAAGTGTCGCTATACACCCACCTGCAGTCATTATTCACTGGAAGCATTTAAGAAGTATGGCCCTATTAAAGGTTTCTGGCTGAGTGTAAAACGCATCAGCAAATGTCATCCTTGGGGAGGAAGTGGTTATGATCCTGTTCCCTGATCAGAACAGGTAAGCCATCACGGCTTCATCAACAAAATGATCTTTACTTTTTAAGTAGGTATATTTTTTCAACACTCCTTCATGATGAAAGCCTGCTTTAAGATATAACTGAATGGCTTTTTCATTGGTTGTCGCAACTGTTAATTCAATCCTCAGAAAACCGTTCTTCTTTGCATAGACTTTTATTTCTTCCATCATTTGTAACCCATGCCCCTTCCCTGTATGTTCAGGATCAATTGCAATTCCTCCCAGGTAAACGATATGTGTATTGCGGTAATGTTGAGGAACAAGTTTAAACATGCCGATTGATTCCTGTTGATCTTCAAAAATATACAGCACTCCCTTTTTCTCAAGATCATTAAAAACCGTAAGAAAGTTTTCAGCATTCATCGGTTCATATAACAGGAAAGGGTTTACCTGCGGATGCATATACAGGTAGAACATGAAATTAAAATCTGCATGTGTTGCTTTTCGGATCATGTTTCATTCAAATCAGACATCTAAATTACTTACTTTGCTATTTATTATCTATAAATCATGACTAAAGAAAAAATCCGTTGCAGCTGGTGTTTAAAAGATGAATTGTATATGAAGTATCATGATGAAGAGTGGGGAACGCCGCAACATGATGACCGGAATTTATTTGAAATGCTTTGTCTTGAAGGTGCACAGGCAGGGCTGAGCTGGTACACTATTTTGAAAAAACGGGAAAACTACCGCAAGGCATTCGACAATTTTGACGCAAAGAAAATAGCGAAGTACACCGATAAAAAGAAAGAAGCTTTGTTATTGGATGAAGGCATTGTTCGCAACCGTTTAAAAGTAAATGCCTTTGTACTCAACGCCAAAGCATTTCTTGAAGTGCAGAAAGAGTTTGGAAGTTTTGATAACTACATCTGGCAGTTTGTTGGAGGTAAACCCCTTGTAAACAAAGTAAAGGCAATGGGAGATGTTGCGGCGAAAACAGCCATCTCTGATGCTATGAGTAAAGACCTGCTGAAGCGTGGATTCAAGTTTGTTGGCTCAACCATCTGTTATGCTTTTATGCAGGCAACAGGAATGGTGGATGATCATGTGGAAGGATGCTGGAAGAAAAACCGCAGATGAAGCTGATGAATTGATGCGAATGATTTTTCAAACCACAGGTTCATAAAATAAATAAGGCTGTCTGATTTACAGACAGCCTTATCATTATCATCATTGAATCATATCATCAGCGGTTTAATCTTTCAGCTACTTTGCTCCAGTTTACAACATTCCAGAAAGCTGCTAAATAATCTGCACGACGGTTCTGGTATTTCAGGTAGTATGCATGTTCCCACACATCAGCACCAAGAATTGGAGTGCCTTTTACTTCAGCTACATCCATTAATGGATTATCCTGATTGGGAGTTGAACTTACTTCGAGTTTGCCATCTTTTACAATCAACCATGCCCAGCCGCTTCCGAAACGGGTCATACCTGCTGCTGCAAACTTTTCTTTGAATGCATCGAAAGAACCAAAAGCTGCGTTGATTGCATCAGCTAAAGCACCTGTTGGAGCTCCACCTGCATTAGGTGCTAATGATTCCCAGAAAAAAGTATGGTTCCAGTGACCACCACCGTTATTACGTACAGCAGGAGAAATGGTTCCGGCAACAGCAACTAACTGTTCCAATGTTTTGCTTTCGTTGTTTGTACCTGCAACTGCTTTATTGAGATTATCAACATAAGCCTGGTGATGTTTACCATGATGGATCTGCATGGTTAATGTATCGATATGGGGTTCCAGTGCGTCGTGTGCGTATGGAAGAGGTGCTAATGTAAATGCCATAGAATTAATTTTTAAATTGATTATTGAAAGGACAACAAATGTACAGACAGAATGTTAAACCCCTGTTCATAAAAAGTGAATTCTTCCTTATTTCGAAAATCAGCTTTTTAGCCTGTTCAGCTTCTTTCCTTTTTCAACAAAGGTCTCTACAATGCCTCTTGTTTCCAGATCGAGGCGAATGGAGATCGTATACCAGGGAATTGATTTGGTAAAGCCGGGCATTTTTTGCGGATGATCTTTACCACATCATCCGTAAGATCTGTAAAGGTTTTGCCTTTGCTGCCTTTGAGGCTTTGCAGAATCGCCGCCTTAAATGGTTCGTAGATGGCGGCATCAAATTTCCTTTCTGTTCCTGTTTCAGGATGTGTAACGGTTACTGTTTTAGATGCTGCTTTTGCCATATGGTTATCGTTTTGATGCAAAAAAATCTTTCATCAGCCTTGCACAGTCTTCTTTCAGAACTCCTTTGGTTACTTCAGCCTTTTGATGAAAAGGAGATTCATCTTTTGTAATGCGCTGATGTCCGTTTTTTTCATCATCCGCTCCCCAAACAATCCGCTTTACCTTACCCCAGTACAAAGCACCGGCACACATGAGGCAGGGTTCAACTGTAACATACAAAGTTGCTTCCGGTAAATACTTGGCACCAATATGACTGAATGCCGAAGTCAGTGCAATCATTTCAGCATGGGCGGTTGGGTCGTTCAGCTTCTCCGTCATATTATGTCCACGGGCAACGAGCTTGCCATCAATGACCACTATTGCACCAACTGGCACTTCCCCTTCTTCATAGGCAATCTGCGCTTCTTTTAATGCCTGCTTCATGAAATATTCATCTGTCATAGAATAAAGTTACTTTTTTAAATCCTTGTTATATCATGTAGCAGGCTGTTCTTTTTCAACTGAACTGTTTGTTTAATTCTTAATTTGAGGAGCTAATTACAATTGCAGTAGGACGTATTTGCTTTTGTTTGAATAACGGTATTGTAATGCCAGTTAAAAATAAGTTATGCAACAGTTAGAAAACATGCGGAGCTGCTATAACAGTGGCAAAACCCGTTCGTATAATTTTCGGAAGGAGCAGTTGATAAAACTGAAGGATGCAATTCTGAAGTATGAAAATGAACTGCATGATGCATTGTATGCCGATCTGAAAAAAAGCCCGGAAGAAAGTTGGGTAACAGAAACCGGTTTCCTCATTGCTGAAATAAACGCAACATTAAAGAATCTGAAGAACTGGATGCAGCCGGAAAAAGTGGGCACCAATCTGCTGAACATGCCTTCATCAAGTTATGTATACAGGGAACCATTGGGTGTTGTGCTAATTATTGGTCCGTGGAATTATCCGTTGCAACTTTTATTTACTCCGCTTGTTGGTGCTATTGCTGCAGGTAATTGTGTGGTAGTAAAGCCAAGTGAGTTTGCTCCGAATACAGCTGCTGTTAATGCAAAAATTATCAACGAAGTATTTCCGCCTGAATATATACTGTATGTACAGGGCGATGGTGCACAGGTGATTCCTGAAATGATGAATAACTTTCATTTCGATCATGTGTTTTATACCGGGAGTACAGCTGTTGGTAAACTCATTTATCAACTGGCAGCAAAAGATCTGGTGCCGGTAACGCTTGAGCTGGGAGGAAAGAGCCCATGTGTAGTTGATAAAGATGCCAATCTTGATGTAGCTGCAAGAAGAATTGCAGTAACTACTTTCTCCAATGCAGGACAAATGTGTGTAGCTCCTGATTACCTGCTGGTGCATCAATCAGTAAAGGAAAAGTTTGTGCGTTTGTTTATTCAAACTATTAAACAGTTTTTCAGCGAGCAGGCAGAGAACAGTTACAGCTATGGAAAAATTATTAATGAAAAACAATTTGACCGCTTGGTTGGTTATTTATCACAGGGAACCATTGCATATGGTGGCAGGGTTGATAAAAGCAAGCTGTTTATTGAACCAACGGTTCTTGAAAATGTTTCAATGGATGCACCGGTAATGAAAGAAGAAATCTTCGGACCGATTGTACCCATCATTTCTTTTAAAACAAAGGAAGAAGCATTAAAGATCATTGAACAGAATAAAAACCCATTGGCGTTTTACATTTTTACAGGTAACAGTAAAAACGAAGAATGGTGGTTACAACAGGTTCCGTTTGGCGGAGGTTGTGTAAACAATGCCAGCTGGCATTTAACCAATCATCATTTGCCATTTGGCGGAAGAGGTTTCAGCGGCATGGGTGCCTATCATGGAAAGAATTCATTCCTTACGTTCAGCCATCAGAAAGCAGTGATGAAAACACCTACCTGGTTTGATCCTGCTGTGAAGTACCCGCCATTCAAAGGAAAGATGAAGCTGTTTAAACTGGTGATCCGTTAATGAAGAAAGCAATTATATTATTTATTTTATTGCTAACAGTTACAGCAGGATATATAGTGATTGTTAACAGAAATTCTACAACTATGACAACAAGACAAAAACTATTAAAAGCAGTTTATCCTGTATTTATGTGGATGCAGGGAAAGAAAGCGAAAGTGCTGACTAACGAAAAAACACAACCGCCTGTTTCTTTCTATTCATTGAAAGGAACACTGGGTAACGGAGGCGAATTTGATTTCACACAACTCAAAGGGAAAAAAGTTTTGCTGGTGAATACGGCCAGTAATTGCGGTTACACCAATCAGTACGATGATTTGCAGAAACTGAATGAGCAGTTCCATAACAAACTTGTTATCCTTGGTTTTCCTGCCAACGATTTTAAAGAACAGGAAAAAGGAAATGATGAAGAGATTGCACAGTTCTGCAAGATCAATTTCGGTGTTACTTTTCCATTGATGAAAAAAAGTTCTGTGATTAGAGATGCTGATCAGAACGAGGTATTCAAATGGCTGACAGACTCCACCAGAAACGGATGGAACAGAAAACAGCCAAGCTGGAATTTTTCAAAATATTTAATTAATGAAGAAGGGGTGCTCATCAAATATTTCGATCCTTCTGTTTCACCTTTGAGTGAAGAAGTAGTAACCGAGATTAAAAAGTAATTATCAATCATGTCAGTTCATCATACAAGCCTTCGTCTTGAAATTGCCAACAGTATTACACATGGTATCGGCATCATTTTCGGAATAGCAGCCTTACCTGTACTTAGTGCAATAGCAGCAAATAAGGATCATTCAATAGCCGTTGTTGGTGCAGCAATCTTTGGGTTTTCATTTTTACTGGTGTTTACATTCTCTACTTTGTATCATGCGTTTCAAAACCCGGCAGTAAAAAAAGTGCTGCATGTATTTGATCATATCAGTATTTATTTTCTGATAGCGGGAACTTACACTCCTTTCCTGTTAAACTATATGATGAACGCAACGGGTATTGCCATGCTGAGTGTGTTGTGGGGGTTAACGATCATTGGCACCCTGTTTAAAGTGTTTTATACCGGGCGGTTTAATTTTATTTCAACCATTGTTTACATTGGTATGGGCTGGATCTTAGTATTCAGTGGCCGGGAGTTTTTTGAAGCAATCCCCACGCCTGTGCTGACCATGATTATAATTGGCGGCGTATTGTATACACTGGGTACCATCTTTTATCTCTGGGAAAAATTGTATTTCCACCATGTGATCTGGCATTTGTTTGTGCTGGCTGCTGCCATCTGTCATTATGTGGCTGTATTATTAATGGTTTAATTTTATTCTTGCTGATGCAGAAATTACCAACTCATAATCCTTCACTTTCATTCATCAAAGAAAACTGGAGTGGAAACATCTTGAATGAAAAACAGCAGTACATTAACCTGGATGGGCCTGCTGAAAAAAGTTTTGCTGAATTGCTGAAATGGCAAACAGAGAAGAATCCTCTTAAGCCTGCAAAGAAGAAACAGCAAACAACAGTTGATGTTGTTACGAATCATCATATAACCAGTAACAGGGAAGATGGAGTTGTTTGGCTAGGGCACGCAAGTTTCCTGTTTACTCTCAGCGGCAAACATTTCATCACCGATCCTGTTTTGTATAATGTTGGTCCGGTAAAAAGATTTACTCCTTTGCCCTGTGATGTGGATGCATTAAAGCAGATCGACTTTATTTTATTATCCCATAATCATCGGGATCATTGCGATCAGAAGAGTATGCAGCAGCTGTGTGCATTAAACCCAAATGCAATTATATTAACGGGATTGAATATTGCTCCATTACTCCGGAGTTGGAAGATTGCCAATCCAATCATCGAAGCAGGCTGGTACCAGCGATACAATATTGAAACTGATGTTGCCATTACCTATTTGCCGGCGAAGCATTGGAACAGAAGAGGGCTTGCTGATATGAACAACATGCTTTGGGGAAGTTTTATGATTGAAGGAAGCAAACAAAAAATTTACTTTGGCGCCGATAGTGGATTGGGAATTCATTTTGCAGAAATTGCTCAACTGTTCCCCGGTATTGATATTGCCATTCTGGGCATTGGTGCTTACAAGCCTGAATGGTTTATGGCATCGGCACATACAAGCCCGGCTGATGCATTGGTTGCATTTGCACAATTGAAGGCAAAGCAGTTTATTCCCATGCATCACGGCACATTTGATTTAAGCGATGAACCTATCTTTTATCCCAAACAGGAACTGTTGCTGTTGCAGGAGAAATCAGGAATAACTGCAGTTGAACATCTTTCCATCGGAAACAAAATGGAGTTTTAGTATCTTACTGTAAATCATACATCATGTTCAGCAAAACAGATATTGAGCAATATTTTTCCGCAGAAAAGCAGGGCAGCCTCTTTTTCCTGGCTGTTGGTATAGTTGCTGTTATTGCATCGATCATTTTATTCTTTGTACTCAAAACGCCTTTTTTTAAAGGAACAGCCATTCCAATGATTATAATAGGATTGATTGCAGGTACTATTGGCTTTACGATTTATAAGCGCAGTGATGAAGACAGGATCAGAAATGTATATGCTTATGACCTGAACCCAATTGAATTGAAAGTAAAGGAATTGCCACGAATGCAGAAGGTGATGAAGAGTTTCAAAGTTATTATTATTGCAGAAGTTGTGTTTTTAACAGCCGCCGTTTTTCTTTTCTTTTATTTCAGAACAAATGCTGCTCAGCAATTGTGGAGTGGAATTGGGGCCGGACTTATTCTAATGGCAGTTGCTGTATTATTCCTTGATGTTGCTGCGGAACGTCGTGCAGCAATTTATACAAAAGGACTGGAAGCTTTTGTTCATCAAAAACAAACGCCATGACATACAACGATCTTATCGGCACAATTGGTGTTGGACTAATTCTGTTTGCATATTTTTTAAGTACAGCAAGATTATTGAAGCCTGATTCGAAACTGTTTTATTTACTGAATATCATTGGCGCTTTACTTGCCTGTTATGCTTCCTACCTTATCAGTTATCTGCCCTTTGTTATTTTAGAAGGAACCTGGACATTGGTTTCTGTTTATGGGTTGATGAAGAGTATGAAAATCAGGATTACTTAGTGGAGTGTGAAGTCAGGCCGCTACAAGCGGCCAGACTATAAACTAAAAATATTTTTTATCTCGTTTTGATTCAATGAAGGGATATTTCCACTTGAAAAGTCTTTATTTGTAAGCCCTGATAGTTCAAACAATAATTCTTTATTGCGCAATGTGCCATTGCGCAAACCAGCATAATCTTTTAAAGAGCTGAACTCCCACTGAAAAGGAGAGTTTACAAGATTAGCTGCATACGCATTATTGTGAATGTAATGAACACAGGTTACCAAGTAGTGGTTTGTATTTCTTTCACTGGAATCTGTTAAACATTTTGCTTTTGTTTTCTTTTGAAATAGATTCCCCGTTCTTTTCTGCTCAATATTGATTGCCTGTGTATATGAACTGAGTGTTTTACCAATTGCTTTTGACAACTCCTGCATATGCGTTTCTTTGCCTTTCAAAATAATATTTCTACAGCCATCTTTGTTGGGAACGATTATGAAGTGAAAATGGTTAGGCATTAACGTGTAGGCAAGAATATCGGAGAAAGGCATCCATTCTATTCTCACTTTTTGCAGGAAGAACAGATAGTTTTTCTCTGAAAAGAAAACAGGTTGCTTTTCATTTCCACGGTTATAAATGTGGTAGGCTTCTTCTTGTTCGAAGTGCATTTATAAATCTAATAATTATTTTTGTGGATGCAAACAGCCTTATAGGAGTTATCGTCTGGCCGCCTGTAGCGGCCTGACTCAGGCGTGTTAGTTAATCGGACACTTTTCGTGATAGTTGATCAACTCAATCTTTGAATGTTCAAATTCAAAGCCACTGAATTTTGCAACAATCTCATCAAGCACAGCATCAATCTCTTCAACTGTGTTTAATATAACAAGTCTGCTGCGGAAGTCTTTTATGTTGGGAAGCCCTTTTAAATAGTTTGCGTAATGGCGACGCATTTCAAATATGCCAACCTTAGGTCCTTTCCAGTCAAAGGATTTATGTAAATGTTTTTTGCAGACTTCTACACGTTGTTCAATAGTTGGTGGTGCAAGATGCTCACCTGTTTTAATAAAATGTTTGATCTCTTTAAAGATCCAGGGATAACCGATTGCAGCACGGCCAATCATCACACCATCCACACCATAACGGTTTTTATATTCCACCGCTTTTTCTGCACTGTCAATATCGCCATTGCCAAAAATGGGGATCTGAATGCGTGGATTGTTTTTCACTTTACCAATCAATGTCCAGTCGGCTTCACCTTTATACATCTGTGTACGTGTGCGACCATGAATGCTCAAAGCTTTAATGCCCACATCCTGCAAACGTTCAGCAACCTCTTCAATATTCCTCGTGTTATCATCCCAACCCAATCTTGTTTTAACAGTAACGGGTAAGGAAGTAGAGTTGACAACGGAAGCGGTTAAACGAACCATCAGGTCTATATCTTTTAACACGCCTGCACCTGCACCTTTCATGGCAACCTTCTTTACGGGGCAACCAAAGTTAATATCAACCAAATCGGGATTCACTGTTTCGCAAATCTTTGCACTCAAACCCAGAGCTTCTTCATCACCACCAAAAATCTGGATACCGAAGGGTCGTTCTTCTTCATCAAAATCAAGTTTCTTCAAACTTTTCATGGCATCACGGATCAATCCCTCACTGCTAATGAATTCACTGAACATCAGATCAGCACCATTGTCTTTGCAAACAGCACGGAACGGCGGATCACTCACATCCTCCATTGGAGCAAGGAGGAGCGGAAACTCAGGAAGCGATATGTTACCTATCTTTACCACGTTCAAAAAGAATTGCAAATTTAACCACTTTCGACGAGTCTTTATGTACGAAAATCAATATCAGCGCAAATTTGAGCCCGGAGTAGAGTTCCTGATCCTCATTGGAATATGGGTCGCCAGTTTTGTGATCGGCAGTGTAGCATCGATCCCTATCTGGATCATTATGACGGGCAAATCGATTTTTTCGATGCAGAAAGAGATGTTTGATGCGGCCAATATCAATGCACTGAAAGTGATCCAGGTTGTTTCAACCATTATTATCTTTTTTATTCCGGCTGTTGTTACAGCAAGGATTGTATCAGTAAAACCATTTGAACGTTTAGGATTTCGTAAAGGAGTAAAGTTTAACCGGGCAGTTGCAGCCATACTGATCATGCTGTGTGCTTTGCCATTAGTTGGATTCTTAGCTGAAATCAACAAAGCCATTCCAATTACAGCGAGCCTGAAGAAAATGTTTGATACTATGGAATCGCAGTATGCAGAGCAGGTAAAACTGATGGCAACATTCAAAACGCCGGTTGATTATATCGTTGCACTGTTCATTATAGCTTTTATGCCTGCTGTTGTAGAAGAAGTATTTTTTCGTGGGGCAATGCAGAGTATCATTATGCGCTGGTTTAAAATTCCCTGGTTAGTTATTTTTATCACAGGACTTATTTTCAGCGCCATTCATTTTTCCTGGTATGGATTTATTCCCCGTCTGGCTTTGGGAATGATACTTGGCTATATTTTTTATTATACAGGTAATTTATGGTACAGCATTATTGCACATTTTTTTAATAATGCGTTGATGATTTCTATTCTTTACTGGCAGTATACCAAGGAGAAAAAGATTGATATGGAAGTGGGCGAAAGTGCACCATGGTGGGCAGGAATTATCAGCGCAGGAATCGTAATCGGGTTGTTTATTGTTTTGAAAAAACTATCTGCAACAAAAACAGAACCGGATAGTATTGCTGAAGAACCTGTAAGCAGACCACCTGATTATCTTTCTTAAGCAAAAGATCAACCGAACTTTATGGCATTTAACTGGCAAACATTTCGAACCCGTGCATTAACTGCAATTTTATTTGCAGCCATTATGCTCATTGGTTTGTTATGGAACCAATGGAGTTTTCTTGTGCTGTTCAGCATTATTCATTTCGGCTGCTGGTTTGAATACCAGAAATTAGTTGGCCTCATTGATCCCGGCTATAAAACAATCAACCCATTTCATAAGTATGGTGTAATGATTGGTGGTTATGGTTTGATGTTATTTTTTACAGATAACTGGTATTTAACTGAAACAGTTTCGCTTCATTCAATTGGCTGGGTGCTGGCATTGATTGCCCTTTTCACTATTCCCCTCACAGAATTATTGTTTTCAAAAAACATTGTGTTGAAGAATATGGCCCATTCTTTTTTTGGGCTCGTTTATATTTCATTAAGCTGGGCTTTATTACTCAACATCCGCAGCGGTGCAATGTGGCTACCGCATAATGGCGATGATACATTTACCAATATTTCAACATTACTGGCAAAGATCAGCGGCTATGTTGTTCCGTTGATCATTATTGGTTCCATTTGGGTGAATGATACCATGGCATATATTGTTGGATCGTTGATTGGTAAAACACCTTTAAGCGCCATCTCTCCCAAAAAAACATGGGAGGGAACTATTGGCGGCATTATTTTAGCCGTTGTAGCGATGGGCTTATTGGGTCATTGGATTCAGCCATACTCTGCAGCGATCTGGGCAAGCATTGCAGCTATTGCTTCTATAACAGGAACCGTTGGAGATTTGCTGGAAAGCAAATTAAAACGACTGGCCAATGTAAAAGACAGTGGAAATTTTATGCCCGGTCACGGTGGATTTTTAGATCGTTTTGATTCGCTCTTACTGGCAACTCCCTTTGTGTGGTTGTTCTTAAAAATAATTGAATAAGAAATGCGCTATTATTTATTACTTGCTTTAATCGTATTGTTTTCCTGTAAAGGAAAAGGAAAGCAGCAAGCTGAGCAGGTAACTGAAAACACTAATGAAAAAGTATTGTCTGAAGTGGAAGAGGTAACTGCAGCTGTGAGTGCGTTGCTGCCACTGCCCAATTCATTTCAGCTGGTACGTGCAAAAAAATGGCATGATGCATCGGGAGAAAACTGGCTGGTACTGTATGAAACGGGTTCTTATATTGAAAAAGGGAAGATGAATGCTTCTGCCAAACTATCTGCGGTATTGTATCAAAAAACCGACAGTGGTTTTGTGCAGCAGTGGAAGATGATTGATTATATCAATGATTGTGAGCTCGATCTTACCTGTGCATTTTATGATGAACATTTATCCATCACTGATCTTGATAAAAATGGGCTGGCTGAAATAACAATGGTGTATGCTTTAAGCTGCAAGGGTGATGTAAGCCCAAATGAGAAGAAACTCATCATGTATGAAGGCGGAAAGAAATACGCCATTCGTGGTGAAGAACTGATGATTATGCAGAAAGATACCATTGGCGGAGCCATGACTGCCGATACTGCTTTCAGCAAAGCCCCACCCGCTTTTCTTTCTTTTGCAAAGGAACACTGGAAGAAGTTTGGCCTGCAGAAATACGAGTAAGCTGAATCTTTGTACTTTCGCAGCTCAATCATACTACATGACTATTCACAGAGAAGGATTTAAAAGCATTTCTATAGCAGCCGTTTTGTTTGTGCTAATCAATTTACTGGTGTTTAATTTTTTAAGTGCCACCATGCCCATTCTTTCCTGGCTCATTTTTGCTGTTACCTTATTCTTCCTGTTGTTCATTATTTCTTTCTTCCGTATTCCCAAACGTGTTACAGCAAAAAATGAACATGCAATCTACAGCCCCTGCGATGGTAAAGTGGTGGTGATTGAAGAAATTACCGATGTAGAATATTTTAAAGACAAGCGAATTCAGTTAAGTGTATTCATGAGCCCGGCCAATGTGCATGTGAATGTGAATCCTATTGCAGGTGAAGTAAATTATTCGCAATACCACAAGGGGAAATATTTAGTGGCATGGGATCCCAAATCTTCTACAGAAAATGAGCGCCACAGTGTAGTGCTGAGTAATGACCGTATTGTTATTTTGGTGAAACAAATTGCAGGTGCTGTTGCCAAACGCATTGTGAATTATCTGCAACCCGGACAAAAAGTAGAGCAGGGCGGAGAATTGGGCTTTATTAAATTCGGTTCACGGGTTGACCTTGTATTACCTCCGGGAACAAAGATCAAGGTAAAGCTGAATGAAAAAGTGCAGGCAGGGATTACGGTGCTGGCGGAGTATTAATTGATCAGACTTCATCTAAATAAAAAAGAGGTAACAACAATTGTTACCTCTTTTTTTGTTACCCGACCAGGATTCGAACCTAGACAATCAGATCCAGAAACTGATGTACTACCATTATACTATCGGGCAATAGAAAAAACTGTGACCCCGGAGAGACTCGAACTCTCGGCCCGCTGATTAAGAGTCAGCTGCTCTACCAACTGAGCTACGGAGTCAGAATTGCCGGGGGTGCAATTTACAGCTTTTCAACTATTTATTTTGCAGTAATATAGTTACCTGGACTTTTTACAAATTCATCCTTGCATTCCTTGCTGCAAAAGCCATACACTTTGTCTTTATAATGTGACGTGTCTGAAACTCCTGCTGAAATGGGCATACCGCAGACAAAATCTTTCTTTGAATCAAATACCACATCTTTATACAGATTTTTTTCAGTTGTGGCAGTTGTACTGTGCTCATGCATTGGTTCAGCTGCTTCTTTTTTCTCAGTTTTTTCTGCACAGGAAAACAGCAGAAAAGATGCAAGGAAGGCGATTAAACTGTTTCTGATCATACATTCAATTTTAATTGTTCCGGATTTTAATCCTGTAAAACTAAGTAATATAATTTTTCGCTGTTTGGGTGAAAGCTGCCCCTTTTACAGGGGCAGCTTTACTATAGTTAATGTTTTTCTTCTTCACCGGGCTTACACTTTTCAGTCAGCTCATGAAATGTATCATGTGCTTTGGTGATCAGCAATTTCAACTCGGCATCTGTTTTGTTGGCAGCAACGGCCTTTTTAACTTCTTTACATTCCTTTACTAATTGCTTCAGCAGTGGTTTTGCAACCTTTCCACTATAACCCGCAGGAGCAGTACTTTGTTGCCAGGCTTTTGCAATGGTTAATAATTGTTCTGCATTGTTTTTTGTGGGTTGTAGATTATTGTCTTCAGCTGGATGGAATGTTTTGCTCATTACTGCATGAAAATCTTTCATCTCTTTCCAATCAGCCGTTTGGGAATAAGAGAATGCTGTTACAGTAATCAGGGCAAGAAATAATACGAGTGATTTCATTGTTTTGTTTTTATAATAATAGAAAATACGATCATGATAAAAAGTATGAGAGTATTACCGAATCCTGCCGGAATGTTTAACCAGCAGCAGCTTCAGTATTCTGTTTCAAATACCTTATCATTTAAATTGATTGTTCAACTGAAAAATTCAGCAGCCTGTTCAGGCAATCAGACTTGTGGAGGATGAAAGATGTCCAGGGATCGGTCAACAGATTTTCCTGTAGTATAGATCAGTTGATTGAGATTTGAAACTTCAACCCTGACAGGATGATTGATTGCTGAAAAAAATGATTTGGAAAAAAGCACAGCAGTCTTTAGTTCAGTTTTGCATCCTATAGGGCATTGTTCTTCTTTTTTTTCTTCTTCCTGTATTTTCATCATCATCTGGCATTTGCCATGGCATTTCATTTTTGGTTTGTTCTTATTCTCACATTTTCTTTCATAAGCCACAGTATTGC
This sequence comes from Chitinophagaceae bacterium, assembly GCA_016713085.1. Classification (NCBI taxonomy): domain Bacteria; kingdom Pseudomonadati; phylum Bacteroidota; class Chitinophagia; order Chitinophagales; family Chitinophagaceae; species Chitinophagaceae bacterium. The sequence goes on along the minus strand of JADJPV010000001.1, from coordinate 1,220,761 downwards.
TGTAATAGTCAAGTACAATAAAGGACTTGCTGAACGACTGAGCAAGAAATGCAAACAGGATCAATATGGAAATGAAATAACGCAATGTTTTTGACCGGTAATGATTTGTGCAAATGTATGCCGGGAAGGCGATGGGGAGAAATTATTTAAGCTGATTTGAATCACTTTTTACAGGCAGGAATGGGTCAAATGAGGGAAAACAACCTGGCAGGTTAGAAAATCTGCTCCAGTTCCTGCAGGTGGTAAATAATGTAAGTTGGTTTTACATCAGTTTCCACTTTTAAATGATTTACAAAGATTGCATCCATCCCTGCATTCATGGCACCTTTAATATCAGCATCAAGGTTGTCGCCGATCATGATACTTTCGTTCAATGATGCACCTGTTACTTTTAAGGCGTATTCAAAAATTTCTTTGTTGGGTTTTACGCTGTTGCTGGTTTCGCTGGTAATTACTTCCTCAAAATATTTGCCCAGCTGACTGTTGTCTAATTTTCGCCATTGTGTTTTTTCAAAACCATTCGTGATAAGATGCAGCCTGTATTCTTTTTGTTTAAGATGCTGCAGAATTTCATGTGTGTAGGGGAAGAGTATTTTTTTTGTGGGGAGGATTTCTAAAAAATATTCGCTCATTTTCTTTGATAACTCTTCATTACCGATCTTGAATTCAAGTAAGGTGCGGCTCATGCGTTTCCATTTGAGATCATCGCTGCTGATAAGGCCATGATGATACTTATCCCAAAGAATTGCATTATGGTGCAGATATTGTTTGCAGAAAAGTTCAAAGTCAACCACACCTGCTGCTTCCAGTTGTAAATCTTTATAAACATTTGCCAGGGTTTCCATGGCATTGGCATCGAAATCCCAGAGTGTGTGATCCAGATCAAAGAAGAGATGGCGGTATTTCATGAACGCAATTTACGATGTTTGATGTTCGATGTCAGATGTTGTAGTAATTTCGGATGCAGGCAAGATCAAACACGAATACCTAAAATTGCATAGCATGAACATTATCATTACCGGTGCTTCCCGTGGAATTGGCAAAGCCATTGCTGAAGTATTTGCTTCTCACGGGCATACATTATACCTGTGTTCAAAGAATGAAGCTGCTTTATATAAAACTGTGGAGGAATTGCTGAATAAATATCCCGGTACAAAAATTAAAGCCAAAGCAAGAGACCTGAGCAGGAAAGAAGAAGTGGAAAATTTCGGGCAATGGTTACTTGATAACGGTATGGCTATTGATGTGCTGGTGAATAATGCAGGAAACTTTTTACCCGGCAGTGTACATAATGAAGAAGCAGGTATGCTGGAAGAAATGATTGCAGTGAATTTATACAGTGCTTATCATCTTACTAGAAAATTATTGCCAACGATGATGAAGCAAAGTGTTGCAGCGGGTTCCCGTGGACATATTTTTAACATGTGCTCTGTGGCTTCCTTAGGTGCTTATGAAAATGGAGGTTCTTACAGCATCAGCAAATTTGCATTGAACGGGTTCAGTCAGAATTTGCGTGAAGAAATGAAAGCTCATCATATTAAAGTGACAGCGGTTTTCCCCGGTGCTGTAATGACTGATTCATGGGGCGATTATGATAATACATCCAACCGGATTATGCAAGCCAACGATATTGCTAAAATGATCTATGCAGCTGCACAGCTTTCGCCACAGGCTTGCGTGGAAGAAATTCTCATCAGGCCGCAACTGGGCGATTTGTAAAGCCTCACCCTCTTATCCCTCTCCAAAGGAGATGGACGGTGCTTTTGTGAAAAAAGCAGACAGCAAATCTTACACATCATCTTTGTACATTCATTGATCATTGAAATCTAATTGCTGAAATGCTTAATTACTATTGTTAAATAAGAAAACAAAGCTCGGCCTCCCTCTCTACCGGAGAGGGAACGAGGGCGAGGCTTCCCCTCTCCATCATTTAACAACCCCTTACAGCAACGGTTGCCGCAAACCAAGGGCCTTGCTTTACATTTGTATTTCCATGATTTCGGTAAAAACATATCAGCCTTTTTTCCTGCTCCTGTTTTTGATGTGTTCAATTACTGCTGTATCTGCACAGGTAAAATTTTCAGTAATACCCAGTAAAACTGTTGTGCGGCAACATGAAATTTTTCAATTGCAATTTGTGGTAGAGGGAGCAACAGAAGTAGACGAATTTAAACCGCCTGCTTTTCGCAATTTTGAACAACTGAGCGGATTAGATCAGTCAACCGGATGGACATGGGTGAACGGTTCTCTTTCAGAATATGTAAGCTATACCGTAACACTCCGTGCAAAACTGAAAGGCAAGCTGCCCATTGCATCGGCTGTTGTAAGAGCAAAAGGTAAACTGCTTACATCAGCACCATTTGTGATTGTTGTAATTGATGCTGCAACTACTGACCAGGCATCAACTTCACAGGAGGAAGAAAAACCGGATTATTATTTAATGCCCGGTGAAAATGTAAAAGATAAGGTTGCAAAAAACCTGTTTATACGTGCAACAATTGATAAACATACCTGCTATGTGGGTCAACCTATCCTTGCTACCTTCAAATTATTTACCCGCCTCGACAGTGAGTCAAAAGTTTTAAAGCGTCCTTCACTAAATGGTTTTTCTGTAATTGATCTGGAACAGCCGGAAGCAGGGATTTTTTCAAAAGAAATGGTGAATGGGAAATTGTTCAACTGTTACCTCATCCGAAAAGTACAGCTGTTTCCATTGCAATCAGGATTGCTCATCATTGAACCGGTGGAGATTGAGAACATTGTGCGGATGATCAAAGTAAAAACCAGGAACAGCAAAGAAACCAGCAGCTGGCTCGATGCTATGATGGAAAAAATGAAAGACAGTGAAATCAGCAGTGATGATATTATCCAGGAAAAACTGACATTGAAAAGTGATGAACTGAAAGTAAATGTGCTGGAACTTCCTGAAAAAGATAAACCTGAAACGTTTAACGGTGCAGTGGGAAAATTTACAATGGAAGCAGGTTTGCTGAAGAATGAAATTGCAGCGAATGATAATGCAACTCTCCGTATTATCATTAAAGGAAGCGGAAATATTCCAATGATAACTGTACCGACAGTCAACTGGCCTGCAGGTGTTGATTCCTTTGAAGCAAAGCTGAATGAAGAGATTGACAAAACAACATCACCCATCAGCGGAACAAAAACATTTGATATTCCGTTTTCAGTTTCAAAAAGGGGGTTGATTCAAATACCCGCTGTCAGGTTTTCTTATTTTGATGAAAAAACAAAATCGTACGAAACAATCACTACAGATACTTTACAACTGAATGTAACTGCAGCAGTAAAACAGAAGGTTATTGTCAATACAAATGATCCTGTTACAGCAAAGGAAGAAACCGGTATGGATTTATGGCTGGCAGGTGCAGGTGGCTTTGTTTTATTAGCAGGTGGCATTTTCTTTTTTGTTACAAGAAAGAAAAAAGAGGTGAAAGAATTTGCTGCTGTTATTGAAAAGGAAGTGGAGGTAAAACCAAGGATGACTGTTGCTGAATTTTTACAACCCGCTGTTTATGTACAGGATGGATTGCATCATAAACAGTTTTATACCTTGCTGATGGAAGGGGTTCGGCAATTTTTTAATGACAGGTTAAGCCTTCAATTGAACAGCAATGGCAATTCACATATCATTGAAGCTTTAAAACAAAAGCACTGTACTGATCTTGCCGAACAATTTCAGCAAATTATATCCGGTTGTGAAATGGTTGTGTTCAGCGGTGTTGTCATGAATGATTCAAAAGATCAGTTACTGCAACAGGCAGTTGAATTAATGACTGAAGCTGACAGAAGAATTTGATTTTATTTAACCGGCTAAGGATACTCCAATTAGTTTACCAATTCCAAATGTAATGGCAGCGGCAGCTAATCCAAACAATACCTGTCTGAAACCGGAGTACCATACATTTTTTCCGGTGAATAATGTGATGGCAGCACCTATTAAAAATAATCCAACTGCACTTCCTGCAACACTGACAATGATAGCAGGTGTGCCGCTCATAAACATGAATGGTATAACAGGAATTACTGCACCAATGGCAAATAAGATAAATGAATAAATGGCGGCTTCTGCTGCAGAGCCTTTTAATTCTTCTGCATTAATACCTAATTCTTCTTTCACTAAAAAAGTCGTGTGCCTGTGCTTTATCTTTCATTAATTCGGCTGCCATCTGGTTTGCCTGTGCTTCTTCAATTCCTTTGGCCATATAGATCAATGCAATTTCTTTTGCTCACCTTCAGGGTTAGCATCCAGTTCATCCATTTCCAGCTGCATTTGGTTTTCATATAACTCCTGCGAACTTTTTACAGAGATCCATTCACCCAATGACATGGAAAGTGCGCCTGCTAATAAACCGGCAAGTCCTGCAAGCAATACACCCTGCTGTCCGGCTGTTGCACCCGCAATACCCATTACCAGGCTGAAGTTTGAAACCAAGCCATCATTGCCTCCAAGCACAGCTGCACGAATGGCATTACCACCAACAGAACGGTGCTTTTTTTCAAAACGTGAAAGATGCTTGCCCGATACATCTGTTTCTTTTTCAAGTAATGTGCGGAGAATCTTTACATGGGTTGTTTCTGCACCGGTAATCTGTTCTTTGTTTTTCTTTTTAGTTTGAATGACTGCATTGGCAATACTTTTCTCTGTATCCATCAATACACCCAGCACATAATCATAACCGAATATTTTACCAATAAAGTTTAAGGTGTTTGCACGCCAGGATGGGCCAGGTAATTGATTGGCAGGAATATTTTCTTTTGCAGCAAATGCCACTGCATGCCCGTTTTCAATTTCACTCATTTGCCTGAATACATTGGCAACAGTTGGGTCGTCCTCATGCTGTGCAAGTTTTCCGTAAAGAAAAGAAGCGTCTATTTCGGTTTGAACGTTTTTGAGATTCATGAGCTTGTTGTAAGAACCGAAAGTACGTAAGTTCTTATCATTTTATTCTGATGGAGATTGGAGGCTTGACTGACTTTGAAAAGTCACTTTTTATTCTTTAACTGCTACAGCTATTTTTGAATCAGCCGTACCATAATACAGGAACCATTTTTTTTGAAAAACACCAACCCTTCCACAAAGCAAACTTCATTTACCTCGCCTACTTTTTCATACTCTTTATCGGGTTGAATAAAATTGGTTTTTGTTCGATCAATTAATTTGTAAGGATGATCCTTGCCGAACAATGCCTGCCCTGCACTGTACGTATACTTCGGCATACTGCTGTCGTTGAAGTTGGCCGCATTGCTTCCGTTATAAATTAAAAGAACACCTTCCTCTCTCAATAATGCAAAAGGACCGGGTTCAACCAAACGACTGTCAAAATAACCCATGCGTGGGTGAAGCACAGCGATCTTCTTTTTGCTTTCTTCATTTTCAGCAGCGGTCCAGTGAATCAAATCATCTGATGAAGCAATGAACAGATCCGTATCTCCAAAATACATCCAGTACTTCCCATTGATTTTTGTGGCGATGATTTTTTCACCGGTTTGTTTAGCAACAATGGCTCCTGACTTTGACCAGAGATCTTTATACTTTGCATCGCTTAAAACGAATCCATGTTTGGTCCATGTTTTCAAATCTTTGGATGTGGCAAGACAAAGCCTTGCTGTTTTTCCATCATAAGAAGTATAAGTGAGAACATAAGTTCCATCTTCACTTTCCACCAGTCTTGGATCTTCCACGCCGCCATTCCATTCATATTGTTTCATGTTATCTTCGGCAGGAAAGAAAACCGGTTCCGGGAGTTTGGTAAAATGCAAGCCATCATCACTTACTGCAAGACCAAGACGAGAAGTCATGTCATGATCCTGTGCACGGTAAAGCAAATACACTTTGCCATCTTTTACAATGGCTGATGGGTTTAATACATTACGTTCCTCCCAGTTCACAGTTTGTTTGCTGATGGGACAATTGAAGTGCTGAGTAGAATCGGGTTGAAGAATGGGATTAAGACTATCTACTTTTACAAAGTTGAGCATGGCCCAGCTGTTGGCAGCTGATTCCTGCTTTAGAGTTTGTTCCCGGCAACTGATGAAAAGAATGAAGGGGAGAAGAAGATGGCAGTGTTTCATAATACTCTTACTGTTGTTGAAGTAAGGTAATGAAATCGTTTGGCTTGTTGAAGAAAGTATGTGTGGTTAACTTGGCAAAGTTCATTGAGATAAACAGGGGAAATTCTTACCTGCTGCAAACTTTACAATTGTTACGGTTCCTTATGCTTCATTCACAAACCTGTACCCAACCCCTCTTGCCGAATGGAAATAAACAGGGTTGCGGCTGTCTTCTTCAAAATACTTGCGGAAGTTGAGTATGAAGTTATCAATGGTTCTTGTGGTAGGGTACACATTATAACCCCAAACCTGCTGTAAAATCTTTTCACGGGTTACCACTTCGTTCTGGTTTTCAATGAGCAGCTGCAGCAGCATGTTTTCTTTTTTGCTCAGCTGAATTTTTTCGCCTTTGAAGTTGGTGGCTTCCTGTGCTTTAAAATCAATACTGTTCTTACCAAACTTGTAGGTATCGCCAATGCTGTCCTTATCGTGAATTTTTTTATTCTTATGAATCAGTTTCTCTACCCGCAGCAGTAATTCTTCGAGATTAAAAGGTTTGGTGAGATAATCATCTGCCCCTTTCTTTAATCCCAAAACCCTGTCGTAGGATGTATTCTTGGCGCTCAGTATCAGAATGGGAACCTCGTTTTTGCGGATGCGTATACTTTCTGTAGTACTGATGCCATCCATTTCAGGCATCATTACATCCATAATGATGAGGTCGAAGTATTCATTTTCTATTGCTTTGAGGGCTGCAACTCCATCGTTGGCTGTTGTTACTTCGTACCCTTCCAGTTCAATATTTAATTTCAATGCATCCTGTAAATGCTCTTCATCTTCTACCAGTAATATGGATGCCTTATTCGAACCGTTCATGTTTGCTTGTTTAAAACTGAATCACAAAAATACTCCCACTTGGGGTATTATTCATCACAAAGATATCGCCATTATGCTGCTCAATGATTTTTTTGGTTAAATACAGACCTAACCCTGTTCCTTTTGCTTTTCTTGTATTTTCACTACCACTGCGGTAAAACTTCTGAAAGATTTTTCTTTTCTCTTCATCTGCAATCCCGGGCCCTTCATCACTTACTTTTATCTGGATATGATATTCATCTTCCATCAAATCAACGTAAACAGGGCTTTCTTTAGGCGCATATTTCAATGCATTATCAATCAGGTTGCTCAGTGCAATCTGCATCAGCAGTTCATCCCCATCTATATAAAGGTCTTTATCTGCGGTAGCTTCTATTCTTCTTTGTGGGAACCGGTTCTTGTAATCATTCACAACTGTTTCAACAATATCAGCCAGGTTTAACTGTTCATTCTCCCGCTGAAAAGTTTTCTCTTCCATTTGAGAAGCCAGCAAAATGTTATTGGTAAGAATATTCAGGCGGTTGGTTTCTGACAAAGCACTAAGCAGTAATTTCTGTTGCTGTACATCATCCAGTTTTCGCCTGAGTAATGTTTCCAGGCTTAACCTTGTGGTGGCGATGGGCGTTTTTAATTCGTGTGTAATGGCCATCATGAAGTTTTGCTGCAGGGATGATACTTCAATCTGTTTGCGGATAGAGCGGTAAACAAAACCGGCACCGGTTACTATTAACGCAAGAAACGTTAATCCCTCTCCGGCAAATTTTGCTGTTTGTCTTTTCCTGTACTCTTGTAATTCTTTCTGTTTAATAATGTATTGGGGATCATCTTTTTTGAGTAAGAGTAATTTCAGGTCGCTCATCTCACTGCTTTGGCGTTCCAGTGAAACAAACCACCATATAAGCGCTGCTAGTATATAAATAAACAGGATCCAGAACCAGAAAGAAAAATTTCCAAAGCGAAAAACTTTATTGGTGTAGGCCATTAGTTTGCTTTTTCAATGCGAATGCCTGCATTCATAATATGAAGAAGTGGATTATCACGCATGGTTTGCTGTAAACGAATGCTATAGCTTCCCTGTTTTGTAAAACGGATATTGCTGAATAAAGGGTAACGTACTTCCCAGATATCATTCATGCCCGTTCCGATCCATTCACCGTTTTGATTTTGAAGGGTCAGTTCAAAACGTTCTTTCTGAAAACTGCTGTCGCCCGGTTGACGGGTTGAAATAAATAGCCAGATGTTTTTATAAGAATATGCATCTGTATGCCGTAGGGTTACAAAAACATTATAAGGAGAAATCGTATCGGTTATTGTAAAATTGATTTCAGGCTGGTTGCTGTAACTCCATTCGTGCCCGGGGATCTGAACATTTTTTTCAAAAGTATCCATACTGGTACAGGAAGAAAAGCCGATGGACAATAAACTAAATGTAACAGCAAAGAGAAGGACTGACTGATGTTTCAAGCGGAATATTTTTACAAATGTAATGCGGAAGAAATAGAAAATCCAAAACCCGGGAATAAACTTGACGGGTGAAAGACTGCAACATCCTGAAACCTTACCTGAAGAACTTACAGCACATTCAACACCTGTTCTTTTGCTTTCTCCAGTTCGTCTTTCATTAGTACCACTAATTTCTGAATGGCTGTATCATATGCTTTCGCTCCGGTTGTATTGATCTCACGGCCAATTTCCTGCAATACAAAACCGAGTTTCTTTCCTTTTGACTCACCTTCTTCTTTCAGTATGTTAATGAAGTATTCGCAGTGGTTGCGGAGACGAACCTGTTCTTCACTGATGTCGATTTTTTCGATATAATAGATCATCTCCTGCTCCAGCCTGTTGGCGTCATAGTTTTCTTTTCCGAGCTGTTCTTCCATTTTACGACGGAGCTCTTCTTTCATTTTTACCTGGCGGGCAGGTTCCAGTGCAGTTATTTTTTCCTGGTGACTTTCTATATTCCTGATTCGCTCAATCAAATCTTTTTCCAATGCGGCGCCTTCCAGTTTGCGGTGGTTATTGATTGCTTCCAGTGCTTTCTTCAGTATTTCTCTGAACTGTTCCCATTGTTCTGTACTTAACACATCGGTATTGGGTACTACTACATCAGGCAGGCGAAGCAGGGCAGCTACAACATATTCACTGAGTTGAATATTTAAATCGGCAGCTACTTCTTTCAATGGCTGAAAATAGGCTTTGGCCATTTCTTTATTGATGGTGATGGCGCCATTGCCTCCATTCTGTTTCAGCATAATGGTACAATCAATAGTACCACGCATTAACTGTTCTGATAAAAGGCTGCGGATGTTAAATTCGTAAGGACGTAATAACGGCGTAAGTTTTAAATTCAGTTCGAATTGTTTTCCGTTGAGGGATTTAATTTCTACTAAAAAGGTTTTATCTCCTGTTGCCTCCTCCATTCTACCAAAACCTGTCATTGATTTTATCATAACATACTTTTCAGCAAAGTAACGTATTTCGTCTGTTTATAGATATTTTATTGCCTGTTGAATTACCTGTAAGGATAAAGTAAACATAGCCTGAAAGGGTTATCCTGTTTTGAAATTATTCATCTGCATCTTCATTAAATGAGGAAACTTTTGTTGCAGGTGAAGCAGTTGTTTGACAGAAAGAATGAAAAAAACGGGAAATGATGCAAAAGAAAAAGCCCGGAAGAAACCGAGCTTTTATGATGGATGGGTTAGTAAGTATCAGGAAATTTCTTTCCCGTCACAATATTAAAAATAAATTCTCCGATTATAAAAATTTTTCCAAATTATTTTATTCACATTTTTTGATTGTTTGTGGAAAATAGCTACATGTTTTTGATTCTGTTTGAAGCAATTTTTTTTAAGAAATAAATGATTCGTTCAATGATTGCTTTGAATTTTTTTTCAATGGAGGGAAATTGTTTCTTTTGAAATCTTTACCAGTCAATAGTTTCAGCGGATTGAATTTATATAGAAATAAAAAGAACAGATACATTCAGATGAATAATTTATGTAAACAGAAAAACTCAATCAACTTTTTTCAGCGCATTTATCAGCAAAAAAAGGGGGATAAATAATTTTGCAAAATTTATCCCTGAATGGCTGTTTCCCGCTTAAAACAGGGAAAACGGTTAAAATGAAACGAAGTCCTCTATCAATGTGAAAGCATATTACCTTTGGGAAAAATCAGTATATGAAGTTTCCTTCACCGGTAGCGGTACAATGGATAGCAGAATTAATCGATGCGAGAGTTACAGGAAATGTAAACGGACAGGCAACCGGGATCAATGAAATACATAAAGTGGAAGCGGGTGATCTTGTGTTTGTTGATCACCCGAAATATTATGATAAGTGTATTAATTCAGCAGCATCCTTTATTATTATTAATAAAGAAGCAGATGTGCCGGAGGGAAAGGCATTGCTCATTTGTGCTGATCCATTTGAAGCGTATGTAAAAATTGTCAGGCATTTCAGGCCGTTTACGGTATCTCATCAACTCATCAGTGAATCAGCAACCATTGGTGAAGGAACAGTTCTTATGCCCGGTGCATTTGTAGGACATCATGTTAGCATCGGAAAGAATTGTATCATTTACCCCAATGTTTCCATCAATGATTATACGGTTATTGGAAATAATGTAATCATTCAATCAGGTACAGTAATCGGCAGTGATGCATTTTATTACAATACCAAAAAGAACCGTGAGGTATGGTATAAAAAAATGGAAAGCTGCGGAAGAGTGGTGATTGAAGATGATGTGGAAATTGGTGCTGCATGCACTATTGATAGAGGAGTGAGTCATGATACAGTGATTGGCCGTGGTACTAAATTTGACAACCAGGTTCATATCGGGCACGACAGTATTATTGGGAAAAACTGTTTGTTTGCTGCTCAGGTTGGAGTAGCGGGTGCAGTTAATATTAAAGATGGTGTTGTATTATGGGGTCAGGTAGGTGTAAGTAAAACCTTAACCATCGGAGAAAATGCAGTGGTGTTTGCACAAAGCGGCGTACCTGATTCGATTGAAGGGAACAGAACTTATTTTGGAACACCTGTTGAAGATGCTCTGCAGAAAAAAAAGGAATTGGTTTGGGTAAAACGTATTCCTGAAATGTGGGAGAAACTCAAAAATTTATAATCAGGGAAACTCAGGTTTTTCTGCAGGCCAGTAATCATAAGGCAACTGATCAGCTAAATTTTTCCAGGCCCAGTAACCGCTGTTGATTACTTCTGTCTGGTTATAAAAGAAACCATTCTCTGTAATCACAAATCCATTTAAAAACTCAAGGGTTGATAATTGTTCCTTAGCGGTGACGGGATATTTATTGGCAATCAGGTATTCTTTTTCCATGGGTTCAAGCACATACGCCACACGGTATTTCCCAAACAGGCTGATCTCTTTATCTACACTGTCGACCAGTGCATACACAGCAGAATCATATGGATTTTCAAGCGAGCTTATTTTCATTTTGCCGGTTGTACTGTCGGTATAAATTTCTTCCAATGCAAATCCATTTTCTTTCAGCGTACTGTCGTAATAGCAACGCATAAAATGCAGACGAGAACCATAGTACGCTTTCTCCCTGTTCTGTAACCAGGTTGTTTTTTGTTCTGCAGTTGAATCCAGTTCGGTATAAAATGCAACACCTACATAAGCGCTGAACTTAGTTGTATAATCATAAATAAAGGAATCGAGCTGGTATTGAATTTTATAACCCAGCGCATAGTTCATAATAACTACCGGCTGTTCTGCTTTTATTTTAAGACGATTCTTCTTTTTTGAAAAATAAAACTTTAATCCTTCCGGGTTTTCAATAGTGCATTGTTTGGCAAAGGGAGAAGTGCCGATAAAATAATCAGTGAACTGTTTGCCGTATTTGGTCCAGCCATCTTTTACTTCGGTAGTGGCCTGTATCACCACTTCTTCCATTTTCTTTTCTTTTTTCTTCAGCGCTATATTCAGTTCATTACTGTTATCCTGTGAGGAACTGATGCGGATACTTTCACTTTCAAAACCGGTATATGATATCACCAGGTTATGTCCGCCAGCCGGTAACTCCATCTTAAACTCGCCATCCTTATTGGTAATGGTTCCTTTAGTTGTGTTCTGGCAAAGTACAGATGCTCCTTCCAGTGGAAGCTTGGTACTGTCGTCAATTACTTTTCCTTTGATATAAAAATAAGATTGTGCTGAAGCCGAAAAGGAAATAAATAAAAAGAGAAGGGAATAGATTGTTTTCATTCGATATTGTTCTGAAAGCTAAAATAAACAATTTTCAGGCCAGAGGAAATAAACGGGGGAGATTGGCTCTTCTTTAAGAAGAGATAGCGAAAGAATACATGAGAAGATGGTAAAATTCCATCTTATTTCTTTAACCTGTACTGATCAACCAGCCAGTTACATGTACGTTCAATACTTTCATCAACAGGTGTAAACTCGAAACCGGGCAATGCATTTTTTATTTTACTGCTGTCGAAGAAAGTAGTTGCCTGTGCAGTATTGGCTGTTTCTTTTGTAAGAAGTGGTTCTTTACTGCTGAACATTGCTTTCACTGCTTCCATTCGCCACACAAGTTCACCCATCCAGGGTTTTGCAAAACGTTGTGGCGGTTGTTTGCCAAAACTGTTGGCGATTTTTGTAAAGAGTTGCTGAAAGGTAAGATGTTCATTACTCAGCAAAAAACGTTCAGCAGTAATATCACTATGCATTAACTGTATCATTGCATCGGCTACATCTTTTGCATCAACAAAACCTGTTCCGCCTGTTGTGTACCAGGGAAATCCTTCCCACATTTTTTTAAAGATTGCAACCGAGCCGTTTTCCCAGTTCGATTCACCAAGTATAACGGATGGATTTACAATCACTGCATTTAATCCTTCGCTGATGGCACGCCATACTTCGAGTTCAGAAAGATATTTTGATTTACCATAGTGAGAATTGTTGGTCTCTTCTGTCCATTCTGTTTTTTCAGTTAACTGTTCGCCCTGTCGTTTGCGGCCGATAGCAGCAACTGAACTTACATGCACAAACTTTTCAATTTTATTTTCCAGCGCAATGTTGACCATATTGGCTGTTCCTTCAATATTGATCTTATACATCTGTTCTCTCCGGCTGGAGTGATAAGAAACAACAGCAGCACAATGATATACCTGGCGGCAATCTTTCATGATGTCATCCAGTAAAGAAGTGTCCAGTACATCACCTTTGATCCATTGAATCTTTCTTTTTTCTTCTTCCGTCAGCAACAAAGGCATAGAAGTACGGTACAATGCTTTAACCGGCACTTCATGCAACTGAAGCAGTTGTTTCAGCAAAGCCGAGCCTACCAATCCTGCGCCGCCGGTAACGAAAATCATGTTGTAATGGATAGTTTAAAAAATAGAAATGTAAAATTAGGGATGTGGCATGACTATCAATTATCAATTATTCAGTATAACTGTAGTAGCCCTTTTTGGTTTTTCTTCCCAATTCACCTTGTTCTACCTTTTCTTTTTGAATAGGTGATGGTTTTAACCGTTCGGGTTTGCCAAGCTGCTCATATACACTGCAGCTTACAGCATAGTTAATGTCATTGCCAATGAGATCCATGAGTTTAAACGGGCCCATTTTAAAACCACTTGCTTCCATGAGTGCATCAATAGTTGCATAATCGGCAACAGCATCTTCAACCAGTTTCAGTGATTCAATATAATAAGGTCGAGCAACACGGTTAACAATAAATCCCGGAGCATCTTTACATACAACCGGCACTTTATTCATTTGCCTGGCTAATTCAACCAACGCTGCAATTACTGCATCATTTGTTTGATCACCTTTTACCACTTCCACTAATTTCATGATTGTTGCCGGGTTAAAGAAATGCATTCCTGCTACCCGTTGAGGCTGCACAATTTTTTGCTGCAACTGAGAAATAGAAAGGGAAGATGTATTACTGGCAAAGATTGTTTCACTGTGATTGATCTCTGCCAGTTGATTAAAGAGGGCAATCTTTGCTTCCAGTTTTTCAATGATGGCTTCAATGATTACATCAGCAATACAATTGTTGATGTCGTTGATGTATTGCAGATTTCCGTTGATGTTCCTCCGTTGCTCCTCCGTTATTTTTTGTTTCTGAACAAGGCTATCTAGAGTCTGCTTAATGGATACTTCAGCTTTCTGTAACACATCTGTGTTCAGATCAAAGAGAATGGTATAGATACCGCTTTGTGCTGCGGCCTGTGCAATACCGCTGCCCATTGTTCCTGCACCGCAAACGCATAAAGTCTGAACCATGATTTTTAGGATTAACAGGATTTATGGGATGATGTCTGAATCTTTAATTAGTAAAACAAGGAGTATAAAGAAGCAGGAACAGTTGAACTTTAATCAGGATAGTAGCTGAGTTCTGTTAATCTTATTAATCGATCCAAATCAAGGTTCAGACAATTGATGAATCAGAATTAATGAACGTACAAGAGTGCGACGCAACAAAAGTTTAATAGCAGTACAACAGCTGATAACCACAAACTAAAAACTACAAACTGTTACACCGCCCCCGTAAACTGTTTCAAAAACCGCACATCATTTTCACTGAACAGTCGAATGTCTTTAATGCCGTACTTCAGCAATGCAGGACGTTCAATGCCCATACCAAATGCAAAGCCTGAATATTTATTGCTGTCGATGCCGCAGTTCTCCAACACTTTGGGATGCACCATTCCGCAACCTAAGATTTCTAACCAACCTGTTTTTTTGCAAACATTACAGCCTTCGCCATTGCAGAGTAAACAGCTGATGTCCATTTCAGCACTTGGTTCGGTGAAGGGGAAATAAGAAGGACGGAAACGAACCTTCACATCTTTGCCAAACATTTCCTGTACAAAGAAATACAGTGTTTGTTTGAGATCGGCAAAGCTTACTTTTTCATCTACATACAAACCTTCCACCTGGTGAAAGAAGCAATGACTTCTTGCAGAGATGGTTTCGTTGCGGTATACACGACCGGGAGTTATAATACGGATAGGCAGCTTCCCTTTTTTCATTTCATGGATCTGCACATTACTTGTATGTGTGCGCAGGAGCCATGCAGGATCGGTGCTGATATAAAAGGTGTCCTGCATATCACGGGCAGGATGATTTTCAGGAAGATTTAATGCGGTGAAATTATGAAAGTCGTCATCGATTTCCGGTCCTTCGGCTACGGCAAAGCCTAAACGCTGAAAGATGTTTACTATACGGTTACGCATTAAGCTGATAGGATGACGGCTGCCAACAGGCAATGCATCACCGGGCAGAGTGAGATCAATATTATTTTCAGCTGCAGCTTCTCCGTTACCGGTTAAGGCTTTCCATTCTTCATATTTGCCTTCAGCAAATTGCTTGAATTCGTTCATGATCTGACCAAAGGCTTTCCTCTGTTCATTGGCAACATTTTTCATTTCGCCCATGAGCGATTTTACCAGTCCTTTGGTACCAAGAAATTTAATACGGTATTCTTCCAAAGCTTTGGCGCTGTCAATCTGCAAAGTCTCAATTTCTTTGCGTAAAGTCTCAATCTGTTGTAACACCTGTTCCATGCCGCAAAGATAAGGGTTCGCCCTGATGGCAGTATACCGATGGCCGATGGCAGAAAGAAACTAATACGGCCATCAGTCAACTATCATCGGCCATCTTTTATTATGTTTGCCACCGAAACGGAACTACATGAATGATTCAATGCTGATTAAAGACTTTCTGCAACCTCTTGATTTACCCGTTATTCTGGGCGATGATGAGTTGAATAATGCACAACTGGGATCTCATATAAAAAGTTATGCCTCTTCCTTTCCTGATCTTGAACTGGCTGATATTGTTTTTTTGGGAATTACCGAAGAACGGGGAACGGGTAATGGTGTTTCGAATGGAGCAGCTCCCGACCTCATCCGTAAAAATATCTACCGGCTGTACAACTGGCATCCCGATGTGCAGATTGCTGATATAGGAAATATTAATTCAGGTGCTTCTTTAAACGATACTTATGCAGCCGCCAAAGCGGTGATAGCTGAAATGATTGCTGCAAAAAAAACAGTGGTTATTTTAGGAGGCAGTCATGATTTAACCCTTGCACAGTATGGGGCTTATGTTCAGCAGGAGCAGATCATTGAAGCAAGTTGTGTAGATGCATTTATAAACCTGAATATGGAAACAAGATTAAGAAGTGAAAATTTCTTAATGGAAATGCTCACGGGTGAACCGAATTTTATCCGTCATTATAATCATATCGGTTTCCAGAGTTATTTTGTACATCCCAATATTCTGCAGACAATGGATCGGCTACGTTTCGATTGTTTCCGTGTAGGTGTGGTAAAAGATGCACTGGAAGAAATGGAACCGGTAATCCGCAGTTCGAATATGCTCAGTATTGATATGGCAGCAATGGCACATGCTTATGCTCCTGCCAACAGAACAACTCCGAATGGTTTAAGCGGTGAAGATATGTGTACGCTTACACGTTTTGCCGGGTTGAGTGAAAATTTAAGTACCCTTGGTATTTACGGGTACAATGCAAAGAATGACCTGTATGAACTGACTGCCATACAGGCTGCACAGATGATCTGGTATTTTATTGATGGCAAAAGCAAATCAAAAACGGAAGCGGCTATTAAAGACAGGCACCAGTTTACAGAATATCATACAACCATTTCTGAAACAGATACGGTTTTTCTGCAAAGTAAAAAAACAGGAAGATGGTGGATGCAGTTACCCAACCAGAAATTTATTGCCTGCAGCGGAACAGATTACCAGCTGGCCATCCACAGTGAAATACCTGAACGCTGGTTGAGGGCACAGGAAAGAGATTAATCATCCGGAAACTATAAAAATGGAAAGTAATCAACAACACTCAGGCTCCGACTTACTGACTGATATGCAATATCAACTCGTACAGGCAAGCACGGACAAGCGTTTTGTAAATTTCCTTATTGATAGGGTATTATTTATTTTGATTGTAGTTGGCGGTACTTATGCTCTTGCGTCTTCATACCCGGAAGCTTTTTCGTGGATTGATGACAGCAGTATCGGCTTTAATATTATTGACAGATTGATAACTATGATACTGTACGGATTCTTCATGTTTGCCTGTGAAGCATTGTTCAGGGGGAAATCATTAGGTAAATTAATTACCGGAACAAGAGCAGTAAATCAGGACGGAACGCCCATAACCATACAAACAGCTTTGATGCGTGGATTAAGTCGAATGGTTCCTTTTGAAGCATTCTCAGCTTTAGGTACACCAAGCTTTCCCTGGCACGACAAATGGACGAGTACCTATGTGATTGATGAAAAAAATTCAAACTACGGGTTAAGAATTACAGAGTAATTAATTTTCGAACTGTATTTAACTTTTATACTACTTCTTCAATAATATAACCGGTTCCGTTAAATTCAATTGAATCGCCCTGCTTTACATGCATCAATTGTTTGCCCAATGGAGATTCAGGTGATAATGCAATGATTAACTGTTCATCCACTGTTATTTTTCCAAGACCAAGACAGATAAAAAAATATCCTTTGTTCGTTTTTACCAGGCTTCCACTAACAACCTGTTCCGGATGAAGTGAAGAGTCAATTTTTTCCAGCACTGCTTTTTGTTTCAAAGCTTCACTAAGTTGCCTGCTGCTGTTTTCCTGTTCAATTTGGAGCATGGCTAAAGCCGTTTCATGTTTATCGCCTGCTGTACTTTTTGTTTCATCAGCTGCACTGTCAGTGAGATCATGCAACGTTTTTTGCAACAGGATTATTTTATCATGCACATGCAGAACATACTGCTGAAATATTTTTTCTTTAAACGTCATGAACAAATTATATATGAATTCTTTTCAAAATTAAACCAGTTCTTTTGCTTTCCTGATCTGGTATTCACTGCCCATGATGATCAGGCGCTCACCTTCATTAATAAAATAATCAGGTTGCGGATTGAGTGTATAGTTGTTTTTATTTTTAATGCCCAGTAAGGTGCATCCGCAATTTTTCCAGAGGTCCAGGTCTCCAAGTGAAGTAGCATTGTTTGCAATAATTTCTTCCACTTTAAACTCTATTGTATTTCTTGTCCCCATGAGTGAAAGAAGTTCCGCTACATCTGGGATCAATACCATTGTAGCCATGTGGGCGCCTCCAATTTTATCGGGCATAATTACATTGTTGGCCCCTGCAACACGTAGTTTATTTACACTGCTGTCCTGTGATGCACCGCTGATGATAACGATGTTTGGATTTAACTGTCTTGCCGTTAACACCATAAATAAATTATCAGCATCAACCGGCATGGTGGCAATAATGGCCCGTGCCCGTTCAATACCGGCTTCTTTCAATACCTCATCTCTTGTTGCATCTCCTTTAACAAAATGGTGTACAGTAAACGGAAGGGTTAACGGCAGATCATGTTTTTCTTCAAGAACCACAAAAGGGATGTGATTGTCATGCAGTACCTGTGCACATTCAGTTCCATTACGGCCAAATCCGCAAACAATGACATGATTATTCAGATTGTGAATGGCGTTGTCCATTTTCAAGTGTTTATATTGACGAATAAATTCCCCGTCGAGTAAATAGCGGGTAAGGAAAGTAACAAAGAAGGTGAAGGCACCGATATTAACAATAATAATAAGAATGGTAAATACTCTTCCGGCAGTTGATAAAGGCTCCACTTCCATATAGCCAACTGTACCGATTGTTATTACTGTCATATACAGGGCATCAAGAAAAGAATACCCTTCAATGATCATATAACCAGCAGTACCAATAAGGATAAGAATAAAAAATAAACTGAGCGGAACCAGTAAGCCTTTAAAATAGTTCAATCGTTTCAGCCAGTACATATCTAAAATTACGCAGTTAGCAATGGATGGCA
Organism: Chitinophagaceae bacterium; assembly: GCA_016713085.1. NCBI lineage: Bacteria > Pseudomonadati > Bacteroidota > Chitinophagia > Chitinophagales > Chitinophagaceae > Chitinophagaceae bacterium. The sequence continues at coordinate 1,201,956 of JADJPV010000001.1, read as the reverse complement.
AAGTGAAGTGAAAGAAACTTGTATATTTATTGCATGGAACAAAAAAGTACAGGGGTTAAGATTAAAATTTTAAGGGCTGGTGGTTATGCTGTCAAATCTTTTTTGCACAGAGGCCTTTATACTTCTTACCTCTTACTTCTTACTTTTTTCCTCTTTCTTTCCTCCTGCTCCACCCAGCAAAAGCTGTCGAAAGAATTAAAGAAAAACCTGCTGAATGATTCTGCATTCAACAATGCATTTGTGGGGGTTGCTGTTTATGATGTTGAAAAGAAGCAGTTCCTGTATCAGCATAACAGTAATAAATATTTTGTACCGGCCAGTAATATCAAGCTTCCAACATTGTATGCTGGTTTGAAATATCTGGGCGACAGCCTTATTGGATTAAAGTATACCGAACAGAAAGATACATTGTTTCTGCAACCAACAGGAGATCCTACTTTGCTGCACCCTGACTATAAACAAAACCCTGTCATTGATTTTCTGAAACAGCAGAATAAAACAATGGTCATCACGAACAGTAACTGGAAAGCTGAGGCGTTAGGTTATGGCTGGGCCTGGGATGATTATTTGGGTTCGTATATGGTTGAACGCAGCCCTGTGCCGGTATATGGAAATATTATTAAATGGATTCAGCAGCGCAGTATTGAAAAAGAGGAAACAGGGAATGATACCTCCTTATCTGTATTCACCGATCCGGAAATTAACTGGGATGCAAACTTTTCAACAAAGAAATCAGCAGCATTTGATGTAACCAGGCCACGAACAGAAAATGTATATACCATTCACGAAGGAAAGGAAATGAAACGGGAACTGGAAGTACCTTTTGTTACCAATGGACTTCAAGCAACACTTGAATTACTGAAAGATACTTTGCATAAGGAGATTACTGAATTCAATTATCAAATCTCCAAAAATCCTGAGCGGAGTCGATGGACCAATTTCCAAATCATCCATTCGCAACCCAGCGATTCCATGTTCAGGCCGCTGATGCACCGGAGCGATAATTTCTTTGCTGAACAAACACTGATGATGGTCAGTAATATTTTGTTGGGGTATATGGACGAACAGAAGCTGATTGACACATTACTTAAAACTGATCTGAATGGGTTTCCTCAAAAACCCAAATGGGTGGATGGGAGTGGCTTAAGCCGGTATAATTTATTTACACCCGAAGATTTTGTATGGCTGCTGGGTAAAATGAAAGATGAATTCGGGTTAGAGCGGTTGAAACTGCTCCTGCCAACCGGTAACGAAGGAACCCTGCGTAATTATTATAAAGATGAAACCGGGTTGATCTTCGCTAAAACGGGCACTTTAAGCGGACATGTAGCGTTAAGCGGTTTTCTTATCACCTCAAAAAACAAACTGCTCATCTTTTCTGTACAGGTGAACAATCACTACACTTCTGGCACGGCTGTTCGAAGGGCCGTTGAAAAATTCCTGCAAAAAATTCGCAAAGAGAACTAAGATTTTCAAAAAATATTTTAAAGGCCGGGCAGCATTTCTTTTTGCCGGGGGAACTAATATACAGTACCCTTTGAAAATATCCTGATTGCTGGATCTCATCCGTAAAAGACAGCACACATAATCCAAACTTGTCCGCCGAAGCTTTACGCACAGGCGGATTTTAAACCACTCTATTATGAAGAAGTTTATTTACTCTTTCATGGCTCTGTTTTGTTTATTCATAACAGCAGCGAAAGCACAAAACGATCCCTGCGCCGGTAAAGCAAATTTTCAGCTGACGATTAACGGGAGCACAGTTAAGTTTTATTCCATCAACACAACCAGTTACCCCTTATTCCACAGCTGGCATTTTGGTGATGGATCATTATCTGATGCAGCCAACCCGGTGCATACCTATCAGTTGCCGGGCACTTACCGTGTGGTGCATTATATTAAGGATACAGCAAGAAACTGTTACGATTCAGCAGTAAAGGAAATTACCATTGCTGCTTCATGTGATCTGCTTCAACCGAAGTTTGAATGGAGAAGAGATTCTTCAAATCCGGCAAAGATCATTTTCATGAATTACTCTCAGCCCAATGCTCCTCCAACTGTAATTCTTTATAAATGGAGTTTTGGTGATGGTACTTCATCCTCTGAAAAAAATCCTGTTCATCTTTATACAGCACCCGGCCAGTATAATGTTTGTTTAACCATACGTTATGCCAATGCCAACTGTGAAAAAACATACTGCAGCATTGTTACAGTTCCGCCAGCCTGTGATTTTCAACCTTACTTCAGCTGGACAGCTGATGCGGCAAATCCTTTGACAATAAAGTTCACCAATCAAACTGCTGTAACAAGCGCCACTGCGAAAATTAAATGGAGTTTTGGTGATGGTACTTCAAGTGCCGACTGGAATCCAACACATACTTATACAAAAGCAGGAGTTTACAATGTTTGTATCAGGGTTGAACTCAGTCCAAACTGTGTGAAAGAAATCTGTAAGCAGGTTGTAGTAAGAAGCTGTGATATGGAAGCTGGCTTTACATGGGTACTTGACAGTGTTCTTCCAATGCGGGGTGTAAAATTCTGCCCATTACCTTCTGTACTTACTGTAATGCCTTTAAGTATTAAGTGGAGTTTTGGCGATGGTACTTCAAGTACTGAATACAGTCCATTCCACCAGTATCAGCAACCTGGTACTTACAAAGTTTGTATGAGGATTGAATTCTTCGCAGGTTGCGTAAAAGAAGTTTGTAAAGAAGTGGTTATTCCTGCACCAGTTGGTTGCGAACAGCTGAGCCTGTTTAAGATTGAACGGATCAGTGCAGAACCAAACACATTTGTATTCAATGCAGAGTTCAATAACTCAACATTAAAATATACCTGGACCTTTGGTGATGGTACAGGAGCGATTGGTCCCAATGCAAAACACAAATATGATCGCCCGGGCCGTTACAATGTTTGCTTAACTGTATACCGTGGTGATAATTGTGCATTCACAACCTGTAAAGAAATAGTGGTTGGTCAATTGAGTTGTGAGCAGACTTTTGTAAAATATGAATACCAGCGTCTCAACTCTGCGGGCAATGTAATTAAATTTAAAGCTGTCAGCAATCAGCCAATTCTTTCACAGTACTGGACAATTTATAAAAGCAACAGCACCGTTCCTGTAATTATCAATGCAGTTGATCCAACTTATACATTTCAGGATACAGGATGGTACAAAGTATGTTTGCGTGCAATTACCGTGAATGGTTGTGTAAAAGAATACTGTGAAGCAATCCGTATTCAGCAGGTTCCTTCTGTATGTACGTTGCAGATCATGCCAAACCCTGTAACCACAACGGCTAATTTCAAAGTACAGGTTGAAACTCCGCAGGTGGTAATTGCTTCCATCATTGATATAACCGGGGTAAGAAAAGCAGTGTTTTATTTGAATGCAACTGCCGGTATCAATGCATTTGCTATACCAACAGGAACACTTCCAACAGGTTATTATACACTGGAAGTAAAAATCGGTAACCGGGTTTGTACCGGACGGTTTCAGAAAATAAATTAAGACGGGATATTTGTTTATAGTGAAGGGCATCGTAATGATGCCCTTTTTTTGTACGGTTATCGACCAAACATTTTTTCCAGCTCTTCTTTTTTCAGTTCCATATAAACCGGAACACCATTGGAAGTTGCATTAGGTGTTGAACAGTTAAATAAATCTTCCACCAGCTGTTTCATTTCTTTTTGTGAAAGTGAATGGCCGGGTTTAATACTGTGCTGCCTTGCCAGTGAACGGATCAGTTTTTCCCGTTTGGAAAATTTGAGTTCGCTTGTATAATGTTTAAACTGTTCAAGTAATAATTCAATGGCCATGCTTTCATTCCCCTGTTCAATATCAGCTGGAGTTCCCTGTATTACAAAAGTGTCTTTTCCGAAAGGTTCAATATGATAACCGAGCTGATGTAAATCTGTGAGCAGATCCTGCAATAAAATAGAATCCTGTGGTGATAGTTGTAATGTTGATGGGAATAAACTTGTTTGTGTAGCAACAGCTTTTCCATCAACAGCCGTTAAATATCGTTCATACAACACACGTTCATGTGCATTCTGCTGATGAATCAACATCATGCCTTTATTAGTAGATGCAAGAATGTAGGTATTGTGCAGCTGTGTAAAATCCTGTTCAGGAATGAGTGGACTTTGATTGCCGGCAAAAGATGATTGAATTCCCTGGCTTTCATACTGCTGATTAACGACTTTCGACTCAGGGCTTTCGACTCTTTCGTTCCAATGCTTCAACTCACTTTTCTGCTGCGGATCAATTTTATGTGCAGCATGTTTTTGCGTGAAGGTTTGATATAAAGAGGAGGAGGATACCTGTGATTTCTGCTGTTCAGTAAATGGCTTGCTCACCGCATCCAAACCCTGGATGGTTGGATCAATATCAAAATCCAATGTAGGCGTTATACTGAATTGTGCCAATGCATGTTTTACTGCCGATTGTACAAACGCATAGATGATCTTCTCGTCTTCAAATTTTATTTCCTGCTTGGTAGGATGTACGTTGATATCCACCTGTGCAGGATCCAAATCAATGAACAATACATAAGTGGGGAAACTATCTGTCGTAATCATTTCCTGGAAAGCACCTGCTACTGCATGATTGAGATAAGCACTTTTAATAAAACGTTTGTTTACAAAAAAGTACTGATCACCTCTTGTCTTCTTAGCTGTTTCAGGTTTACCAATGAAACCAAAGATGTTCATGTAATCAGTCTGCTCTTCAACTGAAACTAATTTTGCATTGTATTGATTGCCGAGCAACTGAACAATGCGCTGCTTGAGTGTTCCTTTTTCTAAATGAAATAATTCCTGTCCGTTGGCTGAGAGTGAAAAGAAAATCTCCGGATAAGCCATGCTCACACGGATAAACTCATCCACTATATGCCGCATTTCGGCTGCATTGCTTTTCAGAAAATTTCTGCGTGCAGGAACGTTGAAGAATAAATTCTTCATGGCAATGCTGGTACCATTGACAGTTGCAACAGGTTCCTGTTTTATTACAATACTGTTTTCAATTTCAATAAAAGTGCCTGTAGTATCTGTTGCTTTTTTTTGTTTTGATCTCCACCTGTGCAACAGCTGCAATGGAAGCCAGTGCTTCACCACGAAAGCCCATGGTTTTGATGCGGAACAGATCATCAATTTCCCTGATCTTGGAAGTGGCATGACGTTCAAATGCCATTCTTGCATCAGTTTCACTCATGCCCACACCATTATCAATCACCTGGATCAGTTGTTTTCCTGCGTCATTAATGATGAGTTGAATTTCGGTTGCACCTGCATCCACAGCATTTTCCAGTAATTCTTTCACCGCACTGGCGGGTCGCTGAATTACCTCGCCAGCTGCAATCTGGTTAGCAATATGATCGGGCAATAATTGAATGATATCAGGCACTTACACTTCCTCCTTTTGAAGCGGCAAAAATACGGCTCTTCAACCAACCGGCGCAGGATAATTCGTTATCTTTAGCTGATTCGTAATGAAGAAAATAAGAATGAAAAAATTACTTTTATCTGCCGCCGTATTGCTTTCCGGTTATTTCGCTTTATCACAAACTAAACAGGAACGGGCCAAACGCTGGGCCGACAGTGTGATGCAAACTCTTACAAATGATCAGAAGATTGCACAGCTCATGATCATCAGGGCACATAGTAATTTAGGGGCAGCACATGTTAAACAGGTAACTGATCAAATTAAAAAATATAATGTTGGCGGACTCTGTTTTTTCCAGGGTGGACCGGTTCGGCAGGCCAATCTTACCAACTATTATCAAAGCATTGCACAAACACCTTTGCTGATTACGATTGATGGCGAATGGGGATTAGGGATGCGGTTAGACAGTGTGATTTCTCTACCACGTCAATTAATGCTGGGTGCTGTGCAGGATTCTGCGTTAGCCTATCAATACTGAAAGCTGATTGGTGAACAATGTAAGCGCATGGGCATACAGGTAAACTTTGCTCCGGTTGTTGACGTCAACAACAATCCAAACAATCCCGTAATCAATGACCGTTCTTTTGGCGAAGACAGGTATAAAGTTGCACTGTTTGGTGTGCAGTGTATGAAAGGTATGCAGGATGTTGGAGTGATGGCATGTGCTAAACATTTTCCCGGTCATGGTGATACAGATACGGACAGTCATCTTGATCTGCCGGTGATTAATAAAACAAGACCGCAATTAGATTCACTGGAATTATATCCTTTCCGTGAACTTTTTCATAACGGGGTAGGCAGTGTGATGATTGCTCACTTGTATATTCCTGCAATTGATAATACAAAAAATGTTGCCACTTCACTTTCGTATAATAATGTAACAAAACTGCTGCGTGAAGAACTTCAGTACAAAGGATTAACATTTACAGATGCATTGGAAATGCAGGGAGTAAAAAAGTTTTTTCCTGATGGACAGTCAAGCGCACAGTCGCTGATTGCAGGGAATGATTTGCTTTGTTTGCCCGGTGATGTTCCTGCTGCTATTAAGAAAATTAAGTATGCAATCAAAAAGAAAAAACTTCACTGGTCTGATATTAACAGCAGGTTAGAGCGTGTATTAATAGCAAAATATTTATATGGATTGGGTGAATTGAAACCAATTGATACTAACAACCTTGCGAATGATTTGAATGCAAATACAGAGAACCTGAAACGGTTTATTACTGATAAATCCATTACGTTACTGAAGAATGAAAAAAATGTGTTGCCATTATCTGCTGCAACGATGTCGTTCATGAACAAAGCAACCAATGAACAGCGTAAGATCGCTTACGTGGCAATTGGGATAACGGCAGATAATGTGATGATCAAAAAGATGCGGGAAGAATTGAAAGCAGATGTGTTCTTCTTTTCTTATAAAAAAGATGCCGGTACTATTTTGTCGCTCGTTGAACTGCTCAAACATAATTACCAGCAGGTAGTTGTTGGCGTGCATGCTTACAGCCGCAGACCACAGAATAATTTTGGCATGAGCTCATCTTCTGTTCAGTTGGCCAGCCGTTTACTGGAATTGCCGAAATCTGTTTTGCTTGCTTTTGGGAATCCTTATGCGATGAAAAATTTCTGTACTGCGAAGAACAGTATGGTTTGTTATGAAGATGACAGTATTACACAGGCCTCAGCATTTGATATTCTTACAGGTAAGTTAATGCCAATGGGTAAATTACCTGTTACAGTTTGTGATGAATTGACATTCGGAACAGGACTTGAATACGCTGAAGTGAAAGCTGCCATATTGCCTGTTGAAAAAATAGATGAAACAAAATTTGCAACAGTTGATTCTATTGCGGCGGACGCCATTGAAAAAAAAGCAGCACCGGGTTGTGTGGTGCTTGCAGTGAAAGATGGAAAGATTGTTTTTGAAAAAGCATATGGATATTATACCTATGAACAGGCTGAACCGATGACACTTGAATCCGTGTTTGATATGGCATCTGTAACATAGATTTGTGCAACTACGCTTTCTGTAATGAAACTGTATGAAGAAGGGAAACTTGATCTGCAGCAAAAGCTCGGCTATTATCTTCCTTGGGTGAATGGAACCAACAAACAGGATCTGGTGATTCATGATATACTGCTGCACCAGGCAGGGTTGAAATCGTACATTCCTTTTTTCAGGGAAACGATGGATACAGTGAGCGGCGTTCCTTTTCAAAATCTTTATACTAATGGACCGGCTGAAGAATACGATGTTCGTGTAGCTGATAATTTTTATATGCGAAGAGATTGGGTTGATACCATGAAGCAGCGTATTCTGCAAAGTGACCTCGGGCCTTTTGGAAAATATGTGTACAGTGATAATGATTTTATTTTCTTAGGCAGAATCGTTGAGCAGATTACCGGAATGACACTGGATGAGTATGTACGCAAAACATTTTATGAACCATTGCATTTTCAGGCAACCGGTTTTTTGCCATTGCAGCATTTGCCTATTAACCGTATTGTGCCTACAGAAAGAGAAGAAAAATTTCGCCGTCAGTTATTAAGAGGTGATGTGCATGATCCCGGTGCAGCCATGTTTGGTGGTATTGCAGGACATGCAGGATTGTTCAGTACCGCTTATGAATTAGCTGTATTACTGCAGATGCTCAACAATGGTGGAACGATTGGCAATAAAACATTCTTTAAACCTGAAACCGTACAGCTCTTTATTTCTTACGGAAGCCCCAACAGCAGAAGAGGATTGGGCTTTGATAAACCGGAGAAAGATAATCTTACAAGGAAGGATCCTTATCCTGCTTTGAGTGTATCGCCTTCAACATTTGGGCATACTGGTTATACAGGTACAGGTGTATGGGCCGATCCGGAAAATAAAATCGTGTACATTTTTTAAGCAACCGTGTACACCCTGATGGCGGTACCAATACAAAATTACTGACGATGAATGTAAGGGGGAAGATTCAGGATGCGTTGTACAAAGTAATACTGAATCAGTAAAACCCAAATAGAAACACATGATTCGTTTTTTTGTACAAACATTTTTTGGAGCTAAGTCTGTTTACTTATTAGCGTATTCAAAAGAACAATTTGTGGAGCAATTACAATGGTTAATAGATGGTACAAAAGGATTTTATGCACGTGTGAATATTACAGGGAGATTTATTGATTATCCCAATGTATTTGTGTTAAGTCCTAAATGGTCGTTAAGTGTTATAAAAGGGTTCGAAACTGAGCTATCTTACCTGAAAGGAACAATTGCTGAGTCGGAAGTTGGTCAAACAAAACTTATAGTATCTGTTCGACCAAATATCATTTTTTTTCTGTTTTTCCTGATTTCAAACGTAATTGGAATAAAAAATCTGTATCATTTAATAGTTGAAGGCTGGAGCGAAGAGTTGTTTGTAGGTTTTTTATTCTTCATGGTTTTTATCAATACTGCTATTGTTTTTATTTCCAGAAGTATTACTAGAAGTATCAGCGAAAGGTTTAAGAGATACTTTTCTATTTTCAGTAACTCATAAGATAAACAAGGGATTCTTTATTGTTTCAACTTCATCAGCAACTCAACAATCTCTTTCTCCCTCGTCCATACAATAAAATGATTTTCCTTTTCAAATGTTGTCAGAACAAATGAATCTGTTTTCGTCAGCATTTTTTCTGCAAACACAGTATTGGAGTAAGGAACAAGCATATCTTTTTTTCCATGCAATAAGTAAACAGGGCAGGTTATTTTTTCATATTCACTCAGCATGTCTTTCAAGTCTTTTTTTAAGTACCACAATTCTTCATTGCTTGGGCGCAGTACACCCGGCACGAATAAATTTAGTGGTGTTTTAAATAAAACAGGCCGCCACTTTTCCGGCTTTTCCAAAGCAGGATCAAGTGATGGAGCAAGTAATACAATTGCTTTTGTGTAATGAGGCCGGGCTGCAGCCAGTTTCACAGCCATCGGTCCGCCCAGGCTATGACCAATAATAATAAACGGTTTATTGTTATTGATACTGTCCATCCAGGCAGCAATGATTTCTGTTTGCTGTGTAAGATTCATTGCATTGCCGAAATCGCTATAACCAAAACCCGGACGATCAACAGAAATGACACGATAGTTTTGTAGGAGTTCTTTATTTTTTAAATAACTTTTAAATGCATCCCAACTGCCGGGAGTCCCGTGTACAAATAACAAAGTGGGCATTGTGTCATTTCCCGTTTGTGCATAGTGCAGGGGGAAACCCATTACCGTTTTTTATAAGGGTTTGTAATTTTATACCAGCATCAGCAAATTCCTTTTTAGCTTTTTTATCACTGATGCGCATCTTCATACAGCCTTGTGCAAGAATGAGCCAGAGCAGTAAGATAATTCCAATAATTTTAAAGGATCGTTTCATCCAGCGGGGCATAGTTACAGTAAGTTAGGGAATGCTGCTGAAATGTAAATCAACGAAACTGGATAAGATTTTCCAAGAGAATAAGAATTAAAAAACCCCAACTTTCGTCGGGGTTTCAATATCTGTCAATTAATTAACTGTCGGTTTTTGGCGGCTGCTTTTTAATATCAAGCGGCGGCCTGTTCTGCTGCTGTGGCTTCTGTTGTTGAGGCCGTTGCTGCTGCGGCGGTCGTTGTTGTTGCGGCCGCTGCTGATTACCCTGTCCGCCCTGTTTATTTTGCTGACCACTTCCACCACCTTGTTGTTGTGGTCGGTTTTGTTGTGGCCTTCTTTGTTGCTGCTGTTGTTTTTGCTGACCACCCTGTTGCCTGTTACCGTCCTGTTGTTTCCGTTGCTGCCCCTGTTCTTTATCTCTTCTTCTGCGGCTGTCACGTTCCAGTGTTTGTAAACTGATTTGGCCTACCAGTTCCACATGTGCACTTTCTTTCGCTTCTGCTGCTTTGGCTGCAGATAATTCAACAGCACCCAATTCATCAGGTCGCTGACCTTTTACATTCATCAGCCTGATTTCTTTTACCCTTTCAATTGGAACTGGATATTGTTTGTTGCTGTCGGGCAGCACATACCACATCAGGTTTTTGAAAATATCTTTTTAATGAGCTGTGCAGTTCCCCTGCTCAGTTCAAGTACATCTGCATTGTTCGGAAAATTCTGTAAAGCATCTAAGTAAGTATCCAGCTCAAAATTTAAACAGCATTTCAAACGGCCGCATTGACCGCTGAGTTTTGCCTGGTTAATACTTAAATTCTGGTAACGGGCAATAGTGGTGGTTACACTTTTTGAAATCGCTGAGCCATGTGCTGCAGCAAAATTCACGGCCGCAACTGCCAATGCCGCCAATCTTGGCTGCTTCCTGGCGAATACCGATCTGTTTCATTTCCACTTTTATCTTAAAATCTCCGGCAAAGATTTTAATCAGTTCACGGAAATCAACACGGTCTTCGGCAGTATAATAAAAAGTTGCTTTTCGTCCATCAGCCTGGAATTCCACTTCAATCAGTTTCATATCCAGGTTCATTTGTATGGCCGCTGCTCTTGCCCTAACCAAAGCAGGTTTTTCACGATCCTTGCTTTCCTTCCATTTCTGCAGATCCATTTCATTGGCCCGGCGCATGATCTTTTTCATTTCAGGATTTTCTTCCTTCACCCCTTTCTTTTTCATCTGCAGGCGAACCATTTCACCGCTTATGTTCACCATACCAATATCATATCCGCTCATGCCTTCCACTGCAACCATATCACCTTTAATGAAGGTTTGCAAAGTATTGTTCCGGTAAAATTCTTTACGGCTTCCGTTATTGAAAGTTACTTCCACCACACGGCAATCATTGGGGTCGCTGAAAGGAAGATTGGCCAGCCAGTCATGCACATTCAGCCTGTTACAGCCACCTGTACTGCAACTGCCGTTGCTCTTGCATCCGTTCGGAGATCCCGTACCACAACTTGTACAACTCATTATAATGAGAAATTAAAAGATGAATAATAAATGAAGAAGGGATGGGGCAAGCAGCAGAATATCTATTAAGCTTTTGTTGCGTCGCATGCCCGCATCAGGCGGGACGTTCATATTACTATGGAGCAAAAACCTCCTCAAATGACTGGTAATATGTAGAAGTAATTAACACAACGAAGACATTTAATGATTCACAGCCTGCACAAATCTCTTTTCACGTTTCAACCTGTTATTTTTCACAAACCATGCATCACAGGTCAATCTATCAAAAATAGAGTTTTTTCGGGAATAGTCAGCATCTGGTCTGAGGCTCCGTCTGACCGTTATTATCGGGTGGCCTGTCCGACGAGGGCGTAGGCTGTGTTGAGCACTGACAATAAGAACGACACAACCACCCCCCCACCGACGAAACTCTCACCCACCCGCCCTCACCGTTACGAAACCTCAATAGCCGATTTATTGGCAATAATATGGTAGAGCTTGATGGTGAGCGCCATGAACAGCATTTTGGCGTTGGCATTCCGTTCTATATAATAGGAAGCCCTGTCGAGTTCTTCGGTTATGGCTTTTTGCTGGCTCACATCGCAAAGTTTGTTGAGGCGGAGGGCAAAATCCTTTTCAGCCCCGGTAAGTGGCAATCGATCTTCACCCATGGTCCGCAGGCGGATGCTCTGCTCCAGCAGGTGTGTAAAATATCGTAGGAATTGTTTTTGTTTTTCCCTTCCCTGCTGACTGATGACATCTACCCACTTCACCTGCGCAACCGGGCCGGTTTTCAAAACCGCATTCAGCCATTCCCTCAGCAAACCCTGCCAATCTTCTTCTGCATGCTGAATGAGTTGAAGTGCTTCCCGGTAATTGCCTTCGCTGACTCCGGCAATCTGGTTGGCCTGGTCTTCATTTAATTTGCTGCGTTCTATTAAGGCAGTTGCCACTTCTGTTATTTCAATAAGTGGTATGCGGACAGTCTGGCAACGGCTGATGATGGTGGGTAAAACCATGTCTTCATTTTCAGCCACCAGTACAAACAGGGTATTGGCCGGTGGTTCTTCAATCAGCTTTAATAATTTATTTCCTTCCTTGCCTAAAAATTCTGCCATCCACAAAACGAGGATTTTGTATTCGCTCTCAAAACTTTTGAGGTTGAGTTTACGGATGATGTCGGCACATTCTGCAGCGGTAATATTTCCCTGTTTGTTTTCAGCGCCAATAAACTGTAACCAATCGTACACATTTCCGTAGGGATAAAGTTTAATGAATTCTCTCCATTCGGTGATGTAATCGGTACTGATTGGTTTGTCGCCGCTTTTTTTTGTGATAACGGGATAACTGTAATGAATATCAGGATGAATGTATTTTTCAGCCAGTTCACTTCCATGCGATGAAGAAATTGCTGCAGCCGGTTCTTCACCAAACAAAGAAACAGTTGCAGCTACCGGTTTACTTTTTTTCGCTCTGGCTTACCACATAACCACTGAAAGCAAGGGCAAGTGGCAAAGCACCACTTCCTTCTTTTCCAAGAAACAGCAATGCATGGCTCAGGCGGTTGTGATCAACCATTTCCTGCAGTTGCCGGATGATTTCCTGCTGGCCAATAATGTTGCTGAATTGCATGTGGCGAAGATAGGATTTGAAGGAAATAAAAAAACCAGAAGTAACTGATTTAGCAAGTCAGTTTATTTTCTTTTCAAGCGTTTTTTATAAACTGGATTATTTTCCAGCAACCTTGACTGATGATGAACTGTAAGAATGTGAATCTTGTTTTTTGAAACTACTTCATAGATAATTCGGTAACGGCTAACAGGCAATTCCCGAAACCGTTTACTTTCCAATTCAGGAACAGGTTTGCCGAAGTTAGGATGTGTTTGTAATACTTCTGTACGGTCAAAAAATAATTGAACCATATTTTCTGCCGCTTGTAATGAGTCGTTGGAAATATATCTGGCTATTTCGTCAATATCTTTTAGTGCAGATGGTGCCCATATCAGTTCAGCCATTTCTTCAGCTTTTTCTTTGCCTGCTCAGTTGTAAGTCCTTTGCCTTGTTTAATCTCTTCACGCCCCTTGTTGATTTTGTGTAAAAGAATAAGCCGGTCAATTGCTTCATCAACAGAAAATTCATCAGGTAATTCTTTTAAACTCTTCAACACTTCTTTTTTGAGCAACATGATTAGTTATTTTCTTAAAGTTAAAATAAATGACGGGATTCATAAAATAAAAAACCTGTGTGTTATAACAACACACAGGCAAAGGGATATGAAACCTGAGGTTATAGCTTACTTGTAATCTCTTCAATCAGCGGTTTTACGTTGCTTCCAAAGTATGCAACCAGTTGTCCGTTTTCATTGATCAGAAATTTATTAAAGTTCCATTTTATTTCAGCATCCAATACACCATTCTTTTCTTTGCTGGTGAGCCATTTGTAAAGCGGATGCATATCATCGCCCTTTACACTGATTTTCGATGCCATTGGAAAAGTGATATGATAAGTACCGGTGCAGAATTCTTTGATGTCTGCATTTGTGCCTGGCTCCTGTCCGCCAAAATTATTTGCGGGAAAGCCAATCACCACTAATTTGTCTTTATACTTTTCATACAGTTCTTCCAACTCAGTGTATTGAGGAGTGTAACCGCATTTGGAAGCTGTATTTACAATCAGGATCTTTTTTCCTTTGAAGTTGGCAAAATTAATTGTGCCGCCTTCCAGTCCTTCCACTTTAAAATTATAGATGGTAGGTTGAGAATTTGTAATCGGCTTTTTTCATTTGTTGTAAAAGCAAATGAAATGAAAATGATCGAGGCGAGAATAATACGTATCATATTGTTGATTGATTTATTGTTTAACAATGATTCTGAAAGAATGTTCAAAGATCATGCAAGTCTCTGAGCAGATTTGCCCGTTCATCATATTCTGTCAGTTATTGCTTTTCGTATGCACCCAGATCTGGTAACCCAACTCTTGGTAATCCATCAAAGTCGGTAAGCAAAGGCGTAACCGTTCCTTTGTTGATGGCTGCTGATCCTGTCTTTAATCTGAAATCATAAAACCGTTTCACCACATCTATACTGTCGAACTGAGGATCAGTATTGCGTATTACATTGGTAAAGCTTGTATTGGAAGGATCGGTTTTTGCTTTGAACAATACATTTTGCAGGATGAGGTTGGTGACGTCTGTTCCTTCTTTCTGAACCAATACTTCGTTATCAACCAAACCTCTGTCGCCCCACAAAATACTGTTGGTGAATGTTGCAGTTAAAGGCGCTGTAAATGTTTGATTGTTTTGTTTTACATAATTGGTGGCAGTTAATACCGGATTCTTATGTTGAATAAACGAGTTGGAAACTGTAATCACTGTGCAGTGATTGAATTGATAAGTACCACCATAAATCAATGCAATATTATTTCCGCAATTACTGATCAAACTGTTGTTGGCAACAATGCTGCTGTTGATCCCAAATAAACCAATGTCATAGATATTATCCAGTACACAATTGTTCAGCGTAAGTTTTGGATTTGCATTGGTGGATGGTTTTTCAGCAACCAATCCCTGGTATGCATTACTGATATATGTATAAGTAAGTTGATTATTAATACTGCTTCCACGGAAATAAATGCCCGGCCATGCTCCGGGATAATCTTTGTACGGATCATCTAACCGGTTAGCACGAAAAACAACACTGTCGCTTTTTGTTCCGTTAACGATCAATGTACCATCAACAATAAATGGTGCATCTGCATTTAAATAAATTCTTGTACCGGACTGAATAGTGAGAACAGAGTTTGTGTCAACAATCAGGCCGCCAAGAATTACATAAGGCAGGGTTTTGTTCCATGTAAAATTTCCTTGCAAAACTGTACTTCTTATATAATTGGCATTTTGCCCCCATGCTTCTAATTGTTTGAAACTGGTATTACCGTTCCATTCAATCTTGATACTATCCCTGATGACAAATGGCTGGTTCGCTGCATTAGGATTCACGTTCACATTCACAAAAACATACATGCTGTCATTTCCTTCAATTTCAATTCCGTTGAATTGAACTCCCGGGCTCCCGTCAACATTTATTTTAAAGTTAGAAGCTGAACCACCCATCAACTGCAGGTTAGTTATCCTGATCTTCTGCCTGTTTTCATTTTTAATGAGAAAATATTTTGTGATGGAACCTGCTGTTGTAAATACCGTATCAAAATGAATACTGTCATTTGCGAGAGTCAGCTTTGATTCGTTACCGGTATCGAGTTTTTCTTTGCTGCAGGATGTAGCAAATGCAAAAATTAGGATAAGCAGTATATAGAAATTAGTTTTCAGAAGTGTAAAAATAAGGAAGCGTTAACGATTGGTTGTAATGTATCTGTTAAACTGTATTTAATCCTTCCGGAATGGAAGCTGTTAATCATTACTTGCCCAGGCCAGCGTAGCAATACTTAATTCCGTTTGCTCAATTTGTTTGATGGCATGCCCGCAAGCCTCCATTGTTGCACCGGTAGTAATTACGTCATCAACCAGTAACAGTTTTTTGCTTTTCAGTTGAGATCGGTCGCTGATTTCAAAACTTCCCTCCACATTCACCCATCTTTCGCTGCGGCCTTTTTTGGTTTGGGTATCAGTATACCTTTTCCGCAGAACGATATTTTTTAAGACAGGTATATTCAGTATATCAGCTATTCCTTCACTTAAAACAGCTGCTTGGTTATACCCACGCTTCTTTTCCTTATCGGGGAAGAGAGGAAGGGGAATCAGGGCATCAATTTCGCTGAAGCGACCGCTATTTTTTAGCTGAATCCCCAACCATTGGCCCAATTGGCGGCCGACTTCCTGGTTTCCGTTGTATTTAAGTTGATGGATGAGCCGCTGCAAAACGGAGCTTTTGGTGAAATAATACCCTGCACCTGCCAATTTTACCTCCAACCGCCCATAAAATATTTTTTCAATTGGGTTGCCGGGAAGGGCAAAAAAGCCGGTTTCGGGCAAATTTGCCTGGCAACGGAGGCAAACGGTCTGATCATTTTCCAGCAAATCACTGCCACATCCGGCACAGGTATGAGGGAAAAAAAGATGAGAAAAATCATGTAACCATTTAGCGGTGCTGATCATGAAAGAAAGATAAAAAACTAATTCAGAAATTCCAATCACCAACTCAAGTGCAAGCGGTTTAGATTTTTTCTCGTGCGCATTCGTGTAACCTGCCTGTCGGCAGACAGGTTCGTGGCAAACGTTTATTGAAACAGGTATTGATACAGTTCTTCTACCTTCCCCATGGTGATTACTTCAATATTATACTTCTGTTGTAATTTTTTTTCATTTCCTTTTTGATGGCCAAGATTGTATTTGCTGATGATAATTTTTTCAAAACCAAGCTTCTCGGCTTCAGCAATCCGCTGATCAATTCTGTTTACTGCTCTTATCTCACCACTTAAGCCAACTTCACCGGCAAAACAAAAATGCGGATTCAACGGCACATCTTCATAACTTGATAACAGTGCACAGATCACAGCAAGATCAATGGATGGATCTTCTACTTTTATTCCTCCGGCAATATTTAAGAAAACATCCTTCATGCCAAAATGAAATCCTCCACGTTTTTCTAACACGGCTAATAACAATTGTAAACGTCTTAAATCAAAACCGCTAACTGTTCGTTGCGGAGTTCCGTACACACTTTGAGTAACCAATGCCTGTACTTCAATTAACAAAGGACGCATACCTTCCATGGTTGCAGCAATTGCAATACCGCTTAACTCATCATCTTTTTGTGTGATTAAAATTTCACTTGGATTATTAACAGGACGCATACCGCTTTCAGTCATTTCATAGATGCCTAATTCAGATGTTGAGCCAAAACGATTCTTCATCGTTCTTAAAATTCTGTAGGCATAATGACGGTCACCTTCGAACTGCAAAACCGTGTCCACCATGTGTTCCAGGATTTTTGGCCCTGCAATGCTTCCATCTTTTGTGATGTGCCCGATCAAAAAAACAGGCGTATGCGTTTCTTTCGCAAAGCGTTGTAATTCTGCAGCAGTTTCTCTTATTTGTGAAATACTTCCGGGTCCACTTTCAATATAAGGAGTTTGTAAAGTTTGAATAGAATCAATGATTACTAATTGTGGTTTCAGTTTTTTTATTTCCTGGAAAATAGTATGTGTTGATGTTTCAGTGAGCAGATAAAAATCTTCATTGCTCATCTGTAAACGGTCAGCACGCATTTTAATCTGCTGCTCACTTTCTTCGCCACTTACATATAATGTTGTTACATTTTTTAAGTGAAGCCCAATTTGTAAAAACAAAGTTGATTTCCCAATTCCGGGTTCACCGGCAATTAATACAATACTGCCCGGAACAATTCCGCCTCCAAGAACACGGTTTAATTCTGCATCCTGTGTTAGGATTCTTTTTTCTTCACTGCTTTTTACTTCGCTTAGTGAAATGGTTTTCATTTCACCATTACCTGCAGTTTCTTTCCAGGATTGTTTTTGCGGGTTGGTTTTTTCTTTTGTGATAATTTCTTCAGCAAACGTATTCCATTCATTACAGGAAGGACATTTTCCAACCCATTTGGCAGATTCGTATCCACAATTCTGACAAAAAAAAGATGATTTTATTTTACTCATATAATTCCATTCGAAGTTTATAAAAGTGCATCAAAAAAAACGAATTGAATTAAAAATATTTTTTATGATGATTGAAACAAAAGAAAATAAAGAAAAGGAGAAAAAATTGCAAAAATAAATGAAGAAGAACCGGCAGTTTATTAAAAGTAAAAGGGCTGGAATTTCTTCCAACCCTTTGTACTTACTAACCCATTAAATTCTTTTGCTAAATTACAAATTGCGGGCACATTACAAAATTATTTTTGGGCAATGTGAATAAATTTCTTCAAAAGTATATACAGGTGCTCCTGATTTAGGGGCCTGTTTTAAGTATATCTTATAATATGGTTATCAATTAGTTATAATTTTTTTCAGGGGAAAGAAAATAAATAATTTTGCTTACGGCTACCTGCAAACGTAACTGCTTCTGCCAAAACGACTTAAGCATTATTTACTGATGCCAGTTTTTGACATTTTTTTAATTTGGAAACTAATTTGATGGATGGTTTGTTACATTAAAAAAAATAAAATGACACCCGGAATCCTGTTCGTTTCACTCCTTTTTATGGGAATCGGTTTTTTAGTTCAAACGAGGTTAAAAACCAAGTTTAAACAGTACAGTAAGCAGCCCCTTCTGAATGGCTTAACAGGCAGGGATATTGCTGAAAAAATGCTCAGGGAAAATGGCATTTATGACGTGAAAGTAGTTTCGGTAAATGGCTTTCTGAGCGATCATTATAATCCTGCAACAAAAACTGTAAATCTCAGCCCGGACGTATACAATACCAGCTCTATAGCCGCTGCTGCTGTATCGGCCCATGAATGCGGACATGCAGTTCAACACGCAACCGCCTATCAATGGCTGATGCTCCGTTCCCGATTAGTACCTGTAGTTCAGGTTAGCACCACATTGTCACAATGGATTCTGGCAATTGGCATCGGTATTATGGGTTTTGGTGGTGGGAATCCGACCGTATTATTAATAGGAATTCTCCTTTTTGGGGCAACAACTGTTTTTTCCCTCATAACCCTGCCGGTGGAGTTTGATGCCAGCAACCGGGCGCTTGCTTGGCTCAACCGGACAAATGTTACAAATCAATCAGAGTATCCGGGAGCTAAAGATGCGCTCAAGTGGGCAGCCACAACTTACGTTGTTGCAGCTTTGGCTTCCATTGTTACCCTGGTACAATATATTCTGATTTATCTCGCCCGCCGAGATGATTAGTTTTTTGGAATGGATTGAATTCCAACCAAATAAGCTTTTATATGAACGGTGTGCAGCAATCTCTGCAAACACACTGTCAATATTTTAACATATGTTTTATTTTGCAGGAATACTGCTATTTTTGAAAAAATCTAAACTAAAAACAACAACGCATGAGAAAACTGCTATTCTTATTGATTAGCCTGCTGGCCATTACATGTCAGTCTTGGGCGCAAGCCAGAGAAGTTACTGGTAAAGTAACTGATGCAAATGGAACTGCTCTTTCAGGGGTTTCAGTTAAAGTAAAGGGGTCAGAAGTTGGGACATCTACGGGTAATGATGGAACTTATTCTATTAAAATGCCTAAAAGATTAAACTCGTTAATTTTTTCAAGTATTGGGTTTGATGATCAGGAAGTCGATGTAAAAGGTAATGTTGTAAACATTACACTTAGTCAAGCGTCAAAGAACTTAAATGAGGTTGTAATTACAGGTTATGGTACCCAGGTAAAGAGGGAAGTAACAAGTGTTATTGCAAGAGTGAAAGGATCTGAGGTCCAAAATATGCCAGTGGCTGATTTAGCCCAGACTTTGCAAGGACGGGCAGCGGGTGTTTTTGTAGAAGCACAAAATGGTAAAATTGGTGAGGGTATTAAAATAAGAATTCGTGGTGCCAGTTCACTCAATGGCAGTAATGATCCTCTGTATGTTGTAGATGGAGTACCTCTCGTTGGTGGTGTTTTTGGAAGTGCTTCGTCTGATATCAACTTTAATGATGTCGAGTCTTTTGACATCCTAAAAGATGCATCTGCTGCAGCTATTTATGGTAGCCGTGCTGCAAATGGTGTTATTCTTATCACAACCAAAAGAGGTAAAGCAGGCAAAACAAAATTTACTCTTAACACACAGTATGGAGTTCAAAATCCAACTAATAAAAGAGGTTTTTTAAATGCTGCAGAATATATTGAGTTGTTTAAAGAAGCTGCTATCAATACAGCGAAGTATCACTACAACAGAGCCGGTAACTGGAGAGGATATGCAAGTGAAGCAGCAGCCATTACAGATATGACCACATACGTAGAAAATCGCTTTACCCGTTACAGTGGATACAGCGATTGGAGAACTCTGCAAACTGACAATAATTGGGAAGACGCAGCATTCAATGAAGATGCCCGTACAAGTAATATTGAATTAAGCGCACAGGGTGGTACTGAAAGAAACAAATTTTATTTTAGTACTGGTATCAATAATCAGGATGGTATTTTGATTGCAAACAAATTCAAAAGACTGAGTTTGCGTTTCAACATGGATAACCAATTAAACAATTGGTTAAAAATGGGATTGAATATGAGTCTTAGCAAAACAGACAGGAAAAGGCTGTCTGCTGATAATGCATTTAACACACCAATGCAATTAGTGGCAATGTCTCCAATCACTCCTTTCAGGAATCAGGCAGGGGTCTTATATAATACTCCAACTACAACTTATTATAATGGTTTGATTGATGTGGAAGATGCAGAGAATAATGCGAAAGGCTATCGGAATCAGGGGAATATTTATGCTGAAAGCAGGATTGCAAAAGGACTTACACTTCGCAATGAACTGGGTCTTGATATGGTGAATCAGAGCGACGAACGTTTTTGGGGAAGCCGCACTGACGGTGGTGCTGGTATTGGTGGCGCAGCATGGGCACAATGGTTTAGAAATACACGATGGACAACAAACAATTACTTTAATTATGTAACCACAGTTAACGAAAAGCATAAAGTAGATGCTACCTTAGGTATGAGTTTTGAGAACCGCTATGATGAATATTCGTTCGTAGAGGGTGAAAATTTCGCAGATGAATCCATTACAACATTGGCTGGTGCAAGCACAATTACAGGAGGCAGCACAACACATGATATGAATAATCTTGTTTCTTATTTTGTCCGTGCCAACTATAGTTTTAATCGCAAATATTTACTTAGCTTAAATGCGAGAATAGATGGTGATTCAAGATTTGGAAGCAATTACAAGTATGGTACATTTCCAAGTGTGTCTGCTGGCTGGATCATAAGCGATGAAGAGTTTATGAAAAAAAGCAAATGGCTAAGTTTCTTAAAACTTCGTGCCAGTTATGGTATCGTTGGTAACAACTCAGGGGTAGGTTTTTATTCATCAATACCACAATACGGAAGTGTAAAATACGGTTCAACAGGTGCGGGGTTGAGAATAACTAATTTCGGAAATGATGATCTTCGTTGGGAAAAAGTAACAACGATGGATGTTGGTTTTGAATTCGGATTGTTTAACAATCGTTTAAGTGGTGAGTTCAGCTGGTACAATAAAAAGACGACAGATATGTTGCTGGCTGTACCAACTCCTTCACCTTCAGGAACAACTTCTGTTTTAGGAAACATCGGCGAAATGGAAAACAAGGGTATCGAACTTTCACTTAATTCTGTAAACGTCGTTACCCGTAATTTCAAGTGGACAACAAACATAAACGCCGCAAGAAATAGAAATAAAATGCTTAAACTGGATGGAGAGCAGAAGGAAATATTGCCGAGCGACGCACGGTTTTCAAATGCTGTAATTATTGGCCAACCCATCGGTATTTTTTATGGTGTTAAATATGCCGGAGTAGATCCTGCAAATGGTGATCCATTGTTTTATGAGCAGGATGACAAAACAACAACCAACGTTTATGGCGATGCCGGAAAGTTCATTATAGGTGACCCGAATCCGGATTGGATTGCTGGTATTAGCAACACTATTACCTGGAAAGGTCTTGAATTGAATTTCCTGTTTCAGGGAGTATTTGGCAATCAGGTACAGGATGGTGCAGGTGGATTTATGAGTGCAAGTGCAGACTGGTTTGATAACCAAACACGTGATCAACTGAAACGTTGGAAAAAACCAGGCGACATTACAAATGTACCAGAGGCACGCTTAAACAGATTTGGTGATTTTGACAGTCCAAGTATGAGCACAAGGTTTATATACGATGCCACGTATGTTCGTTTGAAAAATTTGACGATAGGTTACAACCTACCTCAAAATATTCTTAACAAAGCCAAACTTTCTAATGCACGTATTTATGTGAGCGGTGTTAACCTTTTAACCTTCACTAAGTATCCCGGCTGGGATCCTGAAGTAAACACCGATTATCGTGCCGGTAACGTAAACCAGGGAAGTGACTTTTATGCAGCACCACAAATCAAAAGTATTGTTGTTGGTTTAACTGTTGGACTCTAATTAACCAAACCTCAAAAGATTATCATGAAAAAAATATCAATATTTATAGCATTGGCTGGTCTTGTTTCCATGACAGCCTGCGACAAGAAATTAGACCTTGTTAATCCCCAGTCCATAGCTGCGGAAGACGCTTTCTCTACCAGTGATAAAGTAAAGAAAGTGCTGGTTGGTAACTATGCAGCTATGGGAGCTGCAAGCTTATTTGGTGGTGATGTACTATGGATGAGCGAGCTTATGGGAAGTGGAGGCGACTTAAACTGGGTTGGTACTTTTCCTGAACCCAGGCAAATATGGAGTAAAGCTATTCTAATAAGTAACAGTAACGTAGCCGCAACCTACACACAGGCTTACAGAGTTATATTTAATGCAAATAATATCCTGGCAAATATTGCAGTTGTTGCAACTGCAGATCAGGCGAAGGTTGCTGCAGAGGCGAAATTTCAAAGAGCTTTAGCATATTTTGAGTTGATTAAGTTTTTTGAGAAAAGCCTTACTTTGCCGGGACTGCTTCTTCTTTAAAAGGGGTTCCTCTTATTACAGCTCCTGGCCCTAATGCTCCTCAGGATGCTGCGTATTTAATACCAAGGGCAACCGTTGAAGCAGTTTATCAGCAAATAATTACCGATCTTACCCAGGCAGAAACTGATCTTCCTGCAAAGAATGGTTTTTATGCAAATAAACCTTCCGCATCATTAGCGCTCGCAAGAGTTTATTTGCAACAAGAAAAGTTTGCAGAAGCAAGAGATGCTGCTAATCGCTGTGTTACTGTTGCTGAAGCAAATGGGTTCTCGCTTGTGGGTAATTATAGCAATGCTTTCAACAACTCAGCCAATACAACGGAAGATTTGTTTGCAATGCAGGTTACAGATCAGGCCGGCACTAACAGTTGCTTTACTTTTTTCAGCACTGATACATATGGTGCAAGGGATGGTGACATAGAAGTTACCGCTGCTCATTACAATAAATACAGTTTACTTGATACCCGCCTTAATCTTTTCTTCTTTGAATATGGTGAATGGCGTTGTGGTAAATGGAGAGATATTTACAAAAACGTAAAACTTATGCGTTTGGCTGAAGCGTACTTGACCCGAGCCGAGTGCAACAGGCGTTTAGGTACAACTATTGGAGCAACACCAGAAACAGATTTGCACAAAACCAGGGGCAGGGCAGGGTTAGTGTTACTCGTAGCACCTACATTGCAGCAGATATTGGATGAAAGAGAGCTGGAGCTTGCATTTGAAGGACAAGGTTTGTGGGATGCAAAGCGCTTAAGGTTAACTGTAGACGGCAATGCCTGGAACGCAGATAAAATGACGTTCCCTATTCCGTTAAGAGAAAGAAATGTTAATCCTGACTTGGCGCAAAACCCTGGGTACTAATTTTTTTAAGAAGGAAAATCTTCAAGACCAAAAAATGCTCCCGGTCCAGGGGGCATTTTTTTATTACCTGTTACCTTGCATGAGAATTAACTATTTTTGCAAACATCTGTTAGTTGATTATCGCTAATATATAATATGAGTTATTCTCCTTCAATAAAATACGCATTGTTACTGCTGCCAGTTTATTTGATGGCCATGATGCTGCTATTAACATCATGCGCCGTATTATGCAGAGCAAGGGTGCTGAAATTATTCATCTTGGTCATAATCGGAGCGTACATGAAATAGTAGAATGCGCCATTGAAGAAGATGCGCAGGGAATTGCCATCACCAGTTACCAGGGCGGGCATGTAGAATTTTTCAAATACATGAAAGATTTGCTGGAAGAAAATGGATGCGGTCATATCAAAATATTTGGTGGTGGCGGTGGAACAATTCTCCCATCTGAAATTGAGGAGCTGCATCAATATGGCATCAGCAGAATTTATTCGCCTGATGATGGCCGGCATATGGGATTGGAAGGAATGATTGAAGATGTGATTAAACAATGTGATATCTCACTGAATGGAACAGGTGATTATAAAAGTGCAATGACTCTGGGTGAAGTGAAGGATGTAAGAAAGATTGCAAGAAAAATTACCAATGCTGAGAATGGACAACCGGTAACAGAGAACCAGAAACCTGTAACAACTATTCCTGTTCTTGGCATCACCGGCACAGGCGGCGCAGGTAAATCATCTGTAACAGATGAAATCGTTCGCCGGTATTTAAATGCATTTGCAGATAAAACAATTGCAGTGCTTTCTGTTGATCCATCGAAAAAGAAAACAGGTGGTGCGTTGTTAGGTGATCGTATCCGTATGAATTCTATCTCTGGCCCCAGAGCCTATATGCGGAGTTTGGCAACAAGAGAAAGCGATAAAGCATTGAGTGTACATGTACAGGAAGCAATTGATATTTGTAAGGAAGCCGGCTTTGATTTTATTATTCTTGAAAGCGCAGGTGTTGGACAAAGTGATGCATCGATTCTTGATTACTGTGATGTGAGTTTGTATGTCATGACACCGGAGTATGGTGCGGCGTCGCAACTGGAAAAATCAACATGCTTGATTATGCTGATGTAATCACCATCAACAAATTTGATAAAGCAGGAGCATTGGATGCATTGGCTGATGTTCGCAAGCAATACAAACGGAATCACCAGCTTTTCATGGCGAAAGATGAAGACTTGCCGATCATCGGAACAATTGCATCACAATTCAATGATGCCGGAGTAAATGAATTGTTTGAAAAATTGATGCAGACCGTTGAAGCAAAAACAAAAGTGAAGTTTGGAGATGTAGAACATTTTGTTCATAAGGATACGGTAAGTAAAACACTGATCATTCCTCCGGCAAGAGTCCGTTACCTAAGCGAAATTGCAGATGCCGTTAAAGATTACAATCAATTAGTGATCGACCAGGCAGCAATCGCTTCGAAACTTTATCAGTTGCATGGTGCATTGGAGATCATCAAAGACAAAGCAGACTCTTCTCTTCTGGAAACAATTCATCAGCAAATTCAATTTTATACTGATCAGCAAACACCAGTTGCCAAAAAACTCATAGCACACTGGCCTGAAAAAGTAAAAGCTTATCAGCAGGATTTCTATGAATATAAAGTAAGAGACAAGGTAATTAAGCAACCCATGTTCAGCACCAGTTTAAGTGGAACAAGAATTCCAAAAGTGGTGCTGCCGAAATATAAAGACTGGGGCGATTTATTAAAATGGCAGGCACAGGAAAATGTGCCGGGCAGTTTTCCTTTTGCTGCTGGCGTGTTTCCATTAAAACGTGAAGGAGAAGACCCAACAAGAATGTTTGCAGGTGAAGGTGGTCCTGAAAGAACCAACAAACGCTTTCACTATGTTTCATTGGATCAACCGGCTATTCGTTTATCAACTGCATTCGACAGTGTAACGCTGTATGGTGAGGATCCTGCTCATCGTCCGGATATTTATGGTAAGGTTGGAAACAGTGGTGTAAGTATTGCAACTGTTGATGATGCTAAAAAATTATACAGTGGTTTTGATCTCTGCGATCCAAAGACATCAGTAAGCATGACCATCAATGGTCCGGCTCCAATGTTACTTGCTTTCTTTATGAATGCAGCGATTGATCAGCAATGTGAAAAATGGATTGAAGCGAATGGTAAATGGGAGGAAGTAAAAAAACTGGCAGAAGAAAAATTCAAATCACAACCCAAACCTCTTTATAATAATACATCTTCTCCCGGTGAATTACCTTCCGGCAATAACGGACTTGGTTTAAAACTTCTCGGTTTAAGTGGTGACGAAGTATTACCAGCTGATGTATATGCTCAACGTAAACAGGCAGCACTGCAACAGGTGAGAGGAACAGTGCAGGCTGATATTTTAAAGGAAGACCAGGCACAGAATACCTGCATCTTCTCGACAGAGTTTGCATTGAAGTTAATGGGAGATGTACAAGAATATTTTATTCAACAGAACGTACGCAATTTTTACAGTGTAAGCATCAGCGGATACCATATTGCAGAAGCAGGTGCAAATCCTATCACACAATTAGCGTTTACATTAGCAAACGGCTTCACTTACATTGAATATTATTTAAGCAGGGGAATGAATATTGATGATTTTGCTCCGAATCTTTCTTTCTTCTTCAGCAATGGCATGGATCCTGAATACAGCGTTATAGGAAGAGTTTCCAGAAAGATCTGGGCAAAGGCAATGCGTTATAAATATAAAGCCAACAAACGCAGCCAGATGCTGAAGTATCATATCCAAACTTCCGGTCGCTCATTGCATGCGCAGGAAATTGATTTCAACGATATCAGAACAACGCTTCAGGCTTTGTATGCGATTTATGATAACTGTAATTCACTTCACACCAATGCATATGATGAAGCGATTACTACACCAACAGAAGAAAGTGTAAGAAGGGCGATGGCTATTCAGTTGATCATTAACAGGGAACTGGGTACGGCTAAGAATGAAAACCCTAATCAGGGTTCTTTCTTAATGGAAGAGTTAACTGATTTGGTTGAAGAAGCGGTGATGAATGAATTCAACCGCATAACAGAACGTGGTGGTGTATTAGGTTCGATGGAACGTATGTATCAGCGCAATAAAATTCAGGAAGAAAGTTTATACTACGAACATCAGAAACATACAGGCGAATTGCCGTTGATTGGTGTAAATACATTCTTAAATAAAAACGGGAGTCCCACTATTTTGCCACAGGAAGTGATTCGCAGTACAACCGAAGAAAAAGAACAACAGATCACTAACCTTCACAATTTCTGGAAAAGGAATGAACACAGAGCGGCAGATGAAATAAAGAAACTGAAAGAAGTTGCCGTAAGAAACGGAAATATCTTTGCACAGCTGATGGAAACAGCAAAGTATTGTTCGCTTGGACAGATAACTCATGCTTTGTATGAAGTAGGCGGACAGTACAGGAGGAATATGTAAAAGAATTTTATTCTATAAATACAAAAGGGCCCGATGGAGCCCTTTTTTTAAATCGAAAAACAGTATCACTACTCTTCTTTAACTTTTTTCCCTTCTTTATCAATCATCATAAACTCGCCGTTTTTCAAAACACGGGCTTTCCCGTCAGTAAATAAATCGGCAAAGTTGTAAGCAAACGGAAGAACGATTCTTCCTTTCAAATTGATATAACCCCACAGGCCTTTGCTGTTACCAACAGGCGCCAGTCCTTCAGAAAATCCCCGGGCCATTTCATATTCAAACGGAATGATAACCTGCATCTGGTAATTGATGTATCCAAATTTTTCATTTTTTTTCACACAGGCAATACTGTCGTGAAAAGAAGAAACTTCCTCATACATTGGCTCAACAACAACTTTGCCTGTACTGTCTAAATAACCCCATTTGTTTCCCTTGCGTACGCCTGCTCTACCTTCACTAAAAGTCAATGCTTCATCATAAACAAGCGGTACAACTAATTCACCTGATTTTGTAACATAACCAAACTTGCCATCCTTACTTACTTTGGCAAGACCACAAACACAATCATCAACAAAATCATATTGTTTGGCCCAGCTTTGTGCAGATGCCTGTATTGACCAAAAAAGGATGAATAAAAAGAAATAATTTTTCATGATTCATCTGTTTTACAGTTTAAAAAATTGCAGTGTTAAGGTAGATTGTCAACTTTTATAAATCAATGATGACAGGCAGATACCGAAGTGATTAAGGACAGAATTTTGACTTTTTGAGTCGCTTTTCCGACTGTTTTTTGAACAGAAATCAATTAACTTTCCCGCATGAAACAAACCGGAATTCTCTTTCTTACACTGGCTTTTATATTTACTGTGGGCAGCTGTTCTAAAAAGCCATATGCAGTAACGAATAAATCATATAAAAAGCAAACGAAGACTTTTGCAAAGCTGCTGCGGCAATATCCGCTGCATGATTCAGTTGATAATGCCCCTATGTTTGTTGGTACAACCAACCTGTCGATGCGCAGACCCAACTTTGTGATCATTCACCATACAGCACAAAACAGTTGCGAACAGACATTAAAAACATTTACTCTTCCACGTACACAGGTGAGTGCTCACTATGTAATTTGTAAAGATGGAACGGTGTATCATATGCTCAACGATTATTTAAGGGCACATCATGCAGGTATAAGCAAATGGGGAAATTCAACTGATATCAATTCAAGCAGTATTGGCATAGAGTTAGACAATAATGGCTTTGAACCTTTTGATGAACTTCAGCTGAACAGTTTGGCTTTATTACTGGAGCGTTTAAAAAAATCATTCAGCATTCCTGCTGCTAATTTTATTGGTCACGGTGATATTGCCCCTACAAGAAAAAATGATCCCAACTGGCGTTTTCCCTGGAAGACCCTGAGTGAAAAAGGATTTGGTTTATGGTGGAATGATACAACCAATGTGCAGGTTCCTGAAAAGTTTGATTATCTCACTGCAATCCGTATTGTAGGCTATGATATGAAAGATACAAGTGCTGCTATTCTTGGCTTTAAGCGTCATTTTTTAATGGATACCACAAAGGGAATGACACAGGAAGCGGTTAAAGTGTTATACCAGTTAGAGAAAAAATACCTGTAACTTAGGTTTATCCAGGTTTTGTTTAAACAAGAACCTTTCTGCGATTGTTTCCAAATATAAGATGAAGCCGCCCTGCTCCTTTATGCAATGCAGATGAAGTGATTGCGATGCAACAGGTGATGCTATGAAAATTGATGCTTGTATTAAAATGATTTTATGACAGCAGAACATCAGCGACTTTCAGAAAATGCAAATACATCTGTTCCACTTGAACGCTGGGGCCTTACCTCAGTGAACGGCAATGGGGAACTGTAAGAGAAGATTATGGTCCGTATGGTGATGCATGGGGTTATTTTCCATTTGAACATTCGCATTACCGTTCTTATTTATGGGGTGAAGATGGATTGGCAGGCATCTCTGATTATTTCCAAAATCTTTGTTTTGGTATTGCGTTGTGGAATGGGAAAGATGCGATTCTGAAAGAACGTTTATTTGGTTTGGGAAACTATGATGGTAATCATGGTGAAGATGTAAAAGAGTTGTATTACTATTTAGATAATGTGCCATCGCATTATTATATGGAGTACCTGTATAAATACCCCCAGCCTGCATTTCCATATAAAAAATTACTCGATGAAAATAAAAGCGGAGCCGTAATGAACCTGAGTATGAAATTTTAGACACGCCTGTGTTTAAGAACAATCATTATTTCGATGTGCTGGTAACCTATGCCAAGCAGAATGGAAATGACCTGTTTATTAAAATTGATGTAACCAACCGTTATCACCGTGCTGCTGATATTACCGTGTTGCCAACTTTGTGGTTTGCCAATAAGTGGAGCCACGATTCCAAAGAAATAAAACCGTCTATTGAATTTGTAAATGATTCCTGCATACATGCATGGCATTACCGTTTAGGGGATTATTATTTTTATTTTTCTGATGCTGATGATTTGTGGTTTACTGAAAATGAAACCAACACAGATAAAATGAATGGTAAACCTAATCCCTCCATATTTGTTAAAGATGCTTTTCATGATGCGGTCATTCACAACAAGTACAAAAAAGAGTTGAGGAAAAAGAAAACAGGAACAAAATCTTCGCCGGTTTATAATCTGAAATTGCAGGGACATGAAACCAAAACGATTTACTGCCGTTTGATGAATGGGTATACTGGTAATTCGTTTCATGAAGGATTTGAGTATTTGTTTACACAACGGAAGAAAGAAGCTGATGAATTTTACGATACCGTTATTCCGCAGTCATTAACAGATGAACAGAAAAATATTTCACGACAGGCGTATGCCGGATTATTATGGAGCAAACAATTCTATTCATTTGACACAGAAAAATGGATTGGGTCAAGTGATGGAATTACTCCCGTGAATGACGGGAAGAAATATGGCCGCAACAGCGACTGGAAACATTTGAAGAATGCGGATGTCATCTGCATGCCCGATAAATGGGAATATCCCTGGTATGCTGCATGGGATTTGGCTTTTCAATGTATATCGATGGCAGCAGTTGACCCTGTATTTGCCAAACACCAGCTCCTGCTCATTATGCGGGAATGGTATATGAAACCTGACGGCCAGCTTCCTGCTTACGAATGGAATTTCGGTGATGTAAACCCACCGGTGCATGCAATGGCTGCATGGGAAGTGTATAATATTGAAAAGAGAAAAACAGGAAGAGGCGATGTGCAGTTCCTGAAAAAAATATTTCAAAAACTGCTGATCAACTTCACCTGGTGGATCAACCGGAAAGATGATAATGGAAACAATTTGTTCCAGGGAGGATTTCTTGGGCTGGATAATATTGGTGTGTTTAACCGCAGTCATCATATACCGGGTAACTTTCAATTGGAACAGGCTGATGGAACATCATGGATGGGAATGTATGCATTGAACATGATGGATATTGCTGTTGAAATTGCCATGCATGATGATGCATTTGAAGATACCGCTACCCGTTTCTTTGAACATTTTGTATTGATTGCTGAAGCATTGAACAGCCATCATCTTTGGAACGAAGAAGATAAGTTTTATTATGATGTATTGTGCCTGCATGATGGAAGCAACCTGCCGCTGCGTATTAAATCAGCAGTTGGCTTAACCAGTTTATTTGCTGTATCAACGATTCATAAAAATGCATTGAGCAGGTTACAGGATTTCAGGAAACGCATTTCATGGTTTGAAAACTATCGCAAGGCAAATAAACTTTTCTGGCCCAATGAAGAAAAAAGTGATAGTGAAGAAATTCTTTTGTCGCTTGTGCCAAAAGAAAAATTAATCGCTATTCTCAGCCGTGTGCTTGACGAAAGTGAATTTTTATCTGTTGGCGGAATCCGTGCCTTATCAAAGGATCATGAACTGAATCCGTATTCAGTTGAACTGGAAGGGCAAACATATTCTATTCAGTATGATCCAGGTGATTCAACATCCGATATGTTTGGAGGCAATAGCAACTGGCGTGGCCCGGTGTGGATGCCATTGAATTTTTTAACCATTCAATCCATCAAACGCTTTGGTGAATTTTATGGTGATAGTTTATTGATTGAATATCCAAAAGGATCGGGTGTACAACTTAACCTGCAGCAGGTGGCTGAAAAAATATCCGGAAGGATCATTGACCTATTCAGCCGCAATGAAAAAGGCGAACGCAGAAGTTATGAGCAATACAACTGGTTTTATAAGCAACCCGGCAATGAACACCTGCTGTTGTTCTATGAATATTTTCATGGTGACAGCGGCAAGGGATTAGGTGCCAGTCATCAAACCGGATGGACAGCATTAGTAGCAGAGCTGATCAATGATTACGGGGATAAAAAACAATTAATTCAATTCTCCAGCCGGTTTGTGATCATCATACAGATCTCTTAATTTCAGCAGCTCTGCTTTCAGATTAAGAATGATTTTTTGATATACCGGTGAATGAATGAGATTTTTTTGTTCTGAAGGATCTATCGCCAGATCATACATTTCCCATTCGTTGACGGTATAGAAATAGATGAGCTTGTATTTATCTCCTCTTATTGCAAGATGTGGAATTACGGTATGATCTTTTACGTATTCATAATAATGGTAGTACAGATATTTCCGGGAGAGTGTTGTTTGTTTTGCAGTTAACAGAGGTTTTAAATTGATGCCCTGCATCGATGACGGAATTTCTGCACCTGCAATGGAAAGAATGGTTGGAGCAAAATCAATATTCTGTACCAGTGTGTTTGTAACTGCACCCGGTTTTATTTTTCCCGGCCAGCGGATGATCAACGGAGTTTTCATACTCACATCATACGCAAAACGTTTATCGAACCATCCGTTTTCACCTAAATAAAATCCCTGGTCACTCGTGTATATCACAGCTGTACTTGCAGTAAGTTTATTTTCATCAAGATACTTCAGCAACCTGCCAACGCTTTCATCTATTGATGCAACGCAGGAAAGATAATCCTGCATGTACCATTGGTATTTATATTTCAACAACTCTCTGCCCTTTGGTTTTTTCTCCTGCATGATTCTTCCTCTTTCTGAATAAATTTCTTTGAAGCGTTCCCGTTCAAACTCAGGCATTCGTTTCATGATGGCATTATACGTAGCAATATCTTCTGCGTCAGGAGTTAATTCAGGAATATCTTTTAAGTACTGCGGATCTATTTTCAGATCAGCACACAAACGCATATCAGGTAAAATGCTCATGGTCTGTATTCGCCATGCACTGCCACGGCTAACAGTGTCGGCATATAAGGTAGCAGGTTCAGGAAATGTTTTTGTATGATACTGTTCAAGGTATTTTAAAGCCGGAACAAAATTTCTGTGAGGCGCTTTGTGATGAAAGAATAAAGCAAAGGGTTTCTTTTTATCTCTGTTGACTAGCCAGTTGAGTACATCATCGGTAATTACATCGGTTGCGTATCCTTTTTCGGTAATGGTATCGCCGTTCATGGTAATCATTCTTGTATCATGATACTGACCCATGCCCGGTAATATTCTCCAGTAATCAAATCCTGTTGGGTAAGAATGCAAATGCCATTTACCTATAATTGCTGTTTGATAACCTGCTTTACCCAACAGGTGTGCGATGGTTGTTTTGGATGAATCAAACCTTGTTCGGTTATCTTTCACGCCATTCTTATGTGAATGCTGACCCGTTAACAATGTTGCTCTTACAGGTGAACAGATAGAATTCCCAACAAATGCTTTATTGAACCGCATGCCTTCTTTTGCCAGGCGGTCAATATTGGGTGTTTGGATAAATTGTTTGTTATAAGCACTGATAGCATCGTCATCATGATCATCACTCATGATATAAATGATGTTTGGCTTCTGCTGCGCAAAGGCAGAAGAACAGCAAAGCAAAAGAATGTATAAAAAACGCATGAAGGAAAGTTACAATAATTATTAGTATCAGTAGATTTGGAGAAATATTTTATATGGAGTTTGGGAGAATACCTGATGATGAACTGGATAGTAATGATTTTTCTTTGCCCGCAGAGCCTGCGTTTAATAAAAAAATATTGAAAGGCAAGCCTGTAAAAGATGCAAAAGTATATCTCGGCTGTGCCAAGTGGGGAAGAACAGAATGGGTGGGGAAGATCTATCCACCCAAAACAAAAGAGAAAGATTTTTTACAGCACTATGTGGAGCATTACAACAGTATTGAACTGAATGCAACACATTACAAAGTATATGGCGAACCCGGTACACGAAAGTGGGCAGAGAAGGCAAAGGGAAAAGATTTTAAATTCTGCCCGAAAATGTATCAGGGCGTAACACATCGTGGAAGTTTAAAAGGAAAAGATTTTATTACCAATGAATTCTTCCGTGGTATTGTTGGATTTGAAGAACACCTTGGTCCCATCTTCGTACAGGTGAGTGATACGTTTTCACCAAAGAGAAAGAATGAATTGTTTGATTATTTAAAATCACTTCCGACTGACTTGCAGTTTTTTCTTGAGGTACGTCACCCTGATTGGCTGGCGAAAGAAGATATCCGTACTGAAATGTTTACAACACTGAAAGAGATGAACATGGGTGCTGTGATCACCGATACAGCAGGAAGAAGGGATTGTGCACATATGCATTTAACTATTCCAAAAGCGTTTATCCGATATGTTGGCAACAGTCTGCACAAATCTGATTATACAAGATGTGATGCATGGGTTGAACGCATGAAGTACTGGTTAGACCATGGAATGGAAGAGCTTTATTTCTTTATGCATATGCATGATGAAGCAACATCACCGGAACTTACTGTTTACCTCGTTGATAAACTCAACAAAGAATGCGGATTGAATTTGATTAAACCAAAATTTATTGAAGGAGGTGTTTCAGAAAAACCGAAACCGAAGCAGAGAGGTTTGTTTGATTAACGCACTTCAAACAATTCATCCCATCTTGTCGTATACCTCGGACTGCGTAATTCCTGCCGCATCTTCCAATCCCTTGTTGTTCCGCTGGCGGCAAACTTCAGTACGTCATCCCGCTGACTGAAATTAATATTATCAATCATACTCATCAGCATGCGGCCATTGTTTTTTACCTCTGGTAAAAACAAATTTCCCTGGATGGATTCATCAGGAACAATACCACTTAACATCACTCCGGCTTTTTTATAACGCTGCCCTTTTTCAAATAACTGATCTACCAGTTCAACTGCCGGCTTGATTAATTCATTGGTAAACGAAGTGGCAACCGGAAGTGTAATATAACTGCTGATGGTGCCGGTCTTCTTAAAGCTGAGCATATGATCCTGGTCTTTTGTAACTACAAACACACTGATCACTTTTGCAGCGCTGTGCTGTCTTCTTAATTTTTCGGCAGCCCTTGAAGTATAGGTAGCAACGGCCTCTTTAATATCATTGATATCGCTTACCGGGCTGCCGAACATTCTTGTAGTAGCGATCATTTTTTTATTCACCAGCTCATCTTCCATGTCTTTTGATGGAATGCCTTTTAATTCTCTCGCCAGTCTTGCACCCACCACTCCACCAAGGTGCATTTTTGCAAACTCTTCACTCATTTTACTTAGCTGTAACGCATCATCAATGAACCATTGTTCTTTCAGTTTTTTTGCATACTGGTAACCGACACCCTAAATATCACCAACAGGTGTTCTTTCAAGTGCATCAGCGATTTTTTCATCTGTATCAAGCACCATCACTCCTCCTGTTTGCTCTTTGCTTTTTTTTGATAAACGATTGGCAACCTTTGCCAGCACTTTAGTTGGAGCCACACCAATGGAAACTTTAATACCTGTCCATTGTTCCACAGTTTCTTTCAGCTCTTTTGAAATGCGGTGCAGATCAGAAGCTGGAAAAATACTAAGATCCAAAAAAGCTTCATCAACAGAATATACTTCAACCTTGTGTTCCCCTAACAGTATCCGTAATGTTTCCATTACCCGCCAGCTCAGATCACCATATAAATTATAATTACTCGAAAAAACAGTTACTCCATGTTTTTGAATTAACGGCTTGGCCATGAAATAAGGCCCGGCCATTTCAACACCTAATTTTTTTGCCTCATCGCTTCTTGAAATAATACATCCATCATTGTTACTGAGCACAACAACAGGTTTCTTATCCAAATGTGGTTTGTATAAGCGTTCACAAGAACAGTAAAAATTGTTACAATCAATAATGGCGTAAAACCCTCCCCGCTCCCTGAAGGGAGAGCTTAAAGACTCCGAGGTTTGTAAAATATTTTTATTGCTCATACATCATTTTTTGGATACGATCAATCACAGTTTTCATCTCATTCAAAATATCAGCATTTGTAAATCGTATCACTTTGATATTGTTTTCTTCAAGAGCAATCTGCCGCTCTTTATCATGTTCTTTTACTTCTTTCACATTATGAATAGAGCCATCTGCTTCTATAACCAGTTTTAATTTGTGACAATAGAAATCAACAATATAAATGCCAATTGGATGTTGTCTTCGAAATTTATAACCGGATGGTTTTGTTTTTAGGTATTCCCATAATATTGTTTCTGCGTGTGTTTGCTGACTCCGTAACTCACGGGCCATTTCAAAAATTAATGGTGAAGCTTTGTAAAACATTGTTCTTTCCATATCATGATGTTAGCCTAAAGAAATGTTGATCGATCTAAGTCTCCCCTTTAGGGGGACAGGGGGTGAATAGAATAAACAACAACACCCCATAATTGAAAATCACTGAACTCAGCCAGATTAATGGATGGGTATCTCGGATTTTCAGGAATTAAAAAGGCCGATGAAAAGTTTTTATGAAAACGCCGAACCAACAGTTCGCCAGTCAGAACAGCTACAATAATTTTTCCACTGGCCAGTTTTAACGACCGGTCAACGATCAGGATATCATTATCAAACATCCCCGCCTCACGCATGGCATCACCTTTCATACGGAAGAAAAAGGTAGCCGGTTTGTTTTTAATGAGTTGTTCATTCAAATCAATGCCACGTTCAGCATAATCATCAGCTGCAGCACCAAAGCCGGTAGCATTGGCTGTTTTTACTTCCTGCTGCGAAAAGTTTTTGCTGCCTTTATAAGCAGCTCCGAAAAATTGTTCCCCGTCCATAGAAAAAAATTTGAGCTCTTCCAGCACCGGCCGAAAGAGAGGTGATCAGATATTTTTTATTTCAGGGTTTGTAAATAAGTTTTGTAAAACTAAAACTTTTAGTAATTTAGTGTTACGATTTTGAAGAATATTTTTTCCTCTTCAATAACCGACCGATACTTCAATAACCCCGTTCTGCTGGTAATTATCATAAACGCTGATGATTTTTCCATAGCAGAAGTGTACAACATTTTTCAATTATGAACTTCTTGCCCGGCCTCCCTCTCTTTTGAGAGGGAACGAGGGTGAGGCTAAAAAAATGGGTTATGCAATTACAATCAATTACAACATCAACCATTCCCGGTCACCGGGTGTACGAGTACTTACTCGTATTAAGCCCACATGAAGAGTTGTGGAACAGAATTATGAAA
The DNA here is from genome assembly GCA_016713085.1 of Chitinophagaceae bacterium. Classification (NCBI taxonomy): domain Bacteria; kingdom Pseudomonadati; phylum Bacteroidota; class Chitinophagia; order Chitinophagales; family Chitinophagaceae; species Chitinophagaceae bacterium. Next base: position 1,165,172 of record JADJPV010000001.1, on the reverse strand, counting down.
GTAAAAAATGAGTTTGCAAAAGAGTATCATTCTGAATATGCAAAACATGGCAAACCACATATTACGCTGGCAAATTTTCTGCAGTATGAAATGATGGAGGAGCGATTGGTCAATCGTTTAAAGATGGTTGCCATGGGTGCTGTTCCTTTCAAAGTGGAGTTGAGGGATTATGGAAGTTTTCCGAGTCATACTATTTTTATCAATGTAGTAAGCAAGACTCCCATTCAAACACTGGTGAAGCAAATCCGTACAGAAGCACAGCGGCTCATGAAACTGAATGATGATAACAAGCCGCATTTTATTCTTGAGCCGCACCTGACTATTGCCAGAAGATTATTACCCTGGCAATATGAAAAGGGCTGGCTTGAATACAGTAACAGGCATTTCACCGGAAGATGTATTGCGGATGGAATGCTGCTGATAAAAACCTGTTGGTGAAACCAGGTACCAGATCGTTCAGCGTTTCGAGTTTCAGAATTTACCGGTTACCACAAAGCAGGGTGAATTATTTATGTAACCTGCAATTGTAAAATCATTCAGCTTTCGTTGCGTCGCACACTTTAGGCGGTGAGGATTTCTGTTGATCATTTATTACAAACAAATCCTTCGTGCAAATCCATATAAATAGTGGCAATCATAAACAATAACCAACATGTCAGAAGAATTAAAACAGGATCACTTTAAAGTGCAACCAAAAAAAGAAGAAGCTTTCAACCCTCCCCTTGGGGGAGATGGAGGGGCTACCTCAAAGGACGTGGTGCACAGTTCAACACCAAAAACCGTTTTCTGAAAAATGAATCAACAAGAGAACACATTGAAGGAATTGATGATTGGGAAGAAACCAGTCTCAAAACACAATACATTGAAGTGGATTCAAAAACAATTGTCAACAATGTGGCAAGTCCTGATGTTGGCATGAGCTACAGTATGAATCCTTATGCCGGTTGCGAACATGGATGTATTTACTGCTATGCACGTAATGTACATGAGTATTGGGGTTACAGTGCAGGCGTTGATTTTGAACAGAAGATATTAGTAAAGAAAAATGCACCGCAACTGCTGCGTAAATTTTTAATGCACCCGAAATGGGATGCCACACCCATTATGCTCAGTGGCAATACAGATTGCTATCAGCCGGCCGAACAGAAATACCGTTTAACAAGACAAATGCTGGAAGTGTGTAATGAATTTAATCAGCCCGTTGGTATCCTCACGAAAAATTCATGGATACTGAAAGACAAAGATGTACTGCAGGAAATGGGGAAGAAGAATATTGTTTCGGCCATGGTATCCATTACATCCTTCAACGAAGATTTAAGAAGAGTGATGGAACCACGTACAACAACCGCCAAACAAAAATTAAAAGTCATTAACGAACTCAGCAGTGCCGGTGTGCGCATGGGTATTATGATGGGGCCAATGATTCCTGGGTTGAATGAACATGAAATGCAGCGTATTATGAAAGCAGCAAGAGATAATGGTGCAACGTTCACTGCCTACACCTTCATTCGTTTAAATGGAGCCATTAAATTATTATTTCACGACTGGCTGTATAAAAACTTCCCCGACCGTGCGGATAAAGTATGGCACCTTGTTGAACAGAGCCACGATGGAAAAGTAAATGATACACGATGGGGTGTGCGTATGCGTGGTGAAGGAAACATTGCACAGCTGGTAGCGCAGCAGTATAAAAAAATATGGAAAGCTCTATGGTATGAATGCAGAAGAATGGAGTTTGGACAGAGGTATTTTCAGAAGACCGGGACAGCAGGGGAGGTTGTTTTGAAAACATCGATATTTATGCTATGGAAAGGAAAAAAGATTACTGGCAACAAATTCAAAAGCTATTGGAAGAGGTATTTGGCTTTGCTAAGCTGTCTTCTCTTTCTAGTTGGAATGAATCAAAAGTCTTTGACGCTGATATTAATCTTTCAAGTAATTTACTTACAGGGTCTTCACATGAGGTTAACGATGATGTTGAATTAATACATTATACCACTACAAATGCATTATTTGAAATAATTAATAGTAAAAAACTAAGACTTACGAATGCTGGACAAACAAATGATCCACAAGAATTAATCTATTTTTTTAAACAACTCGGAGAACATATTAGCCCCAAATTAATTGAGCAGTCTAGTAATATGTTTGTTGCTTCATCTTGTCAGTATAACTCTTCTATTAAAGAGAAAGAACTCTTTAGTATGTGGAGAAACTATGGCGACAATGGAAATGGTGTTGGCATAGTTTTTAAACTCGCTAATCAAAATATTCAAAATAAATGGATCGACTCTGCACTGGGTAAAATTGACTATAGTACTGATAGTAAAAGCTTACAAAGTGTAAAGAACTACTTTTTGAGATTAAAGGAATTAAAAGATGTAGGCGAGTTTGCAATCAATAACCTTCCTAAAATAATAGTACAGCTTGCTTGTTTGAATAAATCTCCAATATGGGTAGAAGAAAATGAAGTTAGATTGTTTAAGTTTATTCAATGGGATAAGCGGAAGTGGAAGTACGAGAATAATGAAAGATCCTTTCAGAATCAAATCAGAGCAACTTGGAAAACAATGCTATAATATATTTTACCGAAATCGATTTAGATAATACGGTTCGATTAGAGCAAGCTAAGAAGATTGTGAAGCAGGCGAACAAGATAAACAGGCCAATGAAGTTTTCAGATGATGTTGCTTTTGATATTTATCCAGCTTTGACAATAGATAAAATTATTTTAGGATATAAAATACCAATAGAACAAAAAAATTGAAATAGTTGATGTTGTAAGACAATTAGCGTTTAAAAGTTTCAAAAAAACTTTACAATTTGAAGACTCTATTTTTACTGATTTTTTTAAATAGGCCAACAGATAATAAATCTGTAAATCATGTAACACCCGACTTGCAAAAAGCAACTTATTGATTCTTTAGAAAAGCAGGAGTGCTTCATTCGGGAAAAGGATAAAAATATTTTTTAAAAATTTCTTTCATAAAATTTGGCACTATCAAAAAAATAAATTCATCTTTGCAACGCAAATAAAAATTATAAAACAGAAACATGCTGAACATACAGTTACATATTGAAGCAGTGAATAAGTTTAGTCGCAGGAGCGATTATACTGTTTGCGGGGGCGTGTTACGCTGTAGAATAAGTTGAAGAAACAAATTCGCTATAACACAGGCCCCGCAAGAGATTGCGGGTTTTTTGTTTAACTACCTTAGCCCTGATGAAGGTGGATTAGAAATAATCGTTACGGATATTTTGTAAAGGCCGTTGCTGACAAATGAAAAACACTATTTAAAACAACGAATAAATGATCAGAACAAAACGACAGTACATACGATTGAGTTTAACACATGCATTTGAATCATCAGTGCATAGTTGTACTGCAGCCAAACAGGAATCGTATGCCCAATAGTTATATAAATGATTTTATTCATAAGCGACCGGATTGCATCCATACATAAACAGTTATGTATTGGATAACAGGGCCCGGTCGCAAAACGACCGGGCTTTTTGTTCGAAAAAGGAGGATGAAATGAAACTGAATGCTATTGTGTTGATTGTTCGACAGATTTTACAATTGATCAGCAACAAAAATGATGAAGATGATAACAAGAACGGTGTGAATGTGCAGGAGAATGTCATGCATCCTGCAGCACATCAGTTGCGGTAAGAAATTTAGGTGCAGAGGAGGGAAATAAGCGTACCCCGTGAGATGCAACGGGGCGCTTTTCCAAAAAACAATTAACTTAAATGAATAACAATGGCAAAGATTAAAATAACAGGAAAAGAATTAAGAGCTATTGGCTACCCGGAAGGACCGGTGATCAGCATAGCAATGAATGTGATGCAAAAAAATTACAAGCGTCACACAAAGGAGGAAGTAATGGATATATTAAAAGCAGTACTGGCATCGCCGGCAGAATATATGGATGATGCAATATTAACATCGATAGCAGAAAAGCTTTTACAAATAGCGGAGTCTGCAAAAGTCTCCCCCTCGGGGGGAGATTTAGAGGGGGCTTTGTCATTAAATCAAAGCGGTATTCAGTTCAATGTATTCGGAAGCGAACATATTGAAGAAGGAGCCATGCACCAGATGTACACCGCAGCAAAATTACCAATCGCAGTTGCAGGAGCGTTGATGCCCGATGCACATAGTGGTTATGGTTTGCCGATTGGCGGAGTACTGGCAACAGAAAATGCAGTGATCCCTTACGGTGTTGGTGTGGATATTGGCTGCAGAATGTGTTTGAGCATTTTTGATCTTGATCCGAAAGACCTTGTGCAGAAAGAAGCCTTCTTTGCAAGAGAACTGGGAGAAGCAACTTTGTTTGGAAGCGGTCAGCAGTTTGATCATGCCTCAAACCATGAAGTAATGGAGAATGAATTGTTTTATCAATTACCATTATTGAAGAATCTGCATGGCCGTGTATGGAAACAATTAGGTTCAAGCGGAAGTGGAAATCACTTTGCGGAATTTGGCGTGATTGAAATTGCAGAGAAGGATGAAGTGCTCGGTATTGATGCAGGAAAGTATATTGGTTTATTGTCGCACTCAGGTTCAAGAGCTTCAGGTGCTAACATTGCCAATCATTACACAAAGATTGCCATCAGCAAAAGACGTTTGCCGCAGGATGCAAAAAATCTTGCCTGGTTAACATTGGATGAAGAAGCAGGAATGGAGTATTGGTTGGCCATGAACTTAGCCGGTGATTATGCATCTGCCTGTCACCATATCATTCATGAAAAGATTGCAAAGCAGTTGGGACGAAAACCAATGAAGATGGTAGAGAACCATCACAACTTTGCATGGAAAGAAAAATGGGAAGGAAGAGATGTGATCGTTCACCGCAAAGGCGCAACACCTGCAGGTAAAGATGTACTGGGAATTATTCCCGGTTCTATGACAGCTGATGGATTTATTGTAAAAGGTAAAGGCGAATCAGCAGCAGTTAATTCTGCCAGTCATGGCGCAGGAAGAAAGATGAGCCGTTCAAGGGCAATGGCTTCTGTAACTGACAAACAGTTTAAAGACGAGCTGAAAAAGTTTGGAGTGAAATTGCTTGGCGGCGGATTGGATGAATCACCATTTGCATACAAGGATATTAACGAAGTGATGCAATCACAAAAATCTTTGGTTGATGTGGTTGGAAAATTTACTCCTAAGATTGTAAAAATGGATGGTGCCAAACACAGAAGCTGGAAGCAGAAAGACAAAGAGCAGGTGATGGGTGAATAGGATTCGTTTATTCAACTCCTGTTGCTGAAAAGCAGCAGGAGTTTTTTCAATATCTTCATTTCATGAAAACAATCGGACTTATTGGCGGCATCAGCTGGCTTTCCACAATCGATTACTATCGTTTGCTCAATCAAAAAATCAATGAACAGTTGGGTGGTGTACATTCTGCACAGATCCTGCTCAGTTCTGTTAACTTCGATGAAGTGAAACGGTTAACCCTTGCTGATGATTGGAATGGACTTGCCGGCATGATGAGTCGTGAAGCAAAACGGCTTGACCAGGCCGGAGCCAATTTTATATTAATTGGAGCCAATACCATGCACAATATTGCAGATGCTGTGCAGGCATCCATCAACATCCCTTTAATTCATATTGCAGAGGAGGCAGGCAAAGAAATTGTAAAGCTTCAATTAAAGAAAGTGGCATTGCTTGGTACGAAATATACCATGCAGCTTGATTTTTATAAAAACAAACTGGCAGAACAGGGAATTGAAACCATCATCCCCAATGAAGCTGATATTGAATACATCAACACTGCTATTTATGATGAAATGGGCAAGGGTATTTTTCTTCCTGAACGGAAACAGGGATTCATCCGCATCATCAATCAACTCAAAGAACAGGGAGCCGAAGGAGTGATTCTTGGGTGTACTGAAATTCCTATTCTTATTCAACAGAACGACAGCCCCATTCCGGTTTTTGATACAACGGCTATTCATGTAAATGCAGCTGTTAATGTTGCATTAGGCTGATTCTACCGTAAAGCAGTTTTAACGACCCTTTTTGTAAAAAACCCTTCACATATAAATAAACCTTCGTTTCTTAGCCGTTCATTTAATCATGTAATATGAAGAAAATCATTGCTATGCTGGTAAGCATCTGTCTTACCACCGTTCTTTTTGCTCAAAGTAAGTATAATCATCGTGAAGCATTTCATCCGTTCTTTTATCCATATCCCGGAACTGAAATCAGGAGTGCAAGTGGCGAACCCGGACCAAAATACTGGCAGAACAAGGCCAATTATTCTATCCAGGCAACGATCAACCCTGATGATCACAGTATTAAAGGAACCGTTGCAATTAATTATATCAACAACAGTCCCGATCAGTTACGGTTTATCTGGCTGCAGTTAGATCAGAATATCTACCGCAAAGATTCACGTGGTTCTGCAACAACAACTACACAGGGTGGGCGCTGGGCCAACGGACAATTTACAGAAGGAGATGAAATCAAATCTGTAAAACTGGAAGTAAACGGAAAACTCATTGAACCAAAGTTTTCAATCACTGATACACGTATGCAGGTTTGGTTGCCAGAGGCATTAAAGAATAATAGTGCTGCTGCAAAATTGTTATTGAATACCAGTTTGCTGTTCCTGAATATGGAACCGATCGTATGGGGAGGCTGAAACAAAAAGATGGCTGGATCTACGAAGTGGCACAATGGTTTCCACGTGTATGTGTGTATGATGATTTATTGGGATGGAACACCAATCCTTATCTCGGTGCAGGAGAGTTTTATTTAGAATATGGTGATATTGATTATGCAATTACTGCTCCGTCAAAAATGATTATTGTAGGAAGCGGTGAATTAACCAATCCGCAGGAATGTTTAACCGCTGAACAGTTAAAACGCTGGAACGAAGCAAAGAATAGTGATAAAACCGTGATGATCCGTACGGCTGATGAAATAAACAGTGCTTCTTCAAGACCGGGCAATCCTTTCACAACATGGAAATTTAAATGCATTAATACAAGAGATGTGGCATGGGCGGCAAGTACAGCCTTCATTTGGGATGCAGCAAGAATTAATTTACCAAGTGGAAAGAAGTCAATGGCAGTTAGTGTATATGCAAAAGAAAGTGCAGCACGTAAGGATGGGAACGATTGGCGCCGTTCAACTGAATTTACAAAGGCATGTATTGAGTTTTACAGTAGTTACCTATTTGAATTTCCTTATCCTGCTGCAACAAACGTAGCCGGTATTGTTGGTGGAATGGAATATCCCGGTATTGTGTTTTGCGGAGCAGGAGCAACAGAGGGTGGATTATGGGGTGTTACAGATCATGAGTTTGGACATACCTGGTTCCCAATGATTGTGGGAAGCAATGAACGTAAATATGCATGGATGGATGAAGGTTTTAATACATTTATTAATATCCTTTCCGGCGAAGCATTTAATAATGGTGAGTATAGTGATCCGCCAGGTGTTGGTGGTATGGCAGGTTATGTATTTGGGGATAATATGGATGGGTTATTAAATACACCCGAAGTTCTTCAACAGCAAAACCTTGGTGTAGCTGCCTATTTCAAACCGGGGATGATGCTTTATGTTTTACGTACTGAAGTGTTGGGTAAGGAAAGGTTTGATGCCGCCTTTAAAGAGTATGTAAGAAGATGGGCATTTAAACATCCAACAGCATGGGACTTTTTTCATACAATGGAAAATGTTGCAGGAGAAGATCTCAGCTGGTTTTGGAGAAGCTGGGTGATTAATACATGGAAGTTTGATGTGACAGTGAAACAGGTATCAGCTATTAAAGGTGATGTGAAGAATGGAACAAGTATTACCATTCAGTTACTGGAGAAAATGCCGATGCCTGTAACGGTTAAGATCACCGATGTAAATGGTGATGTACAAACCCTTCAGTTGCCGGTTGAAATATGGCAGCGTGGAGATACATGGACTTTCCCTGTACTTACAAAAGCTGAAGTAAGAGAAGTGGTGGTTGATCCTGAGAATCATCTTCCCGATATGAACCCTGCTAATAATTTATGGAAGAAATAAATTGTTTTTCTTACTGCAATAAAAAATGCCACGTTATACAACGTGGCATTTTTTATTGCAGAGAGCTTACAGATTGATATTGAAAATACTGCTGATGATAAAACCATTGTTATGCTGAAAAACATTTCTTCCGCTTACTTCTCTTGATAATTGAACAACCTGGCTGAGATAACCCCCTTCTATTCTGCACACAGGATTAAAACGGTAACCCAGTAAAAGACCAAACCTGTTTTGATCGAAAATATTTTCATTTACATTTTTACCGAAGCCAATCAGGATTTCATCGTAAGCAGCTATATAAGGCTCTTTATCTTCCAGTGTTTTTCCTTTTAATGATTGCTGTAAACGGAGCATATAACGGGCCCTGTTCATGAACATCCATTGATCAGGTTTTGTTGATGCAGCGGACAGGTAACGTGGAAGCCATCTTTGTTCCAGCATGATACGGTGACTGATATCCAGTGTTCCACTTCGCTGTGTAAGTGTTGCCATCTCATACATACGATGTTCGCTGAAGGTTTTTCCAAATGCATTCACTGGATAATCGCCATACGGATACGTTTCTGCCCATGCATATCCAATGCGGAGGATAGCGCTATTGTTTGCTTTATAATTTATGCCGGTTCGGAGTAAACTTTGCTGCCAGTTACTGATATAATTTTCTCTGCGCCACTGGTATTCAAGATGAGCACTCCATTTTTTATTAAAATTGATTGTACCTGTTGTTGTGTACCAGCCAATACTGTTATTGTCTCTTATTCTATTATTCTGTGCAGAGGCGTTTAATGCCGTTACTAAAAAAATGATAGCTGTAATAATTGGAATGATCTGTTTCATGGGCAGCAAAGTTAATTGCAAATGTTTATACAAGCAGATCACTGAGTTTCATTTCTTCAAGAACATCACGAACAGAAACATTGTCTTTCTTTTTCCATTTTATTAAACGGATCATTCCTTCTGCCAGTTCTATGCCGGTAATATCTCCATCACTGAAACAGCAGCAGCCCGTATTAAAGTAAAATGGTTTCATATTGATATAATTGCCACTTACATAATCATATTCCTGCTGACGGAACTGTATTTCTGCATTCAGTTTTTCTGTCGCAGTTTCATCCTTATTCTCTCTTGCCTTCATCAGTTGTTTGTATAAATGTTCAAGATGTGTCAGTGAAGCAAATACGGGTTGATGTGTATGTCCGGTAATTAAAACAGGATTGTTTTCAAGTTTACTCCATTCATACATAAAACGGTTATGAGTTGTTTTCAGTTCTTTGCTGGATGATGGAGTGTTGGGATTGAGGTGAAGGTAACTTTGCAGCGGAGCCCAGATTGTGCCAACAAACCATGCACTGAAAGGATTTCCATCGCTTTGTCCATCACCCTGGTGCCCATGTGTAAGAAAAAAGGGAAGCACAGTATTTTCAATATGTACATTTAATAAAACCGCTTCATAAATTTTTACCGGCTCACCATACATACTCATTAGCTGCAATCCTGCAAAGGGATCATTATTCCAGTATGTATCATGATTACCAAATACTTTGGTAAAACGTTTTGCAGCTAAAAATTTTTTCTCTGCTTCAGTTGTGATTTTATTCTTTGATTTAACGGGCCACACTGTATTTTCCCAGAGTTCTTCACTGTCGCCCAGAGAAACAAAATGAAAATCCTTCTGATGATAGTAATCCAGTGCAGCGAGGTAATTAGGTTCAGCAATCATGAAATCGTCACTTCCGTTTTTTGCTCCTTTATGCTGATCGCTGAAGATGATGAAACGGTCGGTTGAAGGATTCATATCCATTACCAATCCTTTTTTACCCGGATGCCGAAGGCTGTGCTCATAAAGTTTTGTGAGCGCAGTATGCACACGTTCAGTATCGGGTTTGCTGGAACATTTATTTGCCAGCCAGATGACAGGTTTGGTTAAGATGATGTGCAGAAATCGGCGCATGGTTAAAATTAGGGAACAGTTGTGTTTCTTCACACAAATAAAAATTTCAGTTACTTTTACCGTAATCAATTTCTATGCAGTACATCATTGATCAGATCGCCTCTTTATATTCATCGAGGTTTAACGTAAATCCCGAACATATTGAAAAGATTCCGCAGAGTGGAAGTGACAGGGTGTATTACCGTGTTACCGGGCCTGTTACCTGTATTGCAACAGCCAGTAAGAATATCAGGGAGAACCAAACTTTCTTAAAGTTCAGTGAGCATTTTAAATCACACGATTGCCCGGTTCCTGAAATATTTTTGGTGAATGAGGATGAAACTATTTACCTGCAGGAAGACTTTGGTGATGTTTCTTTATTAAATGTGCTGGAACAAAATGGGTATCATCACCATGCGTACAGTCTTTTTCAACAGGCCCTGCAAAGACTTGCTTATATGCAAATCAGGGGGCAGGAAAACCTGAACTATGACTGGTGCATTACCTCAAAAGAATTTGGTAAACAGGCAATCCTTTCAGATTTGCTCTATTACAAGTATTACTTTCTTGATACTTTAAAGATTCCTTACGATAAAGAAAAACTGATTGATGATTTTGATGCATTGAGTACTTATCTCACCCATGTGGATCATAAGTATTTTATGTTTCGTGATTTTCAAAGCAGGAATGTAATGGTTAAAAATGACCAGGTTCATTTCATCGATTACCAGGGCGGGATGCTTGGCGCTTTGCAGTATGATGTTGCTTCCTTACTGTGGCAGGCAAAAGCAGAACTACCCGATGAGTGGAAAAATAATTTACTGGATTATTATATGGATTGTGTGGATGAAGTGCTTCATACAAAAATTGACCGTACCAGGTTTGTAAGCCAGTACAATGGCTATGTGCTCATCCGTTTACTGCAGGTATTAGGTGCTTATGGCTTCAGAGGTTTGTTTGAACGCAAAGCACATTTTTTAACCAGCATACCCATTGCATTACGTAACCTGAAATGGTTTTTAAGTAACAAGCGTGTGGGTATCAGGCTGCCTGAGTTTGAACGTATGCTTGGCTTGATGGTGGAAGAAGAAGTGATTCACCGCTTTGAACCAATGAAAGCAACGGAAGATACTCCGCTGGTTGTACGCATTAATAGTTTCTCCTATAAACTGACGGGTATACCAACAGATGAAACAGATAATGGTGGCGGCTTTGTGTTTGATTGCAGAAGTATTTTGAACCCCGGACGATTTGAAGAATATAAAACACAAACCGGAAGAGATAAGGATGTAAAAGATTTCCTGGAACAGCAAACAAGAATGCCGCAGTTTTTAAACAGCATTTATAACCTTGTTGATATTGCTGTGGAAGATTATATGAAACGGGGTTTTGCCAACCTGCAGATCAGTTTTGGATGTACCGGTGGTCAGCACAGAAGTGTGTATGCAGCTGATGCACTGGCAAGGCATATCAAAAACAAATATGGTGTAAAGATTGAACTGAAACATTTGATACAGGATGCAAAGAACTGGATCAATCAAACCTATTAAGCCCCCAGCCCCTAAAGGGGTGTAAATACAATAAACTTTACAGTAATGAATGTTACGCTTAATGAAGATGTTACAAGTTCCCCTTTAGGGGGCGGAGGGGGCTTAAGGCGATGATTTTTGCAGCAGGGCTGGGCACAAGGTTTAAACCATGGACAGACAAACATCCCAAAGCATTGGCATTAGTGAATGGAAAAAGTTTGCTGCAACGGAATATTGAATACCTGCAGAAGTACGGAATTACAGATGTGGTGGTGAATGTGCATCATTTTGCCGATCAGATTATTGATGCTGTTGAAAAAAATAAGGGATGGGGAAGTAATGTACTCATCAGTGATGAACGAAATGAAGTACTTGAAACAGGAGGAGGATTATTAAAAGCAAGACCATTACTTGATGGTGATGAACCTTTTGTAACGATTAATGTTGATATACTCACCAATCTTCATTTAGACAAACTGCTTGCATTTCATCAACAGCATAAACCACTCATTTCATTTGCAGTAACGAACAGGAAGACAGCGAGGAATTTTTTGTTTGATGAAGAAACTAAACTATGCTGATGGAGAAACAATGTAACAGGTGAAGAGAAAGGGCCGCATCTTCTGTCTGCTGAAACTAAAGCTAAACATTTAATTGAAAAAGCATACAGCTGCGTGGTGGTATTTGAGCCAAAAGTTTTCTCACTCATCCGGCAAACAGGAAAATTTTCTTTAACTGAAACCTATTTAGACCTGGCAAGAGATCACCGCATACTTGGCTATGATCATAGTGGTGATGTTTTAGTTGATGTGGGTAAGCTGGACAGCGTTGCTGTGGCAGAATCATTTTTTGTTTAGCCACGAACCAGCCTGCCGGTTGGCAGGTTACACGAATCTGCACGAAAAGAATTCCATCTTCGTAAACTAACTCTTCTTTTTTTCTTCTTAGAGCCTTCGTGTCTTTGTGGCAACAGCCTTACACTTTGATATAGATCTTCTTTTTGTCCAGCCAGTAACAGATGGCCCAGTACATCACAATCATACAGAGGGCATAAAACAAAGAACCATTCTCGGGAATGCCCGGAATGAGTTTGCATATTTTTTCATAGAACCATCCAAAGGGGCTTAAATATTTCGGGATTCCTTCTGCATTGATTCCGTTTGGTATACGAATGAGGCCGAGCAGCCGTGGAAGAAATCCACTCAATACAAAAATGAACAGTGGATTTTTTCCAAACACATCAAAGAATTTGGTGAGCCATCCTGTTGCCTGTTTAAATTCTATAAAATAAATCATGGTGGCAATCGTATAGATGGCGAGCCCGGTTGTGTATACGGTATAAGAACTGGTCCAGATTTTTTTGTTAATTGGGAAGACCATGTCCCAGATAAAACCGGTGATGATGAGTAAGGTGGCTATTACAAATAGTGATGCAATCATTTCAAAGGTCTTACCCTTCTTCTGAATATAATCACCAACAAGATATCCAAAGATCACCTGTACAATGGCTGCAAATGTGCTCATCAATCCTTCGGGATCAAAAGCAAGCCCCTCTCCTTTATACATGTGTGCTTCACCTAAAATTGCTTTGTCGATATCAGTACCAAACCAGCCTTTCAAACTGTAAGGATCGCCGGGAGTTCCCAAGAGAAGGGAAAGCATCCAGTAAAACAGCAGGAGTACAGCAGCAAAAACAAAAGCCCCCTTCTGTTTGAAATAATAAACAATCACCGATGCAAAGAAGTAACAGACAGCAATACGCTGCAGCACACCAAAGATGCGCAGGTTATCGAGTGTTTTGAATGCAATATGATCTCCGCTCCATTTGATAAAAGGGCTCCAGTGTAACAACAGACCGATGATAAAAATGAGGAAGGTTCTTTTTACTACTTTTTTCCAGAAAATTAAATCACCCCCCTGCTGCAAACGTGGCACTACAAAGGACATGGCATTGCCAACAGCAAACAGAAAGAAAGGGAATACCAAATCAGTTGGGGTTAAACCATGCCAGGGAGCATGTTCTAAAGGAGCATAGATATGTGCCCATGAGCCGGGGTTATTGACAAGGATCATTAAAGCAACCGTGGCACCACGAAATACATCGAGGGAATAAAATCGTTGATTCAAAGCAGGAAGTTTGAATTAAATGTAGGAAAATGTAATGAGCCTCACTGCTATTTATCAACGCAACGTTGATATTATTTTTTTAAGATTGGCAGTCAACCTTTAAATTGCAGCCTTAACTGACACTGAAGGAAGACACTTAACTGGTTGAGATGGGGAATAGAAGAGATAAAGCCTTTAAAGTCATATATTTGCAACCATCAAAAGGGTGCATATGCATTTATGAAGTGTAATGGTGAAACCGGAGCAATCAACAACAAATTTCTGCCTTTGGCAGAATTCTATAAAATAATGGAAGGGTAAATAAGCCTTACAGGCTTGTTTGCCTTTTTTATTGCTATACAAACCAATTTTTATTAGCTCAGTTTTTTTATGCTATGTGACTGAGGTGGCGAAGCTTTGCTCTGAATTGAAATGGGAAAGACAAAAAACTGGTACGCTGTATATACAAGGCCCCGATGGGAGAAGAAAATATGCCTTCATCTTGAAAAAAAGGGGCTGGAATTTTATTGTCCTCTTAATAAGGTGCGGAGAAAATGGAGCGACCGTTATAAAGTGATTGAAGAACCCCTGTTTAAGTCGTATGTATTTGTTTATATTACTGAAGAGGAAAAGGGCATTGTGAGGCTTTCGGAAGGTGTGGTTAATTTTGTGTATTGGGAGGGAAAGCCAGCTGTGATAAAACAGGCAGAGATTGAAATGATCCGTAAATTTCTGAAGGAGTACGAAGATGTACAAGCCAACCCGGTGAACATTGCAGCCGGAGAAAGAGTGAGAGTGAGAACAGGATTGATGATGGATACCGAAGGACTGGTGATTAAAGTGGTGAATAACAGGGCCTATGTATTGCTGGAGAGGTTGGGTTATGAATTGACGGCACAGTTTGAAAAGAGCAACCTGGAACCTGTTACAAATAATTAAACTGAAGCAACGTTACTGATGAAGATTTTTATACCGGATCAAATAAAAAATATGATGCGTAAATACTGCCTGTTGGGCATTTTAGCAATTACACTTTTCAGCGCCTGTGTTTCACCTGAACAACTGCGGAAAGAAAATGTGTATTTTAATGAAGGATTAGACACAGCTAAACTTGCCCAGTATCAACTGATTGAGCCCATTATTCAAAAAGGGGACTTACTGCAGATCACCATTTCCTCGAGGAGTTCGTCTTCCAATCAATTGTTCAGTCAGAATTATTCTTCAGCAACTGTAGGTTCCGGTGCCGGATCTTCTAATTCCAGTGCAGGTGTTTCACCCAGCGGTTACTTAGTTGACATTACAACCGGCGATATTAAATTGCCGTTGCTGGGAATTATTCATGCAGACGGTATGACCAAACTGGATCTTGAAAAGGAAATCATCAAACGTTCCTCAGAATATTTAAAAGAAGATCCGATTGTGAATATCCGTTACCTGAACTTCAGGGTAACCTTTTTAGGAAGTGTGGCTCAGCCGGGATCAAAAATATTTGAGTCAGAGCGGGTTTCTTTTTTACAGGCATTGGGCGAAGTAGGCGGTGTTGCACCGGGAGGTGATTTAAAAACCATCCTGCTTTCGAGGGAACAAAACGGTAAACGTACCATGCATTATATTGATTTAACCAAGGGTGATTTTTTCAACTCACCCAATTATTACCTGAAGCAGAATGATGTGGTATATGTGGCACCCACTAACCGCTATCTCAAAACAACTGATCAGTCAGTAACCCGCACAATGCAATATGTAGGTTTCGGTTTGAGTGCACTTAATATTATTCTATTATTTATCACGTTCTTTCGTTAATACAATTTCCTGATGGCAACAAACGGTTTTGAGCAAGTACAGCAAACAGAAACTGAAGGGAAAATGCTGACCTTCAAGGAAATCCTGTTTAAATATATTTCCAATCTTCCCCTGTTTTTCTTTGCACTGGGTATTTCATTGATTGTGTCTTGGGCCTATTTACGCTGGGCAACTCCTGTTTACAGTGTAAGCAGCAGTATGATTGTAAAAATGGAGAATGCGGCCAATATTAAAGGCGGCAACGATAAGTTCAGCAGTATGTTTAACCCGACTGACAAGATCAATATGGAAGATGAAATTGATCTCATGAAATCAAAAGAATTTCTTGGCAGGGTGGTTGACAGCCTGGGTGTGAACTCTGTATATATTGAACATGGAAAGGTAAGAAGCAGTGAAGTGTATAAGCAGTCTCCTTTTACTGTTGAAGCAGTGCGGATTGCTGACAGTACCAGATTTTATTCTTTTAATATTCAGTTGATAAATCAAACTACTTTTTTACTCAATAAGGAAACCAGGCCCCGGAGTTTTTACAGTAATATCGAAGATTACGGTTCCACATTCCGAATTATACCAAAGGGTTCAATGCTCAGTGGCAGTGAGGGTCGTCGGTTTACTTTCAGATGGATGCCGACTAAAGCAACTGCCGGAGAAATAGTTGGTAATTTAAACATTGCACAGAAAAGCCGTACCTCGAGTGTATTGATACTTTCACTCAGCACCCTGAATGTTGAAAAAGGAATTGATATTCTGAACCAGGTGATGAATGAATACGGCCGTTATAATATGGTAGACAAAAGCCGTATTTCCCAGAACTCGCTAAATTTTATCAACGAACGTTTAGATAAGCTGGAAGGTGAACTGGGAATTGTAGAGGGCAACCTGCAGAATTTTAAAAAGAATAATAAGTTTCTTGACCTGGAAGACCAGTCGCAGCTGTACCTGGAGAATATGACCACAACAGAAAAAGACCTCAATAAACAGGAGGTGCAGATCAAGATACTCGAGCTGCTGGAAAATTATATGCAGGATAAAAAGAATGCAAATAATCTTACACCAACGATTTTAACGTTAGAAGATCCTACACTTATTTATCTCGTTGCCGAGTATAATAAATTTGTATTAAAGCGGGAAAATGAACTGCAGTTAAGCAGGGGAAGGCAGCCCTGTGATCAGGGAAATTGAGCAGAATATTGAAAAAACCAGGACCTCCATTCTGGAGAACCTGAAAAATATCAAGCAATCTTATGTTGTTGCCAGGAATGACCTGGAGCGGCAGAATACAATCATCCGAAAAGAAATGTTTGCTCTTCCGGAAAAGGAGAGCCAGATCAGGGAAATTAAGCGTCAGCAACTAATCAAGAATGAACTTTTTACATTCCTCCTTCAAAAAAAAGAAGAAACGGGGATTCAGTTAGCATCCACCCTGTCTAATTCAAAAGTATTTGCTGAAGCGGAAGGCAGCAATACGCCTGTTTTACCCAAGCGAAAAAATGCGTACATGCTGGCCGTATTTTTTGGCATCCTGATTCCTGTAATTATAATCCTGATCAGGGACCTGATGAACGACCGGGTAACGAACAAAGGAGATATTACAAAGAACACGAGAATACCGGTAATTGGTGAACTTGGGCATAACGATAAACCTGAAACAATGGTAGTTGTGAAGAACAGCCGAACTATTCTTGCAGAACAGTTCCGGATCATCCGGTCGAACCTTCAATCTGTTTTGAAGAAGGAACGTACCCCGGTTTTACTGGTTACCTCTTCCTTCAGTGGTGAGGGTAAATCATTTGCTGCCACCAACCTGGCGGCTTCCATTGCATTAACCGGTAAACGTACGGTAATCCTTGAATTTGATTTACGCAAACCAAAAATTATCAGCGGACTCGGTATTGCCCGAACCTTTGGTATTACGCATTTTATTATCGGAAAAGTAAAACTGGAGGATCTGCCGGTTCCGGTTCCGGAAACAGATAATTTATTTGTGATTGCCTGCGGACCAACACCGCCCAATCCTTCTGAATTGTTATTAGATTCCAAGATCAAAGAACTGTTTGAATTCTGCCGTGATAATTTTGATGCGGTAATTATTGATACAGCCCCGATCGGGCTGGTGAGTGATTCTATGACGCTGGCAAATTTTGCTGATGCCACTTTGTTTGTGGTACGCCAGCGTTATACGTTTAAGAAGCAATTGCAATTACTGGAAGATCTTTACCAGCAAAAGAAGTTCCCCGGCACTTCTATTATTGTAAATGATATTAAGGTAGAAGGTTATAACAGTTATTACGGCTATGGCGGTTATGGGTACGGTTATGGTTATGGCTATGGTTATGGCTATGGTTATTATGATAATGATCCGAAGAAGAATAAATGGTATAATAAGGTGCTGCAGTTTGTGGGGATTAAGTAGAGCTAAGAGATCAAAAGAGGGGAAGGAGTTGAAAGAAGGGGAAGATAATTTTCGCTAAGCTCAAATGGTTTAACACAGAGGTACAGGGTTCGCAGAGGAATGGGGCTAAGAGTTCGAAAGAGGGGAAGGAGTTTAAAGAGAAATAAGTTTTATCTAATCATACGGTTGTTATAGTATCCCGTACGTTTAGTATTTATAAGTATTCTTTTCATTATTACAGATGTGCCGCATTGCCGGTATATATGATCCCACAGTAAAAAATCTGCAGCAGCAGATTGTTCACATGCGTGATTCCATGAAACATGGAGGTCCGGATGATGAAGGAATTCTTGTGCACCAAACATTGCCATTGGCATTTGGTCACCGGCGTTTATCACTGATTGATTTGAGTGCAGCTGGTCATCAACCCATGATTGATGACCAGCTGACAATAGTATATAACGGAGAAATTTATAATTATAAAGAACTCCGTAATACACTGAAACATTATGGTCACCAGTTTAAAACTGAAAGTGATACAGAAGTTATTTTAAAGGCATACCGTCAATGGGGAACAGATGCCTTTGAATATTTCAACGGTATGTTTGCATTAGCCATCTTAGATGAACAGAAACAGGAATTGATACTGGCAAGAGATCATGCCGGTATTAAACCGTTATATTATTATATTGATGATTCCTGTTTATACTTTGCTTCTGAAATGAGAGCTTTTCAGCAGGTGGAGAAAAAATTTGAAGAAAACCATAACTGGCAAACTGCTTTCTTAACCTTCGGACATTTACCCGAACCCATCACTACATTAAAATCAGTTGTGCCTCTTGAAAAAGGAACAGCTATGATTATTCAGCTGCCTTCTTTAGAAACTAAAAAACAGGTGTTTTTTGAATGGAAGTTCAGCGGCAAACTGAAGAATGAAGAGGAAGCATTACAGCTTTTGAGAGAGACCATGGAACAATCCGTTGAACGGCATCTTGTATCGGATGCACCCATCGGTTTGTTTTTAAGCGGTGGAATTGATTCCAGTCTGCTGACCCTGATTGCAAGTCGTACACAAAAAGAAAATCTGCATACACTGTCGATTGTATTTAATGAAAAGGCATTTTCAGAGGACCGGTTTCAGCAGCTCATCATTGATAAAACAAAAGCAAAACATCAATCTTTTCTTGTAACCAAAGATATTTTCAATGAAAAGCTGGACGATGCCATGCAGGCCATGGATCAGCCAACATTAGATGGAATCAATACCTATTTTATTTCAATGTATGCTAAGGAATACGGATTGAAAGCGGTGCTATCTGGCCTTGGTGCCGATGAATTATTCGGCGGCTATCCATCTTTTCAGCAACAGGGAAGAATGGACATGGTGAAGAAAATGCCAGATGGAATGCTGAGAGGGTTGCAGCATTTTCCTGATCACCGGATCCGCAAACTCAGTTATGCAGGCACACAGAATACAGCATCAGAATACCTGAGCTACCGTGGAATTTTTACACCTGTTTCTGTTGCCTCTTTACTTGGAAGTACTCAAAAAGAAGTTGAACTTGAGCTTGCCAATTTAAGTGAGCATTACCCGATCAACGGGTTAGCTAATGGTAACCGTGTAAGCTGGCTGGAAACGAATTTTTATATGCAGAACCAGCTGCTGAAAGATTCTGATTTTATGAGTATGTGGCATGGACTGGAAATCAGGGTTCCATTCCTTGATAAAGAAATGATGATCATGGCAGGAGTAATTGATGCTGCTCTGAAGTTTAAAAAATCGCCACCAAAGTATATGCTGGTAAAAGCATTTGAGCAGGAACTGCCTGTGGAAATATGGAAGCGAAAAAAGCAGGGCTTTACGTTTCCGTTTGAAGGATGGCTGAAAGAAAACGAATTCATTATGCCTTCAACAGAGGATGAGAAAAAATTTTACAAATCATTTCAGAAAAAACGTTTGTCGTGGGGCCGTTACTGGTGCGCCCTGCTCATGAGCAGGTTTTCGCAAAACGCATTTCATGCAGCAGCGTAAGATCCGGTTTCTTGCATTGACTGCTTTTTCAAGTATGGGCGGAATTGAAAAATTCAACCGGGCTTTTATGAAAGCCATGATTGATTTACAACAACCGCTGAATTTCCAGGCATCCTTTGCAGGTATGTATGACGATCATTCGGATGCAGCTTATGTACCACCCGAAAGTTTCCAGGCTTACTCCGGTAAACGTATCCGGTTTGTACTGCAGAATGTATTACAGTCGCTGCGGGTTGATGAACTGATCATTGGCCATATGAATCTTGCAATGGTTGGAGTGTTATATAAACTCCTGCGGCCATCCAAAAAATTAACGGTTATCTGTCATGGTATTGAAGTGTTTGAACCGGTGAGCGGAATTAAAAAAAAAATATTGCAGAAGGCTGATCAGATACTGGCTGTAAGTACGTTCACCAAAAATAAATTAGTTGAACTGCAGCAACTGCCTGCAGAAAAGATCAGTGTTTTTCCCAATACACTGGATCCGCATTTTCAACTGCCTGATGAGTTTTCGAAGCCAACTTATTTACAAAAAAGATACGGACTCAGTGAACAGCATAAAGTAATTTTTACTTTAACCCGTTTGAACAGTGAAGAAGGGTACAAAGGTTATGATAAAGTAATCAGCATCTTACCGCAATTAGTAAAGAGCGGATTGCGGTTTAAATATATTCTTGCCGGTAAAGCAGATGATACGGAGAAGAAGCGGATGCAAAAATTGATTACTGCCAACGGGTTAGAGGAATATGTGCTGATGCCAGGCTTTATAGCAGATGAGGAGGTAACAGCACATTATTTATTAGCTGATGTTTTTGTGATGCCCAGCAAAGGCGAAGGATTTGGTATTGTGTACTTAGAAGCCATGGCCTGCGGGCTGCCAGTGATTGCAGGCAATAAAGATGGCAGTACAGAAGCATTGCAGTTTGGTGAACTGGGAACATTGATTGATCCTGATAATGAAGAACAATTGCAGGAAGCAATACAAATCGTTTTGCATCAGCAAAAAGAACCGGGACAGCTTCAGCAGAAGATGCTGAACTTTTTTTCATTTGATCATTATAAAGAACGATTAGTACACAGTATTCGATTTTAATTTAACTAACAGCAAAATGAGTGAATTAAAACAACAGGAACATTGGGATATCGAGATTGCACCACAATCATCCCTGTTGAGCATTAATTTTAAGGAAGTATGGAAATACAGGGATCTGCTGCTCTTACTTGTGCGAAGGGATTTTGTTGCATTTTATAAACAGACTATTCTGGGCCCTCTCTGGTTTTTTATACAAACATTACTTACAACGGCGATGTACTTTATCATTTTTACAAAGGTGGCCGGCATTAAAACCGACGATACGCCGCCCATGTTATTTTATCTTGCCGGTGTAACCTGCTGGAATTATTTTTCTGAATCACTTACTAAAACGGCCGATACGTTTATTGCAAACGCAAGTATTTTTGGCAAGGTTTATTTTCCCCGGTTAGTTATTCCGCTTTCCATTGTAGTTTCCAATCTCATCCGTTTATTTATCCAGTTTCTTCTGTTTCTTTCCATGTGGCTGTATTACTTAATTACATCCGATAAGGTTCATCCGCACTGGGATGTGATGTTGCTGCTTCCTTTTTTAATTCTGTTAATGGCCGCACTGGCACTGGGACTGGGAATCATCTTTTCATCACTTACCACCAAGTACCGTGATCTCCGTTTTTTATTAACATTCGGTATTCAGCTAGTGATGTTTGCAACACCTGTTGTTTATCCGTTATCACTGGCTCCTGAAAAATATAAATGGCTCATCGTTGCAAACCCGTTCACAGCAATCATTGAAACGTTCCGTTACGCATTTTTAGGAAAAGGTGATTTTAACTGGATTTATCTTGGTTACAGTGTAGCGGCAACAGCAGTTATTCTGATTGTCGGGACGCTCATCTTTAATAAGGTAGAGAAAAACTTTATGGACACCGTTTAATACTATGTCACAAACCGTAATCGAAATAAGAAACCTTTCCAAAATGTACCGCCTTGGTGAAGTGGGCACAGGTACGCTTAGTCATGATCTCAACCGCTGGTGGCATAAGGTAAGAGGCAAAGAAGACCCTTTTTTAAAATTAGGACAGGAAAACAAACGGGACACAGCAGGTGGTGAATATGTGTGGGCATTGAAAGATGTGAACTTTGATGTAAAGCAGGGTGAAGTACTCGGCATTATTGGAAAGAATGGTGCAGGTAAGTCAACTCTGCTGAAACTATTATCAAGAGTTACTGCACCAACAACTGGAACGTTTAAAGCAAAAGGCCGCATTGCTTCTTTGCTGGAAGTGGGCACAGGCTTTCATCCTGAACTTACCGGAAGAGAAAATATTTTTCTAAACGGCGCAATCCTGGGCATGTCGAAAGAAGAGATCAAACGAAAGTTTGATGAGATTGTTGATTTTGCCGGTGTGGAACGGTATATTGATACACCGGTTAAACGTTACAGCAGCGGTATGTATGTGCGGCTTGCTTTTGGTGTATCGGCACATCTTGAAAGTGAAATTTTAATTGTGGATGAAGTACTGGCTGTAGGTGATGCTGAATTCCAGAACAAGTGCCTGGGTAAAATGAAAGATGTATCCAACTCTGAAGGAAGAACCGTTTTGTTTGTAAGTCATAACATGGGAGCTGTACGTAATCTCTGTACACATGCAATATTAATGGAACATGGCACTTTAAAGAAAGACGGACATACGGCTGATATTATTGACAGTTATTTATCAGGTGGCAATGAAGCCGACAGGATAATGGAGTGGGAAGAAAACGAACAGCCTTCCACCAGTGAAATAACCGTGCACTCTATTAAGGTGTATGATAACAAACACCGGCTGGATACACTGCTTACCACCACCGACGATCTGCATGTAGAAATTGAATACGATATCAAAGAAGAGATTAAAGATCTCCGTGTAGCCCTTAACCTGCTAACCTCTGATGGTACCAATATATTTTCCAGCAGCGATTATGGTTTCCAGGAAGATTCAAGACTGCGTGTGCCCGGCAGGTACAAAAGCATCTGCCATATACCCGGCAGCCTGCTTAATGCAGGTGTGTATGTTGCAACGGTTGACTTTGATATCCCGATTACACGATCCATCATCATGAGCCTGCCCGTTTCATTCACCATTTCCGAACTGATCTATAACCAGCTGGGAAATACCTATGCCAGTAAGCCGGGAGGCGTTGTTCATCCATTTTTAAAATGGGAAGTGAAAACTGAAGCAAGTTAAATGAGCAGAAAAACTTCATTTCCGGTTAGGGTCTGGAGATACTTTATCAGGAAGGCAGATGCAATGCTGTATCACTCCATTCTTGCCATACCCTATTTTCATTTTGTAAAAAATACAAGGCATTCGCCCGTGTACTGTTCTTTGCGCATGTGGTTTATGCAGAAGGTACTGGGGTTTAATAAAAAAGTTTACTGGCCTGTACATTTTACAAGTAAGATCAACCAGTATAAACATATCATTATCGGAGTTGAAGCAAATCCCGGATATGAACCCGGTTGTTATATCCAGGGAATAGGAAAAGTGTATATCGGCGATTATACACGGATTGCACAAAACGTTGGCATCATCAGTTCCAATCATAATTTGTACGACAGCAGCAAGCACGACTTAACATCTGAAGTAAGAATTGGAAATTATTGCTGGCTTGGTATGAACAGTGTGATTTTGCCAAACGTGACACTGGGAGATTTTACAATTGTTGGCGCAGGATCAGTTGTAACAAAGTCTTTCCCGGAAGGTTATTGCGTTATTGGCGGCAACCCGGCCAAAGTGATCAAATACTTAGAAAAAGAAAAGTGCATACCCTATAAAAGTGAGCCGGAATATATTGGCTATATCCCCAAAGAAAAATTTGAAGAATACAGAAAAAATAATCTCTGGGTGTAAATGATGCATTCAAAACTTAATTCCTATTCAGCTTTAAGCAGATGTTTTTCAATAACAGCTTTAATCATTTTATTAAGTTGTGGTTGTAATGTTCGGCATTACGAAGAGTCGGGTGACTATGTGCTGGAGAAAGGAGGTGATCTGCTCTGGTACAACCAGCCAAGCGGTTTTTTTTATGAAGGAAAGGAGAAAAGAACCTACTTAACATGGATGGACGATGAACGAAATGTAGAAGTTTGTTATTATGATGAAAATAAACAACAGCTTTCTGAGGTTAAAAAAATTAAGGAGTGGTCCTATCTTGATGATCATGGGCAGCCGGTTCTTCAGGTAATGCAAAACGGAAAATACAAAGGACATATTTTGGTGTTTCTTAATCTTCATAATTCTCCTTTATCTTTTATCAGATCTCAGGAAGCGGAAAATATCGAGGCATTCTCTGAAGAAAAAATTATTGATTCAGGAGCTGTTACTTATCCATCAATAGTCGAAGATAAAGCCGGAAGACTGATGGTTTTCTATAAGAAAAATGTATTTGAGCAAGGCGAAATCAGAACAAGAGCCCTTTTTTACAGGAGTTCAGATGACGGAGGAGATACATGGTCTTCAGAAAAAGAATTACTGAACTTCGGTAAAAACACTTGGATATACTCAATAGCACCAGCTATTAAAAATGATACAATTCATGTTGCATTCAGTATAAAAGATTCATTGAGTACAAAAGTTAAGGATGTGTTTTATGTAAGGAGCAGTGATTGGGGCAACTCCTGGGAAACTGAGAAAGCACAGCAGCTTTTATTACCGATTGGTCATTTGCCAGGTAAAATTTACGAAACACCTGCAAACAGTGAAACAAGGGTTTGGGATTTAAAAACTGACTTGTATGGCCGGCCCGTTATTGCTTTTTATAAATATAATACTGAAAACGGCGTTGCATATACTGCAGTGTATCGTGGAGACGTATGGAATATAACCCGGGTAAGTGAAAGTGAAAATGTTTATTACCCTGCAGGTATTGCTATTGATGAGAAAAACCCGGCAACAGTATACACTGCGGAAAATAACGGGGGAGGGGTAACCATTGCTGAAAGATTATACGACACATCAAAAAAAGGATATGAATTTGTCAAATACATTTCTTTAAATAAAACAAGAGATCAGGTAAGACCTCAGCTTGTTAAAAACTACAGCAATTTAAAATTATTATGGGTTGATGTGCTGGAGTATAAACATTATCAGAATTTCAAGACTAATATAAAGGCTTACTTTATTAATAAGCCAAAAAGTAATTAAAAAAGGTGCATATAGTTTCTATTATTACTCCGTCTTTTAACCGTGCAGATATTATTCATGAAACGGCGGAAAGTATTTTTAATCAAACCTATCCGCACTGGGAATGGGTTATTGTGGATGATGGAAGTACTGATAACAGCTGGGAACTCTTACAGCAATATGCAGCAAGGGATAACCGTGTAAAAGTATTTCAGCGCAACAGGGATCCCAAGGGTGCATGCCCTTGCCGAAATATTGCAGTTGATTATTGCAGCGGAGCGTATGTTATGTTTTTAGATACGGATGATGTGATTGAACCGTTTTGTATTGAAAACAGGATTCATTCAATGCTCAGTAACCCAGAACTCGACTTCGGCATTTTTCCTTCACTGATGTTCAGTAAAAAAACCTATGATCTCAACCTGTGGTGGAATATTGATAAGCCGGTTACAGAACTGGTACGCCAGTTTCACCAGGATGCTATTTGCCAGGGCACGGGCATCTTAATTAAAAAATCATCTTTTCTTAAAGTAGGGCGATGGGATGAGTACTTATATTTATGGCAGGATATTGATTTATTTTTCAGGTTATATATACAGAGTTATCGCTATAAAAATTTTTCAACCTGCCACCCGATCTGCACAACAGGGTGAATCACCAAAGTCTCAGCAGGAATAATTTCCTGGCATTGCCGAAACAGGAAAGCCGTGTGCTGGTGATTAAAAAAGCAGTTGATCTCCTGAAAAAAAATCAGCTGGAGAAATTGCTGCCCGAAGCAAAATATATGCTGGCAGAAATCCTTTCAGGTATGGCCCGTACAAAAAATATGAAGGAGCAAAGGAAATGATCAGCTGGGGATTTGATGAAAAAGTAATTACTGAAAAAGAAGTAAAGCTGTTGGGCAGTTATATAAATTATTACAGGTTTCGTTTGTATAAATTTCCGTTCCTGAAACACAGGGGCGAAAAAGTGTACAGGCATTTTCATGTAGAGTCAACACTCGGAAAATTAACGTATCAATCATAAACAGATGTCTGCAACAAAAAATATTGTTGGTTTAATACCGGCAGCCGGTAAAGGTTCAAGACTGGCACCCTTTCCCTGCCCGAAAGAATTATTTCCCGTAGGCTACCAGAATTATATGGTGAACGGAAGCATGCAACGGCGGCCCAAAGTCATCAGCCAGTACCTCATTGAACATATCATTGAAGCCGGGGCAAAAAAAGTACTGATTATTGTAAGTGAAGGCAAGGGCGATATTATGAAATATTACGGCGATGGATCAGGCTTTGCAGCCGATATTGCTTACCTGTACCAGGAAGAATTAAACGGTATGCCCAATGCTTTGAATCTTGCACATAACTGGATCGGCGACAGTACCGTGATGTTTGGTATGCCCGATACCATCATTGAACCCGATACTGTTTTTCAATCAATGCTTACTTCACATGAACAGGATGCAGCAGATGTAACACTTGGTTTGTTTCCCACCAGTTATCCTTCCAAGTTTGGAATGGTGGAGATGGATGATAAGAACAATGTGCTGTACACGATTGATAAGCCCCAAAAAAGTGATCTGCAGTATATGTGGGGTTGTGCCATCTGGTCGCCTGCTTTCACCAAACTTCTTGCTGAATTTGTAAGCAGCCGCAATGGTAATACAAAAGAGAATGTACTTGGCGATGTATTTAACCTGGCCATTGAACGGAAGATGAAGGTAAAAGGTTTTGCAGCTGCTGATGGTAAGTACATTGATATCGGGACTTCCGATGAATTAGACATTGCATTGAAAAAATTTCATTTATAACTCAGCATGCCGTATCCTGAGATCTCCGTTGTAATTCCTGTTAAAAACGAGGCATTGAAAATAAGAGACTGTCTTGACGGGATCCTTTCTCAAACCGTGCCTGTAAAGGAAATCATTGTCATTGATTCGGGTTCGGTTGATGGTACGCAGGATATAGTGCGTTCTTATAAAGAAACTGTGCTGGTTGAAATTCCATCATCTGCATTTAATCATGGTACCACCAGGAACCTTGGTGTAAGTAAAGCAACAGGTGAGTTTGTGCTGATGACGGTTGGTGATGCAAGAGCATTTGATCAGTCATGGATTGAAGAATTACTGAAGGGATTTACAGATGATACCGTAGCCGGTGTATGCGGACAGCAGGTAGTGCCGCATGAAAAAGATAAAAACCCGGTTGAATGGTTCAGGCCAATATCAGCACCTGAGCTGAAGCGTTACCAGTTTTCATCGGCAAACGAATTTGAGCAACTCAGTGCTGCCGAAAAAACAGCTGCCTGCGGCTGGGATGATGTAACAGCTTTATACCGTAAATCTATTTTGCAGCAGATCCCTTTCAGAAAATCACTTATGGTGAAGATCCATTATGGGCTAAAGATGCATTGATGAGCGGGTACGCCATTGTGTACAATTACAAAGCAAGGGTGTATCATTATCACCTGGAGAATGAGGAATTTACATTTAAGCGGGCCTTTACAACCATGTATTTCCGATATAAACAGTTTGGTTTTTTATATGAACAGCCGGTACTGCCGGTAAGATCGAAACTGAGTATACTCAAAACACTTGCAGCCGCAACGGGTTTTAATCCTGCTTCAGTTATAAAATGGTATCAGTACAATACGGGTAATTTCAAAGCAGGGTTAAAAGCATATAACCTGTTTATGAAACATCTGAAACAGGGAGAGGCCAGTCTTGATGCAGCACATGAACAATATTGTGGCAAGCCACCGGTACCGCAGAAGAATTGAAAATATTAAAAAAATACATTGATAAAACAACTAATTAAAAAAGCTCTGGCTAAAAAGAAGTGTAATGTTTGCGGCAGCCGGGTTTACCGTTTTGACAGTATCAGTGAAGAGTACATTTCTTACTACAAAAAAGCAGGATTCATTGTTTCGTTTGAGGATTTTGAAACATTGCATACAGAAGAGTATAAATGCCCCTTTTGTAACTGTAACGACAGGGATCGCCTGATCAGGCTTTATATTGAAGAGAAAATACTCAGCGGAAGCAGTAACAAGCAGCAACTACTTGATATAGCTCCGAGCACAGCTCTGCGAAAGAGTTTGCAGGAAAGTGAAAAAATAAGCTACAGGAGTACGGATCTGTATGATGAAGATGTTGATGATAAATCGGATATTCAGAACATGCATATTTATGAAGAGAACAGGTTTGACCTGGTTATCTGCTCGCATGTACTTGAACATGTTCCCGATGACAGGAAAGCGCTTTCTGAAATAAACAGGATCCTTAAGCCCGGAGGAAGATGTCTTTTACTGGTGCCCATTGCACTGGGTAATCATGTTTATGATGAAGACCTTTCACAAATTTCAAAAGCTGAGCGGGAAAAAAGATTTGGACAGGATGATCATTTAAGGCTTTATACAAAACCTGTTTTTGAAAGCAGGATTCAGGAAGCAGGCTTTGAGCTGGAGTTGGCTGATACGTCAGTATTGGGAAAAGACCGGTTTTATAAGAATGGAATATCAGCAAAATCTGATGTAGATATCGGTAAAAAGAAACATCAATGATAAATGTTACAAAGCCATTCCTGCCTCCTAAAGAAGAATATCTCCGTATGCTTGATGGAAT
This sequence comes from Chitinophagaceae bacterium, assembly GCA_016713085.1. Lineage (NCBI taxonomy): Bacteria > Pseudomonadati > Bacteroidota > Chitinophagia > Chitinophagales > Chitinophagaceae > Chitinophagaceae bacterium. Next base: position 1,136,530 of record JADJPV010000001.1, on the reverse strand, counting down.
TTGGGAAAGGAACTGGTTAACCAACAGCGGTCCGCTGGTGAATGACCTGGAGCTGAAGCTGAAAGAATACCTGGGGCTTGATCATTTATTATACCTCAACAACGGAACCATTGCTTTGCAGATTGCCATTAAAGCACTTGGTTTGAAAGGTGAAATTATTACAACCCCATTTTCTTATGTTGCCACCACCAGCAGTATTGTATGGGAAGGCTGTACGCCAGTGTTTACAGATATTGATGCAAAGACCTTTAATATTGATCCCGCCAAAATTGAAGCTGCCATTACAAAAAACACAACGGCCATTTTAGCCACGCATGTTTACGGTAACCCCTGTGATATTGATGCTATTCAGAAAATTGCAGAGAAGCATCAGCTGAAAGTGATTTATGATGCGGCACATTGTTTTGGTACAATGTATAAAGGAAAGTCGGTGTTTGCATACGGCGATGTTTCCACCACCAGTTTTCATGCAACTAAACTGTATCATACCGTTGAAGGCGGGGCGGTTATCACAAAAGATCCTGAATTACTGAAAAAGATGGCTTTTATGCGCAACTTCGGGCATAACGGTCCCGATGATTTTGCCGAAGTGGGGATCAATGGAAAGAACAGTGAGTTTCATGCAGCAATGGGACTGGTGAACCTGAAACATGTTGATGCCATCCTTGCCGACAGGAAGAAAAAATCACAGTATTATACAAAACAACTCAAGGCATTAAAGGTTACACATCTTGCCTTAACTACCGGTGCAGAGTTTAACTATTCTTATTTCCCTATTATTTTTGACAGTGAAGAGAGTCTGCTTCAAGCAGTTGATCTGTTAACTGCCAACTGGGTTTATCCAAGACGTTATTTTTATCCAGAGCTTTCTTCCTTACGCTATGTTGATCAAACAGTATTACCAGTTAGTTCTTCAGTAAGTAAACGGGTTCTTTGTCTGCCATTATTTTATAATATTACTACTGAAGAAATTGATCTGATCTGCAGACTTTTATTAAGAAGTCAAAACTACAGCAAATGATTATTGCAGGAGCGGGAGGACATGCAAAAGAGTTGTTTGGAATACTACCTGTTTCGGAACAGGCAGCTACACTTTGTTTTTTTGATAACACAAAAAGTCATCCGGCGCTGTTCAGGGAAAAATTCAATATTCTGTGCAATGAAGAAGCCGTTAAAGATCATTTCCTGCATGTTGACAACCGGTTTATCATTGGGGTTGGAAAACCTTTTCTGCGGGAACAATTTTATCATCAGCTTCTTGCACTTGGCGGAAAACCTAATACGGTGATTGCAGCAAATGCAGCCATTCCGGAAGGAGAAATGTATGAAGATGCAGGATTGAATATTATGCAGTATGCCGTAATTACAGAAGATGTGCAGATCGGCAGAGGATCACTGGTGCATGTACATGTTTCCGTTCATCATGATGTGGTGGTTGGAGATTTTTGCGAATTGTCACCTGGCTGCCGCCTGCTCGGTCAATCAAAAGTTGGCAATAATTGTTCAATCGGAAGCGGAGCAATTTTGCTGCCCGGTATAACAGTGGGCGAACATTGTGTTATTGGAGCAGGTGCCGTTGTTACAAAAAATATTCCTGCACACAGCCTGGCCGTTGGTGTTCCTGCAAGAGTGGTTAAAACAAACGTCAGCTGATTAGCCGAATCTTAACACATTGAACGCAGCAAATCATAAAGAACTGAAAGTAAGTGTATGGATGATCGCTTATAACCAGGAAGATTATATAGAACGTGCCATTGACAGTGTACTGATGCAGAAAACTGATTTCCGCATTGAACTGGTGATTGGTGATGACAGTTCAACCGACCGTACAAGAGAACTCTGTGAAGCCTATCAGCAGAAATACCCTGAGATCCTGAGGTATGAATACAATACAGTGAATATCGGTATGCAGCAGAATGTGCTGAAGACTTATCACCGCTGCAACGGGCAATATGTTGCACTGCTTGAAGGGGATGATGAGTGGACAGATCCGTATAAACTGGCCAAACAGGTGAAGCTGCTCGATGAACAGAATGATGTGGTGATGTGTTACAGCAATGCACGTATCAACGATACAAAGAATTCCAATGCCGTTATTTATTTCAGAGAAAACAATAAGCCGAAGCAGCAGATGAATAAATATGAAGTGGTTCATCACTGCGTGGTACCTACTTGTACCGTGATGTTCAGGAATAAAGTGGTCAGCATTCCTGAATGGTTTGTGAAAGCAAAAGCAAGTGCTTATTTCCTGTTTTACCTGCTGAGTAAAAAAGGCGACCTGTATTATATGGATGAGCCGCTTGCATTATACAACCATCATTACAGCGGCATGAGCCGAAAAACGGCTATCAACGAAATGCTTTATTCAGATGCGTTGCTGAATTACGGACTGGTTCCTTATTTTGACGGGGACCGTGAAATGTACAGGGTGGTGATTGAAAAAAATATCAATGCCATTAATGACCTGTTTCACAGAAGGGCATTTGGAAAAGCTGTGCGTCTTTTCTGGAAATTACCTTTTCTGCAGGTTGTAAAAAGCAACAGGTTGGTTATTACTGTAAGCAAACTTTTTATTAAAACTCATTTCCTGTTCTTTCTGAGTAAGAACGAGCAGAAGGGAACTTATTAACTAACTGATGCCTGTTGTAAGTGTTTTAATGACTGCCTTTAACCGTGAGCAATATATTGCAGCGGCTGTTGAAAGTGTACTGGCATCAACGCTCAGCGATTTTGAATTAATTGTGGTGGATGACTGTTCATCAGATGCTACTGTTGCAATAGCGAAGGCATTTGAACAAAATGATCAGCGGGTAAAGGTTTATGTGAATGAAAAAACCTGGGCGACTATCCCAACCGTAACAGGGCAGCTTCTTATGCTACAGGGGAAGTATATCAAATATCTCGACAGTGATGATCTCATGTATCCGCATTGCCTGCAGGTAATGCTGTATGCTATGGAACAGTTCCCTGATGCCGGTTATGGTTTATCCTGTACAGGAGATTCTCTTCATCCTTATCCCATCAGTGTTTCACCGCATGATGCGTATTGGGAACATTTCAATGGTCACCGTCATTTCGACCGTGCTCCCGGTTCGGCCATTATTAAAAAAGCGGCGTTTGATGCAGTTGGTGGTTTCAGTGGTGAGCGGATGATCGGTGATAATGAATTTTGGCTGAAAATAGGAAGGTACTATCCACTGGTAAAATTTCCCGTTGATCTGTACTGGTCAAGAATACATGGCGGCCAGGAATCGCAGAGTGATTATGCCAAAGAATATGATCTGCTTCGCAGGAAAATTTTTGCTGATGCTTTTGCACATACAGATTGTCCGCTGAGCGAAGCAGAAAAAACAACCATCCTGCAAACGATAAAAAAGCAATCCCTGAAGAATAAATTATTAAAACTTTTCCGTTGATTAAAGTTTCTGTCGTATTCGGCACAAGACCCGAAGCCATTAAAATGGCGATGCTGATCAAAGCATTTGAAAAAAGAAAAGAAATTGAACTGAATGTTTGTTTTACGGGGCAGCATAAAGAAATGGTGTTGCCGCTGATTGATTTTTTTGAACTGACCGTTCATCATTCATTGGATATTATGCGGCCCAATCAAACATTGGCCGGATTATCAGCCAGGTCGTTTGATGCAGTGGATGCTTACCTGCAGGAAGTAAAACCGGATATTGTGTTAGTACAGGGTGACACCACTACGGCCATGTGTGCGGCTACTGCAGCCTTTTACCGAAAAATAAAAGTGGGTCATGTAGAAGCAGGTCTGAGAACTTACAATATGCAGTCACCTTTCCCGGAAGAATTTAACCGTCAGGTGATTTCAAAAATTACTGATTTGCATTTTGCTCCCACAAAACTGGCAGGAGAAAATCTTGCAAAGGAACATGCTGATGCATCAACGGTTTTTGTAACAGGCAATACGGTTATTGATGCCTTACAGTGTACACAGAAGAAAATCAGTGAGGATGCTGCAACATATAAACGGGATTATCCATGGACGGCAAATGGGAAACCGTTTATTCTGATTACTGGGCACAGGCGTGAAAACTTTGGTTCCGGTTTTGAAAACATGTGCCATGCCATTAAAGAACTGTCAGTGAAATACAGCGGTTATAATTTTGTATACCCTGTACATTTAAATCCCAATGTACAGAAGCCCGTACAGGAGATACTGAGCGGGCAGGAGAATATTTATCTTATTCCGCCATTAGATTATATACAGTTTACATCACTGCTTGCCGGTTGTTATTTTGTACTCACTGATTCAGGAGGTGTACAGGAAGAAGCGCCCGGTTTGGGGAAACCTGTACTGGTTATGAGAGATACTACCGAAAGGCAGGAAGCTGTTACAGCCGGTGTTGCGATGCTGGTGGGTACAGACAAAGAAAAAATTATTTTAGAAGCAAGCAGGTTAATTGAAGATAAAGAAGCGTATAAAAAAATGAGTACGGCACAGAATCCTTTTGGGAAGGGTGATTCAGCTGAACAGATTGTTGAACAGGTCATCCGCTATTTTTCCAAAGAATGAAGCTGCTGATCCTTGATGAAAACTATCCCCACCTTGATAACCTCATGGGTGATGTATTTGTGCATGTACGTGCAAAGGAATATGCCAAAAGGCACCGGGTAAAAGTGTTTTCATTCTTTCATGAACCAAGGGAATTTGTGTATGAAGGAATTGATGTGGAGATGTTCAATGATCAGGAAAAACTTGCGGAAGCAGTAAAAGCATTCAGCCCCGACAAAGTGCTGATTCATTTTTACCAGTCGTGGATGCTGGAGCAGATCATAAAAAAAATCACCATTCCTGTCATCATCTGGGTACATGGTTATGAAGCATTGGGCTGGTACAGGAGGCTGTTTAATTATACCTGGTATTCGCCGGTACTGCTGAATTATATTAAGAAGAATACCTATCAGCAATTCCAGTTCAGGAAGATGATCCGTTATGCAAACAGAACCGCACAGATTCAGTTTGTATTTGTATCGGACTGGATGCGGCAAATTACCGAATGGGATACGCTGAGCAAAATCAAACAAAAAACAATTATTGCTAACCCGATAGATACCGACCTGTTTACGTATCAGCAAAAAAATCCTGAGCTGCGGAAACGGATACTTCTGCTGCGTTCATTCGGTTCAAATAAATATGCCAATGATATTTCTGCAAAAGCCATTCAGCTGCTTTCTGAAAAATCATTTTTTCCTGAGTTGCAGTTTACCCTTATCGGGCAGGGACAGTTCTTTAAAAAAATCACTGATCCGCTGAAAAAATTTAAGAACGTTGAATTGCAGGAAAGAGCTGTACGCCAGATCATGATACCTGAGCTGCATGCACAGAACGGCATTTTTCTTTGTCCTACACGACAGGATGCACAGGGAGTATCGATGTGTGAAGCTATGAGCAGCGGTCTTGTTCCCGTTACATCCAACAACACGGCCATTCCTGAATTTGTAACAGATATGGAAACAGGGTTTGTAACCAATAATGCCCGTGAAGTGGCCGATGCCATTGAACGGATGTATCATCATCCCGAACTGTTTCAGAAACTATCTCAACAAACGGCAGCATCTGTTAAACAAATCTGCAGTCTTCATACAATTGTAACAAAAGAACTGAACGTAATCGAATAAGTATATGATCAAACAATTCATCAAAAAATTATTAGGCAGAGATCAATTTAATTCGCTGAACTACTGGGAGAACAGGTATGCAGGCGGAGGTAATTCAGGTGACGGCTCTTACGGCCGCCTGTCGGTATTCAAAGCCGACTTCATCAACAAATTCATTGAAGAAAAAAAGATTCATTCTGCTGTAGAAATGGGTTGCGGTGACGGTCATCAGCTGTCGATCATTCATTATCCTTCTTATACAGGGATGGATGTATCTTCCACTATTATTGATCTTTGCCGGAAAAAATTTGAAGGCGATACCAGCAAGAAATTTGTGCTGTACAAGCCGGATAGTTTTGTGGCTGATGATACCCTGAAAGCTGATGTGGCATTGTCGCTTGATGTACTGTATCATATTGTAGAAGAAAACAATTATCTCAAATACCTGCAGGATCTGTTCAGCCTCGGTAAAAAATATGTAGTGGTGTACTCTACCAATTTTTACCTTCATGAAACGCAGCATGTGCTCCACCGTAAATTTACAGATGATGCAAAGCGTTTTACTGAATGGACATTCATTGCAGAAGTGAAAAATCCATTCCCCGGTAACGGAGAGCAGGAATCAATGGCCGATTTTTTTGTATTTGAAAAACAGGGATGATATGACAGGTGAAGGGACTTACCGGCAATGCAGCATCAGTGTAATGGATACCATTGCTGATAAGGATATTGTATTTGATGCAAAGGGAATCAGCAATTATTATTACGAGTATAAGAAAGCGGAAGCAGAGCATGTTGTTACAGGCGAAGCAGGAAGAAAACAACTGGAAGCCATTGCAGCAGAAATAAAGGAAGCCGGAAAAAACCAACCCTATGATTGTATTATGGGTTTAAGCGGTGGTGTTGACAGTACTTATGTGGCTTATCTCGCCAAACAGCTGGGACTTCGTCCACTTGCCGTGCATTTTGATAATGGATGGAACTCTGAGTTATCGGTGATGAATATTGAAAACATTGTGAGTAAACTCGAATTGGATTTGTTTACCTATGTCATCAACTGGGAGGAGTTCAGGGATCTGCAGCTGTCTTATCTTAAAGCATCAGTAGTGGATATTGAAGCCATTACGGATCATGCCATTTTTGCCACATTGTACAGGCTGGCAGGAGAAAAGAATATCAAATACATTCTGAGTGGTACCAATGTGCAGACTGAAAATACGTTGCCGAAATCATGGATCTTTCCGAAAACAGATCATATCAATATTCAATCCATTCATAAAGCATACGGAACGGTTCCCTTAAAGACATTCCCGTTTATGGATGCAAAAGTGAAACGGTATTACCAGAAAATAAAAGGCGTACGAAGTGTTTCGGTACTTGATTATGCTGACTATAATAAACAGGCGGTGAAAGATCTTATACAGAATGAACTGGGATGGAGAGATTATGGCGGCAAGCATTATGAAAGTATCTGGACAAGATTTTACCAGGGCTATATTCTGCCAGTGAAGTTTAAAATTGATAAACGAAAAGCACATTTAAGTGATTTGATTTTTAGCGGACAGATCACGAAGGAAGAAGCACTGGCTGAATTGCAGAAGCCCGTGTATGATGCCGTGCAGCAAAAAACAGATTATGCTTTTGTGCTGAAAAAATTCGACCTCACGGAGGCGGAGTTTGAAGCCATTATGCAAACAGCTCCACGCAGTCATTATGAGTTTGATTATGAAAAGCCGATTGATCTGCGTTACCCCATTTTGAAACCGGTGAAATATCTCTACCGGAAACTGTTTCCTGTTAAATGACAGCAATCGTAAATTACGGAGTTGGCAATCTTACTTCCGTACTCAATATGTTTAAACGTATTGGTGCAGAAGCCATCATTACAGCCGATGTGGAAGAAATAAAACGGGCAGAGCGGATATTGCTTCCGGGAGTAGGCCATTTTGATTCATGTATGCAGCGATTTAATGAAAGCGGTTTAAGAGCAGTTGTAGAGGAAAAAGCATTCGCAGAAAAAGTTCCCCTGCTTGGTATTTGCGTAGGTGCACAGATGATGACCAGAGGAAGTGAAGAGGGAATTGAAAAAGGGTTGGGATGGGTGGATGCTGATACGATCCGCTTCAGGTTAAGTGAACATCCACAGTTAAAAATCCCCAATATGGGCTGGAATGAACTGATCATCAACAGGCCTTCGCCGTTATGGAATGATTTACCCTCAGAGGCCCGGTTTTATTTTACCCATTCTTTCCATTTTCAATTCGACAGTGATGAAATGGTTACGGGTAAGGCAAAGTACGGTTATGAATATGCTGCAGCTTTCAGAAAGCAAAATATATTCGGTACACAGTTTCATCCTGAAAAAAGTCACAAGTTCGGAATGAAATTGCTGGAAAATTTTTCAAAAACTGAACGATGAGCCGGGTAAGAATTATTCCTGTTATTCTTTTAAAAAACGGAGGGCTTTATAAAACGGTAAAGTTCAGAAACCCAAATTACCTGGGCGATCCCATTAATACGGTTAAAATTTTTAATGAAAAGGAAGCCGATGAATTAGCTGTTATAGACTTCAATGCATCTTCTGATGGAAGAGGAATAGACTTCAAAAAAATTACAGAAATAGCAGGAGAAGCCTTTATGCCCATGAGTTACGGAGGAGGTATTTCAAATTATACTGAAGCGAAAAAAATATTTGATGCAGGTTATGAAAAGGTAATTCTCAATTCAGTGCTGTTTAAAAACCCGGAACTTATCAGGCAAATTGCTGATGTGTACGGAGCGCAGGCAGTTGTTGGTTCAATGGATGTAAAGAAAAACCTGTTTGGGAAATACAAAGTGTATTCACATTCAGGAACAAAGAGCACAGGCCATGATCCTGTTGAATGGGCGAAAACACTTGAACAAAACGGTGTGGGTGAAATTATGATCAACTCTATTGAGCGTGACGGTACATGGGAGGGTTATGATGAAGTGCTGGTTGAAAAAATTGCACCTGCAGTAACTGTTCCTGTGATTGCATGTGGTGGTGCAGGAAGCACGGATGATTTTAAAAAAGCAGTCAATGCAGGAGCATCGGCTGTAGCAGCAGGCAGTATGTTTGTATATCAGAAAAAAGGAATGGGTGTGCTGATCAGTTTCCCATCCGGAATTAAATTAGTGAATTAATATACTATGAGTACTCAAAAAATCAATTTCGCTATCATTGGCTGCGGCCGGATAGCCCAACGCCATGCAGAACATATCAACAATATTGGAAAACTTGTTGCTGTATGTGATATTGTTCCTGAGAAAGCAACTGCACTGGCTGAAAAATACAAGGCAAAGCCTTACAGTTCTGTTGAAGAACTGTTAACCGCTCAACATGAAATTACTGTTGTGAGTGTATGCTCACCCAACGGTTTACATGCAGCACATACCATTGCCGCATTAAAGGCAGGTTTTAATGTATTGTGTGAAAAACCGATGGCAGTAAGTGTGCAGGATTGCGGAGAAATGATCAAGGAAGCAGAAAAGGCCAACCGCCGTTTATTTATTGTAAAGCAGAACAGGTTTAACCCACCGGTGGCTGCCGTAAAGAAAATTATTGATGAAGGAAGACTGGGAAAAATATACAGTGCGCAACTCAACTGTTACTGGAACCGTAACAATGAATACTATCAGAATTCATGGAAGGGAACAAAGGATATGGATGGAGGTACACTGTTTACACAGTTCAGTCATTTTATTGATTTATTATACTGGATGGTGGGCGATGTAAAGATGTACATGCATTTACCGGCAACTATCATCACAAAGGAATTATTGAGTTTGAAGATACAGGTACAGTGAGTTTGAAGTTTTATAACGGGGCTATCGGTACCATTAATTATTCCGTAAACAGCTATGATCATAATATGGAAGGCTCGCTGACCATCTTTGGTGAAAAGGGAACCCTAAAGATCGGCGGACAGTATCTCAATGAAATGGAATACCAGAGTATTGAAAATTACGAGATCAAAGATCTGCCGGCAGGAAATCCGCCAAATAATTACGGAAAGTATTTCGGCTCCATGAGTAATCATGATAAAGTGTACCAGAATGTAGTGGAAGTGCTGAGTAATGGTGGTGTAATTGCAACGAATGGTTTTGAAGGATTGAAAACGGTTGAGATCATTGATAAAATTTATACATCAGCAGTTGATGTTACGCCGGCTAATTAAGATTATTGCTTCTACGCCAGTTGGTGGATCGCAATGACGGTAAAAAATAAATCATGAATCAACCACAACTATTCGAAAGCAGGATAAAAGAAGATGTCGTCTTCGGTGAAGGCGTGAAGGTTGTTACGCCGGTTAATCTATATGGATGCAGTATCGGAAACAATTGTTTTATTGGTCCCTTTGTGGAAATACAGAAGGATGTGGAGATTGGTGCAAACACCAAAGTGCAGAGCCATACTTTTATCTGTGAACTGGTGAGCATTGGTCATGACTGTTTTATCGGTCACGGAGTGATGTTCATTAATGATCTGTTCAGCGGTGGAGGCCCTGCCCGTGGAGATAAGAGTCAATGGAAAAGTACCTTTATCGGCAATCATGTTTCATTGGGCAGTAATGCAACCATTCTACCTGTTACAATTTGTGATCATGCCGTGATTGGTGCAGGTGCAGTAGTAACAAAAGATATTACCGAACCCGGTATTTATGCAGGAAACCCTGCCAGAAAAATTCGTTCAATCTAATTCTATAAAAATGAAAATTCCTTTTGTTGATTTATACGCACAGTACCTGACGATTAAAAAAGAAATTGATTCAGCTATTGAACAAACCATTGCAAACTCCTCTTATATTGGAGGTGCTGCCATTAAAAACTTTGAACAGTCTTTTGCTGACTATGTTGGTGTAAAGCATGTGGTTGCCTGTGCCAACGGAACCGATTCGATGGAAATTATTTTAAAGGCATGGGGCATTGGTGAAGGCGATGAAGTAATTGTTCCTGCACATTCATGGATCAGTACATCCGAAGCTGTTGGCAATGTTGGCGCAACACCTGTATTTGTGGATGTGGAAGCTGATTATTTTACCATTGATGTTTCACTGATAGAAAAAGCCATTACATCCAGAACAAAAGTGATTATTCCTGTTCACTTATATGGGCACCCTGCAGATATGCCAGCCATTATGCAAATTGCTGCCAAGCATCAATTGAAAGTAATGGAAGATTGTGCACAGGCACATGGGGCAAGCATTCATGGAAAGAAAGTGGGTTCATTTGGCGATGCAGCGAGTTACAGTTTTTATCCCGGCAAAAACTTAGGTGCATATGGTGATGCAGGTTGTATGACAACTAATGATGATGCACTGGCAGAAACCATCCGCATGATTGCCAATCACGGACAGAAAGGAAAACACAATCATTTGATTGAAGGAAGAAACAGCCGGCTCGATGGATTACAGGCAGCGATTCTTTCTGCAAAACTTCCACACCTTGAAAATTGGACGGAGGCAAGAATCAATCATGCAGCAACCTATACAACACTTCTCCGCGGCAGCTCCGTTAAAACCCCGTTGGTGAAAGAGGGCTATCAACATGTACATCACTTGTATGTGATTAAAACTAATCACCGTGAAGAGCTGGTACAGTTGCTGAAAGAAGATGGTATTGAAACAGCTGTACATTATCCAACTGCATTGCCTTTTCTTCCCTGCTATGCCAACCGGCATTTTCAGCCGGCCGATTTTCCTGCGGCATTTGCCAATCAATCACAGATTCTTTCCATTCCCTTATTTGCAGAATTAACAACGGAACAGATTGAACGGGTGGCTTCACTGATCCATTCATTTGAACATGTTTCAGTTCAGGGATAAAACTGTTTTTATTCTTTCTCCTGAACGATGGGGAACCATGAAAGTGAGCAAGCATCATTATGCACTGGAACTTGCTGCACAAAACTGCCGTGTTTATTTTATTGAACCACCGCAGCTCTCCCATACCGGTATTGAAATTAAAACCTGTGCTGATCATCCCCTGATTCGTATTGTAAATTATAAACCTGTTTTCAGGGCCAAACGTTTTTTGCCTTCTTTCCTGTATTCTTTCCTGTTAAAGCAACAAGTAAGTGCACTGCTGAAAAAAATTAATGCGAAACCGGATGTGGTATGGAGTTTTCAGGGCTACCTGTTTCAAAACCTGCAATGGTTTGGTGCGCCGGTGAATCTTTTTTTTGCAGCCGATCAGTTCTGGTATGATGAATTACCTCCTGAAGTTTATTCTGCAGCGCTTTCATTAGCTGTATCTGATACCATTTATGAACGGATGAAACAAAGCGGCAGAGCGGTATATATGATTGGTCATGGTTTGCAGAAAAGTTTTGTACTGGGAGCAGAAGAACTGCTGAAAAACGGAAGCGTTGTTTCGGAAAATAAAAAAATCACTGCAGGGTACACGGGTAATCTGAGGATGGAAGCATTAGACAGAACAACCATGATGCAGGTAATTGAAGGAAACCCCGAAGTGAAATTTATTTTCTGGGGATCATATCAACAAAGCGATCTGAATCTTGGAGGAGTAACAGATAAAGAAGCGGATGGGTTTATTTCATTTCTTGAAAACAAATGTAATGTTGAATTGAGAGGTGCGGTAAACAGTGAAGTGTTACAGGAACAGATGAAGGAAGCTGATCTGTTCTGGCTTTGCTGGAAGATCGGTGTAAACAGTGTATGGGATGGCTCCAATTCACATAAACTGCTGGAGTATTTGTCAACTGGTAAACCGGTTGTTGCACATCATGTAAGCAGTTATGCAAATACAGATCTGTTATATATGCTTCCCGCAAAAGAGAATACCGGTTATGCTGCCCTGTTTCAGCAAACCATTGAGCTGGTAAAAAAGGGGGAAGAAAAGAAAGTGATTAATAAACGGCTTCTGACAGCAGTTGAAAGTTCTTATTCAAAGAAACTTCAGCAGATCGCAAAACTGATACATGAAATTAAGACCTAACTATCCATGCCTGTTTTTCTATGTATAATTTATCCGTAAGATTAAAAAACCGGCTCAGGTATTTATTGTATTCAACCTTACTGAGCCGTTTTGGTTTTGGAAACAGGATCAGTAAAACCATTTGGGAACAGCAGTATAAAGATGGCACCTGGAATTATCTTTTTTCAGAAGACGAAGCGGCACATTATTTTTCCATCTGTGAACAGATTAAAAAACATGCTGCCTCTGTTTCCATTTTGGATATTGGGTGCGGTAACGGTGTGCTGTATGATTACTTATTTAAAAATTTTCAGGGTTCATTGAAATACAGCGGCATTGATCTTTCTGAAAATGCAATCAGAATTGCAAAGGAAAAATTCAGTTCTGCAGACTTCAGAAAAGTAGATTATGATGCAGATGATGTAACTGGCAGGTTTGATGTAATCGTCTTTAATGAAACCATTTATTATTTCAGCCGGCCAATGAAAACTCTTGCAAAAGCTATTAAGGAAAACCTGCATGCAGGAGGGGTGATCATCATCTCTATGTGTGAAGACAGCAGGCATACTTATATCTGGGAGAAAATTGCCGTTGAATATAAACTGCTGGCTGAGGAAACAGTTGAAAACAGGAAGGGGCAGAAGTGGACAATTAAATGCATTTCATCCCTCCCAATAGGGATAAGTTAAACAAGGATGTCAAAAAAAATCTGTCTGATTTCTGATCTTCATCTTTCCTCCAATCCAAGAACATGGAAAGAAGCGAGTACACTGGCTGCTGCGGGTTATGAAGTGGTGATCCTCACTATATGGACATCATCCGAAAAAAGAGAGAAGGATCTGTTACTGATCCAGGGAAAGAATATTATTTATAAAGCTTCCCTGAACCTGATACCGGGAGAGATCAGGTTTTTGAAACGGTTTTATATCCGTTTACGCAGAAGGCTTGCACGTGATCTGAAAAGAATACTGAATATTGAATCTTCCTGGTGTATCGGCTATGCACCACAAATCATGACAGAGGCTGCATTGAATGAAAAGGCTGATTTATATATTGCCCATACTGAGTTTGGAATCCTGGTGGGGAAAGAACTGATCCGTAAAGGTGTGAAACTTGCTTATGATATTGAAGACTGGTACAGCCATGATTATCTTGTTCCTGAACGGCCGGTTGCATTATTTAAATCGCTGGAGAATTTTGCTCTGGAGAATAGCGTTTACTGCAGTTGTCCGTCTGAATCAATGGCAACCGCTTTAGAAAAAACCTATTCTTCAGGAAAGAAAGCGCATGTTTTGTATAATGGTTTTTCTGAAAAGGAAAATGCAGCTGAAGTTGTCGCAGCAAGCAACGGCTCATCTCTTGTTTGGTTTTCTCAAACAATCGGCCCGGGCAGGGGCCTTGAAACGATTCTGAAAGCATTGCATGTTCTGGAAACAAAGATCGAATTGCACTTGATTGGAGCATGTGTGGCAGGATATGATGCCGAGTTAAATAGAATATTTCCGTTTAACAAAGGACATCAATTAATCATTCATCCTGCTGTAAAGCATCATGAGCTCGTTTCAATACTTGCTCAGCACAATATTGGCTTGGCAATTGAGAACAATACTCCTGAGAATAAAAACAGAACTGTTTCCAATAAAATACTGCAATACCTGCAGGCCGGCATCAAAGTACTGGCTACTGATACCGAAGGGCAGAAAGAGGTGGCAGCTTTTTTTCCTGATACAGTGACAACTGTTCCGGTTGATCATCCTGAGTTATGGGCTAAGCAAATTGACATACTGTTACAATCAGCACCGGTAAACCGAAGAACCCAGCTGCAGCAATTCAATGAACAATTTTCATGGGAGGCACAGGAAAAAAAATTACTTGAATTAGTGAAGAAGGCAATCAGTGCGTAAAAAGATTCCATCTATTGTAATGCTGCATCATGTAAGTGACGATCCTTCACATGCATCATTAAAGCCATACAGCATCAGCAGGAAGATTTTTCTTCAATTGCTGAATTACCTGGAAGAAAACAAATATGAAACGGTCGGGCTTGATGATCTTGTTGCAGGAACAGCAGTGAGCAAAAAAAATTATTCTCACATTTGATGATTGCCCGAAACATTTATTTGACTTTGCGATTCCCGAATTGCAGAAGCGGAAAATGAAGGCCAGCTTTTATATGCCAACTGCACATATTGGTGGAACCAACAGCTGGGATACAGAAGAAGGAAGAGCAAAAGTGGAATTAATGAATGAAGCTGAGTTAAAAGAACTGAGCAGGCTGGGGATGGAAGTGGGGGCACATTCACATCATCATATCCGTTTAAAAGGAATTGAAGAAGCAGCTTTGCGGTTTGAAGTAAGAGAATGTAAAAAAATACTTGAATCAATTACCGGCAAAGAGGTTTGTTCATTTGCCTACCCGTTTGGTTCGGTGCCCAAAAATTACCGGGCTATATTAGCAGCTGCCGGTTACAGCTATGCCAACAGCATTTATACTCCTTTTGAAAATGATTTGGCGTTGCGCCGTTTTATTTATCATGATGGGGATACCGTTGAAACACTAAAGCAAAAACTTTCCTTTGCGTATCAATGCTACCGCTTTTTTACCGATCCTCTGAAACGTTATTAATCAATTGATGGAAATAAGAACCGTAAAAAAAGAAAACAGGATAGGTATTGTTGAAACCATCCGTGGATTGGCGGCACTGGCCGTATGCCTGTTTCATTTTTCCAAAGGAAATATGGAATTCACCGGCAGTGCTGAATGGTACCAGCGCATTGTAACACATGGATGGCTGGGAGTTGAGGCTTTCTTTGTTTTATCCGGGTTTATCATTCCTTATTCGCTGGTGAAAGGCGGTTATACCATCAAACGATTTTTCCAGTTTTTTGCCAAGCGATGCCTTCGTATTGAACCGCCTTACCTCTTATCAGTTGTATTGGTGATAGTGCTTGCTTACCTGTCAACCATTGTTCCGGGATTTAAAGGTGATCCGTTTCAGTTCAATCTATGGCAAACGGTTTCACATATAGCTTATTTACCCGAACACCTCGGATTTGAATGGCTGCTTCCTGTTTACTGGAGCCTTGAAGCAGAGTTTCATTATTATATTTTAATTGGATTGTTGCTTCCTTTTCTCTGGAAGAGCAAATGGACCTTACTGATTGGATTTGCAGCCGGGTTAACAGCCAGCTTCTTTATCCATTTATACGTGTTCAGTTATATGCCTTTATTTGTAATGGGTATTGGAGCAGCGGCTTATAAAACAGGAAGAATTAACCGGGAACTCTTTTGGGGAGTACTTGCAGTGGCCGTTTCTGTGAGCCTGGTAAGAGGGCAGTTGTATACAATGCCACTTACCGGATTAATTACTGCTTTACTGATCTGTTATGCAGAATTCAAATCAAGGATCACTGATTTTCTCGGCAAAATTTCTTTTTCACTTTACCTGTTGCATGTTCCCATTGGCGGACGAATCATCAACCTTGGCGGACGGTATGCTGATACAGACTGGAAAGTATGGCTGGTATTACTCGCTGCGTTGATTGTTACCCTTGTTGTATCATGGGTGTTTTATAAACTGGTGGAATATCCATCGCAGTTATTATCTAAAAAAATTACCTACAAAAAAGTTGAAACGGGTACTGATCATATCGCCGCACTTCCCGCCAGTTAATGCACCTGATATGCAGAGGGTGCGGATGAGCCTTCCCTTTTATAAAGAAATGGGCTGGGAAGCTGAAGTGATTTGTGTGGATGAGCAATATACAGATGGGTTTACAGATGAATTGCTGAGTGAAACCATTCCTGCAGATATACCTGTACATAAAGTGAAAGCTTTACCTCTGCGGTATACAAGAAAGTTCGGACTTGGAAGTTTATCTATCCGTTCCTATTATCATTTTAAACAAAAGGGAACTGAACTGTTAGAGAAAAAAAAGTTTGACCTGGTTTTTTTCTCAACGACCATGTTTCATGTTATTGCACTGGGACGCTACTGGAAGGAAAAATTCGGAGGTCCATTTGTTGTTGATATGCAGGATCCCTGGCGCAATGATTTTTATCTCAGCAGACCAAAGTCGGTAAGACCGCCCAAGTTTAAAATGGCCTATACGATTCATAAAAAAATGGAAGCCTATACGATGCCGCATGCAGATGGTATTATCTCTGTATCGAAAGGGTATATCAATGAATTGCAACGGCGGTATCCCGTGTTAGCATCCATTCCATCCGTAGTGATACCATTTGGGCTGGCAGAAAATGATTTTGTATTTACCAGGAGGAAGCAGATTGCGCCTGAAGTTATTACAGCAACAAAAGACAAGATCAATGTAGTTTATATCGGCGCTTTATTAAGACAGGCTTTTATTCCGATGTTGAGAGCCTTGTTTACTGCACTTAAAACCCATGTAGCTGATATTGATCAATATCATTTTTATTTTATTGGCACCAGCTACGCTACAGGTACACAGGAAAAAATTGTTGAAGAACTGGCTGATGAATTGGGTATTCCGCAGCTTGTAACGGAGATACCGGAACGTATTTCCTACTTCTCTGCACTGGCAACATTAATGCATGCAGATATCTTACTGATTCCTGGTTCTGTTGATAAGGATTATAACGCATCAAAAGTGTATAACAATGTATTTGCCGGCAAACCTGTTTTTTGTATGTTTCATGAGAAAAGCCTGGTATTTGATTTTATCAGAAAAACAAATGCAGGGATTGCAGTAGGATTAAATGAAGACGACAACGAAGTGAGTATGCTGGCAAAAATTGAAGAAGTAATGCCCGGGTTTCAAACACTTCATCTTTTAAAGCCGGCAGTAATTAAAACGGAGATAGATAAATATTCTGCCTTTAATATGACAGCCCGGCAGGTTGAACTGTTTAATAAAGTTGTTTCCTGAAACGTCTTGCCATCATAACAACACATCCAATTCAGTATAATGCACCGTTGTTTCGGTTACTGACCGAAAGAAAAAGAATTGATGTAAAAGTATTTTATACCTGGGGTCAATCGAAAGATGAAGTGTATGATGCAAGATTTGGAATGAAACGAAGCTGGGATATTCCTTTGCTGGACGGGTATGATTACGAATTCATTGATAACAGATCAAAACATCCTGACTCGAACAGGTTTTGGGGAATTATCAATCCGGGTTTAAACAAACAAATAAAAGCAGAAAATTTCGAGGCTGTAATGGTTTACCGCTGGAGTGTATTCAGTCATTTGAAAATTATGCAGGTGATGGGAGGATCGTCCCGTTTGTTTTTCAGAGGTGATTCACATTTGCAGAATAAAGGAACAGGAATGAAGGAGTTTGTAAAAACACAAGTCCTGAAATTTGTTTACCGTAACGTGCAGAAAGTATTTTATGTTGGCAGCCTCAACAGGAATTATTTTTTAAAGTACAGATTAAAAGAAGAACAATTAGTTGCTGCTTCCCATGCAGTAGATAATCATCGGTTTTCTTCTGATCATGAACAATGGGAAATAAAAGCTGCAGCAGAACGGAAAGAATTACAGATTCCTGTGAATGCAGTTGTTTTTTTTATATGCCGGAAAATTTTATGCATTAAAGCAGTTAGATGTTTTGATCAAAGCATTTCAGCAGTTGAAAGGAGAAGAATACCGACTGCTGCTGTATGGAAACGGAGAACAGGAGCAGGAGTTGAAAGAACTTTCGAAGAGTGATACAAGAATTATTTTTCAACCCTTCAAAAATCAATCGGAGATGCCGGTGGTGTACAGGGTGGGTGATGTATTTCTGCTGCCGAGTAAAAGTGAAACATGGGGGCTTGCCGTGAATGAAGCAATGGCTTGTGGAAGACCGGCGATTGTAAGCGATCATTGCGGTTGTGCACCTGAATTAATTGAAGAAGGAAAAACAGGATTTACATTTCATACCGGTAATGCAGACGATTTGTTTCACTGTATAAAGAAGTTTGAGAGCAGGGATGCTACATTGCAAATGGGTAAAGAAGCCTTAAAACATATTGAACATTTTTCATTGGAAAAGATTGCAGAGGTTATTGAGGAAGAAGTGATGAAGTAAAACGGGTTGCCGGGAAGGCGGGAAGAGGATGTTTGCACGCAGAGGTGCTGAGTTCACAGAGGACAGGGGAGTTGGGAATTAGGGGGTCAGAGGCATACAGAAGTTAAGTGAATGCATCATTGAAGGCCAACTACTAAGAGTAAGATTTCTCATTGATGATTCCGCAACTGCGTTGCTCCATCAATTCGAGATGACTGGTAAAATAAAAATTATTCTTACAAAGTATAATTGACAAATAGCTTCATTGAAGAAACTCGCTATTATTACATCGCACCCTATACAGTATAATGCCCCGCTATTTCGGGTACTTACTGAACGGAAGAATATTGCGGTGAAAGTGTTTTATACATGGGGGCAAACAAAAGATGGATTGGTGTATGATCCTGATTTCAAAAAAGAGTTTAAATGGGATATCCCTTTACTCGACGGGTATGAACAGGAGTTTGTTGAAAATATTTCGAAGACTCCCGGTGCAGGAAATTTCAGGGGGATTGATAACCGGGATCTGATTGAACGGATTGATCAGTATAACCCGGATGCATTGCTTGTATATGGCTGGAGTTTTAAAAGTCATTTACGGGTGCTGCGTTATTTTAAAGGAAGAAAAAAGATCATCTTCCGTGGCGATTCAACTTTATTAGATGAAGCCATCGGGTTTTCATTCAGGAAAGCAGCGAGGCGTTTTTTTTTAACATGGGTGTACCGGCATATTGATGTGGCACTGTATACAGGAGAAGCGAACAAAGCTTACTTTATACAGCATGGTATAAAAGAATCACAGTTACACTATGCTGCCCATGCCGTGGAGAACGAACGGTTTTTTGATACAGATGACCGTTATGAAGCAAAGGCCAACACATGGCGCAGAGAGTTAGAGATTCCGGATGAAGCCCTTGTGTTTTTATTTGCAGGTAAGCTTGAAGAAAAGAAAGACCCGGCTTTACTGATCAGTGCATTTAAAACCTTGACCAATCCCGGTATTCGTTTATTGATTGTTGGGAATGGGTTACTGGAGCAAAAGCTGAAAGAGCAGGCAGCAGGTGATGAGCGGATACTCTTTCTTGATTTTCAGAATCAGCAGTTGATGCCGGTTGTTTACCGGTTGGGCAATGTGTTTGTACTGCCATCCAAAGGGCCGGGAGAAACCTGGGGACTGAGTGTAAATGAAGCGATGGCCTGTGCAAGACCCGTGGTTGTAAGTAATAAATGTGGGTGTGCGGCCGACCTGGTTAGTGAGAACGGTTTTGTTTTCAGTGCCATGAATCAACAGGATCTTGAAAAAACAATCCGTTTTTTTAGTGAACATACATCACCAATAAACAAAATGGGTGAAAAAAGTTTCCGCCTTATTGAATCATTTTCTTTTACGAAAATTGCAGAAGCCATTGAATTCGTAGCATGAAGCTGAACAAAATTATTTTCGTTGTCATTGCATTATTGATTGCTTTTTCATTTACCCTGGCGGGTAATATGAGAACGGAGGAAATTACAGCTATTGGGTTATTTGTTTATTTCCTGCTGAATTTTATTGATTCCATCGGTAAGTCGTATAACCTGATGGATATTCCCATCCTGCTGGCTCTTTTCCAGTGTATGCTGATGCCTGCCATTGTGTTTCATGTATACAATGAAGATGCCATGGTGATTGCCCTGAAATATGATATGGGTGTTAGCGCAGAGGTTTATTATGGGTATATGTTTCCTGCGGTAATTGCGCTGATCATCGGGCTTAAACTTCCGGAGATGCTGCAGGCTTCTTATGGGTTAAAATTTACTCTGGCAGTAAATGAATCAAGGAAATATCTTAAGGGGAAGGGCAACCTCGGAATATTAATGATCATCATTGGTTTTGTTTCCGGTTTTTTACAAATTTTTATACCCGGTGACTTGCAGTATGTAGCCTATCTTTTTGGAAAGCTGTTATATGTGGGAGTACTTTATACTTTTTTTTCTGATTCGAAAAACAGAACATGGTACCTGGTTGGCGGTATTGTAGCTGTAGTTGCCAATTCACTGGCTCAGGCTATGTTTGGAGAACTGGTGTATTTGCTGGCATTGTCAGTTATGCTGGTTCTTTTGGGAAGAAAAATCACCAATACATTAAAATACAGTATTGCGATTGTTGGGTTCATCTTTGTGGTTGTACTGCAAAGCATCAAGAGCGATTACAGGGATGTGGCGTGGAGAGGGCAGGGAGGTGACCAGGGAAATACAGAAGCATTTTTTACCCTGTTTATTGACAGGTTGGCCAGCCCGGATCAGTTTTTCGACTGGACACTGATGTTTCCAACTGTGAACCGTTTTAACCAGGGAATGATCATCGGGAAAGTGATGGTGCATATTCCAAAAACTGCCCCTTATGCTGAGGGAGAAACCATTTTTACTTCCCTGGCAGCATCCTTTGTGCCAAGGCTTTTATGGCCCGATAAGCCAATATCAGGTGGCCAATTTAATATGGAACGTTTTACCGGGTTTAAGATTGTAGGATACAGCATGAACATAAGCCCGATGGGGGAAGCCTATGGAAATTTTGGTGTACAGGGGGGGATATTTTTTATGTTAATTTATGGATTGTTTTTTTCAGGAGTCATTTATTTATTACTGAAAGTGATCCGTAAAACCCCGACACTGATTCTATGGTTTCCGGTATTATTTTTAAACTCAGTACAAATTGAAACAGATATCCTGATGTGTGTGAATTCATTACTGAAGAACATGATTTTTATCGGGTTCTGTTACTGGGCCGCCGACAGATTCCTTCGTTTAAAACTCTGACTTTTGCTGAAGAAACGCATCCTGATTTTTTATGATCATTTCTATCCTGCCTATAAAGCAGGTGGACCTGTCCAATCGCTTGTAAACCTGGTAAGGGAGTTGTACAAAGACTATGATTTTTTTATTGTGTGCAAGCCACATGAAATGAATGAAACTGAGAAGTTGGATGGAATAAAAGATCAATGAATGGACGAACTGGGATCAAAAAGCACAGGTGATGTACTGGAACTATTCATGGAAGGCAAGAGCAGAGCTAAAGAAAATTATTCTGGAAGTAAAGCCCGACTCGATTTTTATTAACGGTCTGTTTTCTCTTTATTTTAATATTCTTCCATTGAAGTATGGAATTGCATACAGCAAACTGCATACGGGAAGCAGGGTTGTTTTATCGGCAAGGGGAATGCTTCATCCCGGTGCTTTATCACAAAAGCCGCTTAAGAAAAAACTCTTTTTACTACTGTTCAAACTGTTTGGATGGCATCAACAGATAAGATGGCATGCAACCGATGAGCAGGAAATAAATTATATCCGGAATGAAGTTGGAGCTTCAGTTAATGCAGAAATAGCAGGAAATTTTCCAAACTTATTGCCAGTTGCATCTGCGCCGGAAAAAAAAACAAATGAGTTGGTAATGGGTACGGTTGCATTGATCAGCCCCATGAAGAATCATTTGGAAATCATTAAAGCACTGCAAACAATAGAAGCAGTAATTGTGTGGCATATTTATGGCCCGGTCAAAGACGCAGCTTACTGGCAGCAATGTAAAGAGCTGATTCAACAGTTGCCATCAACTATTGCAGTTCAATATCATGGTGAACTGCCACCAGCTGAACTTGCATCGGCAATGAGTAAATTTCAACTGTTCATCATGCCCAGCAAAAGTGAAAACTTCGGTCATGCGTTACTGGAAGCATTCAGCGCAGGGAAGCCGGTAATAACAACCAACACAACGCCTTTTAAAAATTTGCAGAAAGAGAAAGCCGGGGTAACTGTTTCTGCAACCAGTCTTGCAAGTGAATTACCGGAAGCCATTCGTTTTTTTGCGGCTATGCAGCAGGATGAATTTTCTGTTTATGCAGCGAATGCCGCCACTTTTGCAAGAAATTTTTTTGCTGCAGAACAACTGCGACAGCAGTATCAACATTTATTTACAACAGCGTAAAGAGCTTTGAAACTTTATCTTTGCGCCCTTAATTTTTCAGAATGATTATTTTAGGAATTAATGCTTATCATGCCGACAGCAGTGCGGCTATTTTTGTGGATGGGATTATGATAGCAGCCATAGAAGAAGAACGTTTTCGCCGGGTGAAACATTGGGCCGGGTTTCCATCGATGGCCATTGAATTTTGTTTGAAGGAAGCCGGTATTACATTAAATGAAGTGGATCATATTGCCATTGGCCGTGATCCATGGGCTAAGCTGGGAAAGAAAATTTTATTTCTCGCCATGAATCCGCTTGGTGGAATTACAGCTGTGAAGAACAGGTTGAGCAATGCTAAAAAAGTGGCTTCACTTGAAGATGAGTTTGCAAAGATTGCATCCATTGATAAAGCTACATTTAAAAAGAAGATTCACCAGGTAGAACATCACCGCAGTCACCTGGCTTCTGCTTTTTTTGCATCACCCTTTGATGAAGCTGCTTTGCTGTCCATTGATGGATCAGGCGATTTTACAACTACGATGATCGGCATCGGCAGGGGTAATCATATTGAAATTCTTGACTCAGTTGATTTCCCTCACTCTGTTGGTATTTTCTATACAGCACTTACACAGTGGCTGGGCTTTCCGCATTATGGTGATGAATACAAAGTGATGGGGCTTGCTCCTTATGGTGAAGCAAAATATGTTGATCAGCTGAGAGACCTGATTGAGTTTACAAATGATGGATTGTTTAAATTAAATCTGAATTATTTTCGGAATCCCAACAGAGGCATCATTTCTTATGGTGATGATCATATTCCCGTTGTTGCTACTTTGTTTACAGATTATTTTGAAAAGAAACTGGGTAAAGCAAGACAGAAAGGAGAGGAGCTAACACAGTTTCATAAAGACATGGCAGCTTCGGTTCAGCGGTTTACAGAGGAATTAATTTTTCATATTCTCAATGCTCTGCAAAAAAGAACCGGGCTGAAGAATGTTTGTATTGCCGGCGGTGTTGCACAGAATTCAGTTGCTAATGGAAAAATTACAACCAGGACCTCTTTCACCAATGTATATATTCCAAGTGCCGGACATGATGCAGGTATTTCTATGGGGGCGGCTTTGTATGTGTATAATCAAACATTATTGCAGCCACGCAAACCGGCTATCTGGTCGGCTTATACGGGGAATAAATTCAGTAATGATGAAATTGAACAATACCTGCTGTCAAGAGATATTAAATACAAAAAACTAAGCGATGAAGAACTGTATGAATATGTAGCTGACCGTTTGATCAATGCAGGAGTAGTAGGATGGTTCAGCGGCAGAAGCGAATTTGGTCCAAGGGCTTTGGGTGGACGTTCTATCCTCGCCGATCCACGAAGAGCTGATGCAAAAGATTTGCTGAATGCAAAGATCAAACGCAGGGAAAGCTTTCGCCCATTTGCGCCTTCCATACTGAAAGAATATGTAGAAAACTTTTTCACCATTGATGATGTAGTTCCGTTTATGGAAAAAGTGTTTCCGATCCAGGAAGGAAAGAGAAGCCTTATTCCAGCAGTTACACATGTTGATGGAACAGGAAGATTACAATCAGTTGATCAAACAGTTTCGCCAAGATATTATGCATTGATTGATGCGTTCAGAAAAAAAACAGGTGTTCCTATTTTGTTAAATACATCGTTTAATGAAAATGAACCTATTGTCAATTCACCTGCAGAAGCGCTGGATTGTTTCCTGCGTACACAAATGGATATGCTGGTGATGGAAAATATAATTGTAGAGCGGTAAGATGAAGGTCTCCATCATTACTGTTGTATATAACCGTGAAAAAACAATTGAACGGTCCATACAGTCTGTACTCAATCAATCTTACAAAAACATTGAGTACATTATTATTGATGGTGCATCGAAAGATGGAACGATGAAAATCGTTGATCAGTATAAAGAAAGGATTGCCGTAGTCGTTTCCGAAAAAGATAAGGGCATGTATGATGCGCTGAATAAAGGCATCAAAGCAGCAACTGGCGATGTAGTAGGAATACTTCATGCAGATGACGAATTTGCTTCCAGTTTTATTATTGAAAAAATTGTTCAGCATCTGCAGGGCAATACTGCAACTGATGCTGTTTATGGTGATGTTGGTTTTATCAAAGAAGAACAACCGGATAAAATTGTACGGTATTATTCATCGGCCATTTTTAAAACCAGTTTATTTAAATGGGGATTCATACCGGCACATCCAACATTTTTCTGTTACAGGAAATTCTTTGATCTCTATGGTTTCTACCGTACCGACTTGGATATTGCTGCTGACTTTGATTTGCTCGTGAGGTACCTGCATCAGCATCAGCTACGAACTGTATATATTCCTGAAATGCTGGTAAAGATGAATATGGGTGGAAAAAGCACAAGCGGCATCAGCAGTACCTTGAAGATCAACAAAGAGATCAAACAAATTTTGAGTGAACAACAATTACCATCCAGTTATCTGCGTTTGTACGCAAGATATTTTATTAAAGTGCTGGAGTATGGGAGGAGGAAATGAGTTGTTCAACACAGAGAGAGGATGATTTTCGCTTCGCTCAAATGATTGCCACGGAGGCACAGAGTGCACGGAGAAGGAAAGAAGAAAAACGTGTTTGTTCGCAAAGCGACTGCAATGGCAGAGATATTTTATTAAATTGCGGAAATATTGACAGGAAATTGAATTTTAACCTATCTAAACAATAAACCAAAACTGATGAAAAAAGCGTTGATTACAGGTATTACGGGACAGGATGGAGCCTATCTTTCTGATCTCTTATTAAGAAAAGGATATGAAGTGCATGGCATTAAACGCCGCAGCTCCTTGTTTAACACCGACCGTATTGATCATTTATACGAAGATCCGCATATTGATAACCGCCATTTTGTACTGCATTACGGCGATTTAACCGACAGCTCTAACCTGATCCGTATTATCCAGGAAGTGCAGCCCGATGAGATTTACAATCTCGGTGCCATGAGCCATGTAAAAGTGAGCTTTGATATTCCTGAATACACGGCTAATACCGATGCTATCGGCACACTGCGTATACTGGAAGCCGTAAGATTGCTTGGCTTGAGTGAAAAAACAAGAGTATACCAGGCATCTACTTCTGAATTATATGGATTGGTGCAGGAAGTACCGCAATCAGAAAAAACACCGTTCTATCCACGGTCTCCATATGCAGTCGCAAAAATGTATGGCTTCTGGATTACGGTAAATTATCGTGAAGCATACAACATGTATGCATGTAACGGTATTTTATTCAATCATGAATCTCCCTTACGTGGAGAAACATTTGTTACAAGAAAAATTACAAGAGCTGTTGCAAAGATTGCACTCGGCATGCAGGATAAATTATACCTCGGTAATATGAATGCGAAAAGAGACTGGGGTCATGCGAAAGATTATGTAGAAGCCATGTGGCTTATGCTGCAGCAGGATAAGCCGGAAGATTTTGTGATTGCAACGGGAGTTACAACAGAGGTAAGAGATTTTGTACGCATGGCGTTTGCTCAGGTAGGTGTTGAACTTGAATTTAAAGGTGAACAGGAAAAGAAGTTGGAGTTGTGAAATCCTGCTCAAATCCTGCTTATCAATTAGCAATTGGAACAGAAGTAGTAAAAGTTGATCCTGCATATTATCGCCCAACAGAAGTGGAACTGTTGATTGGTAACCCGGCGAAAGCGAATCAGAAATTAGGATGGAAACCAAAATATGATCTGCAAGGATTGGTAGAAGAAATGGTAGCAGCTGACCTGGATATTTTCAAGAAGGAAAAGCTGTTGAAGGATAGCGGTTTCAAAATCAAAAATCAGTTTGAGTAATGGAGAAGAATGCAAAAATATATGTAGCAGGGCATCGTGGAATGGTGGGCTCGGCCATTGTAAGAAAGTTACAGAGTGAAGGATATGAAAATCTCCTCCTCCGTACATCTTCTGAACTTGATTTACGAAATCAACAGGTAACAGAAACTTTCTTTAAAGAGCATAAACCTGATTATGTTTTTTTAGCTGCAGCTAAAGTGGGAGGTATTATTGCCAACAATACATACCGTGGTGAGTTTTTATATGAGAACCTGATGATTCAGAATAATGTGATTGATTCTGCCTACAGAAACAGTGTTACAAAATTATTGTTCCTCAGGTCTTCCTGTATTTATCCAAAGTTTGCACAGCAGCCCATCAAAGAAGAATATTTGCTGACGGGTACATTGGAAGCAACCAATGAGCCCTATGCTATTGCAAAAATTGCAGGGCTAAAAATGTGTGAAGCCTACCGCAGCCAGTACGGTTGTAATTTTATTTCGGTGATGCCAACAAACATGTATGGCCCCAATGATAATTATGATCTGCAGAATTCGCATGTGTTGCCAGCTTTGTTACGCAAAATGATTGTAGCAGAAAGAACCAATCAACCGGTGGTTGAAATATGGGGAACAGGTACGCCACGCCGTGAGTTTCTGCATGTAGATGACCTGGCAGATGCCTGTTATTTTATTATGCAGCAATACGATGGGGCCGACTGGCTCAACATTGGAGTTGGTGAAGATGTTTCCATTAAAGAGCTGGCTGAATTAGTAAAGGAAATAGCCGGATATAAAGGCGAATTGAAATTTAACACAGATAAGCCAGACGGCACCCCAAGAAAATTATTAGATGTATCAAGATTACATGCACTTGGCTGGAAAGCTAAGATTCAATTAAAAGAAGGCATACAAAAAGTTTACCAGGAAGTGAAGTCACTTCCTTTCTGATCATGTTTGGATTATTCAAAAAAAAGAACAACGCTTCAGGCTCTGTTGTTATTGATTACAGTGGCTTGAAAGTGGATATGCATTCGCACCTGTTGCCGGGTATTGATGATGGTTCACCTGATGCAGAAACATCCGTTGCTTATATAAAAGCAATGATGAAGCTGGGGTATCAGAAATTCATTGTTACTCCGCATATCTATGCTGATCTGTATCCAAACACTAAAGAAACCATTCTTGCAGCACATAAAGAATTAAAAACGAAACTCAGCGAAGAAAATATTGATGTTGAAATTGTTGCAGCTGCAGAATATTTTATGGACGATGTATTTGCTGAGCGTTTAAGTAAGAATGAACCATTGCTTACACTGCATAAGAACTGGGTATTGGTTGAGATTTCATTTATGAGTCCGCCACCTGATTTGAATAATATTATTTTTGAACTGATTGCAAAAGGCTATCAGCCTGTACTTGCACATCCGGAGCGTTATAATTATTATCACAGTAATAAAGAAATCTATCACCGGTTTAAAGACCAGGGATGCCTGTTGCAGATCAACATGCTTTCCTTAAGCGGTTATTACGGAAAGGCTGTTCAGGATGCAGCCCATTTTATTACCAAAGAAAAAATAGCTGATCTTATCGGAACCGATCTTCATCATCAGCGTCACCTTGAAGGATTGCATCAACCCGCACTTTTTGCAGATGTACAACAGGTACTGCAAACCAATTCCATTCTTAATTCCACTCTTTCGTTTTTTTGAGCAAACCCCGTCTATTCATTTTTCTTAACCGGCTTGCAGTTGGTGGCCCTGCTATCAATACATTAAGTGTTGCTGCAGAATTAAGCCGTGATTTTGAAATTCTGCTGGTTGCCGGTGAACCCATGCGTGATGAACAGTCTGCTGAATTTTTATTAGAGCAATACAAGGGGTTTACTGTAAAACAGATCAAATCGCTCAGAAGAACAATTCTGCCAATTCAGGACATCAAATCTTATTACCATATCAAAAAAATCATCCGGGAATTCAAGCCTGATATTATTCATACACATGGGGCAAAGCCGGGTGTAGTTGGCCGCCTGGCCGGATGGCGGATGAACGTGCCGGTGATCATTCATACATTTCATGGTCATGTTTTTCATTCTTATTTCAGTTCATTTGTTTCCCAGCGAATTGTATGGATTGAACGGATGCTGGCAAAAATCTCCACTGCTGTTATTGCCATTAACCAAACACTGAATAATGAACTGGTCAATAAATATAAAATAGCTGCAGCCGAAAAAGTAAAGCTGATCAGGCTCGGAGTTGAAACAGAAAAGTTTACTGATGCTGATGGAGCGAAAAGACAATCATTCCGCCAGGAATTTTCTTTAAGTGAAGATGCACTTGTTATTGGAATTATTGGCCGTTTGGTTCCTGTTAAACAGCATTCGCTGTTTATTGAAATTGCTGAACAATTAATTCAATCAACCAATCAACCATTACGATTTTTCATTGTTGGTAATGGTCCTGAAAAAAACAAGATTGAACAATTGATTGTACAAAAAAAATTAATCTACACTGATACCAGTGAAGGATTTAACGGTACAGCTCAATTTATTTTTACTTCCTGGCGGCAGGATATGGATGTTGTTTATGCAGGACTGGATATTGTGATGCTTACCTCATTAAATGAAGGCACACCGGTTTCAATTATGGAAGCCATGTCTTCAGCAAAGCCCGTTGTATCAACAAATGCAGGAGGTGTGGCGGAATTGATTGACTCCGGCAAAACCGGTTTTGTGGGT
Organism: Chitinophagaceae bacterium; assembly: GCA_016713085.1. NCBI lineage: Bacteria > Pseudomonadati > Bacteroidota > Chitinophagia > Chitinophagales > Chitinophagaceae > Chitinophagaceae bacterium. Next base: position 1,107,409 of record JADJPV010000001.1, on the reverse strand, counting down.
ACAACAAGAAAGCAATTAAGTGAGCAGGTAGGAATGTTAATTGAGGATAGATTGAAAAGAAATGAAATTGGCAGCAATGCATCGCAGTTTGCAACTCAACAGTTATCGAAAGCATACGAAGTGGAGCAACTGAAGAAGCTCTACTTAGAGCTGATCCATAAAGCCGGTAAATAGTGTGTTACGGATTATCTGTTTTCCTGTTGAACATTTTCAGTTTGCGATTGTTATAGTGGGTATCAACCAAAAAAAATGAACAAGTTCACCATTAAAGATCTTGAAAACCTGAGTGGAATTAAAGCCCATACCATCCGGATATGGGAGCAACGCTATTCGTTTCTGAAGCCTCAACGTACGGCCACGAATATCCGCTATTACAGCAACCAGGAACTGAAGATGCTGCTGAATATTTCACTGCTGAATAAATACGGCTTCAAGATTTCCCATATCAACCGGATGACGAATGAAGAACTGAAGGAGAAAAACGCTGACTCTTTCCGGTGGACAGGCACAGCAGGAAAGGATCGTGAATGAACTTATTCAGCACATGGTTGATCTTGACCTGGATGCATTTGAATATGTGATTGATCAGTTCATTGTTTCAAGAGGGATTGAAAAGGCCATTACATTTATCATTTTTCCTTTTCTTGAACGTATTGGAATACTCTGGCAAACAGATCATATTAACCCCGCACAGGAGCATATCATTACCAATATCGTCCGTCAAAAAATTATTGTTGGCATTGAAAACATCATCACTCCTTTATCGCTCAAAAGCAGTGTATTGTTGTTTATGCCGGAAAACGAACATCATGAACTGGGGCTGCTGTTCCTGCAGTATTTGCTGAAAAGCCGGGGAGTAAAAACCATTTACCTCGGGGCAAATGTTCCATTGAAAGATCTTGAGTTTGTTGTTACGTTAAAAAGGCCTGATTATGTGTACACTCACCTTACAACAGTGATCAGGGAGTTTAATTTTGATAAGTTTATTAATAACCTGAAGACCAGGTTGCCCTCTACAAATATTCTTATTTCCGGATTGCTGGCACAAACATTTGGAAAGAAAAGCCTGCCGGGAAATATCCGTTTTTTAAAGTCATTGGATGAAGTAACAGACTTTATTGCAGGAATGAAGTAAGTAAAATAGGGCATAGCTATAAATTTTGAATCCCCCGCTTTGGGGGATTTTTTGTAACCTGCTGATTTATTGTGTTTTATCTTTTTTAGCAAAGTGTTAAACAAAAAATTTGTTGTTATATGATTACTTTGTTTAACTTCGTAGTAGAAATAATTAAACAATAACTATATGTCGGCAGTTGAATTCGATCAGATGCTGGTCAAGAACACTGACTTTTTAAAGCCATTTGCCTTTACACTCACAAGGGATAACGAAACTGCAAAAGACCTTTTGCAGGAAACAATGTTCCGTGCATTGGCCAACCGTGAGAAATATAATGTTGGTACCAATGTGAAAGCATGGCTGTACACCATCATGCGGAATATTTTTATTAATAATTACCGCCGCCGTGTAAAGCAAAACACCATTTTTGATTCAACACCCAATGATTTCTTTCTTAATTATCAACAGGCAACTGTTTCTAATTCGGCCGAAACAAGTTTGCAGATGAAAGAAATTCAGGCAGCAATTCATCAGTTGCCGGAAATATTCAAGAGCCCCTTTATGTTATATTTTGAAGGATTCAAGTATCATGAAATTGCTCATATTCTCAACGAGCCTATAGGTACTATCAAGAGCCGTATTCATTTTGCCCGTAAATTGTTGAAAGAACAAATCAGCAGATATTAAAATAACCAACCAGATTGTCAAAAAAGTAATTGTAATTGGAAGTGGATTTGCAGGCATGTCGGCTGCATCTTTTCTGGCCCATGATGGCTGGGAAGTAACTGTACTGGAAAAACATTCTATTCCCGGCGGACGTGCAAGAAAAATGGAAGCAGAAGGATTTGTATTTGATATGGGCCCGAGCTGGTACTGGATGCCTGATGTGTTTGAACATTATTTCAATTCCTTTGGGAAACAAGTCAGCGATTACTATGAACTGAAACGTCTTGATCCATCTTACCGTGTTTATTTTGAACATGAAGCTTGTGATATTCCTGCATCTTATGCTGCATTAAGAGAGCTGTTTGAAAAGATTGAGCCTGGCAGCGCTGTGCATCTTGATCGTTTCATGGATGAAGCGGCGTATAAATATGAAGTGGGTATGAACAAACTTGTTCATCAACCCGGACAATCATTAACAGAATTTGCAGATCTTGATTTCCTGAAAGGAGTTTTAAGGTTAGATGTTTTTACTTCCATCAAAACACATGTACAGAAACATTTTAAAGATTCACGCCTTCGCCAGTTGATGGAATTTCCTGTTTTATTTCTTGGTGCATTGCCTGAAAAATGCCAGCCTTATACAGCCTGATGAATTATGCCGATGTAAAATTGGGAACCTGGTGGCCAATGGGTGGTATGTATAAAATTGTGGAAGGCATGCACAGTCTTGCTGTTGAATTGGGTGTAAAATTTGAGTTCAATAAAGATGTGGAATCTATACAGCTTCTGAATGGAAAAGCAACAGGTGTTGTGGCTGATGGAACATATTATGAAGCAGATGTGGTGATCAGTGGTGCCGATTATCACTTTACCGAAACAAAATTACTCCCTGCTGAGTACCGTTCTTATTCCGGTTCATACTGGGAGAAACGTGTAATGGCACCTTCCTGTTTATTGTATTATGTTGGTTTGAATAAAAAGTTAAACAACACAACTCATCATTCTCTTTTCTTTGATACAGATTTCGAAAAGCATGGCAAGGAAATCTATACTGATCCGCAGTGGCCATCTGATCCACTCTTCTATGTAAGTGTAACCACTGCAACCGATCCTGCCGGAGCACCTGAAGGGTATGAGAATTTATTCTTCCTGATTCCTGTTGCAGCAGGATTACAAAATGATACGGAAGAACTGAGAGAAAAATACTTTACTCACATTGTTCAACGATTTGAAAATAGAATTGGTGAACCAATCACAGAAAATATTGTTTATAAAAATTCGTATGCAGTAAGTGATTTCGTACATGATTACAATGCGTTTAAAGGGAATGCATATGGCTTGGCAAACACTTTACTCCAGACAGCTGTTTTAAAACCGGGATGTAAGAGTAAGAAGGTTGACAATCTATATTATACTGGGCAGTTAACAGTACCTGGCCCGGGAGTACCGCCGAGTTTAATCAGCGGAGAAGTGGTTGCAAAACTGATCAATAAACAATTTTCAAAACCTGTTCAAACCAACATGAGTTTATGATGGAACTGTTTCATGAAGTAAGCCAGGCCTGCAGCCGCAACACAACAGAGCGGTACAGCACCTCTTTTTCATCGGCCATTCGTTTGCTGCACCATGATTTGCGGCAACCGGTCTATAATATTTATGGATTGGTGCGGTTTGCCGATGAAATTGTTGATACGTTTCATGATCATGATAAGGCAACCCTGATTACTGAATTCAGAAAAGAAACCTTTGAAGCTATTGACAGAGGCATCAGTTTGAATCCTATCCTGCACAGTTTCCAGTTAACAGTCAATCAATATAAAATTGATCATGCATTGATTCATGCTTTCTTTAACAGTATGGAAATGGATCTGCATAATAAAGAATACAACAGCGATGGGTATAATGAATATATCTATGGAAGTGCTGAAGTGGTTGGGCTAATGTGTTTATATGTATTCACAAATGCTGACGTTAAAAAGTATGAAGAATTAAAACCTGCAGCCCGTGCACTGGGAGCAGCTTTTCAGAAAGTGAATTTTCTGCGGGATCTGAAAGCAGATTATAACCAGCTTGAACGTACCTATTTCCCCGGACTTGATTTTCGAAATTTTACTGCACATCAGAAACAGCAAATTGAAGAAGATATTCAGAAAGATTTTGACAATGCTTTTGCCGGAATTATTCACCTCCCTGTAAAATCCAGGTTTGGCGTATATGTTGCCTATAAATATTATCTCTCTTTGTTTCGCAAAATAAAGCGGGTGCAACCGGCTAAAATTATGCATGAACGTATCCGTATTCCTGACCATCATAAAATGATGATCCTGCTCAGAGCAGGAATTCGCAGTCAACTTAATATCATGTAACCATAGATTGACTATTTTTGAGTATGCAGGAAGTGATCCTTGTAAATGAGCTGGATGAAGTTGTTGGCTCCATGGAAAAAATGGAAGCACATGAAAAAGCATTGTTGCACCGTGCCTTCAGTGTATTCCTGTTTGATCATAAGGGAAACATGTTACTGCAACAGAGAGCTGCTTCAAAATATCACAGCCCTTCTTTATGGACCAATGCATGCTGCAGTCACCCCATGCCGGGCGAAGGAACAAAGCAGGCAGCTTTAAGACGTTTGCAGGAAGAACTTGGTTTTACTGCAACTATTAAAAAGGCATTTCATTTTACATACAAAGCTGAGTTTGATAATGGATTAACAGAACATGAATTTGATCATGTATTTGTTGGTGAGTGTGAAGGTGAAATGGAATTGAATAAAGAAGAAGTAAGTGATACCTGTTATAAATCAATGGCAGAAATAAAACATGAAATAGAAAACAACTCTCATCTTTATACCGAATGGTTTAAAATAGCATTCCCCCTGCTGGAAGAATGGCTGCAACATCAAAATGAAAAACATGCGGAAGCGTAATGCAGCTGTTATTGGCAGCGGTGTTGCCGGGCTCGCCAGTGCAATCCGTTTGGCTGTGCAGGGTTTTGAAGTAAATGTGTTTGAACGCAATGCTCATGCCGGTGGTAAATTATCATCTTTTGAAAAAGATGGTTTTTGTTTTGATGCCGGGCCATCGTTATTTACACAGCCACAAAATTTGCATGAACTGTTTGAGCTTTCCGGTGAACAACTGGAAGATTATTTTCAATACGAGCAGGTAGATCTTTCCTGCAAATATTTTTACGAAAATGGAAAGCTGGTAAACGCATGGGCGGATGAACAAAAGTTAGCTGATGAATTAAGCGCTCAATTGGGCGAACATCCTGCTGCTGTTAAAACCTATCTGCAAAAAAGCAAACGTCTGTATAACGATATCGGCAGCATTTTCCTGAATCATTCTCTGCATAAACGGGCAACCTGGTTGCAGAAGCCGGTATTAAAAGCATTGAAAACGGTTCGCTTATCACACTTAACCGGAACATTGCACCGGTTCAATCAATCAAAATTTCAATCACCTGAAGCGGTGCAGTTATTCGACCGCTATGCAACTTACAACGGAAGCAACCCATATAAAACGCCGGGTATGATGAGTTTAATTCCACCCCTGGAATTGAATGAAGGAACTTTTTATCCAAAGGGAGGAATGATCAGTATCACCAATGCATTGCTGGCATTGGCAAAAAAGAAAGGGGTTCGGTTTCACTTCAACTCACCTGTTCAACGGATCATTCATCATCAGAGTGAAATTAAAGGCGTGGTTGTAAATGATGAAAATTTTCAAGCCGATGTGGTGATGAGCAATGCAGATGTATATTTTACGTATTGTCATTTATTGAATGATACGTATCAAACAAAAAAAGTACTGAAGCAGGAACGCAGTTGCAGTGGTGTAATTTTTTACTGGGGAATGAACAGGGAGTTTAGTAATCTGCATCTGCATAATATTTTCTTCAGCCAGAATTATGCGGCTGAGTTCAACAGTATTTTCAATCTCAAAAAATTATTCAGTGATCCTACGGTGTATGTAAATATCACTTCCAAAATGGAAGCGGGGCAGGCACCCGAGGGGAAAGAAAATTGGTTTGTACTCATCAATGCACCATCTAACGTCGGACAAAACTGGGAGCAGCTCCGCATGCAGTTAAAAGAAAAAGTAATTGAAAAATTAAACAGAGTGTTAGGTGTTGATGTGGCTGCCGCAATCGAAACAGAAGAATATCTTGATCCCATCCGCATTGAAGATCAGACAGGTTCATACATGGGTTCATTGTACGGCACCAGCAGTAATCGAAAGATGGCGGCTTTTCTTCGTCATCCTAACTTTACATCTAAAATAAAAGGCCTGTATTTCTGCGGAGGCAGTGTGCATCCCGGTGGAGGTATTCCCCTTTGTTTTAAGAGCGCTAAAATTGCAACTGATCTGATTAAAAAAGATTTTTCAAAATCCGCTCATCATTGATACCCGCTTCCTCATTCAGCCCGCAGAAAAAAGCTACTGCCATTGCAGTTTTGTTTCATGTAATTGGGCTTACGGGTATTTTGTTTTTTGACCGGCAGTTGTTTGTTTCACTAACACCGTTTAATCTTTTATTGTCGGCAGGCTTGCTTATTTATACGCAGGCAGAAAAAAATAAAGCATTCTTTTTATTTGTACTGGTTTGTGTTGTGGTTGGATTTACTGTTGAATATATTGGAGTGAATCATCAGCTATTGTTTGGTGAATATGAATACCTCAATGCTATGGGTGAACAGTGGCAGCGTGTTCCACTTGTAATAGGTGTTAACTGGTTCATTATGATGTACTGCTGTGGAGTAAGCATTCAACTATTGCTAAACCGGATGTGGAATAAATTGAAAGGTACCGATCAGCCCGCAAGAAAAAATGTGGGATTTATTGCCGTGATTCTGGATGCTGCATTACTGGCCACTTTTTTTGACTGGGTGATGGAGCCGGTCGCAGTAAAACTCGGTTGGTGGAAATGGCTGGGCGATGGTTCCATTCCATTACTCAATTATATAAGCTGGTTTGGCATCAGTGCCTTGTTGCTCCTTTTGTTCCGGTTATTATCCTTCGATAAACAGAACCAATTCGCTGTAAATTTGTTATTGATTCAGTTCATGTTTTTTTTAATTCTACGCACCGTATTATGAGTTTGCTTCTTTATATCTTACTGGCCTTCGTTGTTTTTTTTCTGATGGAAGGAGTTACCTGGCTCACACATAAATTCGTGATGCATGGGTTTCTCTGGTACCTGCATGAAGATCATCATCAGCCGAAAGGTCATGTATTTGAAAAGAACGATGCCTTCTTTCTCATCTTCGCTATACCCAGCTGGTTATGCATTATGCTTGGTTTAATGAACCAGGTTTACTGGGTGGTGAGTATTGGGGCTGGTATTGCCATGTATGGCCTTGCTTATTTTATTGTACATGAAATTATCATTCATCAACGTTTTAAATTATTCAGCCGCTGGAACAGCACCTATGTACGTACCATCCGCTGGGCACATAAAATGCATCACAAACACCTGAACAAAGAAGATGGTGAGAGTTTCGGGATGCTGTATGTTCATAAAAAATATTGGGAAAAAGTGAAGAAGGAGAAGCAACTCAATCCCCATATCAAATAACAACTCATTGAATCAGCACTATACTTATTTTCTTATTCATGCTGCTGCACTTGCCGGGCCTTTGCTGCTGAGCTTTGATAAAAAAGTTGCGTTTTATAAAAAGTGGAAGTATTTATTTCCGGCCATGATTCTTCCTGCTTTGGTTTTTTTACTGTGGGACGAATGGTTTACAAGAAGCGGAGTATGGAGTTTTAATGAACAGTATATTACGGGAATTAAGATTGGGTAATTGCCAATAGAAGAAGTGTTGTTTTTTGTTACCGTTCCCTACTGCTGTGTATTTGTATACCAATGTATCCGCTGTTATTTTCCAAAGCTGAAAAATAAAATTGCCGGTACCTGGTTGTTGCTGCTGATTGAATTGATCTTGTTGATTTTCGGATTGATGAACCTTGAAAGAGACTATACTTCCTATACGTTTCTGTTCACCGCTGTATTTATTGCCTGTATTTTTTTATTCAGGAAATGGTTCAATGGATTTGATGCCATCTCATTTCTTACAGCTTATCTTATTTGTCTGGTTCCGTTTTTTGCCGTGAATGGATTTTTAACAGCGTTGCCAGTAGTGTTGTATAATGATGCTGAAAACCTGGGCATCCGCATGTTTTCATTTCTTCCCTGGCCCATGCACAACATTCCATTTGAAGATACTTTCTATGGCATGCTGCTGATCATGATGAATATTTCTTTGTTTGAAAAGCTGCGGAACAGATCAGTAAAGAATCAGAATTAACCTCTTTCTCTTGTGCCGGGGCATCCCACTTTTTTACTTTTCTTAAATGAGGCAATACCTGAAGTACGTTCATACCAACCTACAAACGGCCTCCATGTAAAAGTGAGTTCCACAAAATAATAGGCGTCTTTATTTTTTGAATTACCTCGTGGTGATCCAACTGCAGGATAGGGGCCGCCTCTTCTGTAAGCCATGGCCACGGATTCGGGACCACGGTTTGCCAGCAGCAAAGCCGGGTGAGCGTAAGTTTTACTTACATCATCAATATAATCGGTAAATGTTTTACGGTAACCAAGTTCAATTCCTACACGCATATCTTCATTTAAAGCATACTCAGCACCAATGCCAAGAGGAATGGCAAACTGTGTTGACTTATATTTTTTTCTTCCGGGTGCAAATCCCTGTCCTTCTGTACTCAGTGGCTGCAGAAATACCCTGTTGCCTAAAGGATCAATTGCTGTTGGTTTAATACGGAACAATGCACCTCCTGCAAATACATAGGGAGTCCACCATTTATCATTCAGGCTGAAAATATTGTATTGAGCACCCAGTTCCCATTCAAACAGTTTTGTTTCGAAATTAAAATTGCGGCTTTTAAAAGATGCGTTCTTATTTTTTTGATCATCAGCTCTTAACTTACTGAAGCTTGCATGTGTGCGGGCAATCAGGTGTTCAGACAAATCATAACGGATGCCGAAGGCACCCACGAATTTTGACTGTTTGAAGGTGAATGATTTTTGCTGCAGATCGCCCTGGTAGTTCGCTAATCCCAAACGGAAAGATGCATGCCAGTTCTGAGCGAACAATGATACAGGGAAAAGAAGAGCAAGGAAGAGTGCTTTTTTCATAATACAATTCATTTGGATATTGAAGATAATTTCAACAGCAAATTTAAAGCAAAACGTAAAAAAAGTGCTGAAAGTATTGCGGCAAGCGATTTTAAGGAGAAACATAGTCAGCAAGAGAAACATTTCTATCTGCCGGTTAAGAAATCTCTCCACCAGTAACCGCTGTCTTTGATTGTACGCAGCTGTGTTTTAAAATCAACATGAATTAAGCCAAACCTGGCGTTATAACCTTCACTCCATTCAAAATTATCCATCAGGGTCCATGCAAAGTATCCTTTAATATTTGTGCCTTCCTGTTTTGCTTTTAGCATGGCAGCGAGGTATTGTTGAAAGTATTGTATTCGTTCAATGTCATGTACTGTTCCATTTTGTAAGCTGTCTTTGAAACAGGCGCCATTCTCACTCACAATAATTTCTTTTACACTTCCGTAAAGCCAGTAACGTTTCAGCATGCGGTAAAAACTATCGGCATTAATTTCCCAACCCATTGCAGTATGCGGTACTTTACGTGTTGATGCTTTTACTTCACTTGCCTGTACATATGGGATCAATGAATTGTGTTTTACTGTGAGAGAAAAATAATTTTGAACACCAATGAAATCAAAATTAAACTGCATTCTGTCGGTGTACTTCCATGCTTTACTGTGCAGGTGGAGTTTGTCCATTAATGGAAAATCATCATGCGGATAATTTCTTCCCAGCGTTGGTTCAATAAATAAACGGTTCAGCAGTATATCCATTCTGTTAGCTGCATCAATATCTTCTTTCTTTTGTGAATGGGGCATTACTTCGCTGCATGAAAAGGTTGTGCCGATGTATGCATTTGCGACAAGCTTGCGGATAATTCTTCCGCCTTCTGCCTGTGCCAGCGCTGCGTTATGAATGGCAGGAAAGAAATTATCCAATCCTGTTTTTCCGGGGGCATGTTTGCCCAGCATATAACCCAGCGATGTAAAGCCCATCGGTTCATTTAAAATAATCCAGTTCTTTATTTTATCTCCAAACTCCTCTGCACAAAAAGTAGTGTAACGTGTAAACCATTTCAGCATGTGAACACTTGTCCAGCCTCCTTCTTTTTGCAGTGCATGCGGTAAATCCCAATGATACAATGTAACAAAAGGTGTAAGCCCCAACAGTAAACATTCATCAATTACTTTATGATAAAAAGCTACTCCTTCTTTGTTTACCCTGCCGGTGCCATCAGGAAAAATTCGACTCCAGGAAAATGAAAAACGGAACACCGTAAACCCCAATGCTTTTACAAGCAGCAGATCATCTTTATAGCGGTGATAGAAATCGCAGGCTTCATATGGTTTTGCGCTGCCTTTAATTTTTCCCTGCCGTTTAGCAAATACATCCCAGATGGAAGGACCTCTTCCATCTGTATTGTACCCTCCTTCATTTTGTGCAGCTGCCATGGCTACACCCCACAAAAAATTCTTATCAAATGATGACGCAATTATTTTTTGCAAGAAAAATATTTTTTGCGAAGTTGATTATTTGAAATGTTAAGCCGGCATTAAGCTATTGTTATTTTTCAGGCTGGTATATTTTGCGTCAGCTTCGGTTTCTTCACTAATGGCAATAAAAAAACGTTCTGCATTTGCAGAACGTTTTTTTATTGAGGGATAACGGTAATTAATTAAAGATATAACGGAAGCCCATTTGTATCTGCCATCTTGAACCCTGTCCTGTACTGTTTTGAAAAGTAGAGGTTAACGGTATTTGATTGGCAGCATCTAAATAAGGGAAACTGTAAACCGGTTTACCCGCATTAACACCGGTGGTTTCAACACGTTTAAAGTTCAGTAAACCCGTTCTGTTGGTTGTTCTGAAAATACCCCAGTTTTTATTCAGCAAATTGCTGAAGTTGAAAATATCCATTGTAAAACGGAGCGTATTTCTTTTGCCGCCAACATTTACAAACAGATCCTGGGTAAAGTTCAGGTCTAACCTTTTATAGAAAGGTAATAACAAACCATTTCTTTCTGCGTATTGTCCTTTTCTTTTGCTGAGATAAGGATCCTGATTAATGAATGCATTCAGCTGATTCCAGATGATTGCAGTTGTGCGTGTATCAGCTGCATTCACTGTTTCCAGTACAATATCTGTTACATCTTTTGGAATATAAATCAGATCATTGGTGGTTTGTCCGTCATTATTTACATCACCCACATATGTATAACTTGCTGTTCCGCCATTTGCCGCTTCCATTGTAAAACCAACAGATGTAGCAAAGTATTTTGCATATTCCTTACGGTAAAAAGCAGAAGCAACTACACGGTGAGGCTGGTTAAAGTTTGAATAAGAAACTGCATCACTGTTTACATCTCCCGATACAAAACGATCTCTCCAGATTGACTGGGCAATTGAACCGCCATCATTTACAGATTTACTTTTTCCATAACTGTAAGCAATCATTGTATACAGATTGTTTACGTTACGCTGTAATTGTAATGTTAGATTATAAGAATAACCTTTTGATGTATTCTTCATCAAGATGGCATCACTGATGTTAGGATTAGTTGCAGTGGTGCCACCGGCTCCACTGTAAATTTTCGCTGAGCTGTAGCGGATGCGTTTATCAGAACCAATCAGAGCTGTTCCTGTTGATGGAAGATTGATATTCTGATGATAAACTCCATTGATATCTTTTGAGAAAATTCCTTCTAAAGTAGCTACGATATCAAATGGTAATTTTTGGTCAACTGCCAGGTTTGCCCTGAACAATTGAGGAAATTTAAAGCCTTTGTCAGATACTGCCAGGTTATAACTTGTATTAGCCGTAGCGTTAACAGGTCTGTTAGCATTTACATTTGGATTAAACGCCAGTCTTGGGTCTCCTGCTGTTGAAACAACAAAAGAACCGAAATCAACTCCATTATTACTTGCCTGGTTACTGATCCATACAAAAGGAGGAGCTCCTGCAAAAATTCCTGCACCACCACGTATTTGTGTTTCTTTATTTCCGGTTACATCCCAGTTAAAACCAAGTCTTGGCGACCACAGGATTGAAGTTTTTGGAGGATTACCTGTTTGAATACGGGCACCATCACGGAAAACAAGTGCGTCTGCATTGGTGTTTGCAATAAAATTCTTTTTATAAATCGGAATGTCTGCACGGATACCGTAAGTAAGTGTGAATTTTTCAGTTACAGCAAATTTATCCTGTGCAAAAAAACCTAATTGAGTAACAGCAATGTCTGCAAAAGGAAACTCGCCACCCTTGCGTGCAGAATAACGGAGCTCGTATGCTGTTGCGTTTGCTAAACCTGTATTAGCACTTGCATAAAAATCGGCCAGGCTTGCAAAACGATAACGTCCGTAATAACTTGGAGCAAATCCATTACGGAATTTGTTGTATGTATTTTGAGTGCCGAATGTAAGTGTATGCTTACCCTTATACATCGTTACAATATCATTAAACTGCCATGTATCAGTGTTTAATTGATTAAACGCAGTAAATGGTTCGAAACCAAATGAGGTAAATGTACTTCCTGAGCCATTTTCTATATCAACCATCGGGAAAACACCACCCGGGCTGCTTCTGAAATCTCTTAACTGATTATAACCAACCTGCAGTTTGTTTGATAATTTATTGCTGAAGCGGGTATTTAATTCAGCTATAACAATATTGAAATTATTGTTGATGATATAAGAGGACGAAAAGAAAGGCATACCAGTACTGCTGGCAGTACGGCCACCTGTTGGTGCACCACTGCTGCTGGGAACCACGTTACGGTAACTCTTCAGGTAATAATAGTTTACGTTTAAAGTGTTTTTCTGGTTGATGTTTAAATCAATGCGTGCTGTAATTTTATCACTGTAAGTATCGTAAGTATATTTTTCAAAAGGTCCCGGATCATAACTGTATTTCTGTTTCAGAAATGCAGCCAGGGCTTCGAGATCTTCTGCTTTTGCCTGTGAAATACCTGCTCCGGTTGAGCCGCTTCTGCTGGCAACAAAGCCATTAGTTGCAGGGGCGCTTTCCCGTTGCTGCTCACCGCTTACAAAAAAGAATAATTTGTTTTTAATAATTGCCCCGCCAATTGAAATACCCCTGTTGTTAAAATCAAACTGCTGTTTAGCAATATTTGCCGGGCCTACTTTCCAGCCAGTTGTGCCGGGTGTTTTTGTATAATAATAGGCAGTTCCTTTAATTTCATTTGTTCCGCTTTTTGTAACTGAGTTGATGCCCGCACCACTGAAGCTTCCAAGTGTTACATCATAAGGAGCAATATTTACCTGGATCTGTTCCAGTGCATCAATGGAAATCGGTTGCGAGTTTGTTTGTCCTCCCAGCGTTCCGGATAAACCAAAGGTGTTATTAAAACTTGCACCGTTTACAGTAAGATTATTATAAGAACTGCTTCTGCCTGCAAAACTGCTGCCGTTGGCAGTAGGTGTAAGACGGGTGAAATCCTGAATGCTTCTGTTAATGGTTGGAAGTCTGTCTAACTGTGCACGGTTGATTACTTCAGCTGAACCTGTTCGGCTTTTGCTGAATACTTTATCGCTTCTTTTTCCTGAAACAACAACTTCGGTCAACTGCTTATCATTTGCTGTTAACTGAATGTCGGCTTTGAAAGCTGTTCCCAAAGTAAGTATGATATCCTGCTGCAGATCATCTTTGTAGCCCACAAAACTGGCTCTCAATATGTAAGGCCCACCTACACGCAGGTTAGCCAGATTAAAGCGGCCGTCTTTTCGTGAAGTTGTTGTGTACACTGTACCGGTTGGGGTATGCGTTGCCGTTACTGTTGCTCCCTGCAGGAGACCGCCACTGTTGTCTGTAATTGTTCCCTGAATTTCAGAGGTTGTTTCCTGTGCAAAACTGTGCAGGGTGGAAAACACAGTTAACAAGACTGTCGTAATTAATAGAAATTTTTTTCTCATAATATTCATTTAAGGCTGCAAAGAAACAAGCAGGGAGTAAGACTTCCAGCAATTTTGTGTTAACAAATAATTAACATGCGGAAACAACGCTTATTTTCCCTATATGATTGAAGTAAAAGAATTATTTACAGCATGAGGTATGAAACAATTTCATAATACTCCGGTAACCTTAGGATAACCCTGTGTTAAACTATTGGTAATACAGAACAGACAGTTTTGCTCTTCAATAATCAAAACACTGTTTTATGTTTTCATCATCACATCCAAAGAAATTTATGCTGTGCCTGTTTCTTCTGGTAAGTCTGCCGTTTATGCTGGCAGCACAGAACTTAACAGGTAAAGTTGTATCAAAAGCAGATCAGCAACCAATACCAGCTGTGTCTGTTCAAATTAAAGGAACTAAAAAGGGAACAGCAACCGATGTAAACGGGCAGTTCAGTATTAATGCGAAAACCGGCGACATCTTATTAGTAAGTACGGCAGGGTTTATAGAAAAAGAATTTTCAGTTACAGGAAATGCTACAGTTGTAATTGAACTGGAAGTAAATCCGAAATACTTAAATGATGTTGCTGTTACAGCATTGGGTATAAAAAAAGATAAAAAGATTATCGGGTACTCTACACAGGAAGTGAAAGGTGCAGACCTGGTGAAAGCAAGAGAACCAAATGCGATTAATTCCTTAGTAGGTAAAGTTGCAGGTTTAACTGTTGGTGCGTCTGCTGAATTATTAGAAACCCACAGGTTTTGCTTCGTGGTGGTACTATTAATTTGTATGTGGTGGATGGCATTCCCATTAATTCAGATACATGGAATATCAGTCCCGATGATATTGAAAGTTATACAATCCTGAAAGGGCCTGTTGCTTCTGCATTATATGGATACCGTGGACAAAACGGAGCCATTATCATTACAACCAAAAAAGGCACAAAGGATAAGCGTGGCTTCTCAGTTGAATTTAACAGCAGTACTATGGTGAACAAAGGGTTTATTGCTTTGCCAAAGACGCAGGATTTATATGGGCCCGGTGATCATGGTCAATACAAATTTGTTGATGGGAAGGGTGCCGGTGTTAATGATAATGATTATGACATCTGGGGACCTAGATTCGACGGGCAGCTGATTGAACAGTACGACAGCCCGATTGATGCAAATGGTAACCGTACTAAAACACCATGGGTTGCCAGGGGGAAAGATAATTTAAAGCGTTTTATACAGGCTGGTATTTTATCAAGTAATAATCTGGCTGTTTCTGCAAGCGGAGAAAAATATGATCTGCGTTTTTCAGTCGGGCAAACTTACCAGAGAGGGTTAGTGCCGAATACAAATTTGAATACAACCAATTTTAACCTGGCATCTACATTGAAGTTCAGCCCTAAATTAACATTAGATGCCAATATTAATTTCAATAAACAATACACAGATAATATACCTGATGTGAACTATGGCCCTAACAGTGTAATTTATAATATCACTATATGGGGCGGTGCCGACTGGAATATTGATGACATGCATAACTACTGGCAGCCGGGTAAAGAAGGTGTACAGAGTATTTACGCAGAATACCAGCGTTATCACAATCCTTATTTTATGAGTTATGAATGGTTGCGTGGTCATCATAAAAATGATATTTACGGTTACACTACGCTGAACTATAAAATCAATAATTATGTTGAGATCATGGGTCGTACGTCTATTTCAACATACGACTTAACAAGAACAGAAAAAATGCCATTCTCTGCTCACCCTTACGGACGTGAAGGTGGATTGGGAGATTACCGTGAAGACAAACGTTCTTTATTTGAAAGTAATACAGAAGCAATGGTTCGTTTCAAATCACCGAAGATTGCAAACTTTCTCGGCATCAATGGTTTTGCAGGTGCTAATTTGAGAGTGTTCAGTTATACCTCAAGCTTTGTAACAACAGATTATCTGAACGTGCCGAATGTATATGCATTTTCAAACAGCCGTAATCCTGTAAGAGCTTACAGCTTTGCATCAGATATGCGTGTACCCAGTGCATTTTATTCAGTTGATTTTTCTTTAGGAAGTTTCTGAATATTAATACAACCGGAAGAGTAGATAAACTCTCTGCATTAAAAACAAAAAACAATACATTCTTTTATCCTTCTGTGAATGCAAGTACAGTTGTTACAGATTATATAGACTTACCTGCTGCCATTTCATTTTTGAAACTGAGAGGATCTTATGCCCAGGTTAGAGGAGGAGGTTCTTTTGTATCTAACACAATTGGTGCAACACCGGGTAACAGTTATCCAATCGGGTATGGTGCACAGTATTCTTCCACTTACGGAGGCCCTTCTTATACTTATAATGACGTGTACAGTACAGGTGTTGGATATAATAATACAACAGAGGCCCGTTTTACCAGTAACCTTGTTGATGAAAACGTAAAACCAGATAACAGAGCCAGTACAGAAGTTGGTTTAGATATGAAGTTCCTGAAAAACAGATTCGGACTTGATGTTGCCTATTTCAGTTATACAGACGGACCGCAAATTTTTAATAAGCAAATTTCTGCAGCGTCCGGTTATTCTAACTATACCATCAATGCTACTAAAACAAAGAAATCAGGACTTGAAATTTCGGTAAGTGGTACTCCGGTAAAATTGTCCAATGGATTCAGCTGGGATGTACTTTTAAACTGGGCGACATTCAAAGAAGTGTATAAAGAATTACCTCCGGGAGTTGAGGCTCTTTACACTTTTTATAAAGTGGGCAGTCGTGTGGATGAAGTGTATATCAGGAAATTTGCCCGCACACCTGATGGCCAGATTATTAATGATGGTGGCGGACGTCCGATTATTTTACCTGTTGCACAGTTTGCCGGTTATTCCAATCCGAAATTTGTATGGGGCTTTAATAACAAATTCAATTACAAAAATGTATCACTTAGCTTTCAAATTGATGGACGTGTTGGCGGCGTAATGGAAGATTATGTTCGTAAGAAAACATTCCAGGGTGGCCGTCATATTGAAACAACAGAAGGTGCATTAGGTGCATCCAGAAATGATGATGGAAAAGGAATCAAATCTTATTTAGGTGAGGGTGTTCAGGTGTCGAATGGTGCTGCCATCAATTATGACCCTGTAACCGGTGTTATTACCAACTATTCAGCCCTGCAGTTTACAGCAAACGCAACAAAGACTTATGTACAGGATTACATCAGCCGTGTGCACAGTATTCCTGAACCAAATATGATGAGCAAGAGTTATTTGAAGTTGAGGGAAATTGTGTTGTCGTACAGTCTTTCACCAAAAACGCTGGGTAAATCATTTGTGAAAGGTGCGAGTGTGTCTTTTGTTGCCCGTAACGTGTTATACTTCATGAAGGATAACAAATTTAAAGATGTGGATATTGATCAGTTTGCCGGCAGCCAATCGGGCAGCGATCTGCAAACGCCTACTACCAGAAGCTATGGTGTTAACTTAAATATTATTTTTTAAGTCATTAAAAAACAAACAATGAAAAAGATACTTTCAATATTATCTGTCAGTGCAATACTTTGTACTGCCTCATGTAAAAAAGATTTTGATACATTACAAAACGATCCTAACAGGGCAACAAGTGTACAGGCAAGTCTGGTCTTAAACAGTGTGTTGTCGGATATTTATCAGAGTCCGTTCAGCCCAACTCAAAGATGGAATCAATTCTATGCCTGCAACTATGCCTATTATGGGGATCAGCAATATACCTGGTCAGGTGTTTCTTACGGAACTTACAATACGCTTAAGAATGTAATTAAGATGGAAGAAGAGGCGGCTAAAAATGTTGCTCTGCCAAATCCATACAGCGCATTGGGTAAGTTCTTCAGAGCCTATCTGTTTTATAACCTCACTATGCAAACAGGTGATATTCCTGTATCAGAAGCATTAAAGTCTCTGGCTAATGTTTCACCAAAATACGATTCACAAAAAGAAGTGTTTAAACAGATCCTGGTTTGGCTGGAAGAAGCTAATACAGATATGACTGCTGTTATCACAAAAGGCGGTTATGTTTTAGCAAATGATTTTTACTATAATAACGATTTGAGTAAATGGCGCAAAGCTGTTAACAGTTTTAAACTCCGTGTACTCATTCAATTGAGCAAACACGAAACAGACGCAGATTTAAATATTAAACAAAAGTTTGCTGAAACATTTACCAACCCTTCAAAGTACCCGGTGTTTACAGGCATGAGCGATAATATGGAGTATGTTCACAATGCTCAGTATAACAAATATCCTACCAACCCTGAAAGCTTTGGCTTTGATGCTGCACGTTATAATATGACCTCAACTTTACTGAATACATTGGTTGGATTAAATGACCCACGTACTTTTTATGTAGCTGAACCTGCACAGGCATTAGTAACAGCGGGTGCTGCTCCTAATAGTTTTGCGGCTTTTGCAGGAGCAGGCAGTGGAGAAGATCTTGCCACAATGAGTGCAAATGCTGGACAGGGTAAATATTCTTTTATTAACCGTAAAAGATATTACAGCACATTTACTGCACAGACTACTATCCAGATTGGGTATCCTGAATTATGCTTCAATATTGCAGAAGCTGTTAACCGTGGCTGGATAACAGGTATAGCAGAAGATTGGTACAGTAAGGGAATAAAGGCAAACATTGGGTTTTATGGCATTGTAAATGGCGCTAACAATGTTATTTTTCAAAAGCCAGGAGGAACCTTAAGTGATTATAATACTTACAGCATCAATTACGATTGGACCACTTACTATGCACAGTCAACAGTAGAATATGCCGGTAATAATGCTGCAGGTTTAAACCAGATCATAACACAAAAGTATTTAGCTTTTTATCAGAATAGTGGATGGGAAGCTTATTACAACTGGCGACGTACAGGGATTCCTGCTTTTCATACTGGACCCGGTACAGGTAACAGTAACAGAATTGCATTACGCTTTCAGTACCCAACTTCAGAAAAGTCAATCAATGTTAGCAATGTAAACAGTGCCATTCAAACACAGTTTGCAGGCCAGGATGATATTAATGCCAAAATGTGGATCGTTAAATAATTTTTTTTCATAGCAGTTTTCTCAAGCATATATTGCGGGGCTATTCTTAGCTCCGCTCTTTATTTATTAAATTACCTCAATTATGTTACGTTCTGTTTTATTCATTGTTTTGATGCTGCTCTTACATACAGCATTTACTCAGGATAAAAAGGTTACGATCCTTTCTGTTCCATCGGGTAATCAATATTCTAAAATTGATCCCGGGGGAATATCTATTCTGCCGAGTGGAAGGTTTGTACAGCCGGCCGGACAGATTGTGCGGATCACACATGATCCTTTTGGCATGGCTGTTTCGGCCGATGGTAAAAAAGCTGTTACACTTCATAATGGCGTATTTACCATTATTAATCTGGCAAGTCTCAAAACATTGCGTGTGCCAAGTTATAACCAGAAAATCAATTCACCACTTGCACATGATCCGCTTTCAGGAAGCAGCTTTGGAACAGATTCAATGCATACCAGGGTAATCAAATCGCCACTTACTCATGGTTCGTTTTTAGGTGTTGCATTTGGAGCAGACTCAAAAACAGTTTACTTAAGTGGTGGAGACAACGGTGCAGTAATTGTGTATGATATTGAAACCCTGCAACGCTTAGATTCCATTTCATTAAATGGAAAAGTTGATGGAGTAGATTTTGATGACAGTTTCACTTCTGATTTATTGCTGAACAACGATGAGCTGTTGATTTTAGACAGAGGTAATTTTCGGCTAGTACGATACAGTTTAAGTGTTAAAAAAATAACTGCTTCTATTCCCGCAGGCCGTCAGCCATTTGGTTTGGCAGTAAGTGCAGATAAGCAAACGGCTTTTGTTGCGAATGTTGGCATGTATGCATATCCTTTAATTGAAGGAATGGATTCTGCCAATTATAATTCCATGATGATTAACCGTCATCCATACGGAGATAATACAAAGGAATCGATTGAAGGAACAGTTATAGATGGGAAAAAGATTCCCGGTGTTGGAAGCCCCAATTCACCTGAAGCAATGAGTGTGTTTACCATTAATCTAAGCAGCAACAAAGTAATTGATAAATTTAAAACAGGATACCAGGTAGGTGAGATGGTGGAAGACGCTGAAGTGGTAGGTGGAGCAAGCCCAAATTCTATTGCAGTTGGAAAGCAATACGCTTATGTAACCAATGCCACCAATGATAATATTGCAGTGATTGATTATAAGAATCACAGAATCCTTTCTCACATTCCCATTAAAGTAGATAAACGGATTGATAAATACCGGGGCTTATTGCCTTTTGGAATTACATTGAGTAAAGATGAAAAAACATTGTATGTAGCATTACTCGGTTTTAATGCAATTGCAGTGATTGATGTGGCAACAAAAACAACCAAAGGATTAATTCCCACAGGTTGGGGACCGGCAAGAGTTAAACTCTCTGCCGATGAAAAAGAAATGTATGTTATCAGTTGCAGGGGTCTGGGTGCAGGGCCTAATGGAGGAGCCGGTTTTATTGCTCCCCCTCAAGGCACTTATATAGGCGATATTCAATTGGGAACTTTTCAAAAAATTGCAATGCCCAATGCAATTGAATTGGCAGCTTATACAAAACAAGCCATCAGCAATACATTTAAAGAAGTAACAGTTAAGGATGATGTTACTAACCCACTTCCGCCATTACCGGGTTTAAGAGAAAGCCCGATTAAATATGTTGTGTACATTACCAAGGAAAACAGAACATACGACGAAGTATTAGGACAATTGAAAAATGCAGTTGGCGACAGCACATTAGCAAGGTTCGGTGTTGATTGTGAATATACTTTGCCCGATTCTTTACAGGCAAAGAATAAAAATTTAAAAGTTTCTCCCAATCATCATAAGGTTGCTAAGCAATTTTCTTTCAGTGATAATTTTTATTGCGATAGCGACGCATCCATTCATGGTCATCACTGGATGGTGGGCGTAATTCCTAACGAATGGGTTGAAACAAACTCAAGTGTGGATAAAACAGCAAAGTATTTTTCAAAAGCACCGGGCAGAAGGTTCCCCGGATCAACAGGAAGCATGGATCCTGAAGATTATGCAGAAATTGGTGGCTTATGGGAAGCACTGGAAAGAAAAAAAATCAACTTTTACAACTTTGGTGAAGCAAATGAAACAGCCCATGTGCGTGAAGAATGGAACGATACTGCTACAGGTGCAGCTCATGCTGTGATGGTTCCCATGCAAAAAGCATTGTACACCCGTACCAGTCATAATTACGCAGGGTATAATACAAATATTCCTGATCAGTTCCGCATGAACCAGTTTGAAGAAGAGTTTACAAAAATGTGGATTACAGGTAAACAAAAATGCCTTCATTAATAACGATGCAGGTGCCAAATGATCACACTGCCGGAGCAAGACCGGAGGATGGATACTTCACCCGCAGTTCTTATGTAGCAGACAATGATTTGGCGGTTGGAAGAATTTTGCATTTACTGTCCCGCACTGAATACTGGAAAAACATGCTGGTGATTATTACAGAGGATGATCCGCAGGGTGGTGTTGATCATATTGATGCACACCGCAGCATTTTAATGATGGCAGGCCCGTATATAAAGCGGGGCTATGTTAGTCATACACATGCTAACTTTGGATCTATCTTAAAAACCATCTACAATATTTTAAACGTTCCCTACGTCAATCAGTACGATGTTACGGCATCTTTACTGCAGGATTTTTTACTGATAAGCCTGATTTTACTCCGTATACCTTAGAGCAACACGACCCAAGGGTTTTTGATGTGGAAAAAGCGATGAAAAAATACAACCGGACTATTGACTGGCGGAAAATTATGCAGGGGCCTGCAATGGATAAGGTAGAAGATATGAGAAAAGAATTCAACCAATAATAAATTACAATGTTATGCCTACAATCAGAAAAATGATTCTTGCTGCTTTGATTTTATTTCCTGCTCTTGTGTTTGCTCAAACTAAGGGAAGCAAAAAAGTGCTGCTTCCAAATGGCTGGACACTTTCACCCGCCGGCCGCTCATTACCATTGGGAGATCTGCCATTAAATATAGCAGTATCGAAATCAAAAAAAATAATGGCCGTTACCAACAACGGGCAAAGTGTGCAGAGTATTCAGTTAATAAATCCGGTTACAGAAAAAATTCTTGATAATGTGGTGGTTCCTAAATCCTGGTACGGACTGAAGTTCTCTGCCAATGAAAAATTTTTATACGCCAGTGGTGGTAATGATAACTGGATTTTAAAGTATGCCATTGTAAAGAACAAACTTGTATTAAATGATTCCATCTCGCTAGGAAAGAAATGGCCCAATAAAATTTCTCCTGCAGGTATAGATATTGACGATGCTGCACAGCTCATGTATGTTGTAACAAAGGATAACAACTCACTTTATATTGTTGATCTGGTTACTAAAAAAGTAGTGTTTCAACTGCAGCTGGAAGAAGCGTCTTACTCCTGTTTATTATCGAACAATAAAAAAGAACTCTATATTTCTTTATGGGGTGGAAAGAAAGTACTGGTGTATGATATTGCTTCGCAGAAAATTGCAGCACAAATAAATGTTGGTGAAAATCCAAATGAATTACTGTTATCTAAAAACGGCAACTATCTGTTTGTTGCTATTGCCGGTGACAATGCTGTATCTGTTATTGATGTAAAACAACGGAAAGAACTGGAAGTGTTGAATGCAGCATTGTATCCCAATGCACCAACAGGTTCGGCCAGTAACGGACTTGCAGTAAGCGAAGACCAGAAAACGCTGTACGTTGCCAATGCAGATAATAATTGCCTGGCAATTTTTGATATCAGTAAACCCGGCTTCAGTAAATCAAAAGGATTTATTCCAACAGGCTGGTATCCCACCAATGTAAAAGTGATTGGCAAAAAAATATTTGTAACAAACGGCAAAGGGTTTTCTTCCTTCCCCAATGTGAAAGGCCCCAATCCTGCAAGCAATAAACAGGAAGTAATCTATCAGCATGGTGATTACAGAAAGCAGCAAAGTAAAATACAGTATATCGGAGGTTTGATGAAAGGCAACATGAGTATTATTGATGAACCTTCTCCTGTAACACTGGCCAATTATTCTAAATCGGTTTACGAAAACACTCCTTATACAAAAGATAAAGAACTGAATGCAAAAGGCGAAGCAGGTAATCCTATCCCCATGAAAGTGGGCAATGCTTCTCCCATTAAATATGTATTCTATGTAATTAAGGAAAACAGAACATACGACCAGGTGTTGGGTGATATGCCTGAAGGTAATGGCGATACAAGCCTGGTATTATTTGGCGAAAAGATTACACCTAATCAACATAAGCTGGCAAGAGAGTTTGTTTTGCTTGATAATTTTTATGTTGATGGTGAAGTAAGTGCTGACGGTCACAACTGGACAATGGCCGCTAACGCAAATGATTACTTAGAAAAAAACTGGGTTACAAGTTATGGTGGCCGTGGTGGTGAATATGATGCAGAAGGTACCCGTGATATTGCAAGCCCCGACCGTGGTTTTCTCTGGGATTACTGTAAACGTGCGGGTGTGAGTTACAGAACCTATGGCGAGTTTGCTGATGATTACAAAGCGAATATCCCTGTACTGCAAAATCATTTCTGTCCATATTATACAAGCTGGGATGAAAAAGTAAGAGATACTACACGCTTTAATCAGTGGAAAAGAGAATTTGATTCTTTACTGGCTGTGAATGCTGTTCCAAAATTCAATTCACTTCGTTTTATTAATGATCATACAGAAGGTGCAAGAATTGGAAGACCAACACCATTTGCACATGTTGCAGATAATGATCTGGCTGTTGGATTGTTTGTTGAATATTTATCTCAAAGCTCTATCTGGAAAGAAACCGCCATTTTTATTATTGAAGATGATGCACAAAATGGGCCTGATCATGTGGATGCTCACAGAACTACGGCCTATGTAGCCGGAGGTTTTGTAAAAAGAAAACTTGTTGATCATACTATGTACTCTACCTCGTCAATGCTGCGTACAATTGAATTGATTTTAGGTTTACCACCAATGAGTCAGTACGATGCTGCTGCAGAACCAATGTGGAGATGCTTCAGTTCCACTCCTGATTTAACTCCTTTTAAATCGGCGGCAGCCAATGTTGATTTGAATGAAAAGAATGTAAAAAATACCGTAGGCGCAAGATTAAGTGAAGGATTTGATTTTACTAAAGAAGACAGAATTCCTGATTTGGTTTTCAGTGAAGTAATCTGGAAAGCTGTAAAAGGCGAAGCCAGTGTTATGCCTGCACCAAGAAGAAGCGCATTTGTAAAAATGGTAGAGGAGGAAGATGAGGATGAAGAGAAAGATAAATAATTCTGTAATTCGAACTTAGTTAAGGGGTTGGTGAGGACACCAACCCCGGCGGTCAGCCGTGGCGGGTGTCCTCACCCGCCACTTGAAATCTGCTAACTAAACAGCATTGAAAAATAATTCTATAATACGAACGATGGTATTTTTATGAACAAGTTGATTCTTTTTATAGCCTGCAGCAGCTTATTTCTTTCTGCATACGCACAGGAGGATACAGTTGTAAAATCACTGAATGAAGTAATTGTTACAGCAAACCGTACCATGCAAAAAGAGGCAGTTGTGCCATACACTGTACAATCAGTTGATCGTAAACATCTGAATCAGTTTAATCCACGTACCACACCAGAAGCATTGATGGGAATGAATGGAGTGTTTGTTCAAAAAACAAATCATGGTGGCGGCTCAGCATTTGTAAGAGGATTAACAGGCAATCAAACATTGATACTGGTGGATGGAATCCGTTTAAATAATTCTACATCCCGCTATGGCCCCAACCAGTATTTAAACACGGTTGATGCTTTCACCATACAAAAAATTGAAGTTGCAAGAGGAACAGGTTCTGTACAGTATGGAACGGATGCATTGGGTGGGGTAATCCATGTATTATCAAAAGAGCCTCTGCTGAAAAAGAGTAATGATGACGGAATAAAGAAAATTGCTGCAACTGCCATTGTAAAATTCATGAGTGGAAATATGGAGCAAACATCAAGGGCTGAAATGAATTACAGCAGCAAAGGGTTTGCAGCAATAGTGGGAGCTACGGGACGAGATTTTGGTGATATGATTGGAGGTGATACAACCGGGAAACAATCACCCAGCGGTTATAAAGAATTTGCTTATGATGTGAAGTTGAAATTTAAACTCAATGAGCAGGTGCAGTTAACAACAGCTCATTATTTCCTTCAGCAGAAACATGTACCGGTTTATCATAAAGTGCTGCTTGAAAATTTTGCATTGAACGAAATGGATCCTCAGCAAAGGATGCTGACTTATGCAAAACTTTCCATCAGTAACAGAAACAAACTGATTCGTACAATTGACTTTATTCTGTCGCACCAGCAATCAGTTGAAGGCAGAAACAGTCAGAAAAACGGAAGCTCTGTTCTGCGAAAGGAAAACGATAAAGTGGGCACCATTGGTTTTACTGTTGATGTACTTTCGGAGTTTACAAAAATCTGGACTGCCAATTCCGGCATTGAATTATATCACGACAAAGTAAACAGCAGCAAAGAAGATATTAACCAGTCAACAGGAAGTAAAACAGTGCTGCGTGGTTTGTATCCTGATGAATCAAAGTATGGTAACTACTCCCTGTTTTCATTGCATCATTTCAACCTGAAGAATTTTCGTATTAATGCCGGACTCCGTTATAATCTGTTTGATATCCATATTGCAGATACTACATTGGGGAATGTAAACATCAAGCCTTCGGCTTTAGTTGGTAATGCAGCAGTATCATATAGCATCAACCGGTATCATCATGTATTTGCATCTTTCAGCAGCGGTTACCGTGCTCCCAATGTTGATGATATGGGAACGCTTGGTATTGTTGATTTTCGTTATGAAGTTCCTGCAGCTGATCTATTACCGGAAAAATCATTTAACTATGAAGCTGGCTATAAGTTTCGCAGTAAAAAACTTACGGCAACGGCCAATCTGTTTTATATGGAGCTGAAGCAGTTGATTACAAGAGTGAAACAGGAAGGAGAAGTGATTAATGGATATAATGTATACAAAAAAGAAAACACTGAGCAGGCATATATCCGTGGTGCGGAAGCTGAAATGGATTGGCAGATACTGAAGAACTGGAATGTAAATGCGGGCTTCGCTTATGTATTTGGACAGAATACAACGAAGCATGAACCTTTACGCAGAATGCCCCCCTTCAATGGAAAAATTCTTTCTACTTATAAACTGAACAGATGGTTTTCTGGTGCTGAACTTTGGTTTGCTGCAAAGCAGGATCGCTTGGCACAGGGCGATAAAGATGACAACCGTATTCCGAAAGGAGGCACACCCGGTTTCCGGGTAATGAATCTGTATGCAGGGTATGAACTGAAGCATCTGAAATTTAATACCGGTCTTCAAAATTTATTTAATACAGACTATCGCACACATGGCAGCGGTATCAATGGATATGGCCGCAGTATATGGCTTAATATTCAATTCACACTATAGTAACATCTGCTTCACATTACACTTCTATTTTACGCTCCATATTATAAGTGAATATGGAGAAAGCCCGGGCAGAAAAAATTGCAACTGAAATTATTGATCTGTACAGGAAACATGGCGGTGATGATTATATTGGTGAAAATGTAACTCAGCTTCAGCATGCTTTTCAAAGTGCAGCACATGCTAAAGCACAAAACTGTGATGATGAAATGGTGCTGGCTGCTTTTTTGCACGACATCGGGCATATCTGTGTTGCCGAACACAATGTTGCAAAGATGGATGGCTTTGGTGTGATGAACCATGAAAAAATCGGTGCTGCATTTTTGCGCATGCGCAGGTTTTCAGACCGGCTGGTGAAACTGGTTCAGGCACATGTTTCAGCCAAGCGTTACCTCACTTATAAAGATGAATTCTATTTTAACCGGCTTTCAGAAGCCAGCAGACAAACATTGGTTTTCCAGGGAGGAAGAATGTCGCATGATGAAGCAATCCTGTTTGAAACCGATTCACTCTATCATGAAATGATTACCATGCGAAAGATTGATGAGCTGGCCAAAGATGATCTTCCAACAGGTGAACTGCAGCCTTTTCATGAAATGATTGTAAAGCATTTGGCTGGCAGATAAATACTTCTTCATTTAAATAAAATTATATGTCAAACTATTCATTGGTTGTATTTGATATTGCAGGCACAACCGTAAGAGATAAAGGAAATATTGCTGAAGCATTTATTGATGCGTTTAAGGAGTTTGGAATCAGTGTTCCAATAGAAGAGGTAAATAAAGTAATGGGATGGAGAAAAAAAGATGCAATTGTATTGTTGCTTGACAAGTTTCAAAGAGATGCAGATATGCAATCGGAAGAATTGGTGGAGGAGATTCACACAGCCTTTATTCAGAACATGATTTCTTTTTATGAAAACGATAAAGATCTGCAGCCATTAGGCTATGCAGAAGAATTGTTTCAGCAACTGAGAGCGAATAATATAAAAGTTGCTTTGAATACAGGGTTCACTAAAGATATTACAGATGTTATCCTTCGAAAATTAAACTGGAGGGAAGGCCAGATGATTGATTTTGTTGTGTGCAGTGATGAAGTGCCCGAAGGCCGTCCTTATCCTTATATGATCCGGGAGTTAATGAAACGCAGTGAAATCATTGATGCAAAGCAGGTGGTAAAAGTGGGAGATACAGAAGTGGATGTACAGGAAGGAAGGAATGCAGATTGCGGTTTGGTCATCAGTATTACAACAGGTGCGTATTCAAAAGAGTTACTTGAACAATATCAACCCGATGAGATCATTGATCATCTTTCTGAATTACCTGCACTGATGTTATGAGTCTTACACTGAAAAATACTTCGGTTCAACCTGCTTCAAAAAAGCTGGAGATAACATTGTATGCAGCATTGGTTGCATTCTTAACCTATTCTTCTGTGTATGCATACCGCAAGCCATTTACAGTTGCCACATTCCCGGGTATTGAATATTGGGGCATTCGTTATCAAACGTTGCTCATCATCAGTCAGGGTATTGGTTATATGCTGAGTAAGTTTTATGGCATCAGGTTTATTTCAGAATTAAAACGGATGGGCAGATGGAATACATCTGTGATACTGGTTGGTACTGCATGGCTGTCCTTATTCTTTTTTGCTATACTGCCGCCTTTGTTCGGTTTAATCTGCTTACTGATCAATGGATTTGCATTGGGATTTATGTGGGGTATTGTATTCAGTTATGTAGAAGGAAGAAAAACAACTGATTTCATTGGCTCAGTAATGGCAGTAAGTTTCATTTTTGCAGGAGGCTTTACAAGAACTGTTGCCAAGTGGTTACTTGTTGAATGGAATGTAAGTGAACAGTGGATGCCTTTTTTTACGGGATTGGTTTTTGCCTTACCGCTTGCATTGTTTATTTATTTACTTGAAAAAATTCCTTCACCCGATGCAACAGATGTTGAACTGAGAACAGAGCGTGTAAGTATGAGCAGGGACGACCGGAAGAAAGTGCTTGGTTTATTTGGTGCAGGAATTTTTATGATAACAGTTACCTATGTTTTTCTCACCATCATCCGTGACCTGCGTGATAATTTTATGACCAATATCTGGACGGATCTCGGATATGGAAATGACTACAGTATTTTTATGAAAACGGAAACAATCACATCAGTGGTAGTGTTGGTGCTTGTAAGTTTACTGGTTATTGTGAAAAGAAATATCCAGGCGTTCCGCTTAATTCATTTGCTGATTTTCATGGGCTTTCTGTTAACAGGAGTTTCATCTCTTCTTTTCCGTATTGGTTTATTAGATGGTGCATTATGGATGCAGCTTGTTGGCCTGGGATTGTACATGGCTTATATTCCTTTCAACTGTATTTTTTTTGAACGCATGATTGCAGCTTTCCGAATCAATGGAAATGCAGGGTTTTTAATGTATACGGCCGATGCATTTGGTTATTTCGGGGCAATGCTTGTTATGCTGGGAAAAGAATTATTTATTATCGAAACGAACTGGTCATCTTTTTATTCAGGAGCTGCTTTGTTTTCCGCAGTAGTTGGAATTGCAGGCACCATTATTTCACTTTCATATTTTAATGAGAAATATAAACGACTAAAGTCACCGTATTATGGGCAAGCGTAAGGCAATTATTATTGGCGCAGGTATTGTTGGTTTGGCTACTGCAAGGGCATTGGCTGTAAAAGGTTTTGCTGTGCAGGTATTTGAGCGGGGTGATAAGGCAACCGGTGCATCTGTTCGAAATTTTGGAATGGTTTGGCCTGTAGGGCAGCCCGACGGTTTATTGTATGAAAGAGCTTTACGCAGCCGAAGTATTTGGGAAGAAATTTCAAAGAGCGGTGCATTCTGGAGCGATCCTGTTGGCAGTTTGCATGTGGCACATAATGAAATTGAATGGACCGTTTTACAGGAACTGTATGCGGAGTTTAAAACTGATCGTCCCGTAAAATTATTATCAGCTGCACAAATAGCAGAACAAACAGAGGCTGTTGTGCAAACGAATTTGCTGGGTGGATTGTACAGTGCAGATGAATTGATTGTTGATCCCAGAGAAGCAATTGCTGCATTGCCAGGCTACCTGCAAGAGAAATATGCTGTTGAATTTTTCTGGAACCGGTGCGTAAGTTATATTTCTGAAAACACAGTGTACATTGGTAATGATGAAGATTATGAAGCAGAAGTATTTTTTATTTGCAACGGCGCAGATTTTGAAACCTTGTACCCTGAAGATTTTGCAGCTTATCCGCTGATAAAATGCAAACTCCAGATGATGAGGATTGCAGCACAGTCAAACGAATGGCGTATTGGTCCTGCTTTATGCGGTGGTTTATCACTTACCCATTACAATAGTTTTAAGGCAGCTCCATCATTACCCGGGCTCAAAGCATTTTATGAAGAGGAGATGGGTGCTTACCGGGATTGGGGCATTCATGTAATGGTTTCACAAAATGCAGCAGGCGAATTAACCATTGGCGATTCGCATGAATATGGAAACACACATGATCCGTTCGACAAAGCATTTATCAATCAGCTGATTCTTGATTACCTGAAAAAATTTGCTGCATTTAACGACTGGACAGTTATTCAAACCTGGAACGGCATTTATCCAAAGCTGACTAATGGTGATACGGAGTTGTTCTTTTCACCTGAAGCGGGAGTGTATGTACTGAATGGATTGGGTGGAGCAGGGATGACCCTGAGTTTTGGACTGGCCGAAGAAATTGTAAAGGGGTTGTGAGACTAAATTTCAATTCTGCTTAAACGGCAAAAAAAACTTAACATTCGGTCAATGGTTTTATTGATACTTTCATATTAATAAATTGTTATTAAATCATGAACAAAGAGAAAGTGTCAAAAAAGGAAGTAAAAAAGAAAGTGCTTGCAAATATTGAAGCTGCGATGAAGGAGTTTAAAAATGTTGACAATGGTAAAAAGTTTACCAAAAAGATGAAAGAAGCAAGCAGCATACTCACTGATTTCATTGTGCATCACAGCAAAGCTGTAAGCGCCAAATCAAAGTCAGCTGTAAGTAAGGTAAAAGCCAAGAAAAAAAGTACAGTTAAGAAGACTGTAAAGGTTAAAACTGCTTAATTGCTTATTATTTCCGGCATAAGCCAACTTCTGCCTGTACCTGGTAACATAAATATTTTTAAAAAAGAAGGATATTACCGGAGAACGTTCACAGTTACTAATTTATCTTTTCCATCTACGGGCAGCTGAATAGGCTTCCCTGCACGATGTTCAAATTTCTCTCCAAGAAGAAGAGCAATGGTTGCAGCAAGTTGATTGCCGTAAGACTGTTGCTCTTCTTTTATTTCACCTAAAGGAATAATATCAGGGCCAATCATTGCAAGCCATGTTTGGCCAGATCCATTGATGAAAGTACTGTGCGTATTCCATGTGCCTGCAGTATTGCCTCTGCCATGGTCTGTGGTAATAATAATGGTAGTATTGTTTTTATAAAAAGGATCCGATTGAGTATAAGAAAACAGATCGCCAATCATTTTGTCGGCCATTGCTGCTTTTTCCAGGTATGCAGCATAGTTACCCTTGTGCGCTTCTTCGTCTGTTTCTCCAAAACCTAAAAACAATACTCTTGGATGATGAGTTTGCAAATATTCCCTGGCACTTATATAGGTAAGTAAATCATGCCTTGTTCCTGTTTTCTCTTTTATACTTTCCTGTACACGGTTGATTTTATGATTGATGATAGTTGAGTCGTCTGTAAGCATTTCATATCCGCTATTCACCTGGAAGTTGCTTCTGTCTTCATTAAAAATATATGGAAAAATGTCCCAGGATGTAAAAGCTGCCACTTTCCCTTTATAACCGGGTTGGGCATTGAGGTATTCCAGTATATTTCTGTTTTTGTTTTCAACAGGTCTGTTCTTTGTTACAAACAGATCCGCATAACCTGTAAGGATTTCATTATACCCCGGGTAGGAAATTTTATAGGGATTCTTCATGTTCACCCTGTTATTGAAGAACC
Organism: Chitinophagaceae bacterium; assembly: GCA_016713085.1. Lineage (NCBI taxonomy): Bacteria > Pseudomonadati > Bacteroidota > Chitinophagia > Chitinophagales > Chitinophagaceae > Chitinophagaceae bacterium. The sequence goes on along the minus strand of JADJPV010000001.1, from coordinate 1,076,050 downwards.
GGTTGCCATACAATTGACCTTTATTTGCAATTACATTCCAGAAAAAAGGCATCAGTTTTTTTCTTCTGGTTTCAGGAGAACTATCCCAATACATTTGTTTGGTGAATAATGTATCAGCAGTATATTTTTCGTTGCTGATGAGTAAGGAATCGGCACCTGTAAATACCTCCTGCCAGCGGAAGCCATCTGTAGTAATGATGATGATGTTTTTCGTTTTGAGGGTCGGTTGGGCAGAAGATATAAATGAAATTCCAAGGAGGATAAAAAAACAGACAGCTTTCATTGAATTGGTTTGTCAAAACTACCCGTCGCATATTACTATGTCTTTATGTAAAGATTAATTTAATATTACTTCACTTTAGAATTATTTAAAACAAAGTAGTCCTTCCTGAGTAGTTGTACATCTCCTCATCAACCTGCTTAAATGCGGACTTAACATTAAGGTCACAATTTATTCATGCCTTGTTAACAATCAGGAAACTTTAAATTCATAATTGACTTTAACCTTTGTAAAACCTTTACTGTGAAGACATTTTACAAAACAATTATCCTGTCTGATATCCATCTCGGCATCCGCAATTCAAGGGTAAAAGAAGTGGTTGATTTTCTCAGCAATCACAAATGCGATACCCTTATTCTCAATGGTGATATTATTGACGGCTGGCAATTAAAGAAATCTGGCGAGTGGAAAAAGAAACATACTTCCTTTTTCCGCATCATTATGAAGTACATGCACAAGTACAACACAAAAGTGATTTACCTGCGTGGCAATCATGATGATTTTCTGGATGAGATTCTTCCATTTTCATTCGGGCAGTTTGTTATCAAGCGTCACCACATACTGCAAAGTGGCAGTAAAAAATATTATGTGGTGCATGGCGATATTTTTGATACGGTTACAACTAAATTGAAATGGCTGGCAAAATTGGGAGATGTGGGTTATACGTTCCTGCTTTGGCTCAACCGTTATTACAATCACTACCGCACGAAAAGAGGACTTCCTTACTATTCACTTTCACAGGTAGTAAAAGCAAAAGTAAAATCAGCGGTTTCGTTTATTTCTGATTATGAAGAGCAACTGTGTGCAGTGGCAGCGGCCAATCAATGTGATGGTGTTATCTGCGGGCATATTCACCAGGCAGCTGATAAAATGATGAACAATATTCACTATCTCAACAGCGGCGATTGGGTGGAAACGATGAGTGCCATTGTTGAAACGAAAGAAGGCGAATGGAAAATCATTTATTACAATGACTGGTTGAAAGAAACACAAACAGAAATCACAACAACTATTCTTGAGCCTGGTCAATATGCAGAACCTTTTCATTCAAACTTAACTCCCGAACTTGTATGAACAATACCTTTGTTTTTGCAGTACAGGGCGAAGGCCGTGGACATTTAACGCAGGCTATTGCAACCTATGAAATGTTAATTGCCAACGGCCATCAGGTGGCTGCGGTTATGATTGGAAGCAGTAACAGAAGAGAAATCCCGGCATTTGTACGTGAACGCATTAAGGCACCCATCATCAACATTCTGAGTCCGAATTTTATTACAGATAAGGATAACAAATGCATTCAGCTGGGCAAAACGATTTTTAAGAATATGCTGCAATGGAGAAAGTACAGGAAAAGCATGCGGCAAATCAATGAAGTGGTGGATACTTACAAACCTGATCTGTTGCTGAATTTTTATGAGCCACTGATTGGATTGTGTTCATCGTTCAATAAACTCAACACAAGAATTATTTCTGTTGCTCACCAGTTTATTTACCTGCATCCTGAGTTTGAATTTCCGAAGGGCAGCAGTAAAAAAGAAAGTTATGCTATAAAAAAGTACACAGAACTTACTGCAAAGGGATCAGACAAATTACTGGCACTTTCTTTTTACCCGTTGCAACAACAGGTATACAAAAACATCAGCATCACACCGCCGCTTTTACGCAAAGAAGTTGCAGAACAGGACGTATTTCATGGTAATCATATCCTGGTATATATCCTGAATGCCGGTTATATGCAGGATATTATTAACTGGCATAAAGAACATCCTGATGTGGAACTGCATTGTTTTACTGATAGTAAAACCATAAAGGGGAAATGGCGCTTTGATGATACACTTTGTTTTCATTCACTCGATGACAGAAAGTTTCTGCACTTTATGGCCGATGCAAAAGCATTGGTAACAACAGCCGGTTTTGAAAGTGTTTGCGAAGCCATGTATTTTGGTAAACCTGTTTTAATGGTTCCGGTGAAAGGGCATTTTGAACAATGGTGCAATGCGAGGGATGCAGCAAAAGCAGGAGCAGGTATTTATGCTGATGAATTTAATCTTGATGTTCTCTTGAACTATATTCCGCAATACAAAAACACAAGTGAAGAATTTACAGAATGGAGCAAACAAACAAAACATTTGATGATGCAGGCTTTTGCGGAAATCTTACATCAGCCAATGGAAGCAGAGGAAATAAATGATGGATCAATGAGTTTTCCTTTTTCTCCTTCCTTTACCTGAGTTATATATTACAGATTAATCCCGGGGTTTTCTTTTTTTCTCCATAGTATACTTTCCCCTTTTGTATTTGTAAAAAACCTTTTTCATTCAGGTTGCGCATAACCCTGATAACTGTTTCAACTCTCAGTCCGGTCATATCAGCAATCTGTTTACGTGTAAGTTTAAGCTGGTTGCATTCAGGACATACATGATCTCCTTTTTCTTTCAGGTATTTTAATAAGGCAGTAATAATATTTTCGGGATTATGTGATGCAATTTCTTTCACCAAAAAGAATTTAAACCGCAGGCGCTGTGTTAGCAGGCGGCTGAATGTAAAATGAATTTCAGGTTGTGATTTTAATAACTGTTGAAAAACAGATTGATGCAGTCGAAGCACATGGGTTTCTTTATTAGCAATGGCGGTAGCAGCAAATAAGCCTCCGTCAAACAAGGGGAGTTCACCAATACATTCGCCTGGCTCAACCAGTGTTTGCAGGTATTCTTTTCCCTCTTCATTTATATTTACCCAGCGCATTTGTCCGCTTACCACCTGGTAATAAAAACTACAGACAGTTCCTTCTTTGAAAAGGATTTCTTCAGGTGCAAGTTTTTTATAAGTTGCACCCCAGGCAAGCAATATATCAAGATCAATCATCATAGCGTTTCAACAAGATAACACGAAAATCAGTGAAAGCAAAACAGCAACTTCTTTTTTGACTCGGCTAACTTCAATACCATATGTAAAAAAACCAGAGTGGGGAATGTGCAGTTGAATCTCCCTTTCAGTCCATTCATAAAGCTGTACATTTGAAACTCTCATTTCTATTTTACTATGTTTGATCAGCTGATAAAAAGTATACAGGAAAAAGTGCCGGTTACAAAAGAGGAACTGGAACTGTGCAAACATTATTTTACACCAAAGAAGTTGCGGAAAAAACAATTCCTTTTACAGGAAGGAGATGTTTGTAACCGGATGGCTTTTGTAGAAAAGGGGGCTATGTGTTCTTATTCAACCGATGCAAAAGGAACACAGCGTGTTATTCAGTTTGCATTTGAAGGCTGGTGGATCTCTGATCTGTATAGTTTTTTTACCAGGGAACCATCCTGTCTCAGTATTGAAGCGCTGGAAGATTGTGAGCTTTTACTGCTGGATCATGAACAGCAGGAATCATTACTGAAGAATGTTCCCAAATATGAAACCTACACAAGAATGCTGTTACAAAATGCTTATGTAGCACTTCAGCGAAGGATTGAAGGCACCATTGGTTTACCTGCTGAAGAAAAATATTCCCGTCTTTTATCTCAATACTCTGCGATTGTTAACCGTGTACCTCAGCACCTGATTGCTTCTTATTTAGGCGTTAGCCCCGAAACACTCAGCCGCATCCGCAAGCAGATGACCCGCTGATCTTCTTGACAAATGTCAATGCTTTTTCTTGTCACATGTCATTGGATGACCCATTGATACGGGTGTAGCTTTGCCTTATCAAATCAATGATATGCAAACAAAGAAAACAATCGCAGTAATAGGGGCCACAGGAAATATGGGGAAGGCGATTTCCAAAGCATTGTCAAAAGGCAATGACCGTTTGCTTCTTTTTTCAAGAGAGGAAGAACAGCTGAACATACTGGGTGATGAAATCAGGGAACAGTCTCCCGCTGCCGATTTTGAAACCATTCAATGTGCGTATGAAGCCAGCTGGGAAGCAGATATTATTATACTCGCTGTTCCGTATGAAGCAGAAGCAGAGATAGCGGAAAAAATTAAAGAGGTAGCCAGTCAGAAAATAGTGATCAGTATTTCCAACCCGCTGAATGCATCCTATGATGGATTACTCACTGCTGCTGATACAAGCGCAGCAGAAGAATTACAGAAATTATTGCCCGATTCAAAAGTGATCAAAGCGTTTAATACCACTTACGCTGCTGATTTTATGCAGCCGGTGATTGATGGAAAACAGGTTGATGCCTTTGTTGCAGGAAATCATGATGCAGCATTAGGAACAGTTGCAGAACTGGTTCATACTGCCGGTTTCAATCCTATTATAGCCGGTAATTTATCTGTGAGCAAAACGCTGGAGAATATGCAGCTGCTCATGATTCAGCTCAGCATCAGGAACCAGTATAACTGGCAGGCAGGCTGGAAAATCTTACACAATTAATTCAACTATTTAAATAATCAATTCAAACAAAAACAATGAAAAAAACAGCAATCATCCTTTCTTTATTTTTCCTGGCATCAGCATTCACAGCAGTAACTGTATGGAAAAACGACAAAGCACATTCACAGTTAACCTTTACAGTTACACATCTTGGCGTATCAGATGTATCGGGTGTATTTAATGATTTTGATGTGAACATCGAATCAACCAAACCCGATTTCAGCGATGCAGTATTTGCATTGAATGCAAAAGTTGCATCAATCGATACTCGTATTGAAGCAAGAAACAATCACCTGAAGAGTGGTGACTTTTTTGATGCAGCGAAATATCCTGAACTGACCTTCAAAAGCACATCAATTAAAAAAACAGGAAAAGATGCTTATAAACTTACAGGCAATCTTACACTGCATGGTATTACCAAAGAAGTAACCATGAATCTGCAGTACAGAGGTTTGATTGAAAACCCAATGTCGAAGAAACCTACTGCCGGTTTTCAGTTAACAGGTACTATTAAGCGTTCTGATTTCGGTTTAGGCAATGGTTTCCCTGCACCAATGATCAGTGATGATGTGCGTATTAAAGCTGATGGAGAATTTGCACAATAAGCAGTTAAAGGAAATCGTAAAAAAAGCATAAAGAAAATTAACATGAAAAAGATATTGAGTGTAACAAACAGCCCAAAAAGTGTAGATGTGGCGATCCTCATTACAAGAGTGGCTGTAGCAGCATTGATGCTGTATCACGGATTACCTAAACTGGAAACATTATTTTCAGGTGATCCAATTCAGTTTCCGGGTTTATTCGGCATGAGTCCTGCATTTGCATTAGGCCTCACCGTTTTTGCAGAAGTAGTCTGTTCCATTTTTATCCTTGTGGGTTTTGGAACAAGACTGGCAGTAATTCCTTTGGCGATTACAATGCTGGTAGCAGTATTGATGATTCATGCAGCTGATCCGTTTTCCAACAAAGAACCGGGTATTCATTTCTTACTGCTGTATGTAGTATTATTCATTACCGGCAGCGGTAGATATTCTGTTGATGGATTGATTCAGAAAAAACAATTGTCCGTTGTTTACAGTAACCGGTAACCAAATCAACGAAGTTTCGTACCACTCATGAGGCCCTCTATTTGAATATTGCAACAGAAGTATTATTTTAAGAAGGAGTTGATACATGAAACGGAAACAATTTATACAAACACTTATAACAGGAGCAGCAGGTATGACAGGATTAGCCGCATTCAACCGATTTACAGATGACTTAACAGAACAGGATCAACTGATGCCTGTTCTGTTCATTGGTCATGGTTCACCCATGAATGGAATTGAAGACAATGAATTCAGCCGGCGCTGGAGCCAGATGGCGAAAGAAATTCCAACGCCAAAAGCAGTGCTGGTGGTATCAGCACATTGGTTTACAAAGGGCACGCATATCACAGCGATGGATTTTCCAAAAACCATTCATGACTTTGGTGGATTCCCACAAGCGTTGTTTGATGTTCAGTATCCTGCACCCGGCAATCCTGTACTGGCAAAAGAAACAGCCTCACTCATTCATTCTGTCGAAGTTGGATTAAATCATGATTGGGGGTTGGATCATGGTGCATGGACAATCATCCGGCATATGTATCCCAAAGCAGATATACCCGTATTGCAGTTGAGTATTGATTATACAAAAGGCCCGCAGTATCATTATGAACTGGCAAAGGAATTGTACAGTTTACGAAAGAAAGGAATTTTGATTATTGGCAGCGGTAATATGGTGCATAATCTTCGCATGGTTGCATGGGATAAATTAGATGAACCGGAATATGGTTTCGACTGGGCATTACAGATGAATGATAAATTCAAAGAACTGATTGGTAATAATCAGCATAGTCAGTTGATTAATTATCAATCGCTGGGGAGAGAAGCATTACTGTCTATTCCCACTCCTGAACATTACCTGCCTTTATTGTACACCTTAGGGTTGAAGAACAGTAAGGAAGCTGTTTCATTTTTTAATGATAAGGCAGTAGGCGGTTCGCTAACGATGACCTCGGTGAAAGTTGGATAGGAGAATAAACCTCATTCATTAAAATATAAGCCACCTGTGGATCAGGTGGCTTTTTTATTGCCTTCAGAAATGCTGAAAACTTTATTGCTTACCGGCAAAATTATTTTCTCATTTAAACGTTTTCTGAGAAATCCAGTCTTACCAGGCATAAAAACTAATTCAATGAAAAACTTCCTGCGCAGAACAACTGCTGTTTCAGTTATTCTTTTCCTGTTTATCAGTTTGTTTACAGCCTGCAAAAGCAATAGCCCGGCACCGCCTAAAGTGTACCGTTTTAATGAAACCATCACTATAGATGGATTGGTAAGAACATATACGCTGAACCTTCCTCCCAATTATTATGAATCGTCCGGTTTTTCACTGGTGATTGCCATGCATGGTGGCGGAGGTGATGCCAACCAGTTTGAAACCACATCAAAGCTTACAGAAAAAGCAAATGCTTCAAACTTTATTGTAGTTTATCCGGAGGGTGTAAAAAGTACAGGCCCAATTGCAGCGAGAACCTGGAATGCAGGAGGCTGTTGTGAATATGCAAGAGACAATAATATTAATGATGTAAAATTTATTTCCCAGCTGATAGATAAATTAACGGCTTCGTATAAAATAAACGCAAAGAAAGTATATGCCACAGGGCATTCAAATGGCGGTATGTTATCATACAGGCTTGCCTGTGAAGTACCAGACAAAATTGCTGCCATTGCACCAAGTGGCTGTACAATGATGGTAACGCAACCCTGCAATCCTTCAAGGCCTGTTCCGGTTTTGCATATGCATTCTGTGTTAGATACAAAAGTTCCTTACCAGGGAGGAATTGGTTTAACAGGAGTTTATTATCATCCCCTTGATTCTGTAATGAATGTATGGTCGTTAAAAAATAATTGTGTCAACCCTTCGCAGATCATTATTAATAACGGAGATTATAAACTTACTAAATGGTCTTCCTGCAGCGGTAATGTAACCATAGAGTATTACTTAACGCAGGATGGCGGTCATGGCTGGCCCGGTGGATTACCCGGTGGCCCCATCAGCGATACTCCATCACAGGTAATCAGTGCAAATAATTTATTGTGGGATTTTTTCCAGCAGTTTCAATTGCCATAAAGCTTTTCTATGCGAATAAATACAAAACAAATTGTATTGAAATAAAAATGCTGCTCTTTGGAGCAGCATTTTTATCAGTGGCCTCGCCAGGAATCGAACCTGGATCTGGAGCTTCGGAAACTCTTATACTATCCATTGTACTACGAGGCCGGTTAATTTGGCAATCTGCTGATTTGAAAATGTGCTGATGAAAACAACATCTAAATTCCAAATCATCTAATCAACCCACTTACATTGCTTCCGAATATTTTTACTGCAATGGCCAGCAATATTACGCCAAAAAATTTTCGTACAGCGATTAATCCCGCAGGGCCTAATGCTTTTTGAATCCGGTTGAGTGAACGGAGCACAATATAGATGATGACCAGGTTAATAAATATAGCAACGAGGATCATCCACTCATTTCTGTCTGAACGTTCAAAGGTTGCTTTTAACGACATAATAGTTGTTAAAGTTCCCGATCCGGCAATCAACGGAAATGCAATGGGAACCACTGTTCCTGCTTTGGCATCTTTTTCGGGCTTAAAGAATTCTATACCCAAAACCATCTCCAATCCAAGAATAAAAATTACAATGGAACCTGCAACAGCAAATGACTTTACATCAACACCCAGCACATTTAAAAAAGGTTTGCCGAGGAAAAGAATAATACCATCAGTCCACCGGATATCAAGGTTGCTTTGCCTGAATTAATGCCACCCATTTTTTCTTTGAGTGAGATCAGCATCGGTACAGAGCCAACAATATCAATCACCGCAAAAAGTGTAAAGCTGAGCGTCAGTAATTCTTTAATGTCGAATTCCATGGCAGTTGGTTTGTACAAAAGTAAAGCATCCCTCCGAGAGAGATGCTTTACACTTTGATGAAAAGATTTACCAGTTAACGGTAACTCCTGCGTTGGTCATGAAAGGAATGCTGTTGAATCCTCTCAAATCGTAGAAATCTGTATTACTGATGTTTTGTGCATCAGCAAAAAACTTAATATGGTTATTCAGCTGATATTCAGCATAGGCATTCAGCAAAAAATATCCTTTCAGCTTTGTGTCTTTTACCTGGTAGCCTGCCACATCAAAACGTTCACTTACATATTTTCCGCTCACTGATGCAGAAAATTGTTTGCAGTTATAAGCAGCGGTAAGATTGAACTGGTGAACAGGACGGCGAAGCAGGTAACTGTATGCTGTGTCATTAAAGGTCAGTCTGCTTTGTGAAAATTCTGTTCCATTTACATAACTGTAGTTACCGGTTATGCCGAATGATTTATTGATTTGAACAGAAGCTTCATATTCAAGTCCACGCACAAACTGTTTTGGGAAGTTGAAGTAAGTATAGTTTACATAATCAAAATCAATTCCTGATTTTATTTCACGGTAAAAATAAACAAGCCTGTGTTTGATGGATGCTGTTTGATGCTGTATGCCGAATTCAACGTTTTTACTTTCTTCGGGTTTCAGGTTTGCATTACCATAGCCTGAGTAGAGTTGATACAATCCCGGAGCTTTAAATCCTGATGCAATACTTCCAAATACACGTACATTTTTGGTGATGTTATAACTCGGATTAAACGTGTAGGTATAATTGCTTCCGTAGCGGCTGTGTACATTTAAACGTCCGCCAAGTTCAATGTTCAGTTTTTCATTCAACCCATTATAAATAACAGAAGCATATAAGGATGATTGACTCACTGAAGTATCATTGAACTTGGTTGGGAAAGGGCCATAACTGCTGATAGAAAGATACTGGTTGTTAAAAGAACCATACCTGTAATCAGCTCCCTGTAATAATGTGAATGATTTATTCAGTTTTACTGTTGCATACAATTCAACAAACTGGCTCTTGCTGAAGTAATCATCACTTATATAAGTTGAAAACCCGGAAATATCCCCGCTGTCGTTGAGGAAATGACGGTTATTTTCACTGTACTGATAATTTCCATTTACTGCAACAGCATCATTTTTAAATGTAAAACCTGCACCTGTTGTAAGATTTGCATTGCGGATGGTAAAATCTTTATCATCTGTAAAAGCTGAAGCATCCACATCTGATTTGTACTTGCTGTATTGTACAAAACTCCGAAGACTCAGCTGTTTGGTTGATTGATATTGTACAGAAGCATTGATGATATTTCCATGATAACCGTCTTTATCAAAACCTTTGTTTCCGCTGCTGTCTTTTGCTGCAGAAAAACCACCCGTGTTAATGGTTGAATATCTTGTTTGATAACTGAGCTTTCCTGCATTGCCAAATAATTGCAGGTTACCACGAAAGGAATTGTAATTGCCTGCTGTAACAGTTGATTTAATGTGGAATGGCTTGGTAATATTCTTTCGGGTAGTGATGATATTGATAACACCAGCCACTGCATCACTTCCGTACAAAGTTGACTGAGCACCTTTTGCAATTTCAATTCTTGTTACGTCATTGATGGAAAGAAAGTTGAGATCAAATTCATTGCTGATAAAAGAGGGATCGCCAATAGGAATTCCATCAATCAGTATCAACACTCTTCCGCTGGCTGCACCACGCATAAATACTGTTTGCACCGTGCCAGCATTGCTGAGTGCGCCGTTAATTGTAATGCCTGCCTGTTCGTTTAAAACCTGTGCTACTGATTTGCCGGGGCTTTTTTCCAGTACATCTTTACCGATAACTGTTACTACTTTACCTGTTTGCGATTGTTTTTGTTCCATCCTGTTGGCAGTGATGATCACTTCGTCTAATTGTCTGGATTTGGAACTGTCCTGTGCTGATAGTTGACTGCCGATGATTGATGCAGTCAACAACAAAAACGTTTTTTTCATAATAGAAAAATTTTGTTGTGACTGCTTTCAGAAAAAAAAGAGATGGAAATATAAATGCCTTGCAGCTTTTACACTTCACGCTTTTCACCCGAAAGCAAAATGAATTTTGATCCCGATATTTATCGGGAGTACCGGCAGGTCTTCTGGCTCAACGATCAACTCAATACGCCTTCCCGAATATTATTCAGTGGCTAAGTAGATTGAGATGTTGCCTTACTCCTCTTCAGGGGTTGAGGCATCGCTTTACAGCTACGGGGATAGCGCCGGATTTACACCGGACTTCCCTTTTAATCCCGACTGTGAACGTCAGGAACCGCTACGGTTGCAAAAGTAGGGGAGCGGAATTGGAGATTCAAATTTGTTTATACAGGATTATTCACATATGTGCAGATGAAAAAAAAATCAGATCATAAGATGTTTTTAACATATCCGGCATATTGATTTAATTGATTCTGCGTTTCTTTTTTATCCGCTGATCTGTCATACACTCTATTCTTGCCAAACGACTGTTCTTATCAGAACCATTGATGCTTAAACCTTAAATCAATTTGTATGAATAGTCGTGTCTGTATCTTATTCTTCATTTTTTATTTCGCCACTCACGGGTCTCCTTTACATGCACAGCAAAAAAGTTCAAAGTATGAAGTGGGTATTAATGTGGGTGGATATGTGTATCAGGGTGATTTATCGCCCAGTGCCATTGGTTCATGGAAAACAGTAAAGCCCGGTATTGCAATTCACGGATCAAGAAAGCTTAATTCAACACTGGCCCTGCGGCTGAACCTTTCCTTTGCTTCCTTAAAAGGAGATGAATCAAAATATAACACGCCTGCTTATCACCAGTACAGGAATTTTAAATTCAAGACACCTTTAATTGAACTATCGCCGCAAATTGTATGGAGCCCATGGGGTTGGGATGAAGTGGGTAAAAAAATATCTCCCTATGCTTTTGCCGGAGTTGGGGTGAGCTATACACGTATTCGCCGTGACTGGAGTAATTTCAATTCAACACATTTTTCACTGGAAGAAGATTTGCCTGCACGAATTGCACAGGATGCCGCACACCGCACACCTGTTTTAATACCTTCCATACCTGTTGGTGCAGGATTGCGTTATGCAGTATCACCGAGAATTGTAATTAATGGAGAAATATCCTACAGAAATATGTTTACCGATTACCTCGATGGATTCAGCAAAGCTGCTAACCCACGGTTTAAAGATCATTATTACAGTGTGTCGGTTGGTGTTATTTACCGCTTTGGGAAAAAGAACAGTTGGGATTGCCCGCCGGTGAAATAAACATTATAAACTACAGATAGCATAGGCAAAGCAGCAAAGATTAGTAGAAAAAGAAAATCTCGCCACAAATTATTACAAACATTATTATTGCAACGAACAAAAACTTGTATGTGTAATTAAAGTCCTTTGTAAAGGACTTGTCGACAATTGATATTATGTCGGGCTTAATCAAAAACCAAAAGCACCTTTTAATTTCTTTGAAGTTTCCAATTACGATCCTCAGTAGTACAATGAAGATAAATAAATCAACGAGTATAAGTATAATTGATTTTGAACTCATGAAGAGGGTAAATTAATTGGCAAACAATAGTTTGTTTAAAAAATCTTAATCTCTAATTTAAACAAAAAATTCAAGCACTTATTTTCTTTTATGTCCATGGAAAAACGATATCCCCGCATAATAATTTCTTCCCGGTGCAACATTATAAAAACGATTGGCTGCTGCGTTGATATCATTACCAAGACTGTAAGTTTCGTTGAACAGGTTGTCGCCACCAGCAAATACCTCAGCCTGCAGTTTGCCAACGAATATTTTTTTGTAACCAAGTCTTACCGCCAGTAAATGATAATCACCTGCATAAAATGTATTGGCATCATTTAATGGAGTTTTGTCGTTATAGTTGTAAGTAAGATTGATATAAACTCCGGGTTTAATCATTGCATCAAAACCAAGGGCCAGGATATTTTTTGGTACGCTGGGTAATTGTTTGCCGCTGTAATCATTTGTCAGCTGTTTAAAATCATGATACCTGAAATCGTTGTGTGTGTAGCTGAGCCATACATTACTCTGTGAAAGAAATTTACGTTCATCATCTGCAATCTTATACTGAACAAATGTTTCAACTCCTCTTTGTCTCGTTGAACCGGCATTGGCAAAATAATCAGCACCACTCAAATCTCTTCTTTGTACAATTGTGTTATTGAGTTTGAATAAAAAACCATTCACATCAACAAACAATCTTTCTTTCCAGTTGAATCTTGCACCTGCTTCATAGTTCCATCCTTCTTCTGCATTCAGGTCAGTTGTAATAATTCCTGTTGATGGCAACACTTCAACAGATGTTGGTGGTGAAAAGCCTTTTGCAACAGATGCATACACTGAAAATTCTTTTGCAACTTTTTTCAGCAATGAAAGTCTCGGTGCTATTTCGTTGTCGTATGTTCTTTTCTGCGGACTGAGTGGAAACTTATTCAACCGTATGATTTCTATTGTATTCTGATTCAGACTTGCACCCGCAGTAATAATCCATCCTTTGGGTAAGTTCCAGTCGGCCTGTGCAAATGTGCTCCAGATGAATGGGTTCACTTCATCTTCTGTTTGTAATGTATCGCTTGCACCATTTTTATTTTTATATACACGGAGGTTATACCATCCTCTCTGTAATTCTGCACCTGCAATGAATTTCAATTCGCCTAAACCAATCTTTGGGGTAAACGCAAATACAGTTCTTCCTCCTGCATGCGGCTCTGACCTTCTTTCATAATTACGTACAGCAGCATTGGCAAATTGGGAGAAAGCACCATAAAGCGTAGTAATATTTTTAAAGCTTTCTGTAATGGCAAACTCATGACTGAAGCCGCCGAAAAATGTTTTCTGATGAACCGATGCATTTGCTGCTGCACTGCTTGGGAATGCACCGGCTGCAGGTCTTGCCTGTTTAGGATTGGCTGTAAATTCAACAAGATTTAATCCGCCGGGTGTTTGATAAAACAAATCAGCATACATAAAAAAAGTACGGATGCTTTGTTTTTGATTCAGTTCAAATTTTGTATCCCAGCTGAACACAGTTCGTTTTACTTTTGTCCAGTCACGGTAACCGTTACTTTTTAATTGATTAAAGCTGATGGTTTGCTGTGAATTGCCTTCGCCAATTTGTGCACGTACATTCATGGTTTGTAAACCAAAGCTCCCAAACAGGTAATCAATGCCAACACCTGATTGTTTATTCATGCCCTGGGTTTTCAATAAAACAGTTCCGCCACTTCCTGCACCATATAAACTGGAAGAAGGTCCTTTTAAGATTTCAATGGATTGAATATTATAAAAACCAAGCTGGTTAAGATAAGTTGATCCGCCCGGTTCTGTAAACGGAATTTCGTTGAGATATACTTTTACATTCCGCACACCAAAGGGTGAACGCAATGAACTTCCACGAATATTTAAACGGTAACTGCCGGGGCTGCGTTCTTCCATACGAACACCGGGCGCTGCATTCATTGCAGGCAGGATGGATGTATTGCCGAAACGGAGCAGTTGTTTTTGCTGAACAGCACTTACAGCTGCAGGTACATCCATCAGCTTACGGTTTTGCTCAAATGCTTTGATAATGATTTCACCTAATTCTTTAGAACTTGTATCAGGTTGGTTTTGTGCAACAGCACTGGCGGCAAAAAAGATTGCGGCGGAAAGAGTTAGTAGTTGGTTCCTCATGAGTTACAAAGGTAAATTACAATTGGATTGGTTATTCAGTTTTTTAAAACGCAGATGATAAAGAAAAAGTATCTTCAGCGCATAGATTATATGGCATGAAAACCTCAACTAACAAACTCAACCTGTTCTCCTTTACTATGATCGTTGTAGGTCTGGTGATTGGAATGGGTATTTTCCGAACGGCAGCCACCAGTGCAAAGGATGCCATTGTGCCTTCTGTTTATTTCAGTGCCTGGATCATTGGCGGATTGGTTGCCTTATGCGGTGCATTGACTTATGCTGAGATCGGCAGCCGTTATCCTGTTACAGGTGGTTACTACAAAGTGTTTGCACAGGCATATCACCCCAGCATTGCCTTTGCCATTAACTGTTTAATATTAGTCAGCAATGCAGCCAGCTTAAGCGGTGTTGCATTGATCGGAAGCGGTTATTTATTAAAATTATTTCCCGGCGAATGGAACGACATGCACAAAGCGTTGGTAAGCTGCGGAGCCATTCTTCTTTTTTATATCATTAACCTGCGAGGATTAAAGATCAGCTCAACTGCACAGAATATTTTAATGGTGATCAAAATCGCTATGATTCTTGTGCTGATTGCGGCTTTGTTTTTTCCTGATAAATATGCAACTGTTATTCCGGAACCTTCAGCTCTTCAAACTGCTGCATCATTCAGTTATTTCGACTGGGTAAAAAGTTTGGGTGTAAGTCTTATTGCTGTTTCCTTTACCTACGGAGGTTATCAGCAAACGATCAACTTTGGAAACGAAGTACAGAATCCAACCAAAAATATTCCCCGTGGTATTTTTATGGGCATTGCCATCATCATTGGTTTGTATTTACTGGTGAACATGAGTTATTACAATCTTGTTGGCTTTAACCAGATGAAGGGTGAACGGGAAATTGCTTATGTAGTGATTGATAAAATTTTCGGTACAACCGGCGCTACTGTTTTTTCTGCTTTTCTTTTCCTGGGTGTACTGGCTTATGTAAATGGTTTGCTCATGAGTAATCCCCGTGTAATGTATGCAATGGGTGAGGATGGAAGTTTACCGAAGCTTTTTGCCAAACAAAACGAAAAGAACAATGTGCTTACTTTTTCGCTCACCATCTTTGCGGCCATGTGTTTGGTGATCCTGTTTTTTGCACAGGAGTTTGAAAAAATATTAACCTTCACTATTTTTCTTGATTGCTTTGGAATGGTGCTGAGCAGTGCAACGATCTTCTGGTTTCGTAAAAAAACAAAACATCTTGATGGCACAGGCATTTATAAGATGAAACTGTTTCCATTAATGCCGCTCATCTTTATGGCTGCCTATTTATTTGTTGGCATCAGTATTTCCGTTGCTGATCCGGCCGCAGCATTAACAGGGTTGGCTGTTTTGGCTGTATTTGTGCTGATTTATTTTTTATTCCATAAAAAGAAAGTTCAATAACATGTTACAGAAACTGCGTACGGTTATTTATCATGTAAATGATTTGGCAAAAGCAAAAGAATGGTATACCGCCCTTACAGGTGTCCAGCCTTATTTTGATGAAGTATTTTATGTTGGGTTTGATATCAATGGTTTTGAACTCGGTCTTGACCCTGACATGACGAATGTGAAAGAAGGGAGCCACAGTACGGCTTACTGGGCCGTGGAAGATATTCATGCAGCAGTAGAAAAAGCAATTGGGTTGAAAGCCAAACTGGTTTCACCAATCACCAATGTTGGCGGCACCATTGAAGTTGCTGTTGTAGAAGACCCTTTTGGAAATTCAGTTGGATTAATTACAGGAGCTTAATGAGGTTCTATTAAATACTACTCCTGATATTTCTGAATCTTTCCTTCATCAGCGATGGATTTCTTTTACTATGAATCACACCATAAACATGTATGATGTTTCCTTTTATTTCAAAGAATACCAAGTAGGGAAAATTTTTAAGAAATGCTTTCCGGGTGCTTGCTGTAACGTTTGTATGAGCAGTAGGATTTTTAAAAATACCATCTAAACATTCTTCGAGGTGGCTTTGGAAGCGATTACCTAACCCGGGCGATTGTAAATCATACCAGCAGGCAATTTCAATCATGTCTTCTGCCGCTAATTCATGGATAATTAAAGTGAACTCCAACGATTGTTCATTTTTTCTTTCACTTCACTCCAGGAATAGGTTTTTTGAGTGCCGGCATTTATCTGCTGTACTCTTTTATTAATAAAATCAATTTGTGCCGGTGAAAGTTGTGCTTTTTCCAGTGGCTCATCTTCGAGATGATCCTGTATAGCTTCCATTATTTCAAGCTGTTTTTCTTTGGGAAGTTTTAATATTTCTTCAATAGTCGGCATGTAATAAATTTGATTCCACTAATTTACAATAATATTTTCTATCAATACAATGGATTTATCCTACATCCTTAACGAACTGG
This sequence comes from Chitinophagaceae bacterium, assembly GCA_016713085.1. Taxonomy (NCBI): domain Bacteria; kingdom Pseudomonadati; phylum Bacteroidota; class Chitinophagia; order Chitinophagales; family Chitinophagaceae; species Chitinophagaceae bacterium. The sequence goes on along the minus strand of JADJPV010000001.1, from coordinate 1,059,309 downwards.
GCGAAGAACGTGAGCATTATTTCAATGCCGTTTCGCCGCCCATCATGCAAACGAGCAATTTTGCGTTTAAAAAAAGTAGATGATTTGCGAAGTGCTTTTGCAGATGAAATGAGCACTTATCTCTACAGCCGTGGGTTAAACCCAACGGTTGATATCCTGCGTAAAAAACTGGCGGCTTTAGATGGAGCTGAAGACTGCTTAGTGTTTAATAACGGTGCAGCTGCCATTTTTGCGGCAGTGCTTGCCAATGTTAAAACAGGCGATCATATTGTGAGTGTCAGTAAGCCCTACACATGGGTGCAGCGCATGTTCGATGTTATTCTTCCACGTTTTGGTATTACCACTACTTATATTGATGGAAGAAAAACAGAGAACTATATTGAGGCAACAAAACCCAATACAACCTTTTATTATCTCGAAAGCCCCAACAGCTGGGATTTTGCTTTGCAGGATATTGAAGCGGTGGCAGCCTTTGCAAAACAAAAGAACATCATCACCTTAATTGATAACAGTTATTGCACGCCACTTTATCAGCAGCCATTACAGATGGGTATTGATATGGCCATGCAAACAGCAACCAAGTATATCGGCGGACACAGTGATACATTGGGCGGGGTGCTATGCGGCAGTCATGCCATGATGAAAAAGATTTTCGACAGTGAGTACCTGAATATCGGCAGCGGAATTCAGCCCTTCAATGCCTGGTTACTCATCCGTGGATTGAGAACTTTGCCTGCCCGTCTGGAACGCATCAACCGATCAACCCAAAAAGTGGTTGCTTTTATTAAGAATCATCCGGCTGTTTCGTCCATCATTTATCCATTTGATGAAAACTTTGACCAATATCAGCTGGCGAAGAAACAAATGAAGGAAGCTCCCGGTTTATTTACCTTTTATTTTAAGGCAAGCTCCCGGCAACAGATTGTAACTTTTTGCGAAAGCCTGCAACATATACAAATGGCAGTAAGCTGGGGAGGCCATGAAAGCCTGTTATTACCGAGGTGTGCAGCTTTACAGGATGAGGATTTTGATGCCGCCAACCCCGAGCATCAAATGGCCAGAATTTATGTTGGGTTAGAAGATCCTGAATACCTGGTTGCTGATCTTGATCAGGCTTTTAAAGCTGCTTTTTAAAGTAAAAGAGTTAAAAACAAAGAATGTTCAGGAAATAGTCGGCTTCACAGTTAAACCGCTAATCAAAATTCAATACATTCGTGCCCCTTAGAACCTATTTTTGTTATATGAGAAAAATTGTTCCGGCATTGGTTTTAACAGCAGCCCTGTTTTTATCTGTGCTTCACCTATCAGCCCAGGATAAATGGGATCTCCGCCGTTGTGTGGATTATGCTGTTGCAAACAACCTCAACATTAAGCAGGCCGATATACAGGCAAAGATTGCCTCCCTTACTCTGGAGCAAAGCAAATTGCAGCGCTGGCCCAATGCTAATTTTCAAAACAGCAACGGTTTTCAGTTTGGCCGATCAATTGATCCTGCAACTAATGGGTTTACGAACCAGCAGATCACTTTCTCACAGTATCGATTTTCTTCCAGTGTGAGTTTATTCAACTTCAATTCGCAAAAGAATCTTATTCTCGGGAATCAACTCGATGTAAAGGCCCAGATTGCAGCAGTTGAAAAATGGAGAAATGATATTTCGCTGAGCGTTGCCCTTGCTTACCTGCAGGCACTCCTGTCAAGAGAGCAGTTAAATATTAGTGCAGTACAACTAAGTCAAACAAAGGAACAGTTAGTATATACAAAAAAACTGGTTGATGCAGGAAGTTTGCCCGAACTGAATGCTGCTGAACTGGAAGCTCAGCTGGCAAGAGACAGCAGTACCTATATTGTCGCTTCCACAACCTATCAATCGAATATACTGAGTTTAAAAATATGGATGAATTATGACCCGGCATTATCCTTTGAACTGGATACGCCCCCGGTTGATATGATTCCGGTTGAAACATTTGCTGAGTTACAGCCCGACTTTGTATATAAGCTTGCACTTGAGAATATGCCCTTGCAAAAAGTGAATCTGCTGCGTTTACAGGCATTGGAAAAATATCAAAAATCGGCAAGAGGTAATATGTATCCAACCATTGGAGCATTTGGAAATCTTAACTCCGCTTATTCAAGTGCCTTAAAGAATTTGCCGAAGGGTGCAAATGTTCCCATTACCATTCCAATTGGATATACAGGAGCAGGCACACCCTCCAGCCCCAATGTTTTTACACAAACTTTTGTTCCCGGAGCCTATTCTAAAGCAAATTTTGCACGGCAGCTTGATTTTAACTTCCGTCAGTCAATCGGCATCAGTTTAAATGTTCCCATCTTTAATGGTGGACAGGCAAGAACAGCATGGCAGCGCAGTAAACTGAATTATCAAAACCAGCAAATACAGGTTGATAAGGATAATCAAACACTCAAGCAGGATATTTACAGCGCATATATTAATGCTACAGCTGCTTTTCAGCGTTACCAGGCATCGGTTAAAACAGTTGCAACTGCAGAATATTCATACGATCTCACAAAGAAAAGATATGAAGCAGGTTTGTTACGCACCATCGACTTAATTACCAATCAGAATAATTTATTCAGGGCAAGACTGGAAAAGGTTTCCAACCAGTTTGATTATGTGTTCCGTATGAAACTGCTTGAGTTTTATAAAGGGCAAGGGTTAAAATTATAAGCGATAAAAAATTAATTAACAGGCATAACATCATTATATGAGTAAGAAAATTTGGTGGATCATAGGAATCCTTGTTGTAGTAATCGTTGCACTGGTTGTACTGAAAAAAACCGGGGCGGTTGGTAAAGACGAAGCCGTGAAGGTTGCAACTGAAAAAATCACTAAGCGAACAATCATTGAAACAGTAAGTGCAAGCGGCAAGGTATATCCTGAAGATGAGCGCAAGGTGAGCAGTGATGTGAGTGGTGAAGTAGTTGAAATGTATGTGGAAGAGGGCGACAGTGTTCGTAAAGGACAGATACTCGCCAGGGTATTTGCTGATGTACTTACTTCTGCAAGAGACCGTGCATCTTCTGTTGTAAATCAGCAGCAGGCGCAGGTTGGAAATACAGAAGCATCCATTGCATCTTTTGAAGCAAGACTCAACCAGGCTAAACAGAATTATGACCGCCAGAAAAAATTGCTCAACGATAAAGTTATTTCTAAATCAGAGTTTGAAACAGCCGAAAGTCAGTACCTCACTGCACAGGCCGATCTGAATGCAGCACGTCAAACAGTAAAAAGTACCAAAGCAGGTGTGCAGAGTGCACAGGCAAGTTTAACAGAAGCAAATAAAAACCTGTCACGTACTACAGTGATTGCACCTATGAACGGGATTGTTTCATTACTGGCAGTTAAAAAAGGGGAACGTGTAGCAGGTAACAGTTTCAGTTTGGGTACAGAAATTATGCGTGTGGCAGATATGAGTAAGATTGAAGTAAGAGTTGATGTTGGTGAAAATGATATTCCGAAAGTAAAAATTGGCGACAGTGCCATCATTGAAGTAGATGCATACAACGACCGGAAATTTAAAGGAGTGGTTACGCAAATTTCAAGCAGCAGTACATCTGCACAGCAACAGGTAACAACTACCAGTGATGTAACCAACTATAAAGTGTATATCCGTATTGATCCGGCTTCTTATGCTGATTTAATTGATCCTGCAAAAGGAAAAAATCTTCCTTTCCGCCCGGGTATGAGTGCAAGTGCTGATATCATGACTACAAAACATGAAAATATCGTGGCTGTTCCAATTCTTGCGGTAACCACAAGAGATAAGAGTGAACAGGCATCAAAAACAAAAGCAAAAGAAGAACAGGACAAGAAAAAGGCACAGGGCCAGGATGCTTCTGCAACGGAGAATGCTGTTATGACAGATGCAATGGAAGAAGTGGTATTCATTATTCAGAAAGACGGCACTGTAAAGAAGGTTGCCATCAGAACCAATATACAGGACAATGAATATATTGAAGTAATGAGCGGACTTAAAGAAGGCGATGAAGTAATCAGCGCTCCATACAATACCATCAGTAAAACACTGAAGGATGGCATGAAAGTGAAAGTGGTTCCCAAAGATAAAGTGTACGAAGACAAGTAAAACCGAAATAAGCAAAAGAATCCCGCCCCAGAGGCGGGATTCTTTTTTCCCGGATATATTGTACAGAAAAAAATATGGAGATTAAAGGAAGAAAAAAACATTCAAAGCACCTGAATAAAGCCCGAATCAGTATTTTACATGTTCTTAATGTAACTGCTTGAATAAGGAAGAAGTAAAAAATAAATTTGCCATGATTGGCAGCGGAAGCTTTGCAACTGCGTTGACAAAGATCCTGAACGACAATAAAGTGCCAGTGCATTGGTTTGTACGCAACCAGCATATTGTTGAGCATGTAAAGAAGTACCGGCACAATCCAAGCTATCTGCGTTCTGCCTCTTTTAAAACAGAGCTGCTTGAATTAAGCACTGATTTAATTGAAACGATTGAGCATGCGGAATACATTATCCTTGCCATTCCATCGGCTTATGCAGAAGAAGTGCTGGGCAGCCTTACCAAAGAATATTTTTGAAGGAAAAAAATCATCTCTGCAATAAAAGGCATTATTCCCGGCAGGAATCAATTGCTCAATGATTACCTGAAAAATGAATTTGAATTTGATATCAACGATTACTACACCATCATGGGTCCCTGCCATGCAGAAGAAGTAGCTTCTGAAAAATTATCTTATCTCACTTTTACCGGTCTGCACGATAAAACAGCTCAATGGATTGCTGATCAGTTTAAGAATTATTATATCAACACCGTCATCAATGATGATGTGTATGGTGTGCAGTTTGCCGCCATCTTAAAAAACATTTATGCATTGGGCAGTGGTATTGCACACGGACTTGAATACGGCGATAATTTTTTAAGTGTGCTTATTGCCAATGCTGCTGATGAAATGGCGGGCTTCCTGCGCAAAGTGGGTATCCGTAATATTGAAGTGGGTGTACATAAAGAACCGATACCCGGTGTGCAGCTCTTAAAAAAATCATTCAGCAAATCGGCTAACTATGCAGCCAGTGTGTATATGGGCGATTTGCTGGTAACCTGTTATTCGATGTACAGCCGTAACCGCACTTTTGGAAATATGATTGGCAAAGGATTTACGGTGAAATCAGCACAGCTTGAAATGAATATGGTGGCCGAAGGATATAATGCCAGCAAAAGTTTTTACAATATCAACAAGGAAGTGGGTGCCGATATGCCCATTGCCAATACCGTGTATAAAATTTTATGGGAAGATGTGCCACCAGCTGTTGCTTTTGAGCAGTTGGAAGGGGAGTTGATTTAGATATCTGTCAATATAGATAAATAAGGCAGATTCTTTTTAACATAGTTTGTTCTTAAATAATTTTATGACTATTCTTTTTGTGAAACTATATGAAGAATATAAACGTGTTAATGCGCCTGATCCGGAAGGCAGACTGGTTTTGTACGCCACATATTTTACCTTAATGAGTTCCTATGCAATATTTCTTCCTTTGTGGAATGTTATTGAAGCAATTCTTTTTGATGGCCGAATTGGAGTTAATCCAATTTTTCTTTTAGCTTTTAGTTTAATTATTTGCGTGGTGGGATACAAGTTTATTTATAAGAAACTCTTTCGTCAGAATAAAATGGGTAGGCTACAAGAAAAATATCAGCATTATTCAATAAACAGAGTTTTGCTTTATTTTATAGTGGTGACCCTCCCCATTTTTCAATTGTTTTTAGGAATGAGTATCGGGATAATTTTAACAGGGGGCGAAATTCTAGGTACAAGATTTCAGGGATTGATTAGGTGAACCAATGCTATGTTAAAAGTTGCTTGATTTTTAAAAGATGCAGCTTGTTGATGTAACTTTATACAAACAAAAAGACATGCCAGTTTCATTTACAGGTTTTGGTGGTTGGGCGCTGCTGCTGATGCTGGCAATCGGTATTGTTCATCATCTGCTTACCCAACGCAACGCAAAGAAACATTCGGTTGAATAAGTTTTCAGCTGATTTGTTTTTCTTCGTCTTTCCCATACAGTTTAATCAGTAATGCAAACCTGTAATAAAACAGGATAGAAACAGCCATGAACAGGTGACTGATATCGTTATAATTAAACCAGCGGTTCAGGCTCAGCTTTAAAGCATGACAAAGAATAGCACCAACTCCGGCTGCTGTTGCGTACAACAAATACTGAAATGCCTTTTCTTTTGTCTTCAGGTACACATACAGTTCAAAACTGAACACCACTATAACCAAACCATAAGTAGCGTGCAGTTCCACATACAGAAAATCCAGCTTTACTAGGGAGAGCGTCATAAAAGTGAGGATCTCAAAAATATTCAGCACAGAAAAAAAACGGCCAACATTTTTATTCATCAATGGCCGGCTGTGGGAAATAACAGCCCGCTCAAATGCTGCTACACCCGCCATGCTGATATACCAGCCGGGAATCTTTCCATACAATCCGGTTGCATATAAAAACGCATGACCAACTACACCACCAATAATAGTTGCCCAGCCAATCAGCAGAAAAAAATAACCGATATATCGGTGAGTGAAAGATTGATTAAGGCCTCTTTTTTTTAAACCATAGTATGCATAAAAGCAGGCAAGAGCAATGAGCAGGTTGGTGAGAACTGTAAAGGGTTCAAGGATGGTAATGCCGAAGAGATGAGTCCTGGGCATGTCGGCTAAATTCGAAATTGCTTCGTACATGCGGGTTTTATTTTAGCAGAGACTTCACTAAATTTAAACAAGCTTTTCCATTTTTTAATGAATTCATTCTCAGTGCAGCTCTGTTTCTCCGTTACTCTGTGTTGAGCTAATCGAAGAATAATTCAGCAGCAATTTTATCAGCAAACAATTTTCCTTCACCTGTTAAGACAAGATAATTATCAGCTTCCATCAGCCAACTCTTATTTACAAATGAAATGGATTCTGCTTTCAGTTGTACTGCATACTTTTCTCCGAATTTTTCCTGTACAAGATTCAGATCACAACCTTCCATCAATCGCAGACTGGTCATAATATATTCGTTCAACTGCTGTACAGAACTCAGCTCTTCTTTTTCAAACGGAATACTATTTTGCTGTAATGATTGAATGTACTGCTGATTGTTTGCCACATTCCATTGGCGGCTGTTGCCATTGAATGAATGAGCCGATGGTCCAAAACCGAGATAATGTGTGCCGTGCCAGTAACTGCTGTTGTGTTTGCTCCGGTGGCCGGGCTTTGCAAAATTGGAAATTTCGTAATGTTCAAAACCAGCCAGCTTCATTGTTTCCATCAGCATTATGAATTGACGGCTCTGCTGTTCCGGATCAACATCCACTTTCTGATGAAGACGAATCTGTTTATCCAACGGAGTTTTTTCTTCAACCGTTAAGGCATAACAGGAAAGATGGGTGATGTTTTGCTGCAATACCCAATTCATATTCTGTTTCCACTTATCGTCTGTTAAACCGGGAGTACCATAAATTAAGTCAACGGTGAAATTATCAAAACCTGCGGCTCTTGCTTTTTGAATCACCTGTTTGGCATCGTTAGCAGTATGTGCCCTGTTCATCCATTGCAGGTCTTCGTCAAACAATGATTGAATACCGATGCTGAGACGATTGATACCGGCAGCTTTCCACACTGCAAGTTTTTCATCGGTTACATCATCCGGGTTGGCTTCTAATGTTATTTCTGCATCGGGAACAACCCCAAACTGTTCATGAACTTTGTTCAGGATTGATTTTACTTCTTCGTTGGAAAGTAAACTGGGAGTGCCTCCCCCAAAATAAATTGTTTCAATTACCCGGTTCTCTAAATAATTATTTGCAGACTGTAATTCAATCTCCTTCAATAAAGCAGCAACAAAATCGTTTTTATACCGCAGACTTGTACTGAAATGAAAATTGCAGTAATGACATGCCTGCCTGCAAAAGGGAATATGTATATAAATACCCGCCATTATGTTTGAAATGTATATTGTTTCCTTTCCGGCTTGCCTTCGCTGCAGCTTCGGCGAAAGCAGGCAGGTGAAACCTGTTTGCAAAAAGAGATATGAATGTATATTCCGGCCAAATGAATGCTTAATTTTATCACTTATGTTGATTCAGCAAAACTAACCGTTCGTGCATCAAAAAAGCAAAGCTTCTTCCAGGTATCTTCTTCTTTCATGTATTTGCTGCATGATTGTATTTGCTTTGCAGGCGCAAAAAAAATATCCTTTACAGTATCGTTTTACTGATACTGCTGATGTTTCTGTTTCACTTGCTCTGCAAACCGCCTTTGATGATAAAGGTTCCTGCAGCCAGTATATTTTTCAGCTTCCTCAATTGCTGCAGAACAAAGGTTTTGTAACTGCATCTGTTGACAGTGTGCAGATGGATACCACTTCAGCCAACATACTCATCTTCCTGGGTAAGAAATACCGCTGGGCCAAACTCAATATCGACTCTCTTCCACAGGAATTATTAAACAGCGCAGGCTACAGGGATAAGAATTTCAAACAGCAACCGCTTGACTTTGCTGCTGTTCAGCAATTGCAGCAACGCTTACTTGATAAACTAGAAAATGCCGGCTATCCTTTTGCCAATATTTATTTAGACAGTTTTGATTTGCAGGAGGAAGGAGTGAGCGCTGTTTTGAAAATGGAAAAAGGTCCTCTTTACAGAGTTGACAGTATTCGTGTTTATGGCGATGTAAGGATCAACAGCCGGTTTCTGCAACGTTATCTTGAAATTCCTGATGGCTCTGTTTACCAAAAGCAAAAATTACTCAGCATCAGTTCTAAGCTTTTGCAACTGCCTTACTTAACCGAAGAACAAAAATGGAACATGAGTTTTTTGGGAACAGGTTCAATTATTAACCTGTATTTAAAAGAAAAAAAGAGCAGCCAGGTAAACGGGTTGATTGGTTTTCTACCGGCAACAGATCAGCAGGGGCGTAATAAGTTATTGGTAACAGGTGATTTTAATCTTAATCTCCGTAATAGTTTTGGTTTGGGAGAAGCATTGAGTGTGGTATTTCAGCAGGTACAGGTTCAATCACCACGGCTGCAGTTAGGTTATCAGCAACCCTTCTTGTTTGGTTCTCCATTTGGTGTTGATTTTTCTTTTGACGGGTATAAAAAAGATACCAGCTTTCTCAATATTAACCTGCAGTTGGGTGTTCAGTATTCTTTTGGCGGAAATAAAAGCGGAAAAATATTTTACCAGCAGTTTATTTCCAATCTTCTTGATGTTGATACCATTGCTATTCGTAACAACAGGCGGTTACCTGATCAGATAGATCAGACAACATCAAACATTGGAATCGAATATGAATGGTTCAATACAGATTACCGGTTTAATCCACGCAAAGGGATTGATATGAAGCTTACCGGTTCTGCTGGTATCCGGCGCATCAGGCAGAATAATAATATCAGCAACATTAAAGATCTGTCCAATCCAGGTTTCAACTTTCAGTCCCTGTATGATTCACTGGGTACAAAAGCATATACATTCCGCTTTAGAGGGAATGTGGCTAAATATTTTAAGACCGGTAAGCAAACAACATTTAAAACAGCTTTAAATGTGGGTTTGGTACAAAGTCCACGCATCTTCCGGAATGAACTGTATCAGATCGGAGGGTTTCGCCTGCTGCGTGGATTTGATGAAGAAAGTATTTTTGCATCGGCCTATGCAGTTGTAACAGCTGAGTATAGAATCCTTATTGGATTGAACAGTTACCTGTATGCATTTACAGATGGAGGATGGGCACAAAATCACAGCCAGTACGCCCATACTTCCAATACTTATTTCGGCACAGGGTTAGGGCTTGCTTTTGAAACCAAAGCCGGTATTTTCAATATTGCTTTTGCTGCGGGCAAACGAAATGATCTCTCCTTTAATCTCAGGCAAAGTAAAATTCATTTCGGTTATGTGAATTTTTTCTGATGGATAGTTTGGCTTGCATATTTTTGCAGCAACCGATGCGTTTACTTTTACTCATTTCTGCTTTGTTTTTTTGCTGTAATTCTTTTGCACAGGATTCAACTGTTGTAAAAAAAGTGGCAGATACACTGGTTACGGATACTGCTGCTGTTACAGCAAAAGTTGATTCGGTTAAACCCATTGTTATTACTCCTTCATTTGATTCCTGCCGGAATTATATTTTGCGCAACCTGGTAAAACTGAACCTGTTTGGAAAGCCTGAGTTTTTTATTGAAAAGGAAAAACAGGCCAATGAAAGGGAGTGGTTGTTTTACTATATTCTTGGATTGTCCTTACTGTTTGGTTTACTCAGGTTAACTTATCTCCGGTATTTTAAAGATCTGTTCCGTGTATTTTTCAGAACCTCATTAAGGGTAAACCAGATCAGGGAACAATTGGTACAGTCGGGATTGCAGTCTCTTTTATTTAATATGCTGTTTGCAGTTTCTGCAGGCACCTATGTTTATCTGCTGGCAGCTCATTATAAGGTATCGGTTCAAATACCCGATTTAATGATTCCTGTAATTGCTTCTGCCATCGTTGCTGCCCTGTACCTCGGCAAATATATTTTCCTTCGTTTCAGCGGCTGGCTCTTCAGTATGCAGAATGCCACAGAGGCTTATTCCTTTATTGTATTCCTTATTAATAAGATCATCGGTGTTATCCTTCTGCCGTTTATCATCATCATTGCCTTTGCCCAACCTGTGCTGGTAGATGTGGCTATTACTGCTTCACTGGCAATTATTATCGGGCTTTTTCTGTACCGGTTTTTAAGGGCCTACAATCCAATTCAGGCCGACCTGAAAGTGGGACGGTTTCATTTTTTCATTTTTTTCCTTGCTTTTGAAATTGCCCCACTGCTTGTGATATACAAGGTCTTCATTCAATTTTTGTAAATAATTGTACATACCTTTGCAGAAATTTTCCAAGAACACGTATGGATAAACACGTTGTGAAGGCAAATAAGGAAAAGGGCGTTAAACACGTTCTTATAACGCAACCAAGGCCCGAATCTGAAAAGTCGCCCTACTACGACCTTGCCAGAAAATACAACCTTGAATTATCTTTCCATCCGTTTATTCGAATTGAAGGGGTCCCCTCTAAAGATTTCAGGAAACAGAAAATCGATATTATCTCCTATACCGCTGTGGTTTTTACCAGCCGCCATGCCATTGATCATTTTTTCAGGATCTGTGAAGAGATGAGGATCTCCGTTTCGCAGGAAACAAAATATTTCTGCATCACAGAAGCTATTGCATTATACCTCCAGAAATTTATTTTATACCGAAAGCGGAAAGTTTTTTATGGCGCAGATGGCACCAATAAGAGTTTGTTTGATGTGGTGAATAAGCATAAAAGCAATGAAAAGTTTCTGTATCCCTGCAGCGAAAACCTAGATAATGAAATCATGGGCTGGCTCCGCAATAACAATTGTGAATTTGCCACACCAATTTTGTATAAGACCATCAGCAATGATGTAAAAGATATTATCTCCACCGGTCAGTTTGATGTGATTTGTTTCTTTACTCCCAGCGGCGTAAAAAGCCTGTTTGAAAATCTTCCAAAGTATAAACAGAACGGCACGTATATCGGTGCTTTTGGTGCTAATACCTTCAAAGCAGTAGAAGAAGCCGGGCTAAAATTACAGATCAAAGCTCCCGATCCAATGGCTCCAAGTATGGTTTCAGCATTGGACAAATTCCTTGCTCAGCAGGGAAAATAACCCGTTCAAACCAGTTTTCTCTTTTTCTTCAACAAAAAATGTAGGTTTGATGTTCTACTTTTTTTGATGAATTCAACTATGCAGCATACCAACCGTCTTGCAAAGGAAAACAGTCCTTATTTATTACAGCATGCCCATAACCCTGTTGATTGGTATCCATGGGGCGATGAAGCTTTGCAAAGAGCAAAAGCGGAAGACAAGCCCATACTGGTAAGTATCGGTTATTCATCCTGCCACTGGTGCCATGTAATGGAACGGGAAAGTTTTGAAGACGAATCAACTGCTGCCATCATGAATCAGCATTTTGTCAATATTAAAATTGACCGTGAAGAACGCCCCGATCTTGATCATGTATACATGGATGCATTGCAGGCAATGACAGGCAGTGGCGGCTGGCCCCTGAATATTTTCCTCACTCCTGAATTGAAACCATTTTACGGAGGTACTTATTTTCCTCCTGTAAAAGCTCATAACCGTGGATCATGGAAAGATGTGCTGAGTGGAGTTTCAACCGCTTTTAACGAACGCAGATCAGAAATTGAAGCGCAGGCCAATGAACTGTTGGCTCATCTTGAGAATACCAATTCATTTGGTATTGAAAAAGGGATCAGTATTGGTATCCCGGTTGAAGAGCTGTTTTTGCAAAGACATGCTGATGAGATGTTTGCTAACATCATGCAGACCGCTGATAAAGAATGGGGAGGATTTGGAAGAGCACCAAAGTTTCCGCAAACCTTTACGATTCGGTATCTTTTACAATACTATCATTTTACAGGAAATAAGGAAGCACTTGAACAGGCCTGTTTGAGTTTGGATAAGATGATTGAAGGCGGTATTTATGATCATGTTGGTGGTGGCTTTGCCCGTTACAGTACAGATACAGAATGGCTGGCTCCGCATTTTGAAAAAATGCTGTATGATAATGCCCTTATCGTAATGGCATTGAGCGAAGCTTATCAATTAACAAAAAAGGAACTCTATAAAAAAACGATCATTGAAACCCTTCAGTTTGTTGAAAACGAAATGACTTCACCTGAAAATGGTTTTTACTCTGCTCTTGATGCAGACAGTGAAGGCGTAGAAGGAAAATATTATACCTGGACAAAATCCGAAGTTGATGCAATTCTGAAGAATGATGCTGATCTGTTTTGCCGTTACTATGATATAACTGATCATGGTAATTGGGAAGAAGTGAATATTCCCAGGACAAAGAAAGCGGCGGAGGTTTTTTGTACTGAAAACGGATTGGATGCAGTTGCCTTTGAAGCAAAGATGAAAAACTGTCTGCAGCAACTGCTTATTGAGCGGGGAAAAAAAATAAGGCCTCTGCTTGACGATAAAATAATTCTCAGCTGGAATGCACTCATGAACACAGCTTACAGCAAAGCGTTTGCAGCTCTGGGTATAGAAGAATACAGAACTAAGGCTGTGAGCAACATGTCTTTTTTAGTAAAGGCCTTTCAAAACAAAAGCGAAGCTGGGTTATTGCATGTGTACAAAGAAGGAGAGGCCAAATTCCCTGGGTTCCTCGATGATTATGCTTTTCTGATCCAGGCTTTGATCCATCTCCAGGAAATTACTTCAGATACCGGGTATCTTGAGAAAGCAAAAGAGCTGACCGAATATGTGCTGAAATATTTCATTGATGAGGAATCGGGTTATTTCTTTTTTACCCCGGAGGGCCAGGAAGATATTATTATCCGTAAAAAAGAAGTGTATGACGGAGCGGTTCCATCCGGAAACTCTGTTTTGGCTTTTAACTTAAATTACCTGGGTATTATTTATGATGAAGCAAACTGGAAACAGCAGGCCATCAAAATGCTGTCCGGTCTTCAGCAGGCCATTGTACGTTACCCCGGTTCTTTTGGAGTATGGGCAGCTGAAGTACAGAATTTTATTAAAGGAAATAATGAGCTGGCAATTATTGGAAAAGATTATCAAACCGGCAGGGATCTGCTTTTGTCTCATTATTCGCCAAACCTTGTTATCCAGGCGGCAGCAGAAAGCAACCGTAATTTCCCTTTGTTGAAAGAGAAAACTACGGAATATGATGAAACGATGTTTTACCTGTGCAGGCAGTATGTATGTCTTACACCAACGCCCAACCCCTTGATAATACAGGATCTTCTAAGTGAAATGACTTATTATACAATAAAATAGATCACAAATCGTTAAGGAAAAGAGTACCTAAAACATTTTGATAATTAAAAAATTAATATTAGCATTGCGATAAATTGTGAAGAATCTCCCTTGCGGAATTCTTACATTTGTCCAATACCTAATAAGAAAAAAATAAACTCTTAACAATGAAGAACCAACTGTTAAGTTGCTTAGCAATCGCCGCCCTATCCGTACTTGCTTCAAGTTGCGGGAAATCTAAATCGTCAACGAAGACTGCGAACAATGGTCAATTGGTTGGTGCCAACTATGGCTCTAAAACCAATAACAATACTCACTTGGGTATGGTCCATATTCCGCAGGGAACCTTTCACATGGGTCCCAGTGACGAGGATATTAACTACGCCTATACAGCACGTAACAGGCAGGTTTCTATCAGTGGCTTTTGGATGGATGCAACTGAGATTACCAACAGCGAATACAAACAATTTGTATTTTATGTACGTGACTCCATCGCTGCAACTGTGCTGGGATATATTGATCCCAAGACAAATGCTATTGACTGGAAAAAAGCGAATGGTATCTGGAAAGAAAAAAATGTATACGAAAAACTCGGTTCTATGATGATGGCACCGGACGATCGTATCATGGGTAAAATGGAAATTGACCCTGATAAATTAATTTACCAGGAAGAGTATGTAGACTATAAAGCTGCTGCATACCGCAAACCAAACGAACCCCGTTCTAAATTCATTATTAAAAATCCGGTAAAAATTTATCCTGATACACTGGTATGGGTTCGTGATTTCTCTTACAGTTATAATGAACCAATGAGCCAGCGTTATTTTGCTCACCCTGCGTTTGCAAACTATCCTGTGGTAGGTGTTACCTGGAAACAGGCAAATGCATTCTGCAATTACCGTACACATCTCCTCAACAGTTATAACGATACAAAAAATTACGCTACAGAATCAAACTACCGTCTTCCATCAGAAGCGGAGTGGGAATATGCAGCACGTGGCGGCCGTTCACAATCAATGTTTCCATGGGGTAACTATTATCTCCGTAACAGGAAAGGTTGTCTGATGGCCAACTTTAAACCTGGTCGTGGTAACTATCCTGAAGATGGAGGTTTCTATACAGTGCGTGCGGATGCATACTGGCCAAATGATTTTGGTTTGTATAACATGGCTGGTAACGTAGCTGAGTGGACCGGTTCACTTTATTACGAAGGTGGTTACAACTTTGCACACGATATGAACCCTGATATCCGTTATAATGCGAAGGACAGTGATCCTCCCCGTATGAAGCGTAAAGTTGTTCGTGGCGGAAGCTGGCAATCTGTAGGATATTTCCTGCAAACAAGTACACGTAACTACGAATACCAGGATACGGCGAAATCTTATGTAGGCTTCCGTTGTGTGATCGATTTGCCACCAACAATGCGTAAACGTTAATCTGCGTCTTTCTAAACATTCTTTATAAACCCAAAATTAAACCGGCAGAGTAAGAGCAAAGCTTTTACTCTGTCAGTTCTCATCTTTAATTCATCTTTTTAAAACCAATCTTATGGCAGTTTCTAAATCAACCGAAAAAATTACAAACATCATCGTATCAGGTGGTGCGGCAGTGGTAATCTTTGGTGCATGGGCAAAAATCCTTCACTTGTCTTTTGCTGATATCATGTTAACAGTAGGTCTGTTAACTGAAGCAGGTATTTTCATGGTATATGCTTATTTAGCTACACAGGGTTATGGTATGAGCGATCATGGTCATGATGCTGCTCCGGCCGGAACTCCAGCTTTAGCTTCTTTAGATAAAATGTTAATGCAGGCTGAAATCACTCCTTCAAGTTTAAAAAGCCTTGGTGAAAATTTCCAACGCCTCAACAATACAGTTGGTGGAATTAAAGATGTAAGTGATGTAGTTGCTTCAACAGGTGAGTTAAGTGCAAAATCAAAAGAAGCTGCACAGGTGCTCGGTAATATGAAAGAAGCTTACCAGCAGGCTGCTGCAACGGTTTCTTCGTTTAACCTCGCTGCAGAAGGTACAAAAGCTTACCACGAGCAGGTACAGGTAATGACCAAAAATCTTGGATCATTAAATACAATTTATGAACTGGAATTGCAGGATACTAACAATCACCTTAAAACAATGAACAAGTTTTACGGCAACCTGGCTTCAGCTTCTGAAGCAATGCAGGGAAGTGTTGATGATGCGAAAAAAGCACATGAACAAATTTCTTCGTTGGCCAGGAATCTTGGTACACTGAACAATATATACGGTAACATGATCAATGCAATGCAGGGACGTTAATCAACAGATGAACCGAAACTAATTTACCTGAATTAAAACCAAAATCCGAACATCATGTCATTACCTAAAGAGCCCAGGCAAAAGATGATCAACCTGATGTACCTGGTGTTAACAGCAATGTTGGCACTGAACGTATCAGCAGAAATCATCAATGCATTCAAAGTGGTTGATAACAGTCTTACATCAACCAATTCAGTGGTAGACAGATCTACCGGAACGATTATGGAATCGTTCAAAATAAAATTACAGTCACCCGAATCAAAGACAAAAGCAGAAGTGTGGATGCCTAAAGCGGAGAGTGCTGTACAATTAACAAAGACCCTTTTTGACTATATCGAAGGAATAAAAACAAAGCTAAAAGTTGAAGCTGGGTTTAATCCGGCTGATCCAAACTCTTCTTTTAAAGAGGATAATGTAGACGTTGCTACCAGAATTATGGATAAGCAGGGTGAGGGAGAAAAATTAAGAATTAAGCTTGATGAGTATAAGAAAGCAATGCTTGCTCTTGATCCTGAAGTTGGAAAGATGTTTGAAAAAACACTTCCTATCAACACAGAGATTCCAAAGATGAATAATACAAAATTGGGCAAGGTTACATGGGCATCAGCATATTTTCACATGACTCCTACTGTTGCCGCATTAACCATGCTGAGTAAATTTCAGAACGACGTAAAAACTACTGAAAACCGTTTAGTGAATGAATTTCACAACCGTGTAGGACAGGTAGTGGTTCGTTTTGATGCATTTGAACCAATTGTGGGTTCAAGTACCAGTTATCTGTTCCCAGGACAGGAACTCGAAATTACAGCCGGTTTAGGAGCATACAGTAAAACAAAACTCCCTACCGTATCAATTGGAGGATCTCCAATTGCCCTGAACGAAAAAGGGTTAGCTGTAAAGAAATTTAAAGTAGGAAGCACCAGCGGTTCTGTAAATGTTGTAGTAAACTATACAGATCAGGATGGTAATCCTCAGTCAAAAACCACAACCATTAACTATACTGTAGGTACTGCTACCGGCGCTTTTGTAAGTGCTGAAAAAGTACAAGTGCTCTACAATGGTTTGGATAATGTTTTGGCTGTTAGTGGTGGTAATGTAGGCGATGAAAAAGTAACCGTAAGTATTAATAATGGATCACTAACTAAAACTGGGCCCGGCCTCTATGTTGCTAAGCCAAATGCAGTTGGTAAAGCTACTGTAACCGTTAATTCTGATGGTAGGCCAAGCAGCTTTGAATTCCGTGTAAAAAATGTACCTGATCCGGTTGCAATGGTTGGTGCAAGTAAAGGTGGCCGTATGCAGTCAAACGTTTTCAAAGCACAGCAGGGTATCAGAGCCGAACTGGAGAACTTTGTGTTTGAAGGTGTAACATTCACTGTAACAGGTTATGTAATCTATTTAACTGGTGCTGGCTTCCCTGATCCACAGTTCAGACAGGTACAAGGTAACAGCTTTGCTCCTGTGCAGGATTTGATTAATAAAGCAAAGCCAGGCACAACAATTACAGTTGATGAGGTTCGTGCATCTGGTCCGGGTGGAAGCAGAAGAATTCCCGGTGTGTTTTTTAACCTTTATTAAAACAGGTAAGATATTATTTCTTTAAAAATTGCGTTATAACAGTATAAAACTGGCAAAATGAAAATGAAAAACCTTGGAATTGGCCTTTTGCTTTGTTGTCTGGTGGGTTCTGTAGCAGTATCTGCTCAAACAAAACCAAAGCCCAAAAAGACAACAAGAACGAAAACACAGCGTCCGCAAACACAAACTTCGGGTTATGGCACGCAGCCTACCCAGCAACAGCCATCTGGTTATGGAACCCAGCCCTCGGGATATGGCAATAATAATCAGCCACAGCAAACAAATCAGCCGGCTGCTAATGTTCCTATCGTTGTAGTTCCTTCAACAGGAAATGCAGCAACCGATTCAATAAAGCCTTCATTGAGGAATGATGCTTCTATTGAAAGGAATCTTGTAAAAGATCGCTCCCCATTGGCATATGAACATATCCGTGAGGATGATGCGGTTTACCGTCAGCGTGTATGGAGAGAAATCGATACCCGTGAAAAGATGAATCTCCCCTTCCGTTATGCGGCCGATGAGGATAATGGAAACCAACGTTTCATTTCTATCATTTTGCAGGCAATCAGAACCAGGGAAATAACAGCTTTTGATGCGGCTGATGACAGGTTTACTACTCCATTAACGCCCGATAAGGTAATGGAAACATTTGCAGGTGGTGTTGATACTGTTCCGGTTTATGACATGCAGGGTAATATTACACGTTACGAAGTGCGTACCCGTGAATTTGATCCGGATAGTATTTATCAGTTTCGTATGAAGGAAGAA
This sequence comes from Chitinophagaceae bacterium, assembly GCA_016713085.1. Classification (NCBI taxonomy): domain Bacteria; kingdom Pseudomonadati; phylum Bacteroidota; class Chitinophagia; order Chitinophagales; family Chitinophagaceae; species Chitinophagaceae bacterium. The sequence goes on along the minus strand of JADJPV010000001.1, from coordinate 1,040,822 downwards.
TGGGTGTTTGATAAAGAATCTTCAAGAATGTTTGTAAGGATTCTTGGTATTGCACCTGTAAAACCTCAGTATACATCTTCAGGCATTTTTGTTGGTATGATTCCAATGTTCTGGGTTTATTATCCTGATGCACGCCCATTACTTTCAAAGTATGAAGCATTCAACGGTAAAAACTTTGGAGCCAGGATGACATGGGAAGAGCTGTTTGAAAACAGGATGTTCAGCAGTTATATTACCAAATCAACAATGGATAATCCATACGACAGAAGGTTAAAGGATTATATCAAAGATCCGATCCTCCGTTTGCTGGAAGGTGAAAATATAAAAGACAAGATTTTTAATTACGAACAGGATCTCTGGTCGTACTAAAATCAAAAAATACAGTTTAAAAGCCGCTTTTACAAAAAGCGGCTTTTTTGTGTTTAGAGCGGAAGTATCTGCTTTTTTATCAGAAACACGTAGAACTACTATATCTAAATGATAGATTATCAGGCCTGGAATAAAAATAAAAATATTCTAAAAAATACCTGTTTATGGTATTGATTTGTAGATAAGTGTTTGTATCTTCGTTTCGGTTTTTCATAGGATATTGGATTTTAAAGACGGGGCTGGATTTCTATCCTGGCCCCATTTTTTTTATACCTGCAGTCCGCTCTTCACCAATCCGGCTTTTTGTTCCCCTATAACTGCAGCAATTTCTTCAATAGAAGCATTCCTGATTTTTGTTACCGATTTAAACTCTTTCAGCAACGTATCAATTGTTGCAGCGCCAATACCTGCGATATTTTCAAGCTCAGTTTTAAATGTTCCTTTACTTCTTTTATCTCTGTGAAAAGTAATGCCGAAGCGGTGTACTTCGTCCCGTATTCTCCTGATGAGATTTAATGATTCACTGTCGTAAGGAATCTTTAATGATTGCTGATCGCCAGTAAAGAAAATTTCTTCTACATTTTTTGCAAGCCCTACAACAGTCATCTTGTTTTCAAGATTCAATTCTTTAATGCTTTCCATTGCAGATGACAATTGTCCTTTACCGCCATCAATAATTACTAATTGAGGTAACGGCTGATTCTCTTCTGTTAAACGTTTGTAACGCCGCCCCACTACTTCCTTCATTGATGCAAAATCATTGATGCCTGTTACTGTTTTAATATTGAAATGCCTGTAATCTTTTTTGCTGGGTTCGCCATTTTTAAAGCATACCATTGCAGCTACAGGGTAACTTCCCTGGAAATTTGAGTTATCAAAACACTCAATGTGCAGTGGTACCTGCTGCAGGTGAAGTTGCTGCTGTAACTGCAGCAATATTTTTTGTGCGGCTTCCTGTTTCCTGTCTGAAAGATGGAGGGATTGTTTTCGTTTAAACTCTTCCACAAAAACTGCCACGTTTTTTTGCGACAGCTCCAGAAGCTTTTTCTTTTCACCGGCTTTGGGTGCAGTTATTTTTAATTGTTCATCTAATAATTCTATCTCAACCGGTACAATAATTTCAGGTGAAATGCTTTCGAATTTGTTACGAATAAAACTTACGGCAAATTCCAGAATTTCTTTTTCTGTTTCACCCAGGTGACTTTCAAGCTGAACGTTTTCTGTTTGAATAATGCTTCCGTTTTGCACCATCATGTAATTCAGAAATGCTTTGTTCTCATTTAAAAGAATGGAAATAACATCTGCATCGCCCATTCTTGGATTTACAACAGTAGAAGTTGCTTTATAATTTTCCAGGTGCTCAATTTTCTTACGGGTGATCTCTGCTTTTTCAAAATTCATTTCGACAGCGAAAGCTTTCATTTCTTCCTTCAGCTGCCTGATAACAGGGGAGAGGTTTCCTTTGAGTAAATTTTTAACCTGTTCCATATTTGCCTGGTAATCTTCCGTTGACTGTAAGCCCTCGCAGGGGCCTTTACAGTTTCCTAAATGATATTCAAGACAAACTTTGAACTTCCCTTTCTTAATGTTGCTTTCTGAAAGATTGAGTTTGCAGTTTCTGATAGGGATATGCTGACGGATGAACTCTATCAGGTCTCTCACCTTTGCAACGGAGGTAAATGGCCCAAGGTATTGTGAACCATCGTGGATCTTTTTCCTTGTAAGAAAGACTCTTGGGAAAGGCTCTTTTTTTATAACAATAAACGGGTAGCTCTTATCATCCTTCAGATCAATATTAAAAACGGGCTGGTATTGTTTGATCAATGAATTTTCAAGAAAGAATGCATCCTGTTCTGAATTAACAACTGTAAACTCAATTGTATGTATTCTTCTAACTAGTTCCTGTGTTTTGTACGATTGAAGTGTTTTTGTAAAATAAGAGGAAACTCTTTTTGCGCAGGTGTTTTGCCTTGCCAACGTACAGCAGTTTTTTATCAGCATCAAAATATTTATAAATGCCTGGTTGTGCCGGAATTCCGGGCAATACTTTTTTTAATTCGGCTTCAGTCATGATTAATCATCCTCTCTTTCGTCCAAGATCACCCGTTCGGTTGTAATTTTTTCCGGCTCATTCTTTTTTGTTACGGAAGTAATCAGGGTAAAACTTTTGTTATGCTTCCACAGTATTTGCTGTGAAACGGCAGAGTCGTTGTTTTCTTTATACCGTACAAGATATAACTGGCTGATCTGCTCTTTTTCAGGGTTCACATATACATCTACTCTTGAAATAGGACAGTTTGTATTAATTGCATCATAGGTAATAGTTACGGTGTGAATAGTTGCATCAGCAAAAGAGGTTTCTTTGAAGTTTTTCTCGAAATTCTTTTTTTCCAGTTCCTCCACCAGAAATTCACCTGCAATCTGCTTCACCTGTTCTTTAGTAATGAATTGAGAATCTGTAAACACTGTATCCTGCTGAACTACTTTTAAAAAAGCAAATGGAACTGTATCAATATACTTTAGCTGGCCTTTGAGATAGGAACTTACATCAATATAGTCTTTGGGCTCTTTTTTTGTATTCTTACAGCTGTTGAATGTAAATACAGCACTAACACAGAATAATCCTAACAAAAATTTTATCATGCTGTAAAAATATTGAAAACTATTGTTTCACAGCAGGAAGAAACGAACCGAAAAACAATTATCTCAGGGGTTTAACAATACCGATGCGGAAACCATAATCAACCAGGTGTTCCCTGATTGGATATTCACCACGGGCATTTGAAAACAGCTGGTAACGTAATTGCGGACCAGCCTGGATCAGGAAGTTTTTAGCATTCCAGCGGAGAAATGTTTCAATGGATGAGTTTACATTCAAATGACTCATCAGATCAGGAGCTTTTACATAATTCTTTAAATCGTTTGTCAACAGGTACCCGGAAGCTTTCAGCAGATAAGTAGGCTGGAGATTGGTAGCCAGGTTCCACTGTACTTTTTTCTTCCCGGCTAATTTAAATTCTAAACCTAAAGGAATTGAAACCTGGTATGTTTCATTTGCTACATTCTTCGCATAATAACCATTATCATTATTCAATGTTGTTACACGCTGTATACTTGAGTAATTGAGACGTATAGTAGTTAACTGCGGAGCAGCTTTAAATGCATTTACCTCATAGTGTGTATAGTTAAACTGAATGCCCGTTCTGAATTTAATTCTCTTTGAAACGGGAAACAGAATAGCAACTCCTCCTTCTAAACCAAGTGAAGGGTTATGTATTGCTGCATCTTCCGGATTCTCCCTTGGCAAATTGCCAAAAGCAATTTTATTGCCAGCATATAAAACCCTGTAGCTGAGAGAAGGAGTAAGATAAAACTGCAATTGCTTTACTGGTTTTTGTTTTATAACCAGTGGAATATTCACTTCATAATTGAGTTCGGCATCTGTTTTAAGTGCAGGAGATTCATCAATGACCGGTGTTTCTGTTTGATGTTCAGCAACACTGATACCTCCTGTCTTTTGTTCAGGAGCATCAGCTACATGGAAAGTTGGTTTGCTCAATGAAACAAAATGATTATTTTCTGCTTTGGTAAGTAAAATTTCTTCCGGAGCTGATTGCTCAATTACCTGCGAAACCGGGATGATTGGCGTTGCATCAACGGGCAGCACATTTCCAGAAGATTCAGGAGCATTAACAGCAAATGATTCATTGTTTGTTTCAGACAATGGTTGCTGTACTCTTGGCTTCATCCTTACAACTTTTGCAAGGGGTGAACTTGTTTTTGACACAGTTTGATGAACATCGTTGTCATCAGGTAATGAAAGTGATACTTTATTATTTGGCTGCTGGTCGTTAGAAAGATAAAGTGAGAAAAAGAAAGAAGAACAAGAGTAATGCCGGCTGACTTAAAATTAAAAGGATTATTTTTTTTCTGCACCCTTTGCTGAATCTTGTCCCATATCTCAGTGGATGGGTACATGCGGTACTCATCAGCCTTTTGTTTCAGCATCCTTTCAAATGAATCGTCCTGGTACATATAGCGCTCCATAATCAGTTTAGTTTGGTTGTACGGATGGTTTAAAACCGAGGATGGGCTGCTGCCACCCATTCACCCTGTCTCTGAGGCCGGAGAATGATTTGTTTTTGAATCAAAATCTGCTCCAGCATTGCTTTTGCTCTTGTGTACTGCGATCGGCTGGTACTTTCTTCTATGTCCAGCATATTTGCAATTTCACGGTGAGTATAACCGTCAATTGCAAACAGGTTCAATACAGTTCGGTAACCAAGTGGTAATGTTCTGATGCATTCTATTACCTGCTTGGCTTGAATGATTGATGGTACACTGTCTTCCCGAACCGAAACGGTTTGGGCCTGTGTTATATCTACACTATCATTAAACTTCTTGTGTTTTTTTAAATGATTAATGCAGGTATGAACAATAATGCGCCTGATCCAGCCTTCAAAAGAGCCTTTGCTTTGAAACTGATGAATTTGTGTGAATACCCTGATGAAACCTTCCTGCAGCATGTCTTCAGCATCTTCACGGTTGCGGGCAAATCGATAACAGACAGACAACATTTTTGGACTGTATCTGCTGTACAATTCCTGTTGAGCTACCGCTTGATTTTTAAGACATCCATGTAAGATTGCTTCCTCAGTCATTCACGTTGGGTTTGCAACCCTGAATTTAGACAATTTAAATGAAAAAGCTGCTGCTTTGCTGTCAAAATAATACAATGAAGAAGCCCATTGCTCAAAATGCCGGAATAATGGGCTTCTCCTTGTAATTATCCGGGGCCGCATTACAGACAGTATTCCTTTTAAAATGAATTTTTTGGGAAAGGTTTAGGGAATAGTGTTTAGTTTCTTCTTTCGTATTCTTTTAGGATTGTACCAAAGCCAGAAACCGGTAATTGTAAGCATTAATAAAGCTCCTCCCATTATTGTTGTATACGAAAGTTTAAATGCTCCATTTCACCCTGTTATCTTATCAATGTACGAACCGGCCTGTATGTTTTCAATAAAGTCTGATCTTCTCTTTTCAATGTGTAACAGCTTTCCTGTTGAAGCATCGAGTTGAATACCGAGGTAATTTTCTTTGAAAACAAACTTTACCATTCCTTTTTCCGGTCGGGCATCTATCCTGTCCAGTTTGTCAGAAATGATTTCAGGGATACTGTCGTGCAGAGTTTTAACAGCAATTGTATGCAGTGAATCAAACGACAGCCATTGACTGATGTCTGTTGTTGTGCCCTTCTGGCTATCTGCAAGCAGATAACCATTGCTGTTTTTTTTCCATCCGAGAAGTAATCCTGTAATGGAGATGATGACAAAAAAAACAAACAGAATGGAAGCAATCCATCTGTGAATTTTTCTGTACCATCTGGTTTGCTTAACAACTTTTGAAACAGCCATGGTTTATAAATTTGCTCTTAATGAAACAATAAAGTTGCTTCCTGCTGCAACAATCCCTGATGAATACGGCCTGTAACGTTGATTACTGATATTTTCCCAGCCGGTTGTTAAAAGAACGTTTTTTGTTATTTGACAGGATGCTTTCAGATTAATGGTATACCACCCCGGGGCATAAGGTTTGCCGTTGGTGTCTTTTGCGTATATATCTGTTTTGGCCTGTTCTGATGGTGCAAGGTCTTTGTTTTTTATTTCGCTGTTATATACAGCAGATGCTTCAACATAGAATTTCCCTGCGTGATATTTGATATATGTGCTGCCATAAAAAGGAGGAGCATGACGCAAAGGAACCTGTTCGTTTTTTACATCATCTGTTTCTTTTCCTGTTATCCAGTTTGCATGAGTTTGAACGGAAAAGTTTTTTGTAATAAACACTTCAACACTTGCCTGGAAACCCCATACTGTTGCTTTAGCAACATTTTGTAATGCTTCAACCCGGCTGAGTATGCCGTCAAACAGAATACTATCCTGCCCATTGAATGTTGTTGGCCTGCGTACAATTGCATGATTCAGCAGAGTGTGAAATCCATTCAGCTCGATTCTAAGTTTATGCTGAATATTTTTTACAATACCTATTTCAAAATTATAAGCATATTCTGATTGGATATCCGGATTGGGAATTGTAATGTTACCGGGTACACTTTCAAACAGCTTTCCAATATCATCAACATTTGGCATACGATAGCCAGTTGAAAAATTTGCATTCAGCTGCCATGTTTCAGCAGGGCGAAAAACAAGTCCTGCGTTTCCGGTAAGTGCGCCTTCTTTAATCTCTGCTTTTTTATAAGGAAACTTGATGAACGTTGTATCAAAAGTTGCATTCAGCATATTATAGCTGTAACGTAAACCACTTGTTAACGTAAACTTTGGATGAAAATTTATTTTGTAGCTGGCATATATACCGGCTGTACTCCATGTACTTCCATCGGGGTATCGGCTTACATATGGTGATACGGCACCAGTTCCAATATTTGTTCGTTCTCCTGTTGAACCTACTTTGTTATAAACGTACTCAATACCATAGAATAACTTCCCTTTGCCAATTGTTTTATTTGCATCCGCATTTATGCTGATAGCTTTTACCGTTTCTTTCTGCATGTTACGGTTATTGTTGGTCCGTGTACGATCAACCCTGCTTTCTTCATAATCCTGGTAAGCAACATTGAGCTTACTTTCATCAAACAACACTTTTTTCTTGGAAGCCAGTATTTCAAGGTTGTGCAATGACCATATCATTGGCCCATAATACCATTCTGCAAAGCGAAGTTTTCCACTCCGGTACTGTATCAGCCTGTCATAACGTGGAGCATTACCTGTCTTTGCATATGTAAAACCATATTTAAAATCAAGATTTTTGGTTGGTTTAAAGCGAACCTTTTGCAACAGATTTATTTGTTCGTAACCGCTGAACCGCTGAGTCCTTGGATCGCTGTTTTTTACAATGCTGTCGATTCCATTGATACGCTCAACATATTCAGGGCGCAGATAACTGTCCGGCCCACCATTTTTACCCATCCTCAGATCATCAAATTTGCTGTAAGTAAGGGAAGATAAGACAGACCATTTTTCCCAGCCAAGATTTAAGTCAGCGTGGATCGTATTTTCTTTATTAGCGGATGAATAGCGAACTGATGTACTTCCTTTTACCAACAGCTTTCCATTTTGTGATAATCTTGGATGCAGTGTATGAAAATCCATTACACCTCCAATTGCATCGCTTCCGTAAATCAAAGATCCGGGACCAAAAATTACTTCCGCAGTTTCTAATGCAAGTGCATCAACTGAAATTATATTCTGTAAATTTCCACTCCTGTAAATAGCATTATTCATTCTTACACCATCAACAACAAGTAATATCCTGTTTGTTGCAAACCCCCGAATCATGGGACTTCCACCTCCGAGTTGACTTTTCTGTACAAAGATTGTCCCTGTTTGTGCAAGCAAATCAGCAGAAGTTTGCGGATTGTTCCGGAGAATTTGATCCTTACTTATTTTGGTGATTTTATTTGGAACTTCATTTTGCTTGAGTTCCCATTTATTAAATGAAATAATGACTTCACCTAATTCTTTTGCTGTTGTATCCGGTGGTTCTTCCTGTGCCTGCGAGTATAAAAATGTGCAGACAGATAATAGCAATAAAAATAACTTTCTCATTTTAATTGTTAAGCTGGTTATTGAAATCAGTTGATCATGCGCACAATGATGTGCGACATGATGAAATCATCATTGCAATAGCAATGAGTACATTAAATTGTAAATAGAAAGCTTAACTGAATTTGGGAGGAGGTGCCGTGTAGCCGATGAAGGGGGTAATATAAATTGAATTCCTGAACTGATTCCTGTTGTTAATGTTAACATAACCAAGTACAGGCAGGTTGCCGGTTTCTGTATTTGCAATCATCACAGAAAATAATTTTACAAACTGCTGTAATTTGCCCGATTGCTGTTGGTTCTTTGCCAGATTCTTCAGATTTCTTTTAATTTCTTTTTCTTTTTATCGTAAAGACCTGTAAGCAGGGTTTCGTCATTGATAATCTGAATACGTTTTACATCAAACATTTCACCGTTAACCCAACATTCTTTTTTGTCTTTGATCCATTCAATGTCTGATGTTTTAATTCTTACCTGAACCAGTTCCTGTTTTTCCAGCGCCTCCAGCATTTGCCACTGCACATACAGTTGCCTCACCTGTAATACTACAGTTGAAAGAAGCGGAATGCTGAAGGCCGCCAGTAAAAAAACAGTTAATATGGTTTTGAAATACTGCATTAATCAACGATCAAATCGAAGCCTGTCATTTCTTTTGGAGCTGCAAGTCCCATCATATGTAAAATGGAAGGAGCTACATCGCCTAATTTGCCTGTTTTTACTTTTCCTCTCCACTCTTTATCAACTACAAATAAAGGAACAGGGTTTAATGTATGTGCTGTATTGGGTGTTCCATCTTCATTAATCATAAAATCGGCATTGCCATGATCGGCCAGAACGAAAACAGTATATCCGTGATCCAGGGCAGCAGTAACTAACCGCTGCATACACTTATCAACTGTTTCTACAGCTTTTATCGCAGCACTGAAAACACCTGTATGTCCAACCATGTCGGCATTGGCATAATTCAAACAGATAAAATCAGCTGTTTCATTTTCAATTTCAGGAACAATGGCATCTGTTACTTCAATTGCACTCATTTCCGGTTGCAGATCGTAAGTTGCTACTTTGGGTGATGGGATCATAATTCTTTTTTCGCCCTCAAATGGTAATTCTCTGCCACCGCTGAAAAAGAAACTTACATGCGGATATTTTTCTGTTTCTGCAATTCTGATCTGGGTTTTACCATAATGTTCCAATACTTCTCCTAATGTTTGATTCAGATTATCTGTTTCAAACACTACATGAACATTTTTATAGGTCTTGTCGTATTCCGTCATGGTTGTATAATCCAGTTTAAGTTTCTGCATTCCAAGTTCGGGCATATCTATTTGTGTAAGCACCTGAGTTATTTCACGGCAGCGGTCGGTGCGGAAGTTGAAACAGATTACTGCATCACCATCTTTAATAGTTGAGTTTCCTGTTTTGCTGCTGATGATTGGTTTTAAAAATTCATCTGTAACTCCGTTTGTGTAGGAAGCAGCAACTGATTTCAATACATCGTCTGATTTTTCGCCAATACCGTTCACTAATGCATCATAAGCAAGTTTTACACGTTCCCATCTTTTATCCCGGTCCATTGCATAGTAGCGGCCGGTTACAGATGCTATTGCACCAACGGTTTGGTTCAGGTGATTTTGTACATCGGTTAAAAAAACTAACCCGCTTTTAGGGTCAGTGTCCCTTCCGTCAGTAAAAGCATGGATAAATACATTGCTAAGGCCTTTTGATTTGCATAAAGATGTAAGGGCTTTTAGGTGGCTGGTATGTGAATGCACCCCGCCATCACTAACTAAACCTATAATATGAAGAGGTTTGTTATTTTGAAGTGCATGGTCAATACTGTCGTTCAAAGTTTTATTGGCTGCAAATTCGCCATCACGTACTGCAACATGAATACGTTGTAACTCCTGGTATACAATACGGCCTGCGCCAAGGTTCAGGTGACCTACTTCACTGTTACCCATTTGTCCATCGGGTAAACCAACTGCTTCGCCACAGGTAATCAACGTGGTATTTGGGTATTGATATAAACTTGTTACAAAGGGAACATTTGCATGCTGGATGGCATCTGCATACTTTACCTGTCCAAGTCCCCATCCGTCCATAATGACCAGAATAGCTTTTTTCGTTTTCATCTGTATTTAATTTTGAATTGTTTGCCAGTTTTGCCGTTTGAAATAACCTTTTCAATCAAAGAATAAAATTATCCCGGCTGAGTTAAGAGGCTCAAATTTACTTTATTTGAGTCAAAATCATTTGATTAGCTTCACTTATAGCAGCAATTGATGCAATTTAATTGTCTGAGTAACTGTGTATTTGGCATGTTTTTCGTACTTAATCAGTATCTAAAAATCTTTATATGAGCGCAAAAAATGTTTTCAATTTTCTGTTGCTGATTTCGCTAACCGCTTTTTCATACTCATTTATTCAAAAAGATGACATTGTAACGGCTCTGAAATCGGGCAGTGCAGATAAAATGGCCAAGTATTTCGACAATATGGTAGATGTAAGCATACCTGGTAAAAGCAATACGTTCAGTAAAGGACAGGCAGAAATGGTTGTGAAAGACTTCTTTGCACTCAATAAAGTAAAAAACTTTGAAGTGCAGCATTCAGGAAGCAATCCCTCCTCTAATTTTATTATCGGCACTTTAACTACCAACAGCGGCAATTACCGCACAACCGTATACACGCGTTCACGTGGTGATAAGCAGCTGATTCAGGGAGTTGAATTTGAACAGAAGTAAAACTCTTACTAACAATACAACATCACCCCCGCTTCTTAGCGGGGTTTTTATTTGCAGTAACAAAAGCAAAAGAATGAATTCCTTTAGTTTTGCAGCATGATCGCAAATTACAATGAACTGTTACAGGTACTGATTACTGCAGCAATAAAAGAAGATATTGGTGAAGGGGATCATTCAACACTCAGTTCTATTTCTCCAGAAGCAAAGGGAATGGCCGTTTTGAAGATAAAAGAAGAAGGTGTGCTTGCAGGAATGAACGTAGCTAAGGCCATCTTTCAGTTTCAGCAACCTGATTGTATATTTAAAGCTTTTAAGAAAGATGGAGACGGTATGCAGAAGGGTGAAACAGCATTTGAAGTGGAAGCAAGTGTGCATACAATTCTGCAATGTGAGCGGCTGGTGCTGAACTGTATGCAACGCATGAGTGGTATTGCCACTCTCACAAAAAAGTATACAGAGAAATTGAAAGGATATAAAACGAGAATTCTTGATACAAGAAAAACAACTCCTAATTTTCGCTTGCTGGAAAAAGAAGCAGTAGCAATCGGCGGAGGATATAATCATCGTTTTGCACTGTACGATATGATTATGCTCAAGGATAACCATATTGATTATTGCGGTGGAATAGAAATGGCAATTGAAAAAGCATACAATTATGTTTTTACAGTAAAGCCCGGTTTGAAAATTGAAGTGGAAACAAGAACAGTTGAAGATGTAAAAAAAGTGCTGGCTGTTGGTATAGCAGACAGGATTATGCTCGATAATTTTTCACCTGTACAATTAAAAGAAGCTCTGGAGTTAATTAACGGACGTTTTGAGACAGAAGCAAGCGGAGGAATTAATCTGGATAATATTGAAGCGTATGCGGCAACCGGTGTAGACTTCATCAGCGTTGGCGCATTGATTCACCAGGCAAGAAGTTTGGATCTGAGTTTAAAGGCGAAACTGATCTGATCACAAAAACTAAAAAAATGTCAAAGAAGAATAAACCAGATACAAGAGGATTTGTGTTCAGTACTGATCCTTCTTTTCGATTTGAAGAAGAGGAGCGGACTCCGCAGGAAACATTGCCGCCTGTGCAGCAAAATCTGCGTGTAAAACTTGAAACCAAACACAGGGCAGGTAAAACAGTTACACTGGTTGATGGATTTACAGGCAGTGATGAGGATGCGGAAAAGCTCGGCAAACAGTTGAAAAATTTCTGTGGCACGGGAGGTTCAGTTAAAGACGGTGAAATTATTGTACAGGGCGATCAGCGGGACAGGGTGCTGCAATTTCTTTTAAAGAACGGTTACAGTAAAACGAAGAAGTCGGGCTAATACCGGTCTGCGTACTATTTTTAATTATTTTTACGTTTAAGACCAACAACCTTTTTAAATTACTAACCTGCTATGTCTATTATTCTTCTTGGTGCCTATACCGCAAGATTAGAATTATTTAAATTCTTCTTTTTCCTGGCATTTGGGGCTTTAATCTGGAGCTTTTTCATGTATTATGACGCTTCTGGGTCGAGCAGCCACAAAAGAAAAAAGAGAAGAGCGGTTGTTTTAATGATCGTTTCATCCATACTGGTTGCAGGCATGTCAATTACCTGGCTTCTCAGCAAAACCAATATGGGCTGGTGGTGGGAGCAATAAGTAATCAGCCTTCAGCAGTATCCTCCTCATCAGCTTTTTCAGTATTTAAGTAATAACTCAAAGCTCCGCTTGGGCATTTTTTAACCTGTTCAATGATCTTTTCGGTTGTTGATCCTTTCACATCTATCCAGGGGCGTTTTGTTGGGTTAAATACTTCTCTTAACCCTTTCCAGCAAAGGGTTGAATGGATACAAACATCAGGTTTCCAAACAATAGTAACTTCTCCATTGTTGTATTTGTGTGTTGTTTTAGGCATAACAGTTTTTCCTGTTGTTACGTTATAGATAAGGAGTTCTGTGAATTTCGTTTAATTTTACATCAAATTTAAATATGGTATCCAAAATTACTGAGGGGGTCACCATTAGTGTGGAAACGTTTTACCAGCCCGATTACAGCAATCCGGTGGCTGGTGAATTTATGTTTGCATACCGTATTTCAATTGAAAACAATAACATTTTCCCTGTTAAGCTCCTGCACAGACACTGGAATATTTTTGACAGCAACGGATCGCATAAAGAAGTAGATGGCGAAGGAGTTGTTGGTGTTCAGCCAGTTATTCAGCCCGGCGATCAATACCAGTATGTAAGCGGTTGTAATTTAAAAACAGAAATGGGCAAAATGGAAGGAACCTATACGATGGAGAATCAGCATAACAAAAAGCAGTTCCAGGCTCATATTCCCTCCTTTGAAATGATTGCCCCGTTCAAGTGTAATTAACTCCCATCCCTGTAGATTAACAGCAAATTACCCCATTTCGCCTCTTCATCAACACGTCTCATGGCTTTTTTAGCGTAGTTTTGACAAATTGTTTGCTTCCATTCTGTGGCATAAAAGGCGATCGTAATTTCAATTTAATATGGCGAAAGTTTCATTCAATAATAAAAGCAGCCTGTTCTTTAATGATCTGAAACAGGCAGTTGATCATTATTTCTCAGCAAATCAGATAAGGAAAACAGGAAATATTAAGCTGTATATGAAGACAATTGTTCTGATACCGGCTGCTGTTCTGATATATGTATCGTTGCTAACTGTTTCTTTCCCCGTATGGGTTGCTTTGTTATTATGTGGTTTTTTAGGAGTGATTTTCGCAAGTATTGGTTTTAATGTGATGCATGATGCCAACCACGGCAGCTACAGCAGTAAAAAATGGGTGAATGAATTGTTTGGTTACTCTATTAATGCTTTGGGCGGCAACGCTTTTATCTGGAAATTCAAACATAACATTATTCATCATACCTATACCAATGTGGATGGAGTAGATGATGATATTGCCAGAAGCCCGCTTCTTCGCCAATGCAGCACGCAGGTATGGAAACCTGCTCATAAGTTTCAACATATTTATGTGGTGTTTTTGTACGCTATTTCTTCATTAGCATGGGTTGCTTATCTCGACTTTGACAAATACTTTAAGCGTAAAGTGAATACTACGTCTATGTCAAAAATGGATGTAAAAGAACATATCCTGTTTTGGGTGAGTAAATTGCTTTATGCAGTTTTTTATGTTGCAGTGCCCATCTGGTTCGTTGGTGTTGGTAAATGGGCCATTGGTTATTTGACCATGGAATTGGTACTCGGTTTTGTACTGGCCATTGTATTTCAGTTAGCTCATGTGGTGGAAGAAACAGAGTTTGAATACGCAGGCATTGAACCCGTGATGATTGAAAGTGAGTGGGCAGCACACCAGGTAAAAACAACATCAGACTTTGCACCAAAGAATAAACTCATTTCCTGGTTTGCAGGTGGATTGAATTTCCAGGTGGAGCATCATTTGTTTCCACGCATCAGCCATATACATTATCCTGAACTGAGCAAAATTGTGGAAGAAAAATGTAAAGAGCACCAGTTGCCTTATCATTCAATTCCTACCATGAATGAAGCAATTGCTTCACATTTCAGAATGTTAAAGCAGTTGGGGCAGTCTTCAGTTTCCTCATCGGGGCTTGTAGCCTGATTCGTCAAAAATCTTTTTGTTGGGAGTTTGCATTAAACGTTGAGGAGAAAGATCCGGGTTTTTTTTGATATAAGCTTTTACAATTTCCCATCCTAAATAGGCCCCGATATTTCCCGGACTATTTTCAGGCATTCCCTGTGTAGATGGACCATCGGTTGTAAAATTCTGCGTTAATGCAGGGTCCATTTCAAACAATAAATTCTGCTGAATAAAAAAGTTGTAAATACTCCGTTCGCTTTCTTTGCACCAGTCAAGTTGTTTCCCTGTATAACCAATCAGCAACGTATCATTTGCTTGCGGCAGGAATTTGTTCAGCAGGTATAATCGTTTTCCTTTTTCAACAAAACGTTCAATCAGCGGAAAGCGGTTACTGCTGTCAGGATACAAATCATCAATCACCAGCATAAATACATCAGTAGGAATAAACTCTTTCGAAAATCTCCGGCTGCGGTACTGTGGAGCAATACTGCTGATATATCCCGGATCAGTATAAATGGCAAAATCTTTCCCGAGGTAAAACTGCAATCCAACGGCCAGAAAATTTTCACCGATATAATTCGGGCTTGGTTCGTTATTGCTCATGGGTGCCAGTGCATCCATTGGCCCTACGGTTGTAATGATTGATGGAACCTGGTAAGTAGGGAAATAATATTTTACATATTGAAAACCCTTCGACAGTTCTTCTTTTACAGGATTGAAATTCTTATACAGCTCCTGCGATTTTTCATACACCGGTTTATTAAGATGCAGAAAACGTTTACTTCCTTCAAAAAGCAGTTGATTGGTATCAGTAAATGCGCCAAGTCCTAACACATGGTTCACAAATAGCGGCAAAAAGGTTGGATACTTGTTTTGTAATGCTGTTAAACCGGCTTTGGTTTGATTGCTGTCGATAGCAAAAAAATCCTGTTCAAAACGCTGAACAGAGAGGTCGACGTTGATCTTCGAAACATCAGGCGCATTGCTTTGATCGTTGCAGGCGAAGAGAAATACAAGGGCTGATAAGACGAAAAGATTTTTCATGCTGCTGATAAACGAAAGATTCATGTGTTTGTTGTGAGGTTCTGTGGCCGAAATTCGTGAAATTTGTACCATGAAGATATTCATAGCGCAGCAAAATTATCATATTGGCAATTTTGAAAGTAATACACAGAAAATAATTGATGCAATTAAATTGGCAAAAGCACAGGGCGGCGAGATCATTATGTTCAGTGAATTGAGTGTGTGCGGATATCCTCCCAGAGATTTTTTAGAGTTTAATGACTTTTTGAATAAATGCAATGAATCGATTGATAAGATCAGGCAGCATGCTGATACTATTGCTGTGATTGTTGGCGCTCCTGATAAGAATAAACGAACCCAGGGAAAGGATCTGCACAATGCAGCCTGGTTTCTGTATGAGAAAGAAGTGAAAGCCGTAATCCATAAAACGTGTTTGCCCAACTATGATGTGTTTGATGAGTACCGATACTTTGAACCGGCATACGACTGGAATATTGTGGAATTTAAAGGAAAGAAGTTAGCCATTACTATTTGTGAAGATATCTGGAACCTCGGCAATAATCCTTTGTACAGGAATTGTCCGATGGATGAGTTGATGCAATACCAGCCGAATGTGATGCTGAACATCTCTGCATCGCCTTTCGATTATACACATGTGGAAGACAGGAAAGCAATTGTAAAACTGAATGTTCAGAAATACAAATTGCCAATGATCTATTGTAATTGTGTGGGCAGTCAAACGGAGATTGTTTTTGACGGAGGTTCACTCGTATTTGATAAGGATGCCAACATGATTAAACAGCTTTCTTTATTTGAAGAAGAGTTAAAAGCGGTTGAATTAAACGATGATGGGTATTTTGCAGAACCTGTTTTGGTAAAGGCAGAAGCATTACCTAATGAAGAATTAAGTCCTGCTCATTTAGATGAAGCCTTATGCATTGCTGAAATACATGATGCCATTATTCTCGGCATTAAAGATTATTTTAAAAGATGGGTTTCAGTAAAGCCATTCTTGGAAGCAGTGGCGGTATTGATAGTGCAGTAACATTAGCGCTTGCATGTACAGCACTGGGTAAAGAAAATGTAAGGGCTGTTTTAATGCCTTCTCAGTATTCAACCGGGCATAGTGTTAGCGATGCAGAACAGTTGAGTAAGAACCTGAAAAATCCTTATGATATCGTGCCCATCAAAAATATTTATGATTCGTTCTTAACTGAACTGAAGCCGATTTTTCAGGACCTGCCTTTCAGTTTAGCTGAAGAAAATATTCAAAGCCGGTCACGAGGAAATTTGCTGATGGCCATTGCCAATAAGTTTGGATACATCTTACTCAATACATCCAACAAAAGCGAACTGGCAACAGGTTATGGAACTTTGTATGGTGATATGGCCGGTGGTATTGGTGTGCTGGGCGATTGTTATAAGCTGCAGGTATATGAACTGGCGAAGTACATCAACCGAAGCGAAGAAATTATTCCTGGTAATATCATCACTAAACCACCCAGTGCAGAGTTAAGGCCGGGTCAGAAAGATTCTGATTCATTACCTGATTATTCAATTCTTGATAAAATACTTTATCAATACATTGAACGCAGACAGGGACCGAATGAAATTAAAGCAATGGGCTTTGATGCGGCTTTGGTTGACCGTGTGTTGAAAATGGTGAATGTAAATGAATACAAACGCAACCAGTTTTGCCCCATCATCCGTATTTCACCAAAGGCGTTTGGTGTGGGAAGAAGGGTGCCTATTGTTGGGAAATATCTTTCATAAAAATAAGTGTATGCAAAAAGAGGGATTCGCTATCAGTACTGAAACAAGTTTCTTTAACCTGGAGTATGTTCATGAGTTTTTATCTAACTCTTACTGGGCAAAAAATATTCCTGTTGAAACAGTACAAAAATCGATTGATAATTCAATATGCTTTGGTGTGTTTCACCTGGGCAGGCAAATTGGTTTTGCAAGGGTGATTACTGATAAAGCCACATTTGCATACCTCGCTGATGTGTTTATTGATGAAACTTACCGGGGCCAGGGATTAAGTAAATGGCTGATGGAAGAAATCATGAATCATGAAGATCTGCAGGGGCTTCGTCGTTTTATGCTTGCCACCCGTGATGCGCATGGATTATACACTCAGTTTGGGTTTTCAGCATTAACGAATGCCGACAGGTGGATGCAGATTCACAATCCTGATATTTATCAATCATCCGTTGACTGATCGTTGCTCTTGTCCTCTTCATCAGTTACCTTTGCCGCAAATTTTGAACTATGTTACAATTGGCATTTATCCGCCAAAACAGGGATTTGGTGAAAGAAAGACTAGCAGTAAAAAACTTTACTGATCTGGATTCGGTTGATGAAATCATTGAGCTTGATGAACAACGCCGTAAAAAACAACTGGAAAATGATGACCTCGCAGCGAAGGTAAATGCAGCATCCAAAGAAATTGGAATGCTCATGGGCAAAGGTGAAAAAGAAGCTGCTGAGCAAAAGAAAACAGAAGTATCGCAATATAAAGAATCATCCAAACAAATTGCTGAACAGCTTACTGACTTAGAGCAACAGGTAAATGACTTGCTGATCCGTTTACCTAACCTTCCTTCAACATTGGTACCTACTGGTAAAACACCGGAGGATAATGTGAATGTAAAAGAAAACGGTGCAGATCCTGTATTGCCAGCCAATGCAGTTCCACATTGGGAGTTGATCAAACAATACGACATCGTCAATTTTGAACTGGGTGTAAAGATTACCGGCAGTGGTTTTCCTGTGTACAAAGGGAAAGGCGCCAAATTACAACGTGCATTGATTAGTTATTTTTTAGATTATAACACTGTAGCCGGTTACACAGAATACATTCCACCTTACATGGTGAATGAAGCAACGGCTTACGGTACAGGGCAACTGCCCGATAAGGAAGGGCAGATGTATTATATGCCCGCTGATAATTTTTACATGATCCCAACAGCTGAAGTGCCTGTAACAAATATTTACCGTGATGAGATTGTAAAAGAAACAGAGTTGCCAATAAAGATGACGGCATATACACCCTGTTTCAGAAGGGAAGCAGGAAGTTTTGGTGCTGATGTGCGTGGTTTGAACCGTGTACACCAGTTTGATAAAATTGAAATTGTGCAGATCGTCAATCCGGAAAAAAGTTATGAAGTGCTGGATGAAATGGTGGCCCATGTTGAAAAGCTGATTCAGTCACTTGGATTGAAATACCGCATTCTCCGTTTGTGCGGTGGTGATATGAGTTTTACTTCTGCACTAACCTATGATTTTGAAGTTTGGAGTGCGGCACAGAAGAAATGGCTGGAATGTTCAAGCGTAAGCAACTTTGAAAGCTATCAAACCAACCGCATGAAAATTCGGTTCAAAGATGACAAAGGCAAAACCCAATTGCTGCATTCATTGAATGGAAGTTCATTAGCACTGCCAAGAATTTTGGCAGCATTGCTGGAGAATAATCAAACAGAAAATGGAATTGTTATTCCGGAAGTATTGAGAAGTTATTTTGGAGCCGATATTTTGAATTAATATAGTTCATTCTGATAGAAAAAAGCCCTGTACAATACTACAGGGCTTTTCTATGGTAATTACTACTTATAAAGTTTTCCTAATACAAGGAAATTAACTCTTCTTAATACAATGACTGCCTATCATTGCAATTCATCAAAACTTCGTAACCATGCAAAAGATTTTTACACTCTGCCTATTGTCTGTTCTTTATTTTTCAGCAACTGCACAATTTAAAAAAGGGGATAAGGTGCTGGGGGCCGGATTGAATTTTCAATCGTCCAAGAATGAAAATAACTTTTCTACTCTTTCTCAAACAAATAAAGGCACCAGTTTTAATTTATCTGCTGAGCTTGGAATTGCCAAAAAAGAAAGCAGGTTAAACGGTTTTTTTATCAATGCCGGTTATGGGGTAAATAAGCAGGAGTATCCAACTCAACCTGCATCTAACTCAAAGAATGACAACTTCAATGCTGGCGTTGGTTATTTCAGTAAATGCTATAAGTCACTTGGGAAAAAACTTTTTTGTGTTTGGCGAAGGAAGGGCAGATCTGAATTATTTCCAGGGAAACAACAATACAAACACCGCCAATCCTGATACTCAGGGATATGGAGTAAATCTTGGCCTCTATCCCGGTCTTGCATATAAATGGAACAGCAGATTTTTATTTGAACTCCGTTTTGCAGATTTTGTAAATATTGGTTATTCCCACAGAGAAGTAAAAGGAATTAATAACACAAAAGATGTTCAGCGCAATTTCTCATTGGGTACAAGCTTAGGGCTTGGGTATCTCAATAATATTGGCATTGGTGCCAGGTGGATCATGTAGTAAATTAATTATAAAGACTCCTGTAACTGAAGAGGCAATTCCCCTGCCTCTTTTTTTATTTTCCGGTTCATGATATAAAACCAGAGTGGTGGAATATGTGCCAGTATCATCATGCCGGGATAGCCTGTCGGCATTTGCGGCGAATCATTGTGATGGCGGAGAATCTGGTATTTGCGGCTGGCGAAATAATGATGATCGCTATGGCGGCTCAGTTCAAATAACATCAGCCGTCCAATAATATGATCACTGTTCCAGCTGTGATGCGGCATGGCCCGTTCATAATTTCCACGCTCATTTTGCCGGCGGCTTAAACCATAATGTTCAATATAATTCACACATTCAAGTAACAGAATTCCCATCAAAGCCGCAGCGAGATAAAACAGCAGGATCTTCCATCCAAACAAAAAAAAGATCAGCGTAATTAATATCAACTGCAGTAGTTGTGCCTGAAGCATTTCATTCTGTATACTCAAGACAGGCTTTCCTTTTTTCTGCATTTCAGCATTGGCAATTTTCCATGCACTGATATAGCTGAATAAAACTGTTCTTGGATAAAAGGCAAACACACTTTCATTAAACCTTCCGCTGGAAGGGTCTTCATGTGTAGCTACATTTTTGTGATGCCCCTTATTATGCTCAATAAAAAAATCACCTGTTCAAACCTGTTTACTCTGTGCCCAAGTTCGTGCGCCACATTAATTCCAAAAATGCCGCAAAGAAATCCCATACTCATAATGCGGCCTGTTATATCGGCCCAGCTTAAATTTTCATCTTTCAGGGAAAAAAGAAAAACAATCAGCACCAGGTATTGTAAAGGAACAATCAGGTATAAAATATAATCATAGGTTTTATCTGCCTTCACCATTTCTTCTTCGGCTGCAGATAAATTTTTTGAATCTGGTTTCAGGAACAATTCCAGGAAAGGGATGAAGGCAAATCCATAAATTACCGGCAGAAATGTAATCCAGCCGGTTTCATGAAAGGCAAACCAGGTAAGTATAAAAACAATAAAGGGACTGAAATATTTATATGGCCTTACATTCATGTACTGAAGTTATAAAATTAACAGAGCTGAGTAAAAGATTTTCCATCTTTCCTTCGTTAACATTAAACTTATCAGAATTTTTAAAGTCGTAACCCAATAATTACATGACATGTCGGTATCTGTACAGTTAAAAAACCAGCATTTGCTCTGGAGGGCGGGCTTTGGTCCTGCGGTTGAGCAATGGAATGATCTTGCAAAAGGCTCCCCTTCTAAATGGTATGATGCATTGGAAAAAGCTTCCCGTAAAGAACCTATGCCATTAAAAGTGGCTGAGAATGTAGTGGAAGGTTTGATGAATGGAATAGATGGTGTTCGCAGAACAGAAATGAGTAAGGAGCAAAAACAACAGCTGCAAAAAAAATCAAGAGAAGAAATCCGTAGCCTCAACCTCGAATGGCTCGATGAAATGGTGCACAGGGAGCAGCAGTTGTGGGAAAAATTAGCGTTCTTTGGCATGGACATTTTGCCTGCCGTAATCTAAATGCGTTTTATCAACAGGATTTGATCAATATTATCCGTAAGAATGCCTTGGGGAATTTCGGAACCCTGCTCAAAGAAGTGAGCCGCAGTGCAGCCATGCTTGCCTTCCTCAACAACCAGCAGAACCGCAAACAAAAACCCAATGAAAATTTTGCCCGTGAAGTGATGGAGCTTTTCACCATGGGGAGGGGTAATTACACAGAAAAAGATATTAAAGAAGCCGCCCGTGCTTTTACAGGCTGGCAGTTTAAAATAAATGGCGAATTTATTTTCAGGCCAAATCTTCATGACGATGGCGTGAAAACTGTTTTAAATAAAACCGGAAATTTTGATGGAGATGATGTGTTGAATATTTTACTGGAGCAAAAGCAAACGGCAACCTATATCACAACCAAACTGTACCGCTTCTTTGTTAACGATGAAGTGGATAAAGAAAAAGTGAAATGGCTGGCCGATCGTTTTTATAAATCAGGTTATGAAATTTCCGGTTTGCTGAAAGATATTTTTACCAGCGATTGGTTTTATGAGCAAAAGAATATTGGTACCAGAGTGAAATCTCCTGTTGATTTGCTGGTTGGTATCCGTCGGGCAATGCCAATGCAGATCGAAAATGAAGAAACACAATTATACCTGCAAAAAATACTGGGACAGATCTTGTTTTATCCACCAAACGTTGCCGGCTGGCCGGGAGGATTTAACTGGATCGACAGTTCATCGCTCATGTTCCGGTTAAGGATTCCTCAACTGATTGCTTTCAAAGAAGCATTTAACATTCGTGCAAAGAATGATGATGACCAGGAGATGGGCCGCATGCAGGCTGCAAACAAAACCGGGGGAAGAATTATTCAAACCACTATTCGCTGGGAGCCTGCAATGAAAGAACTGGAGAAAGTGCCAAGAGAAAATTTATTGTCATCTATAGCAGCAATCATGTGGCAAACAGATAGTTCAAAAATGAATAAGGTGATGCTGGAAAAATTTACCGATGCATCCAGCAGGGAGCGATATGTTCAAACGGCCATTATTCAATTAATGTGTACTCCTGAATACCAGATGTGTTAATCAGCTATCATCTAAACAAAACGATTTATGTACTTCAAGCGCAAAGAATTTATACAACTCGGTTCACTGGCAACTGCTTCGGTTTTTATGCCGCAGTTTTTAAAAGCATTTGAATCGGGGAAACTTGTACCACCGGGAAATAAAGTAACTGTGATCATTCAATTGAGTGGTGGTAACGATGGATTGAACACAGTAATCCCTTACAGGAATGATTTGTATTTCAGTAACCGTCCAAAGCTGGGTATTCAAAAGAATGCAGCCCTATCACTTACTGATGAAGCAGGGTTACATCCATCGCTCACGGCATTCAAAGAATTTTATGATGATGGAAGCCTGGGAATTTTCAACAGTGTGGGTTATCCCAACCCTGATAAAAGTCATTTCCGCAGTATGGATATCTGGCATACAGCCAGCGACAGTAAAGATTACTGGAACACTGGTTGGGTGGGCAGGTATTTAGATGCTCAATGCAAAGGTTGTGACAAACCAACACAGGCATTGGAAATTGATGATGTGCTGAGTCTTGCTTTAAAAGGTGATCAGATTAAAGGATTGGCATTGGAAGATCCACGACGTTTGTATAATACCAGCCAGGAAAAATATTTCAAAGAAATTTTAGCCCAGCATAAGAATGATGCACATGAACAGCCGGTTGATTACTTATACAAAACCATGGCTGAAACCATTTCAAGTGCTGATTATATTTTCAAACAGAGCAAGCAACGTCCTTCTTCTGAAACATATCCTAATTCTGATTTAGGTAAAGGGTTAAAAAACAATTGCTTCCCTCATCTTCAGTGAAATTAATACCAAAGTGTATTATATCTCACTTGGAAGTTTTGATACTCATATTAACCAGGAAGCACAGCAGAAACGTTTGTTTACTGATTTAAACGATTCCGTAAAAGCATTTGTAAAGGATTTGAAAAGTAATAACAGGTTCAATGATGTGTTACTGTTTACTTTCTCAGAGTTTGGAAGAAGAGTAGCACAAAATGCAAGTGCAGGAACAGATCATGGCAAAGCGAATAATATGTTTTTTATAGGCGGAGGTTTAAAGCAAAAGGGAATCTATAACCCATTGCCTGATCTTACTAATCTGGATGATGGTGATGTGAAGTTTCAACTGGATTTTAAACAGGTGTATGCAACAGTTTTGAATAAATGGCTGGGTGCTGATGCTGATCTGATATTGAAACAGCAAATAAAACCACTTGATTTTATTTAGACAGGACCTTGTTTGTTTGAGGGGTTAGTTCTGCGTAAAATTACCGCTTGCAGATTAGGTGGAAACTCCTATTGTTTAAGGACTCTGGTGCGTCTATATTTGTATAGTCCAATATTCAGAGAAACTAAACATCGTCCAATTCTTATGGAAGTATCATATTTCTTCCGCAAAAGAAGGCTTCATGCCTTCAGTATTGAGTCATTATTTGACAATGTGTTTGCACAGGTAAATACGCAAAGCAACTTTCAGGCTAAGAAGGTTGAAGTGCCCTCAATACTGAACATTTTCACAAATATTTTTAAGGCAAGTAAGAATCAAGGTAAGATCAATCATATTACCGGTGATATTCATTATGTATCATTAGGAATGAAGAAACGGAATACGGTGCTTACCATTCATGATTGCGTGTTTTTGACCAAATACAGTAAATGGGATATGAAATACTGGATGTTTAAATTATTCTGGTACCAGTTACCCATGTGGCGTGCAAACACCATTACTGTAATCAGTGAAAAAACAAAGAGAGAACTGATTAAGTTAACAGGTGTAAACGAAGAGAAAGTAAAAGTGGTTCCTAATTTTTTTGATCCACGTTTTGAATTTACTCCGAAAGAATTCAATACACAGAAGCCACGTTTGCTGCAGATCGGTACGAAAGACAATAAGAATATACAGAACCTTGCTGTAGCTTTAAAAGGCATCAGCTGTGAGTTACATATTATCGGAAGCCTTGATGTAGATACTCAACTGGCACTGCAGGAAAATAAAATTGATTTTAAGAGCTATACCAATCTTTCATTTGATGAATTAAAGCATCAGTATGAGTTATGTGATATGGTTGTATTTGCTTCTACATATGAAGGATTTGGATTGCCCATACTTGAAGCATGTGCTGTAGGCCGTCCGCTGGTAACAAGCCGCATTTCGCCAATGGATGAAATTGCAGACAATGCAGCCTGTAAAGTAAATCCTTATAATGTAATTGATATCCGCCGCGGTATTTTAAATGTCATAGAAAATGCAGAATACCGTGATCAGCTGGTGAATAACGGATGGAAGTTGCGTTACAAATACAGCATTGATAATATCACTGCCAGATACACTGACCTCTATGAAGAAATTGCTGCACAACCAGCCCCGGAGTTTTTTATGCTCCGCCAGGCAAAAGCAGCAGCTTCAATGTTAGGCCTTGTTTAAACTTGTACTTACTAACCAGTTTTTATAGTTGTTGTAAAAAAAAGAAGCCTCTGAAGAGAGGCTTTTCTTTTTATGTGTAATGATAATGATCTTACTCTTTTAATTTTTCCGTTTTCTTTATTCCTATACGGTACAGTGTATAACCCATGAAGATAAAGAAAGCAGCACCTAAGAGATAATAACCGTTTTGACTTATTGTATTCACCAAACCATGTTCAGCATTTATATAACCAAGTGCTTTTGTAACATTATCATTTACCGAAAGGATGGCAACCAATACTCCTGCCAATGCACCTCCGGCAACTAAACCTGTTGCAAATAAATTACCTTTTCCAAGATCTTCTTCTTCTGCAGAAATTTCCTCACCTGATTTCTTCTTTTTCCTATCAACCAGGCCACGGATTAAGCCACCAAAAAGATAGGAAGTGTTGTGGATAAGGGTAAGTATAGACCTACAGCAAAGCTTAACGATTTAATGCCGCATAGTTCCATAGTGATAGCAATAAAAACTCCTACCAGTACAAACTGCCAATCAAGGTTGAACGAAAGAATCCCCTTAATTAATGTAGCCATCAGTGTTCCCTGTGGAGCAGGATACTTGTCTGTACCAATTGCATGTGTAATTCCCTGTGAAATCATATCTGCTGTTGGTGTATCTAATATTTTAATGGTGGCACCAATTGCAATAGAAGAAACGACAGCGCCTACAAACAAAGCTATCTGTTGATATTTTGGCGTAGCACCAACAATATAACCTGTTTTTAGATCCTGTGAAGTTGCGCCGGCATTTGCTGCTGCAATGCAAATCATACCACCAACAACGAGTGCCATAGGTTCAAATACTTTACCTGTCCAGCCAACGGCAATAAAGATCAGGCAGGTCCCCATGATTGTGGCTATCGTCATACCACTGATTGGATTATTGGAAGATCCGATCAGGCCAACAATTCTGGATGAAACTGTAACGAAGAAAGCTCCGAAAATTACAACCAGTAAACCCAATAATAATTTACTGCCGATATTTGTACCGGGCACCTGTGGTAAAATGGCCATTAATAAAACCAGTGCAATACTTCCGAATAAAACAATCTTGATATTCAAATCCCTTTCAGTTCTTTTTATAACAACTTCTTCGCCATCCTGTTTTTTCATTGAACCAAGACTGCTTTTGAAAGAGGAAACAATAGTAGGGATTGTTTTGATCAACGTAATGAAACCACCTGCTGCAACAGCACCTGCACCAATCTGCCGGATGTATGCACGATAGATTGCTGTAGAAAAATCGGCGAAGGTATGATTGATGGGGTCCCATCCACCAGGTCCGCCAGTTTTATCTAAACCACTTAAATAACCCAGCTTCACTAACTGAGCAGCGATTGTATCAGGAGGAACAAGCGAAGCCAGTAATGGAGTAAATGCAAACCATGCAATCACACCACCGGCAACCAGCACACCACTGATCTTTGGACCAATAATATAACCAACACCCAAATACTCAGGCGTAATTTCTCCGCTAACTTTTGCTGAAGGGAAAAATTTATTCACCTGTTTGGTCATCCAGAAAGGAGTTTCGGCAATAACATGAAATATCTTTTGTAGAATAGCATAACCAAATGCAAAGCCCAAACCAAGAAAAGCTGTTTTGGCAAAATCGCCTCCACGTTCACCTGCTTTTAATACACTGGCACAGGCAGTCCCTTCAGGATAAGGAAGTATGCCATGTTCTTTTACAATTAATGCACGACGCAGGGGTATCATCATCAATGTGCCGAGGATGCCACCAAAGATTGCCAGTGTAAGAATGGTAAAATAGTTGAAGAACTGCGAACTGTCTTTTTCACTTAAAAACAAAAATCCGGGTAAGGTAAATACAACACCTGCGGCAATACTTTCACCGGCACTGCCTGTTGTTTGAATAATGTTGTTTTCAAGTATGGTTGTTTTCAGGAAGCGCCTTCCCAATGTAATTGCCAGAACTGCAATCGGGATGGATGCACTTACTGTTAACCCGGCCTTTAAGGCAAGATAAACAGTAGATGCGCCGAAGATAATTCCGAAAGCAGCACCAACCAGTACACTTTTAACAGTGAACTCAGGCATATTACTGTCATCAGGAACAAAGGGTTGAAATTTCTGTTCAGACATATGGCGTTAGTTTTGATTGAGGAAGGTAATAAAAAAACCCCGATGAAATTTTTCATCGGGGTGTAAAGAAAGACAATTTGATTTATTCTCCCGAGCGCATCATTTTCTGAAGCTTCTTGGTAAGCAGGAACAAAATTAAAGAAGCTATTCCTGCCATTACACAAAACAACATAAAGAAGTCATACATATTATTCATTTCATAACCGAGGAAATGTGTTGGTTTTCCATCGGGATATAAAGCGCTTAATACTCCTGCCAGTTTATTGGCAAATGCATTTCCTAAAAACCAAACCGCCATCAGTAAGGAAGCATATTTAAATGGTGCCAACTTATTTACCAATGACAAACCGATAGGTGATAAACAAAGCTCACCCCAAGTATGTAAAGCATACATCCCTGTAAGCCAGATCATGCTAACTTTTATTCCTGTCGCAACATTATTTACTCCAAACGCAATCCACAAGTAACCAAAAGAAAGTAGCAGTAACCCAATTGCCATTTTTGTAGGGGCAGAGGGCTCCCATTTACCCAGTTTAAACCAAAGCCAAGCAAACAGAGGTGCAAAACCTACTACAAAAATAGAATTTAGTGATTGAAACCAACTTGCTGGAACCTCTTTGAAATCTATTATAGATTGATTTAAAGAGTAAATAGAATAAGCAAGATATAAAATACCTACAGTAAATAACGCCAACAAAAAATAGACTGTTATCCTCAATCGTTTATGAAAATCACCCGATAGATTCTTTGCTGTTTTTTTTATTAATGAGAAATTGAAGAGTAATAAAAGTGCCGAAAGGGAATAAACTAACCATATTGGTATTTTCAAATTTACCACTCTTTGAGTTTGTTCATCGGCAAAAAAGGTTAGTGAAGCACCAGCCTGTTCAAATGCACTCCAGAAAAAAATAACGAAGAAAACAACTATAAAAATGACTAATACCTTTTGTTTTTCATGACTGGTTAACGTTTTGTCTGACATAATCATTGCAAAAATAAAAATAGCTGAACCAACTAATAAATAGGGTAGGTAACTAAAAATTTTTGCATCAACATATAACATTCCAATTGCAGCTGATGATAATGCAGCCAATCCTAATATCATTGCTATTGGTTTTATCCAGATAGCAGGAGAGTCTTTGGGAGTTAAACCTAATACTTTGTTTTCAGGATCAACTACGTATTTATGATGAAACATTAATTGTACAATAACACTCAGCAACATAGCAATACCTCCAGCTAAGAAAGCCCATTTAAAATCTGCAGGATTTCCTGTATCGCCTACCAACCCGCAAACAAGGGGGCCAATTGCGCCACCAACATTTATGCCCATGTAAAAAATTGTATATGCAGGATCAATTCTTCGATCACCTTTGGGGTACAACTGACCAACCAATGAGGAAATATTAGGTTTGAAAAAACCATTACCCGCAATCATTAAACCCAATCCTGAAAAGAATAAAACAGATGAAAGACCGGGTGATGATTCGTAAGTTGATCCGCAAAAGAATAATATAAACTCACCCAGGGCCATCACAATACCACCCGCAATAATGGAGCGCTGGTTTCCCCAAAATCTGTCTGCAATATAACCTCCAATTAATGGGGTGAGATATACAAGACTCGTATAGCTGCCATATAAGTTTGAAGCGAAAGCTTTATCAAACATCAATGCTTTGGTCATGAACAAAACCAAAATGGCACGCATGCCATAATAGTTAAAGCGTTCCCACATTTCCGTTCCAAATAAAACCCACAGACCTTTGGGATGACCTTTTTGAGCGACAGATTGATTCATACAGATGGTTTACGTGATTAAGAGTGAATTTCCGAAAGTAAGGAATAAATTCATAAACAGCTCATTTGGAAATCAATCATTGAAATTGACAAACGGCAATGGGGGTATCATCTCAACCCTTAAATTCGTTTATCTAAATCTTATCTTGCACTCATGAATATTTTGCTCCTCGGTTCAGGCGGTCGTGAACATGCCCTCGCCTGGAAATTGGCTCAAAGCCCATTATGTGAAAATTTATATATAGCTCCGGGAAATACAGGTACAGCTTTATGCGGTACAAACATTGACATCAGAGTTGATGGCGATTTTTCTGCTGCCGAACAGTTTTGCAGAGCCAATCAAATTCATATGGTCATTGTTGGTCCCGAAGATCCGCTGGTACATGGTGTTTATGATTATTTTCAATCAGCCCATGAAATATTGCCTTTTGCCGAAGGTTGGCTGGGCGTAATCGGGCCATCAAAGTTCGCTGCACAGCTTGAAGGAAGTAAAGCCTTTGCAAAAGCTTTTATGGAAAGGCAGAATATTCCCACAGCTTCTTACAGAGAATTTACCATTAAGAATTTTGATGAAGGAAGGGATTTTTTGATGAACCATGCATTGCCTGTTGTATTAAAGGCTGATGGTTTAGCAGGAGGAAAAGGGGTCATTATCTGTAACAACCATGTGGAAGCAATTGCAGAGTTTGATATGATGATTCACCAGGATAAGTTTGGATCAGCAGGAAAGAAAGTGGTGATTGAAGAATTCCTGAATGGAATTGAAGTAAGTGTGTTTGTATTAACAGACGGTGAGCACTACTGTATTTTACCCGAAGCCAAGGATTATAAACGTATTGGAGAGGGGGATACTGGTTTAAATACAGGTGGAATGGGTGCTGTAAGTCCAGTGCCATTTGCTGATAAAGTATTTATGGGCAAAGTGGAAGAGCGGATTATTAAACCAACCATCAGCGGTTTTCATAAGGAGAAGATGATCTATAAAGGCTTTGTGTTCATTGGGTTGATTAAAGTTAACAACGAGCCTTATGTTATTGAATACAATTGCCGCATGGGTGATCCTGAAACCGAGGTAGTAATTCCACGGTTAAAGAATGACCTGGTTGAGCTATTGGTTGCCACTGCTGAAGGAAGGGTGCAGGACATCAAAATAGAACAGGATCCACGGTTTGTAGTTACAATGGTGGCAGTAAGCGGGGGCTATCCCGGCGATTTTCTGAAAGGATATGAAATCGAAGGACTGGATCAGCCTCTGACCGATGCAATGATTTTTCATGCAGGAACAAAGGAGGAAGATGGAAAGATTGTGAGCAACGGGGGGCGTGTGCTGACGGTTACTTCTTTTGGCGAAAACGTTGATACCTGCGTGGATCGTTCAAAGGCAATTCTTTCAGGAATCAAATACCGGAATATGTATTTCAGAAATGATATCGGGTATGAGTTTATGAACGCTAACTGAAACGTATAAACGAAAAATGGATACATTCTGTAAACCCTTTGTTGTCTTCGTTTTGCGGGTTTGCCGCAACCCTGGAAAATTACCGGCGAAAAATTTTGATAAAAAACACTTACAGGCATGGTTTTAGCGTTGTAATTCCGAAATTTTCACTCAAATTTGCAACCATCGGAAACATAACCGTTTCCAGCCACCAATATGGGACTCTTCAATTTTTTTATTCAGGAAATAGCAATTGATCTTGGTACTGCTAATACCCTCATTATACACAACGATGAGATTGTTGTAAACGAACCTTCTATCGTAGCACTTGACCGTAATAATCCTAAGAATGTACTGGCCGTTGGTAAGAAGGCCCTCATGATGCATGAAAAAACACATGAAAGTATACGTACAGTAAGACCGTTGAAAGACGGGGTAATTGCGGATTTTAACGCAGCTGAGTTAATGATCAGGGAACTGATTAAACTCGTATTAACCAAAAAGCCATTGTTCGCTCCCAAATGGAGAATGATGATTTGCATACCCAGCAGTATTACCGAAGTTGAAAAAAGAGCGGTAAGAGACAGTGCTGAGCAGGCTGGTGCCCAGGAAGTGTATTTGCTTCATGAGCCAATGGCAGCCGCACTTGGTATTGGTATTGATGTGGAAGAACCGGTTGGTAATATGATTGTGGATATAGGAGGCGGTACTACCGGTATTACTGTTATTGCCCTTGCCGGTATTGTGTGCGATCAGAGTATCCGTATTGCCGGTGATGAATTTACAGCAGATATTATGGAGGCCCTGCGCCGTTATCATAGTTTATTGATTGGTGAACGTACTGCCGAACAAATCAAAATTCAGATAGGTGCTGCAATGAAAGACCTGGAAAATCCGCCCGATGATATTCCTGTAAATGGCCGTGACCTTGTAACAGGTATTCCCAAGCAGATTATGGTCAGCTACCAGGAAGTTGCTGAGGCTTTAGACAAGAGTATTTTCAAAATTGAAGAAGCCATTCTGAAAGCTTTAGAAATGACACCTCCTGAACTGGCGGCTGATATCTATCGCAGAGGTATTTATATAACAGGTGGTGGGGCTTTGCTCCGTGGCCTGGATAAACGTCTCAACCAGAAAATCAAACTACCTGTTCATATTGCCGACGATCCGTTAAAAAGCGTGGTAAGAGGTACAGGTATTGCACTTAAAAATTACAATCGCTATCCGTTTGTGATGCGTAACTAAAAGTTGGCATCTGAACGGTTGAAACATTAAATCATCCACTCATCCGTGCGGAACCTTTTCGCTTTTATCAGGCGTTTTTCAGTGTTGCTGTTTTTTCTGTTGTTGGAAATCATCAGCATGGTTCTTCTATTCCGCTATAATAAATTTCATCAGGCTGCTTATATGGATACCGCCGGCGAAATTACCGGCAGCATTGAAGCTCAATATAATAAAGTAGACGGCTACTTTCATTTGAAAAAAGAAAATGAAGAGATGCGCCGGAAACTGAATGAAGTACAGAATAAATTAGCTGAAAATTTTTCAAGCCCTGATACTGCTCAGCGCATCATTACAGATACAGTTTCAATTGACACTTCCGGCAGCAAACGCAAGTATTTATATATGGATGCTGAGGTAGTGAATAATTCCATTACCCAACCCAACAATTATTTTACCATTCACCGGGGAACGAAGCAGGGAATAGAACCGGGCATGGTTGTATTATCTCCAAATGGCGTGGCTGGTGTTGTGATGGATGTAACCG
The DNA here is from genome assembly GCA_016713085.1 of Chitinophagaceae bacterium. Lineage (NCBI taxonomy): Bacteria > Pseudomonadati > Bacteroidota > Chitinophagia > Chitinophagales > Chitinophagaceae > Chitinophagaceae bacterium. Next base: position 1,008,983 of record JADJPV010000001.1, on the reverse strand, counting down.
AAAATTTTGCAACTGTAATGAGTATGCTGAATAAGCAAAGCCGCATCAGTGCAAGGTTAAAGAAAACTGGTGAAAGTGGAAGAATTGAGTGGGATGGGGCGAATCCAAGAATCGTTTTGCTGAGAGATATTCCGAAAAGCGTCAAGCTTGCAAAAGGCGATTCTGTTATCACCAGCCAGTACTCTGATTTTCCTCCGGGAGTGATGATCGGGATTATTGAAAAAGTTTTTTTAGAACAGAGTACCAATAACTATTTGCTGCATGTAAGGCCATCGAATGATTTCAGCCGCCTGCAAAATGTATTTGTAGTAAGTAACCTGCAGCGCAAAGAACAACTTGAACTGGAAAATAAACTGAAGAAGAAAAAATGAGCAGTCTCTTACGAAATATTATCCGTTTGATGTTGTTTATACTGGTACAGGTATTTGTACTGAATCAAATTCCGCCATTGCATCAGTACATCACACCCTATATTTATTTTCTGTTTATTTTATGGCTGCCATTCAGTATTGGCAGAAGCAGTTTGCTGATTGTATCATTTATTACAGGACTATGTCTCGATTTTTTTACTAAAACACCGGGTCTGCATGCAGCCGCCTGTGTGTTTATAGGATATGTACGACCATTCCTGGTAAACTTACTGATGTCGCAGCAGGGAAAAGAGTTTAATTACCGTGAACCTTCAGTAACAAGCCTTGGTTTTTCACAGTATGTTACCTATGCAGTTGTGCTTACGCTTTTCCATCACGCAGTTTTATTTACCATACAGGCATTCCAGTTCGGAAATATTTTATATCTTTTATTAAAAACAGCCGGGTCAACAGTAATAAGTCTTTTACTTATAACAGTGATTGAAATTATTTTTATCCGCAAACAGAAGTTTTTAACCAATACCTGATCACTCAACTTTGAAAAACTATTAAGAGGCTATGGCCGAATTTAACCAATCGAGACAAACAACTATCCGGATCATCATAGGCGTTGTGTTTGCAATTATCCTTGTGCGGTTGATGACACTGCAATTATTTTCATCGAAGTATGCAAAGCTTGCAACCGACCAGGCCATTTTGCGTAAAGTGGTTTATCCCAGCAGGGGTATAATTTTCGATCGTAAGGGTAAAGCCATTCTTGACAATATAACCATGTATGACCTGATGGTTACTCCATCACAATTAAAAGGAATTGATACATTTTCTCTTTGCCGCATCTTAAATATCGATACAGCTGAGTTTAAGAAAAGAGTGATTACAGCCATCATCAAGAACTCAAGAAACAGGGCATCTGTTTTCGAATCACTACTTTCTCCTGAAAAATATGCAAAGGTGAATGAGAATTTATTCCGCTTTCAACCAGCCTTCTTTTTGCAGGAACGTCCAATCCGCAGTTATCCGTTTAAAGCAGCGGCACATATCATGGGGTATGTAGGTGAAGTGGATTCTTCAATGCTGAAGAGGTCTAACTTTTTTTACCAGATGGGCGATTTTGCCGGGCGCAGCGGAATAGAAAGTTATTATGAAAAAATTCTGATGGGCAAGCGGGGCATACAATATATTCTGCGTGATAATTTTAACTGGCCCATTGGTAAGTATGAAAAAGGGGAGTTTGATACAGCTTCTGTTGCAGGCCGTCATCTTAATACATACATTGATGTTGAAGTGCAGCAACTCGCTGAAAAATTAATGCAGGGTAAAGTTGGAAGTGTGGTTGCTATTGAACCAAGTACAGGAGGCATCATTGCAATGACATCGGGACCAACCTATGATCCCAATGAATTAACAGGCTCCGATTCAAGAAAAAATTTCAGCCGATTATTTTTAGATCCTGCTTCACCGTTATTGAATCGTGGTATGCAGGGCGTTTATCCGCCCGGCTCAACCTTTAAACCGATTGATGCGTTTGTAGCATTGGATGAAGGGTTAATCACTCCTTCATTTGGATATTCCTGCTTTGGGCGTTACAGTCCTTGCGGAAGACCTGCCTGCGAACACAGCAATGCCGGTCATGCTGCTAATCTCTCTCTTGCAATCGCCAACTCATGCAATTCTTTTTTTGCTGATGTGTTTCGTAAGGCCATCGATAATAAACAATACGGGAGTGTTGAAGTTGGTTTAATGAAATGGAAAGAGTATATGACGGGATTTGGTTTGGGCCATAAATTGGGAGTTGATTTGCCGGGTGAGTATGCAGGATATATACCAGATACTTCACGATACAATAAAGTATTCCGTAAGGGAGGCTGGAATTCATGTACGATTGCATCACTTGGAATTGGACAGGGTGAAATACAGGTTACTCCGCTGCAAATGGCGAATGCAGTTTGTTTGATTGCTAACCGAGGTTATTATTATACACCGCATTTTGTAAAATCAATTGATGGAGAAACAGCAGAGGATACAATCTTAAATAAATACAGAAGGAAAATTACTCCTCTTCATATTCCCGATACTTCCTTCCAGGCGGTAATTAACGGAATGGAAATGGTGGTAACGAATGGTACAGCACGTAATGCAAAAATTGACGGCTTTAACGTGTGTGCTAAAACAGGAACAGTAGAAAATTATTTTAGAGGTAAAAAGCAACAGAACCATTCTTTCTTTATTGCCTTTGCGCCGAAAGAAAATCCAAGAATTGCTATTTGTGTAGTGGTTGAAAATGCCGGGTTTGGTGCAACCTGGGCCGGGCCAATTGCTTCATTGTTGATGGAAAATTCTTAACAGATTCTATTGCAGGTGTCCACAGAAAAGCAGAGGTGGAACGTATCAGTAACGTTTCCATCATCCCTGCAAAAATCAAACATGAACGTTATGTAAGAGATTCAATCAAAGGAGTGAAAGATTCGTTACTGCGTATGCGCCTGGAACGTGAACAAAAAGCCAGGATAGATTCAACTGCTTTAACCATCATTGATGAATTACCCAATTTCCCGGTAAAAGAACCTGCGAAGAAAAAAGAACATGAAACTGTTGTTGCTGTATTGCCAACAGAAAGGTTTCAATTTAAAAAATACAATCAACCTGCTGATATCAGTTAATGGAAAAAAAGGCAACGATAGGAAAAGGAGTTGACGGAACCATTGTGTTATTATATTATGCATTGGTGATTGTTGGATTTATTGCCATCTTTTCAGTTGAGTTTCGCCAGGGAGATTCGTTTGTGCAATCATTACTTGAGCTCAAGAAAAATTATTCAAAACAATTATTGTTTACAGGCATCAGCTCATTGGTAGCGGTGTCTATTTTGTTAACTGATAGTAAATTTTTTACAACCATTGCCAATCTTCTATATTTTGCCGGGATATTACTGATGCTGCTCACTTTTGTAATAGGTAAGGATATCAGCGGCTCCAGATCGTGGATTGCTTTAGGAGGTGGATTTAACCTGCAGCCTGCAGAATTATGCAAGGTTTTTACAGCGTTGGCATTAGCAAAATATTTAAGCAGGCAGGAAACAGAGTTTACAAAAGTCCGGTCGCATCTGATTGCGTTCGCAATCACTTTAGTGCCGGCTATGTTATCTATTGCTCAAAAAGAAACCGGGCTGGCTTTGGTTTACTTTTCTTTTTTCCTGGTAATGTACAGAGAGGGGTTACCTGTATCATATCTTATTGTTGGTTTTTCTGTAGCTGTCTTGTTTGTTGCAGCTATTGTAGTTGAACCAAATATTCTGGCAATTGTGTTAACAGTGATCGCTGCAATTATGATTTATTATCTGCGCAGACCCATAAGAAGAAACCGGAGTATTTTGATTTTGATCATCGGAATCTGGTTTTTAAGTGTTGGAATGCAGCGCTTTGCCCTTCCGGTATTATTTGATAAGGTATTTAAGCCTTACCAGGTTGAACGTATCCTTGGTATGTTTGGTAAAGAGTATGAGCCTAAAGATCCAGTGCGGAAAGCAATGCTTGAAAAGGAACTTGCAACTGGTAAAAAGAAAGACCGGAATTACAATGTAAAGCAATCAAAGATTGCGATTGGCTCTGGCGGGTTATTGGGGAAAGGCTTTTTAAAAGGAGTAACCACGCAGGGCGATTTTGTACCTGAACAGCATACTGATTTTATTTTCACTGCCATTGCCGAAAGCTTTGGTTTTTGGGGCAGTGCATTAATGCTCGGTTTATATCTGCTGATGCTTTTCCGGATTATTACACTTGCTGAAAGGCAGCGTAGTACTTTTTCAAGGGTTTACGCCTATAGTGTAGCTGCTATTCTGTTCTTTCATGTGTTTATTAATATTTGTATGACGATTGGCCTGATGCCGGTTATTGGCATTACGCTGCCATTATTAAGCTATGGAGGGTCGTCATTAATTACCTTTACTGTTCTTATTTTTATTATGCTTCGTCTGGACGCAGATAAACAAATGGTTCTTCGTTAAGTTATTCTCAGCTTTTTTTAGTAAACTTTGTTACGGATCTGTACACGTTAAATGAGCAAGAGCATGAAAAAATTTCTTTGTACATTTTATCTTCCTGTTCAACTTGATCAGGATTTTTGGGAACTGATTCCACGCCATCGTAATTATATTAATAACCTGATGCGTGAAGAAGTGATCATTACTTACTCTGTAAATAATACCCGCACAAAAGGCTGGGTGGTGGTAAATGCTGAATCGGAAGCGGAAGCTGCAGAAATCATTGAGCGGTTTCCTATTCGCCGTTACATGCGCTTTGAAATGGATGAACTGTTTATTTTTGATTCAATGATCGGTACACCTAAACTTGTGATGAACTGATTTTATTCCGCTTCAACTTGCCTGTATCTTTGCAGGATGAAAATAATACCACTTTCTGAAGGAAGTTTTACCGTTGATGCTTCCAAGAAATTTATTCCATTTGATCATTCAAGAGATAATATAAAAGACAGACCTGCCGGAAGTTTACTGGTTGAAGTGCAGCCATTTGCTGTCATTACATCAAAAGATATTTTAGTACTCGATACCGGTCTTGGCTTTTCAATGCCTGATGGTACTTTACAAATTCATCATAACCTGTTACAGGCAGGAATCAACCCGCTTGATGTTACAAAAGTTTTAATGAGTCATTTGCACAGAGATCATGCAGGCGGCATCAGTAAAGAAGATGCTGTATTAAAACAAAAATTCTTAAGCTTTCCCAACGCAACTTATATTGTTAACAAACAAGAACTTGAAATTGCTGTGAGTAAGCTTTCAAAATCGTATGCAATCGATGATGTGAGTTTGCTTGCCGAATCAGATAAGCTTCAGCTGGTAGAAAGTACAGGTGTAATTGATGATTACATCTTTTATGAATGGACGGGTGCACACAGTCCATGGCACCAGGCATTCTGGATCAAAGAAAACAATGAAACAGTTTTCTTTGGTGGTGATGTAGCTCCGCAGTTGTTTCAAATGCGTACAAAGTTTGTAACTAAGTATGATTTTGATGGGAAGCTTTCTTCCGATATCCGTGTAAAATGGTGGGCACAGGGAGAACAGGAAGGTTGGAAGTTTTTATTTTATCATGATGTAAAAACTCCGGTATTCAGTTTCAATTCTTAAATGTAATTTTTTAGCATATTTGTAGTTGAAATACTACAAGCGTTTTTAGCTCAACTTATTTTAACATATACACTGCTTAACAGTGTCGATAAATTACCTGAATCATACACGTAGCAGTAACAATAAATGAACTTTTGTTGTGGAAGATGTAAAGAAGCAGATACTCTGAAAGCCTTTACAGCAGCAGGTTTCAGGGCAAAAAAATAGGCCAACCCTGAAAAGAGTCGGCCGTTGCTAACCTATGAAAACACCTATTCGCAAATTTATAACATTAGAATTATAAATTCCAAATTAATTTTTATTTCGACGTTGTAACATTGGCTTGTTAGGGCGGTTTTTTAACTGATTTAGTAACACGCCACGAAACTCTCTTTCTGCCTGGAAAAATTTATTCATTCTGGGTTGCCCTATTACACCAATAAAGCGGTCGCTGTATTTTTTTCTTACATCAAGAATCTTTTGTTCGCCATCAAGAACATTTTTATTTGGATTATCCTTTTGACTGATCATTACCTGGCGAACATCTTTTTTATAATCATTATAGATGGGCCAGAATTTTTGAGCTTCTTCGGGTGTAAGATCAAGCTTACGGCTGATGAACGCAATTTCAAGTGCCTGAATTTTTTCTTCCTGTTTTGGATCGGGTTGTTGCTCCTGTGCAAAAGAAACGATGCTTATACAAAAGAGTCCAATCATAAGAGTTATTATCTTTTTCATACTTCTATCCTCCAGTTCGTAATTGTTATGTTTAATTTGATTTATTTTCTGTTTGTTCAAGTTCTTTCATAAATGATTCCATAAAGGCATCATCCATATAATCGGCTTCTGCCGGCAATTGACTCTGGTCAACAAAGGAAGTGATAGCTGCAACATCTTTACTGTCTGATGTCATCTTCAGGTAATTGATGATTTCTTCATCACTGATCTTTGCCAGTTCTGTATTGATCTGTTCTTCTGTTTTAATTTCAGGAATATCTGCAACCAGACCATTTGTTGGTTGCTGTATAAAGAAGGTAATACCAAATGCAATCATTCCAAACAAAACAGCTGCTGCTGCATAACGGACCCATACTTTTCTGCTGAACATGGAAACAACTTTTGTTTCAGTTGTTTTTTCTGTAATACCGGCAGATAAGTTTTCAAAATAACCGGCGGGTACTTCATACAGATTTTCTTTGCTTAAACCTGCCAGTACAGGCGATAACTCATTTAATTCTTCCGCTACAGTTTGAATGCTCTGTTGTGCTTTGATTTTAGAAAGGATACTGTCTGATAAAGTATCAAAGTATCCCTGTGGCACATCCTGCGGCATTTGTTTACCGGCAACAATGAGTAAAGAGTTTTCCTCAATTCCGCCGGCAGCAATCCTTGCCATGATAACTGTATCAAGGGTATCAAAATAGCCAACGGGTACCTGGTAGGGTGTTTCCTCACTGATTTGGGCAACGGCCGGGCTAATCTGCTCTAATTCTTTCAATATGTCTGTATTGCGTGTCATTTTCTATGGTAATAGATGTTTTTTAAGCAGGAAAGTTTAACCGTTGAGTATAAAATCTTCAATTTTTTTCACTGCGTGATGATAACTGGCTTTTAAAGCGCCCTCACTGGTTTCCAGCACCTTGCTCATTTCTGTATAGGGCATTTCATCATAATACCTCAGGTTGAACACAGCCCGCTGTTTTTCAGGCAATTGCTGAATGGCTAATTGTAGTTTCCACTCCAACCTGTTGGCATCAAAATGCTTATCAGCCTTAATGGAGTTGCTCAAACCGCCTTCAGAATCATCCATTGAAACAACCGACCTTTTTTTCTTCTGTTCAAGAAAAGTGAGGCTTTCGTTGGTGGCAATGCGGTAAAGCCAAGTATAAAGCTGGCTGTCTTCCCTGAAGTTCTCCAGCCCGTTCCATACTTTGATGAACATGTTCTGGAGCACATCATTAGCATCTTCATGATCTACTACGAGGCGGCGGACATGCCAGTATAATTTTTCCTGGTATTTCTTAATGATACGGGTATAAGCCCGCTCTTTTGTGGCAGGTTCACGGAATTGCAGCAATAATTCCTTATCGTCTGGTTGGGTCATTTTGAATAGAGGTTTTCTGGTTCTGGGTTTTTTAGTAAAAGTAAAAAACCCATCTGTAAGATGGGTTTTATTCTGGAAAGTTTAATCAATCTTGTTTTTGCCTGTGATTTTTCTGCGATGACCAACAGATCAGTCACAGCCGGACCATATTTTTTCAGGAGATATCCAATAGCTTGACCAACTGAATATTGATCACTTCCACTGAAATACCCTTTGAAGCTGCATTCCAGTAAAGAAAAGGGATGGATATTAATTTAAAATGCTGTTCTGGCTGTTATGTAAACTTTCATCTTTTTTGAGATTAAGTTCCCATTGCCAGGCCGTTTGCATCATTTCATCAAGTGTGTATTTTGGATCCCAGCCGAGAAATGTTCTTGCTTTTTCGTTGTTGGCATAAGTTGAAACCACATCACCCGAACGGCGTGGAGCTATTTTGTAATTCAGTTTCTGCCCGCTTACTTTTTCAAATGCTTTGATGGCCTCCAGCACAGTAACACCATTCCCTGTTCCCAGGTTAAACACTTCACAGCGGGTAAAATTCTTTCCTTCCAGTAAATAGTTTAAGGATAAAGTATGTGCATGAGCAATATCACAAACATGAATATAATCACGAACACAGGAGCCATCTCTTGTATCATAATCATCGCCAAACACATTCATTTGAGGAAGTTTGCCGATAGCAGTTTGTGTAATGGCGGGCACCAGATTTTGCGGACGGCCAATCGGGTATTCGCCAATTATGCCGCTTGGATGTGCGCCAACTGGATTGAAATAGCGGAGAAGGATTGCGTTGGTTGCAATGCTCTTTACCGTTTCACTTACTATCTGTTCGCCCATTTGTTTGGTATAGCCATAGGGACTTTCTGCAGGTTTGGGTGGAGTTTCTTCAGTAACAGGTACTTCATCGGGATTGCCATATACTGTACAGGAAGACGAAAAAACAAAATGAGGGATTTTAAACTCCTGCACACATTTCAGCAGGTTAATTAATGACATCAGGTTATTTTCAAAATACATCAATGGTTTTTCTACACTTTCACCTACTGCTTTATATGCTGCAAAATGAATAACGCCAACAATGTCTGTGTTCTCCTGTAATACTGCAAAAGTTTCATCGTAGTTGCAGAGATCAACATTGTAATTCTTGACTTTCCTGTTCAGAATTTTTTCAGCACCTTCCAGTACAAGAAGGTTCGACCTGGAATTATTGTCAACACTGATCACATCATATCCGTTCTGAATAAGATCAACAATGGTATGTGCGCCGATATATCCGCAACCCCCGGTAACTAAAATCTTTTTCATTCTTTCTTCTAAGTGTTTTGGTAAAAATTATTTTATCAGTTCCATTAAGTACTGGCCATAACCACTTTTAATCAGCGGCTTTGCCAGTTCTTTTAATTGTTCTGTTGTAATAAAACCATTGCGCCAGGCAATTTCTTCAATACAGGCAATTTTAATTCCCTGCCTTTGTTCAATTACCTGTACAAATTGTGATGCCTGCATCAAACTGTCGAATGTGCCGGTATCAAGCCAGGCTGTACCCCTGTCAAGAATAGAAACTTTGAGTTTTCCTCTTCTCAGGTATTCTTTATTTACATCTGTAATTTCATATTCGCCCCTCGGGCTTGGTTTCAGTTCTTTCGCAATTTTCACTACTTCGTTATCATAAAAGTATAAACCTGGAACGGCATAATTACTTTTTGGATTCGCTGGTTTTTCTTCAATGCTTAATGCATTAAAATCCTTGTCAAATTCCACAACACCATACCGTTCAGGATCACTTACATGGTAGGCATAAATAATTCCACCTTCTGGTTTTGTATTTTTCCGCAGCAGGTTTCCAAGGCCTGCACCATAAAAGATGTTATCACCTAATACAAGCGCTACGTCATCCTTGCCGATAAATTCTTCACCAATTACAAATGCCTGGGCAAGACCATTGGGTACTGCCTGTTCTTTATAGTGAAATGAAACACCGAGGCTTTTTCCATCGCCCAGTAAGCGTTGAAAGTGGGGTAGGTCATGTGGTGTAGAAATAATAAGGATTTCTTTAATTCCCGACATCATCAAAATTGACAGCGGGTAATAAATCATTGGTTTGTCATAAATAGGCATGATCTGTTTACTGATAGCAAACGTAATAGGGTGTAACCTGGTGCCGGATCCGCCTGCGAGAATAATTCCTTTCATTTTCAAAAGTTATAGTACAAAGATGGGAAACTAAGATGTAAAAAACCCCGACTTTTTTAAAGCCGGGTTTTTATCTGTAAGGTAAAAAAATTAAAGGAAAAGTTTTACAAGAAAATAAGCGATCGAAGCCAGTACTGCACTTACGGGGATTGTTAAGATCCAGGCCCATAACAGGTTCACTGTAACACCCCATCTTACTGCACTTAAACGCTTTGTGGCACCCACTCCAATGATTGCTCCTGTAATGGTATGTGTTGTACTAACGGGAATGCCCATCTGCTCTGTCATAAACAACGTAATTGCACCTGATGTTTCGGCACTAACACCTTCCAGCGGTGTTACTTTGGTAATCTTGGTGCCCATTGTTTTAATAATTTTCCAGCCACCACTCATTGTACCAAGGCCAATTGCTGTATAACAGGCAAGCGGTACCCAGGTAAGTTCTCTTAATGCTGCGCTTACATCTGCATACTTGCCAACACCATAATAGGAAACAAATGCTGCGCCGATGATGCCCATTACTTTTTGTGCATCGTTACCACCATGTCCAACACTGAATGCTGCTGATGAAAGCAACTGCAGCTTCTTGAACATTTTGGCAATACGGTAAGCATTGGGGGTTTTCACTTTCTCAGAATAGACATATGATGCAATAAAGATCAATGAGATTGCAGCAATAATGTTAAACTGTAAGCTATTGTCAGATTTATCAAGCGCCTTTGTTAATTTGGCAGCGTCCGCATTGTTGTCTGTTTGTGAATGTATCTTCTCTGCAATTCCTTTTCCCCCAATTTGATTAAACTCTTTCAGAAAAGGTTTTGCTGCTGTAACAAATGCCTGCGCAGAATCCAAAGCAACCTGCTTTGAAGGGTTTTTCACCACTTCTTTTTTCAGTTTATCAACTTTATAATATTTATCTAAGTTGTCTGACAGTTTTGTCTGTTCAAAAGTATTGAAGAGAAACCAGGTGCCCGCCACTGCAACAATTATGATGGCCACTTTCGCCCATGTGTTATGCATGATTGTAACAATGGTCAGGAAGATAGAGATGACCATTCCTATCAGTGGAGCTAAAAAGATAAACAGTAATGTTTTTATGATGATGGATAACTCAACAATATTGCTGAATGCCATCCATCCTTTTGTATAGAAAGCATGGGTTACTGCTGCTCCTACAAAACCACCCATTAATGTGTGCGATGAAGAGGAAGGGATGCCATACCACCAGGTTAAGAGGTTCCAGAAAATAGCAGCAAGTAAACCTGAAAGAATAACCGGTAAGGTAATGTATTCAGTGTGTACCCATTTGCCAATTGTATTGGCTACTGCATGATCCTGGAAAATAAAGAAAGCAACAAAGTTGAAAAATGCCGCCCACAATACTGCCTGGAAAGGAGTAAGTACTTTGGTTGAAACAACAGTTGCAATGGAATTGGCTGCATCATGAAACCCGTTGATGTAATCAAAGAGCAGGGCCATTATAATGATGACGATGAGAAGAGTCATAAGTACAATTTGATAATTAGTTGATTTGAAAATTTGAAAATGAAACATCCATTTTCAAATTGATACATTTCCGAATTTTCAAATTGGTTTATGCGTATTTTACAATGATGGATTCAATCACATTCGCTGCGTCTTCACATTTATCAGTAGCAATTTCCATTACCTGGTAAATTTCTCTTTTCTTGATCACCTCTTTTGCATCATTTTCTGTTGCAAACAAACGCTCAATACTGAAATCAAAAATATCATCAGCCTGGTTTTCAATGCTGTTTACCCGAACCAGTGCATCTGTTATCTTCCGCATGTTCTTCATGTCTTTTAATTCATACACAGCTGTTTTAATATTTTCACAAGCCTGTATGATAAGGTCAGCCATTTTGCTGAAACTTTCATGTGATGGATCCACACGGTAGAAGTTGATTTTTTTTGCTGATGCAAAAATGTAATCGGCCACATCATCCATGGCAGATGCCAGGTAGTGAATATCTTCCCTGTCAAAAGGAGTAATAAAGTTGCGGCTGAGCTCTGTAAAGATTTTATGAGTCAGGTCATCATTCTTGTGTTCCAGGTCCTCAATTTGATGGAGGATTTGCTCCCTGCTTTCAAACGATGGATCGGTAACCATCTTTTTCAGTAAAAAAGCCATTTCCAGTGAAGTGACTGAAACCTCCTGAAACAACTGATAGAAAATCCGGTCTTTGGGTAAGAAGATCTTCAGGATAGAATTAAATGCTGACATAGCTGATTTTTAAATTTCGGCAAAGGTAGTTTAATGGGTTTTTGAGCCTTCCCTATTTGATGACTTAATGATTTGTTAACATTGGACATATCCCAGCTTTCTACCTTTGTGCCGCTTAAGGAAAATTACATGAACAATCAGTTTCGCAGGCTGCTTATTGGCCTATTATTGCTTTCACCGCTATTTACAAGTGCCCAGTTTTTGATGGATATGATAGATACCACTAAAGATGCAGGTAAAGGCATGCTGGGTATTTATAAAAAATTCGATCATTTACGTTTGAGCGGATATATACAACCGCAGTTCCAGGCAGCTGAAAGTAAAGGAATCAAAAGTTTTGAGGGCGGCGATTTTGGAGCACAGGTAAGCAATCGCTTCATGTTAAGAAGAAGCCGTGTGCGGATTGATTATGTTCATTTTGGAAAAGAAACCAAACCGGGAGTACAAATTGTATTTCAGTTTGATGTAAATGAAAGAGCCTTTACCATCAGGGATGTATGGGGAAGAATATTTGAAAATAACCTCCAGGTGTTTTCTTTTACTACCGGTATGTTTGCGAGGCCAATAGGATTTGAAGTTAACTACAGCAGCAGCGACCGTGAATCACCAGAACGGGGACGCATGAGTCAAACCCTCATGAAAAGTGAAAGAGATCTGGGTGCGATGGTGACGTTTGAACCACGAAAAAAAGATCATAAACTCCGTTACTTTAAAATGGATGTGGGTGTATTTAACGGGCAGGGAATTAATGCAAGCGGCGACTTTGATAATTCAAAAGATCTTATTTCAAGAATTGCCTTAAAGCCGATGCCAGTTGGTAAAAAACTGATTATCTCTTCCGGTATTTCTTATCTGCATGGAGGTTTGCTGCAGAATACAAAGTATAAGTACACAACAGCAGAAGCAGGAGGAGTAAAGAAAAACATTATTGATTCTTCAACTGCAAATCTTGGACAGGTTTCGCCAAGGCAGTATTATGGAGCTGATGTGCAGGTTAAACTGAAAAACAGAAAGGGATTTTCTGAACTGAGGGGAGAGTTTTTAACAGGTACACAAACAGGCACAGGAACTAATACAGAAACTCCTGTTGCATTAATTGCAGGAACAGACGGTTTTCATATCCGCCAGTTTAGAGGCGGGTACTTCTATTATTTACAGCACTTGTTTTCTGAACATCATCAGCTGATTGTAAAATACGATTGGTACGATCCTAATACAAAAGTTTCCGGTAAAGAAATTGGAGTAGCCGGTTCAAATTTTTCTGCAGCCAATATTAAATACACAACACTGGGCTTTGGTTATATTAATTATCTCACAGAAAATGTAAAGCTGGTTCTTTATTATGCCCGTGTATGGAATGAAAAAACACGGCTGGCCGGATATACAGGTGATTTGAAAGATAATATTCTTACCTGCAGATTGCAGTTCCGGTTTTAATTACAGTACTTTCAATTGCTCCTGTTAACATTCGCTTAATGTGCAGGTAACGGTTCCTTAACACTGTGTTCACTTTGCGGTAACACTGCAAGGGTTCCTTTGCAGCACAAATTGAACGTATGTACAGGATAGCTTTAAGGAGAATAATTTACTTGTTACCCATTCTGTTTTTCACTCTCACATCAGCAGCACAATCACTGAAATTAAATGGCCGTGTGCTCAACCAGAAAAACGAACCTATATCCGGTGCTTCTGTCACCGTTTCCGGCAAAGTGGTTGCCGCTGATGTGGAAGGGAGATTCAGTATTCTTCTCGAGGCTTCAAAAAAATATACACTTACTGTATCAGCAGTAGGTTATCAAACCAAATCGGTAGATGAGATTGAAGTGAAAGCGAATGATGCAAATGTGTTTGATATTGTGCTGGAAGTATCAGCAAAACAGGGGGCCGAAATTGTTATTCAGAGTACGGCTGAAAAAGAAACTACCAATGCATTAATCTCTTATCAGAAAAATACCAATACTGTTTCTTCGGTTATTTCAGCAGAAAGTATCCGCCGCTCACCCGACAGAAACACCGGTGAAGTATTGAAACGTACTACCGGTGCAAGTGTGCAGGAAGGAAAATTTATCATCATCAGGGGATTGGCTGACCGATATAACCAGGCCATGCTGAATGGTGTGTTATTAACCAGTACTGAACCCGACAGGAAAACATTTTCATTTGATCTGATTCCTGCATCCATGATTGATAATATCATCATCAATAAAGCTTTTGTACCTGAGTATCCCGGCGAGTGGGCAGGTGGTTTGATACAGGTGAATACAAAAGATATTCCTTCCAAGAACTTCTTTAATATACAGGTTGGTACTGGAATTAATTCACAAACAGTTGGTCAGAAATTTTATAAAGACAAGGGTGGTAAAACAGACTGGCTGGGAATTGATGATGGAACAAGATCATTGCCCGGCAGCTACACAAGAAAAGCAGAGTTTGATATATTAAGTCCTGCTGAAAAAACAGCAATAGGTAAGCAAATGCGGAATGCATGGGCTCCTGTTGAGTCAACAGCACCAATGAATGTTTCTTTACAGGTAAACGGTGGTTTTACAGGAAAGTTTTTGGGAAAGAAAATCGGCGGGTCATTAGGAATCAGTTACAGCAAAACAAACCGCATACTCCAGCTCATCAACCGGTCGAATGCCTTATCAGGTGGTGTGTTTACTGAAAACTATGACTTCAATGATACCCGTTACGCACAGGATATTTCTGTTGGTGCATTGGGAAGTTTTTCGGTACAGATCAACTCGCTGAACAAAGTTTCAGTGAAAGCAATTGTGAATCTTAATTCCCCACAGAATGTTACCCGCCGTGAAGGTCTTGATTATAACAGGGGTGAAGATATCAGGGCTACTGAATTAAGCTTTAAGCAAAACACTTTCTTTACAACGCAGGTTAGCGGCGATCACAGCATTTCAAAAGCATTGAAGTTTAAATGGTACGGCGCTTTCAATATTCTCGATGGTTATGTGCCTGATCAGCGCAGACTTGCCTATTCAAGATTTACCAATACGCAGGATCCTTTCCGTTTGCTGATTTCGAATTCACTTTCACAGCAAAGCGGAAGCCGTATCTATCAAACACTCAGCGATTATATTTATACAGCAGGTGGTGATTTAAACTACAGCTTCAATCTCTTCAATCAGAAGCAGGCGATTAAAGGCGGTTATATGCTGCAGATTAAAGACCGTTTGTATGATGCACAGCTTTTTGCCAACTACCTTCCTTTAGATAATCCGGTATTAACCTTATTGCCTGCTGAAACAGTGTTTAATCCTGAAAATTTTGGAGATGGTACAGGAAATAAGTTTGGTTTTGATGCCATCAAGGGTAAAACATTCCGCTACATGGCCAACACCATTCTGAATGCAGGGTTTATACAGTTCGATAACCAGTTTAAACAGGGTTTACGTGTTGTTTGGGGTTTACGTGTTGAACATTTTGATCAGTTGGTTGGAAGCGTAAAGAAGTGGGACCCACGTCACACACATACACAGGTGATTGACTTTTTGCCGGGTATGAATGCAACTTTTAAACTGAACACAAAAACAAATATCCGTTTATCAGCTTCTCAAACAGTTATCCGTCCGGAGCTTCGTGAACTTTCATTCCTGAATCTGTATGATTTTGAATTGAACGCTTCTGTTCAGGGTAATCCTTTACTTAAAAGAACCAAGATCACCAACCTTGATCTGCGGTATGAGCTTTACAGGAAAGCGGGTGAGGTTTTTACAGTAGGTATATTCTACAAAAATTTTATCAATCCTATTGAGCAGTTGTTTAATGAGGGAATTGGCGGTTCAAGTACGTTCAGTTATCAGAATGCAAGCGAAGCGAATACCTACGGAGCTGAAATTGAGATCAGGAAAAAACTTGATTTTATAACAGGGGGATTAAAGAATTTCACCTTTCAGGCAAATGCTGCTTATATCAACAGTAAAGTAAAAGATGCAGTGTTTAATATCAGCCGTCCGCTACAAGGACAGTCTCCTTACTTATTCAATGTTGGTTTGTTGTATGACCTGGAAAAAGCCGGGCTCAGCAGTACTATTTTATTTAACCAGGTGGGACCAAGAATTTACCTCGTTGGTGATTTAACAGCAGGTGCAGGATCGCCTAATATTTATGAAGCACCAAGAGCTTTGCTTGATTTCCAGATCAGCAAGAAGCTGATTAAGGATAAAGCTGAACTGCGTTTGAGTATTTCAGATATCCTGAATGCAACACAGTATTTCTATCAGAATGCAGATGATAAAAATTCATTCCAGAAAGATACAGATGCATACCGTTTTACAAGAAGATCAGGTACCACATTCAGCATCACATTTAATTATTCATTATAACCATTACATTAAAATTTAAAAATAGAGAAATGAAAAAGTACATTTTATATCTGTTCGCCATTGCAGCAATTGCCTTCACCGGTTGCAGAAAAATTGAGACGGACGGCGAAATACAGGTTGTGATTGTAAATGGTGGTGGCGGTGCAACAACCGGTGAAACCATTACGTTACAAGGCCGTATTAATGCTGATACTATTCTGCGTAAGAAAAATACTTATATCCTGAAGGGGTTGGTGTATATGGTAGGTAACCATACCATGACCATTGAAGCAGGAACAACCATTAAAGGCTCTTTCAGCGGTGCTGATGTGGCTGCGTTGATTATTACACGTGGATCAAAGATCAGCGCTATCGGAACTGCATCAGAACCAATTGTGTTTACTTCAGCTTCGCCTAATCCACAATCGGGTGACTGGGGCGGAATTGTGATTTTAGGAAAAGCGCCGGTGAATACCGCTTTCAATGGTATTGCAGGCCTTATCCAGGTAGAAGGTGGAATTGATAATGCAAACGGTGATGGTTTGGGCGGATCAGGTGATGCAGTAGCACCAGCGCCAATTGCCAATGATAACTCCGGTACCTTACAGTATGTACGTATTGAGTTTGCAGGTTATGCATTTCAACCTGATAAAGAAATCAACAGTCTTACATTGGCAGCCGTAGGAAGCGGTACAACTCTTGATCATATCCAGGTGGTATATGCTAAAGATGATGCTTATGAGTGGTTTGGCGGCACAGTGAATGCAAAATACCTGATTGCTTATAAAACACAGGATGATGATTTTGATACAGATAACGGTTACAGCGGTAAGGTACAGTTTGGTTTGATTATCCGTGATTCACTGATTGCTGATATTTCCAGTTCAGAAGCTTTTGAAAGTGATAATAATTCAAGTGGTACAGTTATTACCCCAAAAACAACAGCTGTATTCAGCAATATCACGGCCATAGGGCCAAGAGCTACATTAACCAATGTCGGCAGTACACTTTTCAGAGGAGGTACGCATATCAGAAGAAATTCAGGCATTTCAATTTTTAATTCAATTTTCATGGGCTGGCCAAGAGGTATTGAAGTTGATGTGTCAACAGGAACATGGACGGCTTTAAATATCGAAGACAGTACTTTGAGATTAAGAAATATAACAGTAGCAGGCTGTGGCACTAATACCCGGTTTAGTCTGCCAGGTACACCCCCACCTACTATTCCGACAAACACAGTAAAAGACGACGCCAGTTTTTTAGATTGGATGACGAAGCCATTTTATGGTAATGACTTTCTTACAAATGCCTCTGAAGCAAACCTTATCCAGCCGTTTAACTATAGTGCACCTGATCCCACACCATTTGGTTCTGGCGGATCAGCCGCTGCTATCAGAATCCGTACAGGTGGTGGATTTACAGATACTAAATTTACCGGTGATACCTTCTTTGATAAAACAGTAACCTTCCGTGGTGGTGTTGCACCTGCAGGTGAACTGGCAAGCTGGTGGAAAGGATGGACAAAATTTAACTACAATAAGTAAAAAGAATTTTTCAATAGCAGCATCCATCATTCGATGGATGCTTTTTTATTCCTGATTGATCATTTAACTGCGCAGCAGCAATGCTTACATAACAAAGTGATAATTATTCATTCATTATTTGGTAACAGCAAAAGATCAGATTGCAGCGATTTATGATTTGATAAAAAATATTTCAAGGATTTCCTTAAGCAAGTATCCTTTATTCCGCCTCCTGTTCCCAGGGGGCGTCTTTTTTTTCAGTATGATGATTTGCGAAATAACAATTAATACATGATGGGGTAATACTCCGGTAAAGCAGGATGGTCATCTTTGTTCTGCTTCGATAAGATCATTTTTAAGAGATTAGCAATCAAGAGTTCATTTTCTCATGTTGTCGCCCTGATTCTTCAGGGGGGCTTTTTTTTAGAGTTCTTTTCTTTCTTCGAGGGTAAAACCAAAAGTAGTGCCTACATCAAGCGTGCTGCGTACATGCATGATTTGTCCGTGTGCTTCAATGATGTGTTTGCAGATAGAAAGTCCTAAACCACTGCCGCCTTCTTTTCTGCTGCGGGCCAGATCGGTGCGGTAAAAGCGTTCGAATATCCGGGTGAGATGTTCTTCAGCAATTCCAAAACCATCGTCACTTATTTCAATGAGGATGTTGGCAAAATTGGGTTTGTATGCACTGAAAACAATTGCTCCGTTCTGTTTGCCATATTTGATGGCATTGTCAACCAGGTTGATAAATACCATCCTGATTTTTTCTTTATCGGCATAAACAGTTATCGGAATTTCACAACCTTTTTTTATGCTGAGTTTAATATTCTTCTCACTTGCTTTCAGTGAAAGTGCATCAAACACATCTTTAATAAGATCCTGGATTACAAAATTTTCTTTGTAGAGCAATTGTTCCCCGCTTTCTAATTTCGATATCTCATCCAGGTCATCTACAAGATTCACCAGCCGGTCAATATTTCTTGATGTATTAAGCAGGAATTTTTTAGCCACCTCTTCTTTCTGCATGGCGCCGCTGAGCAATGTATCAACATAACCCTGTACTGCAAAAATGGGGGTCTTTAATTCATGACTCAGGTTTTGCAAAAATTCTTTCCTGAACTGTTCGTTCTGTTTCAGAATTTCCACTTCCTGTTTTTTCTGCTCGGCCCATTTTTCCACTTCTTCGCTTACTTCCTGCAAACTTTTTTCGGGTAATAGTGATTTATTAAAAAACTCTTCCCGTTTGGTGGCTTTTGTTTGTGCAATGAATTTATAAATAAGTTTGATGTGGCGGTAAATAAACCGTTCAGTAAAATAACGGATAAGCAGGTAACTGATGAGGAATAAAACAGCAAATGATACAATTGCTATCCACCAGCTCTTAATAAAATAGTAGTTGGCAATTCCTACCAGTAATGAAATGGTGAAGGCAGTGATTGCTGCAACCTGTACCGGTGTAAGTTGACGGGAATTAAACATGCTGCTTTTCTTAAGTAAAAAATTATGCAGCGAAGTTAAAAAGGAATCAGCCAGCAGTCATTTCAAATTTATACCCAACTCCTTTTACCGTGGTAATACAATCAATATTGAGTTTTTGGCGAATCTTGCGGATGTGTACATCAATGGTTCTATCGCCAACAATTACATCAGCACCCCATACCTGGCTTAAAATTTCATGCCTTAAAAAAACACGTCCCGGTTTGGAAGCTAATAATGCCAGCAGTTCAAATTCTTTTTTTGCCAGAATAATATCATCTCCTTTATATCTTACAATAAACTGTTCTTTGTCAATCTGCAGATCGCCTAATTTGATCACTGTTTCATCGCCACGGAAGGTTCGGCGGAACAAAGCATTCACCCGGCTGATGAGTACTTTCGGGCTGATGGGTTTGTTTACATAATCATCCGCACCCATTTCCAATCCTTTTACATGACTGGTTTCATCGCTCAACGCAGTGAGCATAATGATGAGTGTGTTTGAGAAGCTGGGCTGTGAACGAAGGATCTGGCATACTTCCATGCCTGTTTTGCGGGGCATCATTACATCGAGTATGATCAGGTCGGGCTGCTGCTGTTTGGCCTGTATCAACGCTTCATCGCCATCCTTGGCTTTAAAGACAGTGTACCCTTCGGCAGTTAAGTTGTATTCCAGAATTTCAAGAATATCCGGCTCGTCGTCGGCAATTAAGATTTTTTTCCTTTGGGTTCCATGACTGTGATGCAAATGTATATGCCTCTTTCCATGCATCCCTATGTATAATATTATAAAATTGTTAACGAGTTTTTAGAGTCTGGGCCGATTTTTTGGCTGCAACCTCTTATCACTCAAAATGTTCTTATTGGAAATTTGAAGTTATTTT
The DNA here is from genome assembly GCA_016713085.1 of Chitinophagaceae bacterium. Classification (NCBI taxonomy): domain Bacteria; kingdom Pseudomonadati; phylum Bacteroidota; class Chitinophagia; order Chitinophagales; family Chitinophagaceae; species Chitinophagaceae bacterium. Next base: position 988,746 of record JADJPV010000001.1, on the reverse strand, counting down.
TGCAGCCAATGACCAGATATACCATCTTTTCTATACTTATCCTTTCTGTTTCTTTTGCAAAAGCGCAGAGCAGATTATCCTTCGATACCAACAAAGTGAATATTCCCATGACCAGGGTTATCTGGCATGAGAATATTGATAAAGAGCAGAAACGGACCGATAAGGTTGACGGGAAGGTTGATCAGTTCTTAAAGCTCAGCAATAATGATGATTTGAATATACAGATAACAGATGTTATTCTGCGCCAGGTAGATGAAATGCAGGAGCGGATTGAAAAAATGAATGGCGACAATAATTTCAAAATTGGTTATCTGCGTTCATTAAGAGAGTTTTTGCAGATCATTGCCCTGAATGCAAAGCAACCGGAAATTCCGCCCCTCATTCCACAGTTGTTCAGCAGTTATGACGAATGCAACATGCTTCAAATGAAAGGTCAAAGCCTGGTACCTGTTTTTGAAAAATTACCTTATGAAGGAGCTGAAGTGCTGGCAACGGTCTTTGCACAAAGCAAAGACATTGCCGAAGTACGTAAAATGATCTTCTTAAAGAAAACGGCTATCAACCCTTCATTTATCATGAAAGGGATTGATGCATTTCAAAACGAACCCTTTGCCGACAGCCTGGTGATTATTGCAGCAGATAAAATTCCGCTGGAAGTGTATACCTATGCTCAGGCAGTGAGAACAGCTGCTTCAAAAGTCATTCGCCGCAGCACAAACCCCAAAGTACAAACCATTGCAAAGCTGAGTTCAATTTCAAATGGTACGCTTTATCTTCCTTTCTTAGATGAGTTGCTGAATAATAAATTAACCATTGATGATATTAAGGCGGTAGTTGAAAATGAGCTGGGGTATTATAAATTACTGGTGAAGACACAGATCAGTTATCACGAACGCCTTGCAACCGGTGATACTCCTGTTCTGGCAAATGTATTGTACCAGATGCTGGAGCGCAAAGCCGCAGATGCCTTTGTGAATGTGATGAATGAATTGCATGATTTACCTGACCCGGTAAGGATGAGGGTTTCTGATCCGCTGAGCTCTCAGGAAATTTACTACCTGATTGTTACCACTGAAGAAATTATTTACACCAGCACTTATACAAAGCTTTACGACCGGATGATGACCCGTTTCCCGGGCAGAAGAAGTGATTCATTGCTGATGAGTGTACAGCTTGATAAGTTTAAGAAGTTTATTAAGATGGCGGCGAACTATAACCGGCTGGATGACTTTTTAAAATCAATGCCGGAGCTTCACAGTAACCAGTTGATGTATGCATTTGTGAATGGTCTGCAAAAAACAAACTCATTAGAAGACGCCGTGGATGTGGCCGACAGTTATGGCAGCATTACAGATGTAAACCTGCAGGAGTTTCTGAAAGAAAAAGTAAAACTGAATTACGAAACAAGCCAACAGAATAAAGATCGAAAAGGGGAAGTAATTTATAATATCCTGCTTACCCTGTTTAAATCGGCATCAGATACTTCCATGAATTTATCTGCACTGCTCGGCATTCCCCCGGTTTACAAAGTTGATTTCAGCAGTATTGCTGACAGTAATGGTGCTGTAGTACAGCATGTGTTTTTTTATGGTGATGAAGATGGAGTAACATCTTACCGCAATTTCATGGGGCTGTTTAATAATAAACCTGAATGGAAAGTGGTAACCGGAAAAGAGTGGGTGACCATCACATCTGCGAAAGGGAATCCGTATACGATTTACGCTAATCTTCCATTAGATTATAAACAGGATCTTGATCAGCTTGCACAGCAACACCTGATTGAATATTTAACGAAGAATAATATTAAGCCAACATTTGTGGTACACCGTGGGCACAGTTATCATTTAAAATATACCATCCAGCAAATGCTGCCCTCATCACGTATTGTTATGCTGGGTTCCTGTGGCGGCTATCAGAACCTGAGTAAGATTCTGCATGTAAATGAAGATGCACATATCATTTCAACCAAGCAGGTGGGTAGCTATTCAGTAAATGAACCCATTTTACGTGCAATGAATGAAGTTATACGTAATGGAAAAAATATAGAATGGATTCCTATCTGGCAGCAGATTACTAATTCAGTGAAATCCGATGCCAAAGCAAATGAGTTGCTGAAAGATTATGTACCGCCTCATAAAAATCTCGGCGCTATTTTTATTAAAGCCTATGTCAGGGCTACCGGTGAAATGTAATTGTTTGATATAAGAAATCTTTATCTTACCGGTGCTTTGAATCAACCACAGCAACTACCAAATTCATTTTCAGCTAAGCAAATTGCCGGCGCAGTTTACTTAGCTGTTGTTGTTTTCTTTACTTACGCTTCCATCTTTGCTTTTCGTAAACCATTTACTGTTGCAACTTTTGAAGGGTTGAAATTCTGGAATGTTTCTTATCAAACCTTACTCATCATCAGCCAGGTAATTGGCTATATGCTCAGTAAGTTTTACGGTATCAAATTTATTTCTGAACTGCAAAGGCATGGACGATGGAAAACAAGTCTGCTGATGGTTGGGCTTGCCTGGTTAAGTTTATTATTGTTTGCCATTGTTCCTGCACCATGGGGCATGCTTTGTTTTTTGGTGAATGGATTTACTCTTGGTTTTATGTGGGGCGTTGTATTCAGTTATGTGGAAGGGAGAAGGGCAACTGATTTTATTGGCGTAGTGCTGGCCGTTAGTTTCATTTTTGCAGGCGGCTTCAGCCGCAGTGTTGGCAAATGGCTGATGTTGAACTGGGGTGTAACAGAATACTGGATGCCTTTTGCAACAGCTTCTTTGTTTGCTGTTCCGTTGGTTTTATTTTATACGTTGCTGGAGAGAGCACCTTTCCCCGATGCAGTAGATGTTGCTGAACGTACAATCCGTTTACCCATGAATCAACCTGAGCGAAAAGATTTTTTAAAACAGTTCCGTTCAGGTGTAATTGCGTTTGTAATCATTTACCTGTTACTTACCATCATGCGTGACCTGCGTGATAATTATATGGCCAATATGTGGAACGAACTGGGTTATGCAAAGAATGCATCTGTGTTTGCAAAAACAGAAACGATTACTTCACTGATTGTACTTGCTTTAATTGGTATGATGGTTTTTGTACGAAAAAATATCAGGGCATTCCGCATTATACATGTATTACTCATTCTTGGTTTTGTGGTGGCCGGTATCGCTTCTTTATTATTCAGGTATGATTTGATCAGTGGCGCAGGCTGGATGCAGTTTACAGGGTTGGGTTTATATATTGCCTATGTATTATTCAACAGTGTATTTTTTGAACGGTTGCTGGCTTCCTTCAGTATTGCAGGAAATGTTGGATTCCTGATTTATGTGGCAGATGCATGGGGTTATCTCGGCAGCATTACAGTGATGCTGTCGAAAGAACTGTTCAAACTTCAACTCAACTGGGTTTCTTTTTATTCGCAACTGGTAATTGTGTTTGCTGTAATCGGGATTGCTGCCAGTATATTTTCATTGTTCTATTTTAATCAGAAGCACCGCATTCAGGAGAGGGGTTGAGTGTTGCCATTCATCATCTTTACCTTCCATTAAGATGAAGCATGAATACGGCTGAATGAAAGCATTTAACTTTACCAAAATTGAAATTGGGTTTGGAACAAAAAAGCAGAGAAAAAAAAACTGTTCGATTTTAGCTTGCTCAGCAGGGTTATCAGCTATACATCTCCTTACCGGAGGCGGTTTAACAGTTCCATTATTCTGGCGATTGTCCTGGCGGTCATGTCACCTGTTCGCCCCTGGTTGATCAATAAAACGGTGAACGATTATATTCAGCACAATATTGCTGAGATGGTAATCAGGATTACCATTTACCAGATTGCAATTATTGTTGTTGAAACCATTCTCCGCTTTTTCTTTTCTTACTACACTGCCTGGCTCGGACAAACTGTTGTAAGAGATTTGCGGGTGAATGTGTTTAAAAAAATATTAGGTCTTAACCTCCGCCAGTTCGATCAAACACCCATCGGTACATTAACCACAAGAACAGTCAATGATATTGAAACCATCAGTGATGTATTTGCTGAAGGCTTTATTCCGATTCTCGCAGATTTTCTCACCATTATTGCTGTGCTCTTCACCATGTTTTATATCAACTGGCAGTTAACGCTGGTTTGTTTGATACCATTTCCATTTCTTATACTCACCACTTATTATTTTAAAGAAAGTGTCAACAAAAGTTTTCACCGTGTACGAAATGCAGTGGCAGCATTGAATGCATTCGTGCAGGAGCATATCCAGGGAATGCAGGTGGTACAGGCATTTGCTGTGGAAGAAAAAGAGTTTAACAAATTCAGGAAGATCAATAAAGAGCATCGGAATGCAAACATCAAAGCCATTTTCGCTTATTCTGTTTTTTTTTCCTGTAGTTGAAATTATACTGGCTATTTCTCTTGGTTTACTTGTTTGGTTTGGTGCCGGTCAGGCAGTTTCAACAACGAATGGTGAAGCTGCAAAAATGGCTGGTGAAATCATGGCCTTTATTATTTTGCTCAACATGCTGTTTCGTCCATTGCGTTTCATCGCAGATAAATTCAACGTACTGCAAATGGGTATGGTGGCAAGTGAACGGGTATTTAAAGTACTGGATAATAAAGATGAGATTGGTATTTCTGCTGATCACTCATTTAATCCGGTTGAAGCAGTGCCGGGTAAAATTGAGTTTGAAAAGGTTTGCTTTGCCTATACAGATGAGAACTGGGTATTAAAAAATATATCTTTCACAGTAAAGCCGGGTGAAACCGTTGCATTGGTCGGTCATACAGGCAGCGGTAAAACTTCTATCATCAGTTTATTAAATCGTTTGTATCATATTCAAAAAGGAACCATTAAAATTGATGATATAAAGATTGATGATTATAACCTGGATGCACTACGCAGTAAAATCGGAGTGGTGCTGCAGGATGTGTTCCTGTTTGCCGGAACCATTACAGAAAATGTAACGTTACGGAATGACGCAATCAGTAAAGAAAGGGTGGTTGAAGCTGCAAAGCTCATCGGGATGCATGAGTTTATTATGCGTTTACCAGGCAACTATGATTTCAATGTAATGGAACGTGGCGCAACCATGAGCCAGGGACAAAGACAATTATTAAGCTTTATCAGAGCTTTGCTGTACAATCCATCCATTTTGATCTTAGATGAAGCAACGTCAGCAATTGATACAGAAACTGAGCAGCTGATTCAGCATGCAATTGATAAATTAATTGAAGGAAGAACTTCCATTGTGATTGCCCACCGTCTATCAACCATCCGTAAGGCAGATAAGATTATTGTGCTTGATAAAGGAGAAATCAGGGAAATGGGTACGCATGATGAACTGTTGCAGATGGGAGGCTATTATGCCAAACTTCATGAAATGCAGTTTGCCAAAGCAGTGATATAAAAAAGCCATCATGGAGTATGATGGCTTAACAAAACTGATATCGAAAATAAAAGAACTCTGGTTAAATGGCCTTTTCAGAAATAAAAGTTCCATCGGCTTTAAAAAACGCCTGCCAGCGTTGAGTTCCGAGGAAGAACTTTACTTTAATTGTATTTCCATCCTCTTTTTCAAATTCAATTTCACCAGAAGCAGTTGGGTACTTTGCATTAAAAGCAGTAGTAACCGCTGCGGGTACCTGCAAGTAACCAATACAGTGCCCGATGGTACAGAGTTAAAAGAACTGTCATCAATCTTGCTGCAGGAGCTTACTGCAAATAAAATAAGGGCTGCCAGAATTAAATTTTTCATACAATGAATTTTTTAGTTGTGTTGAATAAAGTACGGTGTAAAAGTATCGGGAGGCCTGAGAGGGAACAACTGAACTGCACCGAACGGGTAATTCTGAATCATCAACAGGAATAATAGATAACTGTAGCTGAAAGAATGATACAGAAAAGCTCAGAGATAATTTTTAACTTGCAGTAAGTGAAAAAAACGAAATACGATACTGATTCTGAAATGTCAATTCTAAATGAGCAGTTTATTCCTTACTCCCGTCAGGAAGAATATGAAGCGGTAAAAAGAAGACAGGCAATTCTTATGTCGGATGAAGAGAAATTCAGAATGTTTTGCCGGATGCTGAAAAGAGGAGTGATGTTTAAGCGTGCAGTTATTACCCATAAAAAACCCAACCAGTAATTCATCAAAATATGGATATCCTTGATGAAGATCTTTTAAAGTTTTGGAAAAGCCTGAACGATAATCAGGTTCAGTATATTATGGTTGGCGGTCTTTCTGTAAATTTTAACGGGTATAATCGTGTTACAGATGATTTAGATATCTGGCTGAAGGATACACTTGATAACAGAAAAAGCCTCCGCAAGGCGTTTCGTGAACTTGATTACGGCGATTTTTTGTCGTTTGAAACAACTCAATTTGTTCCGGGTTGGTCGCAATTTTATGTTGGCCCCGGAATTGTTCTTGATATTATGACCGAAATGAAGGGATTGGAACACTATAATTTTGACGAATGTTATAGCGAGGCTTCAGTTGCCTCAGTCGATGGAGTAAATGTTCCTTTTTTACATATAAACCACTTACTCGAAAACAAAAAGGCAGTTGGCCGACCAAAGGATTTAGATGATATCCGGGAACTCGAAAAAATTAAAGAAGAGCGCAAAAAAATGGGTCTCGATTAACCTGTACAACTTTTTTGAATTTTCAAACTGGCTTTTCCCCTTTTTTACCCTACCGCCCCTTATCTTTGCGCCAAATTTCAGGAAAAAAATGGCGTTCAGAAGCATAAAATCCTTATTGGCAGCGGTTTTCAGCGTAGTATTCCTGGTGGTTGCACAGGGAGCTTTTGCCCAGCACGAACCGGCAGCGAACGATCAGCATCAGGCAGGTAATGCAGAAGCTGAGCATGCCCCCAAAAAAGAAGGTTTTGATGCCAAAGAAGTGATCTTTGGTCATATCATGGACGCACATGAATTTCATTTTATAGATTATAAGGGAAGCGACGGGAAAGAACATGCGGTAACGATTCCTCTTCCCGTGATTTTATATTCTTCTCAAAAAGGGCTGACTGTTTTCTCTTCTTCACGTTTTGAACATGGTCATGCGGAATATAAAGGCTATAAGCTGGTAAAGGAAACCATCGGTGAAAAGGTTGTTTCGACTGACGCTGCCGAATCTGTTTATGATTTCTCTTTAACACGTAACGTGGTGCAGATGATCCTTGCACTTGCTTTGCTGGTTTGGCTGCTCATCAGCATTGCCAATGCTTATGCAAAAGGATTAGGAGTAAAAACAGCACCAAAAGGCAAGCAGAATTTAATGGAGCCCATTATTACGTTTGTAAGAGATGAAGTGGCTGTTCCAAACCTTGGCCACAAGGCAATGAAATACCTGCCTTACTTGCTCACTGTTTTCTTTTTTATCCTCATCAATAACATTATTGGCTTAATACCGGGCACAGCAAACGTAACAGGAAATATTGCTTTTACAGCTGTATTAGGTTTGATTTCCTTTATCGTGATCCTGGCCAGCTCAAATAAACATTACTGGCTGCACATCTTCAATCCTCCGGGAGTACCGCTAGGTGTTAAGTTTATTCTTGTGCCGGTTGAATTTTTGAGCGTGTTCATCAAGCCGTTTGCATTGATCATTCGTCTTTTGCAAACATGGTGGCAGGTCACATTATCATCATCTGTTTAATTTCACTCATCTTCATTTTTGCTCAATTGAACCAGTACGCTGGTTGGGGTGCTTCACCTCTTGCGATTGGCTTTACCATATTTATTTATTTCATTGAAGTGTTGGTTGCTTTTTTACAGGCATTCATTTTTACTGTGCTCACGGCCGTATTTATCGGCCAGGCAATTGAAGGTGATCACAGCCATGAAGAAGCAGCACATCATTAATTCTTTTTTTAACCAGATAAATTCACAATTATGCATGTTATTTTATTAGATGCGTTGGCAAATGCCGGTGGTGCCGTAGGTGCTGGATTAGCAGCTGTAGGTGCAGGTATCGGTATCGGTCAGATTGGTAAAGGTGCATTGGAATCAATTGCACGCCAGCCAGAAGCTTCTAACGATATCCGTGCAAACATGATCCTTACTGCGGCTCTCGTAGAAGGAGCTGCTCTGTTTGCTATTATCGTGGGCTTCCTTGCGATGGTACTTTAATCAATCACACAAACGATTTACTGCATCCAAAGTACAGGACGGCGGATGCAGTATTTTTAAAAATTACAATGTGCTGTACAGCTAAAGCGAAACAGCATCAGAAATATAAAAAAGACAAGTATGAATTTACTTACCCCCGGTTTAGGTTTATTGGTTTGGACTTTAGTGGCCTTCTTAGTGGTATTTTTTCTGTTGAAAAAATATGCCTGGCCCGCCATTATTAAAGGATTAACCGAAAGGGAAAATGGCATTGCTGAAGCACTGGAAACAGCTGAGAAAGTAAAAGCTGAAATGGCCCAGATGAAAAATGAAAATGAAGCATTGCTGGCAAAGGCCCGTGAAGAAAGAGCGCAGTTGCTGAAAGAAGCCCGTGAAACAAGGGATAAAATTGTGAGTGAAGCAAAGGACCTGGCAAAAACAGAAGCCAATAAAATTATTGTGGAAGCCCAGGCTGCCATTAATCAGCAAAAACTTGCTGCCTTAACTGATGTTAAAAATCAGGTGGGAAATCTGGTAATTGAAGTAAGTGAAAAGTATTGCGTCGTGAACTGGCGAATAAAGCTGATCAGGAAACTTATATTAAACAGCTGGCAGAAGTAGTGAAATTAAATTAATAAAGCTTTAAGCTATTATCAATGCAGAATCCACGTTTAGCAGGTCGTTATGCAAAGTCACTGGTTGATCTCGCTCAGGAGAAAAATCAGCTGGAGGCTGTATATACCGACATGAAATATTTACAGGCGGTTTGTAAGCAAAGCAGGGAGTTTACCAATCTGCTCCGAAGTCCCGTAATTAACAGCGATATCAAAGAGAAAATTGTTTCTGCGGTTATCAGTAAAAATATAGGTGAGTTATCAAATGCGTTTATTCACCTGCTGGTAAAGAAAGGCCGTGAAAGCATTTTGCCCGAAATTGCTCACGCCGTGATTGAACAGTATAACGAAATCAAAGGCATTCATATCGTAAAACTTACCACTGCAACAGAAGCCAGCGAAGCATTAAAAACATCCATCATCAATAAAATAAAAGCAGATACTCCTTTTCAATTGATTGAACTGGAAACAGAGGTTGATGAAGCACTCATCGGTGGGTTTCAACTGGAGTACAATGGTAATTTAGTTGATGCAAGTATAGCAAGAGACCTGAGAGATATTCAGAAACAGTTTGAGAAAAACATTTATGTTCCAAATATTCGATAATTCAATTTTTTAAAAAATAAAGCGTCATGGCAGATATTAAACCGGATGAGATTTCAGCGATACTTCGCCAGCAGTTAAGCAATTTCAGTGTTGGTGCTGATTTGGAAGAAGTAGGTACCGTATTACAGGTGGGTGATGGTATTGCCCGTGTATATGGATTAAACAATGTTCGCTATGGTGAACTGGTAGAATTTGAAAGCGGTGTTCGTGCAATTGCATTGAACCTTGAAGAAGATAATGTGGGTGTGGTATTAATGGGTGAAGGAAAGGATATCAAAGAAGGTTCTAAAGTTCGCCGTACAGCACAGATCGCTTCCATCAAAGTTGGTGAAGGAATCAGCGGACGTGTTATCAACGTACTGGGTGAACCGATTGATGGTAAAGGACCTCTTACCGGTGAATTATATGAAATGCCACTGGAGCGTAAAGCACCGGGTGTTATCTTCCGTGAACCTGTAAAGGAACCATTACAAACCGGTATCAAATCAATTGATGCAATGATTCCGATTGGTCGTGGTCAGCGTGAATTGATCATTGGTGACCGTCAGACTGGTAAAACTGCCATTGCTGTTGACACCATCATCAATCAAAAAGAATTCTATGCAGCAGGGAAACCTGTTTACTGTATATATGTTGCAATTGGTCAGAAAGCATCAACCATTGCCGGTGTTATGAAAACACTGGAAGATAATGGTGCTATGATCTATACAACAATCGTTGCTGCCTCTGCAAGCGATCCTGCTCCACAACAGTTCTACGCTCCTTATGCGGGTGCTGCCATTGGTGAGTTCTTCCGTGATACCGGCCGTCCTGCATTGATTATTTATGATGATCTGTCAAAACAGGCCGTAGCATATCGTGGAGTGTCATTGTTGCTGCGTCGTCCTCCTGGCCGTGAAGCTTATCCCGGTGATGTATTCTACCTGCATAGCCGTTTATTAGAGCGTGCTGCAAAAGTAATTGGTGATGATAGTGTAGCGAAGAACATGAATGATGTTCCTGACAGTATTAAACATCTTGTAAAAGGTGGTGGTTCATTAACTGCATTGCCCATTATTGAAACACAGGCTGGTGACGTATCTGCTTATATTCCTACAAACGTAATCTCTATTACTGACGGACAGATCTTCTTAGAGGGTAACCTGTTTAATGCCGGTATCCGTCCTGCGATCAACGTTGGTATCTCTGTAAGCCGTGTGGGTGGTAACGCTCAGATCAAATCAATGAAAAAAGTTGCCGGTACATTAAAACTTGATCAGGCACTTTACCGTGAGCTGGAAGCCTTCTCTAAGTTTGGTGGTGATATGGATGCTGCAACAAAATCAGTAATTGATAAAGGTGCACGCAACGTTGAGATTTTGAAACAGGCTCAGTATAGTCCGTTTGCAGTAGAAAAGCAGGTTGCCATTATCTACCTCGGTACAAATGGTTTACTGAATGCAGTTCCTGTAAAACGTATTAAAGCGTTTGAAGAACATTTCTTACATGAAATGGAAACAAAGCTTCCTGAAGTGTTAGCGGAGTTTAAAAAGGAAATCTGCCTGAAGATGGCATTAAGAAAATGGTGGAAATGGCAAATGGCCTTATCCCTCAGTATAAAGCTTAATTTGATCTTACTTTAAATAAAAATCCCCGAACATTCGGGGGATTTTTTTATGCGATGAATATTCTATTAAAGACTTTGAATAGTGCGGTTAATGATTTCTTTGCTTGATTTTATTCTGAGAATATAAGTGCCCTTAGATAAAAAGCCCATTGTTTCAATTGCAACAGGATTGTTTCCTTTCCGGATTGTGGTTGGCACTGAAAAAACAAGCTTACCATAGGTATCGAATAAATCAACACGGATTTTATCTGCTTCAGGTGATTCTATTTGAAACTGCAGTAAACTGTTGAATGGATTTACCAGTGATTTTAAAACTAATTTACCGGTACTGCCTTCGGAAAGGCTGATGATTTCACTGAATTTAGAATTAGCTCCACCCTGTGTTACAATCTTCAAACGGTAGAATTTCTTTCCAGATAGAACTTCCGGGTCACTAAAACTATATTGATTTGTTAGTCCGTTCTGAGAACCTGTTACTGTTCCGATTTTTGCAAACTGAATTCCATCATCACTTCTTTCAACCTCAAAATTATGCGGGGTTTGATCGGCTTTTGCTTGCCAGGTCAATAACGTTTTCTTATTGGATACCTGTCCCTGAAACTGCAGAAGGTTTATATCAAGCACAGTACAGGAGCTGTTAACAGTTATTGCAATTGTATTACCCTGATAAATGGAACAGCTGCTTGTTGCCAGGTTTGCAGTTGATGTAGCTACTTTAATTCTGTACAGGTAACCATTATATGTAGTATTTGCAAGGAAGCTGGGTATTGCAACGCTGTCAGTGTAGTTCACTCCATCATATGCGTATGAGAATGTTTGTATACCGGGCAATTCAGGAGCAGCAGTCCAGTTGGCTCCACCATCTGTACTTCTTTCCCACTGATAATACTGGTAGTTATTATAATAAGTAGTTACAATTGCTGACAGTCGAACCTGTCCATTAATGCAATAGGAAGGCGCCGGGCCGGGTCGCATATTTAAACCGGGAAGACAGGAGGCAAAAGTTATATCATCCATTACCCAGTCATTACCACCCCCACCCGGAGCATTATTTTTGATTGAAATCGTTAATGATGTTTGGCCGATACCCGTTTTAAAAACAAATCCTTTTTTTACCCATTGCCCCCATGCGCCGGTATAATCAATGTTTCCTGATACATAATAATCTACACCATCAATCTGGAAGGTGAGGTTTGGCTTAACGCCGGAAGAATCATTTCCGGGCAAATCAAGATACCCGGCGGGGACTGATACATTTGATGCACCCCTGCCCATACTGTCAATACCACATCTCTTACAAACATTCCTGAACCATGCAGAGAATTCATAGTAAGTGTCTTCACAAAGACCAGTTACAGTTTGATTGTTGGCAATACTTAACTGATAAGCTGCATTTACTGCCAGCATGTATCCACCATTACTTCCTGATGCTGATGGAGGGTTCCCAGCCAATGGATCTGCAGCACCTGTATGGTCGCCGATAATATCCCATACACCAAATACCCTGTGGCTTGAAGGAGATTCAGGACGTTGAATCAACGGATTCGTGTTTTGGCTCGGACTTAAATTTTTAATAACTGAGTAATTGCCATCCCCTGGGTTTCCCGTTGTTACATTCACAAAATTGTAGCCCGGCACTGTTCCCGGGTTTGTACCATTATGAGTTGCGCCTGAACTGAAATCACCACTGCCAGCCGATACATTATTTGCTCCACTTGCATTTGTACATAATCCGTAATTTGGATAAATGATAAATGATAAATTATTAGGGCTTAATGCATAGTCAGTTGCTGCAACTGCAGAAATCTGATTTCTGTATCTTAAAGTCCCGGGCCCATAATTGATAATCGTATTGTATGGAGTTGCCAGATCAACTGTTACTCTGTAAGTAACAAGAATTAACATGCCACTCCCTGCTCTTGGCCGATGAGTATCTGATCTGAAGTACCCGCCGCCATTAATTAATGTATCAGTTGTTGTGGTTGTAACAACTCTTGTTGGCATATTGTAAAAAGGAGAAGCATTAAACGTATCTCTGCCAAGATTAAAACGAAGTGTTTTACTAAGACCATCATACATTGCAAGATCGTCTCCACCTGCATCGGTGAATGATCTGTATGATACACCCTCATTGGTAATAAGCTTCATAGAGCTGGTTACATAAGTAAGGTTGTTGGGAATCGTATCATTAAAACGTGTTCGGTAAATAGTTCTGCTTGCTCCGTTATTTGTTACATAAACAGATACTCTGATTTCCAGTTCATCACCGGGTATAATTGTTCCGCCACCCGGACGGGTAATGTTGATAAAACTTTTTCCTACTGCAACATTGGCTTGTGAAAATAAAAATTCAGGGAAGGCTATTAAATATAACAGCAAAATGGTTTGGGTACAGCGTATAGCTCTCTTCATAGGAATCGGTTATTGGATATGAGTAAAAACCATTACAAAAATCGAATACATTAATGACTTTTGCAATACGTAAAACTACGAATGACGATGTTTTTCTACGATTTTTAGTGTTTTAAGCCAGAAAAACTGAAAATATTCATCATTTGATCGTATTAGCAAGAGAGATATTTAACCAGATGCTCCTTGAGTAATTGTATTTGAAGGGTGAAAGTGCTAGATCAAACGCTTTTTCATAACCAGATGGGGAATAGTTAATTGAATAAAATCATCTCCTTCAATTTTATAACCCTGTTTCTCAAAAAAGTGTGCTGTAGATTTTCGGGCATGCATCAGCATGGTTTTGTATCCCCGGTCACGGGCAATATTTTCAGCAAAATTCATTAACGAAGCACCAATTCCTTTACCCTGAAGATTATTTTGCACGGCTATCTGGCGAAGTTTTACTGTCTCGCTATCAACAGGGATTAAAAAACAGCATCCAAGCATTTTCTCTTCCTCAAATGCAGCAATAAGAATTGCATTCTTTTCGCTTTCTAACTCTTTAGGATCAAATTGAAGGCCAAGAGGTTTACGTAAGATTTCATAACGTAAGTTCAGCATTTGCTGATATTCGGGAGTACCGTAATCAATTTGTTTCAGTGCCATAAAATGGATTAAGCAGGATGGACAAGTTACATTTTTTTATGTAAAAACAAACAGTTGTTCTACAATGGAAAAGTAAGAAGTATGGCGATAAAATAATAATATTTCCGGTGCGGCTGAAAAGGATATTTGAACTGCCTGAAAATGAGAGGTTTCAGACATTTTTAATAGAACGCTTGCTAATTGCTTAAAAACTCTATTTTTGCAACCTGTAACCAAATAATTACGACAATGTCAGACATCGCAGCAAGAGTTAAAAAAATCATCGTAGACAAGTTAGGTGTTGAAGAATCAGAGGTTAATCCTGAAGCTTCTTTTACAAATGATTTAGGGGCTGATTCATTAGACACAGTAGAACTGATCATGGAATTTGAAAAGGAATTCAACATCTCAATTCCTGACGAGCAGGCTGAAACCATCACAACAGTTGGTCAGGCAGTAGCTTATTTAGAAGAACACGCTAAGTAATTAAATACCGCTGCAAGCGGTATAAACCTCTCTTTTACCAGGCAACTTATGCAACTCAAACGAGTAGTAGTTACCGGAATTGGTGCCCTGACACCATTAGGCAAAACTCTTGATGAATATTGGGAGGGTTTGGTTAATGGTGTTTCAGGTGCTGATTTCATCAAACAATTTGATTGTTCTAAATTCAAAACAAGATTTGCCTGCGAGGTAAAAGATTTTGAACCTACAGCCTATCTGGACAGAAAAGAGGCAAGAAAAATTGACCGTTTTACACAGTTCGCACTGATCGTTAGTGATGAGGCTGTTAAAGACGCAGGCATCAATAAAGACAACGTAGATGTTGACCGTGTTGGTGTTATTTTCGCCAGCGGTATCGGTGGTTTAATCACCTTTCAGGAAGAAGTGGTTAATTATGCTTTGGGTGACGGTACTCCCCGCTTCAATCCTTTCTTTATTCCAAAAATGATTCTGGATATTGCTGCCGGACAAGTTTCCATGCGTCACGGTTTCAGAGGTCCGAATTATGCAGTGGTTTCTGCCTGTGCATCTTCCACTAATGCTGTTATTGATGCATACGATAATATCAGGCTGGGTAAAGCTGATATTATATTAACTGGTGGAAGTGAAGCTGTGGTAAGTGCTGCAGGACTTGGTGGGTTCAATGCAATGAAAGCGTTAAGTGAAAGAAATGATGATCCGAAAACAGCCAGCCGCCCATTTGATAAAGATCGAGATGGCTTTGTAATGGGAGAGGGTGCCGGTATGTTAATATTGGAAGATCTTGAACATGCATTAAAGCGTGGCGCAAAAATTTATTGTGAAATTGCCGGCGGCGGTGCAACAGCAGATGCTCATCATATTACTGCCCCTCACCCGGAAGGACTTGGCGCAAAAAATGTAATGACTGCTGCTTTAAAAGATGCGGGTATGCAGCCATCTGATATTGATTATATCAATGTGCATGGAACTTCTACTCCATTGGGCGATATAGCTGAAACAAAGGCAATTCTTACTGTATTTGGTGAGCATGCTTATAATCTGAACATCAGTTCTACCAAATCAATGACAGGTCATTGCTTAGGTGCTGCCGGTTCTCTGGAAGCAATTGCATGTGTAATGAGTGTAGTGCATGACATTGTTCCTCCAACAATCAACCATTTTACTGACGATCCTGAATTAGATGCAAAACTAAATTTTACTTTTAATAAAGCTCAGAAACGTACTGTACGTGCAGCTTTGAGTAATACTTTTGGATTTGGCGGGCACAATGCTTCAGTGATTGTAAAGAAATATTCCTGATTTCCTTTAGATTTGTTATCACATCAGATAAAGGAAGTGTTTCTTTTATAGTTGATGATGTATAAAATTTATGGTGCGGAACTTCGTCCGTCAAATATTACCAGCAAAAAACAAATTCGAAAGTAACCTTCGCAATATTCTGGGCTATAGTCCGGGGGATTTGTTATTGTACAAAACTGCATTAAGCCATCGATCAGTTAAAGAAGGAAGTGATCAGAATAATGAAAGACTCGAATTTTTAGGCGATGCTGTGTTGAGTGCAGCAGTTGCTCATTATTTGTTTAAAAAATATCCATACAAAGGAGAGGGGTTTTTAACGGAGATGCGGAGTAAAATGGTAAACCGTGCTACACTCAATGATATTGCCGTGCGGATGGGGTTGAAAAAAATTACAATTTATAACAAAGGGGATAATTCACTTAAGATTTCCCAGATATTCGGTAACACATTAGAAGCACTGTTAGGTGCTATTTATCTTGATCTTGGCTACCGCAAAACACAGAAGTGGATAACGAAGAATGTGATTGTTCCACATTTATTTATGGAAGAACTGGAGTTGCTGGAGATTAATCATAAAAATAAATTATATGGCTGGGCTAACAAAAACGGCAAAGTGCTTGATTTTGAAACATTAGATGAACGATTGGAAAATGGCCGCAGGCTATTCACAATCGGAGCCGTAATAGATGGAGAAGTAATTGCAGAAGGGAAAGCGTTTAATAAAAAAGATGCCAGCCAGATAGCATCGCAGCTTGCTGTTGAAAAATTAGGTATTGGGGTATAAATAAAAAACCTCCTTTGCTATAGCAGCAGTGGAGGATAAGAGCGGAGACGAAGGGATTCGAACCCTTGATACAGTTTCCCGTATACACACTTTCCAGGCGTGCTCCTTCAACCACTCGGACACGTCTCCTTTTGGACGGCAAAAATACAGGTATCACCTTTAGCCCCCGAATAAATTTTGAGCATTTGCAGTTGTGGCCTCAATGATTTCGAAAGCTGACAGATTTTTTGCTTCAGCAATTTTTTCAATTACATATTTTAAATATGCCGGTTCGTTTCGTTTACCTCTGAAAGGAACAGGTGTTAAGTAAGGAGCATCAGTTTCCAGTACAAGATGTGCAACGGGAATTTTATAAAGTACTTCAGTAAGATTTGCTTTTTTATAAGTAACCACGCCTCCAATGCCCATCAGAAATCCAAGATCCATTATTTGTTTTGCTTCTTCAATTGATCCGCCAAAGCAATGGAAAATCCCTTTCAATTGACCATTTTGGTTTTGCTTAACGATATCAATACAATCCTGTAATGAGTTACGGCTATGGATGATGATGGGGAGATTGTGATATAAAGCCCATTCAATCTGAAGTTGAAAAGCTTCTTTTTGTTCTTTTACAAATGCCTGGTCCCAGTAATAATCCAGGCCTATTTCGCCTACCCCGGCAAAAGGTCTTTTTTTAAGCCACTCTTCAACAAGTTTTAATTCATCTTTATAATTCTCCTTCACTGAGCAGGGGTGTAGTCCCATCATGGCAATACATTGCTCCGGAAAATGTTCTTCCAGCCTTAGCATATCATTAATAGAGCTGCTGTCAATATTTGGCAGGTAAAATTTAGCTACACCAACAGCATTTGCCCTGGTAATCACCTCCTTAATATCCTTATGGAACTCTTCAAGATAAAGATGGGTATGTGTATCTATAATATGCATAAGGGAGGCAAAATTAAGGTCTATTCCTTGGTGAGGGGAAATAATCCAGCAAAACAGACCGAGAACAGGAAATTCCAAAAAAAAATTAACAGACTTTAAACCAACCCAACCTCATGCAGTCTTTGTATTGTTCGTTTAATTAAAAACCTAAAAAAAGCGTATATCATGAAAACAAGCAACATTATTTCAAAAAGCACATTAGCATTCCTGCTCTTTGGTGCCCTTACATTTACTGCCTGTAAAAAAGAAAGCAGTTCTACGCAGGACGAAACAGCCACAGTTGAAAGCACTGCCAGTAACAGTGAGGCTGAAGCAGTATATGACGATGTATTTGACAATACCATGGGTATTGGATCTGAAACCGGAGAAGATCTGGGTATTACCGGCAGCATTGGTATTTATGGCCGCATGGAAGGAGGAAGCTATACAGGAAGGCTTGACAGCAACCGTTGTTTCACTATAACCGTTTTCCCTTTGCAGCACGGTGTATTCCCTAAAACAGTAACCATTGATTTTGGTTCTGGTTGTGTAGGTCGTGATGGTAAATTCCGTAAGGGCAAAATAATTACTGTTTTTACCGGTAAAATGCGTGAACCGGGCAGTAAAGCAACTACCACATTTGATGGTTACAAAGTTTACAGTGTATCTGTGGCCGGAACTCATGAGGTGACAAATAACAGCACCAGTAACAATAAAATTTTCACAACCAAGGTGATTGAAGGAAAACTTACCTGGAACAGTGGCCGTTGGGTAAAATGGGGCAGTGTAAGAACAGTAGCTCAAATTGAGGGGAATGGCACTCCATTTTGGCCTTTAGATGATATTTTCTCTATCACCGGTGGTGGCCGTGGCGAAAATAGTCGTGGTAACAGCTGGGGTCATGAGGTAATTGAGCCTCTAATTAAAAAGTTCACCTGTCGCTGGATTTCAAAAGGTGTACTTCGCATCAGATTCAACAGCACAAACGGCGTATTGAACTTTGGAAATGGCGATTGTGACAACAAAGCGACACTGACTGTAAACGGCAACATAAAAATCATTACTCTTCCCTAAGAAAAAACACTTGCATCTGATAAAAGAAATTGTACCTTAGCAACAGTTTTCATAGGGTACGGATTAAAAACGGGCCAGGGTTTCCACCCCGGCCCTCCTTTTTTTACAGCATTTTCTTACTTTATAGCTTCAAAACGGTAACCCTCACCCGAAAATTTGCGCATCATTTCTGTAAGGGCAAAGCACATATTGGGGAAAGCCTTCTCACTATCATGAAATACGATAATACTTCCGGGTTTGGTTTTCTTATTTACATACGAAAAACACTTTTCCGGGGTAATTGAGGTATCAAAATCGGCACTCAGAACATTCCACATAATTATTCTATACGGGGGATTCGCATTTTGCAGCAATTGTGCCTGGAACGACCTGATTTTTCCATACGGAGGTCTGAATAAGTCAGAATCTATCCATTTTGCGGCTTCTTTTACATTATTCAGCCAAAGTTCATCATCTGTTTTTGTGCCGTTAAGGTGATTATGTGTATGATTACCCACCCGGTGACCTTCGGTTAAAATGCGTTTATAGATGTCTGGATAAGCAGCAACATTTTTTCCGATGCAGAAAAAAGTTGCTTTGGCATTGTATTTTTTTAATTCATCTAAAACAAATGGCGTGGCAACAGGATGAGGCCCGTCATCAAATGTCAGATAAATGATTTTTTCTTTTACTTGTATTTCCCATATGAGGTTTTTAGGAAATAACATTCGCAGCCACCAGGGAGTTGTTACTATATACTGCATAACTAAAGTTACTGATGAAATGAATAACCTGTCAATTGAATGAGCTTCCCTTTATAATAAAACATCTTTCCATGTTTTATTATAAAGGGTTGTTGTGTTGATGGGGACAGTATTTCTTCGGCATAAGTTTTTTCTTTTCGATTGTCTTTTGTTGCGGTTACGCCATGTAAGATAGTTTCGGTACTGTATTTACTGATCAATGATGGCAGCGTTTGATAAAACAAATCAGCAGTTACAAATACATCAGCACCCAATACATGACTTCCTGTTGAAGCAATGATACCAACAATACTGCTGTCTCTTTTACTGAATTGCAGCAGAAAGTAGCGGAGATACTGATTACTTGTATCAACTGCTTTTTTATTTGTGAGCAGAGCAGCGTAGGAAGATGATGATGTTTGACTGTTTGCTTTCAGTAGTTTTCGTATTTCATCCCACAACTGTATTTGGTTATGCGCAGAGTCAATGATTTTTTGCAACCCCGCAGCAGCACTTCCTTTATACTCAAATTTTTTTTCATGGGTGCTCCATCTGTTTTCTTCAATACAGTAAACGGGAATAGTATATTGCTGTTTGCCTGGTGGTAGAATTGTATCTTTTGCAATAACCCTGTCCTGTCTGCCACCTGATATAATATCTCCGCTTTTAAGAAACAGATGCTGATTACTTTTATTTTCAATAAGCAGGACGTTGATATTATCAACCATATAATTCCCCCTCTCTTTTATTTTTACAGAACCTTTTTGTAATCCCTGCTGCAGGGTAATTACAGATTGTTTTTGAAAGCTGCTGTCATTCCTCCCAATTCCCGTTCGCTTAATCGGAATGAGTTTAAGATTTTTGAACAGGATGGCACTGTCGTACTCCACAACAAGAGAAGGATAAGTAAATGATGATTGTGTAAATGCATCAATTGACAACAGGCCAAACAGGAAAAGGAAAAAGGGTTTCATTGATCTTTCAAAGTAAGTGATTATCTCTCATCTGCAAAAGCAGACGAACTCTTTATCTTTGCGTTATGAGTGTAAGAGTAAGATTTGCCCCCAGTCCCACAGGTGGATTGCATTTAGGCGGCGTACGAACAGTATTGTACAATTATTTATTTGCCAAACATCATGGCGGTGAGTTTGTGTTGCGTATCGAAGATACCGATCAGAGCCGTTTTGTAGCGGGTGCAGAAGAATACATTTTCGAATGTTTAAAATGGTGTGGGTTGCAGCCTGATGAAAGTCCCCAGAACGGTGGGCCTTATGGTCCTTACAGGCAAAGTGAGCGTAAGGAAATGTACCGTAAGTATGCTGAAATACTTGTAACTCACGGCCATGCTTATTATGCATTTGATACTCCCGAGGAACTGGACAAAATGCGTGAAGAAAATAAAACGGAAGAAAACCCATCGCCACAGTATGATCACCGCATCCGGAAAAAAATGCGGAACAGTTTAACGCTTACAGATCCAGAAGTAAAAGACTTACTGGAAAAAAACACCAGGCATGTGATCCGCATCAAGATGCCGGAAAATGAATTGGTAACTTTTACAGATATGATTCGTGGTGAAGTAAGTTTTCAAACAGAGCTGGTGGATGATAAAGTGTTATTGAAAGCAGATGGAATGCCTACGTATCATTTAGCAGTTGTGGTTGATGATTATTCAATGAAGATTACACATGCATTTCGTGGGGAAGAATGGCTGCCCAGTGCACCTGTGCATCTATTGCTATGGAAATATTTGGGTTGGGAATCGTCCATGCCGAAATGGGCTCATCTTCCATTGATACTCGGGCCAAGCGGAAAGCTCAGTAAAAGAGATGGAACGAAGTACGGCTTCCCTGTATTTGCCATGAACTGGACAGATCCTAAAACAAATGAATTAACGGAAGGCTTTAAAGAAAAGGGTTTCTTACCTGAAGCATTCATTAACCTGCTGGCTGTACTTGGCTGGAACGATGGAACGGAAAAAGAACTGTACAGCATGGACGAGATGATTGCCGGCTTTGATATTAAACGTGTACACAGTGCAGGTGCTAAATTTGATTATGAAAAAGCAAAGTGGTTCAATCATGAGTGGATTAAGAAACTGGATGTTGAAAGCTTAAAGTTGAAAGTAAAAGAAGTTCTTTCAACAGAACATATTCAGGTGAGCGATGATGCATTTTTAGAGAAAGTGATTGAGCTGGTAAAAGACCGTTGCACATTGTTGCCCGATTTTATTCAGCATGCTGGTTTCTTTTTCAAAGCACCAACAACATTAGATGTTGATGCAGTAAAACCCAAATGGAATGAAGAGAAAAAATTGTTTTTTGAAAGCTTCATGACAAAACTCCATGCAATTAATAATTGGGAACTGAGTGTAATTGAAACGGAGTTTAAAAATCTTGCAACAGAAAAAAATATTAAACCCGGTGAACTGCAACTGCCCATGCGCATCATGCTGGTAGGTGGAAAGTTCGGTCCGGCTGTATTTCAGATTGCTGAATTAATTGGTAAAGAAGAAACAATCAGCAGAGTTGAAAATGCATTGAAACAGTTTTAAAAAGAGGCGGCTTGCCGCCTCTTTTTATTGTTCAGGTTTTGAAAACCAGTTACGGTATAATCGCTTAAATAAAGGCTCAATTAATATAATAAGAACTACTATTCCAGCTATTTCAGCAATCAATAAATGAAAATCTTTTTTTGTACTGTAATCTGCCGGATATGGAGTTAAGCGATATTTATCCTTTAACAGCTCATAATAAAACGAAACACAGATCAGGGGAAGAAATGATGTGAAGATTGTAATTATATTGATGGCTATTCCTGTTACTGCCATCCTTTTTTTGCTGTTAAATCCAAGGGTTGCTACTGCAAAGAAACAGATGTAATATAAAAGCATCATTATATACATCCCTTTTTCATTAAACCTGAAAAAAGCCATTATTAGCGCTGATAAAACAAGCAGGATTATCCCTGTAAGTATAGAAAGGAAAAATGTTTTAACTGTTGAATGCCTGAAAATAAAAATCAGCAGGGTAAAAACAAGTGTGAGGTAGAGCCAAACCCTGAATCTGGAATCGTTATTATCCTGCCAGCGATATTTCTTTTGAGTGATATTTGAAATACTTGCATTGACTTCAGGCAAAATATATCTTCCTTCAATTAGATTATAATAGCTTGTTTTTCCATGGGCGACTACCATGTCGCTATAGTAGTAATCCCTTTTATTGCCGATATATTTATATTTTTTGATAAGCTGATTCAATTCTTCTTTTACTTTGGCAACATCTGGTCGCTGGTAATTTTTAATAATAAGGTGGTATAATTGAACTGAACTTAAAACTTTTGCAACAGAATATTCATCGGTGGAGTAGGTTGTCAGGAACGTATAATTCGGACAATCGAAAAAGTGATAAACTGAATCATTGACCTGTACAACACTGTCTGCAGTCAGTCGTTTATTTCTTAAATCTGCTGTGTCAATAATAATATATTCATTTTCTGAAGTACTTTCATCTGTAGTAGCCACTACTTCGTCATCTTCGTAATGTCTGCCGTTTACAGAATCCCTTACAATGTATTTTGTTTCTCTCCAGATATGAGGTATCGAATCAAATTCCAGCTGGCAGATTTTAGAATTGATTGCATTAATGTCATTTACAATTTCATCATTCCCAAATGCTTTGTTTGCCCTGATTGATTCTACAGCAGGGGGATATAGCCTGGTAAAACCATCAATCCAATCGCAATAAAATAAAGTAGAAAAGGTTTTAGCCCGTCAAATGGATGAGCTGCGCCGAAGCGTTTAAAAACATTAAACCGCAGTAGATAAATGCACCAGACAATAAAACCAAGAACGGAGAGAATGCCGGTAAGTGTAGTCCAGATAAAAACACTGCTATCGCTGCGGACATCATCTGGAACAATAAAACAAAGCAAAGTTAAAACCAGCACAAACAATAGTGAATAGTACGCTGCCAGATGTGTTCTTGCTGTCCATGTAACTGGTTTGTTGAGTAACAGGTAATCATCGAGTTTGTTGAGGAACGTTGGTGCCAGTGGTCGTTTCGGTTTCATATTGTGCAGCGCTGTTATTAAAAGAAGCGTTTGGTTGAATGAGTGATGTCTCTGAAATAGCTTACGGTAACCTTTTGTTTGATAAGTTGTTCAATCAGTTTCTGTGAGCTGCAATTGTCGGCACTTATCGTATAAAACCCGCCATTAAACTGAATAGTTACCTGCTGTTCATTTAATGCCTGCTGAAGGGCTTCTTTATCTGCCGTTGTTTCAATCTCGATAACGGTGCTTTTTTGTAAATCTGGTGCAGAATCTGTTAGGTGATTTATGCACTTGCCATTTTTTATCATCATTACGGTATGTGCAACTTTCTCAACTTCATGTAACTGCTGTGAGCTGAGTATAACGCCCATTGGATGATTTCTCCAAGCTGTCATGTACCGGAGATCAGTTAAGATTGTTTGTTGTGCTTTGATATCGAGGTTTGCAAGTGGTTCATCTAAAATCAGTAACTGCGGTTTTTGTAATAAAATTCTTGCCAGCTCAAACCGGGTTCTGTAACCACTGCTGATTTGTGTCCAGTTAAGACTGGAATATTGGGTAAGGCTTAAACGTTCAAGCATAAAATCAACCATCACTTCGTTTGTTTCGCCATGCATACCTGCAATGGAAGCACTAAAATGCAGATTGTCCTTCAGCATTCCATACCAGCGTGGAATCCGTTGAGGAATAAAAGCAACATAATTTTTTATGTTGTAGTAATCGGGATTTGATAAAAGACTGTAGTGAATGTTACCATTGTCAGGGTACAACTGTCCTGCAAGACAGCGGAGCAGAGTTGTTTTGCCATTGCCGTTTTCGCCAACCACTCCAAGAATATCACCATTTTGAATACTCAAACTGATTGTGCTAAGTTTAAAATTTCCTTTTGTATAGGTTTTTGAAACGTTTACAGCTTCCAGCAGCTTGCTGAGTGTATTGTTTTCCGGTTTCAATGCGGCTTCAGCTTTGTTAAGGAGATTGGCGGTTGCTGAAAAAAAATCATCATTTAATTCAACATTATTTTGATCAGATAAAACAGGATTCCATTTCCTGCTCCATTGTGTTGCTTCCCGGATGATGCCGAGATCAGCACTGTCATAACTTAAATCAAGCATTCTGCGTACAGCAAGTGAGTAGTCCTTATTTTAAGATGTTCAAGAACTTCGTTGTTAATGGAAGATTTCATGGTTTAAAGTGCAGTGTTTAAATGAATTTACAGGTAAAGATGGTTAATTCAATGAATCTGTTAATAAGAAGTTGGAAGTAAATGTTAAAATATCAACCCTGTTTCCTGATCAGTTCCATCAACTCAATAAAAGAAGTTGAACCAAGTTGTTCAATCATCATCCTGTCCATTTCATCTAACTGAAATAAACCTTCTGTATTCAGTTTCACCTGTTCGGGTGTGCGGATGCCGGGAATGATGGTTGATACTTCCTTGTAGCTGAGAATATAACTCAAAGCCAGTTGTGTTTTTGTGCAATTGTATTTACTGCATAATTTCCATACAGGCTCAGTTGCAGTTAACGTTGCATCAATTACTTCTTTTGTTAAACGGTTTTTGCGGTGATCATTATCTGAAAAAATTGGCTGCTTATCCACCTTCGCCCAAGCTTCGGCGGACAAGTCAAACTTACCAGTAAGCAATCCAAACTGTAAAGGCATCCTTGCAATAATGCCATAACCTTTACTGGCTGCAGTTTTCAGTAAGGACAATGCTTTTTGATTGATGATATTCAGTGCCAGCTGAAATCCATTGCCAAGATTGTTCTTTATCAGAAATTCTGCATCTGCATCGGCTTCAAATGTATTAAGCGATAATCCCCAATAACGAATCTTTCCCTCTTGCTGCAATTGATGCATCACTTCAATACATTCGCCATTTTGCAAATGGCCTAACCTGGCAGTGTGTAACTGGTAATAATCAATTACATCTCTGTTCAGTCGTTTTAAAGAAGCTTCACATGCAGCGAGAATGTATTCTTTTGAATAATCAACCGTAAACTGTTCGTTTCTGGAAACATTACCAACCTTGGTAGCAATCACAACTTCTTTGCTGTTGCCGATTTCTTTGCCGATCATTTTTTCTGAATGACCTAATCCGTAAATATCTGCCGTATCAAAAAAATTGATACCGGCATCCAATGCAGCATGAATGGCTTTTACCGAAACAGTATCATCTGCATCACCCCAGCCAATGGCTGTTGTTCCAATCATGGCACCGCCACCAATGGCCCATGCGCCAAAACCGATTTCGCTCACGGTTAAATCTGTGTTCCCGAATTTTCTGCAGTTCATGCTGTAATTTACCACATAGGAATTATCTTAACTCCATGAATTTTTCGAAGTCAAGCTGGCCATTAATTTTTTTTCTGGCCGTTATCAAATTTGCATTGCCTTTTTTTCTGCAGCATCCCATTTATGAATTACACAGGGATGAGTTTCTGTATTTAGAACAGGGTCACCACCTGGCATGGGGCTATATGGAAGTGCCGCCCATGCTTTCCTGGCTGTCATGGCTTACGCATTTACTGGGCGGTGATTTCTTTTGGGTAAAATTCTGGCCATCTCTATTTGGTGCATTCACACTGGTTATTACATGCAGGATGGCTGTTGAAATGGGTGGTAAGCTGTTTGCTGTTTTAATTGCCGGACTGTGCATCATGTTCACTGCCTATCTGCGGTTACATTTTTTATTCCAGGCAAATTTTTTAGAAGTATTCTGGTGGAGCTTAAGTGCATATTTTATTCTCCGTTATATCAACAGCAAGCAAACCAGGTATCTCTACTGGATCGGTTTTGCATTTGGCTGCGGATGGTTGAGCAAAAATTCTGTTTCGTTTTTCATCATTGGATTTGCTGCGGCTTTGTTACTTACACAATACCGTTCACTTTTTTTGAATAAGCATTTGTATGGAGCAGGATTGCTTGCATTCATCATTGCATTGCCAAACCTTCTCTGGCAATACAATCATAACTGGCCACTGCTGCACCATATGGAAGAGTTGAGGGAAACACAATTGAAGTTTATTAATCCTGTTGATTTTTTAACAGGACAGGTGTTGATGTATTTTTCTGCTTTTTATATCTGGATGATTGGGTTGATCTGGCTATTCACCGAAAGAGGTAAGGAATACCGAATGCTGGCATGCGTCTATCGAACTGTTATTATTTTACTTGTGTTATCAAGGGGAAAAAATTATTACTCATTGGGAGTTTATCCTATGTTGTTTGCTGCGGGCGCAGTGGCGTTGCAGCAATGGACAAACAACCGGTTTAAGTGGATAAGATGGGTTACCGCTGCATTGATATTGGGTGTAACGTGGGTGATTGTGCCAATAGGCATGCCCGTTTGGGAGCCTGATAAATTAGATGCTTTTTACAAAAAGGTAAAGACTGAAAATACCGGAGCATTGAAATGGGAAGATCAGCTGAAGCATTCACTTCCGCAGGACTTTGCTGATTATCTTGGCTGGAAAGAAATTACTTCAAAGGCAGAAAATTCTTATCAGTCATTACCTGCTGCAGAAAGAGACAGTACCGTTATTTTTTGCCGGCATTATGGATTAGCAGGGGCCTTAAAATATTACGGAAAAGATCAGCGGTTTAAAGAAAAAGTAATCAGTGATAATGGGTCTTTCCTGCATTGGATTCCTGATGATCTGAGTTTCAAGCATCTGCTTTTTATTGGCAGAAGAATGCCGGATAAAGATGATGAAGTGTTTCAGCATTTCGAAAAAGTAACCATTATTGATTCGGTTACTTACAAGCATTCACGGCAACTGGGAGATAAAGTGATCTTTTTCGAAAGGGTTGATTCAATTGGATCGAAACTGGCAACAGAAGGGTTGAAACAAATGAAACTGCGGTTCAATCTCTGATTCAGGGATAATCTTTATTTATGTTTATCAGCTTTGCAGAGCACAGTATTCTTTATTTTTACAGTATAAGATTACCGTATGAACAGACCCATCAGAGTTTTAGTTGCTAAAGTTGGATTGGATGGCCACGACCGTGGCGCTAAAGTAATTGCTACGGCATTGCGTGATGCAGGAATGGAAGTAATTTATACCGGACTCCGTCAAACTCCTGAAATGGTTGTGAATGCGGCATTACAGGAAGATGTTGATGCTATTGGTGTAAGTATCTTGAGCGGTGCACATATGACGGTGTTCCCAAAAATTCTTCAATTAATGAAGGAAAAAAAAATGGATGATGTGTTGCTTACCGGAGGAGGAATAATTCCTGAGGCAGATATTGCATCATTAAGCGAAATGGGTGTTGGAAAATTATTTCACCCCGGTGCTAATACACACGAGATAGCTGACTTTATTTCAGATTGGGTAAAAACCAACCGCAATTTTTGAGGTTTATTTTAAATTTATTTCAACATGGCTTTTCAAACATTACTTACATCGCTTGAAGATGGAATTTTTATCATAACCATCAATCGGCCCGATAAACTCAATGCATTGAATAAAATTGTTATTGAAGAGTTGTCGCAGGCTATAGATGAAGTGTATAACAATGCAAATATTAAATGTGCTATTATAACAGGTGCCGGCCCAAAAGCATTTGTTGCAGGTGCAGACATTACAGAGTTTCTTACTCTGGATGCAGGAGGAGGTGAAGATCTTGCAAGAAAAGGGCAGGAGATGGTGTTTGATAAAATTGAACAGTCGCCCAAGCCAATTGTTGCAGCGGTAAATGGTTTTGCCTTGGGTGGTGGTTGTGAACTGGCAATGAGTTGTCATTTCCGTTTGGCAAGTGAAAATGCAAAATTTGGGCAACCGGAAGTTAATCTTGGTTTGATTCCCGGTTATGGCGGCACACAGCGTTTAACACAATTGGTTGGTAAAGGGAAAGCAATGGAACTGATGATGACGGCAAATGTGATTGATGCAAAAGAAGCAAAGCAACTTGGCCTGGTGAATCATGTAACTGATGCTGATACATTACTTGAACATACCAAAGAAATTTTACAGGTAATTATGACAAAGGGCCCTAATGCAGTTGCAAAAGTAATTGCGGCAGTAAATGCACATTTTGATAAGGCGCAGGATGGTTTTGCCGCCGAAGCAAAATTATTCGGCGATTGTTTTGGTACAGATGAAATGAAAGAAGGAGTTGGAGCCTTCCTTGAAAAGAGAAAAGCAAACTTCAATCAGTAAATTAAATTTCCGGCCACAGCATTATTTCTCAATCAGCCTTTCATCAATCAGGTAACTTTCAACTTCACTTAAAAAAGGAGAGGCTTTTGCATCTTCAAATTCAACTCTTATTCCGCTGATATACTGAGCTGGAAATGTAAGAATACGTTTGTGCCCAACTGTTGTCAATTGAAATTCTTTCACCTGCTCTGAGCCATTGATCAATGAAATTTTTATTTTCTTTATCTGCTGCCCTTTTTCAATTGGCTCTTTCAGCACAATACAGTTAATTTTTTCTTCCTGTTTAAATTTAATCCAGAAAACTCCTTGATGATAATCAGGAAATGATTCGGCTGTGATTGTTTTTCCATCAACCAGTTTGCTATTCTGATATACAATTCCTTTGTAATGGAGCTCGCCTCTTGCTGTTAACGAGAGGTTATGTTGAAAGCTTTCGTCACGCAGATTTTTAAAGCCAACTAATGCAGATGAATCAGTGACATGAATCAACCCTCTTCTGTCGGGAGGAACATTCAGTAATAAATTTGCACCCCGACCAACTGATTTTAAATACAACTCAAATAATTGTTCAGGAGTTTTTACTTTATCATCTTCAGTTGAATGATAAAACCATCCGGGCCTGATGCTTACATCACACTCAGCCGGTATCCAGCTTGTACCATTCATGTTGCCTGTATTGAGCGTATCAGTTGATGGTGCACCTGCTCCGGGTGTAAAACCTTCAATGTTTAAAGTGTTCCAGTTGGTGGTACCGGCAATACCTTTTTCATTTCCCACCCAGCGGATATCCGGTCCTATATCACTGAAGACAACAGTAGTTGGAGAAAGTTTGCGTACGGTTTCTTTAAAGCGTTTCCAGTCGTACACCTGTTTCTTTCCATTCGGACCTTCGCCATTTGCACCATCCCACCACAGCTCAGTAATGGGTCCGTAGCTGGTGAATAATTCTTTCATCATGTTCACAAAAACAGTGTTGTATTTTTCAGTTCCGTAATCAGGATGGTTCCTGTCCCAAGGTGAAATGTATACGCCAAACTTCAGCCCATATTCTTTGCAGGCTTTGGATAATTCTTTCAACACATCTCCCTTTCCATTCTTCCATTTGCTTTCACGAACGGTATGCTTGGAATATTTACTGGGCCATAAACAAAATCCATCATGGTGTTTGGCAGTGATGATAATACCGGTAGCACCTGCAGCTTTGGCAATGCGGCACCATTGGCGGCAATCCAGTTCTGTTGGGTTGAAAATATCTTCCGGCTCATCACCATGCCCCCATTCTTTATCAGTAAATGTATTGGGGCCGAAATGTGTAAAGAGATAATACTCTGAGTTGTGCCAGGCCAGTTGCTGCTTTGTTGGAAGGGGTTGCTTTGATTGCCCGGTAACAAGGAGGACCCTGGCAGAAAGGACGAGAAGACAAAGTATGAGTTTCATCATATTAATTGATAACTCAAAATAGGAAATCAAACTCAGTTAACGCCTAACTTTGCGGCAATTTATAAAATTTCTAAAATCAAATAGTATGGAGTACAGGATTGAAAAAGATACCATGGGTGAAGTAAAAGTGCCAGTTAGTGCTTATTACGGGGCACAAACCCAGCGGAGTATCGACAATTTTAAAATTGCACAGGACATCAACCGTATGCCAAAAGAAATTATCCGGGCATTTGCTTACTTAAAGCATGCGGCTGCAATCACTAATAATGAAGCAGGTGTGTTGCCAAAAAAGAAGGCAGTTCTGATTGGCAAAGTATGTAAAGAAATTTTAGAGGGGAAACTGGATGAATATTTTCCATTGGTTGTTTGGCAAACAGGAAGCGGTACACAAAGCAATATGAATGTGAATGAAGTGGTTGCTTACCGTGGCCATGTGCTGAATGGCGGAAAATTAAGTGATTATGAAAAATATCTTCATCCGAATGATGATGTAAATAAATCGCAAAGCAGTAACGATACGTTTCCTACTGCCATGCATATTGCAGCGTATAAAATTATTGTAGAAACAACAATTCCCGGAATTGAAAAACTCCGGAACACATTAGATAAAAAAGCGAAAGCATTTAAGAAAGTTGTAAAGATTGGCCGCACCCATTTTATGGATGCAACACCGCTTACATTGGGGCAGGAGTTCAGCGGTTATGTTTCTCAACTTGATCACGGATTGAAAGCAATTAAAAACACACTGGCTCATTTAAGTGAACTGGCATTGGGTGGCACAGCAGTTGGTACTGGTATCAACACACCTCCAGGGTATGATGTAAATGTAGCAAAGCATATTGCCAAACTCACCAAGCTTCCTTTTAAAACAGCCGATAATAAATTTGAAGCGCTTGCTGCACATGATGCTATTGTTGAAGCGCATGGTGCATTGAAAACAGTAGCTGTAAGTTTAATGAAAATAGCCAATGATATCCGTATGCTCAGCAGCGGACCAAGAAGTGGTATTGGTGAAATTTTTATTCCTGACAATGAGCCGGGATCATCAATTATGCCGGGTAAAGTAAACCCAACTCAATGTGAAGCAGTTACTATGATAGCTGCACAGGTAATGGGTAATGATGTATCAATTAATATCGGCGGTTCAATGGGGCATTTTGAATTGAATGTATTTAAGCCCGTAATGATCTATAATTTTTTACACAGTGCAAGATTAATTGGAGATGGATGTGTAAGCTTTAATGATAAATGTGCGGTAGGTATTGAACCCATTGAAGCTAATATCAGGAAGCATGTAGAAAACTCATTGATGCTTGTTACAGCACTCAATACAAAAATTGGATATTACAAAGCTGCGGAAATTGCACAAAAAGCACATAAGCAGGGAACAACTTTGAAAGAAATGGCAGTGAAGCTTGGCTATGTTACTCCGGAGCAGTTTGATGAATGGGTGGTGCCGGCAAACATGGTTGGTAAAATATAATCCAATTGCAGATTGATAAATAGAAAGGAGAAGCATTTGCTTCTCCTTTCTATTTATTCGTAACTGTTGTAGTAATCCGGTTCAGATGGTGGTGGCTGTTCTGTATTAATTGCCTCATTTGGGTTTAATTTTTCCCCATCAAAGAATAAGCGGTATAATCTTGAAACGTTTTCCGGTTTTCCTTCTTCACGGATCAGGAATATTTGATTTTCATTTTGAATAACTGAGATTTTTGTTCCCATTGCTTTCGACAAAAAAGAAGCCGGGATAAATGCCTTTTTCATAAGGATGGTTTTAGGGTACAAAAAGCAAAACCCCTGCCATTGCAGGCAGGGGTTTTATGATTTAACAGACTATTATTGCTTGATCAATTTCACTTTTTCACTGATGGCTTTACCATTTATGTCAATAAAGTAAATACCGGTTTTAAATTTCGTCAGGTCAAGCTGAATACTGTTTTTACCTTTCACAAGATTTACAGGTATTACTTTAATAACTCGTCCAGTATTGTCAATAATCTTAAGGTTTGCAGTTTCATCTGCTATTGCATTAATCAATACAGTTGTTTTTTCTGTAACAGGATTCGGGAATACACTTACACCTGTAACCAGCATCGAAGCAAAGTTTACATTGATGATGTCAGAAAACTTCCTGCTTCCGCTGTTTTCATTCGAGTGTATTCGGTAATATACTGTTGATGCCAGTTTGCCTGCATTAAAATCAGTATAGTTGTAAGTAATATTTGATGACTGTAAATGCTTGGCATCAACCGTTGCAATGTCTTCAAAATTTGTATTATCCAGGCTGCGTTGTACAGTATAGGAAACGACATCTGCTTCATTGTTTACCACCCACTCAAGTTGAGCTGCATCACCCTGTGCTTTTCCGGTAAAGCTGAATAAATCGAAAGGAAGGGTATTGGTAGATGATAAGAAATAGAAACTTGAAAAAGAAGTTACAGTAAACTGAATAGCATGACCGTAAGTAGATTGCACGTATCTTCCTGTAACAGTTTGTCCTGTTGCAATTGATGCCATTGCAGTACCACATGCATCAGCGTTTTTGTATACTGCCAGGTCATTAATTCCTGTTACATTACTTCCGGAGGTTGCAATCATATCTGCAAGCTCTTTTGCAGTGAGATACAGTCGGACTGAAACATTACCTACGATCGTATTGTTTTGAACTCCAATCGTCACATTGCGGTTTAAATATTTATTCGAAAATGCTGTTCTTACAGGGTTGCCTGTTCTTGTAAAAAAAGAAGTGGTAATATTTCCGAGATTATTATTATTCGCATCAATTTCAGCAATGATATTTCCATCGGGCCCTGTTATTGGCACCCACAGGTCATTATTTTTATTAGCTGCATTAATGGTTACGGCAGTTGCTGTTACACAGCCAGCTGATGTACTTGAATCTATAGGAATGCTTGTTGGAATTGTGCTTGGAAAAGGACTTGCTGTTGTGGGATTATACCCTCTGAATGTATATTTTATTACACAACCCGGGCAGGCACTGTTTACAGGTGTTGTTGAGGTTGGGCCTGATGTACTTCCGCTTCTGTCAACAACAGCATAAATAGTTAAACCATCAGGACCAAAAACTATATCACGAAACCTGTTTTGTGAATTAATAACAGACGATGTATCTGATCCGCCAATCGGATCAACACCTGTTCCGGCGGCATTCGGTTTAATACGCATTAAATAACCTCTTTTTAAAGAAGCAAGTAACAATGAATTCTTCCAGCCGGGTATTTTTGAATTGGTATAACCATCCATTCCGGAAGGCGCAATAGATGGCCAACCAGAGTTGGATGGATTCATAGTATATATGTTTACTATTGTTGCATTGTTTGACTGAAAATAGGAATAAATCGGGTCTACATAATTTGGAGTTGCATCATTCGCTTCGTCTGAAATAAGGGGTAAGGAAGTAATTAATGGACTTCCGGAAAATTCATTACTCCATCCTGAAAAACTTGGATTGGCTGCCTTGGCACCATTATAATTTCCGTCACTTTTCTTGCCAATAACTTTTGGATGCCCGTAGTTTTGTCCTGATATAATTTTGTTTACTTCATCGTCACTGAAAGGCCCGTGTGAAGCACCAAATAAACTGTTATTTACATAGGCAAATCCCTGGTTATTCCTGATACCCGTTACCCAAACAGCACTTTTGCCTGTTACGGGAGCCACATTGTTAAATGGATTATCATCAGGTATCCATGGGTCAAGGCCAGTGCCTGTGCCTGTATTGTCAAGATTAAATCTTAATATTTTTCCTTCGTAAGAATTAAGCAATTGCGACTTCATTGTTCTTTCAGCACTGTAAAACTGTCCTGCTCCCATATCTCCTACAGCATAAAATAAATAATCAGTACCGCCAACAGGTGCAATAATTATTCTGCCGCTGTTATGGTCGTTACTACCCGTAATAGTATCGCATAATGAAACAGGACTTTCTAATGCTTTGGTTGTGGTGTTATAAGTAAAGCGAACAAGGAAAGTAGTAAAGAGATCGCCTTTAACAGCTTCTCCATTATTTGGATTGGTTGCTGTTTGGCGAACACCACCCGCAGGTCCGGGACCAACGAAGGCACGAACATAAGCTACGTACACATAATTTTGAGGGCTCGAAGCTGCTAAGAATTGCGGGTGTATGGCAAAGCCCATCATACCTCCTTGCGGCCAGGGATTTTGTGAACTGGTAAATGTTCTGCGAAAACTTGGAAAACTTCCAGTTTGAGATAAATCAAGAATGACTCTTGATCCACCATTTGGATGCATTTTTCTAATTCTGTATGTTTTGTTCTCTGTAATCCATAAAGAATCTTCCTGAGCTTCATAGGTAATTTCCCAGGGGCTGTCAAAACCAGCTGAGTTAGGGCCTATAATTGTATCCGTAAAAACTTCTTTCATTCTTGTAGACTGAGCAGCATGTTGTACACAAATATTAAAAGTGGTTAAGTTGTTTGTAGTGGAATAAATACGAACGAGGTATTCTGTGCCAATTACAAGAGTTGTAGCTGTTCCTGAAGCAGCACTACTGCAATAAATTGAGCCTAAACTTCCACAGTTATTATTGTAAATCTGGAAACGGGGGTTAGCAACAGCGCCGGTAATTGAAATAGTGGTGCTTGCTGCCTGGGCTATAAATTTATACCAGACATCATTGTTACTGCTACCGCATGCTCCGGCAATTGCTGAATAAGAAGCGCCAACTAAAGTGCCACTTGTTGAAGTGCAGCTTGTGGAAGAATAAATTGTTGGAGCAGAGCCGCATGCATTGCTTTGTGAAAAAACGTTTGTGAAAGCAACAGCAAAGAGCAGAGAGAAAAGTAATTGTTTCATGATTTTTACTTAGGATTGATTGGATGCGACAAATTTAGCACCTGCAAAAATTTGAAACAATAGGGTTTCCACTTATTTATTTCCATCGGAAATTACGTAGCTGTAATAGGCAGAAAATAACTGTTCATTTTCCCATTCATATTTTCTGCTGTATTTCCCTGTTCTGCATGTATGTTCTACTATTAATATGCACAAATTACGCAATAGGAAAATTAGGTGTTTGTGCTTATTGTTATGCAACGGTAACTGCATTACTTTTATTGCTTGGTAGTAGTGTAAGTTTATATTGCCAACATTATTAAATCCGATCCTTATGAAGCAATTTTTACACAGCTTCTCTTTATTACTGGTTATTACGTGTACACATTTGTTTACAAATGATGTAACTGCTCAGCTGCGTGTACAAACCGGTAAAAGCTATATCAATATTACAAAGCCAACAGGCGGTATTATTGAAAATGGAAATCAGCTTGAAATCAGAGCTGTTATTTCTGTTAATGGTGCCAGTGCTTATTTTGTTCGTTATAACGATACAATTCCTGTGGGCACAACCTATATAGCCAACTCTATTCGTTTTTCAACAAATGAAGGAATGTATTATGGTACACCGTTAAGGCCAACTGGTTTATTAACCGACGCCGGTGCAGACGATGAAGCAAGATATAACGCTGGTGTATTACGTGTAAACCTGGGAAGTTTAACTAAGTCTGCAGGGCAAACTGCCGCATATAACGCCGTTGCTGCACCTGCTGCAATTGATGTATTACCTCCGGCTTCAGGGTGCAGAATTTATAATAATGGCCTGTCAAGTTTTTACGGTGGTACTGTTATTATTATGGTTACATACAGATTGCTTGTTAACACATTGCCCGGTAATACATTTGTAATTTCGGGAGGTGCTTTCAGATATAAACCAGCCAACACTTTCCGCGAAGTAACATTGCCAAGTACTGTTCGTCCATTAAACAGATTAACAGTAATGGTAACAACTCCATTGCCAACCTGTAATGGAGTTGGGTTAAATTCAATAATTGGCAATGGGGGTAACTATGGCTCAGGTACTACACAAAATTTATCTCCTGCCCCTGCTGCCGGTACAGTTGTACCCGGTTATCAATGGCAGCCATTTGCTGCCCCATCTGCAGGACCTAATGACAGTATGTTTACCGTTGCAAATAATACAAGTACTACAGGCAGCACAAACAGTTTTCTTCCTTATCCAAATGCTGCACGTTTATTTAATTTGTGGGATATTATTGGAGATCATACAAATGCAGTTAATCCTGTTACTGGGAACCCTCCGGTAACTCCCGGATCAGCTGGTGGCTATATGGCAGTTGTGAATGCCGCATACGGAATTAATAATGCAGTGCAGCAAACAGTTAACGGATTATGCCCGGATACTTACTATGAATTTTCTGCCTGGTTCAGGAATATCTGCCGCCGTTGCAGTTGTGATACAGCCGGCAGGGGGTCAGGTACAGCTAATTTCAAAAACTATATGTCACCTGTCATACCAAATACAAATGATTCTGCCGGTGTATTGCCGAATCTTACATTCCAGGTTGGCGGAGTTGATTATTATACAACAGGTAATCTTGATTATAATGGACAATGGGTAAAAAAAGGGTTTCTGTTTAAAACCGGACCAGCCCAGGTATCAGCTAATATCGTTATCAGAAATAATG
Organism: Chitinophagaceae bacterium; assembly: GCA_016713085.1. Classification (NCBI taxonomy): domain Bacteria; kingdom Pseudomonadati; phylum Bacteroidota; class Chitinophagia; order Chitinophagales; family Chitinophagaceae; species Chitinophagaceae bacterium. The sequence continues at coordinate 952,320 of JADJPV010000001.1, read as the reverse complement.
CACCCGGCGGTGGTGGTAATGACTGGGTAATGGATGATGTTGCTTTTGCCAGCTGTTTACCCGGTTTGAATATGAGGCCAAGCAGAAGCCCGACATTTTGCACGAACGGACAGGTAAGAATGTCTGTTGTTGTTACTTCATTTTATAACAACTATTCTTATTATCAGTGGGAAAGAAGTACTGACGGTGGTGTTACCTGGGGGCCAGCTCCATTGGCACCTGCAGCTCAGTTAATGACCTATACATATGTTGCACCTGATTATAAAGACACCGTAGCTTATCCAAGTTTTCTTGCAACAGCAGCAACTAACGGTCACAAATACCGTATCAGAATTGCCTCTTCACTTACAAACTTGGGTTCTGCAACATGTGCTGTATATAACCCAACTGATATTATTACCATTACTGTAAATCCAGCTGCCAGTTGTATTCCTTTGGCAACTGAAATAACCAATTTCAATGGAAGAATCGTGAACGAACGTACAAACTCAGCTGGACATCAAAACAGGAAACAAATCTTGCTTATTATGAAGTGGAAAGAAGCAACGATGGAGTTATGTTTGAAAAAATCGGAACTGTACCAGTAAGTGCAAACAATGGATCATCTTTCAGCCAGTATTCATTTACAGATCCTGCATCGGTTACAGGTAAAGTATATTATCGTTTAAACATGGTTGCAAATGGTGATGCGGGAGCGAAATTCAGTAACATCATCAATGTTTCAGCAAAGGAATCAAATCAACTGGAAATCAGCAATCTTGTAAACCCATTTGATTCAAACATCAGCTTTGTATTAACAGCACCGCAGAATGAAGCAATTGAAATTATGGTAAAAGACATTACAGGCAGAACGATCAAAGTTGAAAAAATGCAGGTATTCAAAGGGAGTAACACTGTTCTTTTATCATCATTAAATACGTTCCAAAAGGGATCCTTTATTATTCAGGTAAAATCTGCATCCGGATTAATTAATAAAATTATTCAGAAAAAATAAGGCAGGGATTGCTTATTAAAACCGGGAAAAAGATTCCTTGCAAACAGTATATTCAGCAAAAGATTACGTAAAAACAGCATGAATTTTTACGTAATTTTTTAATTAATAATACATTAAAAATTAAGTGCTTTTGCGTATCGATTTTAAATGAAAATAGCATTACTTGCATAATATTTCCAATTCTTAACGAAGCCGCCCGTAACATTGAAAGCTTTAAATTTTCACGAGACTTACACCGAGCATTTTACTGCTGAAGTTATTCCTCTGCCAAACCTGCAAAGCAGGTACCTTACATCATTTGCCGGCTATACAACTCCTGCCGGATATAACAGTAAAATTTTCTACTCTCTCACGGACCTTCAATTATTCACTCATCAAAAAACAAGTATGAAAAATTTATTTTATGCCTCCCCATAGAGCAATGCTTTAAAACAAGTGCAGTTTTTCTGCGCCAGTTTATTGTAACATAGAAAAGAGATGTAACCAACCAAAAACCAAACTTTATGTAAAGACCAAACATCCTTTTTATGAGACGCTTTTATTGTGTTTTCTGTTTAGAAACAGATTTCCTGCTTCCGGGCTGGAAAACGTTACTGAGCAGTTTATTTTTTCTGTTTTTCTGTTTTCAGTCAGTCGCTTTTCGACCTCCTCTTACCTGCGCCATTGCTAATTCTTCTAAGTACGATTTAATCTATCACGGAATAAGTATAACAGTTAACCCTGCAGCTTCAACAGCTATCTCCGCAGGAAATGTAACCGCATACTTAAAAACTGCTGCCTGCAATATGCATGCTGATGGCAGCTGTATGTTTTATACATACCAAAAAAACGTAAATACACATTTATCCAATATCCAAAATCCAATATCCAAATGAAAACTATTTTCAAACACTTTAAGTTTTTTCTGTTTTGTGAGCTTTTGACACTTGTATCACTCTCTGCTTTTTCTCAAACAACCGGGTATAGCGGTACCGGTGCAAATATTGATGTAAAGTACCACCGGATTGAATGGACAATTGATCCAACTATCGCAACAAAAACTATATCCGGTACGGTAACTACTTATTTCGAAACAAAGCAAAATAACGTTTCTGCGATAAACTTTGATTTTACTAAAGCTTCATTTAATAATGGTAGTCTGGTAGTAAAGTATCATGGCAGTACTACAGGTGTCGTTGTTTCGTTTCCGGCAAGCGGTAATGTAAATATTCTCAATATCACTTTACCTGTTACTTTGCCCATCAATACGCTGGATTCTGTTTCCATTACATATTCCGGAGTGCCTCCAAGCTTTGCTACTTATGGTGAAGGAATGGATAAGCAAACTATTTCTGGTCTTGGAACCGCTGTTTACACGCTTGCTGAGTCTTATGGTGATGATGATTTCTGGCCTTGCAAGGCTGATATGCAGGATAAGATTGATTCAGTAGATTTTATTATTACAACACCCTCCGCTTACAGGGCTGCTGCTAATGGAGCACTAATCAGCGATGTAGTTTCTGCACCTAACAGGACTATGACCTATAAGCACAAGTATCCTATAGCCTCTTATCTAGTTGCAGTAGCGGTTGCGCAGTATACTGTTTACAACAGAACTCCTGTAACAATTGGCGGAACAAGTGTACCGGTTGTTTATTACATAGGATCGGGCCGTGCACCTACAGCAGGAAACCTTACTACGATGGATCGTTGCCGGGATGAATTGGTAGCCTTTAGTAATGTGTTTGGCGATTATCCATTCAAAAACGAAAAGTATGGCATGTATGAGTTTGGATGGGGGGGAGGAATGGAGCACCAGACTTTTTCTGCCATGAGCTGGGGCTCAATGACCAGTTGGTCAGTAATTGCACATGAACTGGCACATCAGTGGTTTGGTGATAAAGTAACTTTTGGAACATGGAATCACTTATGGCTGGCTGAAGGTTTTGCAAGATACAGCGAAGCATTGGCTGCAGAGCTTGTTCCTGCTTTGGGACAAAATGCATCAACTGTTCGAAGTAATTTTAAGACTACGGCGAACAATGCTACAAACAGAACCTATAGCTGTTACCTTCCCAATGCATCAATTATAAACTCTAATACAATATGGAACACTGCCTATGGAACTACGGTTTATGAAAGAGGCGCAATGGTAGTTTCAATGTTAAGAATGTTATTAGGTGATGCAAAATTTTACCAGGCATGCCAAAACTACTTAAATGACCCTCTTCTTGCTTATCGTTCTGCAACAACCGATGATTTGCGTAATCATATGCAGGCCGTTGCATGAGGTTATGATCTGACAGCTTTTTTTAACTCCTATGTTTACGGTAATGGCTATCCTCTATACAGCACAAGTATCAAATGGGGAAACCCGGGTGGTAACCGAATTAATTTTAAAGTAACTACACAAACAAAGAGTACGGGATCAACAGTCACCTATTATCATACGCCTATTGCTATCCGGGTGCGGGGAACACTGGCAGCAGAGGATACTGTGCTGGTTATTTATGATCAGAACGGTCAGCTTTCAAGAGGTGGTAATGGAATCAGCTCTCCTATTGCCGGAAGCTATGTATCCTTTATGTTAGATTTTAACCCGGTAACGGTTACATTCGATCCATTTAATCAAACTCTGGCAACAGGTGCAGCACCGGCGTTCGATGGTGCCGACCCATTACTTAACTTCTCTACTCTTCCTGTTGATGTAATTGAATTTACATTAAACGAAAACAACTACAGTAATGAACTGAAGCTTTCTTTATCTGATGCTGATGGAGAATTGAAAAAGGTAATGCTCCAAAAAAGTTTTAATGGTATTGATTTTACTGATGCAGGAGATATGCAGGAGAAAGCAGGATCTGTGATGCTGAAGAACTTTTATTATACAGACTATAATGTGTACACTGTTGCCTATTACAGGGCAAAAATAATAGAAGCAAATTCAGAAAAATACAGCAAGGTTATAAAAACCAGTGGCAATCTTAGTTCAGGTGTTTCAATATATCCCAACCCTGCTGATAAAGATGTGGTCATCAGGTGGGCTGAATTTACAAACAGTGGCGCAGCAGATGTTCGGATTTTTAACATGGATGGCAAACAGGTATGGAGTAAAACAACGTCAGCCAATTTCGTAAGTGTTTCTGTTGCAGAATTTCCTGCTGGAGCATACCTGGTACAGGTAAGCAGTGGCAAAGAAATACTGGTGAATAAAAAATTAATGATCAGAAGGTAAAGCAAAAACAATACTTCCTGGTTTAACAATATAATATCTGATTTTATGAAATACTGGTATAATGTTCTTCTGATAGCGATGCTTCTTATAAGCAGCTATTATCTGAATGCTCAAACCGCAACAGTCAGTTATCCTTTTGCGATTGGACGAACCAGCTGCTCAAGCGGTACGCAACAAGTACATTTTTTACACTTATAATGGGGGTTCTAATACTATTTCCAGTATCACTTCCACTACCGGACCGGTTGGTAAATACACTCCCCAGTTAAGAATTGGAACAAGTGGATTCAGTGCTCAGCGGTTTACATCAGATTATGCCAGTATATCATATAACCCGAAGGATCATTATATCTATTACTTATGGACAGCATTATCCAGTTTTTCAGGTTCTGGAAGTGTTCCCCGAACCTATATATGGCGGTGGGCTGCGGGCACAATGCCTACAGGAACTGCGCCACGGTTAGATACGCTTTGTTCATTCCAGGCCGATTTATTAGGTGTAGCTTTTGACAATAACGGTAACGCATATGTAATTGAGTTTTCCAGTGAGGCGAATGGAGTTCCTCATACAGCTTACCTGCGGTCCATTGATTTTACTACCCGAACGATGGGAGCAGCTGATAACTTAAGTTTAACCGGAGGTGCAACTATTTATGTTTCCGGCAGTGGCGATGTGGCAATGTCTCCTTCCGGCCAGATGTTTTTGTAGTGGATAATAAATTATTTACTCCAAATTACCAGGCTTATACAGGTACAGGAGCCAATCTTACCTGTACTTATATTGATACGGTTCAGGTTCCATCCAACAATTTTGTGGGGTTAGCTTATGCTGAAGGTGAAACGATTGCAGCTTTTTCAGGAGGAGTATGTCCTTATAGAGAAGTTGATCTGCTTACCGGAGATACCAGTATTATTAATAAATCGGGAACGGTTTATTCCGCCGCTGATATGGCATCTATTGTTTCAGGTATTGGTGCTGCCAAAAGATTAGTTTCGGCTATACCTACAGGAACACCCAATCAATATGATGTAGTGTATGATGTGTACGTCCAGAACTATGGCAATACTGATATAACCAATGTGCAGGTAACTGATGACCTTACAGCGATTAATGGAGCAGGTAATGTTTCTAATGTATCAACATCTTTTATATCTAATCCGGCCGGCTTGGTACTGAATGCGGGATTTAATGGAAATGCAAATAAAAAATTTACTGAACGGTACAGGCACATTACCCAATTATCCGGTTGCAAATAATAATTGTACGATCAGGATTTCATGCAGGTTGTCCGGAATACTTAATGGTGTAGTATATAATAACAGTGCTACTGCAACTGCAACAGGTTATAACAGCCAGTCGTTAACTGATGTTTCTACAAATGGTACAACACCTGATTTAAACACAAATGATAAACCCGATGATGCAGGTGAAAATCAGCCAACTCCACTTTTAGTTGCAATAACAGCACAAACACCGCCATGTACAACTTTAAGCAATATTCTTTTTACGCAGGACTTTGGTACCGGAACGGGCTTAACAACTGCTGTACCTGCGCCTGTGCCAGGTGCTGGTGTAACAGTTAATTCTCACGGTACAGCTTATACAGGTTCAGCCAGCCAGCCAATTGCGTTGAATACATATACGGTAACGAATAATGCACTGAATGCAAATACCGCCGATTTTATAAGTCTTACCGATCATACAGGAAATGCAAATGGCAGGATGTTAGTTATAAATGCAGATGCGCCAGCGAGCTCTATGTATAGCGCAGACTTTACCGCAGGCTTATGTTCAAACCAGCAGTATTCAGTATCTTTTTACGCCGCATTTATTGGCAACTCATCTTATCAAACAGTTTGTAATGGTTTTGGCGGATTCAAGTATCCAAAAATTAAAATTCGTGTACGTGATGCTATCTCAGGGTTAATTATTACCGAAGCAAACAGCGGCGATATTTTTAGTACGACATGGGGACAGTATGGATTGAAATTTACCAGCCCTGCTTCCTACAGCATAATAATTATTGATCTTATAAACGATGCACCGGGCGGTTGCGGTAATGATATAGCAATTGATGATATTCAGTTTGGTTCATGCAGCCCGTTGCCTGTTGTTGGCCTCAATAATATTAATGCAGGATGTTTAGGAACAGCTGCATCATTTACAGCTATACTTTCTGATCCGGGAGTAATTACCGGTGTACCCGACTATCAGTGGCAGATTAGTAATGATGGCATTTCATGGTCAAATATTGCAACCGCACCTAATAATGCTACTTATACCATTGCTTCAGTTGCAGCAGGTGATGTAAATAAATATTACCGTGCACTGGTTGCATCAGCCGGTAACCTCAGTAATCCTAATTGCGTGTATCCATCACCCTCTTACTTTCTGGTGGCAGGTTGTGATATTGATGATGATGATGATGGTATTCCTGATTTGGTTGAAAGTGGTGGTGTTGATCCGTTAAATGATGATGATATGGATGGTGTTCCTAATTACAGAGATACAAATTATCCGGGATTTACTGATTCAAACAGCGATGGAGTAAACGACAATTTTGATCATGATCTGGATGGGATTATCAATGAACTTGATTTAGACAGTGATAATGATGGTATTCCCGATGTAGTGGAAGCAGGTGGTGTGGATACCAATGGAGATGGAAAAATTGATAATTATTCTGATACAGATAATGATGGTTTTTCACAAAATGTAGATGCAAATAATACAGGCGATGCAGCATCTGGAAATGGTTTGGGGTTACCCGATACGGATGGAGACGGAGTGCCAAATTATTTTGATCTTGACAGTGACAATGATGGTATTCCTGATGTTGTAGAAGTATATGGTGCAGATGCCAACAATGATGGAATAATTGATGGATACACAGATACTGATGCAGATGGGTTTAGTAATAATGTTGATGGTGATGTAGGCAATGATGGTACTGCAGAAAACTCATCGAATGCTTTATTACGAACAGGCTCCGATCCTGATAATGATGGAAGAACAAATAGCTATCCCTATAATAATATGGATGCAGACAGTAAAGCAAATCCTTACGATCTGGATAGCGATGGGGATGGAATTACAGATGTAACAGAAGCACAGTTTACTGATGCAAATTTTGACGGAAGGGTTGATGGCGCAATTAATTCTAAGGGAAGAAATATTTCCTTAGCAGCTTTAGGTTCTTTAACTATTCCCAATACAGATGCAACAGGAAGAATAAACCCTTATGATATAGATTCTGATGATGATGGTATTCCCGATAATGTGGAAGGGTTATCAACCTCCAGTTACTATCTTCCTTCAGGTATTGATACCGATGCTGATGGAATTGATAATACGTATGATAATTATTCCGGCTTCGGTGGTGTGGGTATTCCTCCAAATGATCAGGATGGAGATACTGTTCCCGACTATCTTGATTCAGATACAGATGGTGATGGAAAAATCGACAGAAAGGAAGGAAATGATTTAAATCTGAATGGCATGTCTGATGACCTTATAACATTAACAGGTATTGATACCGATGACGACGGACTTGATGACAGGTTTGACAATAACAATTCATCTGCAGAAGCAACATCAGCAAGAATGGGTGATGCCGGATGCTTAGCCGGTGATCCAACTCCGGGATCGGTAACAACAGTACAGCGTACAGCAATCAGTGGCTGTGCGGTTGAAAGGGACTGGCGTTGCGGTGGTTATGTATTAAACTGTGAAATAACTTCTTTCAATGCCGTATTGAATAACAACATAACTAAACTGTCCTGGAATGTAATATGCAAGCAGGAGGTAGATTACTTTGTTATTGAAAGAAGTACAGACCGGCTCCATTTTAACCAGGTGGCACAGGTTCATCGTCAATCAGGGTTAAATGAAGTATCTTCTTATGAGTTAACAGATAATATAACAGCCGTTGAAACTGATATTATTTTTTACAGGTTAAAATCTGTAGTAAATGCACAGATCAAATCAACGTACAGTGATATAATCGCCGTAAAACGTAAACGGATAAATGAAGAAGCAGTTACCATTTTTCCAAATCCTGTATCGGAAAAATTGCAAATACTTATTGAAGCAGAAAAAGAAACGCAGGCAGATTTTGTAATTATCGATAAAACGGGCAGAAAAGTTTGCCAATTTAAATCTGTATTAAAAAGAGGCAATAATTCTATTCTTTATCAACAGGTGGCTAACCTTCCTTCGGGCTTATATTTTCTGCATATTCAAACAGGCTCGCAGGTTATTAATAAAAAGTTTACCAAGCTGTAGTTTTCATTGTGTTCATAAAAAGAGTCAGTCTGAAATATTTCAGGCTGATTCTTTTCAGAAAAAAACACCGGTAGCCACATATGTTGTAATGTGAGTTGCTTACCATGATAACTTCACAATAAGGCTCTGCATAAATTGTAAACAGAATGGAAATTATTTTTCTGATCGTAAAACACAGGTAGTTTTACGATGTAATATTTGATAAAAATACAGAAAGATTAAGGGTTAACGCTTATTGCCTATACATGAAAAAATGAGTTACTTGCATGTTATTATCCAATAGCATGAAACCAACAATACCACCAACAACCTTATACACGTGTGTAAAAGACAGGAAATCTTTTTTTCTTGCATTTTTCCTGATTTTAATCAGCATAACATCATCGTATGCGCAACCAACTTTTTTTGGTGTATCCAGTACACCCACAGACAATGCAGCACAAGCTGGGCCAACCGTTGCTGTGACTCCCCCTGCATCAATGCTTGCAGGGGATCTGGTAATTATATATGCTCATTACAGAGGTAATGTTACGCTTGCTATGAGTGCAGCTGGCGGACAGACATGGAATGCAGGTGCAACAACTTTCGCTTCCAATCAAAGTTATTTTATATCATGGTGTCGTTATAATGGTACATGGGGTGCAAATCCATCTGTTACAGCAGGTGTAGGGAATACCAATGGATTAACAGTAGTAATGTATGTCTATCGCCCTACAACTGCCAACAGTTTGTGGGGTGTTAATATTGCTCAAACGGCATCCGGAACAAATAATGCAAACCCAAGCCCGATAACAGCGGTAACAACAACATTACCAAATACTGTAACCATGGCATTTTGGTGTAATGCTTTAACTGATACCTGGGGTACTTTAACTGGGGGCGGTACAGGTTGGAGTAAAACAGGATTGTCAGATCAGTACAGAAATACTACAACTGGTCAGTCTCATACTGCTGCTTATAATATTCGTGCTTCTGCCGGTTCTACCGGTGCTACCGGGCAAACAATGAGTACAGCAACGAATACTCTCCGGACGAAAATGAGCTGGTATGAATTGAATGATAATTGCAGTGGTGCTATCAATTTAACAGCCGGAGCAGGCTGTACAAATACTCCCGGCACCTTGGTTGGAGCTACCATTAGCGGTGGCGTACCTGCCGGATGTGCTACCGGAAACTTATACGATGTTTGGTACAGTTTTACCGCAACAAGTTCAACGCATCGTATTGCTCTTTCAAGCTATGGTGCAAATTTTACACGCCGGCAAATTGAAGTTTACAAGGGAACCTGTGGTGGATTATCTCTGGTAACCTGTTCTCCACTTCAAACATCGGGTGCTTCATTAAATTTAGATTTTGCAGATTATTCACTTGGAACAACTTATTATATCAGAGTTATTTATCCGAATACAGTTGCCACACCTATTTCAACAAACGGTACTTTCAATATTTGTGTATCTACTACAACTTTAGCTGCAGCAAGAATACAAACCGGGAAAAGTTATACCAATATAACAAGACCAAATGGAGGCGTTGTTCAGATTGGTGACGTTCTTGAGTTCAGGAATGTAATTGCTGTTGGTGACTGGTCAGCATCAGGCAGTATTTACAATACCACTTTTCATGATACGATACCGGCTGGTCTTTCTTATGTTGCTAATTCAATCAGTTTTGCAACAAATGAAGGGCTGCTCTACGAATCTGGAATAACGGGACTTGTTAATTTAACGGATGCATCCGGAGATGATGAAGCTGTATATAATGGAGGAGTTATTAGAGTAAATGTAGGAAGCTTAAATAGGGATGGTGGTGTTGCTGTTGCTAACAGGCAATTTATTTATGAATGCTCACCTGCTGTAACTCCTATCACTTATGCATCTGCCGGCGGAGGAAAAATTACTCCAAGAGGCAGACCCAGCCAGTTTGGAAGTTTCAGTCTGATTGTTGTGCAATACCAGGTAACTGTAACAGCTGCAACAGGTACAGCATTTTCAACCAGCAATGCTGCTTTCAGATATAAAATAACAACCAACAGTACAGATGATATTGGATTTCCTCAAACAATTGTAACCTTTCCCCGATATTCAGTTTATGTGTCTGATGAAAATACTTTGTGTCAGACATCTGTTGGGATTAATGCCTATGCCAATGGAGATTTCGGCAGCGGTACCACAAGACACGACAGTACACAATTAGCACTTGCTCCGGGTTATACCTGGTCGCCTTTTGAAACCGGTAATCCAGGAGATGGATTGTTTTCAGTAGTTAATAATACAAGTGCTGATCTCAGTACAAATAAATATGCAGCATTACCTGATGCAGTAAGCCGTGTTTTCAGTGTATGGGATATTATTGGTGATCATACCAATTCTTCTCCTGTGGATTCAGGAAATAATGCCGTGGCCTACGGAGCCAATGGTGGCTATATGGCAGTGGTCAATGCAGCGTATGGCATCAATACAGCGGTGCAAAGAAATATTACCGGATTGTGCAGTGATACCTACTATGAGTTTTCTGCCTGGTTTAAAAATATCTGTGCAGCCTGCAGCAGTGATTCTACAGGAAGAACCGCTACGGGAAGCCCATTGTTCAAATCATATCTTGCAACAAAAACATTAAACGACAGTTCGGGTGTTAGTCCTGATGTTACATTTACAATTGATGGTGTTGATTATTATACAAGCGGAAGTGTTACTTATGACAGACGTTGGGTTAAAAAAGGATTCCTGTTTAAAACAGGTCCTGCACAAACCAGTGTTACTCTAACTATCCGTAACAATGCACCCGGTGGCGGCGGTAACGATTGGGCATTTGATGATGTTGGTCTTGCAACATGTTTGCCATCATTAACAATGCGTCCCAGCAATACACCTACCTACTGTACAAACGGGCAGGTTGATATGAGTGTTATTGTAAATACTTTCTATAATAATTATGGTTTGTATCAATGGGAGAGAAGTACCGATGGAGGAGGAAGCTGGCATGCAGCTCCCGAACTTCCCGGTGTTCAGTCTTATACTTACACATTCAACGGCACCAGCTATCTTGATACAGTTGCTTACCCGCCAATTATTGCAACAGCAATAACCAATGGTTATAAATACCGGATTAAAACAGCAACATCTCTTACAAACCTTTCATCAAGCAGCTGTTCGGTTTATAATACGGTTGATGTAATAACTATTACAGTGGATGGCGGGTGTGTTGTGTTACCTGTTGAACTGCTGCAGTTCAATGCACAATTAAAGAACGGCTATACTGAATTGAAATGGCAATCAAAACAGGAACAGGATCTGCAGAGATATGAAGTTGAAAGAAGCGCAGATGGCAAAAACTTTGTAAAAATCGGAGCGGTTACTGCAAAAGGCGGCAACGATGCACAGAACTATACATTTACAGATTCAAACCCGGTTACAGGGAAAGTGTATTACAGGCTGCAATTGGTTTCTGCACAGAGCAAGAAATACAGCAATATACTTTCGGTAACAGGTGAGTTGTCGAATAAGTTTGAGTTAACCAACCTGGTGAATCCGTTTAATGCAAAAATCAGTTTCCAGGTTACTGTTCCTCAAAGCGAAGTGATTGAAGTGAATCTGCTGGATGCTGCCGGAAAATTAATTTATCAAACAAAAATGAATGTAAATAAAGGAATCAATGCTATGAATTTTGCAGCTCCATCCAATATTCAGAAAGGTAACTATCTCCTGAGAGTAGTATCGAAAGAAGGGGTTGTGAATAAAGTAATCCAAAAGCACTAAATAGAAAAAAGCCGCAGTAATTCTGCGGCTTTTTTGTACGAATTATTTACAGTAATAACTGAATTTCGTTCGCCCGTCAATAATACCCATTCCATCCTGGAAATCACCTGCTGCAAATAATTCCAGTACATAATTATCCCGTGATAATTTATAATTCGAATAATTGGTAACAAGTGAATCTGTTAATACGCCTGAACTGTAGAGTTTAGTAGTAACTTTTTTCAACGTATTTACCGGCCGTTTACCAAAATTGAAAGAAAGGTTATACTGGGAAGTATAAAAAGCATCCGGGAAAACATACATCATCCCGTTTGCCGGCTGTGAACTGTTATATTCAACTGCAGCATCAATAAATACTTCGGTTGATGGAAACACATATTCAAGTAAAGCACGTGTTAAGTTGCCGCTGCTGTAACTATAGGTTGAGCGGAGAAGTGGATCAGGCAGGCCATAAAAGTAATACTCCTTTTTAACCAGGTAGCCCGAAGCATCATAACTGAATATGACCTGAACAGTGTCTGATAAAGGATCAGACGAATCAATCAGCCCCTTAAATTCTTTCACCCTTCCTGTTGCTGCATCATTCAAAAAATATTCTCCGCTATTCACAAAGGCTGTATCACCACTGTAGGTAAAAAGGGATCCAAAGTAAATTGAATTTGAAAGACTGTCGTAGAGTTCTGTACCTGTTGGTTTTCCTGCAGCATCAAAGAAAGCATTGTGTGCATCGAAGCCAATGCCGGTTAGTGAGTCAACACTCAATACCTGGCTGATGCGGCAATTACTGCCTATAAAAATCGGGTTCTTGTCACCTGATTCAATACTTTTTTCTTTTCTGCATCCGTAAAAGGATAGTAAAACAAAAAGAAAGGGTGTTATTCTCTTCATGTGTGTTGAATAAATGGTTACATCACCTGGGCATCATCTGAAACTTCGGTGTTGGTTTCTACTGTATGAGTTGATTCCTGTTCTTTACGATGCCTGAAAAAACGTTTCTGAAATAATAAAATAGTAATCACACCGGTTGAAATAGAAGCATCGGCGATATTAAAGATTGCCTGGAAAAAAGTAAAGGGTTTGCCTCCAATAAATGGGACCCAGTTAGGCATCATTTTATTTTCAATAACAGGGAAATACAACATGTCAACAACATGGCCATGCAGAAAAGAACCATAACCTTTTGCCGAAGAAAACTTTGCCAATCCATTATAGCCAAAATAAGAATCGGTTGCAGGATCGTAGATCATTCCTTTGTCAAAGATCATTCCGTAAAATAAGCTGTCGATCAGGTTACCTAATGCACCCGCAAAAATTAACGAAGCACAAATGATAAAACCTGTATGATATTTTTCTTTTATGATTTTTACAAGATACCAGCTTCCAAAAATAACTGCACCCAAACGGAAAAGGGTTAAGGCCATTTTTGCCCACTCACTGTTACCTAATTTCCAACCATAGGCCATGCCTGCATTTTCAATAAAATATAGCCGGAACCACCTGCCTGCCATGAATTTTTCATCCTGGTACAGCATATGCGTTTTTACCCAGATCTTCAGTGCCTGGTCAGCAAATAAAATAATTAGAATAATAAATATTACGTGACGAATCTTCACAGTCTGATTTTTTTGTGGAGCAAAGATAGGGAGTTGAAAGCAAGGAGATTTGGCCTTAACTTATTCTTCGTAATACACTCTCTTCACCCGTTGGCTTATACCTGTCATGATCTCATATGGAATGGTTTGGCTCCATTGTGAAAGCAGGGTTACTGATAATTCTCTGCCGAACACCATTACCTCATCGCCTTCTTTTACATCGGCAATATCGGTCATGTCCAGCATGGTCATGTCCATGCAAATGGTGCCAATTACCGGTGCTTTTTGCCCGTTAACCAGCATATAACCTTTGCCATTGCTGAGATTGCGTGGATATCCATCGGCATAGCCAATACGAACTGTTGCTATAGTTGAAGATTTGCTGATGATGCCTCTTCGATTGTAACCAACAGTATCTCCGGGTTGTAATTGTTTTATCTGGGCAATGGTTGTTTTTAAGCTAAGGGCTTCTTCCAGTTGAAGTTTACTGATTAATGGACTGATGCCGTACATGCCGATACCAAGCCTCACCATATCGTATTGCAACTGCGGATGACGCAATGTGCCGTTTGAATTATCCAGATGTTTTATGAAAGTATAATGAACCTGTGATTCAATATAGGTACATGCTTCTTCAAATAATTTCGATTGCCGCAATGTAAAAGCATCTTCCTGTTCATCTTCACTTGCAGCAAGGTGACTGAAAACAGATTGTACCGTGAAATAATTTTTCTTTGTCAGCTCTTCACAAAGATGAGGTAGTTCATGCTGCATAAAACCAAGACGGTGCATGCCTGTATCAATCTTAATGTGAACAGGGTAATCTGTGATGGCTTCTTTTTCAAGATATTCTTCAAAGGCATGAAGAATGGAAAATGAAAATAACTCCGGTTCAAGATTATGCTCAGTTAAAGCATCAAACGTAACAGGCTCAGGATTCATAACCATGATGGGCAGTGTAATACCTGCTTTCCGTAAATCAATACCTTCATCTGTAAAAGCAACCGCTAAATAATCTGCTTTCAGAAACTGTAAGAGATTGGCTATTTCATAACTGCCGCTGCCATAGGAAAAAGCTTTTACCATAGCCATAATCTTTGTGGATGGCTTCAGCAGTTTTTGGTATTCTTTAATATTCCTTGCAATTGCAGTAAGATTAATTTCAAGAACTGTTTGATGTGTTTTCTGTTCAAGTAACTGAGCAATCTTATCCAGTTCAAATACCCTTGCACCTTTGATAAGAATACTTTCATTGTGAAAGTTGATCAATGGCAATTGCTCCAGCAATTCATTGGTTGATGAAAAGCTTTGTATTTGAATAGTTGAAGGAATTAATTCAGTTAAATAATGTTTTGATTTTTCGCCAACAGTAATCAATCTTGTTACAGCATGGCTTTGAATAAGTTTTGCAATAGAAGCATAGGTTCCTTTTTCCTGTTCTGCCGTTAAAGGAAAATCAGAAAGAATCAATGTTTTGTTTTGATGCTGACGTTGCTGCTGCAGCATATTTAATGCGATGGCAAAAGAACTCAGATCGGCACTGTAACTGTCATTGATGATGGTTGTATTATGAATACCACTCTTTAATTCTAATCGTAAACTTACAGGGCGCAGTTGCAGGAATTTTTCTTTTAACTGAGCGACTGGAAGTTTAAGGTAAATACAAACAGATAAACAGGTAATGGCATTTTCAATGGATGCATCATCTGTAAAAGGAATGGAAATACATTCTTCTGCTATCTTTTGTATAAAACAAATTTCAGTTGATGCAATCTGTTTGTTAATGGAGGTTATTATAAGATCATTGTTCTTTTCATTTCCCCAACTAAAAAGATTTGCTGATGAGAATGCAACCCGTTTAATTTTTCCGTTGAGCAGATAATTGTACCTGCTGCCGAAAACAGTTTTAGTTTTTCAGTTAACTTTTGCTGCTTATCTGCAAAGCCATCATTATGTGCTTCACCAATATTTGTTAATACGCCAATTGTTGGCTGAATAATCTGTTGCAGCTTGTCCATTTCTCCGGCCTGTGAAATACCTGCTTCAAAAATTCCAAGTGTATGTTCTTCTTTCATATGCCACACACTTAACGGAACGCCTACCTGTGAGTTATAACTTTTTGGACTTCGAACGATATTGAATTGATCGGATAATAATTGATTCAGCCATTCTTTCACAATCGTTTTCCCATTGCTGCCGGTAATGCCAATAATTGGTATGTTGAATTGCTGACGATGATAAGCTGCTAACTGCTGCAGTGCTTTTAGTGTGTCATCAACTAATATGAAATTGGCATCTGTAAAATCTGTTACAACAACTTTTTTCTGCACAACAAAACTTCTGATTCCCTTGCTGTAACATTCTTTAATAAAATCATGCCCGTCTCTTCTTGCTGTTTGCAAAGCAAAGAACAAAGTTGTTTGAGGATGAATAATGCGGCGGCTGTCGATCTGCAAATGCTCAATAGTATCTGTTGTATTGGCTTTTTGCAAATACAGAGCATGGAGAATGTTAACGATACGATCAGTGCTGTACAGCGTCATAATAACAAAGATGCAAACTATTTCGGCATATCAGGCGGTGTGCCTTTTTTCTTATGATAGATAGAATAAAGAATGGATCCTCCGATACAGGTGATAATAACAAGCAGGGAAATAATAACCTGCGAGGTTTTATCAACCACAGTACCAATCAATTCTTCGCCCAGCATTTTTAAACCGATAAACACAAGTACAATCGCAATGCCCTGCTGCAGGAAATCGAATTTGCTGATGGCACCTCTTAACAAAAAGAACAGGGAGCGTAAACCGAGCACTGCAAAAATGTTGGATGTATAAATCACAACAGAAGCATATTCACTTTTACGGTCAACAATACCTAATACAGCCGGAATTGAATCCAGTGCAAAAACGATATCAGTTGTAGCCAGCATTACCACCACAACAAACAGTGCTGTATAAACCGGCTTGCCGTGTTCTTTGATATAATACCTGCCATCACCATCACTCATGGTAATAGGAAGGAATTTCTTCAGAAATTTAAATACTCCGCTTTCTTTTGGGTCAAACTCTTCTTCCTGGTTGGTGGTGAACATTTTAAAACCTGTATAAACAAGGAAAGCGCCGAAGATGTATAATACCCAATGAAAACGATTCACCAGTTCAACTCCAAGCGTTATAAAAATTACACGGAAAACAATAGCCATCAACACACCGATCAACAGTACTCTCGGAATAAAAGGTTCTTTCACTCTGAAGAAGCTGAAGATGAGTACAAACACAAAATATTATCAATGCTGAGACTCCACTCCATTAAATATGCACTTACATATTCAAGCGCTGCCTGCTTGCCATCTTCATACCACATAAAGCCACCGAAACCGAGGGCAAGAATAACCCAGAAGATTGTTTGATATAATGCCTGCCTGGTTGTGAGCTGCGCCGATTTTTTACTGAGTAAACCCAGATCAAATACAACAGCAATGATTAAAACAATTCCAAAAACAAGATAGGTAAGTTGAGTATGGGTCATAATGAAGTTCTTTGTTGGGCTGTTTATTTTGTTTTGCTGTATTTCCGTTTTCTCCATTGCAGGTAGATAATGCCAATGAGAATTATCAGCAGAATGGGTATTGCAATATTGATGATCTGCCACATGAGGCGCTGTTCATTTACTTTTTGCAGATTGAGTAAGCGAAGTGTTACATCTTTATTCCGTAATTCAACAATGCCCGCATTGCCCGTCATAAATTGTACAATATTTTGTAAGAAAGTTTTATTGGCAAAGCTGCGTTCCTGCACCCGGCTGTAACCCATTGGGAAGGGTTCTTTCTGTGTGTAGCTGTTCAGTACAATATCACCATCACCAACAACGATCTGTTGTGTTGGTTCACTGTTTTCTGTTTTGAAAGAACCATAGTTAGCTGTAAAGAACTGCCGCATTTCTGATGAAGCACGGTTGCCATAGAGACTGGTAAACTTTCCACTGAGCAAAATACCTACAGGTAAATTTTTCTTATTATACAGCTGAACGTTTTCAATTGTTTTTAATTCCTGTAAGCTGATAATGGCAGGTGTACTTACCACTTTCGCATTTTCGCTTGATGATAATAAAACAGTTTTCGTGATGCCTTCTGCTTTCACTGTATCAAGTGTATTGGCGAACAGACTTAATACAGGTTCAAGGTTTTTTGTAACCGGATGGTTATTTGTGGCAACCAGTAAGGGATAGTAATTAAAAGGAACATCAGCCAATTGTGGCTGACCACCTGCATCGCCCACAACAAGTTTGCTTAAATCGCATTGCTGATCCTGCAACAGATCCCTGTTGACACGGATGCCATATTTGAATAACAGGTCATCCAGTTCCAATCCACGATCATAAGCTAATGTTTGTGCAGTAAATGCAAGACTGTCTTTTTCTGCATTTAATATATCAAGAAACCAGATCACTTTACCGCCCTGCATAATGTACTGGTCAATTTTCATTTTTGCAGAATCAGAAAAAGCCTTTGCCGGTTTTACAACAAGGATTGCTGCAAATTCTTTTGGTATAATGGGTGATTCATTGGGATCAATGATCTGCAATGTATAATCAACATCCATTGTTTGCACAAGGTCGTAAGTTTCAGGACCCGTAGGTTCGCCATTGCCAGTCAAATAACCAATGAGCGGCTTTTGTTTACGCTGAATTTTTCAATGGCATTTGCAAATTTGAATTCGAGTAATGCTTCTGCATTGCTGATACTTTTTGCTTCATCAGTTGCCAAACGACCGGTTAATGGATCACGGCTGTATTCTGTTTTGCCACTGAGTAAATCAACAGGAATTACTTTATTGCCATAGTGAACAACCGCAGAAGGGTAGATGACACGCTGGGTTTTTGATTCTTCTTTTTCCTGTACTTCCAGCGTATAAGGCATGATGCCCAGCACCTTTAATGAATCTGAAATAATCTGTTGTGTGATCTCTTCATTAAAATTGGGTCTTTTTTGGCGAATACTGTCAATATTTACACCACTGTACTTCAGCTGATTTAATACATTGCTCAGCATATTTGCTTTGGCATCTTCATCAAACAGTTCTTCAACCGTTTTATAATTGATCACTAAGTTATTGCTGCTGTATTCTTTCATTTCAACCAGCAGATCATCGGTACTGTTTTTCAGTTTGCGGAACGAAGAGCGGAAATCGCCTTTCAGAAATACATCAATGGTAATGGTGCTGTCGATATTCCGCAACAGTTTTTTTGTTTGGGGTGAAAGTGAATAGCGTTGTTCAGCAGTAAGATCAAGCCTGAACTTAAATAATCCAGCCAGCATATTTACAGCAATCAATACTGCCAGTAAAACAATCCACCCGTATGTAGTAGTAACTATTTTTTTCATGGATTGATTTACTTTTTGCGGCTGATTCGCTGAACGGTGAGAAAGAGGGTGAAGAAAATTATACTCAGGAAATAAATAACATCCCTGCTGTCGATAACACCTTTTGACAAACTGCTGTAATGAAAATCCATTCCCAGCATTTCAACCATATAATCTGTTCCTGCACCAAACAAAGTGCTTAATGCAGTAAAGCCGCTGTATAACACAAAACAAAAGAAAGCACTCAGCAAAAAAGCAACAACAGGGTTGCTGGTGAAACTGCTGCTGCAAAGTCCGATGGCTGTAAAAGCTGCACTTAAAAACAGCAAACCAATATAGGAACCCATGATGCCGCCGGTATCGAGCAATGTTCCATCGGCCGCCATCGCTTTCATGGTAAACAAATAAGTTAATGTTGGAAGCAGTGCAATTACCACTACAAAAAGGGATGCAATGTATTTGCCCAGTACAATCTGCCAGGCAGTTAAAGGCCGGGTGAATAATGTTTCCATTGTGCCGCTCCGCCATTCATCGGGGAAGAGACGCATGGTTACGGCCGGAATGAGCAGCAGCAATATGAACGGTGAAAGGTTGAAAAAGTTTTCGAGTGTGGCATAACCATAATCGAGGATGTTGAAGTTGGAGAAAACGAACAGGAACAATCCGTTCAGCAAAAGGAACAGGATGATGGTGATATACCCCGTAAGGTTACTGAAAAACTGCCGGAATTCTTTTTTACAAATAGCCCACATAGATGGGCAAAAATAAAGGAATAATGCGGATGGAAACGGATAGACCGGAAAAGAAACAATAAGAGCTGAATCTGCCGCTAAACAGCCCGTTTCAGGAAACCAGGAATGCCCGGTTTGCGGCATACAGAAAGCTATGTTATATTAAAAGAAAAATATATCTTGTAACAACACAATAGCTAATCCCTCCTCTTCGAAACACCTTTTCCATTCATCCTGTTATTGATCGTTTATTTACCTGGGACCCGATTCTAACGAATTGTTCACTTTTTAAATTTAAAAGGATGAGGAAATTTTTTACTCTTTTTTTATTGCTGGTTTCTGGCGGTTTTTTATTTGGGCAAACAACATTGGTGGAATGGAACTTTCCAAATAATCCTGATGATGCGATAGCTGACGTTGCTATTCCTTTAAATGCAGCAAAGACAATTGCAACTGTTGGTGCCAATGCTCTTGCTTTTACACCTGCTGGAGCTACTACCAATTCTGCAGTGGCAGCAAACTGGATTACGGGAATCGGTACAAAATACTGGGAAGTAGAAGTTGCAACAACAGGTTATAACACACTCACTTTTTCCAGCAAACAAAGATCTTCTAACAAAGGTCCAAGAGATTTTGTTGTTGAATATCGAATTGGTGCTGGCGCATGGGTTGCTTTACCCGGAGCAGTAGTATTAACAGCAGACAATTATACTTCGGGTGTATTAACAAATTTTGCTTTACCTGCGGCCTGTAACGATCAGCCATCTGTTTTTATCAGGTGGGTTATGAATTCTGATATTGCTGTTGATGGCACCGCAGTTACAGGAGCTGGAACCTCTAATATTGATGATATCAGGATTAGAGGTTTTTTAATTGCTGGAGCAGCATTACCCGGTAATTATTACAGAACAGTTCAAAGCGGAACCTGGGATGATGCCTCCACCTGGGAAACATCAGTTGATGATATAATCTGGACGCCGACAGCAGTTGTTCCTACAGATGCTGCCAATGCAATCAGGATCAATGCAGCACATATTGTTACAATAAATAACACTGCATCTGCAAACCAGTTAACAATTAATACCGGAGGTTCATTGATTCATAATGCCGGTGTCGCATTTAGTTTATTCGATGTTGCAGGAACTGATATGACCATTTTTGGTTCATATACAATTAATGGAACAATACCATCGGGAACAAGTACAATAAGGGTTGAAACGAACGGGTCTGTTTTTGCACTGACAAATGGAGCACCAAATCAATCGGATGATTTTGCATACAGTCTGAGGGTTACGTTTGCAGATCAGTCATATTTCTACTGGTCAGTGCCTGGTGTTTTTCAGGCTTCTGGTATTGTCTATTTTCCCAATAGCGGGCCTAATGATCACCCAAGGTTTGTGATCAATTCAGGAGTTGGTGGAGTTGGAGGGGGTGTCGGAAATAACACAACGATTAATGGTTATCTGGATGTAAGAGCAAACATCACTTTTCAGAATGGAGGAACGAAGATATTCCGTGATGGTATCTTAACATCTACTCCTGCAATACTTACTCAAACTGCAGATTGTGGTCAGTTTATACTCAATGGTACGTTTCCAAATATTGGAGGAAGCGGCATAGTCAATCTTAATGCAGCTGGACTTTTAATTGCAACAGGTTCACAGGCTTTGCTCGTTGATAATCAAGAGATCAACAATTCAACCTTTACCATTAACGGTGATTTATTCGCCTATGAATACCAACTAACCGGTTCGACAAATATTAATCTTACAGGTGCACTTTACACCCAACATGCAAATGGAATTTCAACTACTGGTACATTAGCAACTTCAGGTACAGTTACTTTGGGTGCATTATCAACCATTGTATACGACAGATTAACTGCCATGCTAACTGACCAGCAATTCACATCCCGTACTGATTACGCAAATGTGCAGATAACAGGACAAAAAAAGTATTGAATGGGGCTGCCACAATGAGTGGCAATCTTACACTGAGTAATGGTCTTGTTGTAACAACTACAGGAAATCTTTTAAACATTACTGCAACAGGAACATCAACGGTAGGAGGCCCCACTTCATTTGTTACCGGCCCTTTACGTAAAATCGGCAATGCAGCTTTTGTATTTCCTGTTGGGAAATTGGTTGGTGCAATCAATCATTACAGAACCATTTCAATTTCTGCACCGGATGATGTTGCTGATGAATTTACGGCAGAATTCTTCCGGGAAAATGCCCGTTTGCTTGGAGGCGGTTTAATTACAGCAGGTGGTTTGCAACGTGTAAGCCAATGCGAATACTGGACGCTGGATCATGTAAATAGTGGGGTGGTTACTTCAGTTAATGTAACCATTGGCTGGACTGTCCAAAGCCCCTGCAATATCAGTTATGTGAACGATCTGCCAACTTTAGTGATTGCTCATTTTAATGGTACCAGTTGGGATACTTATGGTGGAGGTGGTACTGCCGCAGGGGCGGTAAGTCCGGGTGACGGCACAATTACCTGGAATGGGGTAAATGTGTTCAGTCCTTTTGCATTGGGGTCTACAAGTGCAGGTTTGAATCCATTACCACTCGACCTTTCAAGTTTTTCAGCCAG
This sequence comes from Chitinophagaceae bacterium, assembly GCA_016713085.1. Lineage (NCBI taxonomy): Bacteria > Pseudomonadati > Bacteroidota > Chitinophagia > Chitinophagales > Chitinophagaceae > Chitinophagaceae bacterium. Next base: position 929,786 of record JADJPV010000001.1, on the reverse strand, counting down.
GGCAAAAGTAAGGAAGTGGTCATTGACTGGCATGTGATGAATAATGATGAGCAGGAAGAATATATTCTTGAGCGGAGCAGGGACGGAGTGAATTTTGAACTGTTAAGAAAGGTTCCGGCTAAAGTTATTTTAAACCAGGCGGCTTATACAGAGGTTGACCCTCATCCTTTGAACGGGTGGAACTATTATCGTTTAAGAGCAATTGATAAGCTCGACAGGGAAAAAGCATCCTTTACCGTAAAGGTTTGGTTTGGGTTAAATGAGCTGATCAGGATCAGCCCGAACCCGGCTTCAGAAAAAATTGTCATTAATTTGTCCGAACCAAGCAGCATATCCGAAATTGAACTTGTCAATATATCCGGCCAGGTGTTAAAGAAGATAAATAACATTCAGTTTTACACTGAACTAAACATATCTCACTTGCAAGCGGGATTTTATTATCTGCGTATCCTGGGTAAATACGGGCTTACAATAAAGTCTTTTGTCAAGAACTGACGACCCGAAACCAACTGCTAAAAAAATCCCCTCTACAAGAGGGGGTTTTTGTTTTATGCCTTTTTGTTAGATTGATAATTTAAACCGCAAAACTCTCCCCGCATCCGCAGGTACGGCTGGCATTCGGGTTGTTGAAATGAAAGCCCTTGCCATTTAACCCGTCGCTGAAATCAAGAGTTGTGTTATAGAGGTAGAGAAAACTCTTCATATCGGTTACTACCTTAACACCATTATCTTCAAATACTTGGTCGTTGGGTTTGGATTCATTGTCGAAGTCCAGCTTATAGCTTAAGCCGCTGCAACCGCCACCCACAACACTCACACGGAGAAAATACTCTGCATCAGCGCCTACATTGGCTTGCTGCTTTAAGTGTGACACTTTTTCTTTTGCTTTATCTGTAACGAAAATCATAATCTGTTTTTTTGAATAGTAACAACAAACAGACCATTTGGTTGCTGCCTGACGTCTTGTCTGCAAAATTATACAAATTGGTGGAACTGGGGCTGGCTGGCATTTCAGCCTGAGATACTATTTTCTTCCGCTCTTAGCTGCCGAAGGATCTCAGAGATTTCCTTGATAGCCAGGTCAATTTCCTGCTCTGTGGTCATGATTCCCAAACTGAAGCGGATGGAGTTACGGGCTTCTTCATCAGACAGACCCATTGCATTCAGCACATGACTGGGGTCTGTTGAAGCACTGGTGCAGGCACTGCCGCTGGAGACAGCTATTTTTTTGCTGATGGCCGCCAGCAGGTTTGTTCCATTTATTCCACCAAAACAGAGATTGCCTGTTGAAGGAAGCCGATGGCCGGAATTTCCATTGATCTTTACGCTTCCCAACTGTAGTAGAGAGCTTTCTAATTTATCCCTCAGCAGTTGCAGGTTCTCCTGTCTTTTTTTCATTTCAAGCCCGGCAAGCTTTGCAGCCTTACCAAAGCCGACAATGCCGGGTACATTCAACGTTCCACTCCGCATATTCCGTTCATGTCCGCCGCCATCTATCTGTGATTTAATCGTAACCCTTGGATTTTTCCTTCTTACATACAAAGCACCAATACCTTTTGGTCCGTATATTTTATGCGATGAAAAAGCCATCAGATCAATATCATCCATTACCACATCAACCGTAATTTTTCCAACGGCCTGTGTAGCATCACAGAAAAACAGCAGCTTCTTTTCTTTTGCAATTGCTCCGATCTGTTTCACCGGATGAATAACTCCTGTTTCATTATTGGCATACATCAAGGCAATTAATATCGTTGAAGGGGTGATTGCTTTTTGCAGATCATTTAAATCAATCATCCCTTTTTCATTCACAGGCAGATAAGTAACAGCAACACCTTTTTTCTCTAATGCTGCACAGGTATCAAGCACTGCTTTGTGTTCTGTAACGCAGGTGATGATATGATTTCCTTTTGAAGCATACACTTCTGCAACTCCTTTTACAGCAAGGTTGATGCTTTCGGTAGCGCCAGATGTAAATACGATTTCTTCTTTTACAGATCCAATCAGTTTTGCAATCTGTTCACGGGCAATAGTTACTGCTTCTTCTGCTTCCCATCCAATTGCATGTGAGCGACTGGCAGCATTACCAAATTTTTCAGTAAACCAGGGCAGCATAGTTTCCAGTACACGGTGATCGACCGGCGTGGTGGAATTGTAGTCGAGATAAATGATTTGCTGCTGCTTCATCATGTAAAGTTAAAGCTGATGGGCGTAAATTGCTCTCAAATTAAAACCCATGCAAAAGGTAGAGCATATCGGTATTGCAGTTAAAAGCCTGGATGTTTCCATTTCTTTGTTTGAAAAACTGCTGAACACAAACTGTTATAAAACTGAGCTGGTTGAAAGCGAACAGGTGAATACCGCTTTTTTTAAAAAGGGCGAAACGAAAATTGAATTACTCGAAAGTCTTACTGCCGATGGTGTAATTGCAAAGTTTATTGAAAAGAAAGGAGAGGGGATGCATCATATTGCGTTTGATGTTACAGATATTGAAGCAGAAATGAAACGACTGCAGGCTGAAGGATTTATTTTACTCAACGAAAAACCAAAGCAGGGGGCAGATAATAAACTGGTTTGTTTTCTGCATCCCAAAACTACCAATGGGGTGTTGGTTGAATTGTGCCAGGAGAAGAAATAAGTTATTGCAGCACTTTTTCCATCTGCATACTTCTTGACCCTTTAATTAAAATATGAGCATGTTCAAAACGCTGCTGCAGAAACCATTCCCTTGCTTCTGCTGATGTATTGAAATTGATAAACGGATGTTCAACTTTTTCATAATCGCCGCCAACTAATACAACTGCATGCCATTTATATTGCTGAATCAATTCAATAATTCCTTTGTGCTCTTCAAGACTTGCTTCACCCATTTCAGCCATTCCTCCCAGCATCAGTATTTTTTTCTCAGCATGCATACGGGCAAAGTTTTCAATGGCCAGTTTCATACTGCTGGGATTGGCATTGTAAGCATCCAGGATAATTTTATTTGTTCCGCTTTCAATTAACTGCGACCGGCTGTTGGAAGGCTGATAATTTCCAAGTGCCTGTTTTATTTTTTCAGCAGGCACATGAAAGTATCGTCCAACACTTACTGCAGCAAGCACATTTGGTAAATTATAATCTCCCACCAAATGGGTTTCTATAATGTCTATAACATCATTACTTGTGATTTCCACTTTTAAAAAAGGCTCGCTCTTGATTAAATGCCCAGTTGTTTCTGCATTGGCAGTTCCGTAAGTAATCTGAAAATGAATTCCCTTACTCATCCTGAGCAGGTATTCATAATCTTTATTGATAAAAACAGTACCATTTGTATTTCTGATAAAATCATATAATTCACCTTTTCCTTTCTTAACTCCTTCAATTCCGCCAAAACCTTCGAGGTGTGCTTTGCCGCAGTTACTAATTAAGCCGTGTGTTGGCAAAGTATAAGTACAATAAGATGCAATTTCTTTTTGGTGATTGGCACCCATTTCTACTACAGCAATTTCAGCATCAGCTTTTACTTTCAGTAATGTGAGCGGAATTCCAATATGATTATTCAGGTTGCCTTCTGTGGTATAAGTTTTAAAGTGAGATGAAAGAACAGCATGAATCAATTCCTTTGTGGTTGTTTTTCCATTGCTTCCTGTTATAGCAATAAATGGAATTGTGAATTGCTGCCGGTGATGTTTGGCAAGCTGCTGAAGTGTTTGCAGCACGTCATCCACTTTTATAATCCTCTTATCAGTTGAGTCAATCTCCTCATCAACTACAGCATATACTGCTCCTTTTTCCAATGCTTGTACAGCAAACTGATTACCATTAAAATTTTCACCTTTCAGTGCAAAATAGAGATCACCTGTTTTTAATTTACGGGTATCTGTTTGTACAGATGGGTATTGCAGAAACAGATTGTACAGTTCTTCGATGAGCATGTTTCAAAGATAATTAGTTCGTGTTAACTCAGTATAATGCATGAAATGATTTCTGCGAACTTGAATTACTCCCAATAAAAACCCTCTGCAGGCAGAGGGTTTCTTGAAAAGATTTTATGTATTAACTTCTTTTACGGTTGTTTTGTTTTCTGGTCTGGAACCAGTTACCTGTTTTTCTTCCATTTCCTTCCTGGCTGCCGTAACGTGTCATTGCACAACGAAAACCAATTTGTGAACTGCTCTGTTCTTCTTCCATGAAACGGCGTGTACCGGGACTGAGCCAATAAGCACGGTCGTTCCAGCTGCCACCTTTATAAACTCTGCTCTTATCGCTTACAAGTGTAGTGATACCATATCCATATTGAACCTGGCTTAAAGAATCACCATCTAAGTAATCAATAGCATAACCTTTCTGGTAGTTACGACGGTTTTTTACTTCGTCTTCAGTTTCATTGCGGTATTTAATACGGCCAAGTGAATCTCTTTCAGCTTTGCCTGTACTCATATCCATACGTTGAAAATTATTACCACGGTAAGGGTTAAAGTCATCTCCATCAGTACCTGTAAGAGGTCTGTATACATCAGCAACCCACTCACTCACGTTACCGGCCATATTATATAAGCCGAAACCGTTTGGATAGAATGCTTTGATTGGTCCGGTAATTACAGCACGGTCATTTAAACCACCTGCAACACCCATGTTATCACCTGATCCACGTTTGAAGTTAGCGAGGAACTGTCCCTGCCAGCTGCTGCGGCGTGCATCACGCAATCCATTTACATTTTGTGACCATGGATAAACCTGTTTGTTAGCGATCAACTCTTCACCACGACGCTTTTCGCTTTTACGTGGATTAGGGTTTTGAGCTACATAACCATAGGCTGCATATTCCCATTCTGCTTCTGAAGGCAGGCGGTAATCAGGTAAGATTAAGCCTTCTTCAAAACTGATGCTTGTAGGAACCTGTTTTGTAATAGGATCTTTATATGATTTGATGTTTTTACCGGGGTTGCCTGGTATTCACCTAACAGGTATGCTTTTGTATTAAAGTTATCCTGTCCGCCGCCCTGCATTTGTTTCTGCATTTCAGCTTTTTTGTTGGTGATGCCTTTGTCGTAGAGAATATTTTCATTCACACGGTCAGAACGCCACAAACAATAATCATAAGCCTGTTTCCAGCTTACGCCAACTACAGGATATAAATTATAGGAAGGATGACGGAAATAATATTCAACGTAAGGTTCGTTGTAAGCTAACTCACTGCGCCAGCAAAGTGTATCAGGTAAAGCCTTGTTGGTAATGGCTGTTTCCATAAATACACGGTTCAGCCAGTAGAGATATTCACGGTAATGAACGTTGGCAACTTCGCTTTCGTCCATGTAGAAAGAAGCAACGGTAACACGCTTTGGAATATTATTCCAGTCACGCATTACATCTTCTTCAACAGCACCCATGGTAAACGTACCGCCTTCAACAAAGACGAGACCAGGACCTGTTTTTTGCTCTTTTTCTTTAGAAACACGGAATCCACTACCGCTTGGATCATTGTAGGTCCAGCCAGTATTGGAAGATTTTTCCGGCTTCTTTTTAAAGAGGTTGCAGGAAGTAATAAGTGTGGCCCCGACTAACAGGATACCCAGATTTTTAACGTGGAAAAGGTTTTTCATCTCTTCGTTTTTTAGTTAACGAGTAATGTTCAAAAATATTGTATTGGATTTCACACTCCAAATTTTAATAAGGAGTGGAGACAAACATAGGTTTTTCTTTTTAAAAATTATACAAAATAGTGGTCCTGTATATGAATTTCAGTATTTCTGCTTAGTAATCAGTAGAATTACGAATCTGTGCAGCAACAGCCTGTAAAATGGCATCTTATTTAATCATGAGCTGAAGCAAACAGCAGTTCAATTTGCATTTTTAGATGACTGTTTATTTTCTGATAAATAAGACCCGCAATTGATGAACGAATTGTGGTTCAAAGCCATTTCAGGTATATTTGTTATTCACCCTCTATGCGTTACACTGCACTGCTAATTGGCTGTTTTGTATTTCTCTCCGTTACTGCACAACGCAGCTATCGTACTAATTCTGTGCTGTCAAACGGCAACTGGTATAAATTATCTGTAAAAAATACCGGTGTATACCGGGTGAATGTGACTTTCCTGCAGGCCCTGGGAGTTAATACCACCAACTTATCCAGCACTGCTATCCGTTTGTATGGAAATGGGGGGCAGATGCTGCCGGAAGCAAATTCAATCAGCAGGGCAGATGATTTAACTGAGAACGCCATACTGATGGTGGATGGTGGCGATGGTATTTTCAGCGGCAATGATTATTTCCTGTTTTTTGCTGCCGGACCGCATGCATGGATTAAAGATTCACTGAATAAAACATTTCAGCATCAGAAAAATTTATACAGTAATGAATCTTTTTATTTTTGACAGTTGGCGGAATCGGGCTGAGAGTACAAAACAAAAATAGTGCAGCATCACCTAATCAAGTGGTGACAGCTTTCCGGGACCATTATTTTTATGAACTGGATACCATTAATTTTTTAAAGAGTGGCAAAGAATGGTATGGAGAAGAGTTCAGTAATACACCCGGCAAAACAGTAACACGGAATTTTTCTGTCTCTTTTCCAAACTTAGTAACCGGCACTCCGGTACAGATTGTTTCAAATGTTGCTGCAAGAAGTAACAGTGTAAGCAGTTCGTTTACAGTAAGGGCAAATAATAATGTGGCAGTGCAGCACAATGTTACAAGTGTTGGCACAGGTACTTACGATCCCGTGGCTTTTCCGCATGAAGCAGTTTCAACATTTACTTCAGCACAATCGGCCATTACGATTCAATACACGTACCAGCCCGGCAGTTTAAATTCACAGGGATGGCTCAACTGGTTTAAGTTATTTCCGCAGCGGCTGTTAAGTATGAACGGGATTGATCAGTTGATGTTCCGTGATTGGGAAACGGTAGGCAGTGGAAACAGTACTGAATTTCGTTTGCAATCTGCATCAGCGAATACAATTGTTTGGGAAGTGACTGACCCCTTAAATCCTGTAAATATTTCAGGAACAGTAACAGGTTCAGAATTCAGGTTCGCTAATACTTCTGAACGTTTAAGGGAATATGTTGCTTTTAATAATCAGATTTTTTTACAGCCTCAGGCATTAGGCAAAATCAACAATCAGGATCTGCACAATTCATCTGTAAAAGATTACCTCATTGTAACTCATCCATCTTTACTTTCAGAAGCACAGAGGCTGGGTGCATGGCATCAGCAAAATCAAAATCTCCGCACTCTTGTTGTAACAACCGACCAGGTGTACAATGAATTTTCATCAGGCACAGCTGATCCTGCTGCTACCCGTGATTTTGTAAAAATGTATTATGATAAAGCCGGGAACGATACAACCAAACGTCCCCGTTATCTTTTATTATTTGGTGATGCATCGTATGATTATCAAAACAGGATCAGTGCAAACACCAATCTTGTTCCCTGTTACGAAAGCAATGCGTCACTTGATCCGTTATCAACGTATACATCGGATGATTTTTTTGGATTACTGGATGATGCTGATAACATCAACCAGACTTTTCCTGTAAGTTTAATTGATATTGGCATTGGCCGTATTCCTGCAAAGAATGCACAGGAAGCAAAGTATGTGGTTGATAAAGTGATCCGCTATCACGCCAAAGAAAGTTTTGGTCCGTGGAGAAATGAAGTATCACTGGTGGCAGATGATGAAGACAATAATATTCACCTCGATGATGCAGAACTGCATGCACAGGTGATTCAGCAAAACAAAACTTTTAATCTCTCAAAAATTTATCTCGATGCATACCGTCAGCAAAGCGGAAGTGGAGGCAGCCGTTACCCAGATGCAAACCAGGCCGTCAACAATAAACTATTTTCCGGCACATTGATCTGGAATTACAGCGGTCATGGTGGTTTCAGAAGATTAGCTGAGGAAGTAGTTCTCGACCAGGATATGGTGAACAGTTGGAACAATCCTGACCGACTTCCATTGTTTATTACTGCTACCTGCGATTTTGCTCCTTATGATAATCCTGCTGTGAATTCGATTGGCGAAAATATTTTAGTTAGGGAAAAAACAGGTGCCATCGCTTTAATGACAACCACCCGTGTGGTGTTTGCTTTCAGTAACCGCATCATCAATAATAATTATTTCCAGATGGCACTGGCAACTGATGCAAATGGAATTTTTCCAACGCTGGGTGAAGCCATGAAAAAAGCAAAGAATTATACCTATCTGAATTTTGGTGATGTGATCAACAACAGAAAATTCACGTTGCTCGGAGATCCTGCTGTGCGTCTTGGATTTCCAAACCTGAAAGTAAAAACAACATCCATCAATAATCAATCACCATCTGCTGATACGTTAAAAGCATTGGACCGATATACCATCAAAGGCGAAGTAACAGATGCTTCCGGTAATCGCCTGACCGGGTTTAACGGAAATGTATATCCTGTAATTTTTGATAAGGTTCAACAGGTAAAAACCTTTGGGAATGATGCCACAAGTAATGTTGTAATCTTCAATAATCAGACGAATATTATTTTTAAAGGGAAGGCAAAAGTTACCAACGGACAATTCAGTTACACGTTTGTTGTTCCAAAAGATATCAACTACCAGTTTGGAAACGGGAAGATTAATTACTATGCAGAAGATGGTACGAAGGATGGAAACGGGGCTGAAACATCCATTGTTGTAGGTGGTGCAGGAACAAATCCAATCAGTGATCAAACTGGTCCAACCATCAAAGGCTGGCTCAACGATAAAAAATTCGTTAATGGTGGTATTGCCAATCAAACACCTGTATTGCTGCTGAACTTAGTTGATTCAAGCGGTATTAATACAGTGGGTACAGGTATTGGTCATGACCTGATTGCAACGCTGGATAATGATAACAGCCGCTTTTTTATACTCAATGATTATTACGAAGCAGATGCAGACAGTTACCAGGCAGGTTCGGTTCGGTTTCAACTGCCTGATTTAACAGAAGGCCTGCATACACTTACTATCAAAGCATGGGATGTTCAAAATAACAGCAGTGAATACAGGCTTGAATTTAAAGTGGTGAAAGATGAGGAATTTAAAATTGAAAGGGTGTACAATTACCCCAACCCTTTTACCAGCAAAACAACCTTCATGTTTGAGCATAACCGACCGGGTGATAACCTGCACGTAATGATCCGCATTTTCTCCGTTTCCGGGAAGCTTGTAAAATCTATCATCCGTACAATAAATACAGAAGGAAACCGTTCTTTTGACATTGAATGGGACGGAAGAGATGACTACGGACAGAAAATTGGCCGTGGGGTCTATATTTACCAGTTAGAAGTAAAAGACTCAAACGGTAAAAAGCAATCGGCCCTTCAAAAATTAGTTCTTCTGTAAAACCAAAAACGTTCAATTTTGACCGGCATTGGCCAAATACAATTATTTTTATGGCTCAAATTTCAATTCTGATGAGAAAAGCTTCAATCCAAATCCTGTGCACAATTTTTCTTTTTGCTTCTATTAAAACATTTGCTCAAGACCGAATTAATGTAGTAACCACCGCTGTTCCCATGTTACGTATTTCGCCCGATGCAAGAGCAGGAGGTATGGGCGATCTGGGTATTGCCACATCACCCGATGCAAATTCATCGTTCTGGAATCAGGCAAAAATTCCCTTTGCCACCCAACGTTCATCCATTGCATTGACATACACACCGTGGTTAAAAGATCTTGGGTTAAACGATGTGTTTATTGGCACACTCGCCGGTTATCATCAGATTGATGAAAACTCGTCTATCTCTTCTTCCTTGCGTTATTTCAACCTTGGAAGTATTCAGTTTACCGATTTCGCAGGTAACGATCTGCAAAAATTTAATCCCCGTGAGTTTTCTATTGATGCAGGTTACAGCCGCCGCTTAAGCGATAAAATAGGAGTAGGCGTTGCACTCCGCTATATCTATTCCAACCTTGCCAATGGCAATACCAACGGAGTTACTTACAAACCCGGAACAGCTGTTGCAGGCGATGTATCGTTTTATTATAACGGACTTAATGAAGAAGGATCAGGCTTTACCGCAGGTGCCGTAATGAGCAACCTCGGAACAAAAATTTCTTATACCAACGATGCAAGAGGTAAAGATTATATTCCTGCCAACCTCGGTATTGGCGGCGTTTATCATAAAGCCATTGATGAAACCAATAAGATCAGTTTTGGAATCGATATAAATAAATTACTGGTACCCACACCACCATCCGATACGGCAGCAGGCGCACTGGATGCTTATCGTAACAAAAGTGTAGTTGGCAGCTGGTTCTCTTCTTTTGGTGATGCACCCGGAGGATTTAGTGAAGAGCTGAAAGAGTTTCAGATTTCAACTGGCATAGAATATGGTTACAACGAATTGTTTTTTGCACGAGCCGGATATTTTTATGAAGCCAAAACAAAAGGCAACCGTCGTTTCTTCAGTGTGGGAGCAGGCGTAAAGTATAACCGTTTAGGATTTAACTTCTCATACCTGGTACCAACCGGTCAGGGAATTAACCGCAACCCGTTAAGCAATACCACCCGTTTCAGTCTCATTTTTGATTTGGGCGGAGATGCTGGTGAAACAACAACTCCTGAGAATTAGTATTAACGATAAAAGATTTTGTCAAAAGCGGAGGTAGTTTACCTTCGCTTTTTTTATTATACTATGGCATTCAGAATCGGAACAGGTGTTGATTATCATCAACTGGCAGAAGGAAGAAAATTGTTTATTGGCGGTGTGGAAATTCCGCATCATAAAGGAGCTGTTGGTCATAGTGATGCTGATGTGTTACTGCATGCCATCTGTGATGCAATGCTCGGCGCTTTGGCGTTGGGTGATATCGGCACTCATTTTCCTGATACTTCTGCTGAATTTAAAAATATCGACAGTAAGATTTTACTGCAGCGTTCGTTTGATCAAATCAAACAGAAAGGCTATCATGTAGTAAACGTTGACAGTACACTTTGTTTGCAGGCTCCGAAAATTAAGCCTTTCATCAGCCAGATGCAGGAAACCATTGCTGCCATTCTTGAACTGGATACAGATGCTGTTTCCGTGAAGGCGACTACAACAGAGCAGATGGGTTTTGTAGGAAGAGAAGAAGGGCTGGTTGCTTATGCCACTGTATTACTCGAAAAATAATTTATTATATGACGGTTCGTGTTATCAATCACTCAAATAATCCATTGCCAACTTATGCAACCGAAGGCTCAAGCGGAATGGATATCAGGGCGTATATAAAAGAAGCTGTTGAATTAAAACCTTTACAGCGTGCATTAATCCCAACAGGGTTATCAATAGAATTGCCACAGGGTTTTGAAGCACAGATACGTCCAAGAAGCGGGCTGGCTGTTAAGCAGGGTATTACCTGTTTAAATACGCCCGGAACAATTGATGCTGATTACCGTGGAGAAATTAAGATTATCTTAATTAACCTGAGTAACGAAACACAAATTATACAAAGCGGTGAACGTATTGCACAGATGGTGATACAGAAAGTTGAAAAAATTAACTGGGAACTTTCAGTTGAAATAGAAGATACAAACAGAAGTGCAGGCGGTTTTGGCAGCACAGGAAAAAATTAATTGATCATGAAGAGAATTTATGTTTTAGCTGTTACAATTGTTTTGCTGCTTGCATTTTCTGCCTGCCGCTCAACTAAAAAAATTCAGCAGGCAATTGTTAAGAAAGATACTGTAGTAACAGTTTTAACAGTTGTGCAGCCAACACATGAAGATACCATGCGTATGGTAAATGATTTATTGCTGAAAGTGCAGAAGAACAGAATTGAGTTCAATACATTCTCAGCTAAAATAAGAGTTGATTATACAAACAGTAAAGGAAAGCAGCCCGATTTTATTGCGAATATCCGGATGCTGAAAGATAGCCTCATCTGGATTTCACTGAGTAACGATATTGGTATTGAAGGCATACGGGTACTCATTACCAAAGACAGTATAAAGATCATGGATAAGCTGGCGAACACTTACCAGGTGAGGCCGTTGGAACATATCCAGGAAGTGAGCCAGATCCCATTTGCTTTTTCTGATTTACAGAATTTGCTGCTGGGCAATCCTTTGTTTTTCAATAAAGACAGTATTATATCATACAGCCAGGCGGCCAATGGTTATGCATTGCTCAGTATTGATCCGCAGTTTAAAAACCGTCTTTCTATTGGCAATGGATTTTTAGTTGAAAAAAGCAAACTTGATGATAATGACCCGGTGATGAACCGCACCTGTGATCTGATCTATAACGACTACGAAAATAAAGCAGGCGTCATGTTCTCTGCCTACAGGGAAATATCTATTATACAGCAGAATAAGCTGGAAGTACAGCTTAAATTCAAGGATTATAAGTTTAATGAACAGTTAAGCTTCCCCTTTACAATTCCTAAAAAATTTAAAAGAATCTAAACCGGCATACGTTTTCAAATAACACGGCGTTTAACTCTTTAAACCCGAACCCTTATTTTTGTAATCATTCAAAATCATGCCTATGTTGAAAATCTGTTTGCTTACTGTTTTTACTCTCCTGCAGGTACTTGTATTTGCACAGGATAAAACTGAGCTTGAAAAAAAGAGAAAACAGACACTCCAGGAAATTGAAGTGCTCAATAACCAGTACAACGAGATTAAGAAAAACAAGAAGCAAAGTATCGGCCAGCTTACACTGATTCAGAATAAGATCCGTTTACGTAACGAAGTCATTTACACGATTAATAAACAGGTGCGTTCCATTGAAGGTGATATTAACACCTCTTACCGTGAAATGAAACGTTTGCAGAAAGATCTGGATACACTGAAGATGAACTATGCACACAATGTGGTGTATGCATACAAGAACAGAAGCAGTTATGATTTTTTAAACTTCCTGTTCTCTGCTACCAACTTTAATGATGCCATCCGCCGTATTGCTTATATGAAAGCATACCGCAGTTACCGTGCACAGCAGCTCGATGCAATCAATCATACAGAGATACTGTATAAAGAAAAAATTATTCAGCTCACCAATAACAAGAAAGAAAAAACACTCACCATACAGAGCCAGGCGAAAGAAATGGGTGAACTGGTAAAGGATAAACAGGAACAGGATGCAGTGGTAAAGAATTTGAAGAACAGAGAAAAAGAAATTAATACTACCATAGCAGCAAAGAGGAAACAGGCACAATCATTACAGGCTTCTATTTCATCCATTATCAGCAGAGAAATTGCAGCAGCAAGAAAAGAGGCAGAAGCAAAAGTAAAAGCTGATGCTTAGAAAAGGAAAAATAGATGCAGAAGCTGCCAAAGCAAAGGTTGCTAAAAACAATGCGCAATAACCCGGCAACAACTGGTATTTCACCGGCAACCGCCAAGGTTAAAGCGAACCGGTAGTAAAAAAGAGCCTGTGAAAGAACCGGAAAGCTATCTTGAGTATAACAAAGAAGATCTTGCATTAGGAAATAATTTTGAAAGTAATAAAGGCAAGCTTCCTTTTCCTGTGGATAATGGATATGTATCCATTGCTTACGGTCCTTATACAATACCCGGTACAAATATCAAAGGCAACCAGGATTTCATTACAATCGCTTCTCCTTCAGGCACGAATGTAAAAGTATGTTTTGATGGTGAAGTGGTAAGTGTGTTTGATGTGGGAGGCATGAGTGCAGTAACTGTAAGACATGGTAAATATTTTACAACCTACAGTAATCTTTCATCTGTAAGTGTAAGCAAAGGGCAAAGCATTAAAACCGGGCAAAGCGTCGGCAGAGTAGGGACGAATCTCGACGGCGAGGGGCAGGTTGATTTTATTATGACCAAAGAAAAATCAGTTCATGAACCCTGCTTTATGGTTACGCCGCCGTTAAACAACAACAGAAACAAAGCGCTCGTATAATTTTTCATACAAAGGAACAATGTGGTGAATATCAAATTTCGCTGCATGTTCCCTCGCATTTTGTTTAAATGTTTTGAGCAGTTCTTCATTCCCCAGCAAATCAATTCCCAGGCGGCTCATTTCTTTTACATCGCCTACATTGGCCATAAAGCCGGTTTGTCCGTGAATATTTATTTCAGGTAATCCACCTGCGTTGGTTGATAATACAGGAACACCTGCTGCCATTGCTTCCAATGCAGAAAGACCAAAGCTTTCATATTCTGATGTTAGAATGAACAGATCAGAAATAGCAAGGATCTCTTCCATTTCCTGCTGCTTGCCGAGAAAACGCACATCATCACAGATTTTCAGTTCACGGCATAAGTCTTCGGCATCAGGTCTGTCGGGTCCATCACCCACCATCAGTAATTTCGATGGAATCTCTTTATGAATATTGGCAAATGTGTGAATGATATCGCTTACTCTTTTCACTTTACGGAAGTTAGATGCATGGGTGATAATTTTTTCTTCATTCGGCGCCAGCACTTTCTTAAATGCATCCAAAGGTTTTTTATCAAACCGCTTTACATCAACAAAGTTATAAATGACTTCAATTTCTTTTTCAATATGAAATGAATGATAGGTTTCGTCACGCAGATTTTTTGATACGGCTGTAATGGCATCACTTTCATTAATAGAAAACGTAACCACCGGTTCAAAGGTTTTATCTTTTCCAACCAGTGTAATATCTGTTCCGTGCAGTGTAAGAATAACCGGAATATCTTTCCCTTTCTTCTTCAGAATCTGTTTGGCCATATAGGCTGCTGATGCATGCGGAATAGCATAATGCACATGCAGCAGATCAAGATCATTATTCAAAACAACATCCACCATGGTGCTGGCCAGTGTTGTTTCGTAAGGCGGATAATCAAATAATGGATAATGCGGAACTCTTACTTCGTGGTAAAAGATATTGGTAAAGAATCCGCTCAATCTTACCGGTTGCTGGTACGTAATAAAATGAACCATGTGACCTTTTTCTGCCAATGCTTTCCCCAGCTCTGTTGCCAACACACCGCTACCGCCAAATGTGGGATAGCAAACGATACCTATTTTCATGAGTAATTTTTAATTTTTATGGCTTGATGTTTTTCGCCGGGCAGGAGCCGGGCTTATTTCATTCAGCTTTATTAAGACAGCGAAGTTAGCACTTTCGCCGAACTGGGCTTTTTCATCTGTTGCCGCCTGTAAATTTTCCTGTTTGTGGACAGATATCATTTTGCCGGACAGGATAGTTGTTTTATTTTCAATTTTCTCAGTTTCATCCGAAAATAATCACCATGCGTTCAGTTTACCTTCTCTTTCTGCTTTGTTTTTCGGCAACTTCCGCAACAGTTGCCCAGAAAAATGATTCCATTATATTTAAAAAAATTGCTGATGATATTTTTACCAACAGCAAGGCTTATGATAACCTGCGTTTCTTATGCAAACAGGTTGGCCCCCGTCTCAGCGGTTCGCCGCAGGCAGGGAAATCGGTAACAGAAACCTTCCGCATGATGAAGGAATTAGGTGCTGATACGGTTTACCTGCAGGAATGTATGGTGCCGCATTGGGTACGTGGAGCAAAAGAAAGTGCATTCCTGGTTGATGAAAAAGGAAACACCTTCTCATTAAATGTATGTGCATTGGGTAACAGTGTGGGCACAGGAAAGAAAGGGATTAAAGCCGATGTGGTTGAAGTAAAGTCGTTTAAGGAAGTGGAAGATTTGGGTGAAAATGGCATCAAAGGAAAAATTGTGTTTTATAATTTTCCCATGAACCCCACCAATGTTGAAACATTCCGTTCTTATGGTGAAGCAGGACAGTTTCGTGGCCGTGGCCCTTCCATGGCGGCGAAGTATGGAGCCATTGGTGTAATGGTTCGTTCACTGGCAAGTAATATTGATGATTTTCCGCATACAGGTGCAACAACCTATAACGATTCGTTTCCAAAAATTCCTGCCATTGCAGTATCAACAAGACATGCTGAATATGTGAGTCGTGAACTGAAAACAAGTAAAGGGCTGCAGTTATTCTTCCGTACAGAATGTGAAATGCTGCCTGATGTAAAAAGTCATAATGTAATTGGAGAAATCAGAGGAACTGAATTTCCCAACGAAATCATTACGGTTGGTGGTCATCTTGACTCATGGGATTTAGCCGAAGGTGCACATGATGATGGTGCAGGTTGTGTACAGAGCATGGAAATTATCCGTGTGTACAAACGGCTCGGCATTAAACCAAAGCGAACCATCCGTGTGGTAATGTTTATGAATGAAGAAAATGGTTTGCGTGGCGGACGTAAATATGGAGAAGTGGCCGCAGCAGAAAAAACAATGAAACATATTTTCGCACTGGAAAGTGATGCAGGTGGATTTACACCAAGAGCTTTTGGCTTTACAGCAACTGCTCCTGTACTGGAACGTTTACGCAATTGGATGCCTTTATTTAAACCATATGGTGTGTATGAATTCAGTGAGGGTGGCGGCGGTGCTGATATCGGTCCGCTTCGTCCATTAGGCACCGTACTTGCCTGTCTTCGTCCTGATTCACAGCGTTACTTCGATCATCATCATGCAGGAAACGATACATTTGAAATGGTGAGCAAACGTGAACTGGAGCTGGGTGCAATTAATATGGTGCTGCTGCTGTATAT
Source organism: Chitinophagaceae bacterium (assembly GCA_016713085.1). NCBI lineage: Bacteria > Pseudomonadati > Bacteroidota > Chitinophagia > Chitinophagales > Chitinophagaceae > Chitinophagaceae bacterium. Next base: position 913,264 of record JADJPV010000001.1, on the reverse strand, counting down.
CGTTGATCAGTATGGGTTGTAATGAGTAATTGATTTTTACTTTACCACTTACCGACGGGTTTCTGTCATTAACCGATAACCGGCTGCTGCAAACCTCTCAGCACTTGCCTTGCTTTACTCTGCACTATAGATTTGTGTTATAAATTATTTTTATGGCACGAGATCGTAACGAAAGAAGGCTCAGAAGATTTAACGAAAGACCGTTAATCGGACTCCTCATTATTGGAGCAGGTGTACTGATTCTTCTCCGCAATTTAGATTTTCCTTTCCCTGATTTTTTTATTTACCTGGCCCATGATCGTAATTCTTGTGGGATTTGTAATGGCTGTACGTGAAGGATTTAAACCGGGAGGATGGGTGCCGGTAATAGCAGTGGGTGGATTTTTTCTTGCAATGAAAATGTTTCCAGAGTTTCATTTGAGTACTTTCTTCTGGCCGGCTATTTTAATTGCAGTAGGATTGAGTTTTGTACTTGGGTTAGGAAAAATTTCCCGCAGGAACAGGGTTTCAACTGACAGTAATTTTATAAAAGAAGATACTTCATTTGTAACCGGCGCATCAGTTGATGACTCAAACGGAGAAGATGTGATTGATGCAGCAGCAGTATTTGGTGCAGTGAAAAAAAATATCTACGCCAAAAATTTTAAAGGTGGTGAAGTGGTAACTGTTTTTGGCGGCTCAGAAATTAACCTGATGCAGGCTGATTTTACAGGTACAATAAAAATTGAAGTGGTATGTATTTTTGGCGGTGCTACATTAATCATTCCACCGCATTGGCAAATACGTTCAGAAGCTGTTGCCATATTTGGCGGCATTGAAGACAAGCGTGCCCATCCTGCAGGTATCAGCACAGATAAAATAGTTATACTGGAAGGGTTTGTAATGATGGGTGGAATTGATATTAAATCAAAATAGCAGTGATACGTTACCCTAAATGAAATATCCATAAATAGAAACACATGAGCTGACCAATTTCATTCGGCTTAAACCTTAACCAATTGCATCATGAGCTGGTATCTCGTAAAAATTATTTTCCGCATCATTTGCGGAGATGGAAAACACACTGCACAGTTTGAGGAACAGCTGCGTCTTATTTCAGCAGCATCTTCAAAAGAAGCAATCGCCAAAGCGGATGCATTGGCAAAGAAGGAAGAAGAATCTTTTTTAAACCAGGCACAGCAACCGGTGCAATGGAAATTGATTGCAGTAACAGATGTGTATTCATTTGAAACAGGAATTGACGGAGCAGCAGTTTATTCAAAAATCTGTGAAGAAGAGCATCCGGTATTATTTATACGTTCAGCAAAAATCCGGTCAGAGGATGTGCTGAACCGCTGTGTTGAAATCATTCACCAATAAACAACTGTAAGTGACTGTATCACCTTTCCGTTCACGGCAATTCATGATCCCTTTCTGCATCAGCTGGTTTGTATGGATCTGTGTGCATCAGCTTGCACTCTATCAAATGGGGCTCGACTGGTTTTCTGCATTAACGGACAGCATCGTCAGTAATACACTGCTGATTTATGTTTCCATGCTGCTGATTACCATCTTCCGTTTTCATTTACCAACAAAGCAGGGTTTCTTTAATCTCTTCATCTGGATTGTGCTGTTAACCATTGGCTGGTTTTTTATCAACGAATGGGTAACGAACTTTTTCTTAAAAGATAACCATGCTTATCAGTCATTAATGAAGAATACATGGCCATTGCGTATTGCAACAGCTTTTCTCATCAACGGATGTGTAAGTTTAATCGGTTATGCTTATTACAACTGGAAGGAACATAACGAAGCAGAGAAACAAAGAACAGAGGCTGAAAAATTAACAAGGGATGCAGAATTGTACAAACTGCGTCAGCAATTACAGCCGCATTTTTTATTCAATTCACTCAACTCCATCAATGCATTGATCGGGTCAAGACCTGCTGAAGCAAGAAGTATGGTGCAGCAGTTATCAGAGTTTCTCCGCACAACTTTAAAGAAGGAAGAGCAGCAATGGGTGAAACTGGAAGAAGAAATTCATTCACTGCAATTATATCTTGATATTGAAAAAGTAAGATTCGGCAACCGTCTTGAAACACATATTGAAATCAATGCCGATGCTATGAAATTACAGTTGCCAGCTTTATTATTGCAGCCACTGGTGGAGAATGCCATTAAGTTTGGTTTGTATGATATAACTGGTGAAACACTCATCAAATTAAAAGCAGATGCTGAGAATGATCAGCTGGTCATTACAGTTGAAAATCCATTTGATGCAGAAACCTCTTCTGCACAGAAAGGAACAGGCTTTGGATTAAATTCTGTGCGTCGCAGATTATTTTTATTGTGCGGCCGCAATGATCTGCTGCAAACTGAAGCAAAAGAAAATATCTTTATCACAAAAGTGCTGATCCCGCAGCCAATGGAAGTGCAAAAATTACTTACAACAGAACATCAGTTATAAGAAATGAGTTATAAAGTATTGATCATAGATGATGAGCCTCTTGCACGCAGCATTGTAAAAGAATGCATGGAGCTGCACCCGCAACTGCAGCTGATGGAAGAATGCAGTAATGGGTTTGAAGGTGTGAAAGCCATTCAGCAGCATCAACCCGATTTAATTTTTTTAGATATCCAGATGCCTAAGATCACAGGCTTTGAAATGCTGGAGCTGATTGAAGAACCACCGCATGTAATTTTTACAACAGCATTTGATGAATATGCCATGCAGGCTTTTGAAGCGAATGCGGTTGATTATTTACTCAAACCTTTTTCACAACAGCGTTTTGATAAAGCCATCAGCAAATGGATGGAGCTAAACAAAGCCGAAGCAAAAATTCCGACTGAACATTTATTAAAGGAAGCAGCCAAACATCCGATGCAGAATGAACGGGTGGTGGTGAAAACAGGAACTAAGATCAAGATCATTCCTGTTCATGAAATACATTGTCTCGAAGGGGCAGATGATTATGTAAAAATTTATACCGCTGAAGGAAGCTTTCTCAAAAAACAAACCATGGGTTATTTTGAGGAAGTGCTCAGCACCTCTTTATTTGTACGTACTCACCGTTCTTATATGGTGAACATGCAGCAGATCACAAGAATTGATCCTTATGAAAAAGAAAATCATGTAGCTGTTTTAAGATCAGGCGTAAAAATTCCGGTGAGCCGTGCAGGTTATCCTAAGTTAAAAGCAGTACTGGGTTTGTAAAATTTACCATTCCTGTCCCAGCCATACAGCACCGCCAATACTGTCTCTTGCAGCTCCTGTATCAGCCATCAGCATATTATTTTCTTCACGCCAGCGAAGCAATGCAAAAAAAGCAACGGACAGTGTTTCTTTGAAATCTGTTTGCTCTGCTGTTGTCAGTAATTTTTCTGCCATTGTAAATAAAGAAGAACCATTTCCTCCCAGGGCAATATCCATAGATTGTAAATTGCTCACCACATTCACACCTGTAATGGCAGCTACTGCAGCGCCATCACCCAAACGATGAATCATTTTTGTTGCAGGCGAATAAAAAGCAGGATGACCATGTACACCAATGAGCTGAACCTGGTAATCCAGTTTATTTTCATCCATAAACTGTTTTACCTGCTGCCCGAGAAACTGACCAAAATCAGCATGAAGCTGCATGTAATCAACTGCTGAAAGAGCAGCAGCTTTATTTAACCGGTCAATCCATTCGGTACTGTAAGGAAAACGGGCAGTACATTTCAGTTCGTAAGTCCATTTTTGTCCAATCACATCAAATTCTGCAAAAACAAGTTCAAGTTCATCAAGTGAGTCGCTGCTCATCAGTCCAATTGCCCGGTAAACCATTCTTTTTATAGTTTTAAAAGTAAGCTGTCAGATTTTATTCCAGATGATAAATAGGGTTCAACTTTATCATTTAGATTTGTAAAATTAAGGCAGCAATTTTTAGCAGACATGTAATTCAGAAAATTGTTGATTTTCGGATGGGAAATGGGCCGGAATACTGCTATAAATCCGGTATATACACGATAAACGAATAAGAACTGCATTATGGTTATTAATTTAAGTGAGCAGCATTCATTGGTAAGTAACTGGGTAGGAGAATTAAGAGACACGGACATTCAAACGGACCGTCAGCGTTTTCGGCGCAACCTCGAACGTATTGGTGAAGTGGCCGCCTATGAAATCAGTAAGTTGATGGCCTGGGAAGAAAAAGAAATTACAACCCCCTCGGAACTTCCCCCGTAAAAATGCTGAAAGAACAACCTGTGCTGGCAACAATTTTAAGGGCAGGATTACCGTTACATCAGGGATTATTAAATTATTTCGACAGGGCCGATAATGCCTTTATTTCAGCGTACAGAAAGCATCACCGGGATGGAACATTTGAAATAAGCCTGGATTATGTGAGCTGCCCCAACCTTGAAAACAGGGTGGTGATTGTGGCCGATCCGATGCTGGCTACCGGCAGTTCACTGGTGAAAACGGTTCAATATTTGCGTGAAGAGGGCCAGCCTTCAGAGATTCATATCGTTTGTGCCATTGCCTGTACTGTGGGGATTGAATTTGTAACCCGCAATGAGCCTAAAGTGAAAATCTGGTGCGGCGCCATTGATGATGAATTGACTGCGAAAGGGTATATTGTTCCCGGTTTGGGCGATGCAGGTGACCTGGCTTACGGCACCAAACAGCAAATGTAATGGTAACAATATATGCAAAGCAGCAATCAGCTTTTGAAAAACGTCTTTACTCATAACCAATCACTGATGAGAAAACTCATTTTAATTCCGTTGTTATTACTGACCCTGCATTCTTTTGCACAGGACCCTAATTTTTCACAATTTTTTGCATCACCGCTTACATTAAATCCTGCGTTAACAGGCAAGTTTAACGGGCAAATGCGGGTGGCGGTTAACTACCGCAATCAATGGCCTACGATTAATAATGCATTCCGTACAGGAACAGCATCAGCCGATTTTGGAATACTGGGTAACAAGATTCCTGAGTATGATCAGTTTGGTGTGGGTGTAATGGGTATGTATGATGTTAACGGAAGTGGTGTAATGAAGAACAGTTATATCTCCGGCTCTGCTGCTTATCATAAAGGACTCGATGAAAATGGATATCACCAGATTGGTGTTGGTTTCAGCGGCACGTATGCGCAACGGCGTTTGGATATCAGCAAACTTGATTTTGCAGATGAATTAACCACACTTGGATTTACCGGAAACACTGCTGAGTTATTTGCCAGCAACGGTTTTTTAAATATCAATTATGCGGATGTAAATGCAGGTGTTATTTACAATGGTGCCACCAACGATTATAATAATTTTTATATCGGTGCTTCCATGTATCATATCAACCGCCCCAAGGTAACATTCCAGGGTGCAAATTTTATACTCAATCCCCGTTATACTATTCATGGTGGTGGTTACTTCCCCATTGCTGATGCCACAACTTTATTTGTAAGTGCCAACCAGCAGTTTCAATCAGGTGCAACAGAAACCATACTTGGTGCTGCTGTTGGATTAACGGTGAATGATGATTTTGATAATGCAACAGACGTATACGCCGGTGCTTTTTACCGTGTAGGCGATGCTATTATTCCTTATGCCGGACTTGAGTTTGGCAGTTACCGTTTTGGAATTTCTTATGATGTAAATATATCCGGTCTTGCTGCTGCTTCCAGGCGCAGGGGTGGTATTGAACTCTCTCTCATCTGGATCAAGAAACATACAGATCCAAATAAGAAGAAACTGAATTGCCCGAGATTTTAATTACTGTTTCTTTAGTTCATTCCATTTTTTCTTCAACTCAATTAACTGCAGCTGCAATTCTTTTGCTGCATTGATCTGTTGCGTTGTGGGCGGCATATCACTATCCTGCAAAGCAGCATGAACAGAAGCAAATGAATTTAGTAACCTGCTGAAACCCGCTTGTGAAGTTTCGATTTCTTTCACCGATTGATTCTGTGTTTTTAGTTTGTATTGACTGATCTCTTCCAATATTTTCATACATTCTTTTCTTCCTTCATAACACTGAAAAGACAAGTCATGTTGCTGTTGTAAAGAAGCAGTTGGCGTTTTTACTCTTGGGTCCATCTTTACTGTAAATGAATGGGAATAAATTTTTCCATCAACTATTAACATTACAGAATACTCGCCGGGCATTACCCATGGTGAAGTTTGATCGGGTTCTGTATTCATATAGGTTGCAGAGATTGGATAAGCAGGTGGAACATTCACCGGAGTGTATTTCATATCCCAGGTAAAACGATGATGACCCGGTTCAGCAGAAAGTATTTGTTGCGGACGAATCCAGTAATGAGGAATATTTACATCGCCTATTTTATAAAGAGTATCCTTGTTTGAATATTCTCTAATTACATTTATGGTTCCATATGCACTACGAGAATTATGAATTTTAGAAGGTTTTTCTGGCGCAATAATACTCAAAGTAACATTAGAAGCTTTTTCATTCAAATAGTAATCAATCACTGCACCATCGGGAGGATTTTGTCCTGCAGGTTCTTCCTGCGGCACAGGTGTATCAGTATACATATCCCAGCGAACACGGATGGCTGTTTGCGGTTTAAATAAAATGGATGACTGAGCAGCAAGTTGTTTACTGATCTGCCGTAGAGGTGTAATATCATCCAGTATCCAGAAACTTCTTCCATGTGTGCCAATCACTAAATCATCATCTTTAATCACTAAATCACGGATGGAAGTAGCAGGCATATTCAACCGGAGACTTTGCCAGTGCTCACCATCATCAAAGGAAACATACACAGCTCTTTCACTTCCTGCAAATAATAATCCTTTACGTAACGGATCTTCTTTTACTACATTAATAGGATCGTTGGGTAATCCATTCACAATTTCTTTCCATGTTTTTCCTCCATCCGTTGTTTTATAAATATGCGGCTGCATATCATCACAGCGGATTCTGTTCACTGCTGCATAAGCAGTATTCACATCAAAATGACCGGCATCCATCAATGAAATCTTACTCCACGATGTAATAGATGGGGGTGTTACATTCTTCCATGTTTTTCCTCCATCTCTTGTAACTTGTATATATCCATCATCTGTTCCGCACCAGATGGTGTTGATGTCTTTATAAGATGGAGCAATAGTATAAATCACTCCACGTCTCGGCATCGTTTTCATATCGGCAGAAGTATAAATGCCAACACTTGATGGCACATCATAACTCTCTCTTGTTAAATCAGGACTAATGACCTGCCAGCTGTTGCCAGCATTCATTGTTTTGAACAATACATTCCCTGCGTAGTACAATGTTTTTTTATCAATGGGGTTGAAGAGAACAGGAGCTGTTCGTACAAAACGATACTTGCCGCTGCGTACTGCTTCAGGCGAAATATTTTGTGTTTGCCCGGTGCGTTTATCATAGCGTGTAATTTTTCCACCGTAAATAATATTCGGATCAAGCGGATCAGGAGCTACATATCCATACTCTTCCACACCAACAGGATACCATTCACGGTAACTGATCTGTCCGTGATTTCCTCTTGATGCAATACTTACACTTCCGCTTTCCTGCTGCCCGCTGTACACATTATACGGAAATGCATTATCTGTACTTACATGATAAAATTGTGCAGTGGGTTGATTGTACCAGCTTGAAAAAGTTTCTCCGCCATTTACCGTAATGATTGCACCCTGGTCACTGGCTAATAATATAATGTTGCTGTTGTTGGGATTGATCCAGATGCGGTGATAATCATCACCACCTGATGCACCACGAAATGCATTCCATGATTTACCGCCATCAATGGATTTCCATGTTACCACATTGCCGGAATAAACAATGTCAGCATTCTTTGGATCGGCCTGTATCTCTGCAAAATCACTTCCACGCCCCCAGTATCTTCCATCGGTTTGAATTCTTATCCAGCTTTCACCTGCATCATCACTTCTGAAAATGCCACCTTCTTTTCCAGCATCAACTGTTGCATACATTCTTTTTGAATCAGACGGTGCAATGCAAAAACCAATTCTTCCCAATCCCTGTTCTGTTGTTGGTAATCCTTTGGTGATCTTCCTCCATGTTGTTCCGCCATCTGTACTTTTAAACAATCCACTTTCAGCTCCGTTCCATGCACCATTCTCCCATGGTCCCTGACGGCCTGCCCACATGTCAGCAAAAATGATGTTTGAATTATTTGGATCAATGGTTACCTGAATGGCTCCAGTGTTTTCATCTTTATACAATACACTTTCCCAAGTTTTACCTCCATCTAAAGTTCTGTACACACCACGTTCAGTATTGGCACCATAGGGATGACCGAGTGCTGCAGCAAAAACTCTGTTCTCATTTTTTGGATCAATAGCCAAACCTCCAATCTGCTGTGCATCTTTTAACCCCGTGTTGATCCATGTTTTTCCACCATCTGTTGTTTTATAAATACCATCACCAACAGAAAGATCGGGACGCTGCAAACCTTCGCCACTGCCCACATACAATACGTTGGGATTGGAAGGAGCAACAACAAGATCTCCAATAGAACCCGTTGGCTGATCATCAAAAATGGGGAACCATGTTCTGCCATAGTCGGTTGTTTTCCATACACCGCCATTGTTTACACCGATGTAAAATACATTCGGCTGTTGCGGCACACCAACTGCACCAACAGTTCTGCCGCCTCTGTGCGGACCAATCATGCGCCATTGCATGCTGTTGAAATATGCAGGATCAAAAGGCTGTGCGTTCAGAATAGTTGTAACAAGAGTAACTGTGAAGATGGAAAGAATGAGTTTGCGCATAATGAAGAGATATAGCCTAAGATAACAAATTATTCAGCAGCATCAATCCTTCTGCAATTACAGGAAAATTAATACTGGAATAATCCTGCTTGATCAGGCTATAACAAATTGCATAGAATAAAAAAGCGGGAACCATTTGGTTCCCGCTTTTTTTATTTGAGTTAGAAGGTTAATGAGAAATGATAATTTTTTCAGTCCGGATGTTTGTTTTCTTCGCATCAGTTATTTTCAGAATGTATAAACCAGCAGGCAGGTTGCTTACATCCATTCTTGAAGCAGATTGCTGCAATCGCTGCTGTTGCATCAGCGTTCCATTCATATTATATAACGATGCAGTTCTTGTGTTCTCCATTGAATAGTTATACACTACAATGAATTGGCTTGCAGGGTTTGGATACACATCTACAGTTTTGTTGGCAGTATTGCTTGGTGGCAAACGTTGTTCCTGTGCTGCAGTAACATATCTTCTTGCTGCAGGTCCTGCTGCATAAGTAAATTCTAAAATACTTCCCGGGTTGGCAGGTGTTGTTGTAACTCCGCCGGTTGGCCCCGATGTAGAACCACTTGAATCACATGCCACATAAATTTTCAAACCATCAGGTGATACAATCACATCTCTGAAGCGGCCCAGCCCACGGAAATAATTGATGGTATCAGAAATGATGGATAATCCATCAACACTTAATTGATAGCGTGTAATAGTTCCTGCTTTCAGTGTGGCAACCAGTAAAGAATTCTGCCAGCCGGGTATTGCAGTGCTTCCATAAAATTCTGTTCCTGACGGACCCAGTGAAGGCCACAGCATGTTATCACCACCTGTTGGTGGATTTTCAGATGGGAAAATAGAACGCATTGGTTCCTTCGCATTGAGAGTTACACAATTCGTCTGTTCATTTACAACTGCAAAACCACCAATCGTTCTGCCATTATAATTTCCATCGCAGAAACCTGCCACTTGCGGCCAGCCGTAGTTGCGGCTTCTTTCAATAACGTTGATTTCATCATCACTGAACGGCCCGTGCTCACTGCTGTATAAAATAGATGTACCGTTTACATTTCCCCAAACCAATCCCTGCGGGTTACGGTGACCGTAAGTATATACTGCAGTTGGTTGGCCTGCATTGGTAAAAGGATTGTCTGCAGGAATCCATGAATCGCCCGGAACGGTATCTGTATTCAATCGTAAAATTTTGCCTTCATTTATATTCAGATTCTGTACATTATTGATGCGTGTAAGATTATCAAATTGTCCGGCACCCATATCACCTACAGAATAATACAATTTCAGATCGGGTCCAATGGCTAACCTTGCAGAGTTGTGATCATTGCTGCCCGGAATATTTTCCAGCACAGTAACCGGTGCAATCAACAGTTGATTAATGGAATCATACGTATAGCGCTCAATCCTTGTTTTTCTTACAGTAGCGTTCAGCGATTGATAGGTATACGAAATATATACATAAGGACTTCCTTCATTGAACTGTGGATGAATGGCTAATCCCATCAAACCATCCTGTCCGCCAACCAAAACCATTTTTGAACCAAGTGTAAGAACAGTTGTTTTTACTCCTGTAGCAGGATTCACAAAACTAACGGTGCCCCCAAACCGTTCAGTGTACCAGATATTATTGTCAGGTCCGTAAACGAGATCATGCGGCATACGCTGGTTGGCAATAACTGTGCGTACAGAAAATGTTTCAGATGCTGCCGTTGTTGCAATGGTTGTTACATTCAATGTGCTGCTGGCAACAGATTGGTTACCTGCTGCGTCTTTTGCTTTTACCGTTATTGCATAAGCAGTGTTGGGTACGCAACCTGTAACACTGTAAGAGGTGCCGGTCATATTGGCCGTATTGATCTTTATTCCATTGCGGTAAATATCATACCCTGTTACACCCACATTATCAGTAGAAGCAGCCCATGATAACGTAAAAGAAGTGGTTGTGATATTTGCTGCAGCAGGGTTGGCAGGAGCCGTTGGTGCCTGTGCATCAGCAGCTGTATTGTTCACCGATAAAACAGAACCCGGGATTACCTGGCTGGGAGCTGAAGTGCTCTGGCCCGGTTTAGCCCAGCCAACAGCGAGGTTATCATTGCCGGTGCTTTCTTTCATTAATGCTTCTACATAATATTTGGTGCCTGCAATTAATGCAATTGATACTGATTTTTGTGTAGCATATTTTGTCCATTGCCTTGAATTGGTAGATGAAGTATTATACGCTATCCTTATTTTATTGGCAGGGTTAACCGTAGTACTTAACCATAGTTCAGAACTGTTATCACTTGCAATCCAGAAAATATAATTGCCTGTTGTGGGCGGACAGATCCATCCATACATTTTAATGCCAAGATTACTGCCAAGGTTGTTTTGCATTTCAAATGAGGTTCTTGTACCCGTGCTGGTTGGATTGTTTGGATAATTGACATTGGAAGTAAGATTGCTGACAGCACTTCCTGAAATATTATTCCACCGCTGGAAGTTAATACTGCCAAGTGAGGGACAGGTTTGTGATTGACTTGCTGTAATAAAAAAAACAGAAAACATGAGCAGAGCTGCCCGTTTGGGGTAAAAATGGTTCATGTGGATGGTTGGTTAATGGTTATAAAAACTGTTTCTGGGTAAAACAATTCTAACCAATGTTAAAACTTTCTTTTTGAAAAGAAAGAAATGAAGCAAGAATTTTTTCAGAAATTAATAAGGAGCTGAAGAAGGTTCTGTTACATCTTACTATTTTATTATATTCCTTTAAAAACAGGCCGTTTAAGATTTGGGGTTGATTCGTTGCAGTTGTCGGCAGTGTTGGGCACTGCTTATTTGTCTAATAACCTGCGGTGATAATTGATCTGCCCCAAATGATAACCTAAGTGTGCAGCAAGATGAACAAGAAAATATTCGGTTGATGTTTTTTGAGGTAACACCTGTAATGGATACTCTTTCTGTAAGTCTTCTTCGGTTAAAAGATCAAGTGCATTGTTTACTACAGTGATGGTTGCTTCCACCATACTGATGAGTTCAGCACGGGGAATGTCTTTCAATGAAAATTCCAGATCCCTGTTGCGGAGATAACCAGTGCCGCCAATCTCTGCACCAAGATATGCATTGAGGTTGCCAACCAAATGCAGACAAAGATTACCAGCCGTATTAGCAATATTATTTTCAACAAGCCAGATGTTTTTTTCGTTGCGGTATAATTCCAGCTCGGCTTTTAATTTATTGAGGTCCCTGTTAAAGGGTTTTTAATACGGTAGTAAGCATGGTTGATCTGTTTCGTTTTTTTTCAATAACCTTATTTCAATTTTATGTAAATATGCCTCGTATTATTTTTTCCCGTTAACCGCTCATCAATTTCAAAACGATGAATGCTTTTAATGAGCGGAAGCATTTTGGTAAAGCCATAATTTCTCGGATCGAAATCAGGTTTTTTCTTTAAGATGAAATTGCCAAGATCGCCTAAGAAAGCCCAGCCGCTGTCATCAGCAAGATCAGCTACACTTTCAGTTAAGAGTTTAATGAGTTCCTGGTTGGTATTGGGTGATGCTTTTTGTTTTGGTTTGTTTTCTTTTTTTGCCTGGTTGCTTCCCTGTGGTTCAGGTTTCTTTTCTTCTACCTTTAAAATTTCGATGTAAATAAATTTATCGCAGGCGGTAATAAAAGGAGTGAGTGTTTTCTTTTCGCCCATGCCGATTACTTTCATACCGGCTTCCCGTAAGCGGATAGCCAGCCTGGTGAAATCACTGTCACTGGACACAATACAGAAACCATCCACTTTACCGGAATATAAAATATCCATGGCATCAATGATCATGGCACTGTCGCTGGAGTTTTTACCGGTTGAATAACTGTACTGCTGAATGGGAGTGATGGCATTTTCCAGCAGCACATTTTTCCAGCCTGCAACAGTGGGCTTGGTCCAGTCGGCATAAATACGTTTGAACGTAGGCGTGCCGAGTTTGGCAATTTCTTCGAGCATCTCTTTAATGTTGGCATAGGGCACATTGTCTGCATCAATTAATACAGCAAGGCGGAGATCCTGTGTAAAGTTATCCATGGTTCCTGTTTTGAATGGAGTTTAAAATTACAGGAAATAAACAGGGAATGGAATTGAGATTTTTTGAACTTTCAATTACGCAATGTCCCTTGCAGGAGACATTGCAGAGAAGAAGGGGTCATTTTTTGAAAAGGTCGAGATGCTCCAATAGTGATAAATTCTTTGATGGCTTTTTTATTGTATGGAACAATTCGATTCCTGGCGGCAAAGGCTTGAAAAGTGTAAACGTATTTGTCTTTAATGATTTACTTAATTCGGAGTTTAGTTTTTTGGGAAACACAATTGGGGAAAAGCCCAAGTGATTTTATAAAATATATTAGCCAGATTAAGTCATATAAATTGTCCGATTGATTTAAAATCTTTTTATTAAATATCGTCTCTATTGATTTATTTATATATGCTAAAATATCGGGATTGCCTTTGTTTTCCTCAATTATTTTTTCAATGATGCCTAATATGTGTGGAAATGATTTTGCCCTCCGTTCTTTTAGCAATAATAAAAGACTGAAAGTTTTTTGGCTATATTTTTCGTTTAACTTGAGTTTTAGATTATACTTCTTAGAAGTCAATTCGCTTAGGAATTTGTCTATGACACCAGTGTCTGAGTACTGCTTATCAATTTTTAAAGTTGAAAGCATTGTATCTGCAAGTTGTTTATACTTAATTTTGTTTCTATACCTTAAGGAAGACTTACTATATTCTGCTGGCCATTCTCTAAATAAGCCTTCAGGTAGTTCTGTTACATTCGATTTGCTATCGTTCAGTGTCAAATTGTAATCCTTCATTTTAGCTTGAAGAGTTTTTATTATTTTTTGTGCGTCCTCTTTTGAATTGCACAAAAAACGATAGTCATGTTTAAACCTAACCGCCAAAAAGTCTATTCCAATACGGGTAAGTTCATTTGATAAATCCTTATCTACCGCTGCAAGTATTACCTCTGAAATAAGGTCTGATATTGCAGGGCCGATTGGAACTCCATTTGTACAGCCATCATTTGCATATTGAAATAGTTTATCGAGTTTTAATCCTAAAAACTTTGTAAAATCTGCTCTATTACCTTTTGTACGAATTGTCTTTTTTGTATGCAATGCCCAAGCCATGCTATGAGTATATATTGACGGGTAAAAGTTCTTAATATCCGTACGAAGTAGAAATTTAAAATTGTGAGCTTCTGCTACTAAATCTTTTTCAGCCATTTCAATAAATTCGTAAATCATTCTGCCAGCTCTTAATTCTCCTAAAAGACCTTCAGCTTTATTTGTAATTGGTATGGGGAAACTGTAGGAATATATTTTTATGTCTTTATGAAATAAATGGTCAACGATAGATTTCCATTCACTATTCAAATACCATACAATGTCGTGGTAGATTTTGGGATGTATTATTCCAAAATCCCTATCTGTCAATTGTGTTTTTGGGTATGAAACAGTAACTGGTTCAAATTTATCCGGCTCAAATTTTTGAAAAGTTCCAGAAGTCACAACCTCGTAAAATGGTTTAGCATTTAAGTCAAAGGTCTTTACTCTAAAAGTTGGCGGCACCACATACTGTTCAGGATAATACCCTTGCTCTAAGAGCCATTTAGAAAATAAGGTCTTTGTTAACTTTTTTAAGAAGCCGTTTTGTTTCTTTGAAATGCTTTTCTGGAATGCTCATATTACTGGGGTGTGTCAATTAGGTTTGCCTACAATAAGTAAATTTATGTTATTATACGCTATACGACAAGAAGTAGCTCCTTTGAAAAGCAATGTTATTGTATTATACAGTTTTCATTGTTCTTGCCACAATCAACATTGATTTTTTCTATTTCATCACCACCCCCATCACCAGCGGCAATACAAACCAGCAGAACAGTGTAATTAAAATAATGCTGATGATGTTCATTGCAAAACCTGCTTTGATCATGTCTTTTAATTTGATATGTCCGCTGCTGAATACAATGGCATTCGGTGGTGTGCCCATCGGCATCATGGCTGCTGCACTTGCAGCCAGTGTCATCGGGATACCCAGTAACAAAGGATCAAGATGTAATGCATCAGCGAGTGCAGCCAGTACAGGTGCAAACACAATTACCTGCGCCACATTACTCATTACTTCACTTAAGAAAATGGAAACCACAACAACCATGAACACCAGTGCCAGTCCGTTGATATGACTGAAACCTGCCAGCCAGTTTCCCACCTGGCTCATCACACCCACTTTTTCCAATGAGTTGGCTAAGGCAATACCACCGCCAAACAATAACAAAATTCCCCAGGCCATTTTAGAAGTGTCCTGCCACTCTAATACCATGTGCGTTTTATCATCTTTCTTTTCACCGCTTGGTGTGGCAAACAAAGCCAGTGCACCAATGATGGCAATCATATTATCATCGAGTTTGAACCAGTTGAGTTTGTTGAGTAAATCTTTGGTGATCCACAACAAAGCAGTAATGATAAAAATGACCAGCACTCTTTTTTCGGCAACAGATAATTTACCCAGCGCTTTTATTTCGGATGAGATATAATTATTGGCATCAGCACTGCTTTTGATCTTGCTGGGGAACAACCATTTCGCCAGTACCCAGGACAGTGCTGCTAATAATGAAATGGCGAGTGGTGTACAAACTATCAGCCAGTCGAAAAACTGAACGGTGTAACCATATTTTTTTTCAATGAATCCAACAAAAGCGACATTAGGTGGTGTGCCGATGATGGTTGCCATGCCTCCGATATTACTGGCGTATGCAATGACGAGCATCAGCACCATGGAGAAATTTTTCATACTGCTGCCGGGCTGTTCATGTTCTTTCATCACTGCAATTACACTGAGTGCAATGGGAAACATCATCATCGTGGTGGCGGTATTACTCAGCCACATGCTGAGAAAACCTGTTGCCAGGATAAAACCAAGAATGATGCGGTCGCCACTGGTGCCGGTACGTTTTACAATGGTTAAGGCAATGCGTTTATGCAAGTTCCATTTTTCAATGGCCAGACCAATCATGAATCCACCCATGAATAAAAAGATCACGGGGTTGCTGTAAGCTTTGGAGGTTTCTTCAATGGTTCCAATTTTGAAAAGAGGATGCAGTACCAATGGAATCAATGCAACAGCAGGCATGGGCAATGCTTCGCTGATCCACCAGGTGATCATGAGCACGGCAACAGCAACTGCTTTATTGGCGTTGGCATCTAAGTCAAAGGGGTTGAAGAAATAAGAGGCGAGTGATAACACAACGCCTGAAAGAAAGGCAAGCCAGTATTGGTTTTTTTTGATCCACTCCATGCGATAAAAATAATGAATAGCCGTTGACTTTAGTAAGGAGAAAGAAAGTTAAAAGAATTTGATTTGCCGGTAAGACGGGAAGAAAGGAAGTTGTTTTCTTCCCATCTTACCGCCTTCCCGGCATCTGTATTCAAAGCAATAGTATTCCTTCCTTATTAAACACATGTTTACTCACATGCGGATTCCCCTGAATGAAAAATCGGTAAAGCCACTGTGCATGTTCAGCTGCATAATCAACCCCAATACGTTTTGAAACGGCGATGTCGAATCCTGTTGTTCCATCATCTGCAATGAAGAGTTCTTTGCTTTGAAGGTTCAACCCGGTATGCTGTGTATAAATGCCTAACGCTTTACTTGCGTTACCGGGTCCTCGACCAATGGATGAATCGAACTTGTGTTTGTTGAAACGTTTCAGCATGGCATCCATTCCTTCTACTGGTTCAATACCACGGATCAGCACTGCATCAGGGATATCTTTTGTATTGCATACCACATTAAATAAATGATGAATACCATAACAGAGATATACATATGAAACACCACCTTTGCCAAACATCACTTCAGTACGGTTGGTTCTTCTGCTGTTATATGCATGCGATGCTTTGTCAACAATACCGGCATAAGCTTCTGTTTCAACAATGCGCCCGGCAGTGTACAATCCATCAAATTTTGTGACAATGATTTTGCCTAACAAATCTTTTTGCGATCTGCACCACATCAGTTCGTACATAAAAATCATTGCTGAGCTTTTGCATTTTGTTGTATTTTGCCGCCTCTGCCTGTAATTAACGCCAATATCGGTCATTCAATTAAAACTTACAAAGCTTGCTGAAAGAACTCGTCATAGCAATACAGGCCTACTTCAAAGCTCATCAGTTTATTGTGAAGAATAAGCTATGGAAATGGATTTTTATTCCCGGTGTCATTTATATGCTCATGTTTATGGGCGGCATTTGGCTGTTCTGGAATTCAAGCACGAACTTTCTTGACTGGCTGTTTAATGTAGTTGGTATTAAGAGCTGGCTCGATGCAATGAATAACAGCTTCCTCAACTTTCTGTTCATTACCGGTACCATTATTTTCAGGTTGATCCTGCTGTTCTTTTATTTTTCACTGTTCAAATTCTTATTTCTTATTGTTGGTTCGCCTGTATTTGCATACCTGAGTGAGAAAACAGAAAACATCCTGGAAGGAAAAGATTACCCGTTCAGTATGCAGCAACTGCTGCACGATATCTGGCGTGGTATCCGTTTGGCTTTGCGGAATACATTATGGCAAACGGTTTATACCATCAGCCTCTTGTTATTTTCACTGGTTCCTGTTGTGGGATGGATCAGCCCGCTGATTGCATTTATGATTGAATGCTATTTCTATGGTTTTTCCATGCTCGATTACAGTACCGAACGACATAAACTTTCCCCATCGCAAAGCATTGCTTTTATCAGTAACCGTAAAGGGTTAGCTATTGGAAACGGCATGGTGTTTTTTCTCATGCATATTATTCCATTTGTTGGCTGGATCTTAGCACCTGCCTATGCAGTTGTAGCAGCTACCTTAAGTTTATATCACCAAAATGAAAACCCTTAATAAGGTATGGCATGTTTACATTTGCTCTTGTTTATAGTACGGTGAAATCAAACATGCCATACCTCAAATTCTTTAGAACCTAAATGATCATCTGAAATGGCAATCGTATATCTTATTCCTGCTCCGCTAGATGAAGAAAGTTTACAATCCATTCCGGCTTATGTACTGGATGCTGTAAAACAATGCACTGTTTTTTTTGTAGAGAATGAACGGACAGCGAGGCGTTTTTTAAAGAAGTTAGATAAGAGCATTGTGATTGATGAGCATGAATGGTTTACGATTCATAAAGCAGAAGCACAGGTAAAGGGACAGTTTATTCAAAAGCTGCAGCAGAATAAAACTGTTGGTATTATCAGCGAAGCCGGTTGCCCCGGTATTGCTGATCCCGGACAGGTATTAGTTGAAGCGGCACATAAACAGGGAGCTACAGTAAAACCATTAGTTGGACCGAGTTCTATTTTATTAGCCTTAATGGGAAGTGGAATGAATGGTCAGCAGTTTGCTTTTGTTGGCTACCTGCCTATTGAAGAACCGCAGCGCAGACGAAAATTAAATCAGCTTGAAGATCTTTCTGCCAAATTTGAAAGTACGCAGATATTTATTGAAACTCCTTACCGCAATAATCAGCTGCTCGAAACTATTCTGAAAACCTGTAACCCCAAAACAAGGATCTGTATTGCTGCCAATCTTACAGCACCCAACGAATTCATTGAAACAAAGACGGTGGCAGAATGGAAAATAAAAAACCGGACCTGCATAAGCAGCCGGTTATCTTCTGTTTGATGGGAGGAGTATAATTTATTTTACTTTTCTCATATTAATGATCTTGTCAACAATGTATACGGAATGTCCGTGCCATTGAATTGTGCCCATGTATTCTTTATAATGCAGTTCAAATTCTTTACCGCTGTTCAGCATCAGCACATTGGCAATACTGTCGTTAGTTACACTGAATTCAAATTCATAACTGGCAACAGTGCCCGGTGTTTTTGAACGCAGTCCTGATTGAATGAGTTTGCCTTCATATGTTTTAAACACGTATCCTTTCTTTACCATGTAATTTAATTCGCCGGCTTTAACACCTTCACCAAACACATAATAATAGCGCCAGAAAATAATACCTGCCAGAACAAGTAGGATGATTACTAAGGAAATGCTGAGGAATTTTCTCATGGTTTTTAATTTCAGTGGGCTAAAGGTAATACCTGTTGTGCTATTAAAGAGTGAACGTACTTAATTTTTGTTGCAGATAATCCAATTATACCAACTGAAAACTATCTCCATCAAACAAACCCAGATCGCTGAGTTTTAAATGCGGAATAACGAGTAAAGCCATAAAAGAAAGGGTCATAAAAGGCGCTGCCAGTGCAGAGCCGAGTTCTTTTGCTTCTTTATCGATGTTGCTGTAAGCTGCCGCTACTTTGTATCCATCATCTGTACTCATTAAACCGGCAACGGGTAATGCAAGTACCAGTTCTTTTGCTGCTTTGTCGATGTTGCTGTAAGCTGCTGCTACTTTGTATCCATCATCTGTACTCATTAAACCGGCAACAGGCAATGGCAATACAACCTCCCTCCAACTCCCTCCAAAGGAGGGAGGGGCACAACAGCTTACTCCACCTTTAGAAGTTATAATAAGGTTTACTGCTTTGCAAATGCTGGCTGCATCCACACCAACGGCAATAATATTATGGCTGTCGTGTGCAACCGATGAAGCGATGGCTCCTCTTTTAAATCCGAAGTTTTTTACAAAGCATTTGGCTACCGGTGCATTGCGGTAACGGTTCACCACAACCATGTACAGAAAATCTTTTTCTGTATTGGCTGAAATGAGATGATCCTGTATTTTAAAAGATGAAATAGGTTCAATGAGTTTGTTGGTGATTAGCTGTCCGTCCATTGCTTCAATCACATACACCTGTTCTATATTCTCTGCATCAGCATGACCGAATTTGTTGAGATGGAAAAAGAAGTCTTCTTCTTTTTTCTCGGAGCAGGTAAAATGGTTAATGATGTTCGATGTACGGGGTACGATGTACGATGTTCCCCGCTCTGCAACGAGTTCTCCATCGATAAACGTTTTCTGTACGTTGAAGTGATCCAAATCATCCACTACAATAAAATCTGCAGCATCACCAACACGCAGCAGGCCCACATCTAATTTGTAATGCAGCACAGGATTGATACAGACGGCCTGCAAAATGTTGAAGATATTTTTTCCTTTAGCAACAGCTCTTGCACAAAGTTGATTGATATGCCCATCCACCAAACTGTCGGGATGTTTATCATCGCTGCAGAGCATCATCATGTCAGGATATTCATCAATCAAATCAACCAGGGCTTCAAAGTTTTTAGCTGCACTTCCTTCACGGATAAGAATTTTCATTCCGTATTGTAACTTATCAAGTGCTTCTTCTTTAGTGAAACATTCGTGGTCGGTAGAAATTACAGCCCCCCCACCCCCCAAAGGGGGGATAAAGGCAGCAGCTTCATTATCTTTTAACCCGTTTAATTTTTCAAGAATGCTGTTAATCGTTTTTTCTGTTTCAAATAACACTTCGTTGTTAGTGAACCTGATTACATGAAACCCAAATGCATTCAGTTGTTCTGTTCTTTCAGCATCATTCATTTTGTTATCAGGTAAGTAATGAATCATGCCATCTACTTCAATGATCAGTTTTTTTGAAAGACAGACAAAATCAGCAATATAAGTTCCGATAATATGTTGTCTTCTGAATTTGTAACCGCTTAAACTTTTACCACGCAGTTGTTCCCATAATGCAATTTCTGCATCAGTTGGATTGCTTCTGTTTTCTTTTACATAATCTTTCAGTAGCCCGTACAATAAAGGATCAGCTGTTTGATACCCGTAAACGTTATTTAAATTATCGGAGTCTGAAGTCCCCCTTCGGGGGATTTAGGGGGGCTTTTATGTATCTTCTTGCATCCTCACCCCTCAATCCAGGCGCATGTCCATCAACAGGTTTGCCCAATTCATGAGCAGCTTTTATTTTCAGCATCACTTCTTCATCAGCATGTAACACACCGGGGAAGTTCATCATCTCACTCAGGTATTTGATTTCATCTCTCTGCAACAATGCTTTTACATCAACTGCATTTAAAACAGCACCTGCTGTTTCAAATGTGGTGGCAGGTACACAACTGGGAGCGCCAAAGTTGAATTTAAACGGAACTGTTTTTCCGTTTTCAATCATATAGTCAACCCCTGACATGCCGCACACATTGGCAATTTCATGCGGATCGCTTACCGTAGCCACCGTGCCATGCACAACAGCCAGCTTTGCAAATTCAGAAGGTACCAGCATGGAGCTTTCAATATGTACATGGGAATCAATAAAGCCGGGAAGGATAAACCCTCCCCCTTCAGGGGGAGATGGAGGGGGTAATCGTTTTATTGTTTTTATTCTTCCATCTTCCACCTCTACTTCGCCGTAAAAGATCTCTTTGGCGAAAATATTCACCACATTGCCTGCAACTTTAAATGAACCCTTAGCATCCATGATTTGTTATTTGGGATTAGTGGCTCAAGATACTGGATAGAAGGAACACTTTATTCCACCGGTCCGTCATAAATTTGGATACTTAAAACAAAGTACACATGAAAAAGCTTGCAATGCTGATGCTGGCACTCACTGGAATAATAGCAGTGAATGCACAAACCGTTGATGAAATCATCAATAAACATATAGATGCAATGGGCGGAAAGGATAAACTGGCTTCCATTAAAAGTATTTATATGGAAGGTACCAGTGTAATGCAGAACGGAGCAGAGATTACTCAGAAAATGTGGAAAGTAGACGGAAAGTTGATGCGCCGTGAGATCAGTTCTTCCATGTTCAATATGATTTCAGTTGTAACAGATAAAGAAGGATGGAGTCAGAACCCAAGAAGTAACGGAAACTTCGAACCAATGACCGCTGAAATGGTTACAGGTATGCAGAGCGAAACAGATTGTGCCGGCCCATTGGTTAATTATGCAGCCAAAGGACATAAGGCAGAGTTGGTCGGCAAAGAAGATGTGGAAGGAACTGAATGCTGGAAAATTAAACTCACGCTGAAAACAGGCAGAGATATTACTTATTTTATCAACCCCACGACCTTTTATATTGACCGTGTAGTAACAACCGGTGGTGGTTTTGGTGGAAGAGGCGGCGGAGGCCAGGGTGGTGCTCCAAGAGAAACAAAAATTGACTACAGTGAATACAAAAAAACTGACGATGGCTATGTTTTTGCTTTTAAAACAACAGTAGTTGGAATGGGCGGCGGTTTATTTTTTGAAAAAATTGAAGTGAACAAACCTGTTGACCCGAAAGCATTTAAACCGGAAGTAATACAGTAAACAAAAAAATCAGCTGCTGATCGTAACAAATTTCTTTTCTTTACAACTTATACTAAAATAAAAAACATCAAAAAATGAAATCAGTGAAATTATTCAGCTTGTTTGTAGCAACTGCATTCAGTTTTGCAACTGTAAAAGCACAAACTGCTGACGAAGTAATCAATAAACATCTTGAAGCAGTAGGCGGAACAGAGAACTGGAAAAAAGTAACCAGTCTTGTACAAACAGGAACAATGGCGGTGAATGGTGCGAGCATAGATGTAGTAAATACAGTGGTTCATCAAAAAGGATCCCGTCAGGACATTACTATTATGGGAATGGCCAATTATGTGATCATTACCCCTACTGCCGGCTGGATGTATATGCCAATTCAGCAAAAAACAGAAGTTGAACCTATGACTGAAGAGCAGGTAAAGCAGGGTCAGGATGCACTGGATGTGCAGGGAAGCTTAGTCGATTATAAAGCAAAAGGCAGTTCAGTTGAGTTAATTGGAAAAGAGGATGTGGATGGTACAGAGTGTTTTAAACTGAAAGTAACTAAAAAAGATGGTGGTGTTGAAACAGATTTTATTGATCCCAAGACCTACTATATTGTAAAGAGCACCCAGGTGAAAAAAACTGATGGACAGGAAACAGAAGTGTCATATACATTTTCAAATTTCACAAAACTTCCTGAAGGTATTGTTGTACCAATGGGTATGACTGTTCCTCTTGCACCAGGCATGAATGCAGACTTTACAATTGCAAAAGTGGAAGTGAATAAAGCTGTTGACGAAGCTATTTTCAAACCAGCGAAGTAATTTTTATCTTTCTGATATAAACCCCGGCCTATGTGTCGGGGTTTTTTTCTAAAACAAATTTAATGAAATGAGAAAAATCTATTCCACCTTCTTGCTTCTTCTAAGCTGCAGCACATTGATACAGGCACAGATTAACTCTTCCACTTTTGGTATGATGGAAGCAAGACATCTCGGTCCGGGCACCATGAGCGGACGTATCACAGAAATCGTTGGTGTAAACAGTGATGGTAAAACAATTTATGTAGGCACTGCCGGCGGCGGTATCTGGAAAACTACCAATGCAGGAGCATCTTTCAAACCCATCTTTGATAAATATATTCAGAGCATTGGTGCAATGGCCATTGATCAGAAAAACCCAAAGATCATTTATGTGGGAACAGGTGAAAGCAATATGCGGAACTCTGTTTCTATTGGTGATGGTATATATAAAACAACCGATGCAGGCGACAACTGGACAAAGATTGGTCTCGACAGTACAGAACATATTGCAAAAGTGATTGTAGATCCAAATAATTCATCAGTTATTTATGTGGCTGCACCCGGACCACTCTGGAGCGACAGCAAACATCGTGGATTATACAAATCAACCGATGCAGGTAAAACCTGGGAAACCAGTTTATACATCAGCGAAAAAGCAGGCGTGGCAGATGTGGAAATTGATCCAGCTAATTCAAATGTTTTGTATGCTACTTCATGGGAGTTTCGCCGTTTGCCTTATGCATTCAACAGTGGTGGAACAGGAAGTGGAATTTATAAATCAACTGATGCAGGTAAAACATGGAAGGAGTTAAGTAATGGTTTGCCCAAAAAACCATTCGGCCGTGTGGCCATTGCACTGGCACCATCATCACCGCAAAATTTATGGGCCATTATTGAAAGTGAAAACACCGGCTTGTATATTTCTGCTGATGGAGGTGAAACATGGAAACAGCAAAGTGCAACCAGCAATATTGTTTCAAGGCCATTTTATTTTTCAACACTTGAAATAGATCCAAAAGATCCGAAGAGAGTTTATCGCCCTGCCTTTTCATTTTCTTATTCAAGTGATGGTGGATATTCTTTTGCTGATGCAAGCAATGAAGGCGGATGGGTACACAGTGATCATCATGCATTATGGATCAATCCCAACAACACAAATATTTTATATGTAGGCACTGATGGTGGAGTTTATTTCAGTCTTGATCGTGGTGCTACTTGGAAGTTTTGTAACAACTTACCTGTTGGACAGTTTTATCATGTAAGTACCGATAACCAGCAACCATATCGTATTTATGGAGGATTGCAGGATAACGGAAGCTGGGTTGCTCCAAGTGCAGTACCCGGTGGTGTGCTGAATGGCGACTGGAAAGCTATTTATGGTGGTGATGGTTTCTGGACACAACCTGATCCTTTTGATCCTGATATTGCCTATGCAGAATACCAGGGAGGAAATATGTTCCGAATAAATATTAAACAGGGAACAAGTGTGGGCATTCAGCCACAGGGAGCAGCGGGTGATGAGAAGCTCCGTTATAACTGGAACACACCCATTGTAACTGGAGCAAAGAATAAAAAAAATATCTATGCAGGCGCACAGTATTTATATAAGAGTACAGATCGTGGTGCCAACTGGACAAAAATTTCTCCCGACTTAACCACCAATGATAAACGCAAGCAGGAACAGGAAAAAAGTGGTGGATTAAGTATGGATGTAACCAGTGCAGAAAATCATTGCACCATTTTTACCATTGCTGAATCGCCATTGGATGAAAATGTAATCTGGGTGGGAACGGATGATGGTAATCTGCAATACACAACTGATGGAGGAACAACATGGACCAATGTAGCAGCCAATTATACAGCAGCAGGTATTCCCAAACAAACCTGGGTGAGCAGCATTGAACCATCGCAGTATGATAAAAACGTAGTGTATGCTACGTTTGATAATCACAGCTATGGCGATCATGCAACCTATATTGCTGTAAGTGCCGACATGGGTAAAACATGGAAGAAGTTTGAAAGCAAAGAGTTCGCCGGCTTTGCACATAAGATCAAAGAAGACATCGTTAATAAAAATTTATTATTTGCCGGAACAGAAATGGGATTGTTTGCCAGTGTGGATGGCGGTAATGAATGGTTCCGCATGAAAAATAATATTCCCTGGTATGCATTGGTAAGAGATATTAAAATTCAGGAGCAGACAAATGATTTAGTATTGGCAACACACGGCCGTGGAATTATTATTGTGGAGGATATATCGATCATGCGGAGTATTACTCCGGCAGTTGCAGCACAGGATGTTGCTTTACTCAACAGCAAACCCATTACATTAACCATGGGAAAATATGCAGGCGGCTTTCAAAATGCAAGCGGCGACTGGAATGGCGGACTTCCATCAACCATTACACCCATACAATATTATTTAAAAGAAAGGGCCAACAGTATCCAGATGGAAGTGTATGATAAGGAAGGTAAGCTGGTTCAAAAACTGGCACCAACCAACAGAAAGGGATACAATAAAGTAATCTGGAATCAGCGCAGCATGCCACCTAAAACAGCAAGAGGTGGTAACCAGATTGAACAGGCAGGTTTTCTTGCACCGCAGGTATTCCCCGGTGATTATACTGTTAAGGTGAAAGTAAATGGGAAAGAATATTCGCAGGTGATAAAGATGCAGCATGATGAAGCCAATAAAGATTTCACTCTGCAGGACAGGGAGCTGCAATACAAAACCGGGCAGGAATTATTTGCCATGAATGAACGTTTGGCAAAGTTGGTTGACAGTATTAACACATCACAGGCTATGCTGAAGAAAAACATCGATTCAACTAAGAATAAAAAAACAAAAGCACTCTTGCAGGATTACTGGAACAAACTGGAAGAACTCCGTTTAACATTAGTTCCACCGGTAATGAAGGGAACGGGTGATCTGAAACGCTTGCGTTCTGATATCAGTGAAGTGTACAGTGCAGTAGTTGGACAGGAAGCAAGACCCGGCAACCTGCAGCTGCAAAGAACAGAGGTATTGAAAGGCGAAATTGTGAAAGCAGAACAGAAGAACGAACAGCTGAAGCTGCAGTTTGAAAAGAAAGTGATGGAAGCAATTCAGAAAGAAATGCCGAAGCGACCTGAGATGAATAAGCCGGTGAAAAATTAAATACGGTCGGGACGCTCAGAGCGGCCTGAACAATATCTTCAAACCTCTCTGTATAGCAACAGGGAGGTTTTTTATTGTTCATTTTGAAACGTGGGGGGGGGGGTAAATAATTTTAATAAACTTAATGCTTCTTCTTTTTCTAAATTCAAAGCAGCAATGTATTCATGGAATCGTTTATCACCTACAGAAGGTTTGTTTTCTAACTTGGAGATAGACTGTTGTTTCACACCTAATTTTCTGGCAAGTACCGGTTGTTTTACTTTTTTGATGGTGCGTAAAAACTGCAGGTGTTCTCCGGTAAATTTCATGGTATGTGGTTTCAGAAATGGAAGTTATGGGTTAATTCCATACAGAAAATACTACTAAGCGGGTATATAGATTGATTTTTACATTTTTTTAATATTGTGGTTGTTTTTTACAACCACACAATATTTCTTTTTCTGAAAAAGATAGCAGAGATTTAAAATTACAAATCTTTTATGCCAGCGATTCTCTCAACTGTAAGTGCCGATAATTCTATTGCTGTAACGCAGCAATTACTAAATGCTTTGAAAGTCCCTTTTACTTACAGGGGAATTAATGATTCTTTAAAACAACACCCTGATTATCCAAGTATTGCTGCTGCACATGATGTATTGAAAGAGTATCAGGTGGAGAACCTTGTATTAAAGATCGAACCAGGCAAGTTAGATGAATTGCCTTTGCCTTTTATTGCTCATGTTAACGGGCAGAACAGGGGTTTTATTACTGTAACTGGTGTTTCAAAGGACAGTGTGATTTTCTTAAAAAAAGGTTCTCTTTTACAAACTGAGGTAAAAAGCAGGGAGGACTTTTTAAAGGAATGGAGTGGAGTTGCCCTGCTTGCCGAAAAGACTGAAAATGCAGGAGAAAAAAATTATAAAGTAAACAGAAGGAATGAGCGGTTGAATAATTTGAGAACAGCTTTTTTACTGATTTCTTTTTTATTTATTCTGATCTTCTCCTTATTGAGCAGCACATCATTGAGTTTCTCAATTGCAGCTGTTACAATATTAAAACTGGCAGGAGTTGCTGTTTCATGTCTATTGTTATGGTATGAAATAGATAAAACAAACCCCTTATTGCAAAAGTATGCAGTGGATCGAAAACAACTAATTGCAGTGCTATCCTGCAGTCAAAGGAAGCAAAACTGTTTGGTATTATCAGCTGGAGTGAAATAGGCTTCTTTTATTTTCCAGGAGGACTTCTTTTCGTCATTTCAACGCAGGAGAAATCTCTGCAACCCCTGGCGTGGTTAAATCTTCTCGCTTTACCTTATACTGTTTTCTCTGTTTATTACCAGGGGCGTATCGCCAAACAATGGTGTCCTTTATGTTTAACAGTTCAGGCAATCCTGTTGCTTGAAGCCGTTGTTTTTTTTATTGGCAGCCACCACCAGGCGGTATCGTTTAATTTATCTCTTTCTAATTCCTTTCTGTTTGCATTTGCATTGCCGGTACTTTTTTGGCTTTTTGTCAAGCCATATCTGTTGAATTCTAAAGAAGGCGAAGAATATAAAAACCGGTTCTTCCGCATGAAGAAAGATACTGGCATTTTTGAAGCCTTACTTAGCAAGCAAAAAAGGATCAATGCAAGCGCTGATGGATTGGGTATAACATTGGGAAATCCCCACGCAGAACATACCATTATAAAAGTTTGCAACCCATACTGTGGCCCATGTGCTAAGTCCCATCCTCTCATTCATGAACTTATAAAGGACAATGACAATATAAAAGTGCAGATACTGTTCATTGCATCACCTGATGAAAATGATTACCGAAATAATCCCGTAAAACATTTACTGGCTATTGGTGAAAAGAATGATGGGGCATTAATTGACAGGGCACTGGATGACTGGTACCTCGCTGAGAAAAAGGATTATGATGTATTTGCTGCCAAATACCCAATGAATGGTGAGCTGAAGCAACAGGAAAAAAAAGTGAAAGCCATGAAAGACTGGTGCGATGAAGTGAAGATTGAATTTACACCCACTTTCTTTGTGAATGGCCACCAGTTACCCGAAAATTATAATATTGACGAGTTAAAACATTTTCTCTCTTCTTAGCTTGGAGAGAAATACCCGCAAGACTAAGGGTTGTAGTTGCAAATACAACCTGCGGGGCAGCCACTACTGCGTTCACGGGCGTAAACGAGAAGCAAATGAACATTAATTTTAATTATTTAACAAATGAAAAAAATGCAAAACTTGGGCAAAAGCCTAACTAAAAATGAGCAAAAGAAAATTTTAGGTGGAGACGCTGGCTTTGAAGAAATTGGTGGTGATGGATGTGTTAAAGTGGGTGCTACTTGTAAACCAAGCGACGATAAATGTTGCCCAGGGTCTAGCTGTGGTGGATGCGCAGATACTGGCTATGAATGTACAGCTTAATCAAAAGAGGAGGCTGATTTTTATATTGGCCTCTTCTTTTTAATATTTTAATAAGAAGTTCAGTTTCACATAGATATTATGAAAAATATTTTCATCTTGGTATTATTACTATTATTATTCAGCGAGTATTCAGTTGGACAAGTTAACATACGTAAAAGATTTAACTTAAATGTGCATATTGAAGGAATTGATACAGCTGTAATTTCTATTGGTTCTTTTTTTTCAAAGGGTTATGAAATTGATAAAAAAAACATCAAAATTAATAAAGGTAACTGTGAATTTAATGGGTTTATCAGTCATCCATTTAATTTTAGATTACGATTAAACATTCATGGCCAAGAATATCTTTCAAGATTTTTCTATGTAGATTATAAAAGTGATACACAATATATTAACATTTCCGTTGATTCTTTTTCTACGCAGAAAATAGCTGTAAATAATTCAGTATTCAACTCTGAATATTTGATCTCATTTTTGGAATATACAAAGAACATTGAGTATAATATTCAGAATTGGCCTGTAAAATCAGAGGTTGTTGTTAACGATATCGAAAATCGTAGCTATAAAGATAGTTTGCAAAACGAATTCAATAAGTTATTGATTCATAAGGATAGCTTAATCCTTCTTTATGCAATGCATAATCCGGATTCTTATGTGGCTTTATGGGAACTATACACAAGATTTAGTTTAAAGGGTTATTCAATAATTTATGAAGATGCTTTTAGCTTTTTAGATGAAAATTTAAAAAAATCTTTGATAGGAATTGATTTTGCCCAAAAACTAATCGAGGCTAAACAGTTAACAATTGGGAAAAAATTTCCGTCAATTTTATTTTTAAAACTTGATGGTTCAGAACAGATGATTAATTATGCTGATTATAAGTATACATTAATAGATTTTTGGTACAGCTACTGTGGCCCTTGTATTAAAGAGTTCCCCGATTTAATTAATATATATAAATCCTTTAAGAACATTGGATTTAATGTAGTAAGTGTGTCCACGGACAGGAAAGAAGATGTCAAGAATTACTATAATGCTATAAATAAGTACAATCTAGTGTGGGATCACAGATGGGATAGGAACGGAATAATTTCAGCAATTCTTATTATTAACTCATTCCCAACTAATTTCTTAGTTGATCAAAAAGGTACGATAGTGGCTAAGAATATTAGGCCTAATCAGCTTGTTCACTTTCTAACTCAAAAGCTGAAGTAATATCGTGCACTTTTTCTAGATTATTGTGGGTTAAGTGTTTAAGACTAAAAAAAGTAGTTTGGTGGATATTTTTATTCTCTCAGTGCTAATAAATTTCAGATAGGAATTATCTAAAAGAGTATGAAGTGGATCAAACAATATGATTCGATGGACTGCGGTCCAACTTGCCTTGCAATGGTCTGTAAATATTATAAAAAGAATATTCCTATTCAAATAGTAAGAGAGAAAACTCAAATTGGAAAAGAAGGGGTGAATTTGCTAGGTATTAGTGAAGCTGCTGAGAGTATTGGCTTTCGTACAAAATCTGTATGTATTACTTATAATGAGTTATTTAGGGATGCTTTACTTACAGCAATTCTTCATTGGGATCAGAATAATTTTGTTCTTGCCATTCCTCAAAAATCTAATGGCAAAAAATTTACAGTGGCCGACCCGGCAAAAGGTATTATCACTTATACCAAAAAAGAGTTTCTGCAACATTGGGTAAGTAATAAATTAAACGGAATAGAAGAAGGTATTGCGCTGTTGCTTGAGCCAACTCCTGCTTTTTATAAACAGGAGGATAAGAGTAATTCTACAGAAAGTAGAGAAAAGGGCACCCTGGCTTTTAAAAACATCTTTAGTTATATTATTCCTTATAAAAAATTAGTGTTCCAGTTATTGGTTGGTTTGGCTGTTGCCAGTATGCTGCAATTGATTCTTCCTTTTCTTACACAAAGTGTAGTAGATGTTGGAGTAAATACGGGCAATATTCAATTTGTGTACATTGTTTTAATGGCCCAGGCAGCATTATTTGCCGGCAGATTAGTGGTGGAGTTTGTGCGTAGCTGGATATTGCTGCATATCAGCACCCGTATTAATGTGTCTATACTTACTGATTTTCTGATAAAACTTATGAAGCTGCCTGTTTCTTTTTTCGACAGCAAGAAAACAGGTGATGTTCTCCAACGTATGAACGATCATCAACGAATTGAATCGTTCCTCACAGGGTCCTCACTCAATGTGTTATTCTCTCTCATTAATTTGATTGTTTTTTCCATTGTGCTGGCTGTTTTTAATGTGTACATTTTTATCGTATTTGCTGTTGCAAGTGTGTTGTATGCAATATGGGTTATGCTGTTTCTCAAAAAAAGAAAGGAATTGGATTATAAGCGTTTTGAAATTGCATCGCAGGAGCAAAGTGTCACTATTCAGCTTATCCAGGGCATGCAGGAAATTAAATTGAATGGAGCTGAACAACCTGTAAGGTGGAACTGGGAAAGGTTGCAGGCGAAGCTGTTTAAATTCAGCATGAGAGGGCTTGCATTGAACCAATGGCAACAGAGCGGAGCCTTTTTTATTAATGAAGGGAAAAATATATTTATCACATTTCTATCAGCAAAGGCGGTAATTGAAGGACAGATGACTCTCGGTTCAATGCTGGCAGTTCAATATATAATTGGACAACTCAACAGCCCTATTGAACAAATGATTGGGTTTGTTCAAAGCTGGCAAAATGCAAAAATCAGTATGGACAGGCTCAATGAAATTCATACCATAGAGGACGAAGAACCAGCAGATAAACAATTATTGAAAGAGTTACCATTTGCATTTAGGAGGCAGATTGTTGGGGGAGGAAGCCCCTCCCAAACCCTCCCCGGAAGGGAGGGCTTTGCATCATCACAGAGCCAGCTTGCTGAAGAGTTTGATTATTATTCACCTTTAAAATTTATTAAAGATGAAGTGAATAATGTAACAATGAATAGCGAGGGCTGTGCGGAGCAGTTCTCCCCCTCGAGGGGAGTTAGAGGGGGCTGCATTGGGCTTTTCAATATTTCGTTCACTTATCCAGGTGCAGGAAATGAACCCGTTCTGCAAAACATCAATCTGCAGATACCAAAAGGGAAAACCACTGCAATTGTAGGGATGAGCGGAAGCGGTAAAACAACATTGCTGAAATTGTTATTGAAGTTTTATGAACCACAGAAAGGCGACATTAAACTGATTTCATCTTCTGCAATGAATGGTAATGGCACATTGCTTTCATCCATTAGCCATAAAACATGGAGGAATTATTGCGGAGTTGTAATGCAGGAGAGTTTTGTTTTTTCTGATACAATTGCAAAGAATATTGCGGTGGGTATTGAAAAAATTGATATGGAGCGCTTGCATCATGCAGTTTCAGTTGCCAATATTCTTGAATTTATTGAAAGCCTCCCACTTGGCTTTAATACAAAAATTGGTGCAGAAGGAATTGGTGTAAGTATGGGTCAGAAACAGCGTATATTAATTGCAAGGGCAATTTATCGTAATCCTGAGTTCATCTTTCTTGATGAAGCTACAAACAGCTTAGATGCAAATAATGAAACTGCTATTATTAATAATCTTGAATCATTCTTAAAAGGGCGTACAGTAATCATTGTAGCGCACAGACTAAGCACTGTAAAACATGCTGACCAGATTGTTGTGTTGAACAAAGGAGTTATTTCTGAAAAGGGGACACATCAGGAATTAGTAAACCTGAAAGGCGAATATTTTACATTGGTAAAAAATCAACTGGAGTTAGGCGACTAAATAAATCAATTCAAATAATTTTTTAGTAATGGAAGTAAAAGATGCCGATCAAATTAGCAAGGGCTGGGCGCAGATGGCCTCACCCTTCGTGGGAGGTCGGGAGGGGGCTCAGGAATTAATCAGTACAGAAGTACAGGAACTGATCAGTTATCGTCCACATTGGCTGATACGTAAAGGCAATATTATATTCTTTTTAGTATTGCTTGCTGTAATATCCGGCACCTGGTTTATTCAGTATCCTGATATTGTAAATGGCTCAGTAAGGATTGTTGCAGTTGATGGACCTAAATTTGTTACTACTAAAACAGAAGGGAATTTGGTAAAATTATTAGTTAAGAATGAAGAACAGGTTGTGCAGGGGCAAGCTTTAGCATTCATTCAAAGTACGGGTAAACATGAGGAAGTGTTTCAACTGCAAAGCTGGATATCAAGAATTGAACAGCCAATTACCAATGACAGTTTAGAAGTTTTATTAAACGAACCTTTTGTTATTTACAATAATCTTGGTGAATTACAAACAGATTATGAAGCCTTTAGGGTTCAGTTTAGAGAAACGATGGAGGTTTTACAAAGCGGTTACTACCAGCAAAAAAAGAGATCACTTTATACTGATCTCTCCTACCTCAACCAGTTAAAGAATAACCTGGCCAGACAGAATAAATTATTGCATGAAGAGTATGAGGTACAAACAACCGATTTCAATGCAAAGGATCACCTGACAAAGGAAAAGGTAATTGCCCCCCTTGAACTCAATCAGGAAAAAGGAAAACTATTATTAAAGGAGCAGGGTTTAGAACAAATGACAGCTCAGTTGATTAACAGTAATGTTGCCTCACATAACAAACAGAAAGAATTGCTTGACCTGCAAAAATATGTAAGTGACCAGCGCATTAAGTTCCAGGCCGCCTTGCTGAATTTGAAAAGTAAAACAGAAGATTGGATCAAACGCTTTGTGCTGGTGGCTCCACAGGATGGTAAATTATTCTACACGTCTTTTCTACAGGAAAATCAATTACTTCCAGCCAATACAGAATTGTTTTATGTTCAGCCTGCTTCAACAAGTTGTTACGGCTCGTTTACTGCCGGGCAGAATGGTATTGGAAAAATAGCAGCTAACCAGGATGTTTTGATTCGTTTGCAGGGATATCCCAGTGAACAATTCGGCTATATTAAGGGTAAGGTGGGTTATATATCAAATTTACCCAACCGTAACGACAGCTTTCTAATAAAGGTCACTTTACCAAATGGGTTAGTTACAAACCAGCAAAAAATCTTGTTTTTCAGAAATAACCTGTTGGCCAGCGGGGAAGTCATTACTGAAAACAGGCGATTGATACAACGTTTTACAGGGAAGTTATATGAAATGATGAAACGTAATTAAAATATTGTTTGCAAACAACAGGTAAAAGAGTTGAGTACCTGCGAAAACCTCGACCAAATTTTTAAAAATAAATTTTATCAAAAATGAAAAAGTTTCAAAATTTAGGTAAAAGCCTCGCAAGAGATGAACAAAAGAAAATTATGGGTGGTGTTGAAGAAGGTGGTGAAGCCTGTAATTGCAACAGTAGTGAAGATTGTGCTGGGAATGCAAAAAAGAAAACCTGTTATAATGGAGCAGCATATTCATGCACTCCGGGTGATCACGTTGGTTGGTGTGAAGAGTAATTTTTGAAATCACATAGCTGTACAAAGCATTAGTTCTTTGTACAGCTTTAAATTGTTAAATATGAAGATATTATTTTTCCTCATAGTTTTTGTAGCAGGAGTGAATGCAAACTCTAATGGTCAGTTTAAGTTTGTTGATTCCTGCTCGAAATGGAATTTATATATAAAGATTCAGAATCCCTATTCAGATACAATAGTATATCGCTATAGAGATTGTGATAAAGATGCAGGAATTACTGAACGCATCATACTAAAAAAGGGGGAAGCACAAATATCAGGGTTCGTTAACCGTTCAGCAGAGATGATTATCAACTGTGATTTGAATGCAAAATTTGAAGACTCAAGTTTTTTAAGATTAATACTTGAGCCGGGAGATATAACAATGAATTTAACCATGTCTGGCAAAAACATTGTCGGGGAGGTTACAACAGGCTCGATTTCTCAAAATGAGAGACAAAAATGGAGTAAGAACAATAGATTTTTACTGCAGCTTGAAAACAAATATCTAAGAGAATTCAGCAGTTTTTTAAGAAGTAGCTCTAAGCTTGATTCTGCAGAGCTGCAGAAAAAAATGGGGGAGTATCAAAATAAACTTGATGTATTGCGTGAACTGAGGACTTTTATTGTTCTTGAATACATAAAGTTGCATCCCGATTCCTACTTATCAGGAGCTTTGCTTTGTCAAAATAAACGACTTTTTACTCCAGATACCATAATGAAATATTTTAATGGATTATCAGCTAATGTTCAGCAAAGTGATTTTGGGAAGTACATTCTGGACGAGGTAATGAAGAGAGATAATAACTGGGATTTTTTAGAAGCATATATGGATAGTACCACCTTCAGAAAACTAAAGAATATAAAAAGCATTTTTGATGTTTCACTTAAGGGGGTAAATGGGAAAAAGATTTCATTGTCCCAATACAGGGGCAAAATTTTGCTGCTTGATTTTTGGGGCAGTTGGTGCGGTCCATGTATTGCCAGTATACCTCATATAAATCAATTAACCGACGAGTTGAAAGGCTATCCTGTAGAAATTATTCCAGTGGCAATGGGAACAAAAGGAAGATGTATGGAAAAACATCATTATAAAAAATAAGTATAAAGGAACTCATTTAATAGATAGCGATGGTATTCTTTCAGCTTACTACAAAGTCTTATGGGCGCCAAAGTATGTTATTATTGGCCCGGATGGAACATTGCTTAATAGGGATGCTCCATATGCAACAAGTCCACTATTAAAAAAGACTATTCTTGAAATAGTAAAAAAACTGGAATTGTAATTTACTCAAAACCTTTTGTGCTGTTTTATTTATCAGCAATGTCATAAACTAAGAGCGGTGCCACCGGCGCCGCTATTAGTTTATTTCTTCTTCCCCCACTTCTTGATATCTAAGTAATCGAGGAAGTAAATTACTTTCAGTGAAATGTTATTGTTCTGATCGGTATCTAAAGTGTTACCGAGATTTTTAAAATAGTCCCGCTCAATGATGTTTCCGGATTTAAAAATAGAATTCTTCCAAACCACATTGATAAAGCTTCCGGGTGCAAACTGCCAGGTATACACCATGTCAATATTGAAGATGTTTACATTCTGATTTACATTTTTATTGAAGCCCGGTCTTGCAACAAGTAATCCGTTTGTCTGTAGTGTAAAAAAATCTTTGTTATCAACTGTACTCAGGTAATGACGCATACGGAAAGTAATGCCCATCATGTTGGTGAAGTTGTATTTCGCAGATAAGATATTTTCAACCGTATTCCGCTTTCGGCGGGCAAAGACAACATCACCATTATCATCAATTGTTGTAAAACCGATATTGTTGAAACGTGGCATAATGTTTAATCTTTGTGTTACAGAAAGCCGTTTGTTAAACCTCATGGTATGTCCGAGGCTCAGGTCAACTGCCTGTGAAGAATAGAAATGAACAATACGGCGTGTGTATCCTTCCACATAAAAGAATATTTTTTTGATTCGTTACTGTTTACCCAGCCGCCAAATGCAATGCTTGCATTTTTGCGAAAGAAATATCCTGCTTTGCGTGGTTCATAAAAATCATTGGTTAAGGTGCTGAAACCAATGTACGATCCATACCACCAGAGTTTTTTGCTTTGGGCATTTACATTAAAATTGAAGTCACCAAACTGGTAGGTTTCTTTGATACCGGCAATGGGCGTATATAATTTACTTACTGCTGAGTTGAAGTTGATTCGGATTTGGTTATACCAGTGCTTCGGTACATTCCAGTTATAACCCATATACATACCATGCGTTAACAGGTTATTGTTGGTAAAATAACCCATATCACTGTGGCGGTATTTTGTATCCATCAATTCCTGGTACACATTGAAATTGAAATGGCCGCTTGTTTTACCGAAGTAGAAATTATGATTATAACCGGTTACATTTTTTCCTTCAGCAGTAATACCAAGCAGTTGGCTGACGGATAATTTACCCCCCAGGTTCCAGGTATTCTTTTTATCGTTGAAATCAAAAAGGGCGGCTGTAACATTCGCATCATAATCTTTACCACTTCTCATCACATTTGTATTGATCAGTGAAATACTGGAGTTGTTTTTTAATGATTGATCAAGTACAAACACATTGTAATTGGTAAGAGGGTCATTCAAAAAAATCCGCTGTTCTTTCGATCCTTTATTTTCAATTGCTGCAAATTGTGTTTGTGTAATGGCATTTAAAAAACCGATTCCTAGTTTACTTTGGGTACGTCCCGAAATTTTTGTTGCGTTGATGAGCTTTGACTGAGATGGATTGCTGATCATTCTTTCTCTCGTTGTGTCCACAGAATTCATTGCATCGTAATAATGAAAAGGGGTACCACCGATCCGTCTTGAATAAAATAATCCGCCTTTGCTGAACAATTCTGTTCCTTCAGTAAAGAAAGGCCGGTTTTCATTAAACTGTACTTCAAAGGGTGAAAGATTCAGCACCTGGTTATCACTTTGCACCTGGCCAAAATCAGGAATTAATGTTGCATCCAGAGTAAATGCCTGGTTGATGCCATACTTCAAATCAATACCTCCATTGATCAGTGTAGTTGTATTTTTTATACCGGGTTGATTGATGGGATAATTGTTTGCATACACAGAGAAGTAAGGCGACAGTTGCAAACGAACCGGCGGCTTAATATTGCTGATACCTGTCCAGTAACCTTCCTGAGTTAAAAATCCGTTCACGTTTGGATCAATCGGGTTCCATGTATTTTGCTGACCGGTTTTTTGGCGGCGGCGGGTAATATTAATACCCCAGTCCTGCACTTCATTTTTACCAAAGCGGATAGCGCTGTAAGGAATAAACATTTCAAAGCTCCATCCATTATCATGAATCACAGCGCCACTTTTCCAAACAGCATTCCAGCTGAAGTCTTCGCTGTTGCCATTACTGTTGGGCGACATTTTTGCATCCCATTGCTCATTAAGCGGTGTAACAAAATATTCAAAACCATTTAAGTGGTCTTTATATGTATCAATGATGACTCCTATATAATCGTTGGTGCCGAAACCATCTCTTCCTTTTAATTCAGTAGCAATACTGTCTTTACTCCGCTCATAACAATACCCGGCAAAATAAATTCCATCATTGCTGTATAATAAATAAGCAACGGTTTTTGTTTCTTCCGTTTCTCTTGCACCAACTTTTGGTCTGAACTCAATAAAATCAGTGGCAACAGTTGCAGTGGACCAGGCACTATCGTTCAACAGGCCATCAATTTTAATAGGCAGGTTGGTACGTTTGGCAATTAACTGGCGTGGGGCGGCTTTTGTATTTGCAATATTCGGGTCAGCGCTTGCCGTTTGAGCAAACGAAGAAAAAAAAGCAGACAGGGAGACGAACAGCAGTGTCAGTAGTTTCATTCTAAATTCTGATAAGGTTTACAGGTAATACGAAACGAAAGGTAGAAAGGTTACTCTCTGATTAATAAAAAATTCTATTGACGGAAACCCGTTTGTCGGATTTGTACAATAGGTAAAAGTGTAATTAAGCAAAAGGCGGATGAATGGTAAATAAGAAGGACGAAAAGCCGTTCTGTAAGAAGGGAAGTCTTGTCAAAATATATGCCGTTTTTGATAACCGGGTTGGTAATTTTTTTTAAAAATGTATAAAAGGAGATGATCAGTTGAAAGATGAATTTTTCCTTTCATCAAAATGAGCAGGCAATTGAAGCATAGAAGGTCATTCCTTCGTACATTCAAAATCCAAAACAATCAGTATGAGAAAAATAGTAATGCTTGCGGGCACGTTTTTGTGCATTGTTCTTACCTATGCACAAAAGAAAAATCAACCAGTTCCTCCTGTAACTTCTTCACCCGAAGAAGCGCTTTATTCTAAATTAAAATACCGTTCCATTGGCCCTTACCGTGGTGGAAGAAGCGCATCTGTTGCCGGCAGCTACAAAAACAAAACAACCTTTTACATGGGTTCCACCGGTGGCGGTGTTTGGAAAACCAGTGATGGTGGCAACAACTGGAAAAATATCAGTGATAAATATTTCGGTTCATCCATTGGTGCAGTTGCTGTTGCTCCAGGCGATGAAAGCATTGTATATGCAGGTGAAGGCGAAAATACCATGCGTGGAAATGTGAGTGAAGGTTTGGGTGGAATGTGGCGCAGTGATGATGGTGGAAGAAGCTGGAAGAATATCGGATTGAAAGACGGACGTCATATCATCCGCATTGTCATCCATCCAAAAAATGCAGATATTGTTTGGGTCGCAGTTGTTGGTCATTTGTTTGGACCAAATGAAGAACGTGGTGTATACAAAACAACAGATGGCGGCAAAACATGGAAACGTACTTTATTCGTGAACAATCAAACGGGTGCATCTGATTTAGTAATGGAACCTGAAAATCCTTCTGTACTGTATGCAGGTATGTGGCGTGTAATCCGTACACCGCATAGTTTAGAAAGCGGTGGCGAAGGAAGCGGTTTGTATAAATCAACTGATGGCGGAGAAACATGGACCAATGTTTCAAGTAAAAAAGGGTTGCCAAAAGGAACATGGGGAATTGTAGGAGTTGCATTTGCACCATCAAATCCTGAACGCATTTATACTATTCTTGAAAATGCAAATGGCGGTTTGTTCCGCAGCGATGATGCAGGCGAAACATGGCAGCTGATGAGTGGTGATAATAATATCCGTCAGCGTGCATGGTATTACAGCAAAGTATTTGTTGATCCAAAAAACCCCGACCTGGTATATTGCCCTAATGTAAACTTTATGTTCAGTCGTGATGGTGGCAGAACATTTCTTTCGTTACGAACTCCGCATGGCGATCATCATGATTTGTGGATCGATCCTGAAAATGGCAACCGCATGATTGTTGCAGATGATGGAGGTGCACAGGTGAGTTTTGATGCTGGTACTAACTGGAGTACTTATATGAATCAGCCAACAGGACAATTTTACCGTGTAACAACTGATAACAGTTTTCCTTACCGTATTCTTGGTGCTCAACAGGATAATTCAACCATCAGAATTAAAAGCCGCACAGGTGGTGCAGGAATTACTGAACAGGATTGGCAGGAAACAGCAGGAAGTGAAAGTGGTTATGTAGTTGCTGATCCTACAAATCCAGATATTGTATATGGTGGTAACTACGGAGGCTATTTGTCAAGGCTCGATCATAAAACAGGAGAGAACCGTGCTATCAGCGTTTGGCCCGATAACCCAATGGGTGCAGGAGCTGATGTGTTGAAATACCGTTTTCAATGGAACTTCCCGATCTTCTTCTCACCACATAATCCGAAGAAATTATATTCAGCAGGTAATGTATTGTTTGCAACAGAAGATGAAGGTCAAACATGGACTGCATTGTCGCCGGATTTAACAACAAATGATAAAACAAAACAAAAATCAAGTGGCGGCCCCATTACACAGGATAATACCAGTGTTGAATATTACTGCACCATTTTCACTGGTACAGAAAGTTTTCTTGAAAAAGATTTATTGTGGACGGGCAGTGATGATGGATTGATTCATGTAAGTAAAGATGGCGGTAAGAACTGGGAGAATGTAACGCCGAAAGATGCACCGAAGTTTATGATGTGGAATTGTGTGGATGTGGATCCGTTTAAAAAAGGTGCTGCGTATTTTGTTGGTACAAGATATAAGCTCGATGATTATACTCCGTACATATACAAAACAGAAGACTATGGTAAAACATGGAAGCTGATCACCAACGGCATCAACAAAATGCATTTCACAAGAGCTATGCGTGCTGATCATAAACGTGCAGGTCTGTTATATGCAGGTACCGAGTTTGGTATGTACGTATCATTTGATGATGGTGCAAACTGGAAATCATTTCAACTGAATATGCCTGTTGTTCCCATTACAGATATGACTATTAAAGAGAATGATCTGATTGTTGCTACACAGGGAAGAGGATTTTATGTGATTGATGACCTGACAGTGATACAGCAGTCAAAAGCTGAAACAGCAGCCAAAAACTTGCATGTGTTTGATGTTAATCCGGGATGGCGCATGCAGATGAATCGTTTTTCCCGCCGCTTTGGAACGCCACGTAACGTGGGTGAAAATCCTGCCGGGCCTGTTGTAATTACATTCAATGCAAAAGGTGTAACCGATTCAACCAAAGCTTCTGTTACATTGATGGATAAAAATAAAAAGACAATTAAAACATTCAGTACAGATGGGAAAGACAAAATAGACATTCAAAAAGGATTGAACCAGTTTGCATGGGATCTGCAGTATCCACCTGCTGAACCAAGTGAAGGAATGATTTTATGGAATGGTGCACCCGGTACCATTACTGCTCCTCCCGGAAATTATTTTGCTAAAGTGAAAGTAGGAACAGATTCTGCTGAAGTACCGTTTGTAATTAAAGCCGATCCGAATTATAAACTTACGCAGGCAGAATACGACGAACAATTCAGCTTCCTGTTAAGTGTACAGCAAAAATTTAATGATGTGCAAAAAGGAATCAAAGACATCCGTGCACTGCGTACACAGATCAATGAATTTATTGCAAGGCAGGGAAAGGATTGTCCGAAAGAAATTAAAGACATGGCTGCTTCAATTACCAAAGAGCTGACTTCGATTGAAGAAACACTGTATCAAACCAAATCAAAGAGCGGACAGGATCCTTTGAATTATCCAATCCGGATCAATGATAAGCTGAGCGGTGTGTTTGATGCAGCCAACAGTGGTTTCAATGCGCCGAGCAAACAATCGAAAGAAGTATTTGCTGAATTAAGTAAGCAGGCCGATGAGCAGTTGAATAAACTGAAAAAGATTGTTGCTGAAGATGTGCCGAAGTTTAATCAGCTGATCAGGGAGAAGAGTTTACCGGTGATTGGAGTGAAATAAATATGAATCTTGTTGCAGAGGTGACAGCTTTTCAAAAGCTGTCACCTCTTTGTTTTCTTTTCTTATTTTAGCAGCATGCAATTCTCCCGCATTGCTTTTTTCTGTTGTGCTGTACTCATCCTTTTTACAGGAATGTTCTATTATCCAAAGTGGAGCAAACCCGGCAGCGAAGCAACTATCAGTTGGGATGTGTCAGGATATTACATGTATTTGCCTGCGGCCTTTATTTATAAGGATCTGAAAAAATGCACATTCAAAGACAGCATTCTTACCAAGTACCAACCCTCTCCCGATTTTCAGCAGGCATTTCTTCACCCATCAGGAAATTATGTGATGAAATACCCCGCAGGGCAGGCGATTATGATGTTGCCTTTTTTTATTGCGGCTCATTTGTATGCCGGTTTTTCTGATTCGTTTGCTGCTGATGGTTTTTCTTATCCGTATCAATTGGCAATCAGTTGGGGAATGTTGCTTGCTGCGCTAATTGGCATCTGGTATTTGCGTAAAATTTTACTGGAGTATTTCTCTGATAAAGCAACGGCCATTACTTTGCTCATCATTGTTTTTGCAACCAACTATCTCAACTATGCAGCTATTGATGGGGCAATGACGCATAACAGTTTGTTTACTCTTTATTGTTTATTGATCTGGACAACCATTCGTTTTTACAAGCAACCTTCTCTGCTAAAAGCATTGTTCATTGGATGTTTTGTTGGATGGGTCACATTAATTCGTCCGACAGAAATAATTTCTATTCTTATTCCTTTGCTATGGGGAATATCTTCTTTTGCTGATAGTAAACAGCGATTGTCTTTTTTTCTGAAAGAGTTTCGCTATGTATTTGCAGTAACAGTTGGAGCAGCTGCTTTTATTTTCATTCAGCTGCTTTACTGGAAATGGAGCAGTGGAGATTGGATTGTGTACAGTTACCAGGATCAGGGATTCAGCTGGCTGCATCCGCATTTATATATTGGAATGTTCAGCTCCAACAATGGATGGATCACTTATACCCCGGCGATTGCCCTGTTTTTTTTCGGTCTTCCTGTGTTGTATAAGAAACAGAAGAATTTATTTTGGACTGTTGCAGTATTCAGTGCCTTATTTATCTATATCTGTTTTGCATGGGATATCTGGTGGTATGGTGGAAGTTTAGGTATGCGTGCAATGATTCAATCTTATCCGGTACTTGCTGTTTCCATTGCTGCAGTAATGGATATATTATTTAGAAAGAAAATTTACCTGCAATTGATTGTGGCAGGATTTTTATTGATATGCACTTATTATAATTTCTGGCTCACCCATCAGGCACATCGTGGAGGTTTGTACAGGGCAGGTGAAATGACAGATGCTTATCTCAAAGCTATTTTGTTTCAATATAAAGTGGATGACAATGTACAGTTCCTGCTGGATAATACAGACCGTTTTAAAGGAACACCCTCAGCGTCAAGCGAAATCTATTTCAACAATTTTGATATGGAATCAGATGAACATGCAACAGCTCTTTATGCTGTTTCGGGCAAGAGTTTGTTTCTGAATAAAGAAAAACAAGCAACACCTGAATATGAGATACCGGTTTCAAAAGGAACAGGAAACTGGTTACGCATCTCTGCCACATTCAGGACTGAAAGGAAAGAATGGAACACCTGGCGAATGGCACAGTTCATGGTAAAATTTTATAAAGGCAATGAGTTGGTGAAGTATAATATGGTTCGTGTATTTCGTGTGCTGCAGGATAATGAAACAAAACGTATTTATTTTGATGCAAAAATTCCTGATGCATATGACC
Source organism: Chitinophagaceae bacterium (assembly GCA_016713085.1). Classification (NCBI taxonomy): domain Bacteria; kingdom Pseudomonadati; phylum Bacteroidota; class Chitinophagia; order Chitinophagales; family Chitinophagaceae; species Chitinophagaceae bacterium. The sequence continues at coordinate 870,339 of JADJPV010000001.1, read as the reverse complement.
GTGTAATTGTTTCCTGCTGGAATGCTGACAGCGATCGTCCCTTGCTGTTAGATGATCTCAAAGTTTTCTTATTCGAACCTTAATCAGTCCTCATCCATCAAATCAGGTCTTCTTGTTTTGGTTCGTTCAACCGATTGTTCGTAGCGCCACTCTTCAATTTTTTCAGATCACCGCTTAATAAAATGTCGGGCACTTTCCAGCCGTTGTAATCAACAGGTCTTGTATAAACGGGAGGAGCTAATAAATTATCCTGGAAAGAATCAGTGAGTGCAGAAGTTTCATCGTTCAGTACACCGGGAATCAAACGGCCTATTGCATCAACTAAAACAGCAGCAGCCAGTTCACCACCACTCAATACATAATCACCAATAGAAATTTCCATGGTTACATAATGATCACGGATGCGCTGGTCAATGCCTTTGTAATGTCCACAAATGAGCAAAATGTTTTCTTTCAGTGAAAGTTGATTGGCTGTTGACTGATCGAATTGTTTTCCATCGGGTGTGAGGTAAATAATTTCATCAAACTTTTTTTCCTGCTGCAATTCGTTGATCGCTTTTTCCAGCGGTTCACACATCATCACCATCCCTGCACCACCGCCGTACTGGTAATCATCCACCTGTCCGTATTCATTCACCGCCCATTTACGCAGGTGATGAACCGCAATGCTGAGCAGGCCCTTATCCTTTGCCCGTTTCATCATACTGTGATTAAGCGGACTGTCGAGCAGGTCAGGAACAACAGAAATAATATCAATGTGCATGGGGCAAAGATACTTGTTGACAAGAAGCCCGGCAAGAGTAAAGAGCATAGGTATGCCATACTTTTTTAAGGATATCTGAAATTCATCAAACAGTTGTTAAGTATGGCATACCTTAACGGGACTAATCTGCATTTTCAAACAGCTTCGGAAAAATTCAAAAGATGAATTGAATTAACAATTTCTTGCCATACGTCTGAAGTAGTTTTATCAAAAATTCGCCTGTGAGACAGATCTTTACTCTTCTGATTTTATTGCAGTTATTTTCTTCCTGCACCCCTTACTACAGCGGACAGTATTTAACGGCTGCTAAAAATTCCCTTTCAACCATTCCGTTGAGACCTCATTCAAATGAAGTGGATGTGTTTCTTGATAACGGGAAACCTTCGAAACCTTATTACAAAGTAAAACTGGTGGAAGTGCAGGGTGCACCCTTTGTAAGCTCAGATGAAATGCTTAGGATGCTTAAGCAAAAAGCAAAAGAAGAAGGACTTGATGCGATTATTGTCAATGATATCGGCAGGCAGGCAAATACAACCACAACTATCCCTTCAGGGGATGGAGTAATCGCTTATCAGAAATTAGTTGGGCTTGGAGTGAAGTATAAAGAGCGGATTGACTATATGGAAACAATTTTACAGGAACAGGTGGTAAGGTTATGGCCTGATGATAATCCAGCTACAAAAATATTTTCCATGAACTATGATTTCAATGTGCAGAACACATCCCTGAAAGATCCGTTTATCCGCAATTTTTTTTATAATGAGGTATATGTTTATGAAAATGAAAAATCACTTTATCCCCCAGCTGAAGACTGGGAATTCAGAATGGATACATTCAACCTGCAATTTTCAAAACGAAGATTTTTAAACGGGGGGAATTACCAGAAAGCTGATTACGGTTTAAATTATGCTGATGTACAGAAAGCAACGATTACTGCAATGGAGCCGGGCAATATAGCTATGGGAAAGTATGAGTTAAGTCTTATGTATAATGCAAACGGGCTCCTTATTGAAAAACGATTAAAGAAGAAGAAAGGCGCTGCAGATTTATGGGTGGATAAAATTGAATACCGTTTCAATGGACTGCCTGATAAAATCAGCCGTTACAAATTCGTCAATGGGAAAGAAGTGCTTTATTTCGAAATTCAGAATAAGTATTACTCAGTAAATGATTTGCCGGCAACGGATAATTAATCATCCATAAAATCTTCCAGATCTCTCCGGTCTCTTTTTTGTAGGTCGTCCCACATTGCTCAAACGTTTACCGGTATGAAAGGCAGAAGGGAGCGATTTGATCCGGTCCAGTTCCTCAGGTGGAGTAATATCAGTATAAAATTTTACTGCTTCGCTGTATTGTACACGTTTGTACAGTAACCCGGTTACTTTAATGCGCCAGCGTTTGGCTTCTGTTTTCACCTCATATTCATCCCCGATGTTCACCGTACGGGCAGCTTTGCAGTTATCACCATTGAATTTCACCTTTCCCTTATCACAGGCATCACCTGCCTGGCTGCGGGTTTTAAAGAGCCGGATGGCCCAGAGATATTTATCAATTCTTAGTTTTTCTGTTTCGGGCATGGGGTTAGAAGTTGAAATCATTCACAGTTTTGATAAAAAACTGTTTCATCTTATTCCAGTCAGGATAGGTGATCAGTAATTCAGGTTGTTCATTTTGATCTGCATCCTCAAAGTATTGCAGGCTTTTTATTGCCATCCAGGAATTATCTGAATTGAATTTTGTGTCAAAAAAAGTTAATAGCTCTTTTAGTGTAAACTTTTGAAGCAGGAGGTAAATGTCGTAAAAGTCTTTTTTAGAGCCTCTGCCACAGATTGCATTCAATTTCATTGCAGCTATATCTTCAATAGAATACATTCTGATTCCGTCAATAGTGATACATGGTTTCAGTAAGTTAGATTTATTGTGTTTAACAAAGTCAGACTTAATACCATTGATATTACAAAAAATAAACACTGGTGTAGTCCTCCTGATTTCTATTTCATCATATTCGTTTTCCAGAAACAGGCTGATCTCAGGCATATTCACATCGTCAAAGGAAAACAAATCTATGTCAATACTTTTTCGATGCCCCAGTTGTAATGCAAGAGAAGTACCGCCGGCGAGGGCAAAATTCTGTAAGTATTCCTTTGAACAAAGTGACTGCAGTAATTGATGAGTTACCTCATTGATAGAATTCAGATGGAGCATGCATCTCTTCTTTTGGGATATGAAAATAATTGCTGCAAAAGTTATGCGTTAGTTTATCCAGTTCCCTGCTTTTTTTTACAGACTCAATGATTTCTTCTCTGCTGTATAATTTCATTAATTTCTTAACATCCTGCATGCCACCCCTTACTAAAACACGCTGGATAATGTATGATTTGCTTCGATATAAGTCGAATCTGGAAGTGTCTGCGTCCCAAAAAAGGTTTTTGCTGAATGGAAAATTGTCCATAACCTAAAATTACAAAATTCGTTGCATCAGTCTTTTAATTATTTTCGGTTACTTAAATCAACATTATGAAGCATTTCTTACTTGGAATTTGTTTTTTGCTTTCTGGACTTTTGCAGTTGCACAGTTTAAAGCGGAAAAGATTAAATGGACAAAAGACGGCAGCAGTATGTATGAACAGGATAAAGGTGCTGTTGTGAAAACGAATTTGAAAACTGGTGAACAGAAGATAATTCTTCCGGCATCTGCTTTGAAATCTGCTGAAGGAAAGCAGATCAGCATTGCAGATTTCACCGTTAGTGAGAATGAAAGCAAAGTGCTCATCTTTACCAATACAGCCCGTGTATGGCGGCATAACACCAAAGGGGATTACTGGTTGTATGATGCTGTAAGTAATGCCATTAAACAAATAGGGAAAGATAAACCTGCACAAACTTTATTGTATGCCAAGCTTTCTCCTGACTGTAAGAAAGCAGCTTATGTGCAGGCCAATAATATTTATGTGGAAGACCTTGCAACAGGGAAATCAACTGTATTAACATCCACCAACAATACCAAAAAACTCATCAACGGAACATTCGATTGGGTGTATGAAGAAGAGTTTGGATGCCGTGATGGTTTTCGCTGGAGCCCGACAGTAAGAATATTGCTTACTGGCAGGTTGATGCCAACCAGATCCGTGATTACTATATGCTCAATACAACCGACAGTATTTATTCAAAAGTAATTCCGGTTGAATATCCGAAGGTTGGGGAAGCACCATCACCTGTAAAGATTGGGGTAGTGAATGTAGAGAATGGAAAAACAGTGTGGATGAAAATACCCGGCGATCCTGCCAACAATTATCTGCCAAGAATGGAATGGGCTGCAAACAATACAGAACTGGTAGTACTGCAACTCAACCGTAAGCAGAATGAAAGCAAACTGTATTTCTGCAATGCAGTGACAGGTGTTGCCAAAGAATTTTATGCAGAAAGCGATAAAGCATTCATCGATATTAAAAGCCGCTGGAATGATGATGATCCAAGAGGATGGGATTTTATTAATAACGGCCCTGCTTTTTTATGGGTGAGTGAAAAAGACGGATGGCGTCATATTTATAAAATTGGAAGAGATGGTAAGGAAACCTTGCTGACTGTTGGTAACTACGATAGCGCCACGAGCAGGGCAGTAGATGAAGTAAGCGGTGACTTGTAGTTTATTGCATCTCCCGAGAAGCCGATTCAGCGTTATCTCTACAAAGTTAAAATGGATGGAAAGAGTAAAGCAGTTCGTGTAACACCTGAAGGTTACAATGGAACCAACAGCTATGAACTGTCGCCCAATGGAAAGTTTGGCGTACAGAGTTTTACCAGCAGAAATTTTGCACCAGCATCTCAGCTCATCAGTTTGCCGGCACATGAACCAATTGCAGGGGATGATCTGTTGAAAACAATGAAACCTGCCAACAGATCAAATCTTGAATTCTTTACCATTACTACTGAAGATGGTGTAACCATGGATGGCTGGATGAGCAAACCAAAAAACTACGACAGTACAAAAAAATATCCTGTTGTATTGTATGTGTACAGTGAACCGGCTACAACAACAGTGGAAGATGATTTTTATGCAGGTAATAATTTTATGTTCAGTGGTGATTTTAACGGGCAGGGATATTTTTATGTATCACTCAACAACCGTGGTACACCAACATTGAAAGGTGCTGAATGGCGCAAAAGTATTTACAGGCAGATTGGCCGTATCAATATCCGTGACCAGGCAATGGGTATGAAAAAATTATTGCAGGATCGTAAATATCTTGATCCATCAAGAGTGGCAGCATGGGGCTGGAGCGGTGGCGGATCAACCACATTGCATTTGCTGTTTCAGTATCCTGATCTGTTTCAGACTGGGATTGCCATTGCAGCAGTAGGCAATCAATTATTCTACGATAATATTTACCAGGAACGTTATATGGGGTTACCGCAAGAAAATAGAGATGACTTCATCAAAGGTTCGCCCATCACTTATGCAAAGAACCTGAAAGGAAATTTATTGTATGTACATGGAACGGGTGATGACAATGTACATTACAGCAATGCCGAAGTGTTGATCAATGAATTAATTAAAAACGGAAAACTGTTTCAGCTGATGTCTTATCCCAACCGCACACATAATATCAGTGAAGGGGCGGGAACATTTCAGCATCTCATGAAATTATATACAGCTTTCCTCAAAGAAAAATGCCCGCCGGGAGCGAAATAAATTGATTGCATTTTTTATTGCTGATTTGTTTGTTCACTTTTATAAAAATGGGATGACATCAGTCATTGATGTATTTTTGTGTAAACCATGAACGCTGCTGATGATAAAATTTATTTTTATCAGTATTATTTCGCTGCTGCTGTTTTTCAATAAAGTAAATGCACAGACGCCCAATGCTGATTCACTTCAACAACTGCTTAACGGTACGCTGCATTATCTTGGAAGTACACAATTTAAAGCTGATAATAAGCGTGGCTTTAAAGGGGAGTGGTATTCAGGAATGAAGTTAAGCTTAGGCTTCCCGCTGTTGGGTAAGCCTGCAGAATATGCAGATGCAAATTGTTTTACAACAGCAAGTCTGCACAATGAGTTAAGCCGCATTTATCTCTCTGATACAGTCCGCTATTCTTTTTTAAAGCAAACGATTAATAATTCTTATCAGGCCCTGCAGTTTTACAAAAACGGAACGGCTATAATTTCTGGAGAGAATACCGGGTAAGATATCCGCTGAAGAAAACAGATACGGTACTGCTGATGCGGCAGCCAATGAGCTACCGGCTTAAATCAAGATTTATGAAGAAGGCTGCAAACGTAATGAACGATGCTGATGATACATCGCTGGGTTACTATGCAGAATTGCTGCAGCAGCAAATGAATGATTCCATTGTTTCAAAACCATTACTGCCACAGTTGATTTCTTACCGTGATGAACAAAGGAAGACAAGGCACTGGTTTAATATATGGAACAAAGATCCAAAGAACAGCGGTGCATTTATGACCTGGCTTGGTGATGAAGTTGAAACCCGGCATCACAGTGCAGTTCATACAGCTCTGCATAATCTTGTGTTCTATCTTCCGGTGAGTAAATGTTATCCAAAATTAAGCAGTCCATACATTCCATACGGCACCAATGATATTGATGCAGTTGTGAATGCAAATGTGTTGCATGCACTGGCTGAAAAAGGTGAAACCGACAGCAGCAGAATCATCGGTAATGCTGCACAATACATTACCAAAAAAATCAAAAGTGGAAATTATAAACGCACAACTGTTTACTATCCTAACAGGTATCATCTGCATACATCCGTTGCAAGAGCTTACAGTTCAGGAATTACAGAGTTAAGTGAAGCTGTTGGTCTGCTTACCGCTGATATCATTAAACAGCAAAGGCCCAATGGATCGTTTAAAAGCAGGAAAAAACTCAATTCTTCTGATCGTATTCAATCAACCGCCAATGTATTATATACCCTGCTGCATATTGGTGAATTTGAAAAATATAAAACAAAGCCTGTAATTGAGAAAGCCTTGCATTACCTGCTTTCACAAATGAAGGCAGATCCGGTGCAGGGAGTTTACTGGGATGGGGGCGTCTTTTTTTCAGGAGGAACCGTGGTAAGAAACATTCTGCAGTTTAAAAGTGATGCAAATACAACTGTAACAGTCAGCTGGTGTTTGATGAAGATGATAGAGCTGAAAAAGAAGAACCTGCTTTGATAAGAACTATTCAACTCACTGCCACCAATTTTTTTGTTTGTTCCAGTTGCAACTTCACCAACGCCGCACCTCTTTCCATTGCCTGGCGGTTTACAGGAAGAAGATGATGATATTTTTCTGGTAATACTTTTTCCAAAGCTTTCATAATATCATCAACAGCAACAATTGGTTTCAGCTGCAGGTAAGCACCCAGCATCAGCATATTCATAATGCGTGGATTCTTCATTTGTATGGCTTCTGTTGTGGCAGCAATACCAATGATGGTAATATCAGTTCGTGCGATGGCATGAATGATGGTAGAAGAATCGTACAGTAAGATGCCTTCCGGTTTTACCTTGCCCGCAAATTTTTCCATCGAAGGCTGATTGAGAATAATCGCCGTATCAAATGCTGCAATAATGGGTGAACTTATTTTTTCATCGCTCAGTATGGTAATACAGTTAGCTGTGCCTCCACGCATTTCCGGACCGTAGGATGGCATCCATGAAATTTCTTTGTCTTCCACCATTCCTGCATACGCAAGTGTCATTCCCATCGACAGAACACCCTGTCCGCCAAAACCTGCAATGATGATTTCTTCCAGCATAATTTGTTCCTCCTTAAAATATTTTTTGATCTCCTTTCGGAACTTTAATATCACCGATTGGAAAAACGTTACTCATCTCATCAGCAATAAATTCGGATGTTTCAACCGGTGTCATCTTCCAGTTCGATGGACAGTTCGCTAATATCTCCACAAAGCATGTTCCCATGTGCTGCTGCTGGTATTGAAATGCATGCAGCAATGCTTTTCTTGTATGGCGCACTGCACTGGCACTGTTCACCGCCTGTCTCGTTACAAAATAAGCACCGGGCAATTGTGCCATCAGTTCAGAAATTTTCATTGGTGCTCCATACATTTCTGTTGTACGTCCATCAGGACTTGTTGTTGTTTTCATTCCCGTTAATGTAGTGGGAGCCATCTGTCCACTCGTCATTCCATACACCGCATTGTTCATGAATACTATCAAAATATTTTCACCACGGTTTACTGCATGAATGGTTTCTGCAATACCAATCGCTGCTAAATCTCCATCGCCCTGGTAAGTGAATACATAGTTATCGGGCATTAAACGTTTAATGGCTGTTGCAACAGCACAGGCACGGCCATGCGCTGCTTCCTGCATATCAATATCCATGTAATCATAAGCAAATACCGAACAGCCAACAGGAGCAACACCAACTGTTTTTCCCTGTATATCCATTTCTTCCACTACCTCCATAATCAGTTTATGTACTAAACTGTGTGCACAGCCCGGACAATAATGCATGGTTGTATCAACCATTGTTGTTGGACGGTGATACACCAGTTCATATTCCTCTTCGGGATTGCATGCAAGAGCCGGAAGAGTATTTATTTTTATACCGGATAGTTCTTCAGTTTGCATAAGCTGGTTCAATTAGTTGTTCAAGATGCTGTACAATTTCTTCGGGTGTGGGAATCATGCCACCCATTCTTCCGTAAAACTCAACAGGAGCTTTTCCATTCACCGCAAGTTTTACATCTTCAATCATTTGTCCGCTGCTGAGTTCAACACTCATCATCATTTTTGTATTATCTGCCAGTTTGTTTAATGCATCATACGGAAAAGGGAACAATGTAACAGGGCGGAACAAACCAACCTTCAATCCTTTCTGCCTGCACAGGTCCATCGCTTTGTGACAGATCCTTGCACTCAATCCATATGCTACCAAAACATAATCAGCGTCAGTTGTATTGGTTTCTTCAAAACGAACTTCGTTACTACGGATGGTATCAAATTTTTCTGCAGTTTAATATTGTGCTGCTCCATTTCTTCGGGTTGAATATGAAGCGATGTGATATAATTTCTTTTTCTTGTTTTGGGTTTACCAACAGTTGCCCATGGCTTTTCTGTTTTGTTGATGATGTGATGACCAAAGGTCACCTTCTCCATCATCTGTCCAATCGCACCATCCGATAAAATCAAAACAGGATTGCGGTATTTATCTGCTAAATCAAAACCAAGAAAAACAAAGTCAGCCATTTCCTGAACGGAAGAAGGCGCTAATACAATCAACCGGTAATCACCATGACCACCACCTTTGGTTGATTGAAAATAATCACCCTGTCCGGGTTGTATGGTTCCAAGTCCGGGTCCTGCACGGTTTACATTCACAAGCAAACAGGGCAACTCTGCACCTGCCATATAAGAAATCCCTTCCTGCATTAAACTGAAACCCGGTGATGAAGAACTCGTCATGGCTCTGAAACCTGCACCGGCAGCACCATATACCATGTTGATGGAAGCCACTTCACTTTCTGCCTGCATTACAATGCGGTTGTACTTGGGCATTTCTCTTGCGAGGTATTCCAGCACTTCAGATTGCGGGGTGATGGGATAGCCGAAGTACGCATCGCAGCCAGCCTGTATGGCCGCTTCGGCGAGTGCTTCATTTCCTTTCATCAGTTTTGTTTCCATGTATTGATGTGTGGATGATTAATGGCAGACTTATACGCTGCTTTTTACCGGAGTAACAGATGAAAGAATCAATTGCCTTGCCTCTTCCCTGCTCATGTCAACTTTTTGTTTTTTTGCTTTTGTGCGGTACACGGTAATCACTGCATCCGGACAAACCAGCGCACAATTCACACAACCCGTACACAGATCATTATCGGCAACAATGTAACGGTAACCTTTTGTGTTGATGGTGGCTGAAAGCGAAAGGGCATGTTCTTTACAGGCCGTGGTACACAGTTCGCAGCCCTTGCATTGTTCAATATCAATTACCACTTTCCCCTTTACGATTCGTTGTTTTGACTGGGCAGATGCAGAAGAGTTTTTTTCTTCCATACAGAAGTAATTTAATGCGGAAGTCCGGCCAAAACTAACACCTTTTAGTTTTCATTCTCATTGGATTAATCAGGCCGGGAACTGATAGTTATCAATGTTTTTTTAAAACCGGGAAAAGGATTTGTTGGTGGGCGTTAGTGCAGGTGGCATCGGTTGTTGCCACGCTCGGTTTATGGTTCCGTTTTCATGGCAGCATACATAGTTCAGAGCAGCTGCTTTTCTTTTTCCTGTTTCTGACCTTTGCAAGGTCCTGACACCTGTACTCCAAAATTCGGAGGCGATGTCAGGACGTCGTTAAGACGTCAGACATCCTGCATAAGTAAAGAATAAAAACACCTGTGTATGAAACAGCTTCGAAACAGGTATGCCATACTTTCAAAGTATGGCATACCTATGATTATCTTGAGTTGTAAATATCAGTTCAGTTTCTTTTTTTCTTTTGCAGGAGGTAAAAAGTTCTCTCCTGTAATTACTTTTCTTCCGGTTTGTGCTTCTAATCTCAAGCGTGCATCCTTCGCAATTTTACCCCCTTTTTTTCCCGCTGCTGCATTTTTTATAACTCCCTTTGCCTGTTCTGTTTCAGCAATTTGTCTTGTACTCAATTCTGCTAATGCGGTGAAAATAAGTTCTGCTTCACTCATGTGGTCTCTCAGATTTTGAGTTTTTAAACCTTTCAGGTCTTTATGTTTTTTTACAGTTAAACCAGTCCACTCCTGGTGAATAATATTCGTGAGGTAGGCAAACTCATCTGCTTTTTTCACACCGCTTTCTTTCCAGTAATCGGTTAGTTTATTCCGGGTTTCCTGTCCCGTCATTCGTTGTTGAATCCATTTTTCGCTTCTGCCCAATTGTTGCCAGTTTTCCCTTGCACGTTCAATGCTCTGTTCGGGGTTGGCAATTTCCTGCATTCGTTCGTATCCTACTTTTGCTAACCATTGTTTAAAAGGTTCTGCTTTAGGTGAGGGGATAGATTGGATTAAGCGAAGCAGTTGTTCAGCATCGCCTACATCTGTTTTGTAATATTTGCCGTCTGCCGATTGCATTTTCAGTTGGTTACAATTTGTAACCGACTGGTTCCCCTCTTTCAGCAGCCTGTGTTTTAATACTTTCCAATAATTCCGGGCATCCGGGCTATCCGTTAAAATAGCAACCACATCTACAATACTGAAATACCATTTTTCTTCCCCGTCATCCCATACAGAACGCACCTGTTTGCTTTCAAATAATTTTATGTTTCCCATATAGCAATGTTTGCAATAAAGATAATTGTTTTTACTAAATTATTTAGCGTATAGGAAATTCTATTAATACTGATGTTGAGTTTCCAACAAAGTGAAAAAGGTTGGGTTAGTGCTTCGTATCACGGCGAGTCAGGCGGCTAAACACAGGACCGTAGCCGAGACTCGCCTGAGAACTCTTTTATTGAATGATTCGTTTTTTAAGGAGACTCGGATGGAAAGAATGGATGTAATTAAATTGGTTTGTGAAGACACTAACCAAGGCGTAGAAAGTTATAACTTAAATCAACACATCCAGAAACGCTTATGTTTAAAATCAATAACAGAGGGCCCATCTGAGCATCCGCCAATTTCTTTTGCATCCTTGTCTTTTTTACTGTGGCCGATAATCCATTTGCCGGTCTTAGTATGTTTCATGATTATTCCTTCATCAATGATCTCCCCCTTTTTGCCGGTTAAATTTTTCTTCCCGTTATGAATTATTTGAATGCTGTCACCCTTAATGATTACTGTACAGGTTGAGCCTAAAGATTTTCCACCCCATTCGGCAAAAGCAATAGAATAAGTATATGTGCCATCCTTTGGCTTCTGCGCAAATGTTGCAGTCGAAGCAAATAAAAGCAACGCAAAAATGAGTATAGCTTTCATGATTATAGTTTCTCAGGCGAGTCTCGGCAATGGTTTTGGTGCACTGGCTGCCTCACTCACCGCTCTACGAAGCTAAATAAACTAACTATGCAACATCAAGAATTACAATCTAAACAAAAAAGGCACAAAGAATTTTTCTTTGTGCCTTCGTGTCTCCGTGGCCAACCCCTTACATCTCCGCAAAATGCTTATGGAAATATGGAATCGTTTCAATGCCTTTATAAAAGTTTACAATATCATATTTCTCATTCGGGCTGTGCAGGTTATCACTGTCTAATCCAAATCCCATGAACACAATTTTAATTCCCAGTTCCTGTTCAAACAATGCACAGATAGGAATACTTCCGCCGCCACGCACAGGAATAGGATCTTTACCGAATGTATCTTTCACGGCAGCAGCAGCAGCTTTGTAGGCTTTGCTGTTAACAGGAGTCATGTATGGTTCACCACCATGATGCTCACTTGCTTTCACCGTTACACCAGCCGGTGCAATGCTTTGAAAATAGCTGATGAGTTTTTCTGTGATCACTGTTGATGATTGATTGGGCACTAACCTGGCAGAAATTTTTGCAGTTGCTTTTGACGGAAGAACTGTCTTTGCACCTTCACCGGTATAACCACCCCAGATACCATTCAGTTCAAGCGTTGGACGGATACCGGTACGTTCATTACTGGTAAATCCTTTTTCGCCCCAGAGTTCTGTTACACCTAAATCAGCTTTGAATTCTTTTTCATCATAAGGAGCAGAAGCCATCAGCTTACGCTCTTCAGGAGTTGCTTCCACTACGTCATTATAAAAACCTGGAATAGTGATATGATTGTTTTCATCATGACAACTGGCAATCATCTTTGCTAAAATGGTGATAGGGTTTGCAACAGCACCACCATACACACCGCTGTGCAGATCACGGTTCGGTCCGGTTACTTCCACTTCAATATAACTAAGTCCACGTACACCAATATCAATGGAAGGGTTTTCCATGCTGATCATGGACGTATCGCTGATGAGGATCACATCGGCTTTCAGTAATTCTTTATTGGCTTTTACAAAGGTTGACAGATTGGGACTTCCCACTTCTTCTTCACCTTCAATAATAAATTTCATATTGGTGGTGAGGGAATTGGTTTGCACCATTGTTTCCAGTGCTTTTACATGCATGTAAAACTGTCCTTTATCATCAGCAGAACCACGGGCAAATATTTTTCCGTCTTTAATGGTTGGTTCAAACGGCGGACTGTTCCATAAGTTTAACGGATCAACCGGCTGCACATCATAATGACCATACACCAGTACAGTAGGTTTGGAAGCATCCACAAATTTTTCACCATATACAACAGGATGTCCGGCTGTTTCATAAATCACCACTTTATCAGCACCAGCTTCCAGCAATCTTGCTTTAACGGCTTCGGCACAGGTAACCATGTCGGCCTTGTTTTCAATTTTAGCACTGATGGATGGGATGCGTAATAAATCGAGCAATTCGTTCAGGAAACGGTCTTTGTTTTTTTCCTGATATTCTTTCCAGGCTTGCATAACAATAGTATTTGAAAGTTGATAATTAAGATTGGAAGACGAATGTAGGATATTCGGGCAAACAATGTTGCTAAGGGTTGCCAACTTTACAAAAAGTTGGCAACTGTTTTATTTACAGGAAGCTGCCTAAAAAATTCAGTTCAATTGAAAAGCCTGTTTCTCCTCATCTGGAAATATGACAACCGTCGTAGGTTCTGAAATAGCGGGTTAACGAATTGTGAAGAAGAAAAAAAGATTGCCTGTAATGCAACACGGAACAAGATTTCCCGTTTACATTTGCAACCATAACAGCCTCTGCAGATTCTACTTCCCGCTTGCTCAGTTTTGTGAAGATGTTTTCTGCAGGGGCTGTGCCTATTTAGGGAGCTCATGTAAACGGTTGAGTAAAGGCTGCAGGTTCATTTCTTTCCGCAGCATACCATCACACACATCTTCCAGTCTTGTTAAAGCAGCACTTGATAATACCCAGTTCATGGGAACCTTATGTCCATCGAGTGGCAGATGTAATGGAATCAATACGCCATTGTATTCTTTGCAGATTCTGAACAGTTCTTCATAACTATAATTGGTATGGCCGCTTCTTACGTTAGTGATAGCACCCAGTATTTCACGGGGATCATTTAGAAATTGAATACCACTGTATTCACCTTCGCTTTCTTCACTGAAATGAAACTGAAGCACAAAAAACTCTGCTTTGTTTTTATACTTTGAATATTTTTTAATGGCTTCCAGTGCTTCAGCAATTCCCAATGCACCTTTGTTTTCGTAATAACCTCCATCAACATAATGCAGACGTTTATCTTTTTTCCATTCAATTGCCCCGGCAGGTGATACCAGTGGAAACCTTGCGCTTAAACTGATAGCGGTACTGTAAGGAAGTTGTACCAGCGATTTTTTTTGGAGATCAATGACCTTTTTAAAATTTACCGGATCGATCTGTACATTGCTCCAGATGGTTCTTGATCCTGATTCCACTTCGGTAATATTGATCAGCACAACCGAATTTGTTTTCTGCTGCGGGTTACCGGCATGAGTTGAAAAGTTTGTGGCAAATAAATTTGCTTCGTCTTTCAAACCCGTTGATTCTTCAAAACTGTTTTCCCATGTACGCTCCAGTGCCTGTGCCCGGTCGAACATGGGTACAAGCCTTGGAATAAAGCAGTTCAGTATTTCTGCAAAAATAAGTTTACCTGTTGTGGCTGATAAGAAATCTTTGTTATAAAAATTCCTTGTTACTGTTTGATAATTGGCAGGAAGAGATGGCGCCTGTGTTAATGCATTAAAAAAGTTTACACCAAGAGAGCCGCCACTCACACCACTGTAACAGAACACATAGTTTTTAAAATTGGGAAGGGAGTCCTGCAATCTTGCCAGCATCATAGAAGTAAAGCAACCTGTTCGTAAGGCGCCGCCCTCTGCTCCAATAAAAATAACCGGGAAGTTCTTTGTTGTATCAAGCTGCCTTGCTTCCACCCATTCATCAAAGTATTCATGAATCAGTTTGCGTTCATCGGTCTTCGCTGTTTCACTGCAGCAACTCTTGCCGGGTGATCGTTGTTGAACCAGGAAACAAGTAATACAATCACTATCAATGAAAGACGGTAGGGCATTTTAAAACGCAATGGCTGAACTTTATCCAGTATGTTAAGTGAACAGTACACAATGATCCAGCAGGCGAAAGACATACAGATTAAACCGGAAGCCCCCACAAGATCATATCCTTTAACGGGCAAAAAACTAAAGAACAGAATAAAGAAAGCTGCCGGCGCTAAAAAGACAATGTAAAAACGTTTCATTAACGGTTTTATAAAATCAATGCCGCCAACTTTTACCAGTACCTGTTTTTTTACTCCATCAATTTCCTGCACTCTGGTAATCCATCTTTCTTTCGTAATACTGTACAGTTTTGTAAATACATACTTCTGCAGACGGTTGAATGATAACTGGTACAGTGTTTTTTTCAGCTTGCCAAAATAGATAAGGTATAACAGGTATACCAGTACTGCAAGAAAAAGGAGAATAATAATAAAAGACAGCATCGGGTCTTTGTATTCAAATGCATCAATCGAATCGCCTTTAGACAATCTTCTGTAAGCAATGATAAATCCGCAGGTAACAAAAAATACGGGGGCAAACAGGAATACTTTGGAAAGATGTTTCTGAAACAGTTTTCTGAAACGTACCCTTCTTACTTCCAGTTCATATGTGGTGAGATCAGAAAAATAAATGATCAGCCTGCTTCCAAATTCTGATGCTGCACTTAAGCAAAGCAGTGCTACCCAGAACCATCCAAGACTTCTCCATTCCTGTTTAAAGTCGATAATATAAGTGAGCAGCATGTCCTGCCCTTGTGGTGCACCAACAAATGCAAATGCAACCAATACCTGGAACAACAGAATTACCCACAAGGGTCGCACTACTATTCCGAAATCTTTAAACCGTTCAGTAATATGACCGAAGTTATGTTTGAACCATTTTTTGAAACGTTGCATGATGAGAAGGTTTTGAAAGGATGAATCAGATTTTGATTGTAATAGCAACAGGGCAATGATCGGAAGCTCCCTGTTTATCAGTTACACCTGTAAAGCGTGGCCCGGTATATTTGGTTGCTTTGGTAATAATCCCTTTTCTGACAATCACAGGGTTGGCTGTTGGATTTGCATCAGCTAAACTTTTCGACAGAAAAAGATAGTCGATCTGTTTATAACGTTCATCAATCGGAACAGTAGTTGTGTCCCAGAAATGTGTCCACTGTTCAGCAGGGTCTGTTATTCTTGTCTGCACAACATTTTCCATCCATGCACTTTCGAGCAGGGGTTTTAAACTGGTTGTATCATCGGGATAATCATTGAGATCGCCTGCAATAACCCAGTTGTTTTTTTGCGGTGTGTATTTATATTTTTCTTTGATAATATCCAATACTGCTTTGCATTGTGCAATTCGTTTAGGCGCAGTAAGTGCTCTTTTCTGTGCAGGTGTTTTATTACTTCTGTCGAACATGGATTTAAAGTGATTCACAAAAAGAGTCAATGATTTTCCGTCAATATCAAATTCCACTTCAAGGCAATCTCTTGAAAACACTTTTCCAGTTTCACTGAACTGGTGTGTTTTTACATTGCCGAATGGTATTTTGCTGATGAGTGCCACATCAATAAAACGTGGATCTTTTGCATCAATCAGCATCCGGTATTTATAACCTGCTGAAGACATATGCGTCGACAAAAATTCTTCAGTGTGTCCATGTTTTCCACTTCCTGCAAACACACAATATCAGCTTTCGTTGCTCTGATAGCATCAGCTGTTAATTTCCGTTCGGTTTGTGTAATGGTTTGTAAAATGGCTTTATCCATAATAAAACTATCTTTAATTGAGTTGTCAATTTTTGTTTCTGAAAGTGATTCGTTGAATTTAAAACGGCGAAAAAGATTTTCACAGTTGAAGGTTGCAATGGTAATGGTGCTCATATTGATGAAGGTTTTGGTTTACGAAAAGGAAGAAGAATTAAATGGATGAATATGCTGAGGAGGGCAATAGCAACCAGTGTAAATTTTATAGCTGCCAGCCACCAGGTAATAAATGCTTCGCTGTTGCTGATGCTTAGGTGAAGCATTTTCAACAGGAAGAAATTTTCAATAATATCGAGCAACCCGGCTGTTAATCCGAACAATGCAATCAATTGTGTATTTTTTTTCAGAACTGGGTTTTGTTTGATAGAGAATAACCAGTTAGCACTGAATAAAAACAAACTGTAAAAAAAGATGAAAATAAAATCGATATAAGTATTGTTGATTGCATGCTGCTGTAAACCTGCATTGCTCCAGGTGGTTGCAATTTCATTGGCCCGTTGTTTGGTTTTTGCAAATTCAAGTGCAACAATACCTGCTTTAGTGCCTGCTGTTTTTGTGAGTGAATTTCCATGCCAGCGCATAATACCGGTCATGATGATTGTACCGGCAAACAAAAAAATAACGAAGTAAATACTCTTCATGGCAGTTGGTTCTGCTATGAAGATAAAGTTTCAGGCAACCAATTGCAATACCCGAAAGCGGGAAAAACTACGATGTGTAAAAAAGTTAAATTGCTTCGTAACGTTGCTGAACAAAGTCCCAGTTCACCACATTCCACCATGCATTGATGTAATCGGCTCTTTTGTTTTGATATTTGAGATAGTAAGCATGTTCCCAAACATCGAGGCCAAGAAGGGGTGTTCCTTTAATATCGCTGATATCCATTAACGGATTATCCTGGTTAGGTGTTGAACCAATGCGGAGTTGTTTGTCTTTATCTGCATACAGCCATGCCCATCCGCTGCCAAAACGGTTTTTTCCTGCATCCGCAAATTGTGTTTTAAAAGCATCAAAACTGTTGAATGATTGATTGATGAGCCCGGTGAGTTTTCCGGAAGGCTGTCCACCACCATCTTTTTTCATGCATCTCCAGAACAGTTCATGATTATAATGTCCGCCGCCATTATTACGCAGCTTGGCAGAATATTTTGAAATTTTTCCAAATACATCCTCCAATGGTTTGGTCATGTCAATATTCTCAGCTTTTGCAGCGTCTTTTACATTGGTTGCATACGCAGCTGCGTGTTTGCTGTAATGAATTTCCATTGTCAACGCATCAATTACCGGTTCCAGTGCAGAATAAGCATAGGGCAAAGGAGTTTGATCAAAACCTGTTTTACTTCCAAAACCACCAAGTGTTTTTGCTGGTGAACAACCGGCAAGCAGATCATTGCTGATGATGCCTGCAACAGATAATGCTGCTGTTGTTTTTGCAGATTGACTGATAAAGTTGCGGCGTGAAATATGTTTTGACATATTGGTAAATTTAATTTGAAAAGTTACGACCAATTCCTGAAAATCTATTTTACCTTTTCTTTTAAAAAGCGGCTTAGCTTCAGTTTTCGTAAGAACCTGTAATAAAATTCTGAGTTAAAAAGATTTGAATCCTGCATGGCTTTCCATGTGAGGAAAATTCCGAAGGGAATCAGGATCATGGTAGATAGCCACATGCCGGAAAATGGCATCAGCACATCTTCCTTTACCAGCTTTTCACCACTTGTATTGGTTACATGAAAGGCAATAAAAAAGAATACAGAAATTACCAGCGGCAAACCAAGACCGCCTTTACGGATAATAGAGCCAAGCGGTGCGCCAATCAAAAACAAAACAATACAGGCAAAAGATAAAGTGAACTTTCTATGACGTTCCACTTCATGCAACCGCAATTGTTTTTTCTGTTCATTATAGTCATAGTATAAGTAATCAACCTGGTTTTTGATTCCTGCAACTTTCATTTCTAAAGAATTGTACACCGTTTTTTTCAGGCTGTCGGGAATCAGTGCGTCAGCTTTTTTTATCTTTTTTGCCAATGGCTTTGCTTTTTTCCAGATGCTGTCGGGTATAGCCTGCAATGGAAAAAGAGGTTCAATATCACGCTTTGCTTTTATGCCGGAATTGACTGTTAACTTTTTCAGAGAGTCAACAACAGTCGAAAGCTGGCTAAGACTGAGCATTTTGTAATAACTCTTAAAGGTTGAGTCAGCAGTCTTGGTTAATTTAAACGAACTGAGGTCAAATACTTTTTTATATTCTTTAAAACCAAGGCGGTAATAATCTGTTTCAATGGTGCCGGCATTTCCTTTTTCCTGGTAACGCCATCCATTCTCAAGGTTGAAATATAAAAACCGCTGATCGGGTGAAATAGTCATGGTTCCTTTATCAGCCAGGATGATATTATCCTGAAGGGTATAACTGCTTTCATAAATAACAACGTTATGTATAATCGAGTCCTGTTCTTTGTGGCCAATCTTAATGGTATAGCCATCGAGCTTTTTATAGAAGATGCCTTCCTTAATATCGAAAGCAGGTTTGGCAACACGAATATCATACAACAGAGTGCGCATTTTTAATTCTGCAACAGGTATAACATAATTGGCAAATGCAAAAGCTACAATTCCGAGCAACCCTGATAAAATAAACACTGGCCGCATAAACCGTATTAAGGGGATGCCTGCACTTTTAATTGCAACCAGTTCAAAGGTTTCGCCAAGATTACCAAAAGTCATGATAGATGAAAGCAGGATGGCTAATGGTAAAGAAAGAGGAACAAGTGTTGTACTTACATAGGCAATAAACTGAACTAAAGTAAACAGATCAATGCCCTTTCCTACAAAATCATCAATATAAAGCCAGAAAAACTGTAAAACGAGGATAAACAGTGCAATAAGGAAGGTAGCCAGAAACGGTCCGATAAATGCTTTTATAATAAGTTTGTCTAACTTTTTAATCACTGTTTCTTTTTTATGACGGGTTCAGCAAATGTAAGTCTTTCAGCTTTTGAGAAGCAACTGGTAACAGATGCCAGTTGGATTTTAACAAAGAACAATATCATTCAGAAGCTCTTTGTATTATTTGGTGAGTTAAGTGAAACATGGCAATCCAATACGGTTCTGCAGCAATTGCCTTCAGCCATAAATGAAATACCTCCAAAAATTTCAAAGGGAGAAAATTATGAAGGTCTTCCTTATGTTATGCTCGATTATCCCCGTTGTTTCAGCAAAGAGGATGTTTTTGCCATCCGTACTTTTTCTGGTGGGGAAATTTTTTCAGCATTACACTGCATCTCAAAGGAAAATACAAAGAACAGTTTGAACAGGTAATTGCTGCTGCAATCAGTAACGGCGAATTAAGCAATGCATGGATTAATTATACCGATGAGGAATGGATACATCATTTTGAACATACAAATATGAACCCTGTGCAGTTAACAGATGCTGCTGCACTCAGGAACAAAAAGTACTGAAGCTTGCTTACAAACTTGATTTGAATGACTGGGATAGTGCGGAAGATTTTCTGAAGAAAGTATTTGATCAATACATGCAGATACTGGCAGATTAATTACTGCCAATACGATGAAACAGATCTTTGATCTGGTATTCCCATAAACGGCTTTGATCTTTAATTTCTTTTTTATCGGCAAAATCTTTGATCAACAGAATTGTCTGGTTGGAAATTTCTGTTTTTTCAATCCGGAATTCAAAGTATTCATCCTTTGGAGAGTGTACCCAACGGTAACGGATAAATTTATTTTCCTCACTTTCCATTAACTCTGCTTTGTCTTCTGATCCTTCCCAGTTAAAAGAATAAATTCCATCTCTTTCATCAACTTTATCTGCAAACCATTCCTGTAATCCTGAGGGGCTTGATAAAAATTCAAATAAAATTCCTGGCGAGCATTTAACGGGAAACTCTAACGTGTATAAAACTTTTTTACTCATTTGTTTTGCTGGTTCACCTTCTGATTAGATGCAATAATATAAAAATAATGGAGGAATCAAAATTTTTAATATTTTATTCTTGTTTAAGATAGTCTTTCTTTTTGTTAAACAGACAATACTCTTTTAGTAGTAAAATCAAGCCAGATGGGGCTTTTTTTTGGCGGATCTGGCAATAAATGTTAAATTCAATTGTTTATAAAAAGCCTTAATACGCAGGTAATAGTAATGTTTTTTGTTTGTGATTGATTACTGCCCGTGTGTTTTTGCTTTCCGAACCATGAAACCACTACAATAACCTTAAACCAAAGCTTATGAGCATGCGCCAACTCAAAATCACAAAATCGATCACGAACCGTGAATCGCAAAGTCTTGAAAAATACCTTCAGGAGATAGGGAAGGTAGAACTAATCACGCCGGAAGAAGAAGTACAACTGGCTATAAGGATTAAACAGGGAGACCAACGGGCTCTCGACCGTTTAACCAAAGCAAATCTTCGCTTTGTAGTTTCAGTTGCAAAACAATACCAGAATCAAGGTCTGTCATTACCCGATTTAATTAATGAAGGAAATTTAGGATTGATTAAAGCTGCCCAGCGTTTTGATGAAACAAGGGGCTTTAAATTTATTTCTTATGCTGTTTGGTGGATTCGCCAGAGCATACTGCAGGCATTGGCAGAACAATCAAGAATTGTACGTTTGCCGCTTAATAAAGTTGGGCTTACAAACCGTATCAACAAAGCTTTTTCTCAGTTAGAACAGGAGTATGAAAGGGAACCATCCGCAGAAGAGTTAGCCACTTTACTTGAAATTGAAATTGAAGAGGTTTCTTCTACTTTAGGTGTATCGGCCAGGCATGTGAGCATGGATTCACCATTGTCTGATGGCGAAGAGAATACATTAATGGATGTATTGGAAAACCCCAATGCAGAAGCAACAGATGGCGAACTCGACCACAATCAATCATTACAAACAGAAATATCCCGTTCACTTAAAACATTAACTGAACGCCAGCAGGAGGTAATCCGTTTCTTTTTTGGAATCGGGGTCGATCATCCGCTGAGCCTGGAAGATATTGGGGAGCGTTTCAATCTTACGAGAGAGCGTGTAAGGCAAATCAAGGATAAGGCCATCAGTAAGTTAAAAACGAGCAGTCGCTGTAAACTTTTAAAAGGTTATCTGGGCTGATGTTCATAGTTGTAGAATAACCGGAAGTAAGATATTTACTTCCGGTTTTTTATTTTCATGAGCAATCAGTTTATACTTTTGCGTTTCTTTTACCTTCGTTACCAACATGAACAGGCTCGTATCTTATTTAGTTATTCTTGCAGCAGCATCTATTTTATTTTTTCATTCATTGGGAAAAGTACATCTCTTTGACTGGGATGAAATCAATTTTGCCGAGAGTGCAAGAGAAATGATTTCTACTGATAATTACATGCAGGTGCAGATTAACTACGAACCTTTCTGGGAAAAGCCACCTTTATTTTTCTGGATGCAGGTGGTAAGTATGAAAGTGTTTGGAGTAAATGAATTTGCTGCCCGTTTACCTAACGCTGTTTGTGGTATTCTTACCTTACTGGTTTTGTTTTCCCTCGGCAGAAGATTGCACAATGAACAGTTCGCTTTCTGGTGGGTGCTGATTTATGCGGGAACCTTTCTGCCGCATATGTATTTCAAAAGCGGCATTATTGATCCCTGGTTTAATCTGTTTATTTTCCTCGGCATTTATTTCCTTGGAAGTTTTTTAGCTGCAAAAGAAGAGCGAAAAAAAATACTGAAGCCTTTATTGCTTTCTGCTTTGTTTACCGGCTTGGGAATTTTAACAAAGGGACCGGTTGCAATGATGGTTGTATTACTTACTTATGGGTTGTTTCTTTTCTTTAACCGTGGTAAAGGATTGGCTGCATTGAAACATTATTTGTGGTGGGGACTTGCTGTTATTGCAGTAACAATGCTCTGGTTTGGATTAGAGATTGCACAGCACGGCTGGTGGTTTGTAAATGAATTTATTACTTACCAGCTTCGCCTGGCAAAAACGGAGGATGCAGGACATGGTGGTTTCTTACTGTATCATTTTGTAGTTGTGTTAATTGGATGCTTCCCTGCATCATTGCTCATCTTCCGCTATAAGAATCAAATTCATGAAAATACCCGTCAGCAGATTTTCCGAAAACTGATGATTGCATCTTTCATTGTGATTATGGTTGTGTTTACGATTGTGAAAACGAAAATTGTTCACTACTCATCCTTTACATATTTGCCAATAGGATATTTAGCTGCAGCAACAGTATATGGTATTGTTAACCGTACAGCCCAGATAAAAAACTGGCAGAAGTTCGGGTTGCTGTTTCTTGGTTTGATCTGGAGTGTATTGTTTATTGCATTGCCATTAATTGGGAAAAACATTCAGTGGCTGAAACCATTGCTGCAGAAAGATCCATTTGCGCTGGCCAATATGCAGGCTGATGTAGATTGGAATTATACACTGATGATACCGGGCATATTATTTTTACTTGCAATGATTGCTGTGTTTATCTGGATACAGCAAAAGAAATTTCAGCGTGCATTCTTTACTTTATTAATTGCCTGTATTGCTGCCATGCAGGTACTGCTCACATTATTTGCGCCACGTATTGAACAGTATTCTCAAAATGCGGCAATAGAGTTTTACCAAAGCTTGGAAGGAAAGGATGTGTATGTGCGTACACTGGGTTATAAAAGCTATGCACAATATTTCTATACAAAAGCAAAGCCCGGTAACAGGAAGGAAGCAAAAGATGAAAACTGGTTGCTTACAGGTGCGGTTGATAAGCCCACATACTTCATCAGTAAAAACACATTTAAAGAGCAGGTGATGAAGGATCACGGAGATGTGCTGCAGGTATTGTATGAGAAAAACGGGTTCGTGTTTTACAAACGAAAATAAGTTGAAAGAAGCCGCATCATTTGATGCGGCTTCTTATTTACTTACCGAGTTATTGAATTTTTTAAGCTGGGAAATGGATTGCCGTAGAGGATACTTTGAAAATCTGCATAGTTAGACAGATATGGTTTTCCCGATAAAATTTTCAGCAGATCCTTCTCCAGGTTTTCAATGGGACTTTCTACAATGCGGTTGATTTCTTTGTTGTTTTCAATAACGATCAAAGTAGGTACCCGTAATATATTCATTCCCTTTTCTTCATGAGTGGGACTTTGTTTATATGCACTGTCATGATTACTTACCAGCACCAGTTTAATCTGTTCAGGTTTTACATTGCAGTAATCAAATAGTTTAAAAAGACGTGGCACTTCCTTTTGCTGTCGCCACACCATGTGCCAAGAAAAAGCAGGAACTGTTTATTGCCGATATTTTTTTAATCTCGTCAGCAACTGCAGTGTCAACTTTATAATTATTGTAATTTGGAACAAACCATGTTGTAAAAGGGTCCATTAATAATGCCTCCCTGGTACAACAGCCAATTAGCATTTCGTTTCCGTTGCGGTCTTTTGTTTTTTGATTAAGCGGCTGGGCAGCTAAATAGTTTGCGGCAACTGCAAACAGTATGGATATGAAGATTGATTTCATTTCAATAAATTATGAAGTAAAAAATGGCGTGCATAAGTATGCACTTATCAGTAGATAAGAGTCAAATGGTGATACAGAACAACGAAGCATGCACAATGAAAAATTCCATTGTGTACACCAAATGAGTAAATAATTACTTAACAGCGTGGGGGCTGAAGGATACCCTGAAGATAGCCCGGCAATTGATCCTGTTTGAATAGTATTGTGAAGAGAAGATTGTTTCTGCCGGGCATTTCTTCCTTGACCAGCCATTCATGATCGAAAAATTCTTCTGTATAATTTTTCAGGTGATGCTGATGTATTGGTTGTGAAGAGTTCTGATCTGTATCTGCTGTTTGAAGGGTATTACCGCAATCGCAATCTGTTTTTGATTCGATGGCTGCTGTAATACGGCATTCCATATAGGCAAGCATCTTTCCATATTGAGAAAGGAAGAAGAGGGAAAGGAATAATATGGAAAGGCATTGTTTCATTTTGCAGCTCTAAAGTAATCACACAAAATGAAAAAGCAAAGCATTAATAGAGCTTACTCTTCATCAACCCCCATTTGCAGAGGCGGTACACAAGGGAAACCTGCAAACAGCCCAATCCGTATTTCATACTTCGGCTGAAGTTGATGCTGCTGGCTTCTTCAAAATATTTGGTGGGACAGGTTACTTCGCCAATTTCAAATCCTTTGTAAAATATCTGTGCAGCCATTTCATTGTCAAACACAAAATCATCATTACAGGCTTCAAATTTGATGCTTTCTAATACTTCTTTGCTGAACGCCCTGTATCCTGTATGGTACTCTGACAATTTTTGATTGAGTAATAAATTCTGAGAGAGAGTTAAAAAACGGTTGGCAATATATTTATAAATCGGCATTCCACCTTTCAATGCACCGTTCCCTAAAATACGGCTGCCGAATACTACCGGGTAAACATTGTTACCGATAATACTCACCATTGCATGAATCAGCTGCGGTGTATATTGATAATCGGGGTGAAGCATGATCACAATATCACCACCCAGCTCCAGTGCTTTTTTGTAACAGCTTTTCTGGTTGCCGCCGTAACCTTTATTCTTTTCATGGCTTACAATATGCTTAATGCCCAGTTCTTTTGCTTTCTGTACGGTTTCATCTTTACTGGCATCATCAACCAATACCACTTCATCCACAATATCAAAAGGGATTTCATTGTAGGTGACCTCTAAGGTTTTTGCTGCGTTGTAAGCTGGCAAAACCACGACTACTTTCTTGTTGTTGAACATGCGGTGAAGCTTTTTTGAGGGGGCAAAGGTAGAAGATTGGCCGCAGAGGTCAAAGTGATATTGAGAAGGGAAATTATTGAGTACTAATAACTCGCATCATAATAATAAACTACCGTGCTGTCCATTGAGGCATAGATAAACTGAATAAAATCTTTATCAGGGGTTTTGTATTCAAATTTTATACAGGAATCACCAAGACGTGTAGGTTTCCACCAATTGGGAGGATCGCTTGATATCATTGACTCATCAATTTTGGTTGAATCTGGGTAAGAAATTTGAAGTATGTTCTTATAAACAATTGTTTTCTCATAATCTCCAAAGGACAGAATTCTTTCTAGCTCAGAAGGACAGGTTTTAAAGTATAGCCAAACACAGCAATCATCAAGGGCTCTTGCATCCCTGTATTTTATAAACTGTAAGCATTTTGCGTCAGCTTTGCCAAATACGTCAGAATAAATTTTGTTAGCATTTCTTGAAGGAAAACTACAGCCCAACAAGCTGAGTATGTAAAGTATTGAGCTGAAATATTTTATTCTTATTGATAGTTTTGTCATAATTCGAGCATAAAAGTATAAATCTTATCTTCTTTAAATGAAGTTATATTGACCACATTTTGAACCTTTTTATAAGCAATAATGAATTCCTATCTGTAATCGGATATGGGTTATCGAGTAAAAGTCTACCTCGACAACCTTCAGCATCTTTGCTTACATTTGCAACCCGAAATAAAGTGGAATATGTTTCAAAATTTATCAGAACGTTTAGAGAGTGCGTTTAAAAATATTAAGGGCGAAGGCCGCATTACCGAACTTAATATTGCAGCAACGGTTAAAGATATCCGTCGTGCATTGGTTGATGCGGATGTGAACTATAAAATTGCCAAAGAGTTTACCGATACGGTAAAGGACAAGGCTATGGGCGCTAAAGTGTTGCTGGCGGTGAATCCCGGTCAGCAGATGGTGAAAATTGTGCAGGATGAACTCACGGAACTGATGGGCGGTTCAGAAAGTGAACTCGACATTAAAGGCGCACCGGCAGTGATTCTTATCGCTGGTTTGCAGGGTAGTGGTAAAACAACCTTCAGTGGTAAACTGGCCAATTATCTCAAAACACAGAAAGGGAAGTCACCCTTGCTGGTGGCAGCAGATATCTATCGCCCGGCGGCGATTGATCAGTTGACGGTGTTGGCAGGACAGATTGGTGTAGATATTTACAGCGAAAGGGAAAATAAAGATGCGGTTGATATTGTTCGGAATGCTATCAAAGAAGCTAAAGCAAAAAATAAAAATGTAGTTATCATCGATACTGCCGGCCGTTTAGCGATTGATGAAGTGCTGATGAAGGAAGTTGCCGACATCAAAGCCGCCGTGAACCCGAACGAGATTTTGTTTGTGGTGGATAGCATGACCGGGCAGGATGCAGTCAATACGGCTAAATCGTTCAATGACCGGCTGAATTTTACCGGTGTTGTGTTAACGAAATTAGATGGCGATACAAGAGGTGGTGCGGCGCTTTCCATCAAATACACAGTAAACAAACCCATTAAGTTTGTAAGCAGTGGTGAAAAAATGGAAACACTGGATGTGTTTTATCCAGAACGTATGGCCCAGCGTATTCTCGGAATGGGTGATATTACATCATTGGTGGAGAAGGCACAGGCGCAGTATGATGAAGAGGAAGCAAAGAAATTAGAAAAGAAGATCCGCAAGAACCAGTTTGATTTTGAAGATTTCAGGAAACAACTGGAGCAGATCAAAAAAATGGGTAACCTGAAAGATCTGATGGGCATGATACCCGGAATGGGCAAGGCAATGAAAGATGTGGACATAAGCGATGATTCATTCAAAGGCGTAGAAGCGATCATTGGCTCCATGACTCCGCAGGAAAGAAGTAATCCTGATTTAATTGATCAGAGCCGCCGCAAACGCATTGCGAAGGGCTGTGGTAAGGATATTGCAGAAGTGAATGCGTTCATGAAACAGTTTGAGCAAATGAAGCAGATGATGGGAATGATGAATAAAATGCCCATGGGGGGCCGTATGATGCCTGGTTTGGGCCGTAAATAAAATTTAATATTTTTTGCGTTGGAAGTTTGGTGCTGAGCCATTATTTTTGCAGTCCTTATTTAAGATAACCTAATTATTCACGCATTTAAATTTTAATTTACGATGCCAGTTAAAATCCGACTGCAAAGACACGGGTCTAAGAAGAGACCCTTCTATTTCATCGTAGTGGCCGACGCAAGAGCCCCAAGAGATGGAAAATTCATTCAGAAAATTGGTACTTACAATCCTGTTACAGAGCCTGCTGTGATCCAGATCGATCGTCAGAAAGCACTGGAATGGTTAACGAAAGGAGCACAGCCAACTGATACAGTTCGCAAAATCCTTTCTACCAAAGGTGTATTGTACCTGAAACATTTGTTACGTGGTGTAACTCTCGGTTTGTTCGATCAGGCTGCTGCTATGGAGAAATTCCAGGCATGGCATGTTGAGCACGAAGCTGCTGAAGCTAAGAAAAGAGATGAAGCACGCCGTAGCCGTTTTCAAAGTCGCAGTGGTGGTAACTACCAACGCCGGCCTTACACGCCAACACCAAGGAAACCCGAAGGTGAAGCGCCAGCTCAAGGAGAATAATTAAATATTACTCTTGATAAAAGATCCCTCGATTATTCGGGGGATTTTTTTTGGCGGCCTCATCCTTCTTTCCCTTCTCCGGTAGAGAAGGGACGGTACATCCTCACATTACAAACAGGTTGTTCTCCCACTTCAGCATTTGTACTTTGTTCATCAAATGTCAGAGAACTTGAATTTCTTTTTATCCTCAAACAAGTAAGGGCTGTGTAATGGCAAGTCCCCTTTAGGGGATTTAGGGGCATTGGTCTTTATATTTGCAAAATGGAACAATACTTCAGCATCGGACAAATTGTAGGCACATTCGGATTAAACGGGGAAGTGGTGCTCAAACACAATCTTGGAAAAAAGACTTCACTCAAAGGATTGGAAGTGTTGTTCATAGAAGAAGGGAAAGACAAATTTCTTCCTTACTTCATCAAAGCAACCAAGATTAAGAACGATGCGGAAGTATATTTAACGGTTGATGGTATTACAACAAAGGAAGCTGCCAAAACTATTTCACCTAAGAAAGTATGGCTGCGTGAAGAAGATTTTCACAAGCACGCAGGGAAAGCAGCACCCATTTCATTGATAGGTTATTTAATGATTGATGGTAAAAAGGAATTAGGTAATGTGCTGGAAGTGATTGAACAGCCGCTGCAGATTTTATGCAGACTTGAAATTGAAGGCAAGGAAGTATTGATACCGCTGCATGAAGAAACGATTCGAACAATCAATCATAAAAAGAAACAGGTAGTGGTAGAATTGCCCGATGGATTACTGGATGTTTATTTGGGCTGAGTGTCTGACGTCCCGAAGAGCGTCTGACACATGTTGTTTCAGGTTTTATTAATCTTAAGTCTTCCATTTATGCAGTATCGGAGTTTTCTTTTTTATTTTCTCTTCTTATTTTTCTCAACTACAGCAGTTGCACAAACAAAGCCTGATTCAAAGCTTCCTGCCGACGAAGTTTTTCCGCTGGGTGTTATCAAACAATTGTATTCAAATGAACTGAAGGAAACAAGAACACTGAATATTTATTTGCCTGAAGGTTTTCATGCTGATTCTTCTTACCCCGTAATTTATTTGCTTGATGGATCGGCTGATGAAGATTTTATTCATGTTGTTGGACTGGTTCAGTTTGCAACATTTTCATGGGTGAATATTTTGCCCAAGTCGATTGTTGTTGGCATTGCCAATGTTGACCGAAGAAGAGATTTTACATTCCCAACAACAATCAGCAAGGACAAAGCAGATTTCCCTACAACAGGGTCCTCTGCAAAATTTATCAGCTTCATTGAAAAAGAACTGCAGCCGTTTGTTGAGAAGAAGTACAAAACAACTGCTTCAAAAATGCTGATCGGGCAATCGCTGGGTGGGTTACTGGCAACAGAAATTTTATTCAAGCAACCAAATCTGTTTAACAGCTATGTAATTGTAAGCCCGAGTTTATGGTGGGATGTTGAATCGCTGCTGAAGGTGAATCCTGCATTGCTGAATGAAAACTATAAAGAACAAACGAGAATTTACATTGCAGTTGGTGAAGAAGGCAAAGTAATGGAAGAGGATGCAAAACATTTATTTGAACTGATCAATAATGGGGGCAGAAAAAATATCATTGCCAGTTTTGATTTTATAAAAGGGAAGAAGCATGCCAATATTTTTCACCAGGCAGTGTCTAATGCGTTTGAGATTTTTGCTGAAAAGAAGTAATTTTAATTCGCTGGTAAATTTCTCAAAAAGAAATCTCTCACATTTCCTCCCATGATCATTTCAATTTCTGTTCTGCTGAAGCCTTCTTTCAGTAAGGCATTTACAATCAGTGGCAAACCTGTTACATCGAAATGAGAACCAATGGCTCCATCAAAATCTGAACCCAGTGCCACTTTATCTACACCAATTTTATCAGCAACATAGCGAATGCTTTTTGCTGTAGCTGTTGCATCAGAACCGCATACCGCTGTTTCCCAAAAACCAATTCCCACCAAGCCGTTTCGTTTGCCAATAGCTACCAAATGTGCATCTGATAAATTTCTCGTGTTTTTGCAAACTCCCCGCACACCTGTATGCGAAACTATTACAGGGCTGTTGGTAAAAGCCAGTACATCATCAATTGTTTTGGGTGATGCATGTGCAAGGTCAATAACAATATGCAGGCTATCCATTTTTTGAACAAGTGTTTTACCTGCTGCTGTAAGTCCCCATTTTTTCATACCATGTGCCGAGCCTGCCCATTCGTTATCGAAAAAATGTGCAAGACCGATATAGCGAACACCGGCAGCATATACTTTATATAGATTATTGATATCCTTATTCAAACAATGAGCTCCTTCAATACCCAGCATGCCGGAACTGATGTTGCGGTTTGTTTTTCTGTCGGTGATGAATTGCTGCAAAGTTGCTTTGCTGGTAATAACACGAAACTGTCCGTTTGATTTTGCAGCAGATGCATATTACAATAGTAAACACCTGCATTGCCATATTTGCTTTTAACATACGTGGAAGATCTACATGGCCGTAGCTGTGCTCTTTCAAAAGATTTCTATCCCACAGTAATTCATCGCAATGCAGATCGGCAATAAAAGGAATAGAATCGTACCAGTTCTGTTTTTCAGGATTAACGACTTTCAATGCTACCGTGTTTTTCGATTTATCAATATAGCCCGGTACAAAGCCAAAAAAAATGATGGAAGCAATTGAAAGAATAACAAGGATGGTAATGAGAATTTTTTTTAACATGGCAGGGGGTATTGAAACAATTTGGTTTAGGATGTATAAAAAATTATTTAAAATCGCTTTTAATGAAATCTGCCAGAAGCTTCATCCTGTAATATAAATTGCTGATCATGAGTGGTACATTGTTCTTCAGTTTTTCAACCGAACCCTTGTTCATCTTTTTCAGGAGTTTCAGCTCCACAATTTTTTCATCAATCTTATCAATGAGTTTTTCAGCTGTCCAGCCGATGTATTTTTTATTGCGGTCATCAAAGACATGATAGGGTTCAATACCTCCTGCTTTTAATTTTTTGAAAGTGAAATTATTTTTAACTCCATCCTGGATGGCATCATTGCTCAGCAGATCAATCACTGTGTCAGGCGATACTTCATTCATGTAAGCATTCTTGAAGATGTTGAGATTGTTCCGCAGTTCCATCAGCACCTGCTTCTTCAGCACATCATTTGTTTTTGATTGCTTGTGCAGAAAGGAGATGAGGTTATCTAAAGGTGCTATGCCGCTTTTGAGCCAGTCGAGATTCATATGGTAAATTATATTTCAAGATAACAAATTCTCAGATAGTTCACCCTGCGATCTCTGTACCTCTGCGTGAAATCGCATTTCTCTCTTTTGTTCTCTTAGCTATAACTTTGTTCTCCTGTCACAACAACGCATCATAGCACACTTTGACCTTGATACATTCTTTGTATCGGTGGAACGTTTGAATGATCCTTCACTCGCAGGTAAACCTGTGATTGTTGGAGGAACAAAAGAGCGGGGAGTTGTGAGTACCTGCAGTTATGAAACAAGAGTGTTTGGCGTACACAGTGGTATGCCCATGAAACAGGCAATGAAACTATGCCCTGATGCTATTGTGATGCAGGGGACCAGGGGCGATTACAGCCGCTATTCAAGATGGGTAACAGATATTGTGGCAGCCAAAGCACCACTGTTTGAGAAAGCATCCATCGATGAATTTTATATTGACCTGACAGGCATGGATCGCTTCTTTGATCCATTGCAATGGACGATTGATCTGCGGAAAGAGATCATTGATCAAACTCAATTGCCAATTTCTTTTGCCATGGCAAGTAACAAGCTGGTGGCAAAAATTGCAACTGATCTTGCAAAACCCAACAATTATATTTTCGTTCCTTTTGGCGGCGAAAAGGAATTTCTTGCTCCTTTACGGGTTAATAAAATTCCCGGAGTGGGTGAGCATGCTTTTCATTCGTTGCTTGATATTGGAATTGAAACAATTGGTGAATTGCAGAATGCAAACCCTGCAATGCTTGAACAGCAATTGGGAAAACATGGAAGGGATCTGTGGCGAAGGGCGCA
This sequence comes from Chitinophagaceae bacterium, assembly GCA_016713085.1. Lineage (NCBI taxonomy): Bacteria > Pseudomonadati > Bacteroidota > Chitinophagia > Chitinophagales > Chitinophagaceae > Chitinophagaceae bacterium. The sequence goes on along the minus strand of JADJPV010000001.1, from coordinate 838,339 downwards.
TGGTATCAGCTTTGGTGAAGTGCATTCTTATCATGAGTCCAAATCTATTTCCAGCGAAAATACCTTTCATGAAAACAGGAATGATATTGCTTTTCTTGAAACAGAAATTGTAAGGCTGACGGAAAAAATTGCACATGAACTCAGGCAGGATAATAAAATGGCCGGATGTATTTCAGTAAAGATCCGCTACCCCGATTTTGAAACGCAGCAACGCCAGGCATCTATTCCCTATACATTTTATGATGATGAACTGATTTATAATGCCAAGGAACTTTTTCATCAGCTGTACCGCAAAGGTCAGCCCGTTCGTTTGCTCGGTGTTAAGCTGAGTGAGTTAACCGATGAAGCATCCCAAACAAATCTCTTCCAGGATGTACAGAAGAAAAATGATTTGTATAAAGCCATTGATGAAGTAAAAGATCGTTTTGGAAAAGCCCTACTCACAAAAGGGCGTAATGCAAAACGAAAAGAAAAGGGCGATGATGGCATTTCAGAAGTTTCCTAACGTTTGTTTATAGAGAGAAAAAATCTTTGTGTTTAAAAGTCTATCTGTTTAGTAGGAAATACATATATTTGTCATCCAATTATTGTTCATCTTTTAATTCAACATTATGAGTTTACGTTTAGGAGACATTGCTCCGAATTTCCAGGCAAAAACAACAGCGGGTACAATTGATTTTCATGAATATCTAGGCAATGCTTGGGGAGTTTTATTTTCTCACCCTGCTGATTTTACACCCGTTTGTACTACTGAACTTGGTAAAACAGCTTTATTAAAACTTGAGTTTGAAAAACGTAATGTAAAAGTTTTAGCACTCAGTGTTGACGGATTGGACAAACACAATAGCTGGATCAGCGATATTAACGAAACACAGCTTACAACGGTTGATTTCCCTATAATAGCTGATGAAGACAGGACCGTTGCTAACCTTTATGATATGATTCATCCCAATGCGTCTGAAACATTTACAGTTCGTTCACTGTTCATCATTGGGCCCGATAAGAAAGTAAAACTGTTTATTACTTACCCTGCTTCAACAGGAAGAAATTTTCATGAAGTATTACGTGTGATTGATTCATTGCAGTTAACTGCTAACTACAGTGTTGCCACACCGGCTGATTGGAAAGAAGGTGAAGATGTAATTGTAGTTCCTGCTGTAACGACTGAGGCAGCCATTGAAAAATTCCCTAAAGGAGTAAAGATTGTAAAACCTTATTTGCGTTACACACCGCAGCCAAACTTGTAAGTTTTTCCTTCGATTATGATATTGTATGATAAGAGCTCCGCATTTGCGGGGCTCTTTTTTATTTAACCCATTTTTCGAATTGCTGAAGTAAAGCACGAAGGTCTTTTGATAGCGGAGCTTCCAATTCAACTTTTTTTCCTTCTGCATCTGTGAAAGTAAGTTTCCATGCATGCAAAGCCAGTCGGCTCAGTAATGGACGCTCTTCTTCATCAGCTTTTGACAGCTTGAATTTTTTCCTTTTCATGGATGATAGAAGAATGGGAGCTGCGGTTCCATACACATCATCACATACAATCGGATGACCGATATGTTTCATGTGTACACGGATCTGGTGTACGTCCTGTATGAATCTGGAACTGCATCCATGAAAACTGTCCGTGTTCTTCCAGCACTTTATAATCAGTCATCGAAGGTTTCCCTTTCTGATGAATGATGTAGGTTGATTTTTTTACTGAATGCTCCATGATAGGTCCATCAACACTTCCTTCTTTGTTCGATAGAATTCCATGCACAAGACCGAGATAAAATTTCTCCACCTTTCTTTCTTCAAACTGCTGCGATAAAAGTTTATGTGTTGCTTCGTCTTTTGCAAAAAGGATCAAACCGCTGGTGAATTTATCAAGGCGGTGAACGATCCATACTTTATCATATTTTTCATTCAGCAGATCTTTCAGTGATGGTTCACTTTGCATCCTGTCTGGAATGGATAATAAACCCGAAGCTTTATTGAGAGCGATCCAATGATCGGTTTCAGCAATGATGTCAATTTTATTCTTCATCTCTGTTCTTTCCTTTTTCTTCTTCTTTCTTTTTGACGAAGGATTTATTTAAGAATTTCAGCAAACGCACTTCCTTTTCGTTAAGGTAACGCCATTTGCTGCGGTCAACATTCTTCTTGGTGAGATTGGCAAATAATACACGATCCAGCCCTTTCACATCATATCCCAATGCTTCAAACATACGGCGAACGATGCGGTTACGTCCGCTGTGAATTTCAATGCCGATTACTTTTTTATTTTTCGGATCGGGGTATCCAACTGCATCCGGTGCAATAAATCCATCTTCCAGTGTTAAACCATTCAGCAGTTTTTCAAAATCTTTTTTCTCTAATGGTTTATCCAGTGTTACTTCATACACTTTCTTAACCTGGTAACTTGGATGTGATAATTTTTGTGTGAGTTCACCATCATTGGTTAATAATAACACACCCGTTGTATTCCGGTCCAATCGTCCAACAGGGTAGATGCGTTGAGTAGAAACTCCTTTCATCAGATCCATGATTGTTCTTCTTCCCTGCGGATCTTCTGACGTAGTAATATAATCTTTTGGTTTATTGAGCAGGATATATACCAACTCTTTCTGGATCGTAATTTTTTTACCGTTTACTTTCACTTCGTCTTTATCAGTTACTTTATGTCCGGGTTCAGTAACTACTTTACCGTTTACAAGTACAGTTCCTTTTTTGATCACTTCAGCTGCTTCTCTTCGACTGCATACATCGCAATGTGCCAGGTATTTGTTGAGCGGCATTTCACCTGTTGTATTTTCACGTTTAAAGGTGATCGGTAGTGCAGGGGTTTGTGCTCCTGATTTTGAAGACACGGTTTTGGTTCTTGTTTCCTGTGGACGGAAACTTTTCTCTTCTGCTTTCTTTTTTGCAAAGTATTCGTTCTTCTCTACTCTTGCTTTTTTCTTTTCCTGGCGGAACTCTTCTTTCTTTTGTGCGTTGGTTTTCTGACTAGCGAAATTGCCGAAGCTGCTTTTTGCCATATTGTTTGTATTTGCTGTTTTGCAACAGGATGAGGGGCAAAGGTAACTGAAATGCTTTTTATGGGGGAAATCTGTGTTCCTGCTTGTTTTATAAGATGTAAATATTCATTCGTTCATCTTTTCACAGGCCGTAATTTTCAATACTGGTCAAACCGTCGGGCAACCGTTCATCCATTGACACAGCATTGCCTCAAATTTCAGAAATTATCTTGCAGGGAATCTTTAAACAAATCGTCAAACTGATCTATGAGAAATATATTCGCTGCCTTATTTTTATTGATGGCCAGCCTGGCAGCCGGACAATCCGCTCAAACCCTTTATTTCGATCCAAATTCAACAATCGGTGCTCCTGCATCAAGAGTTTTCGAAAGCATCAGTTATATACCCCTGGAAACTACCCGGCAAAGCCTGTTTGGACAGATAAGCAGGCTGGTGGTAACAGATCAGTATTTTATCATTTTTGACTACGATACACAGGGTTTGTATTTTTTCGACAGATCAGGTAAGTTTATAAAAAATATAAGGACGATAAATATACAGTTGCTTCCATGCAGTTGATGGAAAAGGAGAATGCACTCTATCTTTTACAGATAAATAAAAAACTTCCGCCCAACTGAGCAGGAGAGGGATGAATTGGTACGTAATCCTTTTTCAAAAAACAGTATGAAATTTGGAAGATCGGTTCTTTACGGTCTTGCCGATATCCAGAGTGAGCAAATTACAGAAATCAAAGGATTTGCTATTTCAATGACCAACCCCCATTACCTGGCTCCTGATCAATGGGCTTACAGTGTTGTGCTTGAAGATAAGAATGCAAAAGATTCAGTGGACTTTGAATTAAAAATATCGAATGGCAGTAAAACACTAAGAGCCTATTTTCCTTATGCAAAACGGAACTCATCTTATTTATCTGATCCCGGAAACATTGAGTTTTACAATACAGGCCAGCCAGGTACTTTGCTCTTTTCCCGGCCTTACAATTATTCCATTTACCAGTTAACTCCCGACAGCGCAACAATCCTTTATAACTTTGTGCTCCCATTTGAAAATACAGTTCCCAAAACTTTTTTCACAAAAGAATTCAGTTCCAGAAACGAATTGCGTGAATATAAGCGGATAAACCCGGGATATGTATGGCGAATCAATGGCCTGGTACCCGTTAACAACTATTTATTTTTCTCTCTTGATTATCAAAAACGTGACCGTCGTTTTATTTTCGACAGAAACAGCAACCGCTTTTACAACATTAACAGAATATCTCCCGACAGCAGCAATGCATACCTGCCGGTAATGGGCTGGGGAATTCAGTACTATGATAAAACAGCGTTGTACAGCAGTATTTCCTCAGACGCTATGTTTCGGTCGAAGGATGCTGAACAACATCGAAATCCTGTATATACAGTTTTAGTGAAAGAATATTTTGAAAAGAGCAAGTCCACATCAAACCCTGTTATCATCATCCTGAAACCATCGACCAAAACCAAATGAAATTAGCAACCATTCTATTACTGCTGTTACCTTTCTTTGTTTTTTCACAGGAAAAAACCGAAGGCACAGGTACTATTACCGGAGTAGTAAAAGATTCTGCAAATGAGTACGCACTTGAATCTGTAACTGTACTTGTATATAAAAAAAGCGATTCCACTCTGCTCAATTACAGGCTGACAAATCCATCGGGTGAATTTAGTTTTGATAAAATGCCTTTGAATGTTCCCTTACTGATAAGCCTTACCTCGTCTGGTTACAAATCATTTTCAAAAACGATTAAGCTCGACAGTGTAAACCCATCTTACAATTTTGGTTCAATACAACTTGGCACTAATTTTAAAAGCCTTGGTGAAATTGTGATAGAAGCCGTGTTACCCATACGTATGAATGGCGATACATTGGAAATAAATCCGGCAGCGTTTAAACTCGATTCAAATGCAGTAGTGGAAGATATGTTACGCAAAGTGCCGGGAATTACACTTTGGGGTGATGGCACTGTAACGGTCAATGGTAAAAAAGTAACCAATGTGTATGTAGATGGGAACCCTTTTTTTGGGAATGATCCTGCTATTGCCACACAAAATCTTCCGAAGAATGCCATTGACAAAATACAGGTTTATACAGAAGAAGACAGAACGAAAACTGCAGCTGAACGAACCCCATCTGATTCGTTGCTGACCATGAATATTAAGCTGAAAGCTGATAAGAAAACCTGTTACTTTGGAAAAGCAGAAGCAGGTATGGGTACTGATAAAAGATTTGAAGTCGATTTTGGTTTGCAGGCCTTTAATAAAAAAACACGACTTGGTCTTGGAGGTGCCTTCAATAACATCAATAAGAATGTTGAAGGTTTGCAATCACTGCTGGGAGAAACTACATTCCGCACTATGAATCCACGCAACAGGTATGTGGCCAATTTTGGCGGCCGGGGCATCAGCAAAATATATTTCCTTGGAGCAAATGTACAGCACAGTTTTATAGAAACAACAAACAATCAACGCAACAATGAATTGAGTTTAGATTTAAGCGGCAGGGGCAGTATCAACAATATTAATTCACAGTCAGATGCAATTACCGGCACAGGCGGCAGCTCGTTTTTTAAATCATCCGTGAGAAATTCAACACAGGAAAATGATGCAAAAACTCTGGCAATCAGTTATAATAAAAGGGATGTAGACAGGGATATGAATTTCCGTGCATCAATAACTGACAACCGGGGCACAGGCAGTTCATCTGGATCAACAATTACAGAAAGAGAAGGCTCAGGAATAGTAAGCAACAGCAACGAATCGTCAGAATCGGAAACAAAGAACCGCAACATAAATTTGAGCGCTAATTTTTTAAACAAGGATAGCGATGAAAGAAACCTGAAAAGTTTTTCACTGAGGTATAATACAAACTATAGCGAAAGCGAAAACATACGTAACAGCTTAAGTAATTTTGAATCCTTTGAGGACCCCACAAGAAACACATCTTTTAACCGCCTTTATAACACCAACTCCAGCAATTGGAACAACTCGGTGAATGTTACATACAATGCGTTAAAACGCCTGCTGTTTGGCAGTAATAATCTCTGGAATATTAATATCAGGCTTACAAACAATCTTGCCTTCAGTCAATCTGATCTTACCTATAACGTAAGCGATTTCGATTCTATCGGCAAGATCTATATGCCCAATACAACAATTACCAACCTGCACAAGCACAACAGGGTAAGCGAGGAACCTGCTCTTAATATATCTAAAACATTTCCAAAAAGATTGTCAAACCGTTACTATCGTGCCTTTACCGTTTCTACTAACCTGGGTGCACAGTTTTTACGGGAGAAAGATCAATCGAATTTCAGCAAGCGGGATTTAAGCAGAGATTTTTCATTCTTTACACCAAACACCAACCTTAGCTATTATTACCAGAAAGTAAATGGGTTTAACATCAATGCAGGCGTTTCTCACTCAAAGAATTATTCTATTCCGGGACTTGATCAGTTGTTTCCTATCATTGACAGTGCAAACCTTTATTCTTTCAATTATGGTAATGAGTTCCTGAAGCCTTCCAGCTCGAATAACTTTGGATTTAACTTTGCTTACGGCAGGAGTGGCAACAGGAATAAAAAAGCCGATATTAATTTTAACCTGAACGGAAATTTTGCTGCCGTGAAAGCTGATGTTGCCGACAGCAGTTTTTACGATACACTTGGACGGCGAAATATTTATCTCATTAATATTGATGGAAGAAAGAACTGGAGCATTGGCGGTAATTTCAATACCTCCATCCGCCTTAAAAAGAACGTATTGCAATTTTCTTATAACGGATCACTTAACAACAGCCGTTCTCCAAATTATATTGATGATATCTTTTCTGTTTCCCGTATTCAAAATCTTAATAACACGGTGCGTATTTATTTTGCTCTGGGTGAAATTGTAAACTTCTCCATATCACAGGGTATTAATATGAGTAACAGCATACAAACCGGCAAAAATCTGCGTTCGTTTAAAAACACAAACTATATAACTGCTGCAAATATTAACCTTCATTATCCAAAAGACCTGACTTTAAGTAATACGATGAATTATGTAAAGAATAATACCACCAAACAAAGCTCGGCACTCTGGAATGCTTTTCTCAGCTATCGCTTTTTTAAAGGCAAACAGCTGGAAGCGAAGTTTTCAGCAATGGATATTTTAAGGCAAAACAAAAACATTACCATCGGCTCAGGTAGTAACACAATCACAACAACAGTAACCAATGGGCTGCAACAGTTTTATATGTTGACCATTGCGTATTATCCACGTAAGTTCGGTCAATCACAAGACGGTGGGCGGCGAGGAACACCGGTTCGAAATGGAGGTAGCGCAGGTGGCAGACCAAGGCAATAGTATGTTTGAAGTGCTGGACTTTATCCTTTGCAGGGATTAATGAAACTGTTATAAACAGATGAGTTGAAAATTATAAAACTTAGTACCTACGACTTATCACTTAAAACTTCTTTATTCGCCAACTGTCCGCAGGCCGCATCAATATCTTTTCCACGGCTTCTTCTTAACCTTGCGTTCACTTTGTGTTTTTCAAGGTAAGCCATGAATCTGTTGGTTACTTCTTCATCTGGTTTTTGAAATGATGCCAAATCAATTGGGTTGTATTCAATGATGTTGATTAAGTCGGCAGGAACCTGTCGGTAAAGCTTAATCAACTCATCTGCATCTTTTAAACTGTCGTTGAAATCTTTGAACAGAATATATTCAAACGTAATTTCATTGCCTGTTTTTTTATAGAAATGATTCAATGCGTCAATCAGTGATTTGATATTGTTGGTATCATTTACCGGCATAATTTCATGGCGCTTTAAATCATTTGCTGCATGAAGGGATAAAGCCAGTTTGAATTTTACTTCATCGTCACCCAACTGTTTGATCTGCTTGGCAACGCCAGCCGTTGAAACAGTAATGCGTCTTGGGCTCATACCTAAACCATCAGGAGAGGTAATGCGTTCTATTGCCTTCATTACATTTTTATAATTCAACAGTGGCTCACCCATTCCCATGAACACAATATTCGTCAGCTTCTTTTCATATACTTTTTCACTTTGCTGGTTGATGAGAACTACTTCATCATAAATTTCATCGAAGTTGAGGTTACGTTTACGGTCGATATAACCGGTAGCACAAAACTTACAGCTTAAAGAACAGCCAATTTGCGAAGACACGCAAGCTGTCTTGCGTTCATCTGTTGGAATTAATACCCCTTCAATTAAATGCCCTTCATGTGTACGGAATCTTGATTTCACCGTTCCATCTGAAGAGTATTGTGTGGCGTCAACTGTTAATGCAGGAAGTGTGAAAACTTCACCCAGCTTTTGGCGGAGTTCTTTGCTGAGGTTGGTCATGTCCCCAAAACTATGGGCATGTTTCTGCCAGAGCCATTCATGTACCTGTTTTGCTCTGAATTTCTTTTCGCCAATGCTTTCGAAGAAGGTATTGATTTCTTCAAGACTTAAGTGACGGATATTTCGCTCGTTCGCTACTTTCATGTCGCCAAAGGTACAAACCATCAGCCGATTGGAACGAGTTCTTTACTTTTGAACTTTACACTTTTATATGAAACCTGTCTATATCATCGATTCTCTGCGAACGCCTATTGGAAAATATGGTGGAGTTTTAGCTTCTGTACGTCCGGATGATTTGCTGGCCCATGTCATTAAAGCATTGATTCACCGCAATGGTTCTATTGATGTAAATGCAATTGAAGATGTCATTGCAGGTGCTGCAAATCAAAGCGGTGAAGATAATCGCAATGTGGCCCGCATGGCAGCTTTGCTTGCAGGCTTACCGGTAACTGTTGCAGGCAATACAGTGAACAGGTTATGTGCAAGCGGTTTGCAGGCAATCATGGATGCATCAAGAGCAATTGCCTGTGGTGATGGTGATATTTATATAGCCGGTGGCGTGGAGAGCATGAGCAGGGCACCGTTTGTGTTGAGTAAAACATCTTCTGCTTATGGGCGAGATGCAGTATTGCAGGACACCACACTAGGCTGGCGTTTTATCAACTCAAGACTGTCTGAACTCTATCATCCTTTCAGTATGGGTGAAACAGCAGAGAATGTAGCGAAGCAATGGAACCTTTCCCGAATTGCACAGGATGAGTTTGCAGTACAAAGCCAGGAAAGGTATTTTGCTGCATTAAGTGCCGGAAAATGGGCAGATGAAATTATTCCTGTTGATGCAATACAGGGAAAACAGATGATTATTGTTGATACAGATGAGCACCCCCGTGAAACCACTATTGATCAATTAGCCAAACTGAAACCTGCATTTGTAAGAGATGGAACAGTTACAGCTGGTAACTCAAGCGGAATTAATGATGGAGCGGCTGCAATGTTGCTGGCAAGTGAAGAAGCTGTTTTAAAATATAATCTGAAACCGGTTGCCATGATTAAATCAATGGCAGTGGCGGGTGTTGATCCTTCCATTATGGGGATTGGCCCGGTACCTGCAACAATCAAAGCATTGCAGCGGGCAGGTCTTACCGTTAGTGATCTTGATTTAATTGAATTGAATGAAGCGTTTGCATCACAAAGCATTGCCTGCATTCATGAGTTAAGCCTTGATCTTGAAAAAGTAAATGTAAACGGCGGGGCAATTGCTTTAGGTCATCCACTTGGATGCAGCGGTGTTCGCATCTCTACTACATTGCTTCATGAAATGAAACGCAGGAAAAGTAAATACGGATTGGCAACCATGTGCGTTGGTGTAGGACAGGGTGCCGCTGTAATTTTTGAAAGGATATCCTGATCTTACATCAGAGAAATTGTTTCCAGTTGTTTTATTTTTTTCAGCAGGGCGAAATATTGTTTGCCATTATAGCTGTAGTACAACACTACTTCATTATTCTGCAAATTATTTCCGAGCATTGTTCCAGGTCTTGGGGCAGGCTCCTGTTTTTTGCCTAAAACAATTTCGTATACATCATTCGCCGTTTTTGGAACGGCAATAAATTTTCCTCCTCCGTCACCTGTGGACTTTTCAACGGGAGTCTTTGTAACTTTTTTCAGCGTAAAAAGATAATACTCATTATCAATCCAGATACCACTGAACTTTATTTTTTTGCTTTTTACAATTTCTGCATACAAAGAAAGCTGTTCATTTTTTTTTACTGTTTCCTCGGGTGCAGGTTTTTTACCCGGGATAACGGATTGCCGGTAAGCAATAATTTTTTTAACGGGTGCTGTTTGAGAAACCGCTATGTTTCCTGCAAACAGGAAACAAATCAACGGGAATATTTTACATAACATATCAATACTGTTTATTACTCAGATGAAATTTGTGAGTAAACTACATCTAAAAACCTGTTAAAGAACAAAACCCTCCAATCAGAGGGTTTTGTTACAGTTGCTTAAATCAATTACTGTTTAATTATTTTTTGCAGGTATTTGTATTTCCGGTCGTCACTGATGATTGATAATACATAAACTCCCTTTGCCAGTTTGCTGATATCAACAGATCCATTCTGGTAAGCTCCTGCATTTTTATAAACTATCTGCCCATTTGCATTCAGCAATTGTATACTGATAGTTTTAATCGTATACCTGTTGCCTGTTTGATAATCAACCCTGCTGCTGCTTACAGTTGGGTAAATTTTACTGATGAAGTTTTTATCATTCAGTATGGGATCATTGATTCCTGTTGCCTGGTTGGGTGTATAGTTAGGTGTGCCGAGATAGGCGAAGTACATACCATTACCATGCGTGCCAACCAACAGTACATTATCAACAGGACGGTAAGCAAGTGATTGCACAATGGGAAGGTTTAATGTGGTTCCTACTTCACGGAACCAGGTTGTAAATACAGGAGGAGTTGCAGGTGTATTATCTACAACACTGAATAATCCAACAGAAGTGCCGATATAGTATTCAGTTACAGGATTATTGCCGGCATCTTTTTTTACAACAATGGCACAACTGCGAACAGAAGCTGCAGTTATCATATTTCCTTCAGCATTTACCCATGTTGGTGTTGCAGATTTTGCATTATTGGTCCACCATACACTTGTAACGTTTGCATTACTGATTTCATAGTTTGATACAACTGCCATGATTTCATTGTCATTATTGGGGTTAACAGCAATGTCCTGAATATTTGCACCGAACGGAGCCGGTATTGCCAGATTAACAGGTGTCTGCGAAGCGGCAGCATTTCTTGGGTCATCTAGTCTGAAAACTCTTCCGTCAGTTGTGCCAATATACATCACATGCGAAGCCTGGTAAGTTCCCCAGCTGAATGCAAGCGAACGGATATAAATTCCTGTATTTGCATTATTAGCAGGTTCAACAGCTGAGCTTACACCGGTTAATTCTGTCCAGGTGTTGGGGTCAACTGTTGGAGCATCTGTTGTGCGGAATAATCGATTAAAATTTATGTAATAGAGATCATTGGTATTGCTTGGGTTTAATTTAAAGTTGGTTACAAATTCACCAAATTCATTTGCTCCGCCTCCGGGAGTACTTGTTAATCCTGCTGGCCTGATTGAAGTGCCGACATTTATAGTTGGCAGGCTTATTCTCCTGATCGTTCCCAGTTGAGATGAGCCGTATAAATATTGTTGTCCAGCATTATTTGCTGCAAGACCAACTGCACCACCATCTCCCGAAAGTGCAGGGAAAATGAAACGGTGTTTGTTACTGTCATTTACTGCTGTTCCCAAAATACCCACCCGGTCTCTCAACCATGTTCCATTATCCTGCATTCCACCTGCAAAATTGTTGCGTCCGGTTCCCGGGTCAATCGCTACATAATAGTACTGAAAGGTTTGATAATTCGGTACCATTGTATAAGCCACGGTTGCTGCCAGAATATTTGTTGTTAAAGAAAGGCCTCCATCATGTGCAGAAATCATTTCATTCGGATTGTCTGACCTGAATGCAACTGAATGCTGGTCCGGATGATGATTCACGTAAAGGAAATTATTTGTATTTGGATTTGCATCTGCATATCCACCAATCCATGTTGTATTGGAAGTTGTGCTGAAACCGTCTGTTGACCGAAACAGGTTAACACCTCCGAGTATTACGAAGTTTGGGTTATCGGGTTTTACTGCAACAAACATATCGTATCCTTCCTGAGTTGAAAATGTACCAACCGTACCTCCAAAATCGGGGACATTAATACTTCTGTTGGTCCAGGTATTAGTTGTTAAATTAACATGGTAAAGGTCTGCGTCATTTCCAAATGCAGCACCATTTTCATACATCACATACATAATGTTGTTATCAGAAGGAGCTAATGCCAGCAGGATTCTTTTTGGAACAGGGTTTGGCTGCCCGTTAAGAGTTCTTGAATCATAAGAATTACCCCTCCAGCCATCAACACTGTCAACACCTAAAACAGAGCCGCCTGCCAACCTTGTAAATGAAGAAACATTTCCTGTGGGTGAACTCCAGACACCACGTATGGCAGGGTCTTCGTTCCCGCCATTAATAGCAACAATAACTCTTCCGGTTGAACTTACTACAACGTCAAATGTACCTCCATCAGCAAAACCTGCAACAGCCCCAACAAAAACTACTATCCAGGTCTGGCCGCCATCCGTTGAGCGCAATAATCTTCTGTGGCAGCCAACATATATATGACCATTCAGCGGGTTGATGGCTATTTTGTGAACGAAGTCAAATGGATGGTCAAAACGTTCAAGCAAAAAAGGCCCTGAAGCAGTTGCAGCACCAGTAGTGAACGCTTGCGGAAGTTTTGTCCATGTAGCACCATTATCAATAGATTTATAAAGCGCATCACTCATAAAAGTGGCGCCATTTTCAGTTGCTGTATTTCCCCAGTGCTCACCGCCGCCTGCATACCATGTATCCATTCGGGCAACAGAACCTGTATCCTGAACAATCCAGTGAACATTATGAATTTCGTTTGGCTTGGTAACATTTGTCCAGCTGTTGCCTCCATCAGTTGAGCGAAAAATTCCACCGCTCACAGAACCTGCAAGTATTACACGGTTTGAACTTCCGTTAAAGCGTTTGTCATACATGATTGTTCTTGAACGTCCCCCTGCATTTAATGCTCCTCCCTGGAAATAGGTATTATTATCTTCAGTTCTTAAAACAGAGTTCCGCTCAGGAGCCTGCAATGCCTGCTGATAAGACTTCTCAATAATGCCATCCGGAATACGGCCCGTAACAGGATCTTTCACCATGTTATACATATATTCATTTCTCCGCTTATCAAATGCAGGTTCTTCAAATTGACTTTGCTTCCAATCAACCGTATTTTGTTGCTTCGAAAGGGTTTGCCTGTTCATGAAAACAGAAAACAAAATGATTGCACTCAGGAAAGGGAGCAAGATCAATACCGGAATGTTTTGCCGCATATTTTACGATTAAGGCTAAAAGTTACAGATTTTCAGGGAGTGGAAAAGCTTCAGCTGATAGAATCTTCCTGAATGGGAACAGGAACAGGTTAGGGAATAAAAAAAGGATAAACATTTGAATGTTTATCCTTTTTTGCGGTGAGGGCGGGATTCGAACCCGCGGTACAGAGTTACCCGTACGGCAGTTTAGCAAACTACTGATTTCAGCCACTCATCCACCTCACCGACCGAAATTTTTAGGGTGGCAAAAATAAAGATTCACAGCCATACAACCCAAAAAAAGAAATATTGGTTTGAAATAGTAACTGATTACAAAATTGAATCAGAAAAATTTATTCAGCAGATCATTAAATGAAATTGTTTCCTGAACACCTGTTTGCAGGTTTTTTACATTACAGGTAGCTGTTTCAAGTTCTTTGGTTCCGATGATGACAATGAAAGGGATCTGTTTTTTTTCAGCATATTTAAACTGCTTATCAAACTTTGCCTGTTCATGAAACAATTCACAGCTGATTCCTTTGCTGCGCAGTTGCTGCATCAGTTCAAATGCTTTTTTACTTTCATCTTTACCGAGATTAAAGAATAAAACCTTTGTTCCTGTATGAACTCCTGCAGGGAACAGTTTCAATTCTTCCATTACATCATAAATCCTGTCAACTCCAAACGAAATACCAACACCGGGAATATTGGGTACGCCGAATAAACCAGTCAAATCATCATAGCGGCCGCCGCCACCAATGCTTCCCATCTGCACATTGTTTGCTTTTACTTCAAAGATGATCCCGGTGTAATAGTTTAAGCCACGGGCAAGAGTAAAATCAATTGATAGTCGTGAGTTTTGAGTCGTGAGGGGATAGTTCAGAATTGTTTCAATTTCTTCGATTCCTTTCTTGCCTGTTTCAGATTTGCCAAGCAATGATTTGATCTGCTGTAATTTTTCTTCATTAGTTCCGCTGATGAGCAGGTATTTTTCGATAACAGCAATTTGATCAGTATTCAATCCACGCTGTGTTAATTCTTCTTTTACTTTCTCCATACCAATCTTGTCCAGCTTGTCAATGGCAACAGTTATGTCCACTATCTTTTCTGTACCGCCACATACTTCAGCTAACGCCGCCAGTATTTTCCTGCTGTTGATTTTTATATCTACATCAACTCCCAGTTTTGCAAAAACAGTTGAATAGATATTGGCAAGTTCAACTTCATTCAATAAAGAGTTGCTTCCCACCACATCTGCATCACATTGATAAAACTCACGGTAACGTCCTTTCTGCGGACGGTCAGCTCTCCACACCGGTTGCACCTGGTAGCGCTTGAATGGCATGGTTAGTTGATTGTGATTCATGGCCACATATCTTGCAAAAGGAATAGTAAGATCATATTTTAATGCACGCTCAGTAAGTCCGCTTGTATTTTTTCCTGCCAGTACTTTTTCAAAATCTTCTTTCGCCTGTTGATGTTTTGCAGGGTTGTCCAATCCATTATTCAGAATTTTGAAAATTAATTTATCACCTTCTTCACCATACTTTCCCATCAATGTATCAAGATTTTCCATGGCAGGTGTCTCTAATGGCTCAAACCCATATAATTCAAAAACCGTTTTAATGGTAGTGAAAATATAATTGCGTTTACGTACAACGTCTGCTCCAAAATCTCTTGTGCCTTGTGGTAGTGATACATTAACCTTTGCCATTGATCTGTTTATAGTTTGTTGTTCTTGTAAATTTCTTACCTCTTACTTCCTGCTTCATACTTCTGAATGATCTTGTCACATGCTTTCTCAATCATCTCATACACTTTATGATATCCATCTTCTTTTCCATACCAGGGATCAGGAACATTCCTGTTTTCACCGGGATATAATTCATTCAGCAGCAGATCCACTTTTTCTTCTTTCCATAATTTTCCACTGATCTGTTTTACATCAATGTAATTACTGCTGTCCATCACATAAATAAAATCGTATTGCAGAAAATCTTCTTTCACAAACTGTCTTGCCCGCTGCCTGCTGATATCTACACCATTCAACTTTGCCACTTTTGCACTTAATTGATGTGGCGGCTCACCTGCATGCCATGCACCTGTGCCTGCACTTTCAACACTCCAGTTTAATCCTGCTTTCCATGCTTTGTTTTGCAATACACCTTCTGCCAATGGACTGCGACAAATATTTCCCAGACAAACCATTAAAATCCGCATGGCTGCAAAGATAGTTGACAGGTTGATTGAAATTTAATTTACACGGGGCTTACAAAGATGATTGTGGATTTATTCTCAGTGAAGCATCTCTATAGAAAACCTGCAGCCATGACTTCAAATCAAATTCTCACTGCCGATCTGTTAGACATTCTCTTTGAGCATCGCAACAAATCATATGGTGCATATGCTATCCGCAGAGCATATCCGAAGAATTTAATGAAAGCCGTTGGATTTATGCTGCTGCTTGTAATTGCATTGTGTGTGTATGTGATGAGTCAGCCAAAGAAAACAGGCGGGTTTGATCAGCCACTTCAGAAAATGACTGATATGACTTTGATGGATGACACTCCTCCTGTACAAAACGAACCGGAAACAAGATCTGTAGAAGCGCAACCTCCAACTAAAGTGGACCGTCCTCCAGTAATAGTTCCAGATAATACAATCATTGAGCATCCTGTTGTTGACAGAACCAGCGATTCAGTATTTGTTCCAGGTTCAACAGATTCTCCCGGCACAGGTACTGATGGAAATAGTTTTGTTCAGGGAAAAGTAGCAACCGGAACAAATATAACAACTGAACCACCCGTTGAAGCAACTGAGCAACTTATCAGAGACTTTGCAGATATTCAACCCGAGTTCCCCGGCGGCGTAGAAGCATGGAGAAATTATTTACAAAAAATGCTGCGTGTTCCTGATGATCTGGAACCTGGCGACCGGAGAACGGTGCAGGTAAAATTTGTTGTAAATAATAATGGTGAGGTTACAGATGCAGTCATTATTAAAAGTGCAGGAAATATCTTTGACAGAGAAGTGTTGCGGGTTATAGCAAGGATGCCAAAATGGAAACCCGGCAAGCAAAATGGAAAGCCTGTGGCTGTTTATTTTACACAACCTGTCACCTTCACAGCTTCAGAAGAGTAAAAATATTTAACTTGCCTCCTCACTTTAAAGTGAATACCATGTCTGTACTGGATGATTTCAGAAAAAAGAACAAACCGGTTAATGTTAAAGCCATCTTTGATATTATAATGGGATTGGTATACGCCATTGTTGGCGCATTTCTGGTGATTTCAAAATACATCGGGCTTGAAATTGCTTTTCCTCCTCCTGATGTTATCATGATTTTTGGCGCATTCGCAGTTGTATACGGAGTCTTCAGGATTTTCAGGGGCTATAAATTGTACAAAGAAGCTTAACATGAAGAAATTTCATTTGTTCATGTTGCTTTTTGGTGTTTTGTTGGGTTTTGCCTGTAAAGACAAAAAACCACAACCAACTGATACAGGTACAACCGGCACGATTTATATCAGTGTTGATGAAACATTCCGGCCAATTATTGAAGAGCAGATCAGCGTCTTTCAATCTTCTAATCCAAAAGCAAAAATTATTGCAGAATATAAGCCGGAAGCTGAATGCTGGCAGGATCTTTTCAACGACAGTACAAGGATGGTGATTGTTACCAAGCAGTTAACCAATGCTGAAACCAGGTATTATGCTGATTCAGTGGGTATCTATCCTCAAAGTGAATTGCTGGCATATGATGCTGTTACACTTGTGGTGAACAGAAATGCCAAAGATTCTGTTTTTGAAAGAGAGGATGTGGCGAATCTGCTGCAGGGAAAAAGTTCTTTGCCTTATAAACCGGTATTTGATGGTGTAAAAGCAACCAGTACAGTTCGATTTGCTATTGACAGCATTTTAGGCGGTAAACCGCTTAATACGGGAGGCATAACAGCTGCCAAAAGCAGTTGGGAAGTTGTGAAATATATTGCTGAAACCTCCGGCTATATTGGATTTGTTGGTGTTAGCTGGATTGGTAACCCGGAAGATACAGCACAAACAAACATGCTCAAAAAAGTGAGAATTGCCTGGCTGCCCTGTGCAACTTGTACCGATAGTTCTTATACAAAGCCATGGCAGGACGACATTTTAACAAGACGTTATCCTTACACCAGAGGGATTTATTACGTCTTAAAAGAAAACCACATAGGTTTGGGGAAATCGTTAGTAAATTTCATGAAGGGTGACAGAGGGCAGTTGATTTTCAGAAGAGGTTACCTGGTGCCGGCGTGGAGGATTTTTATGATGAGGGAAACCAGGCTGAAATTAGTGAAGCCTCTAAACCAATAAAGTAATATTTTTACCAACCCTGAAGCAATCAGATTAGGTATCTAAAAAGACAAAAAAAGAAACAGATGAAACGATCACTCAGTTTAGCATTCTTAGCCATCGTTTTTGTGCAGCAGATGTTTGCGCAGTCGCTTGATGAAGGAAAGAAGTTCATGTATTATGAACGGTTCAGCAGCGCAAAAGATGTGTTTACAAAATTACTTGCGGCAAACCCCAAAAATGAAGATGCGGCCTATTGGTTAGGTCAGGCTTATCTCGCACTGGAAGATAACGCAATGGCAAAGCAAACCTATCAAACGGCATTGCAGGGTAATCCTGCTTCACCCATTTTGCTTGCAGGTATGGGTCATATTGAGTTAATAGAGAATAAAACTACTGATGCCCGTAACCATTTTGATATGGCTGTGAACAACAGTAAGTCAAAAGATATTGATGTATTGCATGCTGTTGGCCGTGCAAATGCTTACACAACAGCCGGAGATGCTAACTATGGCATTGCCTTAATGCAGAAGGCTACAACTTTAAAAGGGTTCAAGGACCCAAGTGTATTTGTTACTATTGGAGATGCTTATCGTAAATTAGTGAATGGCGGTGATGCAGTATTAGCATTTAATAATGCATTGTTACTGAATCCTTCCTATGCTGCTGCAAAGCACAAAGAAGGATTGATTTATGAAAGTCAGAAGAACAAAGAATATTTTTTACCTGCTTATGAAGCAGCAGTGAAAATGGACCCTAACTATGGCCCGGCTTATTATTCCTTATACTTTTACTGGTATTTCAGAGATGTAGTAAAAGCGGAAGAATATCTCAATAAATTCATTGCTTCCATTGATCCTGATCCACAGAATGATTATTACCGAATTGATCTGAAATATGCCTCAGGCCAGTTTGCCGAAGCCATTGCGAAAAGCGATGAAATGATCAGCAAAGTTGGCGCAACAGTGGTTAAACCACGTATTTATAAGTTAAAGGCTTACAGTTATTTTAAGATGAATGATTTCGCCAATGCAAAGCTGAGCATTGATGAATATTTCAAAAAAGTACATGACCATGATATTGTGCCTAAAGACTATGAAATTTTAGGTGATATAGTAGCTGCAACCGCTGGAAGCGAAGCACAGGCATATGCTTATTATGAAAAAGCGATGGATGCAGATACAATTGTGGAAAATAAAGCAGCTTATTTGCAGAAAGCTGTAGATCTTGCAAAAAACAGAAAGATAAAAAAGGCAACAGCTTATTGGCTTTACAAACAGTATAATGCAAAGAAAAGTCCTTCAAATGTTGATCTCTACAATTTGGGCCGTGCTTATTTCGATGCCGGTGCTGATGGCGATTTTTCTAACTATACAAAAGCAGACAGTATTTTTGGTGTATACACAGAAAAGTATCCCGACCAGGCATTTGGTTACTACTGGCGTGCACGCAGCAACTGGAGTATTGATACAAGTATGATCAACGGGATGGCAAACCCGCATTTTGAGAAATTCATTCAGATTGCAACAACCGGTAAGGATTCAGTTTCATTCCGTCCACAGGTAAAAATTGCCTATAAATACTTTATTGGCTATAATATCTTCGTAAAGAAAGATTATAAAACTGCAATAGAGTTCTGTGATAAAATACTGGCCATTGATCCCGCAGATAAAGATGCGGAATTGTATAAGCGTCAGTTAACAGGTGGTAAAACTCAAACAACAGGCAGCACAACTGCTCCGGCAGGGGGCACACAAACAAAACCGGCAGCAGGTTCAAAACCAGCGGGAGGAAAGCCGGCATCGGGGAAATAGACAATAACATTTGTTTTAATAAGTAATCCCTCCGTACAAACGGGGGGATTTTATTTTAATGGCTGAACTTTATTCCAATAGCCTGCCTTATTTTTGCGGCATTCAAAACCTTTAGAATGAATTGGTTTTTCCTTTTACAGTCCAGTCCTGTTCCTCAGCAAGTCAATGATTCATCGAATTACTTTCCCATCGGGATACAAATACTATTTGCGATAGGTCTTGTGGTTTTGATTATGGTTCTTACGCACTGGCTTGGTCCAAAACGCCCTACTTCACAAAAGCTGGAGAATTTTGAAAGTGGTATTGAAATTCATGGTAATGCCCGTCAGCCAATGGCGGTTAAATATTTTCTGGTCGCTATTTTGTTTGTATTATTTGATGTAGAGGTGATCTTTTTCTACCCCTATGCAGTTAATTTCAAAGAATTGGGCTGGGGTGGTTTTGCAGCTGTGCTGATGTTTGTAGGCTTCTTTCTTTGCGGTTTTTATTATATCATTAAAAAAGGCGCATTGAACTGGGAAGATTAACAGGTTTATTTGAAAATTTGAAAATGTGCTGATGGAACTTTTTGCGGCAAATGCTGTTTAGTAAGCGGGTGATTTCAAATCTTCAAATTCAGAAACTTCAAATTAAAAAATTATGTCTCGTCCGGTACAATTTAACGCTACTCCTAAACCAGTTGACTATAAAGGTCACATCAGCTTTGTTGATGCACCTGAAGGTCATATGGGCGAAGGTTTTTTTGCAACCAAACTCAGCGAAGTAGTAGGGTTGGCCCGAAAGAATTCTATCTGGCCTTTACCGTTTGCAACTTCCTGCTGTGGTATTGAGTTTATGGCAACAGCTGCTGCACATTACGATCTCGGTCGTTTTGGTTCAGAGCGTATGGCCTTTACTCCACGTCAGTGCGATTTGATTATGGTGATGGGAACAATCTCAAAAAAAATGGGACCTGTTTTGAAACAGGTGTACCTGCAAATGGCAGAACCCAGATGGGTACTGGCCGTTGGTGCCTGCGCCAGCAGCGGAGGAATTTTTGATACCTATAGTGTATTGCAGGGAATTGATCAGGTGATTCCGGTTGATGTGTATGTGCCGGGTTGTCCTCCAAGACCGGAAGCAATATTAGATGGACTGATGAAAGTGCAGGATCTGGTGGGACAGGAAAGTTTACGCAGGAGAAACAGCGATCATTACCAGAAATTATTAGACAGTTACGGAATACAATAAAAAGCAATTAAACAATTTGATAATTTGGAAATGTGCTGATAGCAAACAGAATTTTCAACTATTCAAATGCTGAAATTATTAACGGCGATGAGTTTATCTAACGAACAGATTCAACATAAGCTGACAGAGAAATTCGGAGAGCAGGTATCTGCTTTTTCTGAGCCTTATGGAATGCTCACTTTTGAAGCACCAAAAGAATTGAATTTGAAAGTGCTCCAGTTTTTATACGACGATGAAACTCTGAGGTTTCAGTTTTTAACTGATTTGCAGGCAGTGCATTATCCCACAGATAAAGGAAGAGAACTGGCGGTTGTGTATCATTTGCATAACCTCGTTGACAATGTCCGCATTCGTTTTAAAGTGTTTACAGATATTAATACACCTGATGTATTTACAGCAACACAGCTTTATTCATCTGCCAACTGGATGGAACGGGAAACCTATGATTTCTTTGGTGTGAATTTTCTTGGTCACCCGAATCTTATCCGCATTTTAAATGTAGATGAGATGGATTATTTCCCCATGCGGAAAGAATTTCCACTGGAAGATCAGACAAGGGTTGACAAAGATGATGAAATGTTTGGCAGGGGAGGAACTGTTAATTGATCATTGTTTAATTGAAAAGTAAGAATGAGCGACGTACAAAATATATTATTACCTGAAGGTTCCATTGAGAAGCAAAGCACAACACTCAATCTTGGGCCAACACATCCGGCAACGCATGGTGTTTTTCAAAACATCCTTGAAATGGATGGGGAACGGATTCTTTCATCTGTATCTACAGTAGGATATATTCACCGTGCATTTGAAAAGCTGGCTGAGCGCCGTCCTTTATACCAGGTAACTCCTTTAACCGATCGTTTGAATTATTGCAGCAGCCCTATTAATAATATCGGCTGGCATCTTACCTGCGAAAAAATGCTGGGTATCAAAACTCCCAAGCGTGTTGATTATCTCCGTGTAATTATTATGGAGCTGGCACGTATCAGCGATCATCTTATTTGTAATTCTATTGTTGGTGTTGATACAGGAGCGTTTACAGGGTTTGTTTATGTAATGGAATACCGTGAACTGATCTATGAAATTTATGAAGAGATCTGCGGCAGCCGTTTAACTACAAATATTGGACGTATTGGTGGTTTCGAACGGAACTTTACTCCTGTTGCATGGCAAAAATTGGAAAAATTCTTAAAAGAATATCCCCGTGTATTAAAGGAATTTGAGAACCTCTTTACACGTAACCGCATTTTCATGGATCGCACAAAAGGTTGCGGACCAATATCAGGTGAACGTGCACTGAACTATGGATTTACAGGCCCTAACCTGCGTGCAGCAGGTGTTGATTATGATGTACGTGTGCACACACCTTATTCTTCTTATGAAGATTTCAACTTTACAGTTCCTGTTGGTTCAACGGGTGATACCTATGACCGTTATTTAGTACGCAACGAAGAAATGTGGCAGAGCCTCAGCATTATTGAACAGGCCTATCAAAAGATACAGGATATGAAAGGAGCTGAAGCAGAAGTGTATCATGCCAATGTTCCTGAATATTATCTGCCTGAAAAGAAAGATGTGTACACCAGCATGGAAGCACTCATTTGGCATTTCAAGATTATTATGGGTGAAGTGGAAATGCCGAAAGGTGAAGTGTATCACAGTGTGGAAGGAGCCAATGGTGAATTAGGTTATTATTTCATCAGCGATGGCGGAAGAACACCTTACCGTTTACATTTCCGCCGGCCATGTTTTATTTATTACCAGGCATTTGAAGAATTGGTAAAAGGAAGTATGCTGAGTGATGCCATTGTGGTAATGAGCAGTTTGAATTTGATTGCAGGCGAACTCGATGCATAGTGAATTGATAATTGAATAATGAATAATTGATAATGAAGTTTTCTGACGATAAATTAAAGCAGGTAGATGAGATGATCTCTCATTATCCTGAAGGCAAACAAAAAAGTGCGCTGCTTCCTTTGCTGCATTTTGTGCAGAGGGAAAATGGCGGATGGCTGAGTGCAGAAGCAATGGATTATACAGCTGAGTTACTGAAGATATCTTCTATTGAAGTATATGAAGTAGCAACTTTTTACAGCATGTATAATTTACAGCCTGTTGGTAAAACTGTTTTTGAAGTTTGCCAGACAGGGCCCTGTATGTTGAACGGAAGCGATGACATTGTTGCCTATATTTTTGAAAAACTTGGTATTAAACCCGGGCAAACAACAACAGATGGTTTGTTTACTTTAAAAACAGTTGAATGCTTGGGAGCTTGCGGTTATGCCCCAATGATGCAGCTGGGACCTGATTACAGGGAACACCTGACAAAGGAAAAAATTGATGCATTGATAGCAGAAGGAAAAACAAAAGCCAATTAATATGACGAAGAAAACAGCCATGTATATTGGATTTTTACTTTCGGCATCAGCAATGATTGTAATTATTACGTTTCTTATGACAAGGGATAAAGCATCAATGCGTCCTTTGCTGTTTGTTGGAATTGGATTGGCATTCGGTTCATTAATTATCCGTAACCTGATTCGGTTTAAACCGGAATTATTTAAAGACGGTGATAATAACGAAACGAAGAGCGAAAATTAATTTATAAAACCGCTCTTCAAAGTCTCCGGACTTTGAAGAGTTATGCATCCTGTCTGCGACAGGATATGCAAAGAAGATGGAAGAAAAGTCAAGAGACGTTTTAGCATAGAACTACGAAGTCTGGAGACTTCGTAGAGCAAGTTGAATTGTTAATCATTGAAATGATTTCTGATGAAAATATCGAAGATAAAATTGCTTTTTGTTATTATTTCGGTTTTGTCATTAAATTGTTATGGGCAAGATTATGAGGATATATTCTTAAGAGGGTACTATGTAAACAATAATGGTGAAAAAGTTGAAGGGTTTATAAAGTATAAGCAAGGCACTAACTCACGGCTTGTTTATAAAAAAACATTAGACTCAAGAAATAAAAAATTAGATAAGAGTGAGGTAAAGGAATTTTTTATAGGATCAAATATTCACTTTATTAAATGTACTCAGGATATTAAAGTAAGGGTGCAGCTATGGAATATAAGCATGGAATCAGATTTTATAAGAATTTTCGAAGATGGGAAGATTAGTTTATATATCCATTATATAAAATTTACGAATCCTCAACCCACACCTTATCCAGTTATAATTGAAACCATACTTATTAAAAAACAGGGTTCGGAAGTTTTAGAGCCATTGTCAGATAATAGAGATAAAAAAAGAAGGAAGCTGGAAGAATTATTTCCTGGTGAACCAAATGTTGTTGAAGGTCTTTCACAGGATAATTGGGAGGATGTATTAAGTTTTGTTAGGGCATATAATAAAGCAAAAGTGTAATGTTAAAATAATTGATAATTGAGGTAAAATGAGTATAAAAACAGCAAGGATTATCAGTTTTGTTTTTTCAACATCAGCATTAGTGATAGCAGGGTTTTATTTTATGAGTAATAACAAAGAAGCAATGAAACCATTTATGTATGTTGGTATGGCGCTGATACTTGCATCATTGATCTTCCGTAACCTGTTTCGATTCAGACCGGAATGGTTTGGTGATAAGACAACCGGACAAGAAGCAGAAGCGAAGGAGATTGATGAGAAAGGTTGATGTTGTACAAGAGTGCGACGCCAATGCAGATGAAAAACGATGTAAAAGCTGGAAACAAAATAAAAGCTAATAGCTGAAAGCTGAATATACATGGGAAGAAAATTACTTTTAGACAAAGCACATATTGAAGGCATCAGGCATTATGATGTATATCGCCGTGAAGGTGGTTACCGCAGCGTGGAGAAAGCATTAAAGACAATGTCGCCCGAAGCAATTACAGAAGAAGTGAAGAAGAGTGGATTGCGTGGTCGTGGTGGCGCAGGTTTTCCTGCCGGTATGAAATGGAGTTTTCTTGCAAAACCTGAAGGTGTTCCCCGTTACTTAGTTGTGAATGCTGATGAAAGTGAACCCGGCACATTCAAGGATCGTTACCTCATGGAGTTTATTCCGCATTTATTAATTGAAGGAATGATCTGTGCTTCTTATGCATTGGGCAGCAACCGTTCTTATATCTATATCCGTGGTGAATACTGGTGGGTGAAAGAAATTTTAGAACAGGCAATCCAGGAAGCACGCAATGCCGGTATGCTCGGGAAAAATATTTTAGGCAGTGGGTTTGACTGCGACATTTTTGTACAACCAGGTGCCGGTGCCTATATCTGTGGTGAAGAAACAGCCTTGCTTGAATCACTGGAAGGGAAGCGTGGCAATCCACGTTTGAAACCTCCGTTCCCTGCAGTAAAAGGTTTGTGGGGTTGCCCGACTGTTGTAAATAATGTAGAAACAATTGCAGCAGTTGTGCCGATTGTAAATGAAGGCGGCGATGAATATTCCAAAATTGGTACAGGTAAGTCAACCGGAACAAAATTGATTTCAGCCTGCGGCAATATTGCAAAGCCCGGTGTGTATGAAATTGAAATGAGTATTTCTGTTGAAGAATTTTTATACAGTGATGAATATTGCGGTGGTATTGCCAAAGGGAAAAAACTGAAAGCATGTATTCCCGGTGGTTCATCTGTTCCCATTCTTCCTGCCAACCTGTTGCTGAAAACAGCAAAGGGTGAAACAAGAATGATGACCTATGAAAGTTTAAGTGATGGTGGATTTGCAACAGGAAGTATGATGGGAAGTGGTGGTTTTATTGTGTTGGATGAAGATCAGTGTGTGGTGAAGAATACATATACATTAGCAAGATTTTACCGTCATGAAAGCTGCGGACAATGTTCACCATGCCGTGAAGGAACCGGCTGGATGGAAAAATTCTGCTGAATATTGAAACTGGAAAAGGAAAGATGAGTGATATTGATCTGTTATGGGATATTCAACGCAAGATCGAAGGCAATACAATTTGTCCGTTGGGTGATGCAGCAGCATGGCCGGTGGCAGCAGCGATCCGTCATTTCCGTGATGAGTTTGAATGGCATGTAACAAATGCCAGTGAAGCAGTAACAAGAAATTATGGTTTAGCAAATTATGCAAGACCGTTAGAAGTTGTAACAACAGCATAAAGAAATATATCAGATGGCGGAAGCAGTTAAATTATTTAAGGTAACGATCGACAACATTACCGTTGAAGTTGAACCGGGAACTACGATCCTGAATGCCGCCCGTTCAATTGGTGGTGAGGTGGCTCCTCCTGCAATGTGCTATTACAGCAAACTGAAAGACAGTGGTGGCAAATGCCGTACCTGTTTAGTTGAAGTAGCTGCAGGTTCAACTGCCGATCCAAGACCAATGCCGAAACTTGTTGCCAGTTGCCGAACAACTGTAATGGACGGAATGGTTGTGAAGAATATTACCAGCGACCGTGTGATGGATGCAAGAAATGGTGTGGTTGAATTTTTATTGATCAATCATCCGCTCGATTGCCCGATTTGTGACCAGGCAGGTGAATGTCATTTGCAGGATTTGAGTTACGAACATGGTAAAGGTGCAAGCCGCTACGAATTTAAAAGAAGAACATTTGAGAAGCATAATATAGGTCCATACATTCAGTTGCACATGACACGATGCATTTTATGTTACCGTTGTGTATATGTGGCTGACCAGATTTGCAATGAACGCAAACATGGTATCCTGATGCGTGGCGATCATTCTGAAATTGCAACTTATATTGAAAAGAGTCTGGACAATGATTTCATTGGAAATGTCATTGATGTTTGTCCGGTTGGAGCATTAACAGATAAAACCTTCCGTTTCAAAAACCGTGTATGGTTTACCAAGCCGGTTGATGCACATTGCAATTGTGACAAGTGCAGCGGTGAAGTACAGTTGTGGATGCGTGGTGATGAAGTGCTCCGTGTTACAGCACGTAAAGATGAGTGGGGTGAAGTAAAAGATACAACAACCGGAAAGCCGGGCTGGATCTGTAATACCTGCCGCTTTGAACGTAAGAAAGCCGGCGACTGGGTAATTGAAGGGCCATCACATGTAAACCGTCACTCAGTAATTGCACAGGGGCATTATGAACATGGAGTGAAGCCGAATGAAACCATTAAGAAAGTAATGGGTGGCAGAGATCCGAAGTTATTGATGAACATTAAAGATATCAGTGAAGTAAACCAGGTAGACTTGAGTGAATTAAAGGGACCTGCTACATCACAAGTGTTTAAACAACTCAAGAAAGGAAATTAATGAATACGTTTTTATTAACTGTTGACGGGGCATTGGTACTGGAGAAAGTGATTTTCATTGCTTTCATCATTACTGTTTCCCTTGTTGTGGCAATGTATGCGACATGGGGTGAACGGAAAATTGCGGCATTTATCCAGGATCGTTTGGGACCAAACCGTGCCGGTCCTCTTGGTTTGTTTCAGCCACTGGCTGATGGTTTGAAATTATTCATGAAAGAAGAAATCATTCCGAATGCAGCCAACAAATGGTTATTTATTTTAGGTCCTTCTATGGCGATGTTCACAGCCATGTTAACCGGTGCTGTTATTCCATGGGGTAACCAGGTTGAATTATTCGGCCGTACTATTTCACTGCAGATAGCCGATGTAAATATTGGAATCCTGTTTGTATTTGGTGTGGTGAGTTTAGGTGTATATGGAATTATGATTGGTGCCTGGGCGAGTAATAATAAGTTTTCTCTGATGGGTGGTTTGCGTGCAGCATCACAAATCATTTCTTATGAACTGGCAATGGGTATTGCATTGATTGCATTACTCATGACAACCGGCACATTGAGTTTGGGTGAAATGGTGAAGCAGCAACAGGATGGATGGTGGAACTTTTTTGTACAGCCACTTGGTTTCCTGATCTTTTTAATTTGTGCCTTTGCTGAATGTAACCGTACACCATTCGATTTAGCTGAAGCAGAAAATGAATTGATTGGAGGATACCATTCTGAATATTCAAGTATGAAGCTTGGGTTCTATTTGTTTGCTGAGTACATCAATATGTTCATCAGCAGTGCCATCATGGCGACATTATATTTTGGCGGTTATGATATCATTCCTTTTTATGATGAAAGTGCTTGGGGTTTTTCAATGAACACAATGGCTGCACTTGGGGCACTGGCTTTGTTTGCCAAGATTGTGTTTTTCATTTTCTTTTTCATGTGGGTTCGCTGGACCATTCCAAGATTCCGTTATGATCAGTTAATGAATTTAGGATGGAAATCATTGATTCCACTTTCATTGTTTAACATGCTGGTAACAGCAGTGGTGATATTGTTGAAGAAATAGAGGCTCCCTCTAACTCCCCCGAAGGGGGAGAATAGCAAGGCACAGGGCCAGCTTTTAGAAGAGATTGATTATATACAGTGTGGTTGAAATGTGATGATTAGAATAATGAAGATGAAGTGGCAGAGATTGTTTTGAAAAAGATATGCAGCACCGCTCCCTCTCTGAAGGAGAGGGAGAAGGAGGGTGAGGCCTGAGTTTAATTTTTAATAAACGTAAATGCAATTAACAAACAGAGCAAAACCGGTAGATCGCAGACCAATGAACCTGCTGGAGAGGATATATCTGCCTGCTATCCTGAAAGGGATGGGGATTACGTTTTCGCATATTTTCAAAAAGAAAGTAACGATTCAGTACCCCGAGCAGACAAGACCATTCAGTCCTGTGTTCCGTGGTTTGCATATTCTAAACCGTGATGAAGAGGGTCGTGAAAATTGTACGGCCTGTGGATTGTGTGCAGTTGCCTGTCCGGCAGAAGCCATTACAATGGATGCAGCAGAACGTTTACCCGGCGAAGAAAATTTATATCGTGAAGAAAAATATGCAGCAAAGTATGAGATCAATATGCTGCGTTGTATTTTTTGCGGATTTTGTGAAGATGCCTGTCCGAAGGATGCGATTTATTTAACGGAAACTTTTGCACCTGCCAATTACAGCAGGAAGAGTTTTATCTATGGTAAAGAAAACCTGGTGATCCCTCATCCGAAAGATGACCCGGAAGCATTTGCCAAAGCAAAAGGTTTGATTGATGAACGTAAAGCGAAAGCTAAACAAGAGACTGCTTAATTATGAGTATTACTGAAATTCTATTCTGGTTCCTGAGTGCTATGGCACTTGGCGCAGCATTGATGATGGTTACCAGCAAAAACCCTGTGTACAGTGTGCTGTGGCTGATTGTTGTATTCTTTGCTATTTCCGGTCATTATATTTTACTGAATGCGCAGTTCCTGGCAATTGTAAACATCATTGTTTATGCAGGTGCTATCATGGTGCTGTTCCTGTTTGTAATCATGCTTATGAACCTGAATGCAAACAACGAACCGCAGAAAAATCAATGGTCAAAAATAGCAGGAGCCATTGCAGGAGGAAGTTTAATGCTCGTGTTTGTTGCAGCTATCCGCCAAACAGAAGCGTTGCAGACACAGCAGGTAAATATGGGTGGCGAAACAGGATTGATTCATTTACTCGGTAAGGTTTTGTTTACTGATTATGTATTACCGTTTGAAATAAGCAGTGTGTTGTTTTTAAGTGCGATGGTTGGGGCTGTGGTGATTGGGAAGAAAGGAGATTAAGAAATTAACTGATTTGAAAATTTGAAGATTTGAAAATGAACAGGCAGTTTGAATTGAAACTCATTTCCAAATTTCCAAATTGAAAAATTTCCAAATTGGAATATTATGCCGATAAATTATTATATCATTCTTGCTGTTGCTTTGTTCAGTATTGGTGTTGCCGGTGTGTTAACACGCCGTAATGCCATTATCATTTTCATGTGTGTGGAATTAATGCTGAATGCAGTGAACCTGTTACTGGTGGCATTTTCAAAAATGCATTATGCAAATGTGGTTGCATTGAATCCGGCATCACCGGTAGGAACAGAAGCACAGCTTTTTGTATTTTTTATTATGGTGGTGGCAGCTGCTGAAGTAAGTGTGGGCCTTGCCATTATTGTAATGATGTACAGGAATATTCACAGTGTGGATATAAACTTTTTGAACAGATTAAAACACTAAGAGCAGCCGGTAATCATTAGCCGGTAGTAATTAGTACAGAATACAGTCTTATGAGTAAATTGGTTTATTTAGTTCCGTTGTTTCCCTTGATTGGTTTCCTGATCAATGGCCTTGGACGAAAGTCTTTGAGTAAATCGCTCAGCGGCATTATTGGCAGCGGAGTAATTCTTGCATCGTTCATTATAAGTCTTTTGATCTTTAATGAAACGAGGGCTGAAGATTTTACTGCAGTTACGGTGAACCTGTTTGAGTTTATCAATGTGGCAGGATTAGATATTCCGTTTGCCTTCCAGGTTGATCAGCTTTCTGTTCTGTTCTTATTAATTATTACTGGTGTTGGATTCTTGATTCATGTGTATTCTACTTCTTACATGAATGCAGAAGAACCACATCATTATGCACGCTATTTTTCTTTCCTGAATTTGTTTGTGTTCAGCATGTTGTTACTGGTGCTGGGATCAAATTATCTCATCATGTTTATTGGATGGGAAGGGGTTGGTCTCTGTTCTTATTTATTGATCGGTTACTGGTTTAAGAATACAGAGTATGGTAATGCTGCACGAAAAGCATTTGTAATGAACCGCATTGGTGATCTTGGATTCTTACTT
This sequence comes from Chitinophagaceae bacterium, assembly GCA_016713085.1. NCBI lineage: Bacteria > Pseudomonadati > Bacteroidota > Chitinophagia > Chitinophagales > Chitinophagaceae > Chitinophagaceae bacterium. The sequence continues at coordinate 808,010 of JADJPV010000001.1, read as the reverse complement.
GGTTTGTTCTTTATCATTCAGCAGTTTGGTTCATTAACGTATACCGAAGTGTTTTCACAGGCACAGGGTGCAGGTGTTGGAATATTAACGGTGATCACATTGTTATTATTTGTTGGTGCAACTGGTAAGAGTGCCCAGATTCCTTTATACACATGGTTACCCGATGCGATGGCTGGCCCAACTCCTGTATCTGCATTGATTCATGCTGCAACAATGGTTACTGCCGGTATTTACATGATTGCACGCAGTAATATTTTATATACGCTGGCTCCTGTTTCACAAACTGTAGTTGCGGTAGTTGGTTTGGCAACAGCAATCCTTGCTGCAACAATTGCCATCAAACAAAATGATATTAAAAAAGTACTGGCTTATTCAACTGTAAGTCAGTTGGGTTATATGTTTCTTGGTTTGGGTGTGGGTGCTTATACAGGCGCTGTATTTCATGTAATGACACATGCTTTCTTCAAAGCCCTGTTATTCCTTGGTGCAGGTTCGGTGATTCATGCCATGCATCATGAACAGGATATCCGTAAAATGGGTGGACTGGCAAAGAAACTTCCGCATACACACTGGACTTTCTTAGTTGGTTGTATTGCTATAGCCGGCATTCCTCCTTTCAGTGGGTTCTTTTCAAAAGATGAAATATTAGTAAATGCATATGCAAGCAATCCAATTTTGTATTGGGTTGGTTTAGGCGGTGCGTTGATGACAGCATTTTATATGTTCCGTTTATATGCCATGACTTTCAGAGGAAGTTTCCGTGGTACAAAAGAACAGGAACATCATCTGCATGAAAGTCCATGGTCAATGGTTGTTCCATTGATTGTATTAGCTGTGCTGGCTGCTGTTGCAGGGTTTGTTGGTATTCCTGAATTGTTTGCACCCGGTGCTCATCGTTTGGAACATTACCTTGCTCCTGTATTTGAAGCTTCAACACAATTAAAAGAAGCACATCAGTTAGAGCATTCAACAGAATATATGTTGCTGGGTGTAAGCTTAACGTTGATTGCTATTGCTATTATTTATGCATTGAACCGTTTCAGCAAAAAACCTGAAACAGAAGATGCAGCGGGGTTAGGAAAATTATTGGCCAATAAATGGTATGTGGATGAATTGTATGAGACTGTTATCAGTAAACCTTTGAATGGATTGGCATCTGTGTTTAACAGAGTTATTGAAAAGAGCGGTATTGACGGATTGGTGAATGGAGTTGGAAAAAGTGTACAATGGGGCAGCCGCCAGTTACGCTTGCTGCAAAGCGGGCAGGTGGAAATTATATATTGCTGATGGTGCTGGGCATCCTCATCTTTTTGTGATTGCTTTATTTATCTGATTATAGATTAACTGTATTATGATTGCATTATTGTTGATATTGGTTCCGTTGATTGGTGGCATAGCTGCTTTCTTCTTTAAAGATGAAAAGCAGTCAAAAGCATGGAGTTTAGTAATTGCTTTTGCTTCATTGGCGGTAATGAGCTTTAGTTTATTATCGGCTGATAATACTGCCGGCAAAACATTTTCTGCAGAATGGCTGCCACAACTCGGTTCATCATTTGCTTTGCAGATGGATGGTTTAAGTACTGTTCTTTGTCTGCTTACTGTTTTAGCGTATCCTTTGATTTTTGTTTCAACATGGAAAAGTAAATATGCATCACCCAATATCTTTTATGGTTTGATGTTATTAACACAGGCAGGGTTATTAGGAGTGTTTCTCGCCGCAGATGGTTTGTTATTTTACTTCTTCTGGGAACTGGCGTTGATTCCTGTTTACTTCTTATGTTCTAAATGGGGTGGCGATAAACGTATTGCTGTAACCTTTAAATTCTTTGTTTATACATTCATCGGCTCTTTACTGATGCTGGTTGGATTATTATATCTCTACTATCAAACACCCGATGCTTCATTCTCCATGCAATCATTGTATGAAGTGAAGCTCACAACTGCACAGCAGGGATGGTTGTTCTGGACGTTCTTTATTGCCTTTGCTATTAAGATGCCGGTTTTTCCTTTCCACACATGGCAGCCCGATACATACGAACAGGCACCAACTGCCGTAACAATGGTGTTAAGTGCATTGATGGTGAAGATGGGTTTGTTTGCAGTTGTTCGCTGGTTGATTCCTTTATTCCCTGCAGGGGTGTTGATGTATGGTAATATCGTCATTGGTTTAAGTGTTGCCGGAATGATCTATGCAAGCATCCTTGCCATGCAGCAGGATGATCTGAAACGTTTAATCGCTTATTCTTCTATAGCACATATTGGTTTGATGAGTGCTGCATTATTTGTCAATAATGAAAGCGGGTTGCAGGGAGCTATGATCCAATTCTTCAGTCATGGTGTAAATGTGTTGGGTATGTGGATTGTTGTTGAACTGATCGAACGTCAGTTTGGAACACGTAAAATAAGTGAGCTTGGTGGTCTTGCACAAAAAGCACCTGCTCTTACAATACTATTAGTAATTGTTGCTTTGGCCAACGTTGCATTACCGCTCACCAATGCATTCATCGGCGAATTCTTAATGTTCAATGGTTTGTTCAAATTCAATGTATGGTTTGCTGCAGTTGGCGGATTGAGTATTATCCTGAGTGCCGTTTATACATTGAAGATGATTCAGAAAGTATTTTACGGAAATGAAAACGGAGTAACTGCAAAAGCAGTGGATATTGCCTGGTTTGAAAAAGCAAGCTTGATGGTAATTGTGATTGCCATATTTGCAATGGGGGTGTATCCAAAACCAATGTTTGGGTTGGTGCAGGATACGGTAACAATGATCCTGGGAATCTTTAAATAATTTAACGAAGAACGATGAACCTGATTTTAATTTCGGCGCTCTGGGGTATTGTGATGATGTTTAGCGGTTTGTTTATCAAAAGCAGATCGGCTGCTAAAACTGTTGCACTTATTGGTGCCGTTGTTTTGCTGGCTGGCAGTTTGTTTGACCTGGCTGGCAAAATGATCATCGATAACAACTTCAACGGAATGTTGCTGTACGATCGTTTTGGATTGCTTTTTTTAGTGGTGATCGTATTTGCATTGCTCATCTACTTCCTGTTAAATGGGAAAGAAATTGAAAAAGTCGGGAATCATCCTTACGAATATTTTGCGCTGATCTTTTTTATTATGTGCGGTGTTGGACTGGTCGCTTTATTCAACAACCTGCTGATTTTATTTTTAGGGATTGAGATCATTTCTATTCCTCTTTATATTTTAACAGGTGCTGATAAACGAAACTTAAAGAGCAATGAAGCTGCATTGAAATATTTCCTGATGGGATCTTTTTCTACCGGCATTATGCTGATGGGGATTGCTTTCCTGTATGGTGCAACTGCTTCCTTCCAGATCGACAGACTGAACCTGCAGCCGGGAGATAATTTCATGGTGTTCCTGATTATTGGTATTGTAATGATCATGATTGCAATGGCCTTCAAAGTATCGGCTGCACCATTTCATTTCTGGACTCCTGATGTTTATGATGGAGCACCAACTGTGTTTACCTCTTTTATGGCAACCATTGTGAAGGCTTCTGTATTTATCGGCTTCCTGAATTTATTCGCTAACGGTTTTGGTGGAATGACTGATAAATGGAAACTCAGTGTCGCCATTATTACTGCATTAACCTTATTTATTGGAAATATAACAGCCGTTTATCAGCAAAGCGTAAAACGTATGCTTGCTTACTCAAGTATTGCGCAGGCAGGGTTTATGATGTTTGCTGTTTTTGCCATCAATGATATGTCGAAGCAGGGGTTGCTGTTATATGCAGCTGCTTATTGTTTGGCAACTATTGGCATATTTGCTGTACTGGTTAAAATGAAAGATTATACGTTTGATGGATTTAATGGCCTGGCTAAAAAACAGCCGCTGGTTGCATTAGTGCTCACTGTCTGCTTATTCTCACTGGCGGGTATTCCATTAACTGCCGGCTTCTTCGCAAAATACTTTGTGCTGGCTGCGGCAGTTAAAACAGGTACCTATTTATGGCTGGTTGTTTTTGCCGTAATAATGGCTGCTGTTAGTGTGTATTATTACTTCCGGGTTGTTCAGGCCATGTATTTTAAAGAAGGTGATGGGCAGGATATGGAAACAACACCTGTTTTTAAGGGGTTGCTGGTAACAATAGCTGTACTGATTATCCTTTTGGGCGTATTCCCCAGCCTTTTACTGAACTGGCTGACCGTGTATTAATGCCGTTCATAGAAAGAACTTGTTTATCGTTGAGGCTTTCTTAATTTCGGGATGAAATTCATTTATGACATTCACGGATATACTTACTCTTTCCTGGCGTACTGTTCGGGCTAACAAATTAAGAACAGGCATTACTGTTTCCATTATTGCATTCGGGATCATGGCATTGATTGGTATCATTACTGCTATTGAAGCCATGAACCAGAGTTTGTATGAAAACTTTTCTATTCTCGGAGCCAATTCATTCAGTATACGGTTCAGGGAACGGAATATTCGTTTTGGTGGCGGGCCAAACAGCCAGCTGAAAAAAGAAAAGAAAGGTGCAAAAAAAGAAAAGAACTCAAGCCTTGGCCGTGTCATTACTTTTGAAGAAGCCCGTAATTTTAAAGAGAGATTTTCTTTTCCCGCTTCTGTAAGTATTTCCAAATTTGCCAGTGGCAACTCTACCGTTTTATTTGAAGATGTGAAGACCAACCCAAATGTTCGTGTTATGGGTGGTGATGAAAACTATTTACTCAACAGTGGCTATATATTAGAACAGGGGAGAGACTTTAATAAACTGGATATTGAAAGTGGAAGAAACGTAGTTATTATTGGGAGTGATCTCGTCCGTAAATTATTCAAAGGGAAAAGTGTTTATGCATTAGGAAAGATCATTCATGTTGGTGCCAACCGTTACCGTGTAATTGGTGTAATGAAAGAACGGGGAGCCAGTTCATTTCTTGCATTGGATAACATAGCTATTATTACTTATAATAACGTTCGCCGTGTGTTTAACAACCAGGGAAGTTACAGCATAACTATCCGGGCAAATGATTTTAAACAGATGGATGCTGCAGTAGGAGAGGCAACAGGTGTTTTCCGTAATTCACGTAAGCTGGCAATTAAAGAATCTGATAATTTTTATATTGATCGCAGCGACAGTATTGTTGAAACCCTGAAAAATACCCTTCGCTATGTTCGCTATGCAGCCATGGTGATTGGTATCATCACTTTGTTTGGAGCAGCTATTGGTTTAACCAATATTATGCTTGTATCGGTAAACGAACGTACAAGAGAAATCGGCTTATCTAAATCTATCGGAGCAAAAGGCTCCACTATACGCACACAATTTTTGTGGGAGAGCATTTTAATCAGCTTACTTGGCGCAGGCTTTGGTATTTTGCTTGGTATACTTGTTGGCAATCTTGCTTCCATGTTCTTCAAAACAGGTTTTGTTGTTCCCTGGGCATGGGTAATAGCTGGTGTTGTTATTTGTTTTGTTACCGGTTTGCTTGCTGGTTTATATCCTGCAATAAAAGCTTCGAAGCTTGATCCGATAAATGCGTTACGCTACGAATAAAAGCGGATCTGTTTTTCTATCTTTCAGCTTTAACTTCCCGATACAGCTTCATTGATGTTCAACTGATTTCTAACTTTACATCTCCAATTTAACGGAACAAATCAATGTAGCATTCTGCTTCTTTCAATCAGCCTCAACTTCTTTGCCATCCATCGGCGTAAGTTTTCAACAGGGTGCACCTACTTACTCACAATGTAATCGCAACTGACCGTTGTACTGCTGTACCAATTCAACAACCTTTATTTTCAATTTTAAACCATTTACAACTATGGACATTACATCCTTGCTTTTCGCCTACTGGTGGGTGTTAGTTATTCTCTTTTCACTCATCTTTTACAAATTCGTTTTACGGGTTTTCTTTGGTATGGTCATCGTACCCGAAGACAAGATCGGTCTTGTTACAAAAAAATTCGTGTTATTCGGCGCCAACAGGGAACTTCCTGACGGGCGTATTATTGCCACAAAAGGCGAAGCCGGTTTCCAGGCACGCACATTGGCACCCGGTTTATACTGGTGGATGTGGCCCTGGCAGTATGGAGTAGATATGATTTTGTTTACTGTTGTTCCGGAAGGAAAGATTGCATTGATCTTAAGTAAAGACGGTGCAGAAATTCCAACAGGTCATATCCTTGCACGAAGGGTAGACTGTGATAACTTCCAGGATGCACAGGCTTTTCTGGATAAAGGCGGACAACGTGGCCGTCAAACAGCATATGTTACTGCCGGTTCTTATCGTATCAACCGTCACCTGTTTGATATTACAATGGTCGACCAGGCCATCATACATGAAAACATGGTGGGTATTGTAACAGCTTTAGATGGTGAACCCATTCCAATTGGATCTATTGCAGGTAAGTATGTAGATAATCACAACAACTTCCAGAACATTGATGTGTTTTTAAACAGTGGCGGTAACCGTGGTTTGCAGCCACAGGTAATACTGGCCGGTTCTTATTACATTAATCCATGGGCAGTACAATTAGAAGAAATTCCCATGACAGATATTCCTATCGGACATGTAGGTGTAGTTATTTCTTATGTAGGAGATGATGGTAAAGATTTAACGGGTGAAACGTTTAAGCATGGTAATATCGTATCAAAAGGGTTCAAAGGAGTTTGGATGGAACCGCTTGGTCCGGGTAAATATCCGGTGAATAAATACACTATGAAAGTAGAACTGGTACCAACAACGAATCTTGTATTAAACTGGGCCAATGCAAGAAGTGAAGCACATGCACTGGATAAAAATTTATCAACGATTACCGTTCGTTCAAAAGATGGTTTCCCTTTTAATCTTGATGTGGCACAGATCATTCATATACCTGCAACAGAAGCACCAAAAGTTATTGCACGTTTTGGCAGCATGAACAACCTGGTGTCGCAGGTACTGGAACCTACGATTGGTAACTATTTCCGTAACAGTGCACAGGATAGCGATGTGATCTCTTTCCTCAGTACACGTAAGGAGCGCCAGACTGCAGCGAAAGAACATATCAAAGAAGTACTGGAAGAGTACAATGTAAATGCAGTTGATACATTGATTGGTGATATCGTTCCCCCTGAGGCGCTGATGAAAACTTTAACCGATCGTAAGATTGCCCAGGAAGAAGAGAAGACTTACGAAACACAACGAATGGCACAGGAAAAACGCCAGGGCGTGGAAAAGGAAACGGCTATCGCTGATATGCAGAAAGAAATTGTGAAGGCGCAACAGAGTGTAGAGATTGCACAACGTACTGCTGATGCAACTGTTAAGAAAGCAGAAGGTGATGCCACCAGTTTAAAACTGAATGTAAATGCAGAAGCTGAAGCAACAAAGATGAGAGCCAATGCAGATTCTGAGGCAATTAAAATGAAAGCTGCTGCACAGGCTGAATCAACCAAGCTGAATGCTACTGCCGATGCAGAACGTATTTCAAAAACGGGTTTAGCTGAAGCAGAAAAGATTATGGCCATTGGTCGTTCAACAGCTGATGCGTATGAACTGCAGGTAAAAGCAATGGGTGGCGATAACTTTACCAAATATAAAATCACGGAAGAAATCGGTAAGGGAAATATCAAAGTGATTCCGGATGTAATGATCAGTGGAACTAATGGAACAGATGGATCTATCAGCGGATTGTTAGGGTTGAAACTGATGGATATGATGGATGCCAATGCAAAAAAAGATGATAAGGCAAAAGGAAATTAAGTATCATCATGCATAAAAAAATCCCCGCTTACAGGCGGGGATTTTTTTATAGTTAAATCTGAATTATTTTGGTTCAAGCACCAGTGTAATACGATCAACCAGGTCCTGCAAATGCAGTTTGGTCATTGGATCGGTTACGGTTGGTAATGCTGTGCGGATATCATTACGCAGTGTACGCAATGTTCCTTTTAGTATTGAGTAGGTATCTGTATTCTTTGTACTCAATGAAGGAGTAATCTGCAAAGTTATACCGAAACCACCCGTAGCAACAGTTGCAGGTGCGGTAGAAGGTAACAGGGAAATGATACGCTCTGTAAACATCTTCTGCAGGTTGCGGCGGTAAACATCAGTTGCTTTCTTTGCATATACTTCGCTGAAAATTGCACGACGCAGATCATCCATTACTTCAGTTGCTTTATATGCATTGTTGCCTAATGTAGATTCTGCAATGAACAACTTGCTCAGTGTATTTGTGCTGATGATACGGTTAAGGATACTTTCCTGTCTTGTACCAATTACAATTTGCGGATTCTCACCTGTACGACTTGAAATATCATTGTTGATCAACCATGTTGGAGTTGTAAACAACTGCTGGGTTAAAAAACTCATCGCTTCTTTTTGAACTGACTTCGATACGAATTCATAAACACCGCCTTCCTGTTCAACCATTTTTGGCGTTTCATAAACACCGCCAATATTCTTGTCAACATGACCCATATAACGTCCGAACTGAGAAACTACCTGGGTATACATTTCATCAAGACCTTCATATGTTTCGTTTGGCTGTTTGGTCCAGTTGATCAGGTTTGGTAAAATGCGCTGCAGGTTTTTAATACCGTAAGTACTTGCTTTCATTGCATCATTACCTAAATCTTCATTCTGTGAACGTGGATCATCAGGATTCTGTTCAGTACCAAACCACAAACGCTTATTTTTTAAACGCTCTGTTGTGAGTTTACTTAATACCGGCACTTCTTCTTCAGCAGTTTTGTATTCCGGCATCCAGCGGTAGCCCCATTCAATGGCCCATTTATCATAATCGCCAATGCGGGGGAATAAACCAATTCTTGAAATATTATCTTCCGGTTGAGCTACGTAGTTGAAACGTGCATAATCCATTATAGAAGGAGTATGGCCATTTGCTTCCACCCATTTCTTATTGCGCAAACTGTCAACAGGTACAGTAGAAGAAGAACCATAGTTGTGACGTAAACCCAATGTATGACCAACTTCGTGTGATGATACAAAGCGGATCAATTGGCCCATCAGTTCATCTTCAAATACCATTGTTCTTGAACCCGGATCAACGGCTGCTGTTTGAATCAGGTACCAGTTACGTAATAAACTCATAACATTATGGTACCAGTTAATATGACTTTCTAAAATTTCACCGCTCCGTGGATCATGTACATTCGGTCCACTTGCATTGGCTACTTCACTTGGTTTGTAAACGATGGCGCTAAAACGTGCATCTTCAAGGCTCCATGTGCTGTCTTCTTTTGCAGTTGGTGCCATCTTACCAAATATGGCATTTTTGAAACCGGCTTTTTCAAAAGCAACCTGCCAGTCAGTAACACCCTGCATTAAATAAGGGATCCATTTTTTTGGAGTAGCGGGGTCAATATAAAAAATGATGGGCTTTTGAGGTTCAACCAATTCTCCACGCATGTATTTTTCAACATCTTCCGGTTTTGGTTCCAGTTTCCAGCGAACGGCCATCCGCACATCTTTCACGCCTTGCGGATTGGCATCAAAATCCGTATAGCTTCTTGCAAAGAAACCAACACGTGGATCAAACAATCTTGCTTTGGCAGGTACTTTTGGAAGTAACAGCATGGAGCTGTTTAATTCAATTGTAAATGCTCCGCCTGCAGCAGGTGCAAATGGATTGGCTGCAGCTCCGGGAGCTCCACCACGATTATATGTTTTGGTTGTTTTAATTTCAATATTCAGCGGGTAAGACCTGATGTTTTGAACATAAGATCTGTCGGCTTGGAAAGCTCCAATCTGCAGACTTGCTTTTGAATTGGTACTAAAGAACAATATATCGTTGTCGCCGGAAATATAATCGGTCAACTCCAGCACAGTTGAATTGGTATTGGTCGCCGAATCTTTTCCGTAAGCTCTTACATCAAAAGACTGCGCAATAGGCAGTGTGTTGGAGTTCATCACAGCCTTAAACATTCCTTCAGCATCTTTTGCCCTGTTGTCAAATGAAACCCTCTTCAGGAATATTTTATTATTGGGCCCTCTTTCAAAACGGATTACACTATTATTAATAATGTCGCCTGCATACCCGCTGAAGCCATTGCTTAAACCTGCTGCAGATTTGGAAATACGGTTCACAACGAGGATATCTCTGGCCAGCAAAGAATCGGGTAATTCGAAATACCATTTATCTTCTATACGGTGAACTTTAAACAAACCTTCATCTGTACGTGCCTTATCAGTAATTACCTCTTTATAAGGTTTTGGCATAGAACGGGGGGCTGCAGGAAATTGGGTTCCTGAAGGAATTTGCGGAGTGCCACCGGCAGTTGGCTGAGTTTGTGGCCGATTCTGGGAAAATCCCGGCAGAACTGTTCCCAGGAAAAGCAACACGGTAAAAAAGCATGCATTTTTTCTCATTCTTACTTTGGTTTTAGTTGAGCAGATGAAGTTAAATGGATTATAGGAATCAGGAATTAAACAAATATAAATCAGGGTTTGTTAAGGTTAAGCGGCAGAAAGCGATGCCGATTACCGGATAAAACCATTGCAAACCTTTGCTGCTGAAAAGAAATAAAAAAATAAAAAAGAGAGAGTTGTTCAAAATAAATATTTCCCTAACTTGTGCCACCCGGTATGAGGGAATGGTTTGATTTTTTGAAATTTCTTTTCATAGAATTGTACCAGGAGATTAAAGAATAAACTTACAAATTTAAAAAACCAAAAAATCAATTGTCATGGCTGAAACTAAACCTACAGCAGCAAAAAGCTGCCTCTTCAGTTCAAGCGAAACAGAGTACGAACATTATTTCATGGATTGCTCCAATTGCATGTATCATTGCCGGGTATGCTTTCTGGCGTTTTGTTATGGGTAACCCCAGTGGCTTCTCTGAACCTGCAACAGAAGGTTGGTTCTGGCCGAAACATCATAAGCCAATTGGTGCGTTGAATGCGATTTATGAAGGCGGTATCATTGTACCATTATTGATTGGATTGTTCCTGATGGTAGTTGTATTTTCTATTGAGCGTTTTCTTACCATCAGCAAAGCAATGGGTTCTGCTAACGTAACTGACTTTATCCGTAAAGTACAGTATCATCTTGCTAACAAAAATCTGGATGCTGCTTTAGCTGAGTGTGATAAGCAAAAAGGTTCTGTTGCAAATGTGATGAAAGCAGGTTTGAAAAAATACCGTGAAATGACCGAGGTAAGCAACCTGGATACAGAACAAAAAGTTGCCGGCATTCAAAAAGAAGTGGAAGAAGCAACAGCACTCGAACTTCCGATGCTTTCTAAAAATCTGGTATTCTTATCAACCATTACTTCCGTTGCAACACTGATTGCCCTGTTGGGAACAGTATTAGGTATGATCCGTTCATTCTCTGCCCTTGGTAAAGAAGGCGGTGGTGGTGATGCCGGTGCATTGGCGATTGGTATCTCTGAAGCCTTGTATAACACAGCATTGTGTATCGGTACATCATCAATTGCGATGGTTATGTACAACGTGTTTACAACTAAAATTGACTCAATTACCTACGGTATTGATGAAACCAGTTTTACATTGACTCAAAGTTTTGCTTCTCAGTATAAATAATACAGGTTGTTTTAACACAACTTGTGGAATTCAGCTGAAATTGAATCTCTAAATCAAAACTTTCAAAGTAATGTCCAAACTCAATAAAATAGCCAGGAAAAGTACGTGGGTGGATATGACAGCCTTTGTGGATGTGTCGTTCCTTATCCTCACGTTCTTTATGCTGGCAACGAAATTCAAGCCACCTGAAGTGATCAAGATAGACAATCCAAAATCGGTTTCATCTGAGAAAGTTGACGACAAGGATGTGTTTAAAGTATCATTTGATGGCGAAGGAAGGGTATTTATCAGTTTCAGTTCTGATAAAGAAGGAAAAGAAAAAGCCCAGTTAACTGCTGAAGTGTTAAGCCGTCAGAAAGGACTCGGATTAACTCCTGCCGAAATCTCCAATTTTAAGAAATTTTCTGTTGGTGGAATCGGTGTTCCTGTTAGTCAATTGAAGAGTTTTTTGGCTTTAAGTGATGAGGATTATAAAAAATTCAAACAACCGGGTATTCCTGTTGCTGATACTTTAAATAATCAGTTGGATACATATATCAACGCATTGCTTACAGGCACAGGTGGACGTAAACCGGCCAATGTGATGTTAAATGGTGATAATGGAACAAAATATCCTTACTTTAAAAATGTATTAGCTGCATTTAAGAAGAACGGCATTTTCTCCTTTAAACTGATTACGTCACTGGAAGGTGTACCAACTGGTACTCCACTGTATAAAAAACAGAATACACAGGCGAAGTAAACAGAATTTTTAATTATTAAATAACTGAACAATGGCAGCGATAGAAGAAAGTGGTGGTGGTGGCCATAAGAAAGGCGCCGGGGTCAAGAAGCAGGCCCGTAAAGATGCCAGGGTGGATATGACGCCCATGGTTGATCTTGGATTTTTGCTCATTACGTTCTTTATCTTCACTACAACGATCAACAGCCCTAAAGCGTTTAAACTCAACGTTCCTGACGATTCAGCCAAGGACGATGAGCAAACTGAAGCAAAGGCTTCAGGCGCTTTTACTGTGCTGTTAAGCAAGGATAACAATGTTTTTTATTACGAAGGACAATTGGCATCTGATGGATCCAACTTTAAATCTTCCAGTTTTAAAGAAATCCGTGCTGAATTGTTGAGGAAAAAAGCAAATACACCCGAAAAGGATCTCGTGGTTATTATAAAGCCCGATGAGAGTTCGGTGTATAAAAACGTAGTGGATATGCTCGATGAGATGCAGATAACAGACATCAGACGGTATGCAGTAGTAGATATTTTTCCAGGCGAAGTTGAGCTTATTAAGGCTACTCAGGGAAGCTCTCCTGCCGCTAAATAAGCTTATGGAAAATTTAAACGAATGCATCTAATTCTAAACACAACTGTTAATTATGGAAGTAAATAAAATTTTAAGTGCAGATTTCCTTGATATCCTGTTCGAAGGCAGGAACAAGGAGTATGGTGCTTACGAACTCAGAAGAAATTACGAGAGGAGGTTAAGAAACGCCCTGTTGATTACTGCAGGCGTAGCTCTTCTTATTTTCCTGTTTGTTCTTGTTGGCAGAACAGTTGGAGCTGCTGATAAGAATAAAGTAAAAGTTTCTGATGTAACTCTTACTGATATTAAGCAGGAAGAACAGCAGAAAATTGAACCACCACCTCCGCCTCCTCCAAAACAGGAGCCTCCAAAAATTGAAATCACTAAATTCACTCCTCCAAAAATTGTGGAAGATGAAAAATTTGAAGAGAAGAATGAAGTAAAAGAACAGGAAGTGATCACCAACGTAGGTAAGATTGATCAGGAGGGTATCAAAGATCCTGAAGTGGTGAATCCTCCTAAAGTGGAACAGGAAACTAAAGTTGTTGAAGCTCCCAAAGAAGATGAAAACACCGTTTTCACAAAAGTGGAAGTGGAAGCACAGTTCCCGGGTGGTGAAGGAAAATGGAACCAGTTTGTACAGCGTGAAGTGGAACGTCATATTGACGATTTAACTGATGACGGACAAGCAGGTACCTGTGAAGTTCAGTTTATCGTTGACAAAGAAGGAAATGTAAGTAATGTGGAAGCATTGTCCATGAAAGGGTCTGTACTGGCACGTATCGCCTGCGATGCAATCCGTAAAGGTCCAAAATGGATTCCTGCTATTCAAAATGGCCGCCAGGTAAAAGCATGGCGACGTCAGAAAATTACGTTCCGTCTTCCAGACGAGCAACCTTAAGACCTTTATCAAGAAGGAATATACAAGCAACATCCCCATCAGGTTTCTGGTGGGGATTTTTGTTGCCTCTTAAGTGCAAGGGTTTATTTAATTGAATCATTCAGTATGGATTTTTTGTTTCCAGCCATCTCATTCAAAACAATTGTTATGAGCAGCATAGAAAACAAAAACGATAAGCGAACTGTACGGATTGATTTTGCACCAATGGTTGATCTTGGTTTTTTACTGATCACGTTTTTTATTTACACTACAACAATGATGGAGCAAAAGGCATTTGGCTTAAATGTTCCTGCTGATGGGCCGGGCACAGAATCTCCGCTATCTGCAACTATTACGCTAAAAATGAAAGAGAATGGAATGGTTGATTATCTCGAGGGAAATGAGCAGCACATTCTTGCTCAAGGAACTGCTTACCTCTATGGTAAGCCTTCCCTGCGTGAACATCTGCTGAACAAGCGGCAACGTATCATCAGCCAGTTGGGCACCGACGATCAGTATACTGTCATCATTCAACCTTCTGCTAATACCAGCTATAAAGAAGTGGTTGATGTATTTGATGAAATGACGATCACTGATATTAAAAAATATGTACTGGTTGATGATAAAGCCAAGCAGTAATGCTGTGTTTCAGCTGCATCGGGTTAAATTTGCAGCATGCTGGGAAAACTCACAGGATGGGATGATACAATTGTTGCTTTGGCCACTCCTCATGGTATTGGCGCCATTGGCGTAATACGTTTAAGCGGAGGCAAATCCATTGAAATAGTTAATCGTTTATTTCCGTCAAAAGATCTGCAGCAACAAAAATCTCACACTATTCATGTAGGCTTTTTAAAAGACGGAGAAAAAATACTGGATGAAGTTGTTATTTCTCTTTTTAAAAACCCGAAAAGTTATACGGGCGAAGATGTAATTGAAATTTCCTGTCATGGTTCACCTTTTATACAGGAGCAGGTAATCAATACGATTGTAAAGTATGGAGCAAGATTAGCTAAGCCCGGCGAGTTTACACAACGGGCTTTCTTAAAAGGCAAACTTGATTTAACACAGGCGGAAGCTGTTGCTGATTTAATTGCCAGTAAAACTGAAGCATCTCAAAGAACAGCGCTTCATAATATTCGTGGAGGGTTTTCTCTTGTCTTAAAAGAACTGAGAGAACAGCTCATTCAGTTTTCTGCATTGATTGAACTGGAACTCGATTTTTCACAGGAAGATGTAGAGTTTGCAGACCGCACAAAATTTTATGCACTGATTCATCATGCACAAGAAGTAACCAACGATTTATTGCAGTCATTTCAATTGGGAAATGTAATTAAGAATGGGGTAAGTGTTGCCATTGTTGGAAAACCCAATGCAGGCAAATCGACATTGCTTAATACACTGTTGAATGAGAACAGGGCCATTGTAAGTGAAATTGCAGGTACTACAAGAGATACTATAGAAGAAATTATAAATATTGATGGAATTTTATTTCGATTGATCGATACAGCGGGCATCAGGGAAAGTACAGATGAAATTGAAAGTATTGGTGTGGAAAGAAGTATGGAGAAGATGCTGATAGCGGATATTGTTCTTTATTTGTTCGATGTAAATAGCGAATCGCAGGCTGAACTGGAAACTGCTTTACAGCAGGTACGGGGGCAGAATAAAAACTATATCGCTGTTGGCAATAAAGTTGATCTGCTGGGTGAAGAAAAAGCACAGCAAAAATTTTCAGGAGATGCGGTTTTGTTTATTGCTGCAAAATCAAACAGGCATGTGAATGTGTTGAAGGAGCGTTTAGCTGACAAAGTAGTGCAGGGAACTATTCATTCAGAAAATACAATTGTTACCAATGCCCGGCATTTCACTGCTTTACAGGAAGTGGAAAAATCACTCAATGATATTCATGCCGGACTGGAAAATAAATTATCAAGCGACCTGCTTGCACTGGATATCCGTATGTGTTTGCATTATCTTGGAGAGATTACAGGAGAAATTACCAATGAAGACAGGCTGGATTATATATTCTCTAAATTCTGTATCGGAAAGTAAATAAATTTAGAACATGAAAGCAACACTTATTCCTGTGTTTTGTTTTTTTCTGCTGAATAGCAGTTTTTCCCAGGAAGTAAATGTATCGTCGGGTTTTGTTAAGCGGTTTGCAAATTTTTCATCTGTTTATGTTGATGCAAGGAATGTTGAAGTATGGCTGCCTGAAGGATATTCCCAAAAAAAGAAATATGCTGTTCTGTATATGCACGATGGACAAATGCTGTTTGATTCAACCAGCAACTGGAACAAACAGGAGTGGGGAGTTGATGAAACAATTGGGCGATTAATAAAACAAAAAAATAAAAGACTGCATTGTTGTTGCTGTGTGGAATACAGGCGGTAAACGTCATGCAGATTATTTTCCGCAAAAACCTTTTGAATCACTTCTCAAACAGCAGCAGGATTCAATTTATACCGCAACAGCAACAAAAGACTATTCATTATTTGCAGTTCCTGTGCAATCAGATAAGTATTTAAAATTTCTTGTAACTGAACTTAAACCTTTTATTGATGAAAATTTTTCTACTCTGAAAGACCGAAACAATACATGCATCGCAGGGGTCAAGTATGGGTGGATTAATTTCTATGTATGCAATTTGTAGTATCCAACTGTATTTGGAGGTGCTGCCTGTTTATCTACACACTGGCCAGGGTTATTTACTGTAAGGACAATCCGGTTCCGGAAGCTTTTATGAATTATTTGAGGCGCAATTTACCTGACCCCGGCACACATAAAATTTATTTTGATTACGGAACAGCTACGCTTGATTCACTTTACAAACCTTTTCAGCAGCAGGCAGATAGTATTATGAAAGCAAAAGGGTTTACAGGCAGGAATTGGATAACTAAGGAGTTTCTTGGAGCAAACCATTCTGAGAATGCCTGGCGTAAACGGTTAGCGATACCGGTTCTCTTCCTGATGAAGAAATAATTCGTAGTCTTTTCTGTTGAATTTTTCCGCATTTTGTCTGTATCTGTTCTGTTTTGACAAAGAAGGGCTTTTTTTTCTCCAGTGCAATTGCCTTGTATAAGTGTTTTTTTATATCTTGATTGCTTCTGCTTAAACCAAAACGTAACATGAGAAAATCTTTACTCTTCTCTCTTTTTGTATTTATTTGTGTTGCTACCTATGGCCAGCAAAACCTATGGCAGCAAATGGATGAAAGTTGGCTTTCAGCTGACCGGTTTCCAAATGGAAGTAAACCCAAGGCATATAAAGTATTTCAGTTGAAGTCATCAATCATGACAGAAGAACTGAAGCGTGCCCCATCAGAAAAAAGTGTATCTGCATCAAACTCATCGTTTATTCTTTCAGTACCAAATGCTGAAGGAGTAATTGAACGGTACAGGGTTGTGAATGCACCAGTGATGCACCCTGATCTTGCCGCAAAGTATCCCGGCATTCATTCTTATGCCGGTAAAGGAATTGACCGTCCCAACTCAACCATCCGTTTCAGTATGGGAATGGGTAAGTTCGAAGGGATGATTCTTTCTACCGACCGTCCAACAATTTATATCGACCAGTCAGATGAGAAAAACAACTGTACCTGGTTGTTTCAAGAAATGAAATCATTGATTATAAAAATGAGTTTAAATGTTTTACTGATGAGAAAACACAATGCAGCGTTTAAGCGAAATGCCCGAAGCACAAAATGCAACAGATGGTAAACTCAGAACGTTCCGTCTTGCACTCGCTTCAACCGGAGAGTTTTCACAGTTTTGGTTAAATGGAACTGAAACAACCGATGCGCAGAGAAAAGCAAAAGTGCTGGTTGCAATGAATGCTGCAATGACGAGAACGAATGGAATTTATGAAAGAGATTTTGCAATACGTATGATACTTGTTCCCAACAATGATCTCGTTATTTATTTAGATGCTTCAACTGATCCCTGGTCCGGCGAACTGAATTCAACAACACAGGTGACTATTGATGCACAAATTGGCGACGCAATTATGATATAGGCCATTTAGTACACAGAACAAGTGATAATGGCAATGCAGGTTGTATAGGTTGTGTATGCCAAACAGGTGAAAAAGGAAGTGGGTTTACATCATACAACAACCTGAATAATTTCGACTGGTTTGTGGTGGATTACCTGGCACATGAAATGGGGCATCAGTTTGGCGGAAATCATACGCATACACATGGAGGTAATGAAGGTACCGGTGTACAGGTTGAACCAGGCAGCGGAAGTACAATCATGGGCTATGCAGGTATTACCGGCCCTACAACAGATGTGCAACCTCATAGTGATGATTATTTTCATGCAGTAAATATTCAGCAGATCACCAATTATATAATCAATGGTGCAGGTTCCTGTGCTGTTATTACGAATACAGGAAATAATGCACCAACTGCAAGTGCAGGAGCTGATTTTACTATTCCCCGTTCAACACCATTTGTATTAACAGGAAGCGGTAGTGATATTGATGCAGGCGATATACTTTCTTATAACTGGGAACAGGTTGATTCAAGGGCAAGCGGTTTTTCAACAGTACCTTCTGCCACTGCAACTGCCGGTCCACAGTTCCATTCATTCCTTTCAACAGCAACACCCTCAAGAACAATTCCACAGTTAGCAACCATACTTACCGGAGCAAACGGACAAAAATGGGAAGTGCTTCCTTCTGTTAACCGTACACTCAATTTCAGGTTAACAGTAAGAGATAATAAATTAAACGGAGGTTCAACACAAAGTGATAACATGGTGTTGACGATAACCAATACATCAGGTCCTTTTTTAGTTACAGCACCTAATACAACCGGAATATCCTGGAATTCAGGTTCTGCACAAACTGTTTCATGGAGTGTTGGCAATACAACCTTAGCACCGGTAAACTGTGCAAATGTTGCCATTGATCTGTCAACGGATGGAGGATTAACTTTTCAATAACAATTGTTTGCAAGTACTCCCTAATGATGGAAGTGAAATAATTTCAGTACCGAATAATCCAACAACACAGGCAAGAATAAGAGTAAGGGGCTGTTGGTAATATTTTCTTTGATATCAATAATGCCAACTTCACAATTGTTGCTGCTGATCCCGGCTTTGATTTTAATGCACCGGCTGCTGCAACAGTTTCCTGTTCTTCAGCTGCATCAGGAACAATACAGCTTGCGGTAACATCAATACTTGGTTATACTACACTGCTGATCTTTCAGCTATTGCAGGTGTGCCTGCAGGAACAACAGTAAGCTTCAGTTCAACAACTGTTACACCCGGCAATAATGTTGATATAACACTGAACAATGCCAATACGCTGGCATTTGGCAGTTATGATATAACCATACAGGGTGTATCAGGCTCCATTACAAAAACAAGAGTGATCCGTTTTATTGTGCAGCCCGAACCGGTCCTTCGGTAATTACAGATCCATCTTCACAAACAATTTGTGCAGGAAGTAATATAACATTTAGTTCAGCTGCAACAGGAGCATCGTCACAGGTATGGCAGCTAAGTACTGATGGTGGTGGCACGTGGAATAATATTGCCGGACAAACCGGAACAAGTTATACAGTTAACGGGACAACAGCTGTTCAAAACAACTACCGTTACCGTTGTGTATGCACCGGTCAGTGCAATACCAGTAATACTTCAGCTGCCGTTTTAACTGTGCAAATAGCACCAGCTGTTTCAACTCAACCTGTTTCCGGAACTATTTGTGCAGGCAGTAACAGAACGTTCTCAGTGTCTGCCAGCGGATCAGCACTCAATTATCAGTGGGAAGTAAGTACAGATGGCGGTAACACGTTTAACCCAATTGGTTCTGCTAATGCAAACAGCTATACTGTTTCAGCAGCAACCATTACACAGAATAATTACCGTTACCGTTGTGTTGTAAGTGGTGCATGCACGCCTGCTGTAACATCTAATGCTGCAACGTTGAATGTTTTCAATGCAGTTGCAATAAGTAATCAACCGGCAGATATTACTATTTGCTCAAACAGTAATACAAACTTTTATTGCTGCAGCAACAGGATCTGTTTGTTGGTTACCAATGGCAGGAAAGTACAGATGGCGGATCTTCTTACAATAATATTGGAGGAGCAACTAATGCAACACTTCCGCTTACAGCAGTTACAAGCGGACAAACAGGTTACCGCTACCGTTGTGTAATAACTGAGGTTGCCGTAATGCCACATCCAATGCAGCTATACTTACTGTACAAAATGCACCGGCATTTACAGCACAACCAACATCAAACAATATTTGCCAGGGAAGCGGTAATACATTTTCTGTAACAGCAACCGGAGATGTACTCAGCTATCAATGGCGATTGAGAGTACAGTGGTGGTACGACTTTACCATAAATATAAATGGAGCAGATGCTGCTTTAGCTATGCCTTAACAAATGCAACTATTGCTGCAGAATGATACCGTTACCATTGTATTGCCAAAAGCGCTGAACATACTTACTCCTACAATTACATCAACTGCATTTCATGATAAATAACGCACCTGTTGTTGTGTTGCTGTTCTTCAATGCCGCACTTTGCGGAAAACTGGTAACGCCGGCTTCAGTATCAATGCAGCTGTTTGGCATCGATTATCAATGGCGATTAGTACAAATGGTGGTATGAAATTCAATAATGTAAGCAGTTGCCTGCTGCGGCAAGCACTGAATACCATTAACAACAGGTACAAATTTCACGATATTATAAATACAGAGATGTATTAAACGGGTTTGTGGATGTAACTTCAACTGGAGCTGGGTTAACTGTGAACCCTTTACCGTGGTTCATTAAGTCCTGCCCCATACAGTAAATTATTCCCGGGTTTGCAAGCAACTATTGCCACTGCGGGTGTTTCCAACTAGCCGGTGTTACTTTAAGCTGGCAGAAAGCAATGCTGTTGGCATTACTAATACCGGAAATACACCCGCTGTAAATTTTGACCAGTCGGATTGGTGACTACAATGTATGAGCAAAAGGAGACAAGTGGCTGTAGTGGAAGAAGATCAAAGACATTAAGTAGCGCTGATTGCGCATCAATAAGATTTTTCTGCCCCAGTCCACATGAACGGTCGGTTCCGGGTGCGCTGTTATAATCGATATCTCAGTAAGAAATTTACTTTAAAATTACCATCGAATTGTATTTGATGGAAAAGGAAGTAAAGTGTACAAGCAACAGTTTATTCTGGCCCGTCCTTAAGATCAGATGTTGGTTGTTGCTGAAGAGGGACAGAAATCTGCCTTATTCAATTAACAGATGCATCAGACACAAAACAACTTTTAAACAGGAAAAGTCGTTTATTAAAGTAATCGATCAGCATATGAGAAAATAGAAAGCCGTCTGAAAAAGGCAATCTTTTTTATGTAAAGATTTTGTTTCAAATATTACAATTTCCCCGTAGTGCTCAAATAAATCTCTTTTCATTGCTTCCCGCACGAGAAAAACTGCTACGATCTTTGAGCCAGCGCTTTTCTTAAGTGGATTGAATTGCTGCTGTAAAATAGGTTTGTCTTTTTTGGCAGGAGAAGAATATAGAGAAACAGTTCAGGTTGTTTTGCTTTGTCTAGTGGAAACGCATTCCACTTGCCCAGCCTGGCTGTATTACCACACAAAATTTTTCAGGAACTGTAAAGATGATTTTTCGAGCACTGTGTCAAGTAATAATTGATTCACACGGATGATGATTCTGTATGGAATGTTTTTCTGCTCCAGGAGTTTCCATTATTTCCCAGGCCTGAGGTTTGTAAAAACAAAGCTGCACTGTCGGCTGGCAGCTGCGAGGCATGTTACCTAATTACCCGCCGCACTTACTCTTTACTTATCGTCTGTAAGGCCACGGTCATTTTTATGACACGTAAGAAAAAAACCGGAAGTGCCGTTGCTTTTACCTTTTCAGATAATTTTTTTTTATTTGAGAATGGAGTATAAGTGCCGGGTTTTCAAAGCAGCATTGATTTGCTGTCGCTCATTCAGCATCACATCGGCCAGTTCTGCCGTGATACGATCGATTGGTTGGCAGAGAAAAGAAAATTTCTCGTTTACGCCTTTTTCTTTCAACCGTCATCACTGCCAGTAAACATTTTTGTTTACCGCTTCGTCAGAATTTCAGGTAATTTACATCAGCGGCTTTTTCAGCGAAAAGAAGAAAACCGATCTAGTTAAAGTTTAATCGTGGTCTTTACCTAAGAGAGGCGGAATATACGGAACGGAGCGGATCCTTTAATTTGTAACGGAGAAGTATTAGGAACGCTACAAATTAATTCAAAGTTGGCGATAAACCAAACGGTGATTAATAATCCCGGGTCGCGTTGGTATTAAAGTACTTGTAAGTGAACACAGAAAGCGCAACAATAAGCAAACTCCAATCAGTGAGACAATGTGTACTTAACTTGGGATTAAACCAGAGATCACCTTTAAAACAAACCGCGCATGACCATGGTAAATCATCCAAGGAGCAGAATAAATGAAACCAGGAATACCCTCCATGGAGGGAACTACTTATATAATCGTTATCTGAATCAGCCGCAGAATATTGGCGTGTATCACAGCCACTTTTATCAGGTGACTGCATTGATATCCTACTGTTTTGAAGAGAGTGAAAATTTATGTTCTTCATCCTGCGGTTGCCGGCATTTTACTTTCGGCATACCAAGATAACCAAGCAGTACAATTTTATTCTGTAAAGCAGAGGCATTAAAGTCGGGATCTGTTACTTCGTCAAAATCATAGTAACTGAAGTTGGACAGGTTGCCGGTATAATGAATCTCCGTTTTTTGTTTTTCTTTTTAAGAGTTGCTGATAAAGAGCACTGTCGTATTTCTTTATAATAGCGCTGGTAAATGCTTGCCTGTTATCATTGAAGGGATAATAATGGCGGATGGTTGAATATTCAATATTGTCTGCAACCATTGTTGCATAACCATCTCTTTGCGTGGTAAAAAAAGAATCGGTATAAACTGATTCCCTGCAAGTTATCGAAATCGGCAATATAGCTGAATACATAATTATTGTGTGAAGTAAACTCAGCTTTAGCAGGCTGTCCTGCTGATTGATTCTTTGGGCATAAACGATATCGAGTGCCACTGCTTTTGAGCTTGCCCTTCTGAATCTGCTGAAGGAGATAGGCAACCTGTGAGCGGTCTTTATCTTCAACATTTATTAAAACAACCGGACCTTTATTAATCTGGTTTCTGTCTTTTTCTTTTGTGTAATATAAATCGGTTAACGAAAAATCCTGAAAAGCCTCTGTAAAAGGATCAAAGAAAGAAATGTTGATGATGGCTAATGAAAGCAGCGATACACAACCAAAAATAAACAGGTTGAGAAGCAGATACTCAGTAAAGAATTTCTTTAAAAACTTCATACAGCAGTTACGTAAATGTATATAAAAAAAAAGGGTATAAACATTGAAGTTTATACCCCTTACTGAAAACATTACCTTATTATCTTTTAAGATTAAGTGTAAATGTGCGGCTGTCGTTGCAATAGCTGCTGTTGCTCCAGTACAAAGATTTGTCTGTAGTTTCTGCATACCATTTTGTCCAGTTACCCGGTACCCATACATCAATACGTACTGATGTTGCGTATGGAGAAAGACGACCCTGGTAAATACCTTCTACCCAGATGTCAACATACTGACCTGTGTAGTTATCGAAATAAGCATAGCAATAACCTCGGGTTTTCTTTTCACGTGGAGCTGCATCAGGACCAGGCAGATCTTTCTTTTCTGTTACAGGTTGTGCAATTACAGCAACTTTTTTTACGCTGTGTCTGAGCTTTAGCAGTGGTAGTGAAAGCTAATGATAAGCCAACTACTGCGATAAGGAGGAATAAAACCTTTTTCATTGTGTTTGTTTTTTTGGTTTGTGAATAAAGATTAGAAACTTTTCTGAATTAGCAATTATATTTATTATTGTTTTTTCGGAACGATTTTATAAGGAATGGAAAATATATTTACAGCATCCGGCTGAATGGTTTCTTCTCCGCTTCCTCTTGACTGTACACCTTCAGCACGATTGATACCATCCATTAGTTTTTCAAAGGGGTTGGTTGGTTTTGCAGTGTTGCCTCTTGAACTGCCCTGGGCAACAAATACCTGGCGCAGATTCAAAGGTGCTTTCGCTGCCACTAACTTAATTACATTCATTCCATCGGGCGGACTGATCTTAAAGATCTTTGTTAACCTTACCGTATCACCAGGGTTGATAAAGCAATCAGATGCCTGTTGATTGCTGCCGGGGAACAATACATTCACCAGGTTGTCGGGTTGTATTTCAAGAATATTGTAATACAAACGTTCCTGACCATTATTAATGATCCGTAAGTTATACCGGTCATCGTGCTGGAAAACAATATTGCCGATGCATCCTTGATCGTCTTCACAGGTAAATCTTTTATGATCGCATTATTATTTCCTTCAGCTTTTTATAATCAATCGGCACAAATTCAAACACTACATTCAACTCTTCATTTTCATGTTCAGGTTGCGCAGGTAGGCAGCACGTCCATATGCACCAATCTTAGCCGCAACAATTGTGTAAAGTTCATCTGCATTCAGATTCTTACTGCAAACACCTAAACGGTAATCACCTGATGTGGAAATATAGATCGAGTCGGCACTGAAACCTTCTGCACCCTGCTCAATAAATACATCGCCCTGTTCACTTACCAGCTTGGCCTGTTTAATTTTTGCAACTGCATCTTTCAGTTTTCCATTCAACGCTGCATCTTTTGTTTTAATGGTAACAGCAACAGATAAATCACCAAAGCTTACTTCTTCTAAAAACACCCAGGCAGTTTTCAACTGATCATTACTCAGCTCTGTATCCAGTTCAACCTCACTGCTGTAATCGGCAGCCGTAGTTAAAATGCCTTTTGCAAGTGGAGTTGCTGTTTCCCTGTTATAGGTATTGGAAGCAAAACTTTAACTGTAGTACCTGCAAAAACACCATATATCTTTCCGCAACTGATTGTAATTTTTTCTTACCAAGAATTTGTTCAGCTATATAATAATTTGGTTTGCCCAATGCTTTGCCGCCAAAAATTTCTTTATCGAGATCGCCTTCAGCATTTGGTGTTTGTCCGGGAACACTCTTACTCATTTCTAAACGCACATTGTCAAATAAACCACGATAACTTGTTTTTGAATCAGCCTTTGCCAATGCTTTTGAAAAAGCCAGTGATAAACTGCCGCAATGTTCATCGCCACATTCTTGGTTAAGTTCAGATGCTGCTGATGCAAAGAAAGCACTCATCGGAGCCTGTCCTGGTTTTGATTCGCCCAGGTTGAAGATTGCTTCGTTTACAATTTTCATTCACTTTGGGAGCATAACCTTTGGGTTGGTATTTTTTTGTTGTGCCACGATAGTTGCCTAATCCTGAACGTGTACTTGTGCCGCTGTGACAGGCATCAATGATCACCAGTAAATTTCCATCAGCTCCCAATTTGGTTCTGATCTCTTCCAGCTTCAATCCAAACTCATCATCACGTAAATGCTTTTCAACACCAGGCTGATATTCCATGGGAGCATCATAAGTTACCAATGCTTCATCATATCCATCAGCTTCATCACCATTGTCGTCAAATACCTGTTCACCATGCCCGCTGAAATGAAACACACAAACATCACCCGGCTTTGCTTTATCAATCAATTGCTGTTTGATGGCGTTTAAGATTCCCAGTTTGGTAGCTTCCTTATCCCGAACGATTCTGATATTCTCTTCTTTGAATCCCTGACGTTTTAATGCCTCTTTTACTAAAGGGATATCATTCTCTGAGTTCAAACTGTTCCAGCCGGTTGATGGTGCATATTTTGAAATGGCAACAATCAGGGCCAGTTTATTTGGTTCTTTCTGCGCAAAAACCGGGAGGCCGGCTATCAGTAAAAAAAGAAAGAAGAAGATTCGCATTTTAGTTTTTAGGGAAGTTAGTTTTTCCCGATTGATATTGCAATATTAATCTCTCTGCACACTCTTTTCAATACCCTCCCAACGGTATTTTGATCAAAGTGACTTTTCAGGACAGGTCTTTTTCATATAGCTCAGCTACAGCACTGAGTAAAGAAAAGCCCTAAACAATGATTGGCAGGTTACACAGTACGCAGTAAATTCACCGCAAAATCATTTCTATCCATCCTTCATCATCCATATTAAGCAGCCCCATCGAATACCTGAAAGGTGTGGGGCCTTTGCGTGCCGATTTGATGAAAAAGGAACTGAACATTTTTACGTTCAATGATCTGCTGGAGCATTTTCCCTACCGTCATCTCGATAAAACAAAGATTACTCCCATTCAACAGGTAACCCTGCAAATGGATTATGTGCAGGTGGCCGGGAGATTAACCGACTTTGAAATTATTGGCGAACGGCAGGGTAAGCGACTGGTGGCACATATTAAGGATGTATCGGGTACTATGGAGCTTACCTGGTTCCAGGGAATTAACTGGGTACAAAAACTACTGGCTATTGGAGAAGATTATCTAGTGTTTGGTAAGCTGAGTTTTTTTATGGGTAAACCTCAGATTGTTCATCCAGAACTGGAAGTACTTACTCATCAGAATGCAGAAGGCAGGCAATTGCTTGAACCTATCTATCCAACAACCGAAAAATTAAAAGCAAAGGGATTAAACGGAAGAAGTATTGCCAAGCTCACAGCAGTGTTGCTGCCGCAAATTCATATTAAAGATTTGCCGGAAAATTTGCCGGAGCATTTGGTTACATCATTAAACTTTCCATCGAGATATGATTCATACAGGCATATGCATTTTCCTGCCGATGCAGATCAGTATGAAGCGGCCTTGAGAAGATTAAAGTTTGAGGAGTTGTTTTTTGCCCAGTTACGTATGGCCATGATCAAGAGCAACCGTCACCGTTTTTCAAAAGGAGTGGTGTTTAATAAAGTGGGCAATCTGTTCAATGAGTTCTACAGCAGGCATCTGCCATTTCAGTTAACAGGTGCACAGAAAAGAGTGTTGAAAGAAATACGGGTGGATACAGCGAAGGGCCACCAGATGAATCGCTTATTACAGGGTGATGTAGGCAGCGGAAAGACGATTGTTGCCCTCTTGACCATGTTACTGGCTGCCGATAATGGTTTTCAGAGTTGTTTAATGGCACCGACTGAAATTCTGGCCCAGCAGCATTTCAACAGTATTTCCGGTTTACTGAAAGAAATGAAGATTGAAGTGAAGCTGCTCACAGGCTCAACCAAAAAAGCTGAACGGGAAAAGATCTTGAATGGCCTGCAATCTGGCGAAGTGCAAATGATCGTAGGTACTCATGCATTGATTGAAGGAATTGTGCAGTTTAAAAATCTTGGGCTGGCCATTGTTGATGAACAGCATCGTTTCGGTGTGGCACAAAGAGCGGAGTTGAAGTTGAAGAATCATGTTCCGCCGCATATGCTGGTAATGACGGCAACACCAATACCGAGGACAATGGCGATGACAGCTTATGGTGATCTGGATTACAGTGTAATGGATGAACTGCCGCCGGGACGTAAACCAATTACCACTGTTCACCGTTATGAAACGGCAAGACCGGCAGTAATGGATTTTGTAAAAGAAGAAATTGCAAAAGGAAGACAGGCATATTTTATTTATCCATTGATTGAAGAAAGTTCAAAGCTTGATTTCGAAAACCTGATGAAAGGATACGAAGAAGTAAAAGCATTTTTCCCTGAGCCGAAGTATTATATCAGTATGGTGCATGGAAAACAAAAAGCAGATGTAAAAGAAACCAATATGATGCGTTTCAAAAAAAATGATACTCAGATCATGGTTGCAACAACAGTAATTGAAGTGGGAGTTGATGTGCCGAATGCAAGTGTGATGGTGATGGAAAGTGCAGAACGGTTTGGTTTATCACAGCTGCATCAGTTGCGTGGAAGAGTGGGAAGAGGAAGCGAACAGAGTTTTTGCATTCTTTTAACAGGGAGCAAATTAACGAATGATGCACGTGAACGGTTAAAGATCATGTGTGCAACCAATGACGGTTTTTTAATAGCAGAAAAAGATCTGGAGCTCCGTGGTCCCGGTGATATTGAAGGCACCAAACAAAGTGGGGTATTGAATTTTAAGCTGGCAAGCATTGTTCAGGATAAAGAATTGCTTGAGCAGGCAAAAATAATCAGTGATGAACTGTTGATTGATGACCCCGACCTGTCTATGGCAAAAAATTTGCTGTTAAAAACTACCTTTTATCAAAAAAAGGGAAAACACAGTGGAGCAAAGTGGCATGAGGAAATAAGCGCAGGAATTTTCCGTTTAATTTGAGTACATTCAAATACCGTTAGCATTGGAGAAATTTTACATGATAATATCCCGTCTCTTCATCGTACCATGTTTGTTTTTAGCGTTGCCACTTATTACAAAGTCGCAGCTTTATTTTGTAGAAAATAAAGGCCAGTGGGATAAGCAGGTGCAGTTTAAAACCGAAGCCGGTAACAGTGCTTTCTTTTTAAGTAAAGATGGATACACGATCCTTATGCATCACCCGGAAGATTATCAGCGGTTAACTGAATACAATCACGGTCACAGAATTGATTCCCCCTCAAAAAAAGATGTTACTGCAGCAGTACCTGATAAAATGCGTGCCCATGCTTTCAGGGTAAAATTCCTTGGCGGTAATTTCAATTCAACTCCTGTTATGGAAAAACCATTGCCGGGAATTGAAAATTATTTTATAGGCAATGATGAAAGCAAATGGGCAAGCGGTTGTAAACTCTTTCAGGCCATCACGTACAAAAATGTTTATCCGGGTGTGGATGTGCGTTATTATGTGCAGGGCGATCAGCTGAAGTATGATATTGTTGTTTATCCCGGTGCAGATGTTTCAAAAATTCAAATGCATTACGAAGGGGCCGATAAACTCAGCATCAGGAATAATGAACTGATTGTGGGCACTTCGGTTGGAGAAGCCCGTGAGCTGAAGCCGTATACTTTTCAGTTTGTTGAAGGGAAAAGGGAAACTATTCAATGCAGGTACAAGCTTGCCGGTAATACAGTAAGTTTCGATATAAAAAATTATGACAGGACAACAACGCTGATCATTGATCCGGCATTAGTTTTTTCTTCTTTCAGCAGAAGTACAACTGATAACTGGGGCTTTACAGCCACACCGGGTCCTGATGGCAGTTTTTTTGGCGGTGGTATTGCACAGCCTACTGGATTTCCTACAAGTACAGGTGTTATACAGCCAACCGGTGGCGGACCTACAACTGCAAGTGTTCCACCGGATATAGGCATTATCCGTTTGTCACCCGATGGACGTACAAGAATGTTTGCAACCTATCTTGGTGGTAATGGAATTGAACAGCCACACAGCATCATTGCAGATGCTGCCGGAAATTTAGTGATTGCAGGACGAACAAATTCAGGCAACACTTTTCCCGGAGCTTTATATGGAGATGGTGGAGGGTACGATATTTTTGTTACAAAGATCAATTCTACCGGAACGGCAATCATCGGCTCCATCCGTATTGGCGGAACAGGGGATGATGGTGTGAATATTAACCCAAGCAGAGGTGCAGGTGCACAAACGCTGTTAAGAAATTATGGAGATGATGGTAAAAGTGAAGTTATACTTGATCGTAATAACAATATTCTTCTTGCTTCGTGCTCTCAATCAAGAAGGCTCTTTGCACAGGTGGCAGGATCGGATAGTTCCGGAGGCAGACAAGATGGGATTGTAATAAAAATAAATCCTAATGCAAATACGGTTATATGGAGCAAATATCTTGGAGGTATCGGAGAAGATGCTGCATTTGTTTTATCAGTTAATCCGTTAAGCCCACAGGATATTTTTGTAGCAGGTGGAACTACAAGTACTAATTTTCCCGGTACAGCAGCCGGTGTATTGCAGCCGGCTTATAATGGAGGCACAGCAGATGGCTATGTAACCAATCTTACAGATAATGGCACAACTGTATCACTTCTCCGTACAACATACCTTGGAACGGCACAAACAGATCTCGTTTATGGTATCCAGTTCGATCAAAAAGGATTTCCTTATGTTATGGGTACTTCAACCGGGAACTGGCCTGTACAAAACGCTATTTATTCTGTAGCCAATTCAAGACAGTTTATTGCCAAACTCCAGCCAAATCTCAGTGGCTTTGTTTATTCAACAACCTTTGGCACTTCGGGAGCAGCCGCACCAAATATTTCACCTGTTGCCTTTCTGGTTGATAATTGCGAAAACGTGTATGTGTCAGGATGGGGCGGGGCAGCCAACAATTTTGGTGGCGGGCCCTCTGCTTATCCAACAGCAGGAACCACCGGACTTCCGGTAACAAGCGATGCATTTCAGCGAACAACAGACGGCAGTGATTTTTATTTCTTTGTGTTACAAAAAAATGCAGCCTCGCAGTTGTACGGAAGTTTCTTTGGACAATTAGGAGGTCCTGGAGGAACAGAACATGTAGATGGAGGAACAAGCCGTTTTGATCAAAGTGGAGTTATTTACCAGGCTATTTGCGCCAATTGTAAAAATGTAGGGGCTGTTGTACCTGCCCAGGCACCTTATCCAATTACAGCAGGGGTATTTGGTAATGTAAACCCGGCAGTTGGCGGCGGTGGATGTAATCTTGGTATGGTAAAAATCCGTTTCGATTTAGCAGGTGTTGATGTAGCATTAAGAGCAGTAGGTGCAAAACAATTGAACTTCTGTTTACCGGCTACTGTTCAGTTTACCGATACGATCCGAATGGCCAAAACGTATATCTGGATTTGGGGAGATGGTACAAGAAATGATACAACAGCAACCAATCCATTTACACATACATATAATACAACAGGTTTTTTTGATGTAAAGATTATTGGTATCGACAGTAATTCCTGTAATGTAAAGGATTCTGCTACCATGCGGATTCGTGTTACAACAGACTCTGTTGCTGTTGGGTTCAATTATTCCCGACTTGCCTGTAACAGTCTTACATTTAATTTTACCAATACAAGTAATCTTCTTACTTCTTCAAAACCGTTCGGGCCAAAATCATTTATGTGGGTTTGGGGCGATGGAACGAAAAATGACACCATCTTAGGTTTTGCACCACCGGTTGCACATACGTTCCCCGCAATTGGTTCATACAATGTTCGTCTTGTTTTAATTGATAGTGGTTACTGTAATCTGGGTGATGATTCAAGTATGGTGAATTTTCAGGTGATAGACAATATCAGGGCCGGGTTCAGTGTAGACAATGTGTGTGTACCCGATACAGTAAAAATAATCGATACATCTGTTGGTTCGCTCAGTTACCTGTGGTTAAGCAGCGATGGACAATCGTCGAATGCCACTGTGCCAAACTTTACCTATGCAACTCCGGGGCCTTACACAATCAAGCAATATGTTTTTAATCCCAACAGTTGTAACCTGATTGATTCTGCAACAAGAACCTTCCAGGCAGTTGCACCGCCAACAGCAGGTTTCTTTTATAATCCAAATCCTTCGCAGGAAAATACACCAACAAGGTTCACAAGTACTGCATCAGCTGATGTAGTCCGGTGGTTCTGGGAATTTGGTGATGGAGATACATCAGCATTGCGTGATCCGTTTCATCAATATGTGCGGCCGGGTATTAATACTGTTTGCCAAACAGTCACTAATAGTGTTGGCTGCCAGGATTCAATATGTATTCCGGTTGAATCAATCATCAATATTGTAAACGATCTGCCAAGCGCCTTTACACCTAATGGAGACGGAGTGAATGATCGCTTTATGGTTCGTGGTTTCGGTATTGCAAAGATGACCTTACGTGTTTACAACCGCCAGGGTTTAATGGTGTTTGAAAGCCGCTCACAGAATATTGGATGGGATGGAAACTATAAAGGAACACCACAGCCGATGGATGCCTATGCATGGACACTGGAGGTGGAATATTTTACCGGTGAAAAGTTTAAGAAGAAAGGTGATGTAACGCTGATCAGATAATGAAAAAAGGTTCAGCCGTTTAAAGGGTAGAACAAAATGATAGATTAGTTGTTTAAAATGAATTGTGGAATATGAATAAAAACAGAATCATACAAATGTTATTGCTGGTGCTTTTGCAAAGTTCTGCAGGTGCACAGGATCTGCATTTTTCCCAGTTTATGAATTCACCGTTAACAACTAATCCGGCCAATACAGGATTTATTCCTGATGCCGATTACAGGATTGGGGCTAACTACCGCAATCAATGGTCTTCTGTTCCTGTTCCGTTTAAAACAGCAAGTGTATGGGGCGATGCTCAGTTGTTACGCAACAAAATTGAAAATGGATGGGTAGGTGTCGGTGCTGTTTTGCTTAATGATGCTGCTGGGCGTGGCAATCTCCGTTCAAACAAAGTATATGGTTCAGTTGCCTATCATCAAATGATTGGTCTCAGCAGTTTATTATCAGCCGGCTTCAATGCAGGTTATGCCAGCAAACGGATTGATGTAACAAAATTTACATTTGATAATCAGTGGAACGGAAAATTCTTTGATGCAGGCGCACCAAATGGAGAAGCGAAACTCACAAACCCCAGCAGTTCTTATTTTGATCTGCAGGTAGGGATGAACTATGCATATTTTCCAACAGAGAAAACGTATGTAAACGCAGGTATCTCTGTTCATCATATCAACAAACCAAAAGAAACCTTTTTCAGCAATGGTACCAATGAAGTACCCCGCAGGTATATTGGTTTTTTAAACGGAAGTTTTAAAGTGAATGATGATTGGATATTAAATCCCAATGCGTATTTTTCTTCACAGGCCAAAGCAAATGAACTGGTATTTGGCGGTAATGCAGCTTACAATGTTATTGGCGATGGAAGTGTGGTTGTGTTTGGAGGCGCTTATTACCGCTGGGGCGATGCAGCAGTAGCCATGGTTGGACTTGAATGGAAAGATATCCGTTTTACATTTACATATGATGCCACTACCAGCAATCTTGGAAGATATAACAGTGCTTATGGCGCCTATGAGTTCTCACTCATTAGAAATGGATATTATAATGAATACCTTGGTGATAAGAACCAGCGCAGACAAAGTATGTGTCCAAGGTTTTAAGTTTTTATTTGCTGAATAGATTTTTTTCCTTCAACATCCTTTCCGAATTTCGTTATTGCTGCAGGAAACTCAAATACCCTGAGGCAGTAACTAAAACAGACACATGAAAAAAATCATCTTGCTCTTCACCCTTTCTTTTTTCATTCTCAGTTCTTCTTTTGCGCAGGAAGAAAAAGAAAGAGGCTTTAAAAAGAACAATTATTTCTTGGAACAGGAATTAACCTTGGATTTTTTAATGGGTTTATTATTGGTTTAAATCCGGAAGTGGGCTACAGCTTAAACCGCTTCATTGATGTGGGCGTTGCAACCAACGTTAACTATATCACCCAAAACGAATACAATGCGCCCATTACGTACAGGCAGTTTGTTGTTGGTGGCGGGCCTTTTGTACGAATCTGGCCGGTGAATATGCTTTTTCTTGGGGGACAGTTTGAATACAATAATATTACTTACAGCATAAAGAATAACGGAGCAGTATCAGGAAAAGAAAAAAGAGATGCGCCAAGTATACTTGTGGGTGGTGGTTATGGTAACAGGATGATCGGGCAATCACAATTCTACACCAGTATTATGGTTGATGTACTGAGAGATCCCAACTCTCCTTACATTGATAATTTCGGAAGGTTGCAGCCGGTGTTCCGTACTACTTTTTTATTTTATATCAGACCTAAAAACCAGCGTCGTTAAAAATTTCAGCCGGGTCATTCACCAATACAATCCGTTCTTCCATTTTTTCGTATAGGAAATTTTCTTTTTCCATATGCCTGATATGCGCAACAAGATGATTGTAATATCCATTGCTGTTGAGCAGGAATAATTTTTTGTTATGGATGTTGAGTGTGTTCCAGGTAAGCATTTCAAACATTTCATCCAATGTGCCGTGACCACCCGGTAAGATAACAGCTGCATCGCAGAGCTCATACATTTTCTTTTTGCGGATATGCATATCTTCCACAACAATCAGTTCAGTAATTCCTTCGTGCTGGGCTTCCCATTCAAGCAATATTTCAGGAATAATGCCAATTACCTTTCCCTGATTTTCCATGACAGCATCAGCCACAGTTCCCATCAGGCCTTTGCCACCACCGCCATAAACAAGTGTGATGTTTTTCAGCGCCATCATTGCACCCAATTGTTTTGCATGCTCAGTAAACAATGGATCGGCCCCTGATTTAGAACCGCAGAAAACAGCTAATGAAGAGAATTGCATATCTTAATTATATATTGCAAAGTAAGGAAACTGTTGGAGAGCAGAGCTGACAGCTTTTAAAAAGCTGCCAGCTCTTTGAAATAGCCGCTCTAAAAATTATTTATTTATCTTCATTTTTAAACCAAGCCATATGTCTCCGGTATTATTATTTTCATTTGTATTTGGATATTTTTTATTGCTGCTGGGTGTTGCGTGGTACACATCCAAAAACTCCAATAACGATTCCTTCTTTATCGGTAACCGCAACAGCAACTGGATGCTGGTGGCATTTGGTATGATTGGGACTTCTTTAAGTGGTGTTACGTTTGTAAGTGTACCCGGTGCTGTAGCCAAAGAATCTTTCGCTTATTTCCAGATTACATTGGGTTATCTCATCGGTTACCTGGTGATTGCTTATGTACTGCTGCCGCTTTATTATAAACTCAATCTCACTTCCATTTATAATTACCTGAGCGGACGTTTAGGTTTCAAAGCATATAAAACAGGGGCTTCTTTTTTCATTCTGTCAAGAACATTGGGAGCTACCGCAAGATTATATCTTGTTGTACGGATTTTGCAGGATGCATTACCTCCATCCATTCATATTCCTTTTTGGGTAACAACGCTCATTATCCTCATCATGATTTTATTATATACTTATGAAGGCGGTGTAAAAACAATTGTATGGACGGATACCCTGCAAACAACCTGTATGCTTGCCGGTTTGGTGATTTGTGTTGTGTACCTGCTGAACCAGATGGGTATGAGTTTTGGCGACAGTATCACAGCCATGAATGAAAAAGGGTATTCAAAAATTTTCTTTACCAACCCTGAAAGTAAATTCTTTTTTCTGAAACAGATACTGGCTGGTGCGTTCATTACCATTACCATGACCGGGATGGACCAGGAAATGATGCAGAAAAATATTTCTGTAAAAACATTAAAAGGGTCTCAAAAAAATGTACTCACATTGGGTGTTATATTAATGGTGGTACTGATGCTGTTCCTCTTCCTTGGTGGTGTACTGTTACTGTTTGCCGAGCAGCAGGGGATTACTGCAGTAGGAGATAAACTATTTCCTTCCATAGCATTGAATCATATGCCACCAATTGTTTCAGTCATCTTCATTATTGCATTGATCTCGGCTTTGTTCCCGAGTGCAGACGGTGCCATTACAGCACTCACTTCATCTTTCTGTATTGATATCATTGGTATGCAACGGCGAACAGATATGACGGAAGCAGAAAAGAAAAAATTACGTCAGCGTATCCACCTGGTATTTGCGTTCCTGTTTTTAGTACTGGTGATGGTATATAAATGGATCAATGAACCAAGTATGATTGGTGTTATTTTAAAAGTGGCCGCTTATACTTATGGTCCTTTGCTGGGCTTATTTACATTCGGCATCATTACCAAACGTGCAGTGAATGATAAACTGGTGCCGTTTGTTTGCATTGCAGCACCTGTTATCTGTTTCTTTATTGATAAATTTCAAAAGCAACTCTTTGGTTCATTTGAAGTGGGACTTGAACTGCTCATCATCAACGGGCTTTTAACCTTTATTGGTTTGTGGTTCATCTCACACAAGCCGAAGACGCAGGCTGTTTAACAAATCACTGTCTTTCAGTTCTTTGCCCTTTGACCAGTGAGCTTTATCTTTGCATAAATTTTTTCACCTGGAACTCATTCATCCAAAGGCAGAAGCATATGCTGCAAACTATTCATCTGCAGAAGATGAATTACTGAAAAGCATCGCTGCTGAAACCTTTCAGTCACATGCTGATCCACATATGATGAGCGGGCATCTCCAGGGACAGTTCCTTGAAATCATCAGCAAACTTATTCAGCCAAAACGGATACTTGAAATTGGCACCATGATCGGTTACAGCAGTATTTGTCTTGCAAAAGGACTGGCAGCAGATGGAATATTGCATACAATTGAAATGCGTGAACAGGATGCCGTAATTGCAAAGAATAATTTTATCAAAGCCGGGCTTCATGAAAAAATTCAACTGCATGTGGGAAATGCTTTGGAAATCATACCGCAATTGCAGGAAACATGGGATCTTATATTTATAGATGCTGATAAACCGGGTTATATGAAATACTATGAACTGGTAAAACCCCGTTTAAGAAAAGGCGGTTTGATTTTGGCAGACAATGTGTTGTTTCATGGCGATGTGCTGGCTGATGTGTTAAAAGGAAAGAATGCAAAAGCAATTCAGGCATTTAATGAAATGGTTGCTGCTGATGAAGAAGTGGAAAAAATCATGTTAACCCTGAGAGACGGTTTGTTTCTCATTCGTAAAAAATAAATATTCGTATGAAGAGATTGGTTTATCTGTTTATTGGTTTAGTAACTGTCGCATCAGTTAAATCACAGACAATTTCAATTGAAGAGTATGTAAATACCTACAAAGAAATTGCCATGAAGGAAATGATCCGCACAGGTGTACCTGCCTCCATTACGCTGGCGCAGGGAATTGTGGAAACAGAAAACGGCAACAGCAAGCTGGTTAAAAAATCAAACAATCATTTTGGTATTAAGTGTAAAGAAACATGGACAGGCCCATCTGTAAGTCATGATGATGATGCACCCGGTGAATGTTTCAGAAAGTATGGCAATGCAGAAGAATCGTATGTTGATCATTCGAATTTTCTGCGTACAAGAAAGCATTATGATTTCCTGTTCGGTCTTGATCCGGTTGATTACAAAGCATGGGCTTATGGATTAAAAAAAGCAGGCTATGCCACCAACCCCAAGTATCCAGAAATGCTGATTAAGTATATTGAAACATATAAACTGAATGACTATTCATTGATTGCAATGGGTAAGAAAAAAGAAGATGAATCTGTTGTTGTAAAAACCGAACAGCCTGTTACTCTTCCGCAAACAGTTATTTCAACTGAAAAAACGCAGCCCGTCAACACACAGCCGCAGGAATCAAAGCCTGCCCCGGTAGTTGCAGCCCCCGTTGTTACGCCTCCTGTTGTGAAAGTGGAAGAAAAGAAACAGGTTGTTCAATATCCCACAGGTGAGTTTAAGATCAATGAAACAAGGGTTGTGTATATTGTAAAGGAAACTCCCTTCCTTGCCATTGCACAGCAATACAATGTGCCGTTGAAATATATTTTCGACTTCAACGATTTAAAAGAAAAGGAAGCGGTTGAAAAAGATCAGCTTATTTACCTGCAACGCAAACGCAGAACAGGAGCCAGTCAATTTCATGTAGTTGCTGATGGTGAATCATTATATGATATTGCCCAGCAGCAGGGCATGCGTTTAGATGCATTGATGCAATTGAACCAGCTAACAGCCAATCAGCAACCTGCTGTTGGAGAGCAACTTTATTTGCAGGCACCTGCACCTGCTGCACCCAAACTCAGCGATAAGAAAAATACAGCAGCTTTAGAACTATCAGTAACAGAGCCATCAGCTGTTACTGTTTCAGAAATAGAAATTCATGTGGTGCAGCCAAAAGAAACCCTGTACAGTATTTCAAAAAAGTATGAAGTAACACAGGCGCAGCTTCAGCAATGGAATAATCTCAACGGCTCCGATCTCAAAGAAGGAATGGAACTCATCATTAATAAATAATTTTCATGTCTGCACTAAAAGTCCACGATAAATATTTTGTTCCTTACATGACTGAAGAAGTTGTGCTGGCAAGAGTTAAAGAATTAGCCAAAGAAATTGATGCCGATTATGCAGGAAAGAAACCTCTCTTTATTGCCATCCTCAACGGTTCTTTCATTTTTGCAGCCGATCTGTTTAAGTACATTACCATTGAAGCAGAGATCTGTTTTATTAAACTGGCTTCATACAAAGGAACCAAATCAACCGGGCAGGTTATTACAGCTATTGGATTAGATACAGATATTGTGGGCAGGCATGTCATTATCCTGGAAGACATTATTGACACAGGTAAAACCATGAATGAATTTTTGCCGCAGCTGTATAACCAGCAACCGGCATCCTTAAAGATTACTGCATTACTGCACAAACCGGAAGCAACAACTTATCCTGTTACAATTGACTATCTTGGATTCTCCGTACCGAATATATTTTTACTGGGTTATGGATTAGACTATGATGGTCTTGGCCGTAACCTGAAAGAGATTTACCAGCTGACGGATACTCCTTCCTGATCATTGTTACTAACCACTGATGCAGGAAACTGATTATGAATCAACGGTGCATTACTTTGTGGTGCTTACTTCTGTTCGCAGCAAATGCGGATGCACAATTTTATTTTCGGGGTGAAGTAAAAGATCCCAAAGCAAATGGAATTGCTCATGTGCGTATTCATATTCACTCTACTAATTCATTTTATTACACAGGAACAACCGGCGGTTTTGGAATCCCCTCATCAAAGCAAACCGATTCCGTTACTTTTTTCTTAAGCGGCTACGAAGAAAAAACCTTCCTGCTTAACAGTAATGAGTTCAACAGTATTATTCTTCGCATGACTTCCATTAAAAGCGGGCAGAAGAGAAAACTGTTATCTCTCACAAAGATAAAAAAACAGACCGTACTGTTTTGTGGTTATCTGCCGGAGAAACCTATTCGCAGCAATCAGAAAATGATTTCAATTATACAGAAAAATATCCCACTACCGGCTTTGCCATGAATGTTGACAAAGCATCTTACAGCAATATCCGACGCTTTCTAAATATGCATTCAGAAGCGCCAGCCGATGCAGTAAGGATTGAAGAGATGCTGAATTATTTTCCGCAGCGTTATGTCGCACCAGCTCCGGGCAAAACCTTTCATGTGCAATCGCAGTTAACCGATTGTCCATGGAACAGTCATCATAATTTATTGTTTCTGCAACTGCAGGCAAAAAAGATCAACTACGATTTTCTTCCACCCAGCAATTTTGTTTTTTTAGTTGATGTAAGCGGATCGATGGAACAGCCCAACCGTTTACCCTTATTAAAAACGGCTTTCCGAATGATGGTGAAGAACCTGCGGCCCATTGATACCATTTCCATGGTGGTGTATGGCGGTACAGTTGGCGTGGCACTTCGTCCAACATCAGGAATTGAAAAAGAAAAAATCATGGCGGTGATTGATTCACTTACTGCCAGTGGTGATACACCCGGTGAATCTGCCATACGACAGGCATATACATTGGCTGAACGAACTTTTATAAAAGGGGGCAACAACCGAATCATTCTTGCAACCGATGGTGATTTTAATGTGGGTGAAGTAAGTGAGGAGGCGTTGATGTTTCTCATCACACAAAAACAGAAGACGGGCATTTATCTTACCTGCCTCGGTGTAGGTATGGGCAATTACAAAGATTCAAAATTAGAAGTGCTGGCAAAAAAAGGCAATGGCAATTTTGCTTATATCGATAATGTAATGGAAGCAGAAAAAGTACTGGTGAAAGAACTGATGCAGACACTGTATGCTGTTGCCAATGATGCATTTCTCAATGTGAGCTTTCAGCGAAAGTATGTAACACAATACCGGTTGATTGGTTATGACAACCGCAAAGATGTACTGGCCGACAGCAGCAGCTTACTGGAAGGTGGCGAAATAGGAACAGGACATACAGTAACAGCTGTGTTTGAAGTGGATTTAACAGATGAGGAAATTCCACTGGAAGAAACGATTGCCACAGCAGAACTCAGCTACCAGTGTGTGGATACAAAACAGAACAACCTTGAATTGTATCCGCTGCTGAATAATTATACAGACATTAACCAGGCCGACAGTAATTACAGGTTTGCTGCAGGCGTTGCCATGTTTGGGATGCTGCTGAAACATTCAGCACATCTTAAGGAAGGCGGCTGGGATGAACTGATTAAAATGCTGCAGACCTGTGTAAATAAAAATGATTACTGGCAGAATGAAATGCAGATGCTGGTGCAAAAAGCAAAAGAAATTTACAAACCTGCAAAGAACAGGAAAGGTTTGTTTAAGAGGAAGAAGAGTGGGGAGTGATCAGATGGTAGTGCAGGATAATTCTCAATTTTAGCTGTTATCAAATCAGCGGTTTGTCTTCCTGTCTTTTACAGGAACAACCAGTTTCAACCCCGACCATATTTCATCCACGGCAC
Organism: Chitinophagaceae bacterium; assembly: GCA_016713085.1. Lineage (NCBI taxonomy): Bacteria > Pseudomonadati > Bacteroidota > Chitinophagia > Chitinophagales > Chitinophagaceae > Chitinophagaceae bacterium. The sequence continues at coordinate 768,021 of JADJPV010000001.1, read as the reverse complement.
AAACTTTTACATCAACCAACCCATTGTTTAAAGCAATTTCCCGGATGGTATCTTCCGTAATATCAGTTGCTATTTTGGATGCTTTCTTTGGCCAGGAAATCCAGATCATTCCATCGGAGAAAATTTCATTCCGTAAAGCAGTGATATCTTTCAGCAGATCCTTTTTTTCTTTTGTGAAATAATGAACAAGATCTTTGCTGCTCTTTTTATCAGTTAGAAATTGCACCTGTTCAGGCAGATCTGTAAACAAGTTGAAATAATGGTCCGGTTGGTTTACTAACCGAACCTTCGAATCTTCTTTGATACCAAGCTTTTTTGCAAGAGGTGTTCCTGAGTATCCCGCCTGTGCCATGATAGTTATTTTAGGTTACTTTTTTTGCTTTATAAAACACGACGTTTAGATTAAAAGGATAGGGTTAAGACAATACGACACAATACATGAAACTTAAAAACCAGCTATTCTTTTTCAAGCAGCATTGTGTCAGAATTATTCCAGTAAAAAGTGTCTGCTTTCATAAACCCTTTTTTTGGGAAGTTTCTTAGAAACCCATGATAGTTTGATTTAATGATTTTTATGGAATCTCCTGACTTCGAATACTTTCCATAATATACATGTCCTCCAAAAGAAAAATATTCTGTTAGCCGAAAATGACCATTCTCTTTAAATTCAAAAGTTAAAACATTTGAAGCACCTGGTTTATTTGAAACTATTAAAATAGTTTTTGAATTATCAATTGAGTTTCGTTGTATGATTTTAAATACTACAAATGAACAGAATAGTATTCCGGCAAATGAAACCGAAAGCTGCAACAATTTCTTATCAACCCTGAAAGAACTTATATCCAGTATCAGGGAAACAATGGTAAACAGGATTAAAAAGGCAAATGGGAAATATTGAAACTCGCTGAAAAGCCCTAAAGTATATGCTTCAAATTCTGAACTGACAGCTTTAATGCCAGTGAAGAAAATTAAGAATCCAAGCAATATGCGAAAGAAGATTTTCATTGATTCTGTACACAATATTAAGGATTTCTCAGAATGAGAAATGGCAATAAAAACCAAAGCTGCGCAAACTCTGACTTAGTTACCATTTTATTTTCTGATCAATAAATTCAATCAGGCTGTTTGCCATTGCCTGCTGTTCGTTGGTTTTTGGATGACCGCCTGTGTTTTTGTATTCAAAAAAATGAGTATAAATTTTTGGATCGTTGATGGCCGCAACTGCTTTCTCAATATAACCGGGCCATGCTGACCCTTTTCTTGTTGCATCCATATTGCCGAGTGCACAAATGATAGAAGCGTTGGGATATTTGCTCCTGATTGTTTGCACAAAGTTTTTATAAGATTCAATAATAAATGATTCATCCGGGGCAGTTGTACCAAACCGGTGTTTAAACTCTTCATGGTTGGGTAATTTAATGATCCATGAATCATTTTGAAACAGGTTGATCACAACAATGTCGGGCGTATACTGTTTAAAATCCCATTTTGAAGTGGAGTCGGTTGCATCAAGCCTATCGTACATTTCAGGCATGATCAGTGGGAACCAACTCAGCATAATACCGATTCCACTTTTGCCAATGCAATGGTATTGTGCATTAAAATGACGGGCAGTAAGTGCGGCATAGGTCATATAATCGTTCTCAAAATATCCATGCCAGGAATCGTTGCCGCTTGAATCTTCCATTCCATACCCACAGGTAATAGAGTTGCCGTAAAATTCAATCTTTCTGTTAGGCAGTGCAGGTGGCGGAAGCAGTTTTGTTTTTGCTGATGTTTCAAATTCGTAAAACCATGTTTTACCCATGGCCCATTCGGTGCGTTTAAAAAGTTGAACCTTATGTGTTTTATTACTTAGACCGGATGCAAGCAGGTAGGTTTTCTTTACTGTATCTGTATGAATTTTGAAAATCCTGTTATCGTCAATGATCACATTGTAATAATTGGCCGTATCTGCATCTTTTAAAATGGCTGAAAGAGTTCTGCCTTTAAAATAAACAGTAACTGATGTGCCCGACCAGGAAAGTTCCGCTGCATCCGTTTTGTAAGCAACCCTGCCTTCATAACGGATATGAGGATCACTGAAAGAAACTGATTTGGTTTGTGCAGTAACAGTGAGTGAAAGCGTGCATATAATCAATACGGCAAGAAAAGGGGAGAGTTTATGAGATAGCATGAGGAATTTATTTCGGTTATTCAAGTTGAGAGGTTTTAATTATTGGAAATTAAATATACAGGTTCTGCTGCTTAAATGATGCCACGAACCGAGGCGTGGGACCTCCCACGCCTTGGTTCGTGGCACACGAAACAAAATTATTAATCGCCATCAAACACTTGGTATAAATTATGTAAGAAACCAAATTCATCAATTCCTGTTTCATAAAATCTTGCACTGCTCCAGTGATAACCTAAATCATCTTTTGCTAAACTCCACTTTTTACTTACTGGATTAAAGTGAATATAATCAAGTTTTTGAGATGCCACAGGCTTGCTGTAAATCTCAACACTTAATGAATCTCTTTGCCAGATTTCATGTTTTTTATTTACTGCATTTACCTCATAGAGATGAGACAGTCCTTGCTTCTTAAGACCTTTTAAAAATTCGTGAGCAGTATATTTTAAGAAACTACCCTGTGCTGTTTCTTTGCCATTTAATTTATTCTGCTGCCAAATAATATGTATATGATTGGGCATGATTACAAAAGCATAAACAGTAATATATCCTTCCGAACTCAATTTTTTTAAATAGTCTGTAATAAGGCTTTTATTTTCATCACCCAGCAGTAAAGGCTGCCACTTATTTATAGTAGCCGTTAAGAAGTATATTTTATCTGTTGTATTGTATGATTTGCGATGCACAGGCTGTTAAAGCTAATTAAAACATTTTATGTTGCATTTCGTTTCGTGTGCCACGAACCGAGGCGTGGAACTGTATATCAACCGATAATTAAAGGGAAAGGAAAACTAAACTTTAATCATTATAATGTGTTAACCACGAATAACGCCTGTCCTGCAATTCATAAAACGAAGCAGAAGACCAGGGATATCTTTTGGGAAGTGCTGCCAGCTCCCATTTCGGGTGGCAGGGATTGAAATGAATATATTCCAGTTTTTGTAAATAATAATCCCTGGAACTGCATTCTTTGATCTTTGGGTTTCTATCCCAAAAATCCATTGTTTTATCAGCCTTTGTTAATGTGTACAGGTTCAGGTCGTTTGGTTTTTGTTTCAGCGACAGTAGAAAAGCAAAACGGGTAAAGCTGAACAGGGTTTGCAGTACCTCGTCCCTTTTGTAACCATCCGCAATTTTCCAGAGCAAATGAATATGATTGGGCATAATGACAAATGCATTGATGATACATCTTTTTTGTTCAGTGAGCCATTTCATGGAATCAATAACGATCTGTTTATGTTCGTCATTTGCAAGTAATGGCTTCCGTTCAGGAATTGCAGCTGTTAGGAATTCACTATTATAGGTTTGCAGCATCCTCCAAAATAAGAAAGAGAATGAATATTTGCAATCCGGGGTTATCAACTATTGTGTATGGGAACGCAATAACACCGTACGTCAGCGTTGAGTAGCAAAGGAATTCATGCAGCTTAACTTCACTCTTTTTGTTTATCGGTTGGCATTCGTCAATTCATTTTTTACTTCCTCTGTCAAAGTAATATTTTGTGTTGTGTCAAAATTACCAAAACCAACGGACGATAAAATTTTGTCAAGAAATGTTTTTGGTTTTTTGTAGGTGGCAGAAGGTGTCAAAGTAAAAAGTGTCTTTTCTTTCAAATGTGTTGGGTATCGAACAATAGATTTCCATTCTGTCGAGTCTGCCAAATAAGTTACGTTAAGGTCTTGATGAAACTTGCTGCTCAAATACTGTGTCAACTCGTCGATGTTGTCAGCATACCATGGAATACTTTGCCATTTTCCGTCCCTAGTTACAAAAGTTAAAAACCAATCATCGAAATAGGGGCCGTCAGAGTTTGTATATTCTCCAATTACAATAATGTCGTTAATGTCTATTTGAAGAATGTTTTTATTCTCATAGCCCCAAAAAATCTTGTCGCCTTGTAAGCGAACTATGCCAGATGAGTTTTCTTTTTTAATTTGTCTTTGCATTGGTAGGATGTGTCAATATGCTTGCTGGTAACACTTAAATATACACAACTCCTCTCACCCCAAAATTTCCCAACCAAATGATTTTCATCAAAAGTGATATGCCTGTTTTATTACGGGGTTGCATCAAATCACCCCAATTAAACAAATGACAGTTAGTTAATAACCAAAATAGTTTCAATAATCGGGCAAAACACCGAAAGAAACCCCAATTAAATCAAAGCCGTTTGCCTGAATTTTAAGAAATTTGCATTTCTACTAAAAAAATGAATAATGAGCAATTCTGCCAGTACGTTGTTTGACAAAGTGTGGGACTCCCATGTGGTTCGAAAAATTGAAGATGGTCCTGATGTGTTTTTTATTGACCGTCATTTTATTCACGAAGTAACAAGCCCGGTTGCTTTTGGCGGACTTGAAAGCAGGCACCTCAGTGTACTGTTTGCCAACAAAACATTTGCAACAGCCGATCATAATACTCCCACCATCAACCAGCACTTACCTGTGCAGGATCCACTTTCAGCCAACCAGTTGAAAGCGTTGGAAACCAACTCAGCCAAGTACGGTATTTCGCATTGGGGACTGGGCAATCCAAAGAACGGAATCGTTCATGTGGTTGGTCCGGAAAACGGAATTACCCTTCCGGGTATGACGATTGTTTGCGGAGATTCACATACATCCACACACGGAGCTTTCGGCGCCATTGCATTTGGTATTGGTACATCTGAAGTGGAAATGGTGCTGGCTTCACAATGTATTATGCAGCCCAAGCCAAAGAAAATGCGCATCAATGTAAATGGCAAACTGGGTAAAGCTGTTACTGCAAAAGATGTGGTACTCTATATCATTTCTAAATTAACGGCTGCAGGTGCTACCGGTTATTTTGTTGAATTTGCCGGTGATGTGTTTGAGAACCTGAGCATGGAAGGGAGAATGACGGTTTGCAATATGAGTATTGAAATGGGTGCACGTGGTGGTATGATTGCACCCGATGAAACAACCTTCAACTATATAAAAGGAAAAGATAAAGCCCCAAAGGGTGAAGCATGGGAGAAAGCACTTGCTTACTGGAAAACATTGAAGACAGATGCGGATGCAACATTTGATATTGAATACAATTATGATGCAGCTGATATTGAACCGATGATCACTTTCGGTACCAACCCCGGAATGGGAATGGGTATCAGCCAGCATATTCCTGTATCAAAAGATACCGTGAGTGGAAATGCGAGTTATGAAAAATCGCTCAACTACATGGGCTTTCATGAAGAGGATGCGATGCTTGGTAAAAAAGTGGATTATGTTTTTGTGGGCAGCTGCACCAATGGACGTATTGAAGATTTCCGTGCATTTGCATCGATTGTAAAAGGAAGAAAAAAAGCCGATCATATTACTGCATGGATCGTTCCCGGTTCGCATGTAGTGGAACAGCAGATTAAAGATGAAGGCATTCTTGATATTTTAATTGCTGCAGGATTTCAGTTACGTCAGCCCGGTTGCTCTGCATGCCTGGCCATGAATGATGATAAAATTCCTGCCGGTAAATATGCAGTGAGTACAAGTAACAGAAACTTTGAAGGTCGTCAGGGTCCCGGTGCAAGAACAATGCTGGCAAGTCCGTTAGTGGCAGCAGCAGCAGCGGTAACAGGGGTTGTAACTGATCCGAGAGAGTTGTTGTAGGAAAGGCAACGAGGCGGAGGCAAAGGCAAAGAGGCAAGGAGTGAAGAAGGAGGCAAAGAGGGAAAGACAGAGGCAACAAGGCAAAGAGAAAGAACTTAAAACGTATAACTTAAAACTTAATACTCAAAATGGCTTACGATAAATTTACAGTACTCACCAGTTCAGCGGTTCCCATGCCGATTGAAAATGTAGATACCGATCAGATCATACCTGCACGTTTTTTAAAAGCAACTGAACGCAAAGGTTTTGGTGATAACCTGTTCCGTGACTGGAGATACAATACAGACGAAACACCGAAAAAAGATTTCGTATTAAACAATCCGATCTATTCAGGTAAAATATTAGTGGGCGGAAAAAACTTCGGCAGCGGCAGCAGCCGTGAACATGCAGCATGGGCCATTTATGATTATGGATTCCGTTGCGTGGTATCAAGTTTCTTTGCTGATATCTTTAAAGGCAATTCCATTAACGTTGGAATTTTGCCTGTACAGGTAACTGAAGATTTTTTGACTAAAATATTTAAAGCGATTGAAGCAGACCCAACTGCTCAACTCGAAATAAATCTTCCCGATCAAACTATCACTATCCTGGCAACAGGTGAAAAAGAATCATTCGATATTAACGGTTATAAAAAACATAACCTCACGAATGGTTTTGATGATATTGATTACCTGCAGGCAATGAAAGAAGAGATTCAATCATTTGCAGAAAAGAGTTTATACTAAGCATCCCCCGAAATTTAACAAACGATCATGCCAAAGCAACAACGGTACATTGAGATCATGGATACTACACTCCGTGATGGTGAGCAGACAAGCGGTGTTTCCTTTTCAGCCATTGAAAAATTAACCATTGCCAAACTTTTATTAACCGAGTTAAAAGTAGACCGGATTGAAATTGCTTCGGCCCGTGTTTCAGAAGGTGAATTTGATGCGGTAAAAAAAATTACCAAGTGGGCAAAGGCAAATGGTCTGCTGCAAAAAGTGGAAGTGCTCACATTTGTTGATGGCGCAATTTCTGTTGACTGGATGATCAAAGCAGGAGCGAAGGTGATGAACCTGTTAACGAAAGGTTCATTGAATCATCTTACACATCAGCTCAAGAAAAAACCTGAGCAGCATTTTGCTGAAATAGCTGAAGTGATTAAACTCGGTAAAAAGAAAGGCATTGACTGCAATGTTTATCTCGAAGACTGGAGTAATGGCATGCGTGATTCAAAAGAATATGTTTTTCAGTACCTGGATTTTCTTACCAGGCAACCGATGAAACGGATCATGCTGCCCGATACATTGGGTGTGTTGATTCCATCAGAAGTATTTGCATTCATTTCTGAAATTGTACAGCGTTATCCAAACATTCATTTCGATTTTCATGCACATAATGATTATGATCTGGGTACTGCCAATGTACTGGAAGCAGTGAAGGCTGGTGCTCATGGTTTGCATCTTACCGTAAACGGTATGGGCGAACGTGCAGGGAATGCTCCGTTGGCCAGCACCATTGCTGTGCTCAATGATTTTATGCCGGGCATCAAAACTTCTGTTGCTGAAAAATCATTGTACAGTGTAAGTAAACTGGTGGAAACATTTTCCGGTTTCCGCATTCCGGTAAACAAACCTGTGGTGGGGGAAAACGTATTTACACAAACTGCCGGCATTCATGCGGATGGTGATAAGAAGAATAAATTATACTTCAGCGACCTGATGCCGGAACGTTTTGGCCGTCAGCGGAAATATGCATTGGGTAAAATGAGCGGCAAAGCGAATATTGAAAATAATTTGCAGCAGTTAGGGATCCTGCTTTCAGACGAAGATTTGAAAAAGTTACACAACGAATCATTGATCTCGGTGACCGCAAAGAAGTGGTGACGCAGGCTGATCTTCCATATATCATTTCTGATATACTTGACAGTAATGCCATTGAGGAAAAAGTGAAGATCGAAAATTATGTACTCACTCATTCCAAAGATCTGAATCCTTCTGTTACTTTAAAAGTTTCTGTAAATGGAGAACTGTTTGAAGAACATGCACAGGGCGATGGTCAGTATGATGCCTTCATGAATGCATTGAAGAAAATATACAAACAGAAAAAAATTGAACTGCCGATGTTAACGGATTATGCAGTTCGTATTCCCCCGGGTGGAAAGAGCGATGCGTTATGTGAAACGATCATTACCTGGAGTCATGATGGCAAAGAGTTTAAGACAAGAGGATTGGATAGTGATCAGACAGTTTCGGCGATTAAGGCTACATTGAAGATGTTGAATAGTATTTAGAAGGCAAGGAGTGGGGAAAGGCAAGGAGGCAAAGAGTTGAAAGGCACGTGTTGTTGTTAGTTAGGTTAGAAAAATGAGTTCAATTAAATCATACCGGGACCTCATTGTTTGGCAAAAGTCAATGATTTTAGTTACAGATATTTATTCTGCTACTAAAGCATTCCCTGCTGCTGAAGTATATGGCTTAACAAATCAATTGAGAAGATGTGCTGTTTCTATACCAAGCAATATTGCAGAAGGTTATGGAAGAAATTCATCCGGAGATTATAAACGGTTTTTGCAGATAGCAGCAGGATCATTGTATGAATTGCAAACACAGATTGAGATCGCCTTTAATCTGAAATATATTGACGAGAAAAACCGAACTGAAATCATCAGCTTAAGTATTGAGGTTGACAAAATGTTGTATTCAATTATTCAAAAAATAAAATAGCAGGGGTTGATTGAAGAAAGGCACGCACTCATTGCCTCATTGCCTTTCAACTCTTTGCCTTCAAACAAATCATGGCTACTAAGAAAATTTTGATCGTCCCCGGCGACGGAATAGGACAGGAAGTAACAGCAGTGGGTAAAAAGTACTGGATAAGATTGCAGCAAAGTTCGGACATACATTTACGTACGATGAAGCATTGATCGGTCATGTGGCCATTGAAGCAACAGGTAATCCATTGCCGGATGAGTCGCTTGAAAAAATGCGTAACTCAGATGCTGTATTGTTTGGTGCTGTTGGTCATCCGAAATATGATAATGATCCTTCTGCCAAAGTACGGCCTGAACAGGGTTTGCTGAAGATGCGGAAAGAACTTGGATTGTATGCTAATCTCCGCCCCATTAAATTATTTGATGAGTTGCTTGGTGCGTCCAGTATTAAACCTGAAATATTAAAAGGTGCAGATATTTTATTCTTCCGTGAATTAACCGGTGATATTTATTTTGGTGAGAAGGGAAGAAAGAATAATGGTGATACCGCTTATGATCTTGCGGAATACAGTCGCTATGAAGTGGATCGTATTGCACGCAAAGCATTTGATGCAGCCCGTACAAGAAGAAAGAAATTATGTTCTGTCGATAAAGCCAATGTATTAGAAACATCGAGACTGTGGAGAGAAGTGGTGCAGAAAGTGGCGTTGGAATATCCTGATGTGGAAGTGGAATACCAGTTTGTTGATTCAACAGCAATGATGCTGATCAAAGATCCAAGACGTTTTGATGTGGTGGTAACAGCGAACCTGTTTGGTGATATTTTAACGGATGAGGCATCACAGATCGCCGGTTCAATGGGAATGCTGGCCAGTGCTTCTATCGGCGATGGTACAGGAGTATATGAGCCCATTCATGGTTCAGCACATGATATTACAGGCAAAGGAGTTGCCAATCCATTGGCTTCGATTTTATCTGCTGCACTGCTGCTCGATATTTCTTTTGGTATAAAAGCAGAATCAGAAGCAGTGATTGCAGCTGTTGATGCTGTATTGAAAGCTGGTTTCCGTACAAGGGATATTGCTGATGCAAAAACTGCCGCTGCAAATATTTTGGGAACAGATGCAATGGGAGAGGAAGTGTTGAAGAGATTGTAATAGTTTCGATATAAGTAATTAAAATGTTTTCTTTCCCCAAACCGGGACGCCGGTTGAGGTTAGGCCTGAAAAAGTAATGGTAAGTTTTCTGGGTGATGCTTCCCAATCCCAGGAATCTGTAACAATATACTTGGTTCCATTCATTGTCAGAATGCTTTTGCTGCTGTCGTAAGACCAGGTTCCGGTAACAGCGCCATTTACTTTTTTATCGGCAGATAAAACTAATGAAGCAGATTTTTGTATGGTTTGATATTGATAGTTCATTGTAATCTGTTCCCATGTTCCGGCCAATGTTTTTTCATTAATGCCCGATTTTGGAACTGCTGCATATCGTTCCGGCATCAGTACGGGCCAGCCGTCTTCAGTCCATTTGATGCTTCTTATATGGCCCATCATTACAGCATTTGAAACATTAATACCGGGCACATCTTTCGGTAAACGGCCCTGTGAACTGAAATACCATTCTTTCGTATCGGGATCCTGAAACACAGCACAATGAGAAATGCCTACCCAGCCTGTATGATTGTTAAACATATAAGGATGTGTGAGCATGGGCCAGCATTCGGCTCCGGTACTGATATTGGTTCCGCTGATAGTTGTATAAGGGCCGGTAATATTTGTTGACCGTGCAACCCGGGTATTATAGGCAACCGATAATTCATCATAAGCTAAAAACAGGTAGTAGTAGCCGGTAGTTTCATTGTAAATTATTTCAGGTCCTTCCAGTGCCTGCCATCGGTTTGCAGTTACATTGCCACGGCCTGCAATACGAACACCGTAATCGCTGATTGTTTCAAGCTTATCAGGTTTGCCGGTAGCAGGGTTAAGTTGCAAAGCTGCAATGCCTGAATGCCAGGAACCATACACCAGCCAGTGTTCTCCGCCAGGTGTTATTACAAAACTTGGATCAATTGCATTGAATTTAAAGTAGGCATTCCAGTCATTACCGCCATACCTGGTATAAGTTCTTACACCATCTGGTTCGGAGCATACAACCATTCCTTTATCAACCCAGATATTTGTTGCAAGATCATCCGATTCTGCCAGACCAATAAATGCACGCTCAGTCCAGGAAGCAGTATTGTCATTCCCGACGATGGGATCTGTAACAACAATGCTGTAATAAAACCGGTATTTGTTTCCCACTTTTCTAATGCAGGGCGCCCAGTATCCGTAGTTTGGGTTTGTAATAGCCGGCAGCGCCGGATTCATTCTTGCCCGTTTGTTGTTGAGCGAATCTTTTACCCAGGCAGGCGCTGCTGTCATAGCCATGCCCATAAATTCCCAGTTAATCAAATCTTTAGATCGTCTGAAAGGGAAATGCCCATATCCATCGTGTACATTTCCGTATGATGCATCAGTTTGATACATGTAATAATATTCACCGCACTTTTCTACTGTTGGGTCATGTACGTTGGCTAAATTCCATTGAAAGCGATTTGACCATGACGCAATGGATGTGTAATTGTCTGAGTATGTTGGTCCGGGAAAGGGATTTACAACCGGCGGGATGACAACAGGAGGGGGTTCTGCCGGGCCCGGTGAAGAAGGCTTTTGCAACTTAAAGCAAGAAAGATCAGCAGGGCAGTAATTCCTAAAAAGAAATTCTTCATTTCACGTTTTTATATGAACTTATAAATAATCGTTTGGCAGGATTGAATGAGTCTGCTTGCGCTGAGAAAACAGACTCATTCAATAATTGTCTAATTTACAATTAAAAATTTATTTCCTTCAATTTTTTAGAAATTGTTTCGGGGTTTTAGAAGCAGTGATTGCAGCTGTTGATGCGGTATTGAAAGCAGGTTTCCGTACAAGGGATATTGCCGATGCACAAACAGCTGCTGCCAATATTTTGGGAACAGATGCAATGGGAGAGGAAGTGTTGAAGAGATTGTAAGAGTAGTTGACAGAAAAATATAAAAAGGCTTTGGTTGTATAACCAAAGCCTTTTGTTTTCTTATACCTGCGATTGAATATCTTTTGAACTTTGGAATTGATGCCGGTCAACGTTTCGACAGGCTCAACGTGACAGTCACTCTCTTTATAGAATCACGGATAAAACGGATGTAGACGGATTGTCGCTGATCCGTTCTTATCAGCTAAATCAGCGTCATCCGTGTTTCTATCTATTCCCCAACCTTCACCCTCACTCCTTCACTATGACTTGTAAACTCAGGGGCATACATACATTGTATACTGGTAATGCCGCTGCTGTAATTACCGGCATGAGTAATGAACAGCGGATATTCAAATACATAGGTTCCTTTGTTTAACCAGCCAAAGAAAAAGTTGGTGCTGGCATCTTTGGTGCTTTCGTAATAGCCTAAACCGCCCTGCCATTTATATTCACTGATCACATTCACGGGTTCCATACAGCTTGGACGCATATCTTTCATGTGTACATATTCCATGTTTCGGTCAACACGTAATTCAATGCGAACTTTTATTTTATCACCCACTTTCAATACGTCACTTTCATTCACCGGTGTAAGTACCGGTCCGTTTGCTGAATTACGTTCAACAAAATACTGCTTCTTCAATTTTAACGGTGTTTCACTTGCAGTGATCTTATCGAGGTTTTCAAAATACTGCCAGTATGCGCTTCCCCAGGAAGGTTGATTGTTGCTCTTACTCACTGTTACCTGTATATTTCCCAAAGATGGTTTTACAAAGCTTGCTTCTATGCTGCGTTTAAAATAGCCTGTACCAATTTCGGTTGATTCAGTTGATGTGGTAAACAGCTGATCACCTGCTTTTATTTCAACTACTGGTTCATTTGCAATCCACTCACCACCCTGCAGCAATAATGCATAACAGGCTTCAGCTGTTGCAATGGTTGTTTTCCAGTTCTGTGTTTGTTTTTGTTTCAACAGCCATGTTTTTAAATCAGCAACCGCTTTTTCATCATTGCTTACATCACTGAATACTTCAATCATCATCGCCTGTGCTGAAACAGGAGCCTGGTACCAGTAATAACCGGCATTGAATTCCTTCCAGTACATGCCCATCTCTTCACTCTGCAATGCATTTTCTTTTAATGATTTCACAATGGCTGTTGATGTTTTCACATCTTTACTGCGGTGTAATGACAGAGCGATCATTCCCTGCATATATCTGCCTTCTTTGATCCAGTACTGCTGTGTTTGTTTGTAGTAGTAGTCGTAAGCAGTTTTACTCGCTGCTGCAACCGGAACATCTTTGAAGAAACTCCGCATGTACAGATACTGAATCTGCATATAACCTGTAGTGTAACTTTTCAGGTTGGTTTTATATTTCAGCAGGTTGTCATAATCTTCTTTGAGTTTCTTATCGAGATAAGGAATGGCTTTTGCAAGAATTGCATTGATCGCTTTCTCCTGTTCTTTTGGTAAAGCATTCAGCTTTTTTAAATGACCGATTCCTGTTGCAATGTATTGGGTGATGTAACGGTCATCAGGTCCGCCCTTGAACCATACAAAGCCGCCATTGCTCGATTGCATTCCCTGCAACTGTGCAAGCGTTTTAGTTAACTCACTGCTCATGCGAACCATATCAAACAGCAATGCAATATTTTTCTTTTGCTCTTCTTCATTCTTTGCCTGCAATACCCAGGGAGTTTCCTGCAGCAGCACTGATTTCAATTCTTCATTCTTCTGCAGGTTACTTTGTAAAGCAGCAGCACTGCTGATCTTCCATTTATCAAACACCGCTTTAATGCGTGGAAGTTTGGTTGTGATATGCGAAGCAAGTGCATTGGCATAAAAACGGTTCCATGTCTGTTCAGCACATTCGTAAGGATACTCCATCAGGTAAGGCAATGCCTGTACCGCATACCAAACAGGATTGCTGGTAAACTCAATGGTGAATTTATGCTGCGTTAAACTTTCTGACTGTTCTGAATTAAGCAGTTTGGTGAACACAAAACTCTTTGTTCCATCACCACGCATGGGCAACGGTAATGTTTCTGTTACCAGCATGCGATTAGTGAGAACAGGAATGGTTGCTTCTTCACCATCGCTTACAGCTTTTACCATACCACCGGCAGGAGCACCTTTTGCAATAATTCGGTATGTAAGTGCTTCATTGAAATTGTAAGGCACATCAGTTCTGAATTTCACCACAGTACTTTGTCCGGCTGCAACAGTGAAATGCTGCACAGGAAATGTATTCTGGAACCAGCCATCAACCGGCTGCATGGTGGATGTGTTGAATAGCTGCAAACCGCTTTGCCCGGTAATTTCTTTATCAGTGAGATTGCTGATCTTGGCGCTGAATTCAAAACGGTCACCTTCACGAAGAAAACGTGGAGCAAAGGTTTGTACCATCAGTTCTTTTTGTGTGATGATAGATTTTTCTGAAACACCCAGCGACAGATCTTTTGTATGTGCCAGCAATAACCATTTCCATTTGGTTAATGCTTCGGGCATGGTAAAGCTGAAACTGATATTCCCTTCTTCATCTGTTTTTAAATCAGGAAAGAAGAAAGCTGTTTCGTTGAAGTTTTTACGGATTTGGATTGATTCATCAGGCTTTGTTACATTTTCATCAGGAACAATTTTAGGCAGTGTAAATTTATTTGTTTTAAAGTCAAAAGCCACAGTATCTGCGTTGTCAAAACGTTGATCCTGAATTACTATTGCTGGCATTGATGGAGCAGCCATTGCTTCTTCTCTTTTTTCATATTCAACTTTTCCTTTTCTTTTATACATCATTGTTTCACGGGTAGAAAACAACTTAATTAAATAGTCATATCTTTTATCATACGCTTTCCAATTCTGTTGTACCTCCCATTCTTTTTTCCATGAATTGATCTGTGCAAAACCTGCACCACTCCATGCATTGTTCATATAGTTTACTGGAAACAGATCAGGTTTGTTCCAGCTATGCGGTTTAAACTGATCTAATGACGCATCGTACATACTGGTTAATAATTCAGCAGCCACTTTATCTCCTTTGTACCCGCTGATTTTTACTTTCCACTGTTCTTCACTTCCGGGTAAGGTTTTATCACGGAAGGTTTCATAACTAATGCTGAGTTCTTTGTTGCTCCATGGTACAGATACATAGCGTGTAAAGCTGAAGAAACGGTTATGCTTCACAAACGAATAACTGTAACCAAAACCGCCACGTTCTTTTTCTGTAACAGGAACAGTGATTTGCTTCTGTTCATTACTGAGTTGATAGTAACGGAGATTACTCAGGTCATCTTTCGGATCAATCTGTATGAGGTACACATCACTGGCACTGCTGCCGAAAGAAAGATTAGCTGAAGTTCCCGGCTCAGCTGTAACAGCTGCAGGAAGCTGCCAAACATATTCCGGTGAGATGGTAGTTTTTGTTTTACCATCAACCAACTGAATATAGGTTTGATTCTTTACTTCATTACCGTCTTTATCTCTGGTAATTGCTTCAACAATGTACCATCCGGGTTGAAGGTTTGGGTTTGTTATCTGAAATTTTGAATCAGCTGTAGAGCTGTCACTCTTCTCATATACTTTTTCCAGCCTGTTCCAGCTTTCTTTTTCTGTTTCATTATTGTATTCATCATTTGGAAAATCGCTGAGATATTCTTTTTCATTCAGTACAAACTGATCGGGTTGCTCCCAGTAACGATCCCTGATCAACCGGGTCGGTGCATTGAGTTTGTGCATGCTCACAGTTAAATTGCTCTTTACAAATTCACCCATCATATTTTGTGTAGCAATGTTGATGAACTTCAAACTGTCGGCCACCATCATTTCACCCTGCGGCAAGCTGATCTCTAACTGCAAAGATTTGTAAGCAACACTTACTGTTGTTTCACCGCTTCTTGTTTCACCGTTGAGATCGGTTACATCAGCAATGATTTTATAATCAAATACAGGTTCTAATTCTTTCCGCACCTGTTTATCAGGAATGGCGGTGAACACAATTTCAAATGTGCCATCCTCTTTTGTTTTTACTTCACCATGTGCAATTTCCTGTTCCTGCATAAGAGGCCATCCCCATTTCCAGCAAAGCCATGGATAGAGCAGACGGGGTTCTCTTACTACACGATACTTTACCAATGCGCCATCAATATTATTTCCGGCATAAGCTTTTGCATTACCGGTGATTTTGATCTTGTCATTTACACGGTAACTTTCTTTTACGGGTTGATACTCTACATAAAATTTCGGACGTTTGTATTCTTCTACAGAAAAATTGGTTGATCCACCAGTTACACTTTCTTCCAGACGGAAACTGCCATTCATTCTTCCGGTTGGTAAAACAAATTTGCCGGAATAAGAACCATATTCACTGCTGGTTACAGTAATGGAATCAATCTTTTCACTGTTGGCATCATACAGGATGATCTTTGCTTTCAGTCCTTCCACTACTTTTGGTTTACCTGTAATTGCATCTCTTGTGGTTACAATTCCTTTGAAGTAAACGGTTTGACCTGGGCGGTAAATAGAACGGTCGGTAAAGAAAAAAGTGCGACGGTTTTTTGCTTCATCAATCTCTTCTTTCTTTCCACGGTACACAAAGGCATAAGCCCTGTCATCTAAATGCAGCACATCTTTTTCATACTGTATTTCCAGTGTACGGCTGTATGCATTGTTATCGGGTGTTTTTGTAACACGGAAATTTCCATTGGCATTGCTGGTATAGGTAGCAGCTTTAGTATAAACATTCTTGCTTTGATCGTAATTATATTTCTGCTCCCATAAAATAATGTTTGCTTTTGCCAATGGCTGACCGCTTTCACGGTTCACCACAAAAAACTCATCGGCATTGTGCATCCATGCAATATTGCTTACATGAAAAAACTGTGCAGCTAAAATATTTTTGCTTAAGCTGAAATTTGCATCGCCACTTGCAAGCAGCATGTAAGTGCCAACAGGCAGCTGACTTACTTTGATTTCTGTGCTGTGTATTTGATGGTCATCGCTGGCAGGTAAAGTATAATTGAAATTCTGTACAGCAGGTAAAGCTGTTAATTTTTTCCAATACTCATCTTCCCAGTTGCGGTTCTGTAATTCTTCAAATGCCTGCTTATCCATTTTCACAATCCTGAAATATGCTTTGCTGATATTACGGTAACTGAGCAATGAACGAAAAGGTTTGCCGGGAATATTTACTTTTTCTGAAATAATAGAAATGTCTTTGTTCTCTATCTGGTTTAACAGGCTGTTGCAATTCGCTTTTCCTTCGCTTTCTTCTTTTTGATTGATGAACTGTTTGCAGAGAGCAGCTGCTTTCTGATAATAATATCTTGGATTGGTCGCATCATCAGCTTTATGTTTTTTGAAATCATAAGTAGCTGCATAATCTGCATAATCCTGTGCCAGCAGGTAAGCGGCCTGTGCAACTACGGGCTGATTGTTATACTGACTGAGCAAATGATTCAGGCTCTGCCTGTACAATTCATTCTTCGAAGGGTGTGTTGAGAAGCGGTTTACAAATTGTATACGATGCAGACCAACATCAACCAATGCATCATTCTTTGTATCGTTGATATGAAAGGCGATCAGTCTCTGATATAACAGTAAAGCTTTATGCTGTAAGGAAAGTGAATCAGTTGTTACAAATTTTCTTGTAATGAAATCTGCAGCAGGATCAAATGCAGAAGCTGTGCTGATTTCAAATGCATCGGCAGGTTTGGTAATGCTGCGTTCATCATTTTCAAAATAGGCAATGGCACGGTTTGTCAGCAGATCAAACAGGGTTGGGCGCAGATGGCGCATATTCCCTTTGCTGATGATAGGATCAAACTCATCGAGCTTTGTTTGCTGCAACAGTTTTTCATTTTGAATAGACGCTAAATAAAGAGATGAAATCTTTTTATGAAAATCATCGATGGTCCATGTTTCCAGATCATCTTTTACAAATGCTGTTGTATTGGTACGGTCGTAGAATTTCCAGCGGTTGTTCTGTACGTATTGCCAGTAAGCTTCGGCGGTAAAATTGCTGAGAATGGATTTTACCGGTTCAGCAGAAATGCTGATCTCTTTTTCGATTTCTTTAATGGCTTTTACATCCGCATCTTCTTCTTTCAGCTGCTGCAGGTTTACACGGAACACCAATGCTTTGATCAGCTGCCCGTTGTTCTTTTCTTTTTTGGCTGCTTCATAGATGGTCTTTACTTCTTTTAAAGCAGATTCTGTAAGACCTTTTTTATTGACCAGGTCATCCACTTTTTTCCAGGCAGTGCTATAATTGAATTTCGGTTGTGCTTGTAACATGGTACAGAAAGAAAGGAGTAAGAGGTTAACAAGTAAGAGGCGTTTCATCAACATGACTACGATTTTTGTAAGGTAAAAAATTACTTCCATGATGGGATGCAAAGAAAGAAGGAATTACACAAACATTGTCATTTCAAAGAGGAAGAAGTCTGGGATAGGTATGGCATACCTCTAAGGTATGCCATACCTGTTGGAATGACAGCGATTTCCTTTAACGAATCTTTAGGAGTAGTAATTCTGAAATAGACCGTTCTGCTAAATGAGATGGCAATGAGGATGATTAAAAAGCCCGGGCCGAACTTTAAAAAAAGTTGCTGGATTTCTGCCCGATGAAGCAACGATTGAGGCAGTAATACTGTCTTTGATGTTAACAGGAAATTTTTCATCTGTATCGAAGCGAATATACTCAGTAAGAACATCTATTGATTATGAACCGAACCCCGCCGATTGGCGGGGTTTTTATTTATTTGAGAATCTGATGCTGTTTGTCCATTCAGGATGTGGAAACAAATGGCGATTGCACGCAAAAGATCGGGTCAGTAAAGTTTGTGGTTGGTCGGTAGGGTTTTTGCTCCTAATGATTGGATTGTGAATTAGTTTGATGTTTGCTTAGGCTTTATTTTGTCTATATAGGAAGTTGCGAGAATGGTTCCTATGTCAATCAAATGGTGGATTGCATTGGAAAAATAATCTACATCTATTTTAAGAATTACACCTTTTCTAAACTTATACTTAGGGTTGTCTTTTAAATATTTTTCATCAACAGATCCTCCATGATGCATAATAATGTTTCTCCTTGAAAATATTTCTGATAAAGCCTCTAAATTGAATTTGTTTGAATCTGTTTTTGAATTTGAAACCATTTTATGGTTGAATATAATTTTAAATCTGTTTTCCAAAAAACTAAGCTTTTCCTTAAAACTTAGATATCCAATTTCATAGAGCTCGGCCTTAATGATATCTTCTTTAAGAGTCCTTAAGCTTTTAGCTTTAAGGATATTTTCGTAAGTAAGTGTCTTTTTTGTAGAATTTAAGTTTGTTATTGATGCTCTAAAAAATTCAGCAGTAATATTTGTGAAGTATGCTTCAAAAGTTGCGATAGCGTAAATGAACGTCATTGTTAAGACAAGCTCTGGATATAAGGTTAGTTTTTCTTTATCAGTTTTTAGATGTTCAATTATTGCAGCAGAGTCTTCTTGGACAAAAGGGTCTTTTTCAATACTCTCAATGAATTTAGCTTGATCAATAGCAAAAGTCCTATAAGCCCTATTTGTTGTATTCTTAAAAAAGTTCAATTCTAATAACTCCTTTAAGAATTCTAAATGATAATTATCTATTTCTTTTATTGGATTTTTTCTCATAGATAAGTGATTTAAAATATAACATTATATTTAGGTGATGTCTCGGTTCGTATGCTCATAAGTCGAAATTAATGTTTTTTGAAATAGTTCGATAAAATGGGAACTCTTGATTAAACTCTGCTTATCTTAAAAATCTCATAAATCATGGTTCAGACAATTGCTGAACAGAATTACAAAATGTACAAGAGTGCGATACTTCGACTAAGCTCAGTATAAACTGCCACGCAAACAAAGTTGCCATAGAAATGGAACTGTGAACCGAGCGTGGCAACAATGGATGCCATAAAAAACCTATCGCTGATAACACCCCTCCTTCATAAAATTTCGGCGGGTGATAAAAAGAAAACCCCGCATGTACATGCGGGGTTTAATATTTTAATGTGTACAGTCGCACTGAAGGCGAACAGGCACGGCTTATTTCTTCATAATCGCTGCCATTGTTTTACCAATATCAGCAGGACTGTCAACTACATGAATTCCGCATTCAGTCATGATCTGCATTTTAGCAGCAGCAGTATCTTCTGCACCACCAATGATGGCACCGGCATGTCCCATACGGCGGCCGGGAGGCGCTGTTTGTCCGGCAATAAAACCAACCACCGGTTTCTTTGGATTTGCTTTGTACCAGCGTGCAGCTTCTGCTTCCATACCACCACCAATTTCACCAATCATTACCACCGCATCTGTTGCATCATCATTCATAAATAATTCCAGAGCTTCTTTGGTTGTTGTGCCAATGATGGGATCGCCACCAATACCAACTGCAGTGCTTACACCCAATCCTGCTTTAGCAACCTGGTCGGCAGCTTCGTAAGTAAGTGTTCCGCTTTTTGAAACAATACCAATGCGTCCGGGAATGAATACAAAGCCGGGCATGATGCCCACTTTACATTCACCTGCTGTAATTACACCGGGACAGTTAGGTCCGATCAATCTTGTATTGGTTCCTGCTAAATAATGTTTTGCTTTTACCATATCCTGTACGGGAATACCTTCGGTAATACAGATCACGAGTTTAATACCAGCAGCTGCAGCTTCCATTATTGCATCGGCTGCACAAGCAGGCGGAACAAAAATGATACTTACATCGGCCCCGGCTTTTTGTACAGCTTCTTCCACTGTATTAAAAACGGGTTTATCGAGATGGGTTGTTCCACCTTTACCGGGTGTAACACCACCAACAAGATTGGTTCCGTATTCGATCATTTGTGTTGCATGGAAAGTGCCTTCTGTTCCGGTAAAACCCTGAACAATTACTTTGGAATTTTTATTAACGAGAATACTCATATTACAGCTTTAAAAGTTGCGCAAAGATAAGGGAATCGGCTTGTGTGTTTTGATGTTTAAGCCTGATAGTTTTTGTCAATGACCGGGTTGCTCAGCGGCTGTTGGCTCAGAGCTAAAGGCTTCGGCTTTTATCTGCTCCTGCTGCTGGTACTGCTTTTGCCTGTATAACCCCAGGTGAGGCTTCCCCAATAGCTTTGCCATGTTGCTTTTGGGTCGGCATCGAGGTGAATCATGTGTACAGAACTAACCATCCATTCGCCGCCGGTTGTAACAGGGAAACTGATTTCGCCATTGGCATCGCTGAGATAAGAAGTGTCCGTTACAGCATCGGGCATTTTATTCCACACCCGCATTTTAACATTGGCCAATGGTTGACCTTTAAACAATATTTTCACTTTCATGAGTTGATTGTTGCTGATGGTATAAGGATGGGAGAGTGGAATAATATCTAAAGGAAGCGAGGTTTGTTTTTTGCAGACATCTGTTTTTTTAGTGCCTACCTGTACAATGGTTTTTACAGAACGCTGATAAAATTCATGACCCATTGAATCGGTTTCGTTATGTTCTCTGCGGTAGTCAATGGTTGAGGCTAATCCATCTTCTGAAAGATACTCATTGAACTTTGGCGCTTCCAGTTCGATATAAGAATTAACACTGTTGAATATTACCATGGCAGTACCTTCTTCAAACAAGGAGAACTGAACAGAATCGCCTTCGTCGGAACTGAGTGCGGTTTTAAGATTGTCTGTTACATCTGCATAGTACAGTTTTAATTCCTGCACACGTTCATCGTTTCCTTTCCAGTTGTCACCGGCAAAACCTTCGCCAACTTTAAAACGGATATTTACTTCATCGCCTGCACTGAATAAATACTGCTGGGGTTGCAACCAGAATTCATGTGCAAGTATGGGAACTAC
The DNA here is from genome assembly GCA_016713085.1 of Chitinophagaceae bacterium. NCBI lineage: Bacteria > Pseudomonadati > Bacteroidota > Chitinophagia > Chitinophagales > Chitinophagaceae > Chitinophagaceae bacterium. The sequence continues at coordinate 746,624 of JADJPV010000001.1, read as the reverse complement.
ACAAGTAAGAATGGCTGTAAGAATGAAAACCTTTTTGAATGTCATAGTTCAATTATCAAATTTCCAAATCTTCAAATTGCTTATTACTTCATCATCTCATCCATATTCCTGTCGTCGCTGATTTTTCCTTTTGCTTCCAGCATCCTCATATCTTTTGCATCCTGTAAAAACTCAGAAGCAAAGATGAAATTATTTAGTTCTTCGTTTTTACTGAAGATGATATCATGATTGCTGCCTTCCCATTCTTTGCGGCCCTGATGCATGAAAATGATTTTATCGCCAATTTCCATTACACTGTTCATGTCGTGTGTGTTCACAATCGTCGTCATGCCGAATTCTATGGTAATTTCTTTAATAAGCTTATCAATGACTAAAGATGTTTTTGGATCGAGACCTGAGTTAGGCTCATCACAAAACAAAAATTTCGGGTTGAGTACAATAGCTCTTGCAATACCCACACGTTTTTTCATACCACCGCTGATCTCTGCAGGAAATTTTGCATTGGCACCGGTAAGATTTACTCTTGCCAGTACTGCATTTGCTTTTTCATGTTTTTCTTTTGCGCTCAGTTTGGTAAACATGTCTAACGGAAACATTACATTCTGTTCTACCGTCATGGAATCAAATAAAGCAGAACCCTGGAACAGCATGCCGATCTGCTGACGTAATAGCTTACGTCCTTCTTCATTCATGTTGGTGAAACTGTCGCCATCGTACAACACATCGCCGCTGTCGGGTTCAAATAATCCAACAAGGCATTTCATTAATACGGTTTTGCCGCTGCCGCTTGCACCAATGATGAGATTGCATTTGCCTGTTTCCAGTGTAGCAGAAACATCTTCAATCACTGTTTTGTCGCCAAAACCCTTGTGTATATTTTTGATTTCGATCATGCTGTTATAATAATAAAGCTGCCAGTGCGTAATCGGCCAATAAAATTAAAATACAACTTACAATTACTGATTTAGTACTTGCTCTTCCTATTTCAAGTGACCCCCCTTCTACATGATATCCGTAATAAGCAGGGATACTTGAAATGATGAAGGCATAAGTATAGGTTTTACTCATGGCAAACACCACGTTGTATGGAATAAAATCTTCCAGTAAACCATCATTGTAAATATCAGCAGGAAGAATACCTGATAATTCACCAGCCATTCTTCCGCCCCAGATACCTAATACTGCTGCGAGTACAACCAGGCAGGGAACAACAATGAGTGCCGCCAGAATTTTGGGCATGATGAGATAAGCCTTGGTATTGATGCCCATGATTTCCAGTGCATCAATTTGTTCACTGATACGCATGTTCCCAAGTTCACTTGCAATACGGCTTCCAACAACACCTGCCAGCACTACGCAAATCAATGTTGGCGCCAGTTCAAGAATGATGTTATCTCTTACAATAACAGCGATCACTGTTTTTGGAATGAGCGGAGTAATCAACTGGTAAGCTGTTTGCACCGTTGTTACCGCACCAAGAAAAACAGCAATGATGGCAACAATTCCAACAGAACGTACACCAATTTCATTGCACTGGTGCATCAGCTCTTTCCAGTAAAGGCGGTGATTCTCCGGTTTGGAGAACATGCCTTTGATCATGATGAGGTAACGGCCAAGTGATGTAAAAAAATTCATAGTTGTTATCAGTAATCGGTTATTGTCTCTTTGTTTGTGAAGATACTAATCGTCAGGAAGAAACCATAACCGGCATTCAGTCAGCTTCAGATTTCGTGGTTAACTTTTTTGAACCTTTTCCACAAGGGTGATTTTTTTACCACTTCTTCTGTATTGCCTTTTCCTTTCATTTGTGCATCCACAACAGCAATCAGCACCATGTTGAAAATGGAACGTACAGAACTTCCCAGTTGCAAAATATGAACCGGCTTCTTTAAACCCAGTAAGATTGGCCCGATGGCATCTGCATCACCTACTTCCTGCAGCAGGTTGTATGCAATATTGCTGCTGGCAAGATTCGGGAAGATGAGGATATTCGGTTCGCCATTTACCAGTTCGCTGAACGGATAATTTTCTTTCAAAATTTCTTTATTGAATGCAACAATGGGTTGTACTTCTCCATCGCAAACAAGGCCCGGCTCTCTTTCTTTCACAATCTCTCTTGCTTTTGCAACCAGTCTTGCTTCGGCTGAATCGCTGCTGCCAAAGTTGCTGTAACTCAGCATGGCAATACGTGGAGTAATACCAAATGTCCGTACTTCTTTTGCCACGAGCTGGGCAATATCAGCCAGTTCATCTGCTCTTGGATTAAAGTTCACAGTTGCATCAGCTAAGAACAAAGGCCCACGTTTGGTAAGCATGATATACATGCCTGCAATTTTTTTCACATCATCATCTTTGCCAATGATCTGCAATGCAGGACGGATGGTATCAGAATATTTTCTGCTTAATCCACTGATCATGGCATCTGCTTCACCGGTTTCCACCATCATACAGCCAAAATGTGTACGCTCTTTCATGGCCTTATTGGCTTCATACCGGTTTAATCCTTTACGCTGGCGTTTTAAAAATAACTGCAATCCGTATTCATGACGTTTCTCATGCAGCTCTTTTGCTTTTGGATCAAGTACAGGAATGCCTTCCAGGTCAACACCGTTTACTTCGGCCATATCACGGATGTTTTTTTCATCACCCAGTAAAATGGGATAAGCAATTCCTTCTTCATATGCCAGTTGTGCAGCTTTCAGCACTTTTACATTTTCTGCATCAGCAAAAACAACACGTTTCGGTTCTTTTCTTGCCTTATTACCAATAGCACGCATCAGCTGGTTGTCAATGCCCAAACGTTTGTTGAGCTGCAGTTCATATTCTTCCCAGTTGGTAATGGGGTTTTGTGCAACACCACTTTCCATCGCTGCTTTTGCAACAGCAGGTGCTACATAACTCAGCAATCTTGGATCAAGCGGTTTTGGAATAATATATGTTTGACCGAATGAGATACTTTTTTCATTGTAGGCCATGTTTACAATATCGGGCACAGGAGTTTTGGCTAATTCTGCCAATGCCTTCACAGCTGCCAGTTTCATGGCTTCGTTGATCTTGGTGGCACGTACATCCAGTGCACCACGGAAGATGTAAGGAAAGCCGAGTACATTGTTTACCTGGTTAGGATAATCGCTGCGGCCTGTTGCCATAATTACATCATTGCGTGCAGCAACAGCTTCTTCATAACTGATCTCTGGATCAGGATTCGCCATTGCAAATACAATCGGTTTCTTTGCCATGGTCTTCACCATTTCACCGGTAATTACATTCGCCACACTTAAACCGATAAATACGTCAGCATTTTTCATGGCATCAGCCAGTGTCATATCCGGATCTTTCACCGTTACTGCAAAACGTTTTTTATTATCATCGAGATTGGTGCGGCCGGTATGGATCACTCCCTTACTGTCGAACATTAAAAAGTTTTCCGGCTTAGCACCCAGTGATTGATATAATAATACACAGCCCATGGCTGCGGCACCTGCACCATTCACCACGAATTTTACTTTGTCGATTTTCTTTCCCTGTATTTCTAAAGCATTTAATAAAGCAGCTGAGCTGATGATGGCAGTACCATGCTGATCATCGTGCATAATGGGAATTTTCATTTCCTCTTTTAGCCTTTGCTCAATGATGAAACATTCAGGTGCTTTGATATCTTCTAAGTTGATACCGCCGAATGTTGGTTCCAAGAGCCTTTACAATCTGGATGATTTTTTCCGGATCTTTTTCGTTGAGTTCAATATCAAATACGTCAATGTCGGCAAAGATTTTAAACAGTACTGCCTTTCCTTCCATCACCGGTTTGCCTGCTTCGGGTCCAATATCACCCAAACCTAACACAGCCGTTCCGTTACTGATTACGGCTACAAGGTTTCCTTTTGCTGTGTATTTATAAACGTCTTCAGGATTGTTGTGAATTTCCATGCAGGGTACTGCAACACCCGGTGAATAAGCCAACGATAAATCCCGTTGAGTTTTTGTTTCTTTGGTAGAAATGACTTCAATCTTTCCCGGTCTTCCTTTTGCATGATACTCGAGGGCCTGTTGTGCCCGTAGATCGTCTTTGTTCATATGTATTGTTTTTTGAAAGCAGTCGTTAAAACGACAGGATGGGCAAGGTACGAAATATGAGATAAGACCCTTTGCCGGAAAAGTAAAAGAAAAATGAATGTTTAGAGCACTTCAATCTGTGTACTGAGCAGGTCAGTAAACTCATCTCTTCTCACCAGCACTTCAGCCGGTTTATACCGTGAGTTATATTTGCTGCTCATTTCAAAACCGTAAGCACCTGCATTATAAAAAACAAGATAATCGCCTTCCCTGATTTCGTTGAGTAAGCGATCGGTGGCAAACGTATCTGTTTCGCAGATATAACCCGTGATCATGTATTTCTTTTCTTCACCGGTGGGGTTGGAAATATTTTTAATGTGATGATAAGCATCATACATCATCGGACGGATTAGATGATTCAGACCCGTATCCACTCCGGCAATATCCACTTCGCCATTTTCTTTCATCACATTTACCTGTGAAACCAGGTAACCGCATTCGCTCACTAAAAACTTTCCGGGTTCAAACCATACCTGGAGTTTTTTATGATCGGCCAAAGGATGTGCATCAAAGGCCTGCTTCAGTTTTTGTCCAAGTAACGCAACATCGGTTTCGTTTTCTTCAGGACGGTAAGGCACTTTAAAACCACCGCCGAGATCAATCACTTCCAGTTCAGGAAAATGAGGAATCAAATCAAATAACACTTCAATGCCTTTTACAAATACATCTGCATCTTTAATTTCACTTCCGGTATGAATATGTAAGGTGCGGATGAAAATGTTGTGCTGCTTTACAATTGCTTCCAGTTCAGGAATCTGTTCAACAGGTATTCCAAATTTACTTTTATTATGACCAGTTGATATTTTTATATTGCCGCCAGCTAAAATATTCGGGCGGAGACGGACACCAACAGGGTAACTGTGCCCGTATTTCTTTCCAAACTTTTCAAGGTTGGATAAACTGTCGATGTTGATGTTAACACCTGCTGCAACAGCTTCTTCAATTTCAGCAAAGGCAATACCATTGCTGGTGTACAAAATATTGTTGGGATCGAAACCTGCGTGCAGGGCCATCTTCACTTCGTTGATGCTGCTGCAGTCAATATTGCATCCAATACTTTTAATGTAACGGAGAATATTGATATTCGTTAATGCTTTACTTGCATACCAAATCTTAGTGTCAAGCACTGAAAAGGCTGACACTAATTTTTCATACTGACTTTTTATTTTTTCTGCATGATATACATACACGGGTGTGCCAAACTGTTCTGCAATTTGTACCAGTTGATCATTTGCTAAAGAAGGAGTCATGTTTCGATTGAGTGAGCTGCGAAATTACAAGAAATGTTAGTAAGGTAGAGCGCTGAAAGTAACCTGAACCGATTATAATCCAGTAAAAGCTAGTAATAGTCTTCTATTTTCATTTTGCTGTCTCTTTGTTCAGTTATACCGTCAACTTTTCACAAGCTTTACCATGTAAAAATTTTGTTTCTGCCTTTATTACTATTTTTTTATTAATATCAATTAAATCATGACGGCGATAAACTTTTATTTTATCATAATCGTTTTTTGATAAATACAGGGTTTTATTATCTTGTTCACCTTTTTTCAACAAAGGAAGGTTTTCGATTTCAATTTGTCGTAATAAATAGAAATCTTAAGTCAAAATCTCCGTTTAACGGTGTCGGTGTATCCTTGTTTACTATTGTGGTTGGACTGCCTAAGCCAATTAAAGTAAAGGTCCCTTAATAATCTGTAGTGTTTTGGGATGCAAGATGGAATAAAAGAATAGCTGCTAAAATCGAAGCGGTGAATAAGTTGTGAATTTTCATAAAGATGAATAAATCACAATGAAATTATAGATTTTCCTCGTCACCCTCATCTTTTTTCTCTTCAACTTCCTGCTCGTCAGCAATTTGTTCTTCAGTGGCAGAAGGTTCTTCTTCTGTTTCGGATTCTTCCGTTGTTTCTTCTTCAAGAAGTACAACATCTTCCAGAATGATATCTTCTATAACAGCATCTTCAGTTGAAGCAGCTTCTTCATCTGTAACTTCCTGCTCAATTAAATCCCCTTCTTCTGTTACAATCAAAGCTTCTGATGATAATTCTTCTTCTTCATCACCGGCTACCTGGAGGAAATCACTCATTACACCGGTTGGTTCAACCAATTCACTGGATATAATTTCTCTGATCTTTGGTAAATCCTCCGGAGAATTAATGCCGAAATAATCCATAAAGGTTCTTGAAGTAGCGTATACCAACGGATGACCGGGAAGCTTTTCATTTCTGCCGGTAATCACAATCAATTCTTTTTCTAATAATTTCTGAACAGCATAATCGCAACTCACACCACGAATAGCTTCCATTTCACCTTTGGTGATGGGTTGTTTATAAGCAATGATGGAAAGTGTTTCCAATGCTGCAGTGCTGAGGCGTTTCAGGAATTTATCGCCATTGATCTGTGCAACTGTTTTATGAAATTCTTTCTTGGTAAGAAACTGCCAGCCTCCTCCGCTTTCTCTTACTTCAAAGGAGTAAAATTCAGAATTGTATTTTTCACGGATGGCGCTGATCGCAGCTTCTGTCTGATCAAGCGATGCCCTGTCTTCAAGAAAACCAAGTGCATTGTTCACCATATCACACAACTCTAAAGTTGTTAATGGCCGTTCAGCAGTAAAGATGAGCGCTTCAATATGCGGTATGATTACACTTAGTTCCATTTTGTAATTTAAAATTGATAATGGATAATTGAAAACGGGTCAGCATTATCAATTATCAACTGAATAATTATCCATTCAATGCTGCTGCACCACTTACAATCTCAGTTAACTCAGTTGTAATGGCTGCCTGGCGTGCACGGTTATAGCTGATACGGAGTGCACGCAGTAATTCCTGAGCGTTATCACTCGCTTTATCCATCGCTGTCATCCTTGCACCGTGTTCAGATGCGTTGGCATCCAGCACTGCTTTGAATAATTGTGTATTGAGGATCTTGGGCATTAATTCAGTAATCAGTTCTTCCTTGCCGGGCTCAAAAATAAAATCAGCTTTTGTTTTACTTGCCGTTGCTGCACTAACCACTTTAGGAATGGGAAGAAAACGTTCAGCTTTGAACTGCTGGGTTGCTGCATTTTTAAACTGGCTGTAGATCAGTTCCACTACATCATAATCGCCTTTCACAAATGCTTCCATTGCTGCGGCTGATGCCTGCTGTACAGTTTCAAAAGAAAGACGGTGGAAAATATCTCTGTAGGTATCGCTTGTTTTATAGTTTGCCCGTAACATGGCTTCCACACCTTTTTTACCAATGCCCCAAACTTCCACATGTCCCTTGCGGGCCTGTTCTGCATAATGATCGGTAATGGTTTGCTTGGCTAATTTCACCAGGTTGGCATTATAACCACCGCACAATCCACGGTCGCTGGTAACAAGAAGGATCAGTACTTTATTTACCGGGCGCTCATCGGCCAGTTTCATGCTCACACTGCCATCGCTGTTGCTCACAATATTGCTCAGCATTTCCTGCAGCTTTTGCGCATAAGGGCGCATTTGAATGATGGCATCCTGAGCTTTACGCAGTTTGGCCGCACTCACCATTTTCATGGCCTTTGTAATTTGCTGGGTGCTCTGAACGCTTTTGATCCTGTTACGTACCTCTTTTAATTGTCCGGGCATGTTTTTATACGTTTATTTTCCGGCCGCAAAGGTAAAGGAAAGAGGATGAAAAAGGGCAGGTGCTTTTGAAATTGTGGAAAAGGAAAAGCAGCCGTAAAGGCCCGGCCCGGATCATCTGCAACCACCTGACTGAATGGGGGATATTCGGCTGACAGAAAACAGAAAAGCAGTCCGAAAACGGACTGCTTTTCTTATTGAAACAGGATGCTGCTGTTAATCGTTATTGTCACCTCTCATCATGTTATTACCACCCATTCTCCTGAAGTTATTGTTCTGCTGCTGTGGTGCCTGGCCTTTAAACTTGTTGAACCTGTAGGTAAAGCTGAACATGAAGTACTGGGTAAGTCCATTGGTTCTGCTGTCAGTGATATAGTTTTCTGATACGCTGCGGCTGATATTGGTGTATTCCTTAAAGATGTCGTAGCCAGAGAGTTTAAGAATTACATTCTTCTTCTTGAAGATTTCTTTTTCAAGGGATGCGTTCAGCATAGCCACATTCTTCTGAAGTGAAGAGGTGAGTCCTTCGTAAATGTAGTAGTCAAAATCCCAACGCAGGATAAACCCGGCACCAAAATCAATCCTTCCATCATTACTTAATGTGATTGAGTGCAGACGGTTGATGGTTGATTTTGCTGAGTAATCTGTATAGTTGAGATTATAACTGGCACCAGTACGCATTTCGAGCCATTGAAGATTGTATTCAAAATCAAATCCCTGTGTCCAGTTCCAGTTATGCCCGATGTTTTTAATATCGTTGCTCACAACCTGTGTATTATTTGCCATGGTTTGTATTTCATTTGAAATACTCACATTATTATTATAGTTCACCATGCTCCGGGTGCTGATAACATATTTCCTGTTTTTGAAAGGCTTGGAAAAGTTGAAAAATAAATTCGTGTTGTAATATCCATCCACATTGATAGGGCTCGTAAGTGTTGCACCTGTTGGTCGGCCGGTTGAATCTTTATAGTTGGTCAGCTTATTCACAATCTGATCATTCACTGTATTGAACGCAAGGTTCACTAAGAAAATACGGCCTGAACTGAAATTGAAATTATTGAAGTTTGTATTGATGGTATGTGAAGTGGAAGCTCTCAGTAAAGGATTGCCAATTGATTTACTTAACTGACTGCTTTCTTCCAACACAGGCTGTAACTGGTCGAAGCTTGGCTGACGGGCACTTCCGCTGTAATTGAAATTGAGTGTTTTTGTACGGGTGAAATTATACACAAAACGTGCAACAGGAAACCAGTTGACGTTTTTAATGGGTTTTAAGGTGCTGTCTTTTGAAACGTTGTAGCTTTTGAGTAAAACTGGCTGAAATAAAACACCAATTGTGTAATTATATTTCTTTTTTACAGTTCTTACCGCTGCGCTGATGCGTGTGTAATTAAAGTCGTTTTCATAATTATTACTCAGGTAATTAATAAAAATGTAATCGTTGCCGGTAGCAGGTGTTTTTGACAAAACCCTTTTATCGTTTGCTGTAAAACTTTTGTTGAGATTATAACTCAGATCTAAAAATCTGTCTGAAGCAATCGGTTCTGTATAGGTTAGTCTTCCATTAAAGCCGCTGTTCTTATTGTCCTGAATGGTATTTCTTAACTGTAAAGAATCATTGATCCAGTTACCTGATTGGTCATATACATGTGTAAGATTATTTTTCAGCTGATTCGATTCATTACCTGATAAATTCAGTTCACCTCTGAAAGAAAGGTTTCTTCCTCTTTTTTGAAACCGGTGATTGTACAAAACGGATGTCCCGAAAGTGGGACGGTTTGAAAGTGATGAGGTTTGGTTGCTGTCTGCCCTTGTCTGGATTTTTGCATTATAAAAATCAGATGTATTAATACTGTTTGAATTTGTTTCGGCATACGAAAAGCTTGGATTGATCTTAATGTAGTTAAAAGAATCAACCCAAAGTTCCAGGTTGCCGAAAGCTCTGTGAGTTCCGCTTTTATTTCTGGAAAGCTGATTCGTATTTGTCACAATGGAAAGTAATGACTGTTCCCTGGAAGTATACGACTCAGTTAATGTATTTCTGTCGGTATAGGTATAGCTTCCGTAAAAGCTGTTTCTCTTACCAAAATCTGTACGGTAATTTAGGCCGGCAGAGTTTAAATTAGTAATGCCGGTTTGATTGTTATTCCCACCTTGTCCGCCACCATCTGAACGAAATGTTGATGTGTTATTATTATTACTGTTGAGAATAAGGGAGAGCTGTTTGTTGTTATTAAACTTATTGATTGCAGCTGCCACAATATAACGGTCATCTGTACCATAACCTGCCTGAGCCCGGCCAAAAATACCCTGATTCTTATCTTTCTTCAGCTGCAGGTTAATCACTTTTTCCGGCTCTCCATCACGAATACCCGAAGCCGAAGACTGATCGCCATAATCATCTACCACCTGTACTTTATCAATCATATCAGCGGGAATTTCTTTTGTGGCTGTTTTGGGATCACCTGAGAAAAAATCTTTTCCGTTTACTTTTACTCTTGTAACTGCCTTACCCTGTGCAGTTATATTTCCCTGCCTGTCAACCTGTACTCCCGGAAGTTTTTTCAGCAAATCTTCAGTAGTTGCATTGGGTTTGGTTACAAATGCTCCGGCACGGTATTCAACCGTGTCTTCTTTCATGGTTACAGCTGGTGCTTCAATCACAATTTCTGCCAGATCTTTATAGTCATTGGCCAAAATAAGATCACCAAGATCAATATTGGCAACACCTTCCGATGGTTTGAAAAACTCTTTGGTCATGGGTTTGTACCCCATATAACTGATGATAATGTAATAACCTGAGCCGGGAATTTTTTCAAAACCAAATTCACCTTTTGCATTGGTAAGTGTACGGATCGTGTCTTTGGGAGCGGCTTTTTCAACCAGCTTTACAGTCGCTTTGTCTAAACCCTTTTCTCCGGAAGAGTCAGTTACCCTGCCGGTAATGTTTTTGGTTTGAGCCATTAATTGAAAGGATGCAAAAAAACCGAGTGTGATAAGTAGTATTTTCTTCATAAACCTGTTTGGATCACGAAATACGAATGTTTTCGTTAATTATTTTTTATCAAATGTGTTAAATTATAGACGTTAAAGCGTTAAAATCCCTGCATACTTAATTTTCAACTTTATAAGTGGCAAAACTATAGGTTCAATGGCGGGAGGCTATCCGTACAGCAGGGTAATTCAGTTAGAACAGGTGTTATTGTGATTTGATTAACAGCACATAGTCTCGTAAAGTAAACAGGCAACGGGCTATATCTGTCTTTCCGTTTCATTACCTTTGTCGCCCTGTAAAAACGGAATGACTCTGTCAAATTGGCTTTAATTCAAACTTTGCATTGTATTTGACAAGGTTCATGATCAAAACAAATAATTGACTCATTAATAGAATATTATGTTAGGATTCTTATCGAAGATTTTTGGTGGCAGCAAAAGCGAGAAAGACGTTGTTAAGCTTCAGCCGATTGTTGAGAAAACCAACCAATACTTTCAGCAATATCAAACATTAACCAATGATGAGCTGAGGAACAAAACAGTTGAGTTCCGTCAACGTATTCAGCAGCACCTTACTGATATAGATAAAGAAATTGCTGATCTCAATGTAAGGGCTGAAGCCTTTACAGAAGATGAGATCCAGGAAAAAGATACCACCTATCAGCAAATAGATAAGCTGAAGAAAGAACGTGACAAAAAAATTGAAGAGGTACTGGAAGCAATTCATCCCGAAGCTTTTGCTGTGGTAAAAGAAACAGCCCGCCGTTTTACGAATAATGAAGAATTAAAAGCAACAGCCACTCAGCTTGATAAAGACCTGGTAATTAAAAGACCGCACATGCGAATTGAGGGCGACCAGGTGTATTATAAAAAATCATGGATGGCCGGTGGTTCGGAAGTAACCTGGAACATGGTGCATTATGATGTGCAGTTAATTGGTGGTAGCGTATTGCACCAGGGGAAAATTGCAGAGATGGCTACCGGTGAAGGTAAAACGCTGGTATCAACCTTACCTGCCTACTTAAATGCATTGGCTGGTGAAGGTGTTCATCTTGTAACTGTGAATGATTACCTGGCACGTCGTGACAGTGAGTGGAACGGAACTATTTTTGAATTTTTAGGATTAACTGTTGATTGTATTGATAAGCATCAGCCAAACAGTGATGAGCGAAGAAAAGCATACACGGCTGATATTATATATGGGACCAACAATGAATTTGGTTTTGACTATCTCCGTGATAATATGGTGGTGAACACAACTGAAAAAGTGCAGCGCAAACTGCATTTTGCCATGGTAGATGAAGTGGATAGTATCTTAATTGATGAGGCCCGTACACCATTGATCATTGCTGGCCCTGTTGGAACAGGAAGCAACGAACAGCAGTTTCAGAATATGAAACCCCGTATTGAAAAGCTGATCGATGAACAGAAGCGGTTAGCTCAGCAATATTTAAATGAAGCAAAGAAGTCAATTGCGGATGGTGATGATGATCCAAAAACAGGTGGCCTGGCATTGATGCGTGCATGGAGGGCTTTACCAAAGTATGGTCCATTGATTAAATATTTAAGTGAGCCGGGTATTAAAGTGAAATTGCAGAAAGCAGAAAACTATTACCTCGCTGATCAGCAGAAAGAAATGCCAAGGGTGGATGAAGGGTTACTGTTTCATATTGATGAAAAAAGTAATTCAGTTGATCTTACCGATAAGGGATTAACCCAGCTCACCAATAACAATGAAGATCCAAACTTCTTTGTAATGCCTGATATCAGTACTTCACTGGCAACACTGGATAAGAGTGATATTCCTTCCACTGAAAAATTACAAAAGAAAGAAGCGTTCTTATCTGAATATTCTGCAAAAGCAGACCGCATTCATACAGTATTGCAGATGCTGAAAGCATACACATTATTTGAAAAGGATATTGAATACGTTGTACTGGATGGACAGGTAAAAATTGTTGATGAACAAACAGGTCGTATCCTTGATGGCCGCCGTTACAGCGATGGGTTACACCAGGCAATTGAAGCAAAAGAAAATGTAAACATTGAAGCGGCTACTCAAACATACGCTACCATTACCTTGCAGAACTACTTCCGTATGTATCACAAACTTTGTGGTATGACGGGTACTGCCGAAACAGAAGCAGGTGAGTTTTGGGATATCTACAAATTAGATGTTGTGAAGGTTCCTACCAACCTGAATATGATCCGTGACGACAGGCAGGATCTTGTTTATAAAACAAAGCGTGAAAAATACAATGCTGTTATTGAAGAAATTGAAATACTCCGTGCAGCAGGAAGACCTGTGCTTGTTGGTACAACATCTGTTGAAGTAAGTGAATTGCTGAGCAAGATGCTGCAGGTGAAAAAAATTCCGCACAACGTATTAAACGCAAAACAGCATGCCCGTGAAGCGCAAGTTGTTGCTGAAGCAGGTTTGCCAAGTGCAATCACTATTGCTACCAACATGGCCGGTCGTGGTACAGATATTAAATTAGGTGCAGGTGTAAAAGAATCAGGTGGTTTGGCAATTCTTGGTACGGAACGTCATGACAGCCGTCGTGTAGACAGACAGCTTCGTGGTCGTGCCGGTCGCCAGGGTGATCCCGGTTCATCACAATTCTACGTATCACTGGAAGATGATTTGATGCGTATGTTCGGAAGTGACCGTATTGCAGGTATGATGGATAAACTCGGTTACAAAGAAGGTGAAGTGATTCAGCACAGCATGATCACCAAATCAATTGAACGTGCACAGAAGAAAGTAGAAGAGAACAACTTTGGTATCCGTAAACGCTTGCTTGATTATGATGATGTAATGAATAAACAACGTTCTGCTGTTTATACAAGACGTAATCATGCATTGAGCGGTGAACGTTTGGCACTGGATATTGACAATGCATTTTATACAGTTGCTGATGGATTGATTGCATCGTTCAAAGAACAAACTGATCATGAAGGATTCAAACTTGCCTGCATCATCAGCTTTGGAATTGACACACAGATCACTGCTGAAGAACTGCACAAAACTGACAGCAATTCATTGGCACAGGCACTTTACACAGAAGCAAAAACTGCTTACCTGCGTAAATGTGATGGATTGAAAAAAGACGCATTACCTGTTTTCCAGAATATCCGGAATACACAGGGTTCACATATTGAAAATGTATTTGTTCCGTTCAGCGATGGTAAACGTGGTTTGCAGGTGTTAACACCGATGCAGAAAACTATTGATACGAAAGGTCTGGAGTTGGTGAATGCACTGGAACGTACAGCAACACTGGCCTTTATTGATGAAGGATGGAAAGAACATCTTCGTGCAATGGATGATCTGCGTACATCTGTACAGAACGCCACTTACGAACAGAAAGATCCATTGGTGATTTACAAAGTGGAGGCATATACATTGTTTGAACAGCTCAACAGCGAGATCAATAAAAATATTGTTTCCTTCTTAGCTCATACAGGATTACCTGTTGAAGAAAATAACAGCGGGCAGATTCGTGAAGGACGTCAGCAGAAAACAGATATGAGTAAGCTGCGTCAGAAGAAAGATGAAATGGTGGCTGCCGGAAGTGGCGAACTGATGGAAACTCCTGATTATTACGATCCTTCTGAGAATGTAAAACAGGAACCGATTATCGCCGGTCCAAAGATTGGCCGTAATGATCCATGTCCCTGCGGAAGCGGAAAGAAATACAAACAGTGTCACGGAAAAGATGCATAAATAATGAACCTCCTTCGGGAGGTTTTTCTTCAGCTGATTGAACTGCCACATAATACTTAACTGATTACATTTGTTCCATGAATATCGCATCATACATCGATCATACGATCCTGAAACCGACAACTCTCGTAAGTGATATTGAACAGCTTTGCACAGAAGCAACCCTCTACAAATTCGCAGCTGTTTGTGTCCCACCTCCATTTACAAAATTTGCAAAAGGATTGACGGGTGACAGCGGCGTACAAACAGCTACTGTAATAGGTTTCCCTTTTGGTTATTCAGCTATTGAAGCAAAAGTGACGGAAACCTTATTAGCTATTGTTGATGGTGTGGATGAAATTGATATGGTGGCAAACATTTCAGCCATTAAAAACGGTGACTGGAATTTTGTAAAGCATGAAGGGGAGACTATCATCCCCATGGCACATAAAAAGGATAAGCATATCAAGATCATTATCGAAAGTGGTGTGTTGACCGATGAAGAAATTATCCGCTGCTGCGAGATCTATGCAGAACTTGGCGCAGATTTTGTAAAAACTTCTACTGGCTATGCAGAGAAGGGTGCAACATTGGAAGCCGTGCAACTGATGAGGAAGACTTTACCGTCTACTGTAAAAATAAAAGCATCAGGTGGAATCAGGAACTATGCATTTGCCAAACAATTGATTGAAGCGGGAGCCGACAGGATTGGTTGCAGTGCAGGTGTAGCAATTGTAAAAGAAAGCATGAACGGATAAAATGATTTCAATTCCCTGCTGACCGGAAGAACTTAGAACACTTACATTATGAAAAAGATTGGCTTGTTTTGTTTAATGGTCGGCGTGGCAGCATTTGCCAGCGCACAAATGGTAACAGATACCATCAGTAACGAAGTATATGTTGTAAAAGACAGCCGGCTTGATCTGCTCACAAAAAAGAAAGCAGAGATCAACAAAAAAGCAGCTGATTCAAAACGGCCAACAAAAGGCTACCGCATTCAGGTGTTGAATACAACCGACCGCACCCAGGCATTTAAAATAAAATCAAAACTTTTGTCTGCTTATCCCGAACACAGGACCTACTTAATGTACCAGGCTCCTTATTTCAAAATACGTATCGGCAATTTTGTGGAGAAGGGCGAAGCAGATGATTTGAAAAAAGAATTGACCCGCATGTTTCCTGCCGGAGTATTTGTAATACCAAGCGATATTGAAGGAAAGCCGGAGAAAGAAAAGGAAGATTCAAGATAGTCTACCGTCTGACGCCCACGTCTGACGGAATCTTAATTTTTTACATAGGTATGCCATACTTTCAAAGTATGGCATACCTGTTTTAGGTAAGGGGTCAGACGGTGACGTCAGACCAAGTTAAGTTGTACTTTTGCGCTTCTATGCTCAAAGACAAAATACAATCCCTCGCAAAAAAATATAAAGATGAGTTCATTGCAGTGCGTCAGCATTTGCATGCAAATCCCGAACTCAGTTACCAGGAATTTGAAACTTCAAAATTTGTACAAAGCAAATTAAAGGAGTATGGTATTCCGTTCAGCATTATGGCAGAAACAGGAGTTGTTGGTTTAATTGAAGGCCTCGGCCGCAGAAGCTTTAGCGAAGGCGGCAAGAAATCAAGTAGAGTCATTGCCCTGCGTGCAGATATGGATGCATTACCAATCCTCGAAGAAAATAATGTATTGTATAGATCAACAAACGATGGGGTGATGCATGCATGCGGACATGATGCACACACAACCTGCCTGCTTGGTGCTGCAAAAATTTTGAATGAATTAAAAACTGAGTGGGAAGGAACAGTGAAGCTGGTTTTTCAACCTGGTGAAGAAAAGAATCCCGGCGGTGCAAGTATCATGATCAAAGAAGGTGTACTGGAGAATCCTAAACCACAGGCCATCTTTGGGTTGCATGTTCATCCGGGTTTGCAAATCGGTCAACTCAGTTTCCGTGCAGGAAAAGTAATGGCCAGTGCCGATGAATTATATATGACGGTGAAAGGAAAAGGCGGACATGCTGCTGCTCCACACCAGGCAGTTGATCCAATATTAATTGCATCGCATCTTGTTGTAAGTCTGCAGCAGATCATCAGCCGTAACAGGAATCCACATAATCCTTCTGTACTTTCCATTACTGCGTTTAATGCAGGTGCAACCACCAATGTAATTCCCAATGAAGTTAAGCTTATGGGTACATTCCGTGCCTTGGATGAAGTGTGGCGTTTTGAAGCACATGATCTTATCCGCCGCAATGCAACCTTACTGGTTGAAAGTATGGGTGGAACACTGGATCTGCATATTGATGTGGGTTACCCAACGGTGTACAACAACGAAGCATTGAATGAAATTGCAAAAACAAAGGCAGCTGAATTATTTGGTGCAGAACATGTGGAAGAAACAGAATTAAGAATGGGTGCTGAAGATTTTGGTTATTATACCCAGCAGATTCCCGGTTGTTTTTACCGCTTGGGTGTAATGAATAAAGAAAAAGGAATTACAAGCGGTGTGCATACTCCAACATTTAATATTGATGAAAACGCACTTGAAAATGGTATTGCAATGATGGCATGGTTGGGGAGTAGTGTTGAGCCGTAGGGATTACTATTAAAACACATTCATTACTGATTAATGTTATGTCAGAGAACAGCATAAAAATAGTTAGATATTTTTTAGGTCTTTATTTTTAATCGGAGGGTTGATTTCTCTCTACTTCGTTCTCACTACTTTAGGAGTACTTGGTTTTTTATATAGCCTTATTCCTGCAACGATTACAGTAATTGTAATTTTCTTTTTATTCTCTCAGGATACAAGTATGCATTTTCGACAAGTAACTCAGGGGCAATAATGATGAAGGTTAGCCTTTGGATTCAGACAATTCAACTGGTTTTGTTGGGATTCTCTTTCAAAAATTATTTTGGGCCTTATCTTGCTGTTGGATTTACTGATACGCCTGATATTAAGCTTCGGATTCTTATTAAGCCTATTGATAGTTTTTTTTCCAATGGGTTAAACAAGTTGAGCGATGAAGTGAGTATTGTATTTAATCTTCTTGCCATAGTATTGCTGATTTTAGTTTATGGAATTGAGAAAGAGGAAAAAAAACTTGCTTCAGAAATACATAAAATTGATATCGAAACCGAAAGGTAAATACACTGAGGCTGGTATTGCGATAATGGCGTGATTGGGGAGTAGGGTTGAGCCGTAATTATAATAATTTTTTTGGCGACATATGAAAATGAAAAGAACAAATTCTATTATTGGGTTTATAATTATTGGTATACTTTATTTTGTAGGGGCTCATCTCTATGTTACCAAACGAAATGAAAGAATTAAGGGATTGCCAAAGCATTACGTTTATGAAAATTATCGAGGTGTTCCGAACCCTGTTCTCTTTATCTCAAATTTAAAATATAAAAACGAGTACCTTGACTATTATACCAAGGTGAAGGAAGGAGGAAATCCTTCATTTAATTTCCCATTAAAAGGGATGCCTCAAAATGATCCCGTTTATGTAATTGATTATACTTCTGATAGTACCCTTGCAAAAATTGTCAGTTATTACAATAGAGGAAGGCGTTTTGGCGGATCTTATACTGAAGGATATGTATTTGTGGAGGCACTACATGATTCTCTCCCAAATGAAAAGTAAATGGAATCAGTCTCGGTTTTTTGCCAGCTTTTTATAACACTTATTCGGCAATGCCAAATCCTTGTTCATTGCTTGGTGTTTTTTATAATCCATGCAACTTTTATATTCTGAATGACTTCTTTCCATCACAGAAAAAATTCCCTTACATTTAGTCAGCACAAAAACACTTTTCTATGCCAATCCGAATGACAGATGATCCGCAGGATCAACAGGAGCAATACAACAATGACAACTCTGGGGGTGGAGGTGGAAACTTTCCAACTGGTCCCGGCGGTGGAGGGGGTGGTGGGCTTCTCAGTTTATTACCTCTTTTATTAGGTTTGTTTGGTCGTGGTAAAGGTGGCGGAGGCGGAAAAGGAATTATCATTTTACTGGTGATTGCAGCTGGTGCTTATTTCTTTTTAAGCCGCAGCGGTTGTAATATTTCAGACATAGCCAATTTAGCAACCGGTGGTTTTTTAGATCCCAAACAATTTGAAAAAGCAGAGATCTATGAACCATTGGCAGATGATAATACAAAAAACCCATTGCCTGAATCTGCGAATCTTCAGAAATATTGTCCAACTCCACAAAATCAGGGATCGCAGGGTTCATGCGTTGCATGGAGCAGTGCATTTGCAGCACATACAATTTTGGAAGCAACTAAAACCGGTAAGCAACCAAATGATGTAGCCTTCTCACCTTCTTTTATGTATAACCAGATTGGGTTGGAAGGTTGCCAGGGTTCTTATATTATCCGTGCAATGGAATTCATGACCAAGCAGGGAGGTGTTCCTTATGCTGAGTTTCCATATAATGACCAGGATTGCCAAAGCCAGCCCGGTGGACAATTACAACAGGAAGCTGCACAATATCGTATGCGTGGTTTCAATCGTTTGAGTTTAGGTGATCGAAATGATGCTGTTGATCTGCGTGCCATCAAAGAAAATTTAGCACAGGGAGCACCGGTAGTTATTGGTATGATGGTGGGACAAAGTTTTATGCAGCCAATGATGGGGCAGGACGTTTGGATTCCTGAACAGGGCGACAGAAGCATGATGGGCTTTGGCGGTCACGCCATGTGTGTGGTTGGCTATGATGATACAAAATATGGCGGATCTTTTTTAATCATGAATAGCTGGGGAAAAGAATGGGGCACTAACGGATTCGGCTGGGTGCGTTATGGTGATTTTCAATTCTATGTTCGTGAAGCATATGGTGTAAATCCCATGCATCAAAGTAATAAAGATGTTCAACAGTTTGCCTGTGAAATTGGTTTGGTAAGAGTGGAGTATGATGGAAAGAAAACAGTGGCCAGAGATTATATTCCATTAAGAGCAGGAAGTGGTAACCGTTTTGAGACAACTGCCCCCGTTCGTCCCGGTACAAAATTTAAAATGGAAATTAAAAACACAACAGAGTGTTATGTATATGTTTTCGGTAAAGAGTTGATGGAACAAGTTATACCCTGTTTCCTTATCCCAGAACAGATGATCCAACGAAAACAAAATATTCTCCGTTCTGCGGTATTACCGGCTACCGGATGTTTCCGAAAGATAAAAGCATGACACCTGACAGTATCGGTACAAGAGATGTAATTGCAGTAGTGATCAGTAAAAAAGAATTGAATTGGTATCAATTGAATCAGCAGATTAGTGCCAACCCTTCTTCTGATTATGCAGCAAGATTGAATAACGCATTGGGCTCATCATTGATTCGTAACGTGCGGTATTCATCAACAGGAAAAGGCGCTTTGCGTTTTGATGTAACAGGTGATGCAAATAATGTGGTTGCCTGTATTGTAGAAGTGTCGAAATAATAATTGTATTCATGAACACCGGAGCAGGAAAGTTTATACAGCAAATGAAACATCCGTTAAAAAGCAGGATGTTTTTGCTGTTGAAATTACCTTCCGCTTTTTTTAGCGGCGTTCGTATCAAATCTCTTGCTGCAGAAAGATGTGAGGTAACTGTTCCTTACAAATGGTTTTCGCAGAATCCATTTCGCTCCACTTATTTCGCATGCCTTGCAATGGCAGCAGAAATGAGTACAGGTGTGTTGGGTTTAATGCAGGTGATTGAACAGAAGCCGTCCGTTTCCATGCTGGTGGTAAACCTGGAGGCAAATTATTTTAAGAAAGCTGTTGATGTAACAACCTTTACCTGTGAAGATGGAAAAGCACTGGAGTTGCTGGTAGATGATGCAATTGCAACAGGTGAAGCAAAATCTTTCAAAGCAAAATCTGTTGGGAAGAATAAAGCCGGTGAGATTGTTGCCGAATTTTATATTACCTGGTCGTTTAAAGTAAAAAGCAACTAGTTAATTCGTTAATGTGCTGTTGTGCTAATAAAAGCATCGGCTCATTAGCATATTTTCATATTAGCAAATTATCACATTATTATGAAACTATCATTTCACGGTGCTGCCCGTTGTGTAACAGGAAGCAAACACATTATTACTTTCAGTAACGGGAAAAAATTATTACTCGATTGTGGTTTGTTCCAGGGTATGGGAAGAGATACCGATGCATTAAACCGCAACTGGGGTTTTGAACCTGCTGACATTAATTATATGGTGCTGAGTCATGCACATATTGATCACAGCGGTCTAATACCCAAACTTTGTGCTGATGGTTACCAAGGGAAAATTTATTGCACATCTGCTACACAAAGTTTGACAGCAGTATTATTGGAAGACAGTGCAGAAATACAGGAAGATGATGTGAAGTATGAGAACAAACGGAGAGCCAATCAAAACCTGCCTTATTTAAAACCATTGTACACAATTGAAGATGCAAAGAAAGCTGCAGAACGTTTTGTAGATGTTGAGTATGGAAACTGGTTTAAGATCGATGAGGGAATTGAAGTAATGTTTACAGATGCTGGTCATATCATCGGCAGCGCCTGTGTTCATTTAAAGCTCACTGAAAATGGGAAAACAAAACGTATCACATTCTCAGGTGATATTGGCCGCTATCGTGATGTGATATTGAAATCACCGGAAGTTTTTCCACAGGCAGATGTGATTATTATGGAATCAACTTACGGAAACAGTTTGCATGATAATGCAATGTCAACTCCCGATCAGTTATTGAAATGGATTATCAGAGCTTGTCTTGAGAAAAAAGGAAAATTGATTATTCCTGCGTTCAGTGTTGGACGCACACAGGAAATTTTATATGATTTAAACCAGCTGGAACTTGAACGCCGTTTGCCTGATCTGGATTATTTTGTAGACAGTCCGTTAAGCATTGAAGCTACACAGATCGTTAAAAGCTACCCTGATCTGTTCAACAGCCGCATTCAGAAAATATTAAAGAGCGACAGTGATCCTTTTGGTTTTAAGGGATTGAAATATGTAAAAACAGTGAATGAATCAAAGCTGCTTAATTTCCGAAGCGGACCATATGTTGTCATCAGTGCAAGTGGAATGGCTGATGCAGGAAGGGTAAAGCATCATATCAATAATGGAATTGAAAACAGCCGTAATACAATTTTACTTACAGGGTATTGTGAACCACGTTCATTGGGTGGAAAATTACTGGACGGGAGAAAGGAAGTGAAAATATTTGGGGTTGAAAAAGAAGTGCATGCAGAGATCGGCCAGATCCGGAGCATGAGTGCACATGGTGATTATGAAGATATGAGTCAATGGCTTGCCTGCCAGGATACAAAGCAGGTGCAGAAATTATTTTTAGTGCATGGTGAATATGAAGTGCAGCAGGCATTTCAACAACGGCTTATTCGAAAAGGATTTACTGATGTGGAAATTCCTGAACTGCATTTTGAAACAGGTATCTGATACTGTTAAAAAAGAAAGCACCTGATTGCTCAGGGGCACCCGTCGAAAAATCCAAAGGGATTCTGGGTAAACGTTCATGTAAGGTTAGCGGAGAGGTTAGCTGGTCAATGTGGAGGTGTTAGGGTTAAGGTGTAAAGAAGGTTAGCAATGGTCTGTACCGGAATATGTTTAATTAAGTTTAATAATTTTTGAAGTACTTGTTGCAGAACCGTTACTCACTTTTACGATGTAGTTACCGCCATTCAGATTCTGCACATTGATTTGCTGCACCTGTGCTGCTTTCTGATTCTGCACACGTTGAACTAAAATTCCTGTGCTGTTATAGATTTCGTAAGTAACTGCTTTTTCCTGCCAGTCAGCCGGAATCATGATACGTACTTCACTTGTTACAGGGTTAGGGAAGGTGCTGATCTGTATATTGTTTACTTCAGTTGCCAGGCGAACCATTCTTGTTTCTGAATAAGCATACTTATCATTCGCATCAACCATTTTCAAACGGTAGAATACAACTTTTGAACTGCTGTTCTGTAAATTGTCTTTGTACTTGTAATCTATTGCAGCACTTGTGTTAGCTTCATCTGCAAACAAAACGGCTGCTTCCTGGAAGTTTTTACCATCTGTACTTTTTTCAATTACAAAATGACTGAAGTTGATTTGGTTGGCAGTTGTCCATACAAGTGATGCACTTTTGTCTTTCAGGTTTGCCTGGAAATTAGTAAGCGTTACAGGTAAAGTAGTTGCATTTGCAATAGCAAACTCTTTCATGTAAAGGCTGTACTGTCTTGCGCTGCCACTGTTATTTAAAGTAACTGAGCCAAAGCGAACCTTAAAGGAAGCAAGATTGCTGTTTTTTACCTGGAACATTACCTGACTGGCTGTAGTATCAATTCCACCATAATCAACTCCCGCAACGTTGACTGCTCTGAATTTGTTCGACAGAAGACTTACCAAAATTGTGGGGTTATTATTCATGAATTTGGAAGAACCACCATTCATATCAATTTCGCACATTTCTTTTAAGGTAGGGGTGCCATCCAAATCAAGATTCGTAGCTGTTACACTTGAAAGAAACACAGCTGTTGCCGTATTATGTTGTACAAACGTAATGCTGAATAAAACGTATGAAGTGCCGATATTACCCGCTTTTACCTGGGGCTGGAATGCATCATTATAACCTGAGGCTGTTAAGTCAATGTTTGAAAGGCTTGCACCATTTACCAGGCTGTCAATTGTTACGAGTGCATCAACATTGGTTGTAACATTTGAGAAACGATAAATTGATCCAATGGCTTTGCTATCTCCCTGAAGTAATAAAGGGCTTTTAAATGCTAATTGTGAGAAAGATTCCTGGCTTATGAAAAGCAGGATGCTGAGAGAAAATAAAAGTTTATAAACTTTTACTACTGTTGGGTAGAGGTACGTCATGTTAATTCGTTTAAATAGGGACTAAATTGGTACGGGTCTCTCTGGATCGGATCTAAAGCTTCTGGCTGTTACCTTTAAGGGAATCTTTAAAATCTGCTAAGTATCTTCCCTTACGAGAACAAAGTTGCGCCGAGAATTTCACATGTGCAATAGTAGAATTACGTAGCCTTCATGTTTTTTTACGATACCGTAAAATTTACATAGTAAAAGCATTGATAATCAACGTTTGAGTTTTTAAAAAAATATCAAAAAATTTTTTTAAAAGTTGATTTAGGCTGGTGAAAAATCAATTTTGATCTTTCATGGGCAGTAAATTCAACCACCGGGAGTTACGTAAAAAAGGGAAACCTTAAGTAGATTCTCAGCTGTAATAATCCCTGATTGCAGTAAAATCACATGCTGATTGCAGGGTATGGACATAAAAAAACCCTGCTTAACAGCAGGGCTTTGTACCACGTACGGGATTCGAACCCGTGATTCCTCCGTGAAAGGGAGGCGTCTTAACCCCTTGACCAACGCGGCGTTTATTTTTGGGACGGCAAAGATAGGTTTGGGCAGGTTTCCAGCCAAACAAATTTCAAAAATTGATCTGTTATTATCTCATCTCATACATTACATAACATCAGTGCAGTGAAAAATAGCATTGAAAACGAACTGTAAAAAACAGGAAATTCGAAAACCAATGACGTACTATATGCCATTTGCTGCTCTATATCAGTCAAAAAACTAACGGTCTTTAATCGTTAAAGTAATTACCTTCGCAGCGCATTTTTAAACTCCTAAATAATTATTTCCATGAGCACAGTAAAAGTTGCTATTAACGGTTTTGGACGCATTGGCAGATTAGTTTATCGCCAGATTTATAAAATGGAAGGCATTGATATAGTTGCTATCAACGACCTCACTTCCCCAAAAGTATTAGGTCACTTGCTGAAGTATGATACTGCTCAGGGACGTTTTGATGCAGAAGTAAAAGCAACAGAAAATTCAATCATTGTTAACGGTGATGAAGTAAAGATATATGCACAGAAAGATCCTGCTCAGATTCCATGGGGATCGCACAATGTGGATGTAGTATTAGAATGTACAGGATTCTTTACTGACAAAACAAAAGCAGAGGCACATATTGCAGCCGGTGCAAAAAAAGTGGTAATCAGCGCTCCTGCAACAGGTGATCTGAAAACAGTTGTATTTAATGTAAACCACAGTATTCTTGATGGCAGTGAAACAGTTATCAGCTGTGCAAGTTGTACTACTAACTGTCTGGCTCCTGTAGCACAGGTACTGGAAGAAAAATACGGTATTGTGAATGGTTTAATGACAACCATACACGCTTACACCAACGATCAGAACACACAGGATGCTCCTCATGCAAAAGGTGATCTTCGCCGTGCACGTGCAGCTGCTCAGAATATTGTTCCCAACAGCACAGGCGCTGCAAAAGCAATTGGTCTTGTATTACCAAGCTTAAAAGGAAAACTGGATGGTAGTGCTCAGCGTGTACCAACTCTTACAGGTTCATTAACTGAAGTGACCGTTGTATTAGGTAAAAAGGTAACTGTTGAAGAAGTAAATGCTGCAATGAAAGCCGCTTCTAACGAAAGCTTTGGTTATACTGAAGACGAAATTGTAAGCAGCGATATTATTGGCACCAGCTTCGGTTCTTTGTTTGATGCAACACAAACAAGAGTACAGAATGTAGGCGACAATCAATTAGTACGTGTAGTTAGCTGGTATGATAATGAAATGAGTTATGTAAGCCAATTGGTTCGCACACTTCATTTTTTTGCTAAAATGATTAAATAATTCATGATAGCAAAGGCAAAAATCTTAAAGGGATATTTCTTCTGGAGTATCCCTTTTTTATTTTTTTCATGCGGATCGCCAACGACAGCTGAAAAGAGAGCAGTAAATCCGAAAGATTGTGAATGGTATGTTGTGATAGATGAAAAAGCAGAACAGAATAAAAACAATCATCTTGGATTATATGCCCTGCGTTTTTACGCCGACGGTAACTATTCGCTTTGTGGAGATTTGCTGTTTGAACAGGGTAAATGGAATTTTGATGAACAGAAAAAGTTACTGGTACTTACTCCTTCTGTAAAAGACAGTACAGATAATGTAAGATACCTGGTTGATCAAAACCTGCCAGGCAATAAAACTCAGTTCAGCTTTTACCGGGGCTTCCCGATTGATAAATCAAACCCGGATGAAATGATTGAAGTGCAGGCATTGGCCAATCAATCAAAATCGGATCCTTACAGCCAAGCAATGAACAATTGGCGGACAAAACCCCAGCAGCAGGAAACAACTGATCAAATTCAACAGCGTGTGATTGCTTATCTCCAATTTCTGAAATCATTATATACTCATGCAAAAGAGAATAAGCTGGAGAATGCCGGAGGAAGCTGGTATCCGCACCCCATTAAATTTTACAGTAATAAAGTAAGCATGGCTTATTCAAATGAACTGATTGACTGGTATAATTGTTTTTTCAATGATGAACAGGGAATACAGGGTTATCAACTCATCAGCGGCGCATTAATGAAAGTAAAAATTGAAGGGAAGGATGATGTAAGCAGGAATTTGAATTGCACAGAGCAACTGCTGAAACAAATACAGAAATAAAGAAACTGTTGAACCGGCTTTATTATGCAAATGATAACTTCGTTCAGCGAAAACAAGCAAAAGAATTAAATACATATTTTATGAGCAAATTTTCAACGTACAACTTCGCAGGTCAGAAAGCACTGATCCGGGTTGATTTCAATGTTCCACTCGACAAACAAACACAGGCCATTGGCGATGATAACAGGATGCGGGCTGCCATTCCGACAATAAAAAAAATACTCAATGATGGTGGCAGTGTTATTTTAATGAGTCACCTGGGCCGTCCAAAAGAAGGTCCTGAAGAAAATCTTCTTTAAAGCATATCATCAAACATCTCGGCGAATTGCTTGGTGGAAATACAACTGTATTGTTTGCCAACGATTGTATTGGCGAGCAGGCTTATTTAACTGCAGGTATGTTACGTGCAGGTGAAGTGCTGTTACTTGAAAACCTTCGTTTTTATAAGGAAGAAGAAAAGGTGATGAAGCCTTTGCGCAAAAATTAGCAAAGCTGGGCGATGTATATGTAAATGATGCCTTTGGTACTGCTCACCGTGCACATGCTTCTACAGCTGTGATTGCAAAATTCTTCCCTAAAGAAAAAAAGATGTTTGGTTTGCTGATGGAAGGTGAAGTTGCGGCAGCAGAAAAAGTGTTGCTGAAAGCCGACAAACCATTTACTGCTATCATTGGCGGTGCCAAAGTGAGCGATAAGATTCTCATTCTTGAAAACTTACTGGAACGTGCAACCGATATTATCATCGGCGGTGGCATGGCTTATACCTTCATGAAGGCAATGGGTGGAAAGATTGGTAATTCTCTTTGTGAAGAAGACAGATTGGAAACTGCCAAAATGATCCTTGAAAAAGCAGCGCAAAAAGGTGTGAACATTCACCTGCCAAGCGATTCTGTAATTGCTGATAAGTTTGCTGCGGATGCAAATACATCAACTGCACCAAGCAACCAGATTCCTGATGGTTGGTTAGGATTGGATATCGGGCCCAATGCCTGCGAACAGTTTACAAACGTATTGATCCATTCAAAAACGATTTTGTGGAATGGTCCGATGGGTGTGTTTGAAATGGAAAAATTTCAGCACGGAACAAAAACCATTGCAGAAGCAGTTGCTGTTGCCACTGGTAAAGGGGCATTCAGCCTTGTAGGTGGCGGAGACTGTGTTGCTGCTGTAAACGATTTTGGCTACACAGATAAAGTAAGCTATATCTCTGCCGGTGGTGGTGCTATGCTTGAGTTCTTCGAAGGCAAAGTATTACCCGGTATTGCCGCAGTACAGGATTAATGCTGATTTACTTTTTTACTGATTTCAATGAGTTTGTCATTGTTGCCGCCATTGCTGGTACAGATATAAACCTTACCCGCAGGCGATATACACAGGTCTCTCATCCTGCCGTATTTATTAATGAAAAACTCATTGGTTTCAGTAATGCTGTTATAAGTACTGTTGAGCTTCAACTGGTAAAGTTTTGCATCTTTCAGTGCAACCATCAGTAATGAATTCTTCCATTGCGGTATCAGGTTATTGTTATAATAATCCAGTCCGCATGCTGCAGTGGTAGGTGTCCATGCTTTAAGAGGTTCTTTTACGTTATTAGCAGAGCAAAAAGTTTGTTCTGCCGATTCATTGCAAAATCCTCTTACATCAGGCCAACCGTAGTTCCTTCCTTTTTCAATCATATTTACTTCGTCATCAGTACTTGGTCCATGCTCAGAACTGTACAGTATATTATTCGCAAAAACCAATCCCTGTGGGTTGCGATGACCAATGCTCCAGTATGGATTTCCTGCTGCAGGGTTATCAGCCGGGATACTTCCATCGAGATTAAGTCGCAGTATTTTGCCATTTACGGAAGATGTATTTTGAGGTAATGAAGTATTTGATGCATCACCGGTAGTAATAAACAGTTTCAGATCAGGTGTTATCACTAAGCGGCTTCCATTATGTATAGAAGAAGCAGCAATATTATCTATAATTGTTAAGGGGCTAATGAGTGAACCGCTGCTGTAAGTATAGCGGACAATTTTTTCACGGTAGTTACCACCATTATTATAATTATAAGCAACAAATACATGCGGTGATGTTGTAAAATTTGGATGCAGTACCATTCCCAGCAATCCACCTTCGCCATTTGTTGCAACTTCAGTAATAGTATGAACCGGACTAACTGCTCCTGTTGAGGGATTAATACGGGTTATTTTCCCTCCCCGTTCAGTCATCCAGATAAAATCATCAGGTCCCCATACTATTTCCCAGGGGAAATTCAGCCCCTGCACAAGTACAGTATCTTTTAACGTAACCGGGTCCGTTGGCTCAGGATTATTCGTGCTGGTTTTCTTTTTACACTGAGAAAAAGTAATCAGCAAAACGACTAAAAGGGGCAATATTTTTTTCATGAGGATAAGAAAGCCGGGGTTTTGAACCGGCTAACCTTGGAAATGGATTACTAAAACCATGCCGCAGACATAACTAAATAGTTCTGTAAGGGCTTATGAAACGACAGTCTGTCATCTTTTTTGATGCGGCATTCTTTGTGCTGATAAAAGATTCACTTGACAATTTGATTCTTTGAATTAAATTTAATCTCAAACTAAAAAACACAAACATGAAAGCCGGACGTATTATCACCATTGTTATTGTTGCAGTATTAGCCCTTTTGTTATTCAGGGGTTGCAGCGGTTATAACGGGTTAGTTAAACAGGATGAAGTTGTAAAACAGAAATGGAACAATGTGCAGAGTGATTACCAGCGCAGAGCTGACCTGATACCAAATCTTGTGAACACAGTGAAAGGCGAAGCAAATTTTGAACAGCAAACATTGATCAATGTAATTGAAGCCCGTTCAAAAGCAACACAGGTAAAAGTTGATCCAACGAATATTACTCCAGAGAAGCTTGGCAGAATTTCAACAAGCGCAAAGTGGAGTAAGCAGTGCATTAAGCCGTTTACTGGCAGTTGTTGAAAGTTATCCGAATCTGAAGGCCAACGAAGGATTCCGTAACCTGCAAACTCAATTAGAGGGAACAGAGAACAGAATTAAAGTAGCCCGTAATGATTTTAACGAAGCTGTGATGAATTATAATACCCAGGTGCGCTCATTTCCAATGAATATCCTGGCAGGTATGTTTGGTTTCAAACAAAAAACAGGCTTTACAGCAGAACCCGGAAGTGATAAAGCTCCTGAAGTAAAATTCTGATAATATTCATGGGCATTTTTTCTTTTCTTTCCAAAAAGCAGAATTGGTTCACTCCACAGGAGAATGAAGCCATTGTGAATGCAATACGTGCAGCTGAGAAACGTACATCCGGAGAAATCCGTATGTTTATTGAAAGCCGCTGCAGTTATGTTGATCCGGTTGATCGTGCCATTGAAGTTTTTTTCGGACTGAAAATGGACAAAACAGAAGACCGGAATGGAGTTGTGCTTTACATTGCTATGAAGGATCATCAGCTGGCAGTGTTTGGCGATAAAGGCATTCACGAAAAAGTTGGAACGGAGTTCTGGAATAAAGAAGTGAATAAAATGCTTTCATCATTCAGCAGGGAAAATTATAAAGATGGGATTGTGCAGATTGTAACAGAAATTGGAGATGCACTTGTTTCAAATTTTCCATACGAAAACGAAGACAGGAACGAATTACCCGATGATATTGTTTTTGGTAGATAACACGATGAAACTTTTTCAAAAAACCATACTCTCTTTTTCTTTTCTTCTCTTAACCCTGTTTGCATCAGCACAGGGGGTGGAGAAGTATATCCCTGCAACTCCCAATCCGCCAAAACTGGTGAATGATTTCATTGATGTGCTGACAGCATCGCAGGAAGAAGCACTGGAGAGAAAGCTGGTAGCGTATGATGACAGCACTTCCAATCAATTTGTAGTTATTACTATTGGCGATATTGGCGATTATGATATTGGTGATTTTGCTACTGCACTTGGCCGTAAGTGGGGTGTGGGCGGAAAGGAATTCAATAATGGATTAATCCTGGTTATACTGATTGATAAGGAAAGAAATCAGCGTAAAGTATGGATTGCTACCGGTTATGGTCTCGAAGGTGCAATTCCTGATATTACGGCAAAAACAATTATTGAAAACGACATCATCCCCAATTTCAAAGCGAATGATATTTACCGTGGCCTGGATGAAGGCACAGATGATTTAATGAGAGCTGCAGCAGGTGAATACAAAGCACCTGCAGGTTACAGTGATAGAGGCAGAAAAGGAAAGGGCGGAGGAAGTGTATTAGGTGCTATTATTATGTTCATCATTATTATGATTATTATTTCAAGGATTAATCGTGGTGGCGGTGGAATGATGAGCAGAAGAGGCTGGAGTAACAGTGTTCCTCCTATTTGGTTTGGGGGTGGAGGCGGAAGCAGCGGCGGTTGGGGCGGCGGCGGAAGTAGTGGTGGCGGTGGCTTTGGAGGTTTTGGTGGCGGAAGTTTTGGCGGTGGCGGTGCCGGTGGTAGTTGGTAATCTTTTCGCAAAGAAATATATAATAAACAAAGCCACTCTAATATGAGTGGCTTTGTTTATCTGAAAGTTTAAAACTGATTTAGTTTTTAATCTTCGTTTTAATATAATCAATCTGTTCCTGTAAGTCACTTACATTTTCTCCTGTCTTCTTAGCTGTTTCTTTTTTGCCGATAATTGTTTTTAAGAAATTATCCATTACTGGCCCAAGTCCAAACTGTTCAGGAATACCATCTCTGAATTTTACAATTTCATCCACACCACGTTTTACTTTTATCAGTATTCTTAATCGTGCCGAGGAAATTGGCAAACACAGCAGTTAAGTTAAACTTCGCCTGTGATAAGCCCATTTTACCATAAGCTGATGCGATTTCATCAAATGCAGATTCGTCGCCACTTTTGATTAATGTGGTTGCAACGGCTTCCATCAAAGCTCCTTTCATTTTCTGCTTTGATAAAAGTTTTGCTTCTGTTAATGCAGCAGGGGCATCAATTTTTTCCAATGCAAGTAACGCAGCTGCACTGAGTGTATAAGATGAATCGCTCAGCAATGACTGAAAAAGTGATTTATAAGCAGGCTTTTTTAAATTACCTAAAGTTTCCACTGCTTTGCTGCGTACAATACGGCTGGCATCTTTCTTAGCTATTTCTGTTAAAGATGTTTCAACAGCATTTACAATGGCATCTTTCTTCATATCTAATTTGCCAATGGCAAAATTGCGTAAACCGCTGTATTTATCATTGATGGCAAGTTTCATAAACTCAACTGCTTTTGAATCTTCCTGTTTTTCGAAATAAAATCAATCGCTTCTCTTCTGTCGAGGTATAAGCCGGCGTATTTGTACTGATGCAGATAGTTATCAATTGTTTTATTTTCTTTTTTTGTACAGAGTAAAACTTTATCTCCATCAAAATTGATAAGATCAGGATTTGTTGCAGATGCAAACATGAATGAATCTACTGCGTTTTCTACCCAAACCTGGTGACGTGTTTTGTTGCTGCCGTTGTAAACATCAATGGCAACAGGGAGTTTAAAAAGTTTATCTTTTTGTGTTTGCTTTACAACAACTTTTACCTGTTGAGTTGCATCATCATAACTGTAGTTAATATCAAGTGTTGGATGTCCGCTTCCGAAATACCATTGATTAAAGAACCAGTTGAGGTCTTTGCCGGTAATTTCTTCAAAAGCCAAACGTAACTGATGCGCTTCTGCTGTTTTAAATTTATTGGTGGTTAAATAAAGGTTCAGTGATTTAAAGAAAGCACTGTCACCAACAAAATTGCGGAGCATGTGTAAGATACATCCGCCCTTATTATAGCTCACCGCATCAAACATATCTTCTTTGTCGTGGTAATAAAAACGAACAAGATCTTTTTTCTCGCTGTTGCTGCCGAGATAACCCTGCATGGCGCTGTATTGTGTAGCTCCTGCTTTGTCCTTACTGTATTTGTATTCATCCCAGAGTAACTCACTGTAATTGGCAAACGATTCATTGAGTGTGAGGTTGCTCCAGCTTTCAGTTGTTACATAATCACCAAACCACTGATGAAATAATTCATGAGCGATGGTTCCTTCCCAGCCGTTGCCATCAACTAATTCTCTTGCATCCTGCTGAGCACTTTCCTGGTGAAGGGTTGCGGTGGTGTTTTCCATTGCTCCGCTAACATAGTCACGGCCAACAATCTGGCTGTATTTCACCCAAGGGTAATCAACACCCGTGATTTTTGAAAAATAACTCATCATTTCAGGAGTGTTTCCAAATATTTTTTTGGCTACTGATTCATATTCCTTGTCTACATAATAATTTACTTCTTTGCCTTTCCAGCTATCCTTTACAACGGCAAATTCACCTGCTCCCATAAAAAACAGGTAAGGTGAGTGCGGGAGATCCATTTTCCAGTAATCAGTTCTCAATCCATTGCCGGCAGGTTTCTGGCTCATTAGTTTTCCATTGCTGAGAGTAACCCATTTTGCAGGAACGGTGATGTACATTTCCTGTGTTGTTTTTTGACTGGTTTTGTCAATGATCGGGCACCATACGCTGGTTGCTTCAGTTTCACCCTGTGTCCAAATCTGAGTTGGTTTGTCTTTATCCGCTCCGGTTGGGTTAATGAAATACAAACCTTTGGCATCTGTAATGGCGGCACTTCCTTCAACCTTCAATTCATTCGGTTTAGCTGTATAGTCAATGTAGATCGTATATGCTTCGCCTCCTTTATAAGTCTTATCCAGTTCAATTTTTAGCAGCATTCCATCATATTCAAACTTCAGTTTGCTTTTTGAACTTCCTTTTACAAGAGCAACTTCTTTGATATCCATGCCTTTTGCATACAAGATCAATGTACTACTGGGATAAAATTGCGGCTTTAATGTAAGCCATACTTTCCCAAACATATAGGCTTTGGGAATATCGAAACTGGCTTCTAATTTGGTATGTACAAGGGCATGTACTTTTTCCGGGGTTGACCTGTACTGCTTTTTCCATGCTGTATCTGTTTGTACGGCAGGCTGTGCAACTGATGCAAGGCTGAGAAACGTCATTATCAAACCTGCTGCAAATTGTTTTTTCATTTTTTTGATTTTGAGCGGTAAAGATAAAAGGAGAGAGAGTTAAAAAAATAGAAATTGACGCATGGTTTGTGAAACGGATGAACAAAAAAAATTAGCTTTGTTTCTATGAGGTATTCTATTATAAGAAGATTTTGTTTGATAGCTTTCCTGTGTTTCGGCTTTGGTTCATTTGGCTTTAGTCAGTTGAGCCATTATATCTACCTGCAAACAGATAACCAGCAACCTTTTTACATAAAGTATAATAACCGTATTTACAGTTCATCTGCTTCAGGGTATCTTATTCTCTCAAAATTAAAGGACGGAGCTGTTGAGTTTTCCGTTGGTTTTCCAAAATCTGATCAGCCCGAACAGAAGTTTCAATGTCTGCTTGAGAATACTGACAAAGGCTACCTGATTAAGAATTTTGCTGAAAAGGGGTGGGGCTTATATGATCTGCAAAGCTCTGCAATTGTATATGCCGGTGTAACTTCAGAAATTAAGACAAGCAATCCTGCGGTTACAACAAGCCAGCCGGTTACAGATGATCCTTTTGCCAATATGCTTTCAAAAGTAACACAGGATACAACTGTAAAAAACGTTACTGTACGGAAAGAAGAAAAAGTAATTGTTGACACTCCAAAACGTGTAGTAGTTACCGAAACTGTTGCAATAGTTCCTCAGGTAAAGGACACAATAAAAACGCAGGTTGTTCAACAGCCTGTTCCGGTAGTTGAAGTACCCGATACAGAACCTGCATGGGTTGCCCCGGAAAAGTCTTCTGTTCTGCAGGTGAGAAAATTTGATAGCCGTGAAGGAAGTGATTTTGTATATGAAGTTGTTAATACAGACGGTGTAAAAGATACTGTAAGGTTATTTATTGCTATAGACACAGCTGGTATTGAACCTGTTCAGCAGCCACCGGCAAGTATTGAAGTGAAAAAGGATACAATAGAGGTTGTAAAAGAGCAAAAGACAGAAGTTCCTGTTCAACCCGAGATAAAAGTTGAAGAAAAGAAGGAAACTCCCCCTGCTGCTCCAGAAATAAAAAAAGAAGAAATTAAGCCCGAAGTAATTCCGTTGCAGAAGACTGAACCCAAATCACTTCCTAACAGTAACTGTACTTCAATTGCATCTGAAGATGATTTCATGAAGCTGAGAAAGAAAATGGCCAGTGAATCTAAAGATGAATCAATGATCAATGTGGCTAAGAAAATGTTCCGTACAAAATGCTTTTCAACTGCACAGGTTAAAAATCTGGCTGTCTTATTTTTGAATGATGAAGGCCGTTACAGGTTTTATGATGCAGCGATGCTTTACATTACCGATTTCTCCAACTTTAAGAATCTTGGCGAAACAATCCAGGATGAGTATTATAAAAAACGCTTCTCTGCACTGCTCCCTAATCAATAATTTATGCCAAGGTATTTTCTTGAGGTTTTTTATAAGGGAGAAGGATTCAGTGGCTTTCAGGTACAAAAGAATGCAATTACTATACAATCAGAAGTAGAAAAAGCATTTGAAGTTTTCTTTCGTAACCCAGTTTCTTTAACTGGTTCATCACGCACAGATGCAGGTGTACATGCCTTACAGAATTATTTTCATTTTGATTGGAGTGATGATTTCCCTGAAATGGCTTTATATAACCTGAATGCTATCTTGCCAAAGCCAATCGTCATTAAATCAATCAGGAAAGTAAAAGAGGATGCACATTGCCGCTTTCATGCTGTTTCAAGAGAATACAAGTATTATATCTTCAATTCTAAAAACCCTTTTTTAGATGACAGGGCCTGGCATATTCCTTTTACACTTTAAAAAGAGCTGCTGAATGAATGTGCAGCACATATAAGGCATTATACTGATTTTACTGCCTTTTCAAAGAGAAACACACAGGTTAAAACATTTCAATGCAGTATTATCGAAAGCAGGTGGGTTGAGGAGAATGGCTGTTTGGTATACCAGGTAAAAGCCAATCGCTTTTTGCGTGGAATGGTTCGTGGTTTGGTGGGAACAATGATTCGGGTAGCCCGTGGAAACATGACATTCATCGACTTTCAAGAGTTAATTAGTCAGCAGAATCAATCCACTGCAGATTTCTCAGCACCTGCAAAAGCTTTGTTTTTAGTACAGGTTGCCTATCCCAATGAATTGTTTTTATAAATGCTGAAAATATTTTTCTGCTGAAACCCTTTGCAGTAAAGCGTTTGGTAAATGAGGGTAAAAAAGATTTGAAAAGTTTGGTTAGTACTTTACACTGCCCTTATCTTTGCAACCCGCTTTGAAAAACAGGCGGAAGTTCTTCAAAAGGTTGATAAAAATATTCCTCCAAAAAAGCTTCTTCTTAATTGATTCTCAATAAAAAAAAGTTGAAAATAAATAAAGAAAAAGTTGGTGGAATAAAAAAACCTCTTACCTTTGCACTCCCATTCAAAAAATGGGTACACAAAAAGTAAAAAAGTTCTTTGAAAGATTGGAAGCAACAGCAACGTTTTAATTAATTAGAACGGGTAAATTTTAAGCGTAATATAATTCGATTTTTGAACTGTTAATTCTTGAGAATTAATAGTCAGGTCAAACAACATTTACAATGGAGAGTTTGATCCTGGCTCAGGATGAACGCTAGCGGCAGGCTTAATACATGCAAGTCGTGGGGCAGCAGGTTTGTAGCAATACAGATGCTGGCGACCGGCAAACGGGTGCGGAACACGTACGCAACCTCCCTCTTTCTGGAAGATAGCCCACCGAAAGGTGGATTAATACTCCATAATATATTGAAGTGGCATCACTTTAATATTAAAGCTCCGGCGGTAAGAGATGGGCGTGCGTCTGATTAGGTAGTTGGCGGGGTAACGGCCCACCAAGCCTGCGATCAGTAGCTGATGTGAGAGCATGATCAGCCACACGGGCACTGAGACACGGGCCCGACTCCTACGGGAGGCAGCAGTAAGGAATATTGGTCAATGGACGCAAGTCTGAACCAGCCATGCCGCGTGGAGGATGACGGTCCTCTGGATTGTAAACTTCTTTTCTCTGGGACGAAACCCCGATTTCTATCGGGCCTGACGGTACCAGAGGAATAAGCACCGGCTAACTCCGTGCCAGCAGCCGCGGTAATACGGAGGGTGCAAGCGTTATCCGGATTCACTGGGTTTAAAGGGTGCGTAGGTGGGCAGTTAAGTCAGTGGTGAAATCTCCGGGCTTAACCCGGAAACTGCCATTGATACTATCTGTCTTGAATACTCTGGAGGTAAGCGGAATATGTCATGTAGCGGTGAAATGCTTAGATATGACATAGAACACCAATTGCGAAGGCAGCTTACTACGGAGTCATTGACACTGAGGCACGAAAGCGTGGGGATCAAACAGGATTAGATACCCTGGTAGTCCACGCCCTAAACGATGATTACTCGACATACGCGATACACAGTGTGTGTCTGAGCGAAAGCATTAAGTAATCCACCTGGGAAGTACGACCGCAAGGTTGAAACTCAAAGGAATTGACGGGGGTCCGCACAAGTGGTGGAGCATGTGGTTTAATTCGATGATACGCGAGGAACCTTACCTGGGCTAGAATGCATTTTGACCGCAGGTGAAAGCCTGTTTTGTAGCAATACACAATTTGTAAGGTGCTGCATGGCTGTCGTCAGCTCGTGCCGTGAGGTGTTGGGTTAAGTCCCGCAACGAGCGCAACCCCTATCATTAGTTGCCATCAGGTTATGCTGGGAACTCTAATGAAACTGCCGCCGTAAGGCGTGAGGAAGGAGGGGATGATGTCAAGTCATCATGGCCTTTATGCCCAGGGCTACACACGTGCTACAATGGGGAGGACAAAGGGCTGCCACTTAGCGATAAGGAGCTAATCCCAAAAACCTTCTCTCAGTTCAGATTGGAGTCTGCAACTCGACTCCATGAAGCTGGAATCACTAGTAATCGTAGATCAGCAATGCTACGGTGAATACGTTCCCGGACCTTGCACACACCGCCCGTCAAGCCATGGAAGCTGGGTGTACCTAAAGTCGGTAACCGCAAGGAGCCGCCTAGGGTAAAACTAGTGACTGGGGCTAAGTCGTAACAAGGTAGCCGTACCGGAAGGTGCGGCTGGAATACCTCCCTTTTTAGAGTACGTTTTATTTACTGCTGTTGCTTTCCTACTTTCAATATTTAAGTTCTTATATAGTATTATTCGGCCAGTTGCTATGGATTGATGAGGCCAATTGGCTATTGTTTAGATAGATCCGTAGCTCAGCCTGGTTAGAGCACTACACTGATAATGTAGGGGTCCCCAGTTCAAATCTGGGCGGGTCTACAATAACCTCGGGGGTTAGCTCAGTTGGCTAGAGCATCTGCCTTGCACGCAGAGGGTCATCGGTTCGACTCCGATATCCTCCACGAAAAATTAGTTCTTTATTTGGTGTTGACTTTCAGGTCTGATGATTCATAATCATAACATCAGCTTTTCTTATGAACGAAAGTTCATTTGATTAAGTTCTTTGACATATTGGGATAAAACAAGTTGTAATTGTTTAGTAAGGCGATTTTAGTAATAACTCTTTTAAAGCGAATAAGGGCGCATGGCGGATGCCTTGGCACTGAGAGGCGATGAAGGACGTGGTAAGCTGCGATAAGCTTCGGGGAGCTGCACACAAGCATTATATCCGAAGATTTCCGAATGGGACAACCCAGCACACTGAAGGTGTGTTATCCGAAAGGGGAAGCCAACCTCCTGAACTGAAACATCTTGTGCCGCTTGGGGGTTGTAGGACTGCATTTAGAAACTCTCATCAAATTGAATCTTCTGGAAAGTTGAGCCATAGCAGGTGATAGCCCTGTAGATAGAAATTGAGAGGGACGAGCAGTATCCTGAGTAAGGCGGGACCGGAGGAATCCTGCCTGAATCTGCCGGCACCATCCGGTAAGGCTAAATACTCCTCAGACACCGATAGTGAACCAGTACCGTAAGGGAAAGGTGAAAAGTACCCCGAAACAGGGGAGTGAAATAGTACCTGAAACCGTACGCCTACAAGCGGTCGGAGCATCGCAAGGTGTGACGGCGTGCCTTTTGCATAATGATCCTACGAGTTACTCCTCACTGGCGAGGTTAAGTTCTTAAGTAACGGAGCCGAAGCGAAAGCGAGTCCGAATAGGGCGCTTAGTCAGTGGGGTAGACGCGAAACTTTGTGATCTATCCATGGGCAGGTTGAAGTTCTGGTAACACAGAATGGAGGACCGAACTCATTAACGTTGAAAAGTTATGGGATGACCTGTGGATAGGGGTGAAAGGCCAATCAAACTGAGAGATAGCTCGTTCTCCCCGAAATGTTTTTAGGAACAGCCTCGGATTTAAGAAGTGTGTTAGAGGTAGAGCTACTGATTGGGCTAGGGGGCTTCACCGCCTACCAAACCCTGACAA
The DNA here is from genome assembly GCA_016713085.1 of Chitinophagaceae bacterium. Taxonomy (NCBI): domain Bacteria; kingdom Pseudomonadati; phylum Bacteroidota; class Chitinophagia; order Chitinophagales; family Chitinophagaceae; species Chitinophagaceae bacterium. The sequence continues at coordinate 708,281 of JADJPV010000001.1, read as the reverse complement.
ACTCCGAATGCTAACACATATCTCCGGGAGTGAGGCTGCGGGCGCTAAGGTCCGTGGCCGAGAGGGAAATAACCCAGATTAGCAACTAAGGTCCCTAATACGTAGTTAAGTTGAACAAACGAGGTGAGACTTCTATAACAGCCAGGATGTTTGCTTGGAAGCAGCAATTCATTTAAAGAGTGCGTAACAGCTCACTGGTCGAGAGGTCTTGCACGGAAAATGATCGGGCATCAAACTACGAACCGAAGTTCTAAAATTGTACTTGTACAATTGGTAGGGGAGCATTGAAATCTGCTGCGAAGGTGTCTGGTGATGGATGCTGGAGCGATTTCAAAAGAAAATGTAGGAATGAGTAGCGATAAAAGTAGTGAAAAACTACTTCGCCGAAAGTCCAAGGTTTCCTGATCAATGTTAATCAGATCAGGGTTAGTCGGGTCCTTAGGGAAAGCCGAAAGGCGCACCTGATGGAAAGTTGGTTAATATTCCAACACTTGCTTTTGTTTCGATGGGGTGACGGGGTAGTGAAAGATCCGCCTGGTTACGGAATACCAGGTTAAAGCGTGTAGATATATTTTTTGCAGGTAAATCCGCAGAGAATGTCGAACGTGATAGTACCGCAAAGCTTCGGCCGAGTGGATAGTGATCCTAATCAGACCTCCGAGAAAAACCTCTAAGGCTAGGCTTAAGCAACCCGTACCGTAATCCGACACAGGTGGACGAGATGAATATTCTAAGGCGCTCGGGTGAGCCATGGAGAAGGAACTAGGCAAATTGACGCTGTAACTTCGGGATAAAGCGTACCATCTTCGGATGGTCTCAGTAAAATGGTTCAACCAACTGTTTAGCAAAAAACACAGGGCCCTGCAAAATCGAAAGATGACGTATAGAGCCTGATACCTGCCCGGTGCTGGAAGGTTAAGGAAGGATGTTCGGCGCAAGCCAAAGCTTCTGACTGAAGCCCCAGTAAACGGCGGCCGTAACTATAACGGTCCTAAGGTAGCGAAATTCCTTGTCGGGTAAGTTCCGACCTGCACGAATGGTCTAATGAGTTGAACACTGTCTCCTCCATGAGCCCGGTGAAATTGTAGTATCGGTGAAGATGCCGGTTACCCGCCACGGGACGGAAAGACCCCGTGAACCTTCACTACAACTTTGCATTGATTTTGAATTACGGATGTGTAGAATAGTTGGGACGCTTTGAAGCAGCTGCGCCAGCAGTTGTGGAGCGGTCGTTGAAATACCAACCTTCTTTGATTTAGAATCTAATCCCCAACGGGAGACAGTGCATGGTGGGTAGTTTGACTGGGGTGGTCGCCTCCTAAAGAGTAACGGAGGCTTGCAAAGGTACCCTCAGTACGGTTGGTAATCGTACGTAGAGCGCATTAGTATAAGGGTGCTTGACTGTGAGACATACAGGTCGAGCAGGAGCGAAAGCTGGCTAAAGTGATCCGGCGGTTCTGTATGGAAGGGCCGTCGCTCAAAGGATAAAAGGTACTCCGGGGATAACAGGCTGATCTCCCCAAGAGCTCATATCGACGGGGAGGTTTGGCACCTCGATGTCGGTTCGTCACATCCTGGGGCTGGAGAAGGTCCCAAGGGTTCGGCTGTTCGCCGATTAAAGTGGCACGTGAACTGGGTTCAGAACGTCGCAAGACAGTTCGGTCCCTATCTGTGGTGGGCGTTAGTAAATTGAAAGGACATGACCTTAGTACGAGAGGACCGGGTCGTACACACCGCTGGTGTATCTGTTGTGCCGCCAGGTGCAATGCAGAGTAGCTACGTGTGGCCAGGATAAACGCTGAAAGCATCTAAGCGTGAAACCTTCCTTAAGATGAGTTTACTTTTAAGGGCCGTCAAAGACGATGACGTTGATAGGCTACAGATGTAAAACTGGTAACAGTAAAGTCGAGTAGTACTAATTACCCGTAAGCTTTAATTTTTTTTTAAATTGCTGCTATCAATTACAACTTCCCAATATGTTATATTATTTAAGATTTTATGGTGGTTATTCCGAGGGTGTTCACCTCTTCCCATTCCGAACAGAGAAGTTAAGCCCCTCATGGCCGATGGTACTGCGCAAGCGGGAGAGTAGGTAGCTGCCATATTTATTTAAGCCCTAACGTTTACGTTGGGGCTTTTTTTGTTCTATACTTTTTTAATTTAAGCGCAGGGCAGAATTCTTTTACAACAATTAACCAATCCAATAGTTATAGAGGTATTTAAAATGTCATTTCACATCTATGAGTAAAAATGAACGCCTCATCATCATACTTCTTGCCTCAATCAACTTCACACATATTCTTGATTTTATGATCATGATGCCATTGGGGAATTACCTGATGCCATATTTTCAAATTTCTCCTAGGCAGTTTACTTTTCTTGTTGGAGCTTATACATTAACTGCTGCAGTATCTGGTTTTGCAGCTGCTTTTTTTGTCAACCAGTTTGACCGAAAGCGATTATTGTTATATGGTTACGGAGGCTTTTTGTTAGGAACATTGGCCTGTGGGTTTGCGCCAACGTATGAATTGTTATTGGCTTCAAGGGTTTTGGCTGGTTTATTTGGAGGCTTGATAGGGGCACAGGTATTGTCAATTGTAGCTGATCTTATCCCTTATGAACGAAGAGGATCAGCAATGGGGGCAATAATGAGTGCTTTTGCAGTAGCATCAACTTTAGGAGTTCCATTTTCTTTATATCTGGCCAACCTGATTAGCTGGCACGCACCTTTTATTTTAGTGGGTGTTCTTGGTATTGCCATTATTCCACTTGTAATGAAATATATACCTGTAATGAGCAGTCATATTCAGGAACAGAGCGGATCAAAATTTGATGTGCTTACGGAAGTGATTAAAAGCCCTACACAAAGGCTGGCATTACTTTTTTCGGCATTGATGATGATGGGACATTTTATGATTATTCCTTTTATCAATCCTTATATGGAGTTTAATAATGGTTATCCAAAATCCATTACCCCAATGATTTACCTGGTTGGAGGAATTGCATCTTTTGCCAGCGCTAATATATTGGGCCGAGTATCAGACAGATATGGAAAGCTGCCGTTTTTTCTATTTCTGTATTAGTATCACTCTTTTTTGTGTGGATGATTACAAACCTTCCTCCGGTTCATTTTTCAGTTGTGCTGGTTTTGTTTGCATTCTGGTTTACACTGGCAACGGGAAGAGCTGTTTCGGCACAGGCTATGGTAAGTAATGTTGTGAGCATGAAACACAGAGGAAGTTTTATGAGTTTTAACAGCAGTGTACAGCAATTCGGAACCAGTCTTGCTTCATTTGTTGCAGGACTTGTTGTTATGAAAAGCGCTGATGGGAAAATTACACATTATAACTGGTTAGGTTATATCAGTAGAGCCATATTAATTACCTGTGTTATACTTGCACAATACTTATTTAAAAGAAAGGCAAGTGATTAGTAAAAACTTTATTTAATGCATTCCGAGGACCAGGGTTGTTCGTGATGTTTGTTTGATTTGTAAAGATTATATTAGATTTTCAAAGACGATACTTGCATGCAAAAAATTGCCATGGCCGTAAATCCATCTGCAGGAAGAGGCCTGTCGATAAAACTGGCCAACCAACTTGTTTTATTATTAACTGCCAGACAGATCGAGCATACAGTTTTTACAGATAACTGTCCTGCCTCATTCGAAGCGTTTACTTCTGTATGGATTATAGGCGGAGACGTAACTCTCAATTATTTTATTAATCATTACTCAAGTATTAATCTTCCCCTGGTTCTTTTTAAAGGAGGAACCGGTAATGATTTCGCATGGAAACTTTATGGAAATTGTTCAACAGAAGAGCAATTTCAACTTGTTTTAAATGCAAGCCCGAAACCAATTGATGCGGCTTCCTGTAACAATTCATTATTCATTAATGGAGTAGGAATTGGTTTTGATGGGGAAGTTTTAGAATCAATAAAAACAATCCGGTTTATAGGTGGTCATATTGGTTATTACCTTGTGGTGCTAAAAAAGATTCTAACATTCAAAGAGTTGTCCTTTAAGATTTATTCAAATGAATTGCTGGCTGAAGAGAAATTCCTGCTTGTGATGATCAATAATTCTTCCAGAACTGGTGGTGGGTTTCATGTTTCGCCAAGGGCGAGTGTAAATGATGGATTACTTAATCTGGTGATTGTAAAACCTCTTAGTATCTTTAAGCGGTTTTTTTATCTACCCAAAATTGAAAAAGGGAAGCACCTTCATTTGCCATTTGTTCATCATGTAACCGGTACCGAATTTACAGTTGAATGTGACAGGGAATTGCCTGCACAGCTGGATGGGGAGTTGATCAAAGCTCACCGATTTACAATTACCCTGTTAAAGGGTCAATTCCTTTTTAAATATTAGTATTGAATTAATAAGGTATACGCCATAATATTTCTGTAAAATTGCATTCTCAAAACAGAAAGGAACCACATGCAGCAGAGTATCTCCAAATTATCTATTGTTATACCGGCTTATAATGAAGGAAAGACAATTCATTTAATACTGAATAAAGTAGCTGCTGTTAATCTTTTAAATGGAATTGAAAAGGAAGTAATCATAGTAAACGACTGCAGTACCGACGAAACAAAACTTGCTATTGAACAAATACATGGAGCAATCAACCCTCCCAATAGTTTTATATAATCATGAAATGAATAAAGGTAAAGGGGCAGCATTACATACAGGTATTCAAAAAGCAACCGGTGACCTGGTGATAATACAGGATGCTGATCTTGAATATGATCCTGAAGAATACAATGTTTTACTGAAGCCGGTATTGGATGGATTTGCAGATGTTGTTTATGGTTCCCGTTTTATGGGAGGTAATGCCCATCGTATCTTATTCTTCTGGCATAGCATTGGGAATAAAGTACTCACTACTCTGTCAAATATGTTTACCAATCTTAACCTTACTGATATGGAAACGTGTTATAAATTATTCCGCCGGGAAATTATTCAGCGTATTCAATTAAAAGAAACACGTTTTGGTTTCGAACCGGAAGTAACTGCAAAAATTTCCCGTCAACCTGATATTCGTGTTTATGAAGTAGGGATTTCTTATTACGGAAGAACCTATGCAGATGGGAAAAAGATCAACTGGAAGGATGGCTTAAGGGCAATCTATTGTATTCTCCGATATAACCTGTTTAAATAAACTGCTTAGTTCAGTTTAATAATATAGTAGTTTTTGCATTGCTGATCTCTGGTTTCTTTATTCAAAAATTTTCCGGTTAGAGCAGTAACGTGATAATCTAACCCCTGTTTTAGTATTTCAAAATTTCTTCCACTATTTTTCAAAATTTCTAATCCTTCATCCATTGTCAGTAAATATGTTTCTGAAGAAAGATTATTAATTGAGTCGATTACTCTCACAATACGGTTGCTGTAAAAGTGAAGAGCAACATTATTTCCCTGGAACCTATAGATGTAAAACTTTTCCCGATCAATTCTTTGTTTTGCAATATAACGGCCTGCAACATTTCCTGCCTGGTATTTAAGAACCTGCGGATAAAACCATAAACTGAGGAATACATTTAACCCTATGATTAATGCAAGTGAAATGCTGAAGAGCTTTTTTGAAATTGCTTTATTTAAAAATAGAGTCAACACAGTAGTTGCTGTTAATACTGGTATCAACCAAGTCCAAATTGAATTGGATGGAAAGGAATAAATTATAATGATTACTGGTGCAATCAGCAATGTAATGCAAACCAGCCATTGAACAGGAGTGATCATTTTTTTAAGGAACTGAAATTTCTGTTGCCAAAAAATTGCGTAAATCATTTTTGCAGTGATGATGGCAATGAAGGGCAATACTACATAGATGTAATGAGGCAGCTGGTATTTTGAGATGCCCAGTGAACAGTAGGCTAATACAAAACCACCTGTTGTGAGGAACTCTTCATTTTCTGCAACAATCAATTTCTTGCGGATGATCTGGATAAGATCATTAACTAAGCCTGAGATGAAGAATAATGTCCAAGGCAACATTCCCCACAATAAATTTTCAAACAAGAAACTGAATGGTGCGTTATTGTTCCAAACGTTTTCACCTGTAATGCGTCCAAAACTTTGTGTCCAGTAAAAAAATCGTAACCCGGAAACATTTTTCAAACCATTCACTGTTTTTTCCGGATGCAGATCATACTGTTGGTACAAGCCAATGCTCATAGGAATCAACACAATTGCAATTGTAATTAATCCAAGCAGATATACTGGTTTAAACAGATAACTGAATTTCCGTTGCAATACAAAATGGCTTCCGAATGCAAATATGGGTACAAACAAAGCAATAGGCCCTTTTGTAACCATACCTGCCCCAATGGCTGCAGCACCTAAAATAAAATGAATTGTTTTTTTTGATTGCATCCATTCAGCTATCTGCCATATGGCTATGATAACCCAACTCATTAAAATTGTATCGGTACGAATATCATTTGTAATTAAAAAAACTGCCTGGCAACTTGCCAGCACGATTGCAGAAATAACTGCAAGCGTTTTATCGTAGAACAACTTTGCAAAACGGTAAGTAGCAAACACTGCAAGTATAGCAAAAAGAATAGATGGAAATTTGAATCCCAGGTTATTTTCACCAAACAGATTCATGGAAAGACTGCTGATCCAAAACAGGAAAGGAGGTTTGTCTAAATAATCTTTGCCCTGTTCATATACCTGCAGGTAGCGTCCGCTTTCTTTCATTTCTCTGCTGATGGCTGCATATTGTGATGCATCTACATCCATGGTATCTACACCAATTGCACAAAAATAAACAGCTATAATTATTGCAAACAGTAAGAAAATGTTTTTTTGAATCATCATGAAATTTAAATTTTAAGCAACTTCTTTTCCAGTACTTGCTCTCCAGAGCATGAACCATTCTTCTCGGTCCAGTTTTATTTGTGTGGCTGCTACAGCTGATTGTATTCTTTCAATTCTGGATGTTCCAGCCACAGGAAGTATGCCGGAAGGATGCGTAAGTAACCAGCTCAGTAAAATAATATCTGATGCTGAATTATATTTGTCTGCAAGAAAATTAGCAACTGCTATTATTCGTTTATTCTGCTCATCATCAGTATCTGCAAATAAATTCCCACCTCCTAATGGACTCCATACCATTGGGGTAATATGATGTTGCTGACATTGATCCAGTGTGCCATCAACAAAAGGATTTAACTGCAGTAGCGAACATTCTATCTGATTTACTTCAACTGGAAATCTGCTCATTAGTAAATCAACCTGCCATTTCCTGAAATTGGAAACACCAAAGTGAAGTACTTTTCCCTGTTGTTTCAATTGTGCAAAAGCTTTTGCCACTTCATCAGCATTGAACAATTGATCAGGACGGTGAATGAGAAGGCAATCAATATAATCAGTTGAAAAATTTTCTAATGAAGTTTTAACCGATTCCATAATATGTTCAAAGGAGGTATCATATGATTTGATCTTATGCTGCGGCCTGTTAGGCGAAACCATCTGTATGCCACATTTAGTAATCAGCTGCATTTGCTGCCGTAAGGATGGGTTCTGTTTCAATACCTGACCAAACTCTTCTTCAGTTGTATAATTTCCATAAATATCTGCATGATCAAAACTTGTAACGCCAAGTGCTATACAATCTTTGATCATTTGCTCATAAGCAGTGTAATCAAACTTCGAACCCCATAAACCCCATTTCATTGTGCCGGCAATAACAGAGGAGTAATTCATGTTATAATTTTGAATTTTCAATGATCATTTTAGCTAAACGGCTGTCTCTTTTATAAATATCCTTTCTGAAATTTAATTGTCCTTTTGGATTTACCCATGCTGTTAAATAAGTAATGATCACCGGAATTGGCTGATTGATCTTTACATACTTTTCTTTTTCTGCATTCATTGCTTCGTCAATTTTTTCTTCTGTCCATTCGGGTTGATGTCTTAATACATAGATTGCTAAACGTCTTGGATCTTCCACACGGATGCATCCATGACTGAAAGCACGCTGATCACGACTGAATAATGATTTCGATGGTGTATCATGAAGATAGATACTATGGCTGTTAGGAAACAGAAATTTTACTTTACCCAATGCATTCCAGGGACCTGGTTTTTGCCGCACACTTTTCCCGTTCCATTCCATATGATTTTTATTCAGGTAATTACTGTTTCGTCTGATGGCGGGCAGAACTTCTTTTGCTAAAATGCTTGAAGGCACATTCCAGTAAGGACTGAAAACTACATTGTTCATCATTCCGCTGAAAACTGCCGTTTTATTCAATTCAGTTCCTACTACCACTTTCATACTCCAGGCAAGTGTGTCATTTTTCAAAAGCATGAAAGCTAAATTCAGGAATATTTACAACAATATAATCTTTACGCAAAGCTAAAGGCAGCCATCTGCAACGTTCCATATTTACAATCAGCTGTTCAATTCTTTTTTCGAGGGGGTAATTTAATTCTTCAATAAATGATTTGCCAATTACCCCATCTTCGGTTAGCCCATATCGTTGCTGAAATTTTTTAATGCCTTCTTCCAATTCCTGATCATAAACGGGAGAGCCATTGTTTGAAACCAGATCACCAAGAATAAAAAGATGTTCACGGATATCAGTAATCACTTTACTGCTGTCTCCGGAACGGTATGATTTCTTATCTGCTTTTATTTGCTTCCACCTGCTGCCTGCCTGAATAGCTCTGTATTTTTTCAAGTTTTCTTTCAGTAAACCATATTGCCGGAACACAGGCTCATTTTTCATGAATGTTGATGAAGGTGCTTCGAGCAATGAATCAAGGATAGCTTCGTAAGATAATTTTTTCCGTGGCAGTCCCCAATCAATTTCACGAAGTGCTTTATCACTTATTCCAGTCCATATTTTTTGTGCGTAAAAAAAGTATTGTGCTGTCAGCATTAATTCAACAGAAATATTTGCTTTTTCTGTGAATGATAAGCTTGAATCATTATCCAGCATTTTATGCAGTTCAGCCTCATAAAAAGTTGGGAAGAAACTCCTTCATCATGGATGTTTTCAATTTTATTAAACAGGTTACCTGCCTGTTCAATCAATCCATTTTCGTCAAACCAGGCATAGGTGAAATTTCTGCCACTGTAAAATTTCAGCAAATCTTTTTCATAGATTTTCAGCTTGGGATATTGTTTAAAAAATGCGGGAATGGATGCACTGTCGAACTTCAGTTTTGTTTGTGTACTGAAATTTCCGGGCATCGTAACATCAGGTTTTACCTTAGGAATAGTGTCAAGTTGGGACACTTTATTTTTTCCGTTAGAAGAATTACAGGCAGGCAAGCAGGAGAAAATCAGAAATACAGCAAGGGTAATCAGGACAAGTTTGTTGTTCATCATATTTGGTTTAACAGAATGAAAATAAAAAAGTCCTGCTTAAAAAAGCAGGACTTTGTATTTCTGTGCAAAATAAATTAAGCTTCAGCTACTACTTCCAGTTCAATCTCAGCTTCGTTACCGTTAGCAAAATCAACTTTTGCTTTGTGTGTTCCGAGCTCTTTCACTTCATCCAGAATATGGATTTTGCGACGATCTATGTCATAACCTTTTTGCTCACGGATAGCACGGGCAACCATTACTGTAGTAATGCTACCGAAGATTTTACCACTTGTTCCTGTTTTAGCAGTAAGCTTTACAGGAGCTTCAGTAAGTTTAGCAATTACTGATTTAATTTCGGCCAGCATTGCATCTTCTTTCTTCTTCTGCACTTTCAAACGCTCAGCTAATTGCTTCAGGTTTGAAGGAGAAGCTTCAACAGCTACCTTTTGAGGAATTAAAAAGTTACGGGCATAGCCGTTTTTTACTTTCACCACTTCGTTTTTACCACCAAGTGTGTTAACGTCCTGAATTAAAATTACGTCCATTGTTTTGTTTTTAGTTTCCGAAACCCAGTTGTTCAACTGTCTTCCCGATGGCGGGAGTTAGGGAAAGGTTACTAATTTGTTTATTTCAACAGATCGGTTACATAAGGCAACAGTGCCATTTGGCGTGCCTTTTTAACTGCATCTGATAATTTACGCTGATACTTGAGTGATGTACCTGTTAAACGGCGGGGAAGAATCTTTCCCTGGTCGTTGATGAATTTCTTCAGGAACTCAACGTCTTTGTAGTCAATGTAACGAATACCGTATTTTTTAAAACGGCAGTACTTTTTCCTGGGCTTATCGGTTTTGATGGCCGTCAGGTATTTGATTTCATTTTTTGCCATGACTTAAGCCTCCGTTTTTAGTTGTTTGCCAGTAGGAACGCCATTTTTCTTTTTGTCATTGTACTCAACGGCGTATTTGTCGAGTGCAGTGTACATGTGACGGAGCACCTGCTCATCACGGTGGAGTTGAATATTCAGCTTGGCGTTAAAATCTGACGCAGCTTTGTATTCAATTACCCAGTAAATACCGGTTGTTTTTTTCTCGACCGGGTAGGCGAGAGATTTTAAGCCCCAGGGATTGCTGTACACCACTTCGCCGCCATTGGCAGCGAGTAAATCGGTGTAGCGTTTTTGTGCTGCCTTAAACTCTTCGTCAGACAGAACTGGAGTAAAAATCACCATCATTTCGTAATTGTTCATTACAGTTTGTGATTTAAAAATTAATAATTGGGTTTACCCATCGGATTCCCCGCCGGAGCGGAGAAAATCTGCCAATACAGATTTGGGGCTGCAAAGGTAGGGGAATGGGGCCTCCCTGCCAAGCAAAGTATGCATTATTTTCAGGGCTTAAAGCCGGGTGGTCTCGCAGCCAAAAACCTTGCTGCAAGGCGGTTATCCACTGTTTTCAGAAAGGATAAGAGCCATTAAAAAGCCCTCTGAAAAGAGGGCTTTTAGAATATTCAGAGTGGTTATTGTTTTATGAATTTTTCCGTCATCATTCCTTCATTTGTCATCAACTGTAATATGTATAAACCAGCTTTAATCTGTTTGAGGTTAAGATGAGTTGTTGTTTGATTGACATTGTTTTGCAAAACAACCTGCCCCTTACTGTCAATAATACGGATACTGTAAATCTGTGCACCACCACTTTGAACTGTGAGCTGATCATTTACCGGGTTAGGGAAAAAGCTGATTGATTTAACGCTGTTGAAATCAACGGCTTTAATGTCTGTTGTTTTTGCAGTGCCGTTTAAATCAACCTGGCGTATGCGGTAATAATTCCTTCCTTTTGCAGGTAATGGGTCAATATATTCATAATTAATAATTGAGCTGCTTGTTCCTGCTGCGTTTACTTTGTGGATGCTGGTCCAGGTGCGGCTGTCAGCAGAGTGTTCTACTTCAAAATAACTGCTGTTCAATTCCTGTACGGTGTTCCAGTTTATTTTTGCTTTGTTCCCAGCCTTAGTGACAGTGAAATTCCCAAACTCAACAGGAAGCGGAGCCGCCAATGGACTGAATGTAAATCTTGAAAAAACGGGGTAGTGATCACTTGTTGTACTGCCATAATTATTTATGAGAGAAGCAACATCGGTAAGTACGCTTGCAGAGTTGCTCATATAATAAGATGACAGTTCATTTGAAATTATCACATGATCAATCATGTCATTATAGGATACAGTTGATCTTTTGCCTGCAAGACTCAGTGCTAAAGTAGGCAAAGAAAAATTGACTGCATCAGTTGTAAAGGCAACATAAGATGTTGCAGGTGGCGTGATGCCATCTGTAATTGTTTGATCAAGATCATCATTTATATCACCAAGCAGAATGATATTGTCAGTTGGGTACAAATTATTAAATGTGTATTGTAAGGTGTCTGATCCTGACTTTCTCCTCGCATAAGATGTGGCGGTTGGAGATGTATTTGCCTTGGCATGCAGTAAAACAAAACGGATTGTTTTAGTTATACCATTCAAGGTTACGTCTGCCTTCATCATGAATGGGAAACGGCCACTTGCGAAATAATTGTATGCAGGATTTATGAGATCTGCTGCCGAGTTTATTCCCTGCGAAACCAAAGGCCCTGTAGTTATGTTAGTGAAGACTGATGTTTTATATACAAATGCCATCTTTTGAGCTTCTGCCAACGGAGAAGCGCCTGCTTCACTTGTATTTGTATGTGAACCATAGTTTGAAATAACATAACTGTAGCCTGGCATATTACCAACAACAGTTGCAAGTTTTGCTTCATCAACAACTTCAACCAGGCCATAAATATCTGCTCCAACAGTTTGAAGAACTGATTGCACATTGGATTGCTGTAACACATCATTAACTGGTCCGAGTGTTGTACTTCCAAACCATTCAATGTTCCAGTTTACAACCTCAAGTGTATTTACAGGGTCAATGCTAGTGCCCTTCAGATTTAGAATTGCATTGCTTACAGAAGCTGTACTAACCGTTATTGTCCCTGTAAAATCGAGATTATTTTGTGAAGGTGAAAATCTTGAATAAACTATTGAAGGAACATTGTTAGCTGCTGTCTGCGTTAATGTTAAAGAGTTTATAAAAGGGCCTCCTGCACTTGTTGACAATGTAAAGCCTGCAGAAGCTGTTAATGTAATATCACCAGTAATGTCATTACCGGTTACAGTAAAGCTTTTATCGATATTGTTTCCAAAAGCTGCAAATCCAAATTGAATATCAGTTGAACTGAGAGTTAAACTTGGAGGAGGAGGAACTGCAGAATTTGTTACCTGAATATCATCAAGCGTCCACCTGGCACCATCATCTGCTGAAGAAGAATAAACAAAGGCGAAGTAAATATTTGTTGTTTTAAAAGGAGTCAGGTTAATATTGTTTGATTCTGTCCATACATCACTTGTTTGCCCGGGGAACTTTCCATTAAGATCGGTCCATGTATAATTATTAGGATTGCCATAACCCGGATAGTTGGTAGACACTTTTAATTGCAATGGAGCACCATTAAATTTTTGTGCGGCTCCAGAAACTGAGTAAAGGAAAGTTTGTGGCAGTAAGATCAAATGCCGGTGAAATGAGCCAGTCTTCATTTAAAATATTTGTACCGCTGAATCCATTTATCTGCAACCCGTTGGCAGCGCTTCCTGAAGGGGGATTAGCAGCATCTCTTCCAAATGTTGTACATGCCCAAACCTGCGGGCCAACAACACTGAAGAGGCTAAAGCCATCCGTCAGGCCGGTTGTGCAGGAGTTGAAATTATAAAGATTACCAACAATGCCAAGTGGCATGTTTCCTGACGTAAAACTCCAGGTACTGTTGCCGGTGAAACCAGCAAAACTATTTCCTGAAAGATCTTTAAATGCACCATCGCTTACTTCTAAGTAATAAGATGTGGTAAATGCAAGCCCCTGGATTAAAAAAGAAGCTGAACTACCTGCAACAGTTACTTCAGCATCTGTTACATCAAATGTTTTTAAGATGCTGCCATCAGAAGTTTTTCTGAGTGTGATGCTTCCTGTACCTTTTTCAATATTTTCATTAAATGTAATGGATGCAGTAGAAGCAGTGGTCACGTTAACGGCTCCGTTTGCAGGAGACAAAACAGAAACCAGCGGAGCTGTAATATCTGTTATAGAGTTTTTAGGAGTAGGAAGATCTGCCGTAAAATCTGTGCCGTTCTGATTTGCATCAGAACCAATCGGTGTTCTTTGAATGGAATTGATTGCAGACGGAGCAGGAGCAGGGCCCGTTCCTTCAAATCCAATGGCAACAGTACCATATCCTACTTTATCAACAATAGAACTGTTTAGCGGATTGTTTCCGCTTAAAGCAGTTGTATTATTCACTAATGCAACTTTTCCTGATCCTGCTGCCATGGCAATACCTCCTGTTGCATCCGGTGTAGGGAGATCTGCAACACCACCTGCGCCAGCGCCTTCCTGCACTAAATAATAACTATGTGCAGGAATAGATCCAGTAAGATTGGTTACCTGCCATGCACCGGTACCGGTAGCAGAATTATATTGAACAGACCAACCGGCCAGGTTAACCGCAGTATTGCTGTTATTATACAATTCAATAAAATCATTTTTAAAATTAGCACCTGTATTTCCACCACCACCATATACTTCATTAATCACAACCGGTGGGTTATCATTATCATTCAGATTGATTGTTGCAGAATTTGGAGAGCCAATCACAAATGAGTTTGAAACAGTGCTGAGTGTAATGCCAATTGTTTCAGTGCCTTCAATAAAAATATCATTACTTACACTCAACGTAATTGTTCCGTTAAGGCTGCCTTCAGGAATGACAATACTTCCGTTCAATGCATCGCTGTAATCCGTATTTAATGTAGCTGAACCATTCAACGTATACGTAACAGTGAGGCCACCGGCTGGTGCAGGTGAAGAAAGGTTAATGGTAAACGTTCCATTTGTTGCAGGCTCTGCGGCATCAAGACCTGCTGCAATTGAAACAGATGGTGCAGCATCATTATCAGTAATTGTAATATTTTGTGCGGTTGTGCTTCCAAGTACTATACCTGCAGATGGGTTGCTGATCGTTAAAGCTGCAGTTTCAGCACCTTCTGCGAGATTATCATCAACAACAGTAAATGTTGCAGTTCCAGTTGTTTGGCCGCTGAGGATTGTAATTGAACCACCACTTAATGTATAATCTCCTGAAGTAATGTTTACGCCTGAAACACCAAGATCAATCGTTTGATTACCTGTTACCGCCTCGCTTGCAGTTGCTGTAACCGTAATCGCTGTTGCGTCTGCTTCAGTACCTGAATTAGTGCTAACAGAAAGAGTAACAGATGGAAGAGCTGTAATAGCATTTGCAACTCCATTGATGGTAACATTATCAATACTGAATGTACCTCCGGAAGCTTCTGCATTCCATCCATAAAAACGAAAGGTAACAGCTGATGTAATTGCATCGTAAGAGGAGCCTAACGTAATGGTGCTTCCATCTTCAGCAGAAGAAGTAGCATCTGAAACCTGGAATACATTAGTGGACACAACAGATAAATCGGTGTTTGCAGGCGAAATACCTGCAGGAAGGTTTGTGTTATAATCGAGACTTGATCTTACTGCATATTGTCTGATACCTGTTGCAGACCGTTGAAGTGTAAACGCAATTGAATTGATATCCAACGAATAGCCTGGAGTTGGTGTAATAGTAACCTGGTAATACTGATTGGTATTTATGGAACCGGTAAAAATATCTGATGCAGTGGTTGCCCCTGTTGGATGGCCTGTAAAACTAAATCGACCGCCGGCATTTGGGTTAAGTGTTGTTTGTCCAACCGCAGTAAAAGAACTAAAGGTCAGACCAGTTGCTGTTGGTGCCGGGGTTGGATCAGTGGTTCCTGAAGAATTTGTAACATTTGCAAAATTGTAAATTCCTGAAAAAACCTGGCTCCGGGCCGATAAAGAAAACAAGAACAAAGCAGGCACGATTAAAAACGAAAATCTAAATAACTTTCTCATTGTGATGTTAGTTTACTTTTCTGAATAAAATAAGGAGGAGAAAGGATCGGATTAATCGGCAGGATTTTGGAGCGATAAATGTAATGCTAATCAGTATTCACTTTTTAATGTATTAGATTAAATATTTATTAACATAAATGGATGCTATTGTTGAATACTTTCAGGTTTATTGTTTAAACAAAATAACCCCTTCGAGGTAATTGAATTTTTTTACACGGAAAATCACATCAAACCCAGCCGCAAAAAACAATTCCTCATGCCTCGGGCTGGCATATAGTATATAAAAGGAGCGGGGATGCTCCTTCAGCGAACGGTTGATCTTTTGTATCACGGTTTTCATCAGCACCTCATCAAAAGGGTTAAACAGGAACACAGTGCTCACTTCCTTTTCTATTTCAAACAGGCTCACATCCTGCCACCATAATTGGTAATCCAGCCCTGGGATCTCCTGTTTTAACTCCCCAAGGTTTTTTTCTGCAGCTTCAATCATCTCTTTGGCAAAATCAATTCCCCATACCTTATTATAACCGTAATGTGCAGCAATACACATCGCCCTTCCCTTGCCGCAGCCAATATCAAGAAATATTCCTGCCCTCGCACTCTCTGGCAAATGAGAAAACAACTCTTCAATGGTGAAATAACTCACAGGCATATACTCTGTCGCATGCGCAAGCTGGTTGCCTTTAATATTGAAACGGGAAAGATTATTGAACGATGTTGTATTTATCCTGTATTTTTTTCTCCTTTCAACTCATGATAGAAAGTGAAAAAACCAAGCTTGATTCCCCAGTTGGTTGCGATATAAAGAAAGTACCGGATATGTTGAAAAATCTTCACGATGCAGAGGATCTTATATCAATCACTTTCAGTTGAAGACTTACAGTTCCGTTCCAGTCATTTTCATCAATGCTGTAGATCACATCAATCGCTCCCTGTTGAACTATCGGGAATAAATGAGCTGCCCTGAAACAGATTCCTGTAATCACAACATCTTTTTGTTTTACAACTAAACGCAGGTGCTGTTCTTTTACAACCTTACTGTAACCGGTGTCAGTCACATTTCGACTAATGAATACGGGCCGCATATTTTCCGGGCCAAATGGCTCCATTTGTTTAATGATATTAAAAAAGCCCGGGCGGATATCAGTAAATGAAAGTTCAGTATCAATTACAATCTCAGGAATCAATTGATCGGGTGTAATTGTTTTGCTCACCACCTCTTCAAAAGCATTGGTAAATGCTTCAATATTTTGCGTAAGTAAGGTTAATCCTGCAGCCGCAAAGTGGCCTCCATATCCCAATAAATGTTCACGGCAGGCGTGAACCGCTTCATACAAATTAAACCCACTAACACTCCTGGCACTGCCCGCAGCATAATCACCACTTTGAGTTAATACAATTGTGGGGCGGTAATAGTGTTCTGTTAAACGGGAAGCTACAATTCCAACAACGCCTTTATGCCAGTGAGGCTGAAACAGAACAGTAGATTTCTTTGCTTTCAATACTTCGCTGCTGTTGATCATTGCCAGAGCCTCTTCAGAAATTGTAGTGTCGGCTTCCTTTCGTTCATCGTTATCGGCATGCAGCATTTCTGCATAACTCAAGGCTTCTTCATAGGTTTCAGCAATAAACATCTGCACGGCTTTCTTTGCATCATCCATACGGCCGGCAGCATTTACCCTTGGGGCAATCATAAACACCAGGTTAGTAATGTGCATGATCTTATCTGCCTTGCTTAAAAACATCAATGCCTTAATGCCATTGGATGGCTTTTCATTTACCTGTTTCAAACCATGAAAAGCAAGTATCCTATTTTCGCCGGTTATCGGAACAATATCAGCTGCTATGGCAGTAGCCACCAGGTCGAGATAACAGTTTACTTTTTCTTCGGAAACACCAAGTTTTTGGGCTAATGCTGTGATTAGTTTAAATCCAACACCGCATCCGCAAAGTTCTTTATAAGGGTATAAACAATCCTTCTGTTTTGGATTGAGTATTGCGGTTGCCGGTGGAAGAATATCATCGGGCAGATGGTGATCACAAACAATAAAATCTATTTCAAGTTCTTTGGCATAGCTGATTAATTCAACAGATTTTATTCCGCAATCGAGTGATATAATTAAAGTAAAATCATTTGCTTTGGCGAAATCGATCCCTTGTTTTGAAATGCCATAACCCTCCCTGTAACGGTGGGGAATATAAAATTCAACCAGTTCCTTCTGATAGACAGAAACAAGGAACTGGTACATGCAGGCTACGCTGGTGGTACCATCTACATCATAATCTCCAAACACAAGAATTTTTTCTTTTTGATCAAAAGCTGAAAGAACCCTGTCCGTAGCTTTATTTATATCCTTCATCAGCCAGGGGTCATGCAAATCGCTAAGTTGCGGGCGAAAGAAATTCTTTGCTTTGTCGAAAGTGTCAATCCCACGCTGAACAAGGATTTTGCAGATAGTTGGATGAATTTTCAGCTCAGCAGCAAGTGCCTCAGTTTTGATCGCATCAGCCTGCAAAATGGTCCATCTTTTTTGCATGCAGTTAGTATTTTCTGTCGGTTGTAAAACGTACTAATGATTCCAGCCCATTTCTGATTTCATTCTCAGGAAATTGGTGCAGTAATTCAATTGCCTCATCCCTGTATTGATTCATTTTTTTAGTAGCATAGTCAATGCCTCCGGCTTTTACTACTTCTTCAATAACCTGGTTGATATATTTCTTCTGCTTGTTTTCATTTTTAATAATATAAATCAGTTCTCTTTTCTTGGCCGCACTTACGGTATTAAGCGTATAAATTAACGGGAGGGTAAGCTTTTTTTCTTTAATATCATTTCCTGTTGGCTTTCCGATCGATTCACTCCCGTAGTCAAACAGATCATCTTTGATCTGGAAGGCAATGCCTGCCTTTTCTCCAAAAAGCTTCATTTGCTCTGTCTTAAAAGGATCATTTGTTGTTGACCAGGTTCCGGCAGCGCATGCAGAAGACAAAAGCGAAGCAGTTTTATTCTTGATGATTTCAAAATATACATCCTCGCTCAGGTTAAGCTTTCTTGTTTTTTCGATTTGAAGTAATTCTCCTTCGCTCATCTTTTCAACTGCTTCTGATAGTATTTTTAAAGTGGTAAAATCGTCATTTTTCAGAGACAGCAGTAAACCCTTTGACAACAGGTAATCACCAACAAGCACCGCAATTTTGTTCTTCCAGAGAGCATTGATGGAGAAAAACCCTCTTCTTTCCATTGATTCATCAACAACATCATCGTGTACAAGAGTTGCCGTATGCAGCAATTCAACCAAAGCTGCCGCCCTGTGCGTGCTTTCGGTGATATCTCCAAAAAGTTTGGCACTCAGAAATACAAACATTGGCCGCACCTGTTTTCCCTTTCTTTTAATAATGTACTGCATAATCCTGTCAAGTAAGGATACTCTGCTTTTTACTGCCGATTTGAATTTTTCTTCAAATTCAAGCAATTCATCTTTTACCAGAAGCTGTATTTGTTTCGAGGAGTTCATGAAGCGGCAATTTACATTAATTGAACATCTTTCATTTATTTTGAACCCAAAGCAACTTTTTGATTCTTCAAAAAGTCTCTTAACGTATTATTATTGTAAATAAATATTAAAAATTTTGCGTTTTTTAGTCACGGATATCTATTTTTGCAATAATCATCAGGAATTATCGAAACTTAATACAACAACTATGGCAAGCAAAAAGTACAGTCTCCTTCTGGGGGCCCTATGTTTAATCTTAACCAATCTGTCTGCTCAGAGCTATGATTGGAAGGACTCATCTCTGGTTCCAAAAAATGGAAAATCACAGCACAGTGAATTTTTACAGAATCAATACCCCTTTCCGGCAAAACCACGTAACCAGTGGGAAGTTGGATTAAGCGTTGGTAACGTAGCCATCAGCGGCGACGTTGGTGCACGTATCCCGCAAATTGGCTGGGGTGCTCATGTTAGAAAAGCTTTTGGGTACATTTTTTTCTGCAAGAGTGCAATACAGTGGCGGCATTGCAAAAGGAATGAACTGGAATCCTGCTTTCAACTATGGCAAGAACACGGCATGGAAATCAAATTATATTGCTCCTATTAATGTACAAAGCCCCCCAACAGTGGTAATCTTCGCCAACTGCAAAGTACAAATGGCTTTTTACCTTACCCGGTAGGTCAGTTAACAGGAGATCCTGTTTACTACAATTACAGAACGGTTTCTCACCAATTGGCTTTACAGGGAATCATCACACTGAATAATATCCGTTTCCATAAAGCTAAGACAGGATTTGTTATTTATGGTCTTGGCGGCATTGGTGGTATGATTTACGAATCAAAGGTTGATGCCTTTGATGCAAGCGGGTTGCCTTACACTTCTTTGTTTAGATCTGTATATAATAAATATCAGGTTGCAAATAAAAACAAAGGCGACATTTTACGTGACCTGAGAGCTGGAATGGATAAAAAATACGAAAGCGCAGCAGAAGGTCAGAATCTCCGCCGCCCTAAATTATTTGATATGACATTTAAGCCAACTGTACAGGTAGGTGTAGGTGTAGCATTCAAATTAAGCAAGCGTTTCAGTGTTGGTATTGAAGAAGTTCTTACATGGTCAAATGATGACCTGTTAGATGGTCAACGCTGGCAGGAAGCTTCAATGGGTGATGCTGCAATGACACGTGATTTTGATGCATGGCATTATACAAATGTTAACTTAAACTATAGCCTTGGATCTAAGGCAGTTGAGCCTCTTTGGTGGTTAAATCCTCTGGATTATGCTTATAATGAGTTGAACGCTCCACGTCACATGAAAATGCCTAAGCCTGTTTTGGATGATGCAGACGGTGATGGCGTTACTGATCAGTTCGATAACGAACCTAACACTCCGGCAGGATGTCCTGTTGATTCTCATGGTGTAAGCCGTGACACAGATGGTGATGGTGTTCCTGATTGTAAGGATAAGGAATTGATTACTCCAACACAATGTCAGCCGGTTGATGCTGATGGCGTAGGTAAGTGTCCAGATCCAGAGTGCTGCAAAAACCCAGTTATTGCACCTCCAACCTGTAACCTGGTTGATCTCCCAAGTATCAATTTTGCAGGTAATAGTACAGCTTTAAGTGCTGAAGCAAAAGCTTTGGTTGGCAGTGTTGCATCTTCATTACGTGGTAATCCTGAGTGTAAAATGATTGTTTGCGGCAGTGCTGCTAAGAGCAAATCAGGTCAGGCTTTAGGACAAAAACGTGTAGATGCAATAGTTAAATACCTCGTTGAAGTACAAGGTATCAGCGCAGACCGTGTTGTTGCTCAATACGACTGTCATGAAGGTGATCCTTCAGTGGTTGAGCTTCGTGCTGAAAAGAAGTAATAAATCAGAACTAATTGCTTATACAGCCCCGACTAAACAGTCGGGGCTTTTCTTTATGAAAAGATTAACCGGAAATTGTATTATTTGAAAAGGGATGGGGCTAATTTGCCCAAATAACTTAACTTCGTGGGCTTTTATGAATATCAGAACCAATTTTTTAGTGTTTTTTGTGGGTTTCCTTTCACTTACTTCCTGTAACAGAAATGCTGTTACAAAAATTCTGAAGAGTAAGGACGTTGAATATAAACTCGGAATGGCTGAGCAGTATTATGCGAATAAAAAATTCGGCAAGGCACAGATGTTATATGAAGATCTGTTCCCACTGCTGAGAAACGACCCAAGATTCGAAGATCTTTATTTTAAGTATGCAAATTGTGCCTTTTACCAGAAGGATTATATGAATTCAGAAAACCTATTTAAGGGCTTTCTGGAAGCATTTCCCAAAAGTACAAGAGCATCTGAGGTAGATTATTTGAGAGCTTACAGTTTTTTCAAGCAATCACCGAGAGTGGAACTGGATCAGACATCTACGCAAAAGACAATTGGTTTAATGCAGGCGCATTTGAATAACTATCCGGATTCGCCCAAACAACAGGAAGCCAAGAATATCATTGAGGAATGCTATGAAAAACTGGAATTAAAGGATTTTAAAAGCGCCGAGTTGTATTATAATATTGGTTCATACAGGGCAGCGGCAATTACATTTACAAACCTGTTGAATCATTACCCTGAATCAAAAAGGGGGAAGAATATAAATTGATGATCATTAAGTCCTATTTCCAGTATGCCGGAATGAGTGTGGAAGAAAAGCAGCAGGAACGATTTGAAAAAGTGATTGAAGAGTATTACGATTTTGTTGACAGGTTCCCGGAAAGTAAATTATTAAAAGACGCAGAAAAATATTTCAATTTATCTAAAAACAATTTAAACGCAAATAAAAATGAGCAGACTGATAAGAAAAGTTAGTGCCAATACAAGCAGTGTGGTTGAGACTAAAAATGTCGCTGATTTGAAGGCTAAAACCGGCAATCTGTATGAATCTATTGCAGTTATAGCAAAACGTGCCAACCAGATCAACATTTCTCTTAAAGAGGAGTTGCATAATAAACTGGAGGAATTTGCAAGTCATACAGACAGTCTTGAAGAGATTCATGAAAACAAAGAGCAAATTGAAATATCAAAAGCATATGAACGTATGCCTAACCCTGCACTTCTTGCAACCCAGGAATTTACAGACGATAAGATTTATCATCGCAGGGCAGAAAACGATTTGTTTTCTTAAGAGCAAAGGAAATATTTTTTTAATGGCGACCACTGGTCGCCATTAACGTTTTAATATTGCCTAATTTGCTCTATTTTACACAGCAAATGAAACTGAAAGGAAAGAAAATAGTATTGGGTATTACAGGAAGTATTGCTGCTTACAAATCAATACTTCTTGTACGTTTATTTATTAAAGAAGGTGCTGAGGTGAAGATAGTATTAACCCCTGCAGCAAAAGATTTTGTGTCTCCACTTGTTCTGTCAACTCTTTCGAAAAATAAAGTTTTAGTTGATTTGTTCGATGAAAACAGCTGGGCAAATCATGTTGAGCTTGGCCGCTGGGCTGACCTGATGCTGATAGCTCCTCTGAGTTGTAATACATTGGCAAAATTTGCAAATGGATTGTGCGATAATTTATTAACGGCCGTTTATCTCTCTGCAACATGCCCTGTAATGGTTGCACCCGCAATGGATGAGGATATGTGGAAACATGCATCAACAAGAAACAATATTGATAAGATACAGTCGTATGGAAATGTTATTATCCCGGTTGAAACCGGCGAGCTGGCAAGCGGGTTAACGGGTGAAGGAAGAATGGCAGAGCCGGAGGTTATCTTTGAAAAAATTGAGCGTTTTTTTTTGAGCAGTAATGATTTTGCCGGAATTAAAGTACTGATTACAGCTGGTCCAACTTATGAAGCAATTGACCCTGTCAGGTTTATTGGTAATCATTCAAGCGGGAAAATGGGAATTGCACTTGCAGCTGAATTGTCGGGGCGTGGTGCTGAAGTAGTCTTAGTTCTTGGACCATCTGATCAAACAATTAACTGCAGGCTTTCAAAGCTTATCAGAGTTAAAAGTGCAGAAGAAATGTATAACGCATGTATGAACGAATTCAGTTCATGTGCAGTTGCAATAATGTCAGCGGCTGTTGCAGATTACACACCGGTTGAAGCAGCAGAACAGAAGATTAAAAAGACAGAAACAACTTTTCAGATTGAACTGAAAAAAACAAAAGATATTTTAGGCAGTCTTGGAACTGTAAAAAAAGCGAAACAGTGGGTAGTTGGGTTTGCTTTGGAAACGAACAATGAAAAAGAGTATGCCATTGGAAAAATGAAAGCGAAAAATGCAGATATGATTGTATTGAACTCACTGAATGATGAAGGTGCAGGGTTTGGAGGGAATACGAATAAAATCAACATTTTTGATAAGAAAGGGAATGAATATTCGTTTTCACTAAAGAGTAAAGCTGAGGTGGCAACAGATATTATTGAAACACTAAAAAAGGTAATGAATGATTAAATCTGCACTTATTTTATTGTTTTCAATAGGTCTTCAGTTCAGCCATGCACAGGAATTAAATGCCCGGGTAAGGGTCGTTGATAATCAAATACCTTCAACTGTCGACAGAAAAATTTTTCGCACACTCGAATCATCCCTCACCAATTTTCTGAATAACCGTAAATGGACAAATGATGTTTTCAAACCAAACGAAAAAATCAACTGCCAAATACTGATTAATTTAAGGGAAATGACAGAGCCAAATGTGTATGCCGGCAGCATTACCATTCAGGCAGCAAGACCTGTTTATTCAACAACTTATGTTTCGCCTTTAATTAATTTCCAGGATCCGAATTTTGACTTTAAGTATATCGAATCGCAGGCGATGGAATTCAATGAAAACCGCATTTCAGGAAATGATCCGATGGTTTCAAATCTTACAGCTGTTATGGCCTATTACGCATATATAATCCTGGGTTTCGATTATGACTCATTTTCATCAAAAGGCGGGGATCCATTTTTTCAAAAGGCATTAAACATTGTAAACAATGCTCCTGATGCAACTAAGATATCTGGATGGAAGTCATTTGAAAATAATAACCGGAACAGGTATTGGCTTGCAGAAAATCTCATGAACAACCGGTATGCTGTTATCCATGATGTATACATCAATTATTACCGCAAGGGTTTAGATGTGATGTATGAGGATGAGAATATGGCACGTTCTGAAATTATGAATGCGCTGATTTATCTTGATAATCTTAACAGGGAAAACCCGAACCTGATGATTATTCAGTTTTTTATGCTTGGTAAAGCTGATGAACTGATCAATTTGTTTAAGAAAGCCGGGATCCCGGAGAAATCAAAAGCGGTAGAAATTTTAAGCCGCCTGGATGTAAGTAATTCGAATAAGTATAAACAGGAGTTGAAATGAGGAACCTGATTTTTTTATACTGCAGCATTCTTCTAATGATTTCCTGCTCCGATAAAAACAATATCCCTGAAGGAGTATTATCGCCCAAAAAGATGCAGGCAGTACTTACTGATATTCTGGTTGCTGATGTTTTGAACAATGAACGAATTCTGAAAGACACATCGTTAAAGTTACCTGCTGAAGATGCATCTTACTTTCTGAGGATATTTCAACTGCACAATACAACCAGGAATGAATTCAGCAGAAGTTATAATTTTTATTTAAAGCGTCCTGATTTGCTGAAAGTAATAACAGACTCCGTTTCTTCCGATATCAGCAGACGTAATCAAAATTTGAACAAAGGAACAGACTCACTTAAAAACAGACCTAATGGTAATAACTTCAAGAAAATTGCAAGACCTTATGGGCGTCAACAGTAGAATTGCAGATTACTTTGCCAATGAAAGACCTGTACCGGTAAACAATCTATTTTGGGGAAAGAAGCGGATTTATATTTCTGGTGGATTTGGTTTTTTAACCATACCTCTTGCATTTGATCTGATTCATAAATCAGGGGTGCCGTTGGAGTTGCTGTTAAATAATGATCATGTATCATTAATGGAAAATGGATTTGACCAGTTAAAAAGATACGAAAACAGGAAATTTCATTTCCACAATTTTTGAAAAATTGCAAACAACTCTGGAAACCTCTTTTGAAACAGGAAAAGTTGGCTAATGAGTTAAATCGTGTCCTTTCCGGTGAAAATCCCCTGTATTTTAAATTTGAAACAAAGCATAAAGCATTGGCCCGTTCAGATGCCTTTTTATTTACACTTGTTGATCTTGAATTAACGGATGAATGGGTTGAAAACTTTTTGCCTTACTGGTATTCTCTTGCAAGACCTATTTTGTTATTAGACGATTTTAAGGATCTTCCTGAAGACAGGCACAACAGAGATGAAAACACAATTATTGAACTTGGAAACAATGCTGATGGAATAAGAGCAGCTCATGAACTGGGTATAAAAGATCTGGAAAAGCTGAGTACAATAAATCCGAAACTTGCAAAGTATATGCTTAATTCCTTTAACGAATCATTGCTTTACGATCATATACAAACAGAACTCGGTTAATCAATCAATGAGTTTTTCATAGCAAAGAAAACAAGCCCTACGGAATTCTTAACTCCGAAACGTTCCATTAAACGGTCTTTAATTGCCTCAACCGTACGGGGGCTTATTTCCATTTCTTTCGCAATTTCCTGGGCAGTATACTCCATACACAAAAGCCTGATCACCTGCTTTTCTTTGTCTGAAATCTGAATTTCGCTGTTAAGAGTTGGAATTGCCTTTGCTTTGGTATGCGATTTTTTAAGCAGAATGCGGTTTACAAAGTTGTTGAGATAATAACCCTTTGTATATACTTCAAGAATTGCTTTTTTTATTTCTGCAGGGTCAGAGCTTTTGAGCAGGTAACCATTTGCCCCGTTCTCCATCAGGTGAGTTACAAAGCGTTCGTCTTCATACATGGTAAGTACCAGCACATGCATATGTGGAAACTGTTTACTCACAGCCTTGGTGGTCTCAATGCCATCTTTCCCAGGCATCCGGAGATCCATCAGAATGACGTCTGGCTGTGCCTCAGCTAAACCTGCCAGTAACTCCTCTCCGTTTTCGGCTTCCAGTACAAACTTGATGTTGGTGTACGACCTTAGGGAAAGGATAACACCTTTCCTGAATATCTGGTGGTCATATGCTATTGCTACTTTTATCTGGCTCATAAGATTTGGATTTAAAGTTAAACTTTTTCGGCAATCATACCATCGCCTCAACAGGAATCTCTATAGTTACTTTATAATATGTGTTGGATGAGTCTTTCTCAAACAGAATTTTAGAGTTTAAAATTTTAACCCGGCTGAAAATATTCTTTAACCCCATACCCTTTGGGGTATCCCTCAGCTTTTCATATTCAGTCTGGGTTAAACCTTCCCCATCATGATGCATGCGTATATAAATATACTGATCTGTTTTGTTTTGGGTTAAATGAATAAAGCTTGAGTGGCTGTGTTTGAGTGTATTATTAACCAATTCCTGAAGAACCCTGAAAATTGATAACTCATATTCCAGCTTTAACCGTCTTTTATAATCATGAAAACGGGCACTGGCACTGATGGAGCCACTGCCGTTGATTTTCTGAAACATGTCATTAACGGCGCTTTCCAGCCCAAAGTTCTTTAATGTGGGTGGAATCAGGTTATGCGACATATTGCGAATCAGCTGTATGGTATCATCAATTATCTGCTTGGCGTTGTAAATACTTTGCAATTGAGTGCCCTGGTCCTGGTGAATAAGACCTTCATTGAGGTAAAGCCGTACGGTAGCTAAAAGAGGTCCTGCATCATCGTGCAGATCGGCTGCAATACGCTGGCGTTCTTCTTCCTGGCTCTGTATGGAAGCCTGCAGCATCATTTGTTGCTGATCATCCTGCATTTTTTCATGCGTAACTGGAAGTAAATCACTTTACGCTGGTGAAAGACTATAAAAACAATAAGGCTTACTGCAAGAAGCAGCATGCCGAATGTACCAAAGTATACAACATAAGTAGTATTTGCAGAATTTTGGGTTTGTAAAAAAACATGGGTTAAAGCGGTTGTTATAAGATGTTAGCTTTCAATGAGGTTAGTTGTTTTTCTTTACTTTGTTTCCACATTGAATATCCTATAGTAATATTGGTCAAAATGGAGATAAATGAATGAATAACAGTATAGTCATCTATGTTAGATTCGTTTTCAAGCCAAAACTCTGCAAATACATATATGAAAAACGTTCCTGAAGAGTAAATAAATATTGCAACTACATACCAAAACTCAGGCAATGAATAAATGAATAACGTATCAGGAGCTTTCATTTTTCGTAAAAGAAAGTTATTGAGAGGATAAGTAAAATAATTCCTTGTACAGAAGAGGGTATTTTATTATAGTCGCTTGTGTTATTAAAGAAAATTGAAAGAATCAGTAAAAATGATAAATACAAAAAGAAACCGATAATCGTTAATCTTTTTAGTAAAGGCGATGGTGAAATGCTATTAAAAATAAAACAAATGAGAAATATTTTCAGGATAGCAAAAAAAACGCCGTTCCAGAAATAAAGATCAGGATATCTTGAATACGAAAAATTATTTAAGAGCTCATTAAAAATGCTGTATAAAAAATAGAACAGCAATATCCGTTTATACAATACCTTCCTGTTACTCTTCGACGAAAAGTACATGATAACAGGCAATAACATCGTTATTCCTCGCAAGTCGTTTAATAATAAAAAAATTCCTATATCTGACGGTTTGAGTCAAATATAGGAACTTCCAATAAGCAGTCAAAAATTACTTAGCCGCTCCCCATCCGTCGTGAACTACAGCACCATCATCACCAATCATGCCTTCTTCAAGAAGCATCTCACCTGTAGCTGTTACTACTGTATATTCAAGAATCGGTTTTCTGTTTGCATCTACACCTACTAAAACAGACTGACGAATTCCAGCGCTGTTATATCCAGGTACAATTGCGATACCAACGCATCCTGGTTGTGCTAGTATTTTTGCAAAAAGATTTTTTCCCAGAATGTTAGCGAAAGCCTCTTCCGGGTTTTTGTCGAAAAATCTTTTTACCATTTCCTCTCCAGCCTCAAAGCCAATATGTCTTCCTATTTCCTCGATCTGGGTTTTTTGTTGTAATTCTTTTTGCATAGTTGTAGGTTTTAGAAGTTGTATTTAATGTGCTAATTTTTACAAAATATGAAGGATAGGCAATAGGCACATTTTAAGGAGACTGTTGAAAACATTGGTAACTAATTGATAAAAAATGAATTACAGGTAAAATATAGTTAAATAAGTAAAAAGACTTAGGCAATATTACGATTTAAAATACGTAAAATTACTAAGTAGTAATAAGAAGTTTCACGAGAATTTGAAAGTAAAATGACCAAGTAGAAGCCCCTTGTGCAGAAAATGTTAATAAGTGAAAACACTTAGTAAATTTCCTCAATGGCTTGGAAGTAGGATAATCTGAAGAAACCCGGAAGCATAGTATTTTTAAAAATGAAATACAAACCAGTAAAACATTGCAGAATAAAAGTATTGAAAAACTCCAAAGCAAACAAGCCGTTTCCTGTAGAAAATGAAACTGATTTTCAAAAAAAGGTCATCTCCCCTCAATCCGGAGTCTGGGTTTTATCAGAAAAACCGTAAAAACATAACGGGTTAAAATCTTACAATTCCATTTTTGACAGCATAGATTGCCAGTCCCACCCTGCTTTTAACATCTAATTTTACAAAAAGCTGGTCTCTTAAACTATCAATAGCACGGGGACTTAGGTCCATTTCCAGGGCAATCTCCTTATAGGTTTTATCTGTTGAGGTATACCGAAGAAAAAGCAATTCGTGTTCCTGTAAAAGGGCTTCGTCAATTTTGCGTTTATTGTCCTTTCCCTTTATAAACAACCCGGAAAGTTTGCTACCAAGATAATTGGAATGATAATACCCATCCCTGTACAATGTTTCAATGGCAGTTTTCAGTTCTGTCGGCTGAATATCTTTTCGCAAAAATCCCTTAACCCCAAACTGCAATAAACGGATCAGAGAAAGCTCAGAATCATACATAGTTACGGCCATCACTTTTACAGCAGGGAATTGAAGCTGCAATTGCTCTGCTGTTTCAAACCCATCCATTTCGGGCATATTTAAATCAAGCAGGATGATATCAGGGATATTACCGCTTTTAAGACATCGCATTACTTCCAATCCGTTACAGGCCTGAAAAATCACAGCACATGTCTGAAATTGATCAATTAAGCCGGCAAGTGCATTACGAAGCAGTATATGGTCGTCTGCTATAAGTACTTTTATTTTCTGTTGTTCATCTGTCATTACTTGTATACGGAATTTTAATAGTAATAGTTGTTCCCTTATTCTGCATGCCTTCTATACCGAAACTGCCATTTAAGGCTGCCACCCTTGCCTGCATATTGGTTATACCAGCTCCATGATGTTTTGGCTGCTGTACGTTATAGCCAATACCATCATCAGCAATACTGATCAGCAGCTCTTTCTCCTGAAAGTAAAGGTGAAACTGAACAACACCTGCACAGGCATGCTTGATAATATTTTGAAGGGCTTCCTGTATGATGCGGAAAAGGATCAGTTCCTTTTGCGATTCAAGAAATTTAGTTTCCCCAAAAACATGCATGACTATATTGATTTTTGCCGAACGGTTAATTCTTTCGATTTCTGCTTCGAGGGCATTGAGCAGGCCCTGCGATGCAATCATATCTGCATTAAGACTTCTTGAAAGATTACTCAGTTCATCGATAGTTTTCCCGATAAGGTCGGCACAGGAACCAACTATGAATTTACCTTGTTCAGTATCATTCCATGCAATTGTAGTGAGCTGTAGTTTGGCAAGGGTAAGTGAGAGATTGATATTGTCGTGAATTTCACGGGATATTTCGGTTAAGGTTGACTCATGAATTTCCATACGGCTGGCGATAAGCTGTGTTTCATGTTCAGCTTTGAGCATGTTTTCTTTTTCAAAGTGCAATGCCTGTTTTTTTTCTGTAAGCATACAGCAATAATGCCACAACTGACACCATCAGTATAAGAAACACTAATGTAAAAATATAGAAAATGGTTATTCTTAATTGCTGGTCTTGCATAAAAAAGCTTTAAAAATGCATAAGTACAGGATCAAATATGAAAACTCAGTTGTAATACTACTTATAGTTTCTAATAGTAAATATCGGTCTATCAATATTTGATTAAAAAATGATGATGGGAAACTTAACAAGAAGTGCAAGCTTGCACCTGCTACAATCCAAAAATGAGGAGACTTTGCCGGACTACCAGAATAAGTCTCTCGCAATAAATTAAAAAAGTAAAATGTACATCCAAAAACGATAAGAATAGGAGGTGATACTCTAACGAAAGTGGTAAAAGCAATATCACGGCTTCTGATATTGATAAAAACAAACAATAATAATAAAGCACAAGCAACTATAAATAAAAATTGCTTCAATTTTAAAATGTCCTTAAAAAAAATCACAAAACATCCTGCTTCAACAATGATAAAACTCATATAAATGTGTCTGGAAGTATTTGGCGGGAGAGGAATATACAAAGCAATATTCGTTATTTCAGATGCTGTTAAAAAAACTAACATAGGCCAAAGTCTGTAGGTGTCTTTTATCCTTAAGAGGCCTGTTATTAAAACAGTAATACAAAAAAAATCAATGATTAGTCCCATATAATCCCCTGTAATTTTTTCTGTAAG
Source organism: Chitinophagaceae bacterium (assembly GCA_016713085.1). NCBI lineage: Bacteria > Pseudomonadati > Bacteroidota > Chitinophagia > Chitinophagales > Chitinophagaceae > Chitinophagaceae bacterium. The sequence continues at coordinate 677,786 of JADJPV010000001.1, read as the reverse complement.
GTAATTGTGATTTCATGAAACCTATGGTTCTTAATTTTCCACAAGTAACTGATCTTTTTCCTTTTTACAGCGGGAAAAAAACGTTTAAATGCTGAGGTTTTTCCCATTGTATTGTTTTGTGCAGCTATTAGTTTTGAAAGAACAAATGAAAATGGGCAGTAACACGTTTACATAACCGGCTTCGTTTGTTGAGTTTCTTTTTGCTTAGTTAGGGAAAAACACCTTTTTTAAATTAGGCTTAATTAATGAAAAACTGAAATATAGGGTTTAGTAAGCTCTTATCATCTATGAGAAACATCTTTTTGAACATATTGCGGCTGGTAACCGTATGGGAATGCTTATGCCCGGCAGCTAACCACTGGCAAACTTAAGCAACAAGGATTGGCTTTGCAGCCATGAGGGAAAAACACTGTATGCCCTGTGTGCTGCGCAACACACGCAAGACGAGTAAATGGTTTAAAACTTAAAGTTAAAAGAAATGAAAAAGATTTCATTGTTATTAGCATTAATTGCCTTTACAGCATCAGTATCTTTTGCAGCAAAAACTCCAAACAAATCAAAACTGAAGATTTCAAAATTAAATCTTGGAAGGGAGTGCTGTACAGCAACAGGTTCGTGGGGAGAAAATGGGGCAACAATTAGCGTTACAGCTTGTTCTGGCTGGTTTTAAGTAACAGCGACAATGCAATGGATCGGGCTTGTGAAAAAGCTGAAGCAGCTTTACATGCTGCTCAGCAATAAAATATTATGCTTATTTATTACTTCAACTTAAAATGTAAAAAAATGAAAAAGGTCGTATTTATTTTACTTGCACTATACTGTTCACTTAACGTTTTAGCAAGTGATGAATTAAAAAAAGAAGATGAACGGAAATTTTCACTCAAAGATTTTTCTATTATGGGAAAATTGATTAAAGCGGACTCCATTTTTCGGCAGCAAAAACTTATTTGTAATGTTTGTTGTACTTTCACTGCTACCAGTATGGACGGACAACAAACTGTTTCTCAAACAGCATGTGCCGGATGGATATTTACGAGTTGTGAAACTGCTGGTGCTAGAGCATGTGAAAGAGCCCGAATAGCTGCAGTATACGCTGTTTTTTGACGGTTATCGATACTTTTAAATTAACACATAACTTTAATCAGCATAGATTCCAAACTTTTGGAATCTATGCTTTAGTTTCTAAATAATAATCGTAATGAATCAACTAATTTTACTATGCCATTTTGTAGTAGCCATCAACACTCTCGATGCCCAGGTAAGCTATTTAGAAGTAGAATATAGCTTTACTTTAAACAAACCAGAGGGTGGCTCCTTGACCTTTTTTAAAAAATTAAAAGACAACGGAAAGGCAAGCGTGTTTTTAAGTAAGGATACGGCAGTATTAGGATCTGACATTATATTTTTAAATAAAACCAAAAGCTTGGGCTTATATATAAATAAAGTAACCAATAAACTATACCAATACGAGCCTATCTTTAACAAAGATTTTTACATTATAGATGATAGCATTACTGATAAATTTCAATGGATTATATATGATACAATCCAAAAGACAATACTTGGCTATAACTGCAAATTAGCTACATGTGAGTTCAGGGGGCGTGAATACAAAGCTTATTACTGTGAAAGCCTACCATTCTATAGCGGCCCATGGAAGTTAACCGGATTACCAGGAACTATTTTAGAAGCAGCAACTAAAGATGGGATGTATAAATACGAAGCCTATAAAGTCTCTGTTAATTTAAAGCCTGAAATTATAAATAACCCGTATAGTAATGATAAAATCAAGTTTTTAACATTTATCGAACATAAGAAGCTCTTTCTAAAAAACTATCTGATCAGCAACGAAAAGTACAATCAGAAGAAAAAGATGAGGACGTCACTTATTCTTTTAAGGATAACTCAATTGAATTGCTAAAAGAACAATAAAAGTGAATTATAAATACCTATTCTTAATATTACTTTTTACTAAAGCCATTACTTCACAAGCACAAAAAAGTAAATCTTAAATTAACTGATTCATTAAAAAGTAGTATAGAAATAGCTTACATAAAAATTTATTGTAATAAAAATGATGATAAGTTAAGTAGTTATCACATAATCCGCAATAGTTATTTCATTATTCCGGGAAGTGTTGGCTGCAACACTATAAAAATTGAAATTACGGCACCCGGTTATGAGGAATACTATAGAGTTGTAAAACTTACTGATTTTTTAAAAGATACTTTGCGATGTATTCTTTCAAAAAGGAATGTAAAAAACTTACAACCAATAATTGTAACTGCAAAATCCAGACCAATACAGGTTAAAAACGATACCACCATCTATAAGGTAAAAGCATTTTCTGATGGAACGGAGCAAAAATTAGCTGACATTTTAGAAAAACTACCTGGAATTGAAGTAAATAAAAAAAGCGGAGAAATAAAATTTAAAGGGAAGCCTATTGAAACGATTCTGTTAGAAGGAGATAATTTGTTTGGAGCTAACTACACATTAGGGTCAAAGAATATTAATGCAAATATTGTAACAGAAGTACAGGCCATAGAGAATTATTCAGAAAATTATGTACTAAAAGGGCTTGAAAAAGAAGAAAACGTTGCTTTAAATATTAAAGTTGCTAAAACGAAACTGAAGATTTCCGGTAACAGTGAAATAGGGTTGGGAATGCAGGGTAATAAGGCAGATTTAGCATCTGATATTAATTCTAACATTCTGGGACTCGGTAAAATACAAAAGTTTTTCTCAACTGCATCTTATAATAATATCGGGCATAATAAAGCACCTGTTGATTATTACGGAAACAATTTTAGTATTGAAGAGGTAAAAGATAGAAAGTATGCCGCACAAAAATTTATTTATGAGCCATCTTCTCCAGTTGAATATGATAAAAACTATAGCAATATGAACTCTCAGTTTTTTGTAAACTATAACTCCTTATTTAAAATAGCACCAAAAATAACTTTGAAAGGAAATATATATTACGTAAATGATAAAATTTCAAATCAGCAGAACTTTGACAATCAATACTTCGTATCAAACAACACTATAAAAACCAACGATAGAACAACGGGGCAAAAGAAACCGCAGTCTTTAAAAGGTGATGTAAATTTTAGATATTCAATTTCATCAAAAGCCTTAGTGGAGGTATCTTTTTCAAATACAAGAGAAGAAATAAAATCATACAGGGCAAGTAATTCTAATTTTATTCCACTTTATCAAACCAATCTCAATTCCAATGAAAGGTTCAATAAACTGTTAGCTACTTTTACACAGCGTATAAATAAAACTCAAGCTTTGCAAATTGAACTGAGAACAACACAAAACTGGATCGATCAAATTTATACTGTTTATCCCTCTGTTTTGAAAAGAACCCTTTTTACGAAAGACAAACAAATAAGCAATTTTGAAAGAAACTATACTCATTTAACTGCAACTCTTTTTGGATCTATAAAAAAAACGAAGTATAATATATATTTTAAAGCAAGCTATGATAAAAACAAATACGAATCAAATATTAGTAATAATGAAAATAATGTAAATGTTACTTCAAGTGTGAACAATATAAAATATTTGAAACCATCATTTTCACAAGGTGCAAAAATTAATTTTGATTTTGGTAAATTGAAATTAACAACTCTCTATAATCTGGCTTTTTTACAACAACAGTGGGTCAATAAATCCAATGGGAAAGAACTTTCGAAAAATAACCTGTTCTTTGAGCCAACAATAAGATTAAAATATTTGCTTACAAATATTTCTAGCTTATCCTTAAATTATAGCTATAGTTGTACAAATACAACTGATCAATATTTATTTCCAGAAATTATCATCCAAAATTTTAGAAATGCAACCAATAATAAAATTGATCTTTCTTTAAGAAACACGAATACAATAACCTTAAATTATTTCAGATCTGACTTGTATAATCAGTTTGACAACGGCATAAGTGCAACTTTTCAAACAAATGGTCGTGACTATCTGCCTATTTACAATATAACTGACACTTTGCTGTACACTACCTTTTCAATGGAAAACGTAGATAATAAAATATTGGATATTTATTTGTACATTAACAAATATATTCCTAAAATTAAATCGTCTTTAAAATTTTCATTAAATAATACTACTAATTATTACAACAATTTTCTATCGCCTGGTTTAGTACGTAGAAACACTAGTAATACAACCACGGCAGTAATTTTCTTCAAAACAATTTTTAAAGGTAAATTCAATTTTGAAACTGAAAATTCATTTACAGTTAATAATAGCAAAAGCACATTTGAGAATGTGATTTCACTGAGCAGTTATATAAACAATGCCAAATATATTTTTATGCCAAATAAAAAGATAAAAATGTTTATAGTTAGTGATTATTATTTGCCAGATATTAACTCAAATAAGGGGACTTTGTTCTTAAATTTCAACCTTTCTTTTTAAACCCAGCAAAAAAAATATTGAAATTAAATTCATTGCAAATAACTTAACAAATACTTTAAATTTTTTGCAGTACCGGGTTTCAGATTTTTCACGAAGTTTTTTTAGATCAAATACACTGCCACGAAATGTTTTAATTTACTTGTCTTTTCAGTTTTAATTTTCTCAGTCGATCTTAAAAAAAATCAAGAAAGATATAGCTGTCATTTTTATTACCCACAGATTACATGTATTAAAATCTTTTTGCGACAGAATCTATATACTAGAAAACGGGGTTATTACATCGCAGGGTGACCACCAAAATTTGTTACTGACCAGCAATTTATACAGCAGGTATTGGGCTGATTTGGTTTCGTAACATGCCGGCTGTATGCTTGTTTCTTTTAAATAGTAACGGTTGGACACGAGGAATAGCCATTTGCCTGAGAAACAGGATGCTTATTGGCCCCAGTATTGAAGCTGCTGAATCCCTATATTGCTTTACGTAAATAGCCTCGCAAAATTCCCCCAATTTCCTTTTGTTAATCCATTTGGGTACTGTATCTTGCGGATAACCTAAAACCACAATATCCCATGTCTGTTGATTCTCAAATTAAGTTCGCAATTGCAGACGATCACAAAATTTTCCGTGACGGTATTAAAATGGCCCTCGGCGGAAGACCTCATCTCAAATTAATATGGGAAGCTGAAGATGGTAAGGATTTGATGCATAAACTTGCTATTAAAAAGCCCGATATTTTACTGATGGACATTCGGATGCCCGAACTGGATGGCATCAATGCCCTGCAACTGATCCGTAAAGAATACGAAGAAGTAAAGATTGTTGTGCTGAGTATGTACGATGATCAGCAAATGGTGAGCAAAATGATGGAAATGGGAGCCAATGCCTATCTCACCAAAACAACCGATCCCAACGAAATTTATGAGGCCATCCTCACCTGCATGAATGAAGATTTCTATTTCAACGAACTGGTGAACCAGGCTGTATTGTTGAAACTGAACTACAAAAGAACGGTAAAACAGCACTATCCCAATACCACCAAATTTTCTGAAAAAGAGCTCCAGATATTGAAATTGCTGTCTGAAGACAAAACAACAGAGGAAATATCAAAAGAAGTTTTTCTGAGCCCACGTACCATTGAAACAATCAGGCAAAACATGAAAAACAAGGTGGGGTCAAAGACAATTGCGGGGCTGATTGTGTATGGAATGAGGAATCGGCTGATTGAGTGAAATACCACTACGTAAAAACCACAGGTTTAAAGTCAGGTAGTAGTACTGATAAAAAACAGCGGAATAATCGTCAATTTGCAAACTGTAATACTTATTAATACGTCCGAAAATAATACCCTATGTACGAAATGAAAACCGTGAAACCAAACGAACAATCCACAGATATCATCAAAGTTGCCATTACTGACGACCATGTACTTTACCGTGCAGGGGTTAAGAATGCAATGGGTATGAAAAAAGATATTCAGGTAATTTTTGAGGCAGATAATGGAATGCACCTCTTAAACATGCTTAAGTCCATTCAGCCTGATGTAATTTTACTTGATGTGCAAATGCCCATCATGGACGGAATTGCCACTCTGCCTGAAGTAAAGCGGCTTTACCCGGATATCAAAATTATCATGCTTACGATGCATGATGAGCATACCATGATCACTAAGCTGATGGAGCTGGGAGCAAATTCCTACCTCACCAAAAACTCAGACAGTGAAGTGATTTACGAAGCAATTAAGACTTGTTACGAACAGGAATATTTCTTCAACACACTTACCAATAAAGCTTTAATTGACGGCTTGAAAATGAAACGTCAGGGTGATTCTGTAATGGGTCATGATGTGAAGCTGAATGAAAAGGAGACAACCATTCTCCGGTTGATGTGTGAAGAAAAGAGTACAAAAGAAATTGCAGATTTAGTTGATCTCAGTCCCCGTACTGTTGAAGCCATCCGTGATAAACTCAAATCAAAGATCGGTGCACGTTCAACTGCAGGATTAATTCTCTATGCTGTAAAAAATCATATAATCGAAGGATAACCGCTGTAACCCGAAACCAACTGCAGAGGCGATACTGAAAAGTGTCGCCTCTTTGTTTATATTCGATTCTAATTTGTTTGAATGGAACTGAGTTTTAATCTTAATGGCAAAGTTTTCAGCGGTGAGGAGAACGTAATTCATCCTGATAGCCGGGCTTTCAGGTATGGAGAAGGTTTGTTTGAAACCATACGTTTGCACAATAATGATCTGCCTTTGTGGAATGAACATTGGAGCCGTTTGATTCACTCCCTTCCTCAACTTTATTTTACAGTGCCTGTGCATTTCACAAAAGAGATGCTGAAAAAGGAAGTGCTTTCGCTGTCAGCAAAGAATAAATGCAGAGATGCCGCCAGGGTTCGTATTAAAGTATTTAAAGGTGAGGGTGGTTTGTGGGAAAGCCCAACAACTCCATTCAACTACCTTGTTCAATGCTGGCCTTTAGAAAAGAAGGAATTTTCAATGAATGAGAATGGGCTGGATATTGGTTTGTTTGATGACGGGTGGAAATCATGTGATGCCTTTTCTAATCTGAAAAGCAATAACTATTTACTGTATGCAATGGCAGCGCAGCATGCAAAGCAACAAAAATGGAATGAAGCATTGATCCTGAATCAACACAAACGGATCTGTGATGCAACCATTGCCAATGTGTTTTTTACAAAAGACGAGATTGTGCATACGCCTCATTTAAAAGAAGGCTGTGTTGCAGGTGTAATGCGGAGTTATTTGCTTCAGGAATTACAGAAGTCAGGAATTAAAACTGAAGAAGGAGATTATACAGTAACAGACATCTTACATGCGGATGAAGTTTTTCTCAGCAATGCAATGTATGGGGTCAGATGGGTGAAATCATTTGGCAATAAGACGTATACCTGTCAACAAACTGCCAGAATCTTTCAACAGCATATTTCTCCTCTTTTTAAGTAAACCTTTTTACCGTCTTTTTGTTGTACAACCATGCCCAAACAAAAGGTCAACATTTGCTGGTTTCGCAGAGATTTAAGATTGCATGATAATGCTGCATTGTATTATGCATTGAAAGAAGGGTTGCCGGTTGTTCCTGTTTTTATTTTCGATAAAAACATCCTAGATAAGCTGGAAGATAAAGTCGACAGGAGAGTTGAGTTTATTCATCATTCTGTTAATGAAATACAGAAACAACTTACGGAAATGGGCAGCAGCATGGAAGTATATTATGGATTTCCTTCTGAGGTTTTTCAACAGCTTTCTGAGAAGTATCAAATAAGTAAGGTATTCACAAATCATGATTATGAACCTTATGCACAGGAAAGAGATGCAGCCATTCAGCAACAATTGAATGATGCAGGCATTTCATTTCATACATATAAAGACCAGGTGATCTTTGAAAAAAATGAAGTGTTGAAAGACGATGGTAAACCTTATACAGTATTTACTCCTTACAGTAAAAAATGGAAAGCGAAGCTGAATGATTTTTATTTAAAGAGTTATCCAACGGAAAAACATTTCAATCAATTTTATCAGCAAGCACCTCAATCCATTCCTTCATTGGAGAAAATGTGTTTTGTAAGCACAGGATTGCCTTTTCCGTCATCTGAAATTAAAGATGAGATTATAACAAAATATAAAGAGCAAAGAGATATTCCCTCAATCAACGGAACAAGCAGGCTGAGCGTTCACCTTCGTTTTGGAACCATCAGTATTCGTGAACTTGCAAGGCTTGTAAAGACCTAAATGAAACTTTTTGAATGAATTGATCTGGCGTGATTTTTATCATATGATTCTCTGGCATTTCCCGCAGGTTGGAAAAAATCAATCATTCAAAAAAGAGTATGATTTAATTGAGTGGAGAAACAATGAAGCCGAGTTTCAGAAATGGTGCGATGGACAAACGGGTTATCCTATTGTTGATGCAGGTATGCGTGAATTAAATGAAACAGGATTTATGCACAACCGTGTACGCATGATTGTTGCTTCTTTTCTCACCAAACATTTACTGATTGACTGGCGCTGGGGTGAAGCCTATTTTGCTCAGAAATTATTAGACTTTGATCTGGCAGCCAATAATGGTGGCTGGCAATGGGCTGCCGGAAGCGGTTGTGATGCTGCTCCTTATTTCCGCATTTTTAATCCTTATTTGCAAACGCAGAAGTTTGACCCGGAATTAAAGTATATCCGCAAATGGGTGCCGGAATTTGAAGGATTTAATTATGTACAACCAATCGTTGTGCATGATGTGGCAAGAAAACGTTGCCTCGAAGTGTACAGCAAAGCATTAAAAAAGTAAATCACTTAATGAAGAGCTGCAATCTTCATTATCTGTTCAACAGCTTTCATCCCATCTTCGCCGAGATCAAGTGAATAATTGTTTACATACAGATCAATATGCTGACGCATCACATCTTCACTCATTTCCTGTGAATACTGTTTTACATAATCAGTTACAGTGGGATAATGTTCAAATGCATACTCCAGGCTTTTACGAATGAGCTGTTCAATCTTATCTTGAGTTGATGCATCGATCCGTTGATGAGTAACAATACCTCCCAATGGAATTGGATAGCCTGTTGTTTGTTCCCAGTATTCACCAAGATCAATCAGCTTTACCAATCCTTTTTGCTGATAGGTAAAACGGTTTTCATGAATGATAACACCTGCATCAACTTTTCCACTCAAGACGGCTTCTTCAATTTCATGAAATACTAAAAACTTTTTATTCTTCGCAGTCGGAAATGCCTGTGTAAATAAAAAATGAGCAGTTGTGTTTTTACCCGGAACGGCGATGGAATAATTTTCAATGTTTGATTTCCAGTTTTCATCTTTTGTTTTTGCAATCAGCAATGGCCCGACTCCTTTGCCTAATGCACCGCCGCTTTTCAATAAATGATAATGATCTGTAATCAACGGATAAACTCCATAGCTGATTTTTGAAATATCGAATTTGCCCTGTAAAGCCCATTCATTCAGGGTTTGCACCTCTTCCAGCTGTACATCAAATTCAAAACCTTTTGTATCTATTTTATGATTCACCAGGGCATCAAAAATGAATGTATCGTTAGGACATGGTGAAAAGCCAAGAGTCAATTTCATTTCAAACTATTTTATAAACTTTCAATCAGCCTGATGAGATTTTTGTTCAGATTCTCAACTGCTTCTTTCAGTTCCCATTTCTTTTTATTCCGTTCACCCACATAATTAGAAATACTTCTTATCTGTACAAACGGAATATTTTCTTTTATACAAACCAAATGCAAAGCAGCTCCTTCCATATTTTCAATGGCAGCTTTGTATTTCTTACTGTAAAGTTCGGCAGTTTTCTTTGAACTGGTGATCTGGTTAACAGTGATGGAATTTACTGTTGGTAATAAAGTACGCTCCATCAATGTTGAAAAAGAGTTAACCAATTTCTTTTTAGTGAAAGGGAATTTATTTGAGGCAAGTAACTTCAGATCAAACACATCTTTGTAACCGTCCTTTTCCTGCACACCCAGATCGGCTAATGCTTCTTCCTTAATTACAACTACATCACCCAGGTTCAATTTTTTTGACATTGCCCCGGCAATACCTGCCATAATAATTACATCTGGTTTTTTTACCTGCAGGTGTTTCATCAACGCATAAGTTGTATTAATTGAGCCGACTCCTGTGATGAGGAAATCAAGTTCCAGATCAATATAATTGAGCTTATCACTGATGCGGCAATGTTCAATAAATGGCTTTATTTCAAGAATGGTGGCGGATACTACAAGGCAGTTCATATGTATTTTTAAGCAAGATTAAAACAAAATCCAGAATACCGCTAAAATGCCTCAATCTTATTAACTTTGCGCCTCATTAATTCCTCCGCCCAATTGCTGTGAGGGATTTTAATAAGTGAAGCATGGTTTACTTAACAAGACTTGAACATTTTAATGCGGCTCATAAACTCTTCAATCCGACCTGGAGTAAGGAAAAGAATGATGCTGTTTTCGGAATCTGTGCCAACGAAAACTGGCATGGACACAATTTTGATCTCTTTGTCACCATTAAAGGAAAGGTAAATGAAGACACTGGCTTTTTATTTGATGTAAAAAAGCTGAGTAACCTGATGAAGATTCATGTGATTGAAAAGCTCGATCACAAGAACCTGAATATGGATGTTGATTTTATGCGTGATAAAATGTGCTCTACAGAAAACCTCGCTGTTGGTATCTGGAAGCAGCTGGTTCCTCATTTGCCTGAAGGAGTGATTTTACATTGTGTGAAGCTCTACGAAACTCCCCGCATTTATGTAGAATATTACGGAGAGTAAACCTTTTCCTGCGTACCTTGTTATATCACATAAATACCCGCATTTGACTTTGTTGAAAGCAAAACGGGCCATTTTATTTACAGAATATATGACGCAAAAGAAAGTATCTGTTTTCCGGCATGAACATTTTAACGCTGCTCATCGTTTATATAATCCATCGTGGAGCTTTGAACAGAATGACGCAGTCTTCGGGAAATGTAATAATCCCACACTTTCATGGGCACAATTATGAGCTGGTGGTAAAATAACCGGTGTGCCCAATGCAGATACAGGATATGTAATGGATCTGAAACAATTGAGTGATTTAATTAAACGTGAAGTACATGAACGGTTCGATCATAAGAATTTAAACATGGATACAGCAGAATTTAAAAACCTTAATCCAACTGCAGAGAATATTGCCATTGTGATTTATGATTTGCTACGGCCTCATATTGATGCAGATAAGGATTTACAGATCAGGTTATATGAAACGCCGAGAAATTTTGTGGAATACCCCGCTTAATTTGGAGATTTGGAAATATGTGAATTTGAAAATTGAACAGCAATATTGATCAGCAGAATTTATACTGTACAAGAGTGCGACGCCAATGCCGGTGAAAAATGAATTGAAGCTGGTAAACAAACTATAAACTACAAATTATTTATGGCTTATAAAAAAACAGAGCAGTACGAAGAGAATATTACTTCAGGACTGATTGAAAATTACAAGAATGCATTGAGCTTATTAGGTGAAGATGCAGAACGTGAAGGTTTGCAGAAAACACCTGAGCGAATGGCAAAGGCTATGCAGTATCTTACTCAGGGATACCAGATGGATGCAAAAGCAATTCTTGATAGTGCCAGGTTTCATGAAGAAGTAAGTGAGATGATTATTGTAAAAGATATTGAGCTGTACAGTATGTGCGAACATCATATGCTGCCTTTTTTTGGAAAGGCACATATTGCCTATATTCCGAATGGAGTGATTACAGGCTTAAGTAAAATTGCAAGGGTAGTGGATGTGTATGCAAGGCGTTTACAAGTGCAGGAAAGACTGACTACACAAATACTTGAAGCCATTAAAGATTCCCTTAACCCGATGGGTGTTGCAGTGGTTATTGAAGCGCAGCATTTATGTATGATGATGCGTGGCGTGCAAAAGCAAAATTCTGTTACCACCACTTCCGCTTTTTCAGGTGAATTTCAGAAAGACTCGACGAGAAGTGAGTTTATGAAGCTGATCTCCGGGAAATTTCATTAAAGGATAAAAAGCTAATTCATGAAGTCTGTTGCATTTATTGTAACAGACTTCTTTATTTTTGGCACATAAATTTTACAGTATGAAACATGCATTTGTATTTCCGGGGCAGGGATCACAGTTCAGCGGAATGGGAAAAAACTTATATGAAGGAAGTGCGTCGGCTCAACGATTGTTTGAACAGGCGAATGAAATATTGGGGTTCCGGATATCAGATATCATGTTCACCGGAACAGACGAGGATTTAAGACAGACAAATGTTACACAACCGGCTGTGTTTTTACATTCGGTGGTTGCTTATAGAACAATTGATCCTTCGATGTACTCAGGAGCAAAACCCGACATGGTTGCCGGTCATTCACTGGGAGAATTCAGTGCATTAGTGGCGAATGGTGTATTAAGTTTCGAAGACGCTTTGCAACTGGTAAGTGTGCGTGCACAGGCCATGCAGAAAGCATGTGAATTAAATCCTTCAACTATGGCAGCTGTATTGGCTTTGGCTGAAGATAAAGTAGAAGAGGTTTGCAAACAGGTGCAGGATGAAACAGGCGAAATAGTTGTACCGGCTAATTACAACTGCCCCGGACAACTCGTTATCAGCGGTTCTTTAAAAGGAATTGATATTGCCTGCGAACGCATGAAAGCTGCCGGTGCAAAAAGAGCATTGGTGCTGCCGGTTGGAGGAGCATTTCATAGTCCGTTGATGGAACCTGCACGTGAAGAGTTGAAAGCAAAAATTGAAAGCACCAGTTTCTATACTGCTCAATGTGCCATTTATCAGAATGTAGTTGCGAAAGCTGTGCTGGATAAAGATGAGATCAAACAAAATTTAATTGATCAGTTAACCGGCGCTGTTCGCTGGACACAAAGTGTGCAGGCGATGATTGCCGATGGTGCAAGCAAGTTTACTGAAGTTGGTCCGGGTAAAGTGTTGCAGGGATTGGTGCAGAAGATCAATAAAGAAATGCTGGTGGATGGGGTGAATTAAAACACACCCCTATATCCCCTAAATGGGACTTTGAGATACTCTTCAATTATTTATAGAAGTAAAAATGCAACAGTGAATTATCCTGTTGCATTTTTTGTTTTGATGAGATATAGCTAATAGCCGATTAAAATACGGAAGTCAAAAGCCTCCCTTTCAGGGGAGGTTTGGAGGGGTATTAATACTGCAGTTAATCCATTCCGGATCAAGATTGGCCTTATACTTTTTATAAAAATTAATCGCAGGTTCATTCCATTCCAGCACCTGCCAAACGATGCCGGTGAATTTTTTTCTTTGGCTTCTTCAATCAGCTGATCGAACAATAATTTGCCCAGCCCTTTTCCTCTTGCCTGCTCTGTTACAAGAATATCTTCTAAATACATTCGCTGCCCCTTCCATGTAGAGTAGCGGATATAATACAATGCAAAGCCCTGCACCAATCCATCTTCCTCAGCAACAAATGCCCACCATACAGGATTACTGCCAAAGCCACTTTCAATAAAATGATCTAATGTAACAGTTACTTCCTCTGGTGCTTTTTCATACAAAGCCAGTTCATTAACTAACTCAAGTAATCTTGGACAATCTTCTTTTACTGCACGACGAATATTGATGGACATGATTGGTTATTAAATTGAACTGCAAATGTAAGGATTGAACCCAGCAGGTAAAACAGATTAATGTTTTAAAGGTCTCTTCTTAATCATGCCGCCTTTTGTATCCTTCACACTGCTCATCACCACAAATGCATAAGGGTCAATTTTCTGAATTTCGGTATTTAGTTTATTGAGCTCAAGCCTTGTTACAACAGTATAAATAATATCTGTATCCGTTACCTCTCCTTTTTTACCAAATCCACGTTTGCCGCTGTAGACAGTAAAGCCTCTGCCGATTGTATTGATCAGCATCTGACTGATTTCTTCATTATGTGAGGAGATGATGGTAACACCGGTATATTCTTCAATACCTTCAATAATGAAGTCAAGTGTTTTAGATGCAGCCAGGTAAGTGATGAGTGAATACATGGCAATTTCAATGGAAAGAAAATGGGCTGCAGTTGAGAAAATAACGATGTTGATTAGAATGATAATGTCTCCGATGGTTGTACCAAGTTTGCGGCTTAAGAAAATAGCCAGTACTTCTGTTCCGTCGATTACAGCACCTCCTCTTACCGACAATCCAATTCCTGCACCAAGAAAAAATCCGCCAAAAATGGCAACGAGTAAATTGTCGTTGGTTATGTTGGGGAAATGGACAGTAGCAACAACTAATGCAAGACCGGAAATTGCGAATGCTGTTTTAATGGCAAAGGCCCTGTTTACCACTTTATAACCCAGCAGAATAAAAGGAATGTTTACTCCAATCAACAGAAAGTGGAGGGATTTTTGTTAATGCAGAGATCAGCAGGGAAATGCCGGTTGCACCACCATCGATAAAATGATTGGTTAACAGGAAACCTTTGAAGCCAAACGCAGCAGAAAAAATTCCCAGGGTAATAAGCAGAACATCCTTTAGAAAATGAAGGAAATTTATTTTCAATTCACGAAGACCGATTGCCAGTTGATATTTGCTGAATTCTTTTCCGGAATCCCTGTTCTTATCCTTTAAGGTGCTATTGATGATTATTTTTCTGAGAATTGTATTCATGCAAGTGGTTTGTTTCTTACGATTATTGCTAAAATAAACCAGTTGCAGCAGTAATCCAAAGTATACCTGACAGAATTAGCATCCTGTCATAAAAAAACCGGCTGCAATGAATGCGGCCGGTTTTTAAAAGCAGCATAGTCAGACTGTTTATTTTTTTCTTGTTGCTTTAAATGTTCCGTTTGGCTGAATGAAATACAATGCTGTTATTTCATCCTTATCATTCTTTTCAAAACGAACACTGTAGCCACTGATAACTTTAAAATTAAAAACATCTTTTTTAACAGGCAGCATTTCATAATCAGGCTGGCCCGGTACAAGAACCATTAATGTTTTATCACCTTTGATGTATACTTTTACAACTGTCGGGCCGGGGAGTTCATAGTCGCCAACATATTTTTCCAGGTCAGCTTTGCTTACATCAATGGTTTCAACTTTCTTTTTGAATACGATGTCTTTTACCCCGCCCTGAAGAGATACCGATAAGGATTCGATTTCACCTTTGATGTTGATATTGAACAAAACTTTCATTGCATCATCTTCACTGGCATCCACACCATCAGCAACAGGAATAAAATTGAAGTAATCATAATGATAATGAGTAATCTTAAAGTTTAATGCATTATACTTCCCGATTAATGAATCTTTTTTCAATTCAATTGTCAGAGTTCCATATGCTTCATTGGTAAAGGTCCCTGTATAATCTGTAATGGAGTGTGTTGGTTTTGTTCCATACTTATGCTGCGTACTGTCGGCTTTCAGTTTTTCTTTGGCAGCTGCTTTTGCTTTATCAACAGCAACTTTTTGTGTGCGGTGCCAGTCTTTGAATTTCAGTCCGAGCATTTTGTCAACAATCGTATTGCGGATGATGGAAGGAACAGGTGATCCGTTTTGATTAACAGAAACAAAAATGCCAATACTGTCAGTTGGGAAAAAAGAAGTGCTGCTGCTGAAGCCATCAATATTACCTCCATGCTCTACACGGTAATGTCCACGGTAGTTGGCAAGAAACCAGGCCATTCCATAGTTGCTGAAAAATACATCCGGCTGTTCTTTAGATGGAAGACCGGAACTGATCACCATTTGAGAACTGATAGCCTGAGAGTAGTAGGATGCAGGAATAATTTCTTTTCCATTGAATTTACCTGCATTGATCCACATCATTACCCAATTGGCCATGTCTTTTGCGTTAGAGTTGATGGAGCCAGCAGGACCTAATGCATCAATATTCATGAATTTCATCTTCATGATTTTTCCGTCTTTCTCATTATAGCCAAAAGAAAAGTCAGGTGCTTTCTGCAGATCAATGATGGATGTATTACTGGCCGTCATACCCAACGGGGTAAATAATTTTTCTTTGATAAGTTCTTCCCATGTTTTGCCGCTTAGTTTTTGTGCCAGTACTCCCTGCGCTAAAAACATAAAATTATTATACTGCCATGCCTGGCGCAACGGAGCGGTTGTTTCAAAAAAACGGATGATGTAAAGCAGACTGTCACGGCTTGTTTTTGCACCATACCACGCAAGATCATGACGTGGAAGACCAGTGCGGTGGCTCATCATATCTCTTGTGGTAATTGTATTTGTCAGTTCATCACTGATGAAACGCAGTTCCGGCAAATATTGATTCACGGGTTTATCCAAATCAAGTTTGCCATCTTTCAAAGGAAAGCTCAGTAAAGAAGAGGTAAATGCTTTTGTACAGCTGCCAATTGCAAACAATGTATTTTCTGTTACCGGAGTTTTATTTTCATAATCCTTATAACCATAACCTTTGGTCATGATCACTTTGTTTTTTTCAACAACAGCAACAGTTACACCGGCAACTTTCCATTCGCTCAGTATACGGTTGATGAATGTGTCAATGCCTGCAAGACGTTTATCGGTGGTTTGGGCAGTTGCAACATTTAGCATGAATGTGCAGAGAATGATAAATGAAAGTAGCTTTTTCATTAGTTTAAAATTTATTAAGCGGGAAATGGTTTCAAGTTTAGAAATATGATGTTCGTCAGATAGCAGCTAAAGTCTGTTGAAAATCTTCAACCAAATCTTTTACATCTTCAATGCCAACAGAAATTCTCAATAGGTTATCCGGTGTGGCTGATCATGCACCTTCAATTGATTTGCGGTGTTCGATCAAACTTTCAACACCACCTAAACTGGTGGCATGAGTAAATAACTTTAGAGAATTAGCCAATTTCAATGCTGAATCTCTTTCACCTTTTACAAGAATGGATAACATGCCTCCAAAACCGCCTTTCATTTGTCTTGCTGCAATTTCATGTTGCGGGTGTGATGGCAATCCCGGGTATAACACTCTTTCTATCTTTGGATTGCTTTCCAGATATAGCGCCAGTTTCATTGCATTGTCTGAATGAATTGGCATTCTCGCAGCAAAAGTTGTAAGGCTTCTGCATAGTAACCAGCAATCATAAGGTGATGGAACAGCACCGCCCAATCTCTGGTAAGCTTTTACAAATTCAAAACGTTCATTGTCTTCTTTAACAATTAACGCTCCACCTAACAGATCGCTGTGGCCGCCAAAATATTTTGTGGTAGAATGAAGAACAATATCAACTCCCAGTTCAATTGGTTTTGTATAAAAAGGAGTGGCCCATGTGTTATCAGCAACGGTAAAACAGTTGTGTGCTTTTGCTATTGCAACAACGGCTGCAATATCGGTGACTTTAATTAATGGGTTGGAAGGTGACTCCATCCAGATAAGTTTGGTGTTTGATTGAATAGCCGCTTTCAAAGCGGCAAGATCATCCATATCAACAGGAGTATAAGTCAACCCAAAATTGCCGAACAAAGTATCAAGGATTGTGCGGATAGAAAAATAAGTATCATCAGGGATAATAATATGATCGCCGCTTTTTAAACTTTGAAACACTGCTGTTGCTGCTGCAAGACCTGATGAAAAACTTACGCAGGAAGTTCCCGCTTCCATTTTGGCCAGTTTATGCTCCAGTGAATTCCGGTTGGGATTATCATAGCGGGAATAAAAATATCCACCGGGATAACTGATGCCATCATCTCCTCTTTCAAAAGTGGTGGATAATACTATCGGTGACATTACTGCGCCACTTTTATCTTTTACATTGTCTTCGTGAATAATTCTGGTTGAAAATTCCATAGTTGAAGTTTGGTCTTGGAAAGATAAATGTAAGCATTCTTAAAGTTGCTCCTGTTCCTGCCTGTCATTTCCTGCTGCCATTCAGAAAATAGTTATTAATGAAAACCAATTTTCTGTAATTTTCAGCAAATGATTTTGCATGAAAGAATTGTTATCGCATTACGCTGCTTATAATTTGTGGGCCAACAAAGCTATCACTGAAGCTATTCTTGAAATGGATGAACAGCTGCATCAGCAGATTGTAAAAAGCAGCTTCCCCAACTTATATGCAACTTTTCTGCATATGTGGTATGCAGAGAGTGCGTGGTGGCAGCGAATGGAAGGACATACCCTGATCATGATCCCCAGCAGGCAGTTTAATCCAACCATGAAAGAAGCGATCAATGGATTGTTGCAGCAGTCAACCGATTGGAAACAATGGGCTGAGCAATGTACAGAAGAAGAGTTGAAACGGGAGTTTGACTATAAGAATATCAAAGGCCAGCCTTTTCGTTCGGCAATATGGCAGGTAGTTCAGCATTTATTTAATCATGGAACTTATCACCGTGGGCAACTGGTAACAATGATGCGGGAGTTGGGAGTTACTGAAATACCTCAAACCGATTTTATACATTATATGCGAAGTCTTAAGTAACATGATAACAGTAATGCGGTCGTTTATAGTACACTTGTTTCCGTCTTCATAATATTGTATGTTTAGGCAATGAAGGGGCGGATAGTTTTCACAACCATTTTTATTGTTTTGACTTTAGTTGCGCTGTTTTCGTGCAAGCAGGAATACTCCTGCGAAAACTGCAGGGAGGGGAATAAGCCGCCAATAGCTAAAACAGGTCCCGACAAAGCAATCGCTTTACCTGTGGATAGTGTTTTATTAGAAGGAAGTTCCTCCTCTGATCCCGACGGAAGAATAGCAGAATATCTATGGACGAAAATTGCAGGTCCGCCGTCTTTTATAATAAAAGATTCAGTTGCTGCTGTAACACTTATAAAAAACCTGAAGTCAGGAAAATATAGTTTTGAATTGAAGGTGACAGATAATGAAGGTCTGTCTGCAAGAGATACCATAAATGTTTTTATAAATACTGCTGCTGAATTGAACCGGCCTCCGGTTGCAAAGACCGGTTCAGATCAGGTGATTACATTGCCTGCAAACAATGTGTTACTTGATGGTAGTGGATCAACAGATCCCGACAGTAATATAATTGGATATGCATGGAGGAAAATTGCAGGTCCGGCTTCTTCTGTTTTTGCAGACCCTGTTGGAATCCAAACACAGGCATCGAATCTTACAGAAGGCGTTTACCAGTTTGAATTAACCGTTACAGATGCTGCCGGATTATTTTCGACCGATACAATACAGGTAACAGTAAACATTTCTCCGAATAAATCGCCTGTATCAGATCCAGGTAAGGATATAACAGTAACTTATAATCTGCAGACCTGCAGTATGGATCCTTCTTCAATTACATTAGATGGTAATCTGTCAAGAGATCAGGATGGAACGATTGTTTCTTATCAATGGTCGTTAGCATTTGCAGAGAGTTCTTCAGCTTTTATAACTAATCCAGCTTCAGCTGTTACAACAGTTACCGGGCTTGTGCCGGGTTCGTATGGATTTAGATTACGGGTTACCGATAATGAAGGTGCGTCTGATGATGATACAATTGTTGTGAATACGGTGTACAGTAACAGACCATTGGTAAATGCACGACTTATACCAACAGGAACGTTGAATGATCCAAGAAAAGTAAGCGTAGTTGCTGCAGTTGGAAATAAAATTCTTTTTGCCGGTGGAATTCCTGTTCCAACCGGGCCGGGGCCAAACTTTTCAGCTACTGTTGATATTTATGATGTAACAACAAACTCTTGGAGTACTGCAAGCTTGAGTCAGGCAAGATCAGGGATGACAGTTGCTACAATGGGGAATAAAGTTTTTTTTGCGGGGGGCACTGGTATTCTTCCTTCGGGTAGTGTTGGTTTAACATCACGAATTGATATTTACGATGCAACAGCAAACTCATGGTCAACAATGGAAATGCCTCATGCAGATGGTCTATTGTCTTCGTTAGCTTCCGGTAATAAGCTGGTAATAGTTGGGGGTAGTTTTGCTGATATATATGATGCCGGAAGCAAAAGATGGACAACAACTAACTTCGGGCAACCACGCTATCTAATTACAGCAAACAATGTAAAGGGTATATTATATTTTGCCGGGGGTGTTACAAATAAATCAACATTAACTCCGACTTCACGAATTGATATTTATGATCCTGCAACCGATTCTTGGTCCATTTCTCAACTAAGTAAACCTAAGTATGGTATGTCTGGATTGCTCGCAAGAAGTATGATTTGGGCTGGTGGAGTAGTTTCAGGAAATGCATCAAATGAAGTTGAAATGTATGACCCAATTTCGTCAAACACATCTTTTTCCTGTTTGTTTCAACCGAATTCATTTTCCTCATTTAGTTCCGGTTTGTTGAATGGCAAAGTCTTTTTTTTTGTATCGAATGGCAAAACAAAAAACAAGTTCGACATCTATGATCCACTTACAAATGTCTGGTCAATCGGAGTTTTGGATCAATCTATAGCAACTCCGGTTATTATTTCTGTTAATGGAAATATTTACGTTGCCGGAACAACTGTTACTGGAGATGTTTATCAAAGGCAGGTATGGAAACTGGAATTCTAATTTTATTTAGATGAAATAAAAAA
The DNA here is from genome assembly GCA_016713085.1 of Chitinophagaceae bacterium. Classification (NCBI taxonomy): domain Bacteria; kingdom Pseudomonadati; phylum Bacteroidota; class Chitinophagia; order Chitinophagales; family Chitinophagaceae; species Chitinophagaceae bacterium. Next base: position 657,317 of record JADJPV010000001.1, on the reverse strand, counting down.
GCGGTTGCATTCACAACCGCTTCAATAAACTTTATCTTCTTTGAAAGAATAAATTATTTTGCATCATACGCCCATTTAATCCAGGTAGCTCCCCATGTAAATCCGCCGCCGAATGCAGCAAGCACAATATTGTCACCTTTGTTTAATTGACTTTCCCATTCCCACAAGCAGAGAGGAATAGTTGCAGCAGTGGTGTTTCCGTATTTTTCAATATTGATCATCACTTTTTCTTTGGGTAAACCCATACGGTTGGCCGTTGCATCAATAATGCGGAGATTCGCCTGATGCGGAACCAGCCAGGCAATATCATCACCTGTTAAATTGTTTCGTTCTAATAATTCTGCACTAACATCAGCCATTCCTTTTACTGCAAACTTGAATACCTGCTGTCCTTCCTGGTAAGCAAAATGCTCACGGTTGGCAACGGTTTCCATACTTGCAGGTTTTAAACTTCCACCTGCTTTCATGTGTAAGAAATTTCTGCCCGCACCATCGGTACGTAAAATGCTGTCGAGTACACCATATCCTTCTTCGTTGGGCTCAAGTAAAACGGCAGCTGCGCCATCTCCAAAAATAACACATGTATTACGATCAGTATAATCTATAATGGCACTCATTTTATCGGCACCAACTACAACAACTTTTTGTAACGGCCACTCTCAATAAAAGAAGCGCCGGTACTTAAAGAAAAAAGAAAACCACTGCAGGCAGCACTTAAATCAAATCCCCATGCGTTGGTTGCACCAATTTTATCGCACACAATATTTGCAGTTGAAGGGAACACCATATCTGGTGTAACTGTTCCCACAATTAAGCAGTCTATTTCGGTGGGATCAATTCCACGCTTTTTGCAGAGATCAAGAACTGCCGGAGCAACCATATCTGATGTGGCAAGTCCTTCACCTTTTAATATTCTTCTTTCAGAAATACCGGTCCTGGTGCGGATCCACTCATCGTTGGTGTCAACCATTTTCTCCAGGTCGAAATTGGTAAGTTTGTCTTCAGGTACCCATCCGGCAACAGCCGTAATAGCAGCGGTTATTTTATGACTCATGTATTTATTTTTGATCGAGCTTTTTAAAATTGCGCACGAAGATAAGAAAAGCAGGAAAAGCAGTTGTTAGTCATTGAAGTTAGATAATTACAGTTGATATTTTCAAAATGAGAAACTCTTTGGGCTAAAGACCCGGAACTACCTGTCAGCCACCTGTTTCGTCTGCTGAAAAAAAGTCTATTTTCGCCACATGTTTGCGTATCTCAAAGGAACCTTTACACTCAAAACTCCAACAGTAGTTCATGTTGACGTTCACGGCGTTGGCTATGAAGTGCAGGTTAGTCTCAATACTTACGGGAAAATTCAGCATTTGCAGGAAGGAACATTGTTTACTCATTTACTGGTGAGGGAGGATGCCCATATTCTGTACGGATTCTTCGAAAAGGTTGAAAAAGAAGTTTTTCTGCAACTGCTCAGCGTTAGCGGAGTAGGAGCTTCAACTGCCAGAATGATGCTTTCTTCTCTTCAGTCAGAAGAAGTTGTGAGGGCAATTTTGTCGGGCAATGAAGGCCTGCTGGAAAGTGTGAAAGGAAAAGGAAAAAAGACCGCCCAACGAATTGTGCTGGAGCTGCGTGATAAAATTTCGAAAACTACAGCAGATGGGAATATTTCTACACTGACTCACAATACTTTAGAGCAGGATGCGTTAACTGCTATGACTGCTTTAGGTATTGCAAGGAATGCGGCCGAATCGGCTATTAAAAAAGCCCGTCAAACGAATACGGCGTTTGACCAGGTGCAGGAGCTGATTAAAGCTGCATTGAAATGTTTGTAAACCTGTAACAAAAGCCACTCGCTTAGAGAATTGACGCTGATGCAACGTACCATACATGGTAGTACCGCCCTGTTAACACTTGTGCTTACATGCATATCCATGTTGAGCTACGGAGGTGTACCTGCATTGAATCCATCTTCAAAAGATACTGTTCCGTCAATTGATACCAGTTTGCGTTTTCCGCTTACCGACCGCAGGGGAGATGCGTTTAATTATCCCAACCGCAATACGTTTGATCTGCAGCGTCCATCGAATATCACAGATTCCATTGCATATGATCCTGCAACCAAACGATATTATATCTATGAAAAAATAGGGCGAAGCTGGTACCGCAAACCAACCTATCTCACCTTCGATGAAATGGTGGCTTACAAAACCCGCCAGGATGAACGGGATTATTTTCAACGCAGATTAAATACAACACTTAACCTCAACAGAAAAATTCTTGATCCCAAGTTGCAGGTGCGGCCAAGTTTCTTTAACCGCCTATTCAGTAACACCGGTATTCCAAAAGTTGAAATAAAACCACAGGGTGATGTAACCTTAACTGCCGGTTATCTCGGACAGAATATTAAAAACCCAACTCTTCCGGAACGTGCCAGAAAAAATGGAGGATTTGATTTTGATATGAATGCCAATTTTGGTTTGAATGCCAAGATTGGTGATAAACTCAATTTCCCCGTTACGTACAATACGCTGGCGAATTTCCAGTTTGAAAATCAGCTGAAGCTTGATTACAGCGGTAATACCGATGCCATCATCAAACGGATTGAAGCCGGTAATATTTCCTTTCCTGCAAAGGGATCATTAATGCCCGGCGCTTCTGCATTGTTTGGTTTGAAAACAGAATTACAGTTTGGCAAATTATATATCACTACTGTATTAGCCAATCAAAATTCCAATAAGCAGCAGGTGCAGATGGCTGGCGGATCAGGCTTGCAGCAGTTTGTTGTAAAGGCAGATGAGTATGAAGAAAACCGTCACTTCCTGTTAGCCCAGTACTTTAAGAATAACTATAACAAGAACATGAAGAATATTCCTTCTGTTATTACACCCGTACAAATTCTCCGCATGGAAGTATGGGTTACCAACAGAACGGGATCAACTACAGAAAACAGAAATATTGTTGCCTTGATGGATTTGGGTGAATATCAGCCAAATAATCCCAATGTAAATCCTTTAACCGGTTCTGATCTGCCGCAGAACAGTGCCAATGATTTATATCAGCGGATCATTAATGACCCGGCAACAAGAGATGCATCATTAGTAACTAACCGCCTCACCAGTTTTGGTTTAACAGCAGTGCAGGATTTTGAACGCACATTTGCACGCAAATTAAAACCCGAAGAATATTATTTCAATCCGCAGATTGGTTTTATTTCATTGAATACAGTGTTACAACCCGATGAAGTATTGGGTGTGGCATTTCAGTACAGTGTTAATGGTAAAATTTTTACAGTAGGTGAATTCTCCAATGATGTAACACCTGATACAGCAGTAAACAACAGTGGTACACAGAAAGTACTGTTCTTGAAAATGCTGAAAGCAACATCGCAACGTCCTTTGCTGCCCATTTGGGATCTGATGATGAAGAACGTTTATTCAGTTGGCTTTGGTCAGTTGGAACGCAAAGATTTTAAACTCAACATTCTTTACCAGGAACCGGGTGGTGGTGAAAAAAGATATATTCCTGAAGGGGAAGAAAAAGGAAGACCAATTATTGAACTGGTAAATCTTGACCGTTTAAATAATCAGAACGATCCGCAGCCCGATGGTGTGTTTGATTTTGTAGAAGGTTATACAGTCAATTCACAAATGAGCCGTGTGATTTTTCCTTTACTTGAACCATTTGGTAAAGATTTGAATTATATTTTTCGTGGTGCTGATTCAATTGCTCTCCGTCAGAAATATTTATTCTATCCATTATACGATTCAATTAAATGGCTGGCACAGCAATCACCCCAGTTAAACCGTTTTGTATTTAAAGGTGCATCACGCAGTGCAGGTGGTGGTGGCGATATTCCGTTAGGGTGCATTCAATGTGCCGCAGGGTTCTGTTTCAGTAACAGCAGGCGGACAAATATTAAGAGAGAATGTTGATTACACAGTTGATTATAATTTAGGAACAGTAAAAATTATCAACCAGGCAATTATCAATTCCGGCGTGCCCATTAATGTTGGGTTTGAAAACAATGCCACATTCGGAATGCAGAACCGCAACTTCATGGCCCTGCGTTTGGAATATCGTGCCATTGAACGTCAGACAAAACAATTAACGATTGGCGGAGCAGTGATGCGTTTGGGCGAACGCCCCTTTTTTACTAAAATGAATTATGGTGATGATCCGATCCGAAATACCATGATTGGTGCTGATGTGAATTATAACAGCGACTGGAAACGATTAACCAAATGGGTGGATGCATTACCTTTTTACTCAACACGACAGGCGTCTAACATTAATTTTTATGGTGAAGGAGCAAAAATTATTCCCAGCACTGCCAAGCAAATCCGTCCGGAAAAGAATGGCGGAGGTTTAGTATACATTGATGATTTTGAAGGAACACGTAATGGTATTGATCTTCGTTTTCCGTTCATTGCATGGACACTGGCTTCAACTCCTTACCAGTCAAGAGATCGTTTTGGGGTTGAATTATTTCCGGAAGCAGGTTTGAGTAATGATTTGCAATACGGATACAACCGAGCAAAAACAGCCTGGTATAATATTGAACCGGTATTGCAGCAACGTCGTGATCCAAACAATCCATTGGGAAATAACTTAACAGAATTATCCGATCCACGTGTTCGTTTTGTAAGCCGACAGGAAGTATTTCCGCAGGCAACTCCTGATCTCGGACAAAATCAATTGATCACTTTTGATATGTCTTTCTATCCAACAGAAAGAGGACCTTATAATTTTGATGCAAGGAACGGAAGTGTTAATCCATCAAACGGACGCTTACTAAATCCAAAGAACAGGTGGGGCGGTATTATGCGTGCTATCGATCAAATTGATTTTGAAACAAACAATATTGAGTTCATTGAAATGTGGGTGCAGGATCCGTTCATTTTAAATTCAACAAGTACCGGCGGACAGATGTATTTCAACCTTGGAAATATTTCTGAAGATATTTTAAAAGACGGCCGCCGTTTTTATGAAAACGGATTAAGCACTATACAAACACCTGCAAGAGAAGACAGCAGTAACTGGGCAAGAGTGCCACGCAATCCAATTCAGATTGCACAGGCCTTCAGTAATATTGTTGAAGAACGTTCACAGCAGGATGTTGGTTTCGATGGAAGAACAGATACATCAGAACAGAGAATGTATTCACCGTTCCTTACTGATATCAGGAACATTGTTGGTACGGGTGCTGCTTATCAATCTTTATTCAATGATCCAAGCAGTGATAACTATCAGCATTTCAGGGAAGGCCAGGGCGATAATACCGGCATCTTACAACGCTATAAAAAATTCAATAATCCGCAGGGCAATAGTCCTGTAGCAAGCAACAATGTTGCTTATACATCGGCTTCTACTTTATATCCTGATAATGAAGATCTCAACAGGGATAACACATTGAATGAAGTGGAAGAATATTTCCAGTATCACCTTGAGTTAAGACCAAAAGCTGATCCATTAATGCAGGTGGGGCAGAATTATATTGCTGATAAAAGAGAAGTGGATGTGAAACTGGCTGATGGTAATTCAAGAAAAGAAACCTGGTATCTCTTCCGCATACCGATTAAACAATACGAACAGAAAGTGGGAAATATCCCCGATTTCAAATCAATCCGTTTCATGCGTATGTTCATGACAGGATTTGAAGACAGTCTTGTTGTACGCTTTGGTAAACTGGAACTGGTTCGTAATATGTGGCGTTCGTATCAGTATGCACTTGATACAACAGGACAATACAAGCCATTACAAAATCTTGCAACCACAGGCTTCAATGTTACAGCAGTGAACCTGGAAGAAAATGATAAACGTACTCCTGTAAATTATGTTACACCACAGGGTATTGAACGTGTATCGCAGCTGAGTAATAATGGTATTAATTTATTGCAGAACGAAGCTTCACTGAGTATGCAGCTTTGCGATTTGCAGGATGGTGACAGCCGTGCAGTATTCAAATCAACCAATCTTGATCTGCGTCAGTACAAACGTGTACGGATGTTTATGCATGCAGAGTCAAGCGGTAAAGTTGACATTTTAAAAGATGGTGAAATTCTTGCCGTGATTCGTTTTGGTACTGATTTCATTAATAACTACTATGAAGTACGTATGCCGTTGAAGGCAACCAAGTGGGGTTATTATCCAAGACCGGGTGTAGATGATACAACAAGTGCTCAGTGGCCGGGAGCAAACCAGTTTGATGTTGATCTGCAGGAACTGGTACGATTTAAATTACGCCGCAGCGGTTCGGTTGCAACTGTTTTTTCTGAAGACAGGGGTAATGGTGTGCGATGGAGTGTAATGGGTAATCCAAATCTTGGTGAAGTAAAAGGATTTTTAGTTGGTGTTGAAAATAATAAGAACGATGCTACACAAAGTGTTTGTGCAGAAGTGTGGATTAATGAATTACGTTTAAGCGGCCTTGATGAAAAAGGAGGATGGGCAGGAACAGGAAGATTAGATATTCAGATAGCTGATCTTGGAACTATTTCTGTTTCAGGTTCTGCACGCACAGCAGGGTTTGGCACCATTGAACAGAGAGTAAATGAACGCAGCCGTGAATACTTCTACCAGTTTGATGTAGCTGCCAGTCTGCAGTTAGGTAAACTGTTACCAAAGAAAGCAGGCATTGATATTCCTTTTTATGCAAGCTATTCTCAAACAACAATGAACCCTGAGTATGATCCATACGACCAGGATGTGAAACTGAAAGACAAAATAAAAAGCTCTAACAATAAAGATTCGGTTAAAAATATTTCGCAGGATTTTGCAGCCATTACTTCTGTAAATGTCACTAACATGCGGAAGAATAAAACCAATGGCAAGCCGGCAAAAATTTATGATATCTCAAACTTCGACGTAAGTTATTCTTACACAAAAACAGAAAAACGGAATCCGTTAATTGAAAGTGATGTTATTGAAAAACATTATGGTGGAGTGGGATATGCGTATGCGCCTCAGCCAAAATATTTTGAGCCGTTTAAAAAACTGATCAAGTACCGCAGCCCGTGGTGGAATATCATTAAAGACTTCAACATTAATTATCGTCCGAGCTTATTAAGTTTCAGGGCTGATGTGAACAGGCAGTTTGGTGCAGCACGTGCAAGAGAGGTAACCATACCCGGCGTAGCACCAAGTCCGTTTAAGATTCCTGAAACCTATGATAAGTATTTTGTATTTGATCGTGTGTATAACATGCGCTGGGATTTAACACGTTCCATCAACATTGATTTTAGTGCAACCAATAATGCGAGGGTTGATGAACCAACCGGACGTTTGAATACAAAAGAGAAGAAAGATTCTATCCGCCGTAATTTCTTAAAAGGCGGAAGGAATGTTATCTACCGTCAATCAGCCAATGCTTCCTATAATTTGCCATTGGCAAAAATTCCTGCGCTTGACTGGACTACAGCAAGATTTAATTATTCAACAACGTATAACTGGATTGGTGCATCAAGACTCGCAGTGAACCTCGGTAATACCATTGAAAATTCACAGGCAAAAGTATTTACAGGTCAGCTCGATTTTTCAAGGTTGTACCAGAAGTCAAGATTCCTGCGGTCATTGGAAACACAGGCTGATCCGAATAAACAGCCTGCTTTGGCATCACCCAATATAAAATTCAATCCAAAAGATACGGTTGGTAAAAGCAAAAAATATATTGCCAAACTTTTCCGCAGGTTAAACAGGCTTGAAGCGAAAAAAGATAAAGGCATTCAGTATGAACCAAGTGCTGTTGCAAAAGTTGTCGGAAGATTACTGACATCAATCAAGAACATCAACATCAATTATAACGAAACGTACAACTCAAGAATACCTGGTTATGTTGACAGTCCGAAATATGTTGTGCAAAACTGGCGAACCCGTGCACCAAGTATGGGTTATGTATTCGGGCGGCAACCAACTGATGAATGGCTTGATAATGCAGCTAAGAATGGATGGATCACAAACGATACCAACTTCAATTTCCTCTTTACTCAGAGCTATCGGCAGGAGTTGAAACTGGAAGCTACTGTTGAACCTATCCGTGACTTTACCATTGATTTGAACCTGAGCCGTTCTTTCAGTAAAAATCATTCACAGCTGTTTAAGGATACAGTTGGTAGTGGCAAGTTCGGGCACCTGAGCCCGATGGCGAATGGTGGTTTTGAAATAACATTTATCTCTTATCAAACCATGTTCAGAAAATATTCTGCAACAACACCGGGTCAATCATTCCTGCAGTTTGAAGAGAATAGAAAAATATTGTCGAAACGTTTGGGAGAAGCAAATCCATACGTACTCAACCAGGTGTATGGTGATTATTATAAAGGTTATGGCAAATATTCACAGGATGTGCTGATTCCTGTATTCATTGCTGCGTACACGAATCAAGACCCTGAAAAAGTGGGATTAATTGATGAAAGTAATAAACGTGTCAGTGATAATCCGTTTAAAAAGTATATACCAAAACCAAACTGGCGGTTAACCTATAGTGGATTGTCAAGAATACCGGGGCTGGAAAAAATCTTTACCAACTTTACTATTACTCATGGTTACAACAGCAGCCTGAGTATGAATAATTTTACTTCAGCTTTATTGTATGCTGATCAGATGGGATTGGGCTTTCCTTCGTTCATTGATACAGTATCGAATAATTTTGTGCCTTACTTCCTTGTTCCCAACATTACCATCAGCGAACGTTTTGCACCATTGATTGGTATTGATGTGCAGTTAACCAATCAGCTCAACTTTAAAGTAGATTATGGCAGAAGCAGAACCATCAGTTTAAGTTTGATTGATTTCCAGGTGAGTGAAGTACGCAGCATTGATATTACAGTAGGTGCAGGCTGGCGCAAACGTGGATTAAAGATGCCGTTTAAGATTCCATTTATGAAGAAGGATTCCAAAACACTGGAGAATGATCTGAGTTTCCGTTTTGATTTAACTTACCGTGATAACGCTACTTCCAATAATATTTTAGATCAGCGGAATACCATTCCTACCGGCGGACAAAAAGTATTAACCATCAGCCCATCGGTTGATTATGTACTCAACAACAGGATCCGTTTGCGTTTGTTCTTTGAACAGAACAGGGTAGTAGGTTATATTGCTACACCACCACCTGTTGTAAATACAAGAGCAGGATTGCAGGTGAATATCAGTTTGGCGCAGTAGTACTTGCGGCAAACTTTGCCAAAGTTGAAGTACATCAACCAATTCTTCTCACCCCATCATCCGTCTGCACAACATACGCTTCACCATCAATGCCGAATTGAGCTTTATAAGCAACAAGTGTTTCGTTGATGAAAGATTCAACTGCATCATTGGCAACAATGTTAATAGTACAGCCTCCAAAGCCACCACCCATTAATCTGGAACCAATTACTGAACTGTTTTTCTTTGCCTGTTCAACTAAGAAATCAAGTTCTTTACAACTAACCTCATACAGTTTACTTAATCCTTCGTGTGTTGCAAACATCAGTTTGCCCAATCCTTTCAGATCGTGCTGCTGCAACAGTTTTGCAGCCTGTTGAGTACGGTCGATTTCCTGCACCACATATAAACAGCGGTTATATACTTCTTCACCCATTGTTTCTTTATAACCAAGCAGGTTTTCCCATTTGGAAACATCACGAAATGATTTTACCGGACTATTGGCACGCATCAGCATCAAACCTTCTTCGCACTGGCTTCTTCTTTTATTGTAAGCCGATGATGCCAGTGAGTGATGCACTTTTGTATTAATGAGAACAAGAGAATATCCATCAAGTACTAATGGGAAATATTGATGTTCAATTGATCTGCAATCAAGCAGGATCACCGAATCTTTCTTCCCATTCATGTTGGCAAACTGATCCATGATGCCGCATTTTACATTGGGGTAATCATGTTCGGCACGTTGGTTGAGTAAAGCAAGTTCCTTTCTGTTGAAACCGCACTCGAAAATTTCATTGAGAGCAAATGCCATTCCCCCTTCCACTGCAGCAGAAGAAGACATGCCTGATCCTCTTGGAATATCTCCACCCAGTACACAATCAAACCCGCCGATTGTTTTTCCTGCTTTGATAAATTGATTCACTACACTCAGTACATAATTTTCCCAGTTAGTCCGGGCTTTGATATCAGCTATGTCAATACTCAGTGATTCATTAAAATCAACGCTGTAGAAATTGAGTGTATTGCTGTTATTGGGGGCTACTGCATAATAAACTCCTTTATCAATGGCGGCAGGCATCACAAATCCGTCATTATAATCAATATGTTCGCCAATGATATTAATACGGCCCGGAGAAAAATACAGGAAGGGTTCAGTTGAAAATCTCTGTGTAAAGGCCGCTTTGATCTGTTCTGTCGATTGCTTGTTCACTGAGTGGGGATTTTAGTAGGCTGCAAAAGTATTGAAGTTCTTCGTTCAAAGTATGGGTTACAGAGGCTAAATACGCAAACGAATGCATGTTGTATGCTGCTGTTGTTTCATTTCAGCCATCTTCCTTACATTTGGGCAAAATCAACGATATGAGTCATCAGTTATTGAAAGGGAAAAAAGGGATCATCTTCGGTGCATTAGACGAGAAATCAATTGCCTGGAAAACTGCTTTAAAGTGTTATGAAGAAGGTGCACAGATTGTATTATCCAATGCCCCGGTGGCTTTACGTATGGGTGAAATCAATAAACTGGCAGAAGCCTGTGGAAATGCGCCCGTAATTGGTGCTGATGTTACCAATATGGATGAATTGAAGGATCTTTTTGAACAATCTATGGCCCACTTCGGCGGCAAGATTGATTTTGTGCTTCATTCTATCGGGATGGGGATTAATGTGCGGAAAGGAAAGCATTACACAGAAATGAACTATGAGTGGAACCAGAAAACCAATGATATTTCTGCTATCAGCCTGCACCGTGTATTACGCACTGCTTGGGATCTGGATGCAATGAACGAGTGGGGCAGTGTGGTAGCGTTAACCTATATCGCAGCACAACGTGTATTCCCCGATTATAACGAAATGGCAGATGCAAAGGCATTGCTTTAAAGTATTACCCGCAGCTTCGGCTATCATTATGCGGTAAAAAAGAAAGTAAGGGTCAATACCATTTCTCAATCACCAACAAGAACAACTGCCGGAAGCGGAGTAAAAGGATTTGATGGGTTTATCAGCTATGCTGAAAAGATGAGCCCTTTAGGAAATGCCAGTTCAGAAGACTGTGCCAACTATGTTGCAGTAATGTTCAGCGATCTTACCAGAATGGTAACCATGCAGAATCTCTTCCACGATGGCGGTTTCAGCTTTACCGGTGTAACAATGGATGTGATTGAGCAAATGGAGAAATAAGTTGATGTATGAAGTACGATGTATGAAGTACGATGTATAAGGTGACCTTTATTCAATCTTTCAATTACAAACTAAATCTGTGCTATGAATTGGGTAGAAGCCGTAGGACTGTTAGGTTCTTTTCTCAGCAGCATTACATTTATTCCGCAGGTGTACAAAGCCTGGCAGAGCAGAAGTGTAGGTGATTTAAGTACTTACACAATCTTAATTGTAACCACCAGTACAGTTGTGTCGTTGATTTACGGCATCTTCAATAGCCCATTGCTGCTGCCGGTTGTGTTATGCAATGGCTTCATCTTTTTATTGTCGCTCGTACTGCTTTATTTCAAACTGAGCTTTAAGAAACAGGAATGAAGATTGAACATTTAGCTGTTTGGGTAAAAGACCTGGAGGCAATGAAAGATTTTTATTGCAGATACTTCCAGGCAACAGCGAATGATAAATATATCAACAGCTCCAAACAATTTCAATCTTATTTTTTATCATTTGCAGGAGGCCCACGTTTAGAGCTGATGCAGATGCCTGCTGTTCCTGAAACGAAAGATAATGTGTATGATCAGTTTACAGGATTGATTCACTTTGCTATTGCATTGGGCAGTAAAGAAAAAGTAGATACACTGACTGCACAATTTTTACAGGATGGATTTGAAGTATTGGATGGTCCGAGATATATCGGTGATGGTTATTACGAAAGTATAATACTTGATCCGGAGAAAAACAGGATTGAATTAACGGTATAAAAAATTAAACCCCGAATCATTGTTCGGGGTTTATAATTTTTTGCATGTTGCAACAGCGGGTGGCTGTGTTAATATTCATCTTCATTAAAGAAGAAATCTTCCTGGCTCGGATAATCCGGCCAGATATCATCAATACTTTCATAAAGTTCACCTTCATCTTCGAGCTCCTGGAGATTCTCCACCACTTCAATGGGAGCACCACTGCGGATAGAATAATCAATCAATTCATCCTTGGTTGCAGGCCAGGGAGCGTCTTCAAGATATGAGGCTAATTCGAGTGTCCAGAACATAAGGTATTTCCCTTTAATTTGCGCAAAAGTAACTTTCCTGCGGAAATAACCAAATCTGCTTTGTTAAGAGTGTTAATAACAGGGGGAAGGGAATTTTATTCACTTGCTTTCAGCTACGTTTCAATATCTTAGGTTTGTAAAACGGAGAACAAAAAAAATGCTTACTTGTAAACAGATCAGCAAACGATACGGCAGCCTGGAAGTGCTGAAGGGAGTGGATTTGCAGATAGCCAGGGGTGAAATCGTCAGTTTGGTTGGCAGCAGCGGTGCCGGCAAAAGCACTTTACTGCATATTCTTGGAACACTCGATGAACCAGATGCAGGTGAAGTTTGGCTGAATAATACACAGGTAAACAATTTGCGGGGAAGTCAGCTTGCCAGCTTCCGTAACAGGCATATCGGTTTTGTATTCCAGTTTCATCATTTACTGCCTGAATTTACTGCATTGGAGAATGTTTGCATTCCCGGCTGGTTAGGAAGCAGAAAGAAAAAAGAGGTGGAAGACAGGGCAAAAGAATTGTTGAAATTATTGGGGTTAGAAAACCGTATGGAGAATAAACCATCTGAACTTTCAGGTGGTGAACAGCAGCGTGTTGCTGTTGCAAGAGCGTTGATCAATAATCCTGATATCATCATGGCCGATGAGCCAACAGGTAATCTCGACAGTACACATGCAAGGGAATTACATCAGTTATTCTTTGATCTGCGCAAACAGTTTAATCAAACATTTTTGATTGTAACACATAATGAAGAGTTAGCTGCTCAGTGTGACAGAACGGTGCATATGAAGGATGGAAGAATTTTACCCCCAACCCCTAAAGGGGAGTAAGGCAATACTCAAAGTAATTTTAGTTTAAACAATTTAACTGCAACAGAAAATAAAACTGTGCATTTGTACCCCTTTAGGGGATTGGGGCTTTCTTACACTCTCGGCTTCCAAGGTAATTCTTCAACACCCAACTGATGACCTGTATAGCGGGCAAGTACAAATAAGAAGTCACTTAAACGGTTGATGTATTTTATTACTAAAGCATCCACAAACATTCCTTCCTGCTGCATATGTACGCATAAGCGTTCGCAACGGCGGCAAACACAACGTGCCACATGAATGGTGCTTACAGAAACATGTCCGCCGGGAAGTATGAATGATTTCATGGCAGGAATGGCATCACTCATTTTATCAATTTCTTTTTCCAGCAGTTTAATATCGCTCTCTTTCAAATCAGGAATTTTCATTTTGGGTTCTTTGTCAGGATCACAGGCGAGTGATGAACCAACCGTAAACAATCGATCCTGCACTTCTTTCAGAATAACCTTGGTATGTATATCTGCCACATGATCACTCACCAAGCCAATATAGGAATTGAGCTCATCAACAGTGCCGTATGTTTCAATACGGATATGGCTTTTGGGAACTTTTGTTCCACCTATTAAACTGGTTTTGCCAAGGTCACCTGTTTTGGTATAAATTTTTAATGCCATGATGCTTGTTTAAGTAGACAGTAACAAAAGTAGCAGCGAAAATGTTTGAATAAAAAAAGGAGAGTCACAAACTCTCCACATTCTATTGAAAAAGATGAATCGGTTTTTATGAATGGAGGGCCAGTTCTTCTCTCAGGTGATCACTTTCAACCACACCATCTCTCAACCTTACAACACGTTTGGCATAGCGGGCAATATCTTCTTCATGCGTAACCAGTACAACGGTATTGCCAAGCTGATGAATATCAGAAATCAGGTTCATGATTTCAACGGATGTTTTTGAATCGAGATTACCGGTTGGTTCATCTGCTAAAATAATTGACGGGTTATTTACCAGTGCACGTGCAATGGCCACACGCTGAATCTGTCCACCGCTTAATTCATTTGATTTGTGATGTGAGCGGTCTGCAAGGCTTACTTTATTAAGCATTTCCATTGCACGTTCATTCCGTTCTTTTTAGGAACACCTGCATAAATCAACGGAAGTGCCACATTTTCCAATGCAGACAAGCGGGGCAGCAGGTTGAATTGCTGAAACACAAATCCTATTTCTTTATTCCGGATTTCAGCCAGGTCATTATCATTCATCTTGCTTACATCATTTCCATTGAGTACATATTTTCCATCGGTGAGCGTGTCAAGACAGCCAAGGATATTCATCAAGGTGCTTTTTCCTGAACCGGATGGTCCCATCAGTGCAACAAACTCACTTTTATAAATGTCCATGTTAATCCCTTTTAAAACAGGAAGTTCCTGTTTGCCGAGGTAATAACTTTTTCGCAAATCTTCGAGGTGGATAACAGAACTCATAAGTAAAATGTATTCAGATTATTTTTAATCACTTTAGGTACCATAAAAAATGCTTCATTTTTCAATGCTGCATTCTGCAAACCTTCTTCTCTTGAAACAGAACCCTTCACTTCATCCGCCCGCAATATATTGATCTCTTCTGTAAGATGCATCAGCGGTTCAATTCCGGTTGTATCAAGCTCCTGCAGTTTTTCAATAAAGCCAATCATTTGCTGCATATCGCTCCGCAGACGGTCTTTTTCCTCCGGTTTAATTTCCAGCCTTGCCAGGTTGCTCAGCTTGTCAATCAGCTCAATGTTCACTTCCATCGTTCAAAAGTAAGAAAAAGCATCTTGGGATGGCTTATTTTGGATGAATGGAAAGAAAGCAGACTTTCTTATTGTTTTGCAGCCAAAAGCCCTGTTTTTATAATAAAACCCCATGCAGGAACAAATAGGCCATTGAAAAGTAAATCATTAATCCCGTAACATCAACAAGAGTGGCAACAAATGGAGTTGATGATGCGGCAGGATCAGCACCAAATTTTTTCAAAATCAGCGGCAGCATTGAGCCCATCAGCGTTCCCCAAATCACAATTCCTATTAAGGAGCAGCCAACTGTGAGACCAATCAGGGCTGCATGTCCGCCAAACGTATCAGTAAAGAAATGCCATACAGCAATGACTGAAAATGCAAGTAAACAAAGCGATGTACCCAGCAACAAACCTGAAATTAATTCACGCCGCATAATCCGCCACCAATCAGCAATCGTTATTTCGCCTAAGGCCATTGCCTGGATAATAAGTGTTGATGCCTGTGAACCACTGTTGCCTCCGCTTGAAATGATCAGCGGAATAAAAGTAGCAAGGATTACAACTTTTGCAATTTCATCTTCATAGCCCTGCATGGCAGTAATAGTCATCAGCTCGCCAAAAAATAAAATAATGAGCCATACAACACGTTTTTTAAATAGTTTAAAAATGGGTGTTTCAATATAAGGTTCATCCAATGCTTCAGTACCACCCATCTTCTGCATGTCTTCACTAAACTCTTCATTGGCAACCCACAGTACATCATCAATGGTAACAATGCCAAGCAGCTTATTGGTTTTACTTACAACGGGCAGAGCCACACGGTTATTCATTTTAAACGATTCATTGGCTGTTTCCTGGTCATCGTATGCATTGAGTGCTATGAATCTTCCATCCATTAACTCCTCCACTTTCTTATCAGGAGAGGCGAGGATTACATCCCTGATCCGCATATCATCAAGTAATTCTCCTTTATCGTTAATGATATACAACACGTTGATGGTTTCACTGTCTTTTCCATATTTGCGGATGGTATCAAACACATCTGCAACCGTATCATGCGGATAAATGTACACGTAGTCTGGTGTCATCAAACGGCCAATACTATTCTCAGGATATCCCAACAGAGAAAGTGTAATTTTCCTTTCTTCGGGGTTCAGCAGTTTAATCAATTCTCTTACCACATTGCTGGGCAATTCTTCCAGGAAGGATGTACGGTCATCCGCTGGTAATTCATTGAGAAGTTCCGCAGTTTTAAAAGGGGGAAGTTCTTTAATGATCTGTTTTTGTGTGGGCAGATCAAGGATCTTGAACACACTTACTGCACGGTGTACACTCATACTGGCCAGTATCTGGCTTTCATAATCAGGGAACTCATCAACCAGTTCAGCAACTTCGCTGATATTCTGATTGTTGAGAAATTCCTGTATTTCCAGTTTGTCACCTCTTATCATCAAAGCTTCAAACTGTTCCTTCAACGACAGTTCCTGTTCCAGTTCAAGACTCATATATTTCTGCAATTTGGATAAAGTTAGTTTCTTTGATTGAAAGAGGAAATCGTCATATCAAAACTTCATCATGTTATTAAACAGTTTATTTATTGCCGAAACAGAGGAAAAGGGCAGGGGCGTTTTTACGCATGAAAAAATTGATGCAGGTACGATTATTGAAATTGCACCCGTACTTGTAATGACAGCCGATGAACGGAAATTGCTTGACCAAACTTTACTCCACGATTATATTTTTGAATGGGGCGCTGAAAAAAAACAATGTGCAATGGCGTTGGGGTGGGTGCCGGTGTATAACCATTCATACGAAAGCAACAGCGAATATTTTATGGATTTTGATGATGCAAGCATGTATGTAAAAACAGTACGTTTCATTGATGCCGGGGAAGAAATTACCATTAATTATAACGGCAACTGGAATGATTCAAAAAAAGTGTGGTTTGATGTGAAATGAAAACAGTTGCATCAGGGTAACAGCTATTTTTACTTTTCCCCATTTTCTTCAGTGTACTTGTGCAGTCCCGTTGCAGGATTAATTTTACCACACTAAAAAGATGACTTCCCTTTTTTCAACTTCAATGCATAATAAGTTCCGGCTTCAGGTTGCCGGTTGTATGAGCAATAAGTTCTTCCTGTTACTGATGCTTGTGTTTTTTTTTATTTCCCTGAATTTTGCTGAAGGTCAGTCAGCAACTGTGAATAACAGTATTGAAGAAGCTACGGCTGCTGATAACAGCACATTTGTATTACTGCAATGGAAAGTAAAGGATAATGTATCGGTTGATCATTATGAAATTGAACGGATGGATATTAACGGCAGTTACAGCACAATTGCTTTTATTCTTTCAGATAATAACGAAGAAACAAAGCAGTACAAATACAAGGACAAAATTACCGTTCGTGATTTGCATTTGTTTTACAGGATCAAAGCTGTTAATATGAATGGAACAGAAATGTTCAGTGAAGTGATGCCGCTTGATCTTAAATCTACCGGCGATGGTTTGGCAGATGTTGAATATAAAAACGGATCGGATTTTATTACACTGCAACTTCCACGAGCCAAAGGCAGCTATATTTTCCGCTTTTATAATATTGTTGGCCGGATGGTGAAAACAAAAACAATCAGTGCCTCACAGAAAAAAATCATGATTGGTGATCTGAAAATGGCTCTTATTTTATTGAAGCATTTCATCCGCAATCGGGGAAGAGGTTCTCTGCGAAGTTCATAAAGTAGCTCAATACCTTCATTATCATGTCAATTGAAAGGGTTTAATAAGGCAGATGTCAGCGTAAAAACCCGTTGCTTATTCCATTAAAATATATCTGGAAACACTTGCAATCAGATATTCTTCGATGTACTTTTATAATACGATTTCTCCTTAGTACCAAACTCCCTGGAAAGCTCCCCTTTAATCTTCCTCCACCTACGGAAACCAGTTAACAATTTAAACGTTTCTATATGATTAGAAAGTTACTCTTGTTACTGGTGACGGTGTTATACCTCCAGTTTTCGTTTGCTCAGCAGGTGAGCGTTTTAGGAAATGTGATTTGGGATAATACGACTGAACGGATTAAAGTACGTATTGCTATCCGCAATAATTCAAACAGTGCAACGAACTGCGAAATTGCTGCGATGCGTATTGGATATCAGTTCAATGAAACCGTATTGTCTTATGATGGATTCAAGTCTTACTTTTATAATGGAAGTAATGAATCTTCGGGATTGAATGATATTACTTATCTCACATCACTCAGTGGAATGTTTGATCCTGATCATGCTGCACCTTATGATGACGGCACACGTCTTTCCGGTTCAAAAATATTGAGAAAGAATTACATCAACCGTTCAACAACTTTATGTGGCAATCTCTGGACGATACCCGGCAATACTTACCGGGTTGCGTTTGATTTGTATTTTAAATTCAAGCCCGGGTATTATCCTGCTGATTACGGGTTAACTACAGCTGGCAGTTATGGTTTTAATACGCCGAATTTTATCGCACAGTTTATTTCTGATCTGAATCAAACATTAAGTGATGCAAAAAAAGAAATAGCAGTTGTAATTGATCATTCAGGCAGCAGCCCGTATCAGCCATTTGATCAAAGTGGCAGCAGCTGCAACTCAGGTAATTTAAACCCGCTTCCTATTACTGATAACAGCCTTGGATTTATCAATCCAATCAATGGTGTTCTTTCAGCGAAATTTGAACAGTTAAATGTTATACAAAAAAGCGAATACATTTCAGTTGAATGGCAGGTCGATAATATTGACAAGATTCATCATTATGAAATTGAACGGAGGGAAGAATCAGGGACATTCAGAACAATTGGATCAGTAATAAGTGCTGATGAAAGTTCAGCAGCTGCTTATTATTTTAAAGATAAAATTTCAACGAATGGGGTGAAATTGTATTACAGGATAAAAGCTGTCAGTGCAGATCAGAGTGTAATGTACAGTGATATTAAAATGATCCGCCCCGTAAGTATGGCAGCAAACACAGTAAAAATTTTTCCAAATCCAACAACTGATTTTATACAATTTAATGCACCACCTGACAATGGTAATTATCTGTACAGAATTTATAATAGCGAAGGGAAACTGACAATTTCGGGGAACGCAATTCCTTCGAACAGCCGTTTAAATATCAGAAATTTGAAGACAGGCTCTTATTTTATTGAGTTATATGATCCGGTAAACGGCAAGCGGCTTCATTCACAATTCAGTAAGCAGTAAATTATTCATCATTCACTATTCTTTTTAATGCTTCCCTTTTGCTTAGCGGTGAAAGGGAATTTTTTTGCACAAAACTCTTTACCCAGCCGGGATTTGTTTTTGAATATTCCCTCAATGCCCATCCTATTGCTTTTTGTACAAAGAATTCCTTTGAGACAGCCAGATGAAGAATGTGTTTTGTCAATAGTTCTTTGTCTGTTTCTTTCTTATAAGCTTTCTGAAACATAATGCTGCTCCGCTGCAGCCAGATGTTTGATGACCTGTTCCACCTGCCGGTAACTTTTTCAACCTGCTCAGGAAATAATTTGAAGTAAGGTCCTGTAAGATCAGTAGCTGCATGATCTACACTGTCCCACCAGCTTTTGTGTATAAGGATGTACTCAATGATCTGAATCGTATCCTTCTTCCATTCTTTTTTATAACACGCCAGCAACTCAACAGCAATAGATTGCATTTCACGGCTGGGGTGTTGCCAGCAGTCTTTTACAATTTCTTCAACATCAATAAATGGAGGAAGTGATTGTTTAAAATATTCTTTACTCAGTTTGCGTCGCAAAGGAGTTTTTAAACCATAATAATCAAACTGGTTCAGCATATATGCTTTCATGCCTTCTGCATTAACAGCATTGGCATTTAGCTCAAACGATTTTATAAGTGGAATGAGATAAGAATGCATATTCTGTTTTTACCAACCGATTCCATAATCTTCACCATGATTACTGCTGCCTCCCCAGAAACTGTTGTGTTTCCAGTCGAAATAAATGGCATTGATGGGGCCACTTGTCCGGTCATCAAATGTTAATGTATAACCCATCTGTCGTAATTCTTTTCTTACCCATTCAGGAGTATTATCATGCAGCCATAAACTGCCCGCTCTTGGTTTTCTTTCTTCCATTTTTTGTTCCACCAAGCGATAACCATAACTGGTTACTGTTGATATTGGCTGCTTCGCATGCTTCCTGCACCGTCATACCAAACTCAACAATGTTTAAAAAGAACTGTAACAGGTTTTGCTCCTGTGTATCGCCACCCTGTACAGCAAATGATAAAAATGGTTTGCCATCTTTTAATGCTAGCGTCGGCGTTAAAGTAACTCTTGGACGTTTGCCCGGTTCAATTACATTAAAAGGATTGAGTGCTGGATCTAACACAAAACTTTGTCCACGCTGACTCATACCAACACCTGTATTCCCGGCAATGGTTGCAGGTAACCATCCACCGGAAGGTGTAATGGAAACAATCCAACCTTCTGCATCAGCTGCTTCAACAGAAGTTGTTCCTCTCCACAGGCGATCCATGTAATCTGCGTCAACTGCAGCTACAGCTTCATTTCTTGCATCATGCACTGGCATAAAACCGGGACGATTGTTATTTGTTGTATCGAATGTGAATCCTCTTTTCTTTAATACATCCATGAACGGATTTGTTTTTCCTTCAAACGGGTATGGATCGCCAGGGCCAATATTTGGCATGTTCCGTTCCATTGAAATCATTCTTGCCCGTTGCTTTGCATAATCTTTATTCAGCAATCCCTGCATGGGTTCTGATGGAGGGAAGTAAGTATCACCATAATAAAAATCACGGTCAGCAAAAGTCATATTCATTGTTTGATACAATGTGTGAATATATCTTGTACTGTTATAACCCATTGTTTTGAGGTCAAAATTTTCAAGGATGTTGAGACTTTGTAACAGCATTGGTCCCTGTGTCCATTGTGATAATTTATACACTTCAATTCCTTTGTAATTCACATGCATGGGTTCTTCTTCAATGGGCTTCCAGTTGGCAAGATCCTGCATGGTGATTAATCCTCCCTGTTCCTGGCAGCCACGTACAAACTCCTGTGCAATATCTCCTTTATAAAAGCGGTCATAAGCAGCCATAATTGCATCTTTCCTGCTCTTCCCTTTTTTCAATGCCTGCTGTTCGGCTTCTACCATTTTGGTGAGCGTTTCCAGTAAATCTTTCTGAATAAATATTTCTCCTGGCTCAGGGGCTTCTCTTTTTTCACCTAAATGAGTTAGAAAAACTTTTTTACTGTAGGGCCATTGTTTAATCAATGTTTTACCACGTTCCATACTGTTGGCTGTTTGTCCGTCTATTGGATAACCAGCTGCTAACTGCATACATGGAGCCAGCACTTCCTTTAAACTCATTGTGCCATAATTCGAGAGCATCAAACAAAGCCCGCCAACCGTACCGGGTGTTACTGCAGCCAATGGGCCATACTCAGGTGGAAAATTGTATCCTTTGCTTTTATAAAATTCGGCTGTTGCGCCGGTTGGCGCAACGCCCAATGCATTTATGCCGATTACTTTTCCTGTTTTAGGATTATAGATGAGTGCCTGTGTTTCACCTCCCCAGCTTAATACATCCCACATGGTGCAGGTGGCGGCCAGCATAGCACAGGCAGCATCAACTGCATTTCCTCCTTTCTGAAACACCATTGATCCTGCTGTTGCAGCCAATGGCTTACCGGTAATGGCCATCCATTGTTTACCGTGGAGGGGAGGCTTTTGTGTTTGCTGTGCGGCAGATATCAATGCGGTGAAAATCAGAATGGAAAGAAATGTAACTTTTCTCATAATTCAGTTTTTGCTTTTTAAAGTTAAGCATTGCTTTTTTCTGCATTAAAAGATTGTATAAGTGGTAAGAAAAATTGATCTTTTTTATGTGTGATGATTTATAAAAAAACTGCCGGAATTATCCGGCAGTTTTTTAAGTAAGAGATAACAGTATTGATGAAACTGATTATTACACATGACCTTCGGCAAGCATTGCATCAGCAACACGTACAAAGCCTGCAATATTTGCACCTTTTACATAGTCAACAGTGCCATCTTCTTTTTTCCCATACTTCACACATTGTTCATGAATATTTTTCATGATAGTGCGGAGCTTATTTTCAACTTCTTCTCTTGTCCATGACAGGCGAATAGAGTTTTGTGACATTTCAAGACCAGAAGTTGCAACACCACCAGCATTGGCTGCTTTACCGGGAGCATAGAGAATGCCATTTTCCTGCAGCACTTCAATTGCTTCAGGAGTGGTTGGCATATTGGCACCTTCTGCTACCATCTTACAACCATTTTTCACCAGCAGTTTTGCATCTTTTCGTCCAGTTCGTTTTGAACTGCACAGGGCAGCGCAATATCGCAGGGAATTTTCCAAGGTTTTTCATTGGCATAATAAGGTACTCCATATTTATCTGCATACTCTGATATGCGGCCACGCTTTTCATTTTTCAATTCAAGGATGAATTCCAGTTTTTCGTGTGTGATGCCATCAGGATCATAAATAAACCCATCACTGTCTGAAGCTGTCAAAGGAATACCGCCCAGAGCAATTACTTTTTCAATTGCATATTGTGAAACATTACCGCTACCCGAAACAACTACTTTTTTATTCTTCATTTTTTCGCCAATTGTTTCAAGCATTTCTTCAACAAAGAATAACAAACCGTAACCGGTAGCCTCGGGGCGGATAAGACTGCCGCCATAGGCATATCCTTTGCCCGTTAGCACACCCGTAAATTCATTTGTAAGGCGTTTATATTGTCCAAACAGGTAACCAATTTCTCTTGCACCTACACCAATATCACCAGCAGGGATGTCGGTATCATTACCAATGTAACGGTGCAGCTCAGTCATAAAACTCTGACAGAAGCGCATTACTTCTGCATCTGATTTTCCTTTGGGGTCAAAATCAGAACCGCCCTTGCCACCACCCATTGGCAATGTTGTAAGTGAGTTTTTAAACACCTGTTCAAACGCAAGGAATTTTAAAATACTCAGTGTAACATTTGGATGAAAACGCAAACCACCTTTATAGGGTCCGATAGCGTTGTTCATTTGAACCCTGTAACCACGGTTTACCCTGTAGTTGCCCTGATCATCCATCCAGGGTACACGGAAAATAACAGCCCTTTCGGGTTCAATCATACGTTCAAGAATGTTGGCTTTTTGATATTCGGGGTGTTCTTCAATGTAAGGGAGAACAGAACGAACTACTTCAAGTACTGCCTGTTGATACTCGGCCTGAGCAGGGTTACGTCTTACAACCAGCTCCATGAATTTTTCTAAACTTTGGGATTGTGTTGCTATCATACAACAAATTTTAAATGTGAAGCAATCGAATTTTTTCTTTCAAGGGATCAGATAAATAATAACTGTTAAAAATATAACTACCGTTCGTTAATAAAAATGAGTAGAATCAGTAAAAGGGCTGCTTATAGTTTCAAAAAAAGTGAAGTCGCTTTTTGAGGAGGTATTTGGTTGCAGATATAATAAGAATCCCACATCATGCCGGGATTCATTTTTAAATAGAAGTATCTATTTTTTCATCAACTGCTGTATATCATCAAGGTCTTTTAACCTTCCGGCTTTCTTTTTGCTTCCAATAAATGATTCAAATGCAGTGTTCTGACTTTTAGTTCCTGATCTTCAAAAAAAGTTGACAGGTCATAGCATTCCTTAAAGTTGAGCCCCTTTACTTTCGTCATAATATCAATGGCAACAGGCTTTCTCCCAAATTTGAATACATCCCAATTTTCATGATGAAGAAAATTTTCTTTTGTCATGTCAAAAACAGGCATATGAAATTGCCTGAAAGCCTTTAATAATCTGTGGTAGTTTTCTTCTGTTTGTTCTACCCATATGTCAAGATCACCTGTAACCCTTGCATGACCATGCAGTATAACTGCAAAGCCTCCAACAAGAATATAAGATACCTGTTGATCGTTCAACGCCTGGATGAAATCCCGAAAATCGTCTTGAAAAATATCTCCCATCAGGATTGTTTGGATGTGCTGAAAATTGTTTTATCCATTTTTGGAGGATTGTTTACATCAAACCCATAAGCAAGGCTGGTTAAAAAAAATGAAACCTTCAGGCGTTCTTTCCAGTGATAGTTTTTGTAGTCTCTCATATAATCATCTGCCTCTTCCACACTCATTGCCTGGAAAACTGTTTTGTCAAGCCTGTATTTTTTTGACTCATCGCCCATAGTTTAAAATTAAAAAGAAAAGATGTAAGCAGGTGGGAAATAAAAATCCCGCCTGTAAGAGCGGGACTTTTATTATTGTTCAAGCCATATAAAGTGGCCCGGACTGCAATTATCCTTTTGCAAACTCAGAACGGATCACATTCAATGCTCCACCAGCTTTGAACCATTCAATCTGCTGTGCATTATAACTGTGATTTACCTGGATGGTTTCATTGCTGCCATCTTTATGATTTAATACCAGCTGCAATGCTTTACCGGGAGTAAAAGTAATCAGCCCTTCCACATCAATGATATCATCTTCAAGAATCTTATCGTAATCTTCTTTGTTGGCAAAGGTTAACGCCAGCATTCCCTGTTTCTTCAAATTGGTTTCGTGAATACGGGCAAATGATTTCACCAGCACAACACGAACACCTAAGTGACGTGGTTCCATTGCTGCATGTTCTCTGGAAGAACCTTCACCATAGTTTTCATCGCCCACAACGATTGTTCCAATACCTGCTGCTTTGTAAGCTCTTTGTGTATTGGGAACAGTACCGTATTCGCCAGTTAATTGATTCTTTACATTGTCTGTTTTTTCATTCAAGAAATTCGTTGCGCCAATTAATAGGTTATTGCTGATGTTATCAAGATGACCACGGAACTTCAACCATGGACCTGCCATAGAAATATGATCAGTTGTACATTTTCCTTTTGCTTTAATGAGCAGTTTCAACCCTTTCAGATCAATACCTTCCCATGCTGCAAATGGATATAACAATTGAAGACGTTTGCTATCAGATTTTACATCGAGCTGAACTTTACTTCCATCTTCCGCCGGTGCCTGGTAGCCTGCATCTTCAACAGCAAAACCTTTAACCGGTAATTCATCACCACTTGGAGGATCGAGTTTTACCTGCTCTCCTTTTCATTGGTTAATGTATCAGTAATTGGGTTGAAAGTAAGATCGCCTGCAATAGCTAATGCGGTAACTAATTCAGGACTTGCAACAAATGCCAATGTGTTTGGATTACCATCTGCTCTTTTTGCAAAGTTTCTGTTGAATGAATGAACGATGGTATTACGTTCTGCTTTTTCTGCACCAACTCTGTCCCACATACCAATACAAGGACCGCAGGCATTGGCAAATACAGTCGCACCAATTTTTTCAAATGTTTCTAAGAAACCATCTCTTTCAATTGTATAACGTACCAGTTCACTGCCGGGAGTAATGGTGAATTCAGATTTTAATTTCAATCCTTTTGTACTTACCTGCTCTGCTAAACTAACTGCACGGCTGATATCTTCATAAGAAGAGTTGGTGCAGCTGCCAATTAATCCAACTTCAATTTTTGTTGGCCAGCCATTATTTGCTGCAGCTTCTTTCATCTGTGAAATGGGTGTTGCTAAATCTGGAGTAAACGGTCCGTTTAAATGCGGCTCCAGTTCACTGAGATTGATTTCAATAACACGGTCAAAATATTTTTCAGGATTTGCATATACTTCTGCGTCACCGGTTAAGTAATCTTTGATTTTGTCGGCAGCATCGGCAACTTCTGCACGGCCAGTTGCTTTGAGGTAACGTGCCATACTTTCATCATAACCGAAAGTGGAAGTAGTTGCGCCAATTTCAGCACCCATATTACAAATGGTGCCTTTACCTGTACCACTCATTGAAGTAGCACCTTCACCGAAATATTCAACAATAGCATTCGTTCCACCTTTTGCAGTTAAAACACCTGCTACTTTTAAGATTACATCTTTAGGGGCAGTCCAGCCATTTAATTTGCCGGTCAATTTTACACCAATCAGTTTTGGCATCAACAGTTCCCAGCTTAAACCTGCCATTACATCGCAGGCATCAGCACCACCAACACCAATGGCAATCATTCCCAAGCCACCAGCATTTACAGTGTGTGAATCGGTACCGATCATCATACCACCGGGGAAGGCATAATTTTCCAATACCACCTGGTGAATTATACCAGCTCCGGGTTTCCAGAAACCGATACCGTATTTGTTGGAGATAGAAGAAAGGAAATTGTATACTTCTTCATTATCAGTAACTGCTTTTACGAGGTCCTGCTTGCCTTCTGTTTTGGCAACAATCAGGTGATCGCAGTGCACAGTGGAAGGAACCGCTACTTTTTTACGGCCGGTTGTATCAAACTGCAGTAGGGCCATCTGGGCAGTTGCATCCTGCATTGCCACACGATCAGGCGCAAAATCAACATAGGCTTTTCCCCTTTCAAAGTCCACCACTTCCATGTCTTTCCAAAGGTGGGCATATAATATTTTCTCTGCTAAAGTAAGGGGGCGGCCAAGTGTTTTGCGGGCTGCATCCACTTTGGCCGGCATTTCGCTGTACAATTTTTTAATAAGATCGAGATCGAATACCATAGTTATTAATTTGAAGAGTTGTCAATTTAATGATGTGTTGGCCGAAAAACAGCAACTCAGATGATGAAAGCGGACCTTGGTTTTGTTTCTAAATCGGCATCTTTTCAAATCAGCACATCAAAAAGTGCTGCGAATTTACCGAAATATGATCAACTTTTTGAACCATCTCTATGAAAGAATTGTTGATTGATCTATCTTTAACCTGTAAAAATAAAAGCAAATGAACCGTCTGCGCAGAATGATTGAGTGGAATGTTTTTGGCGTATGCACCTGGATAGGCGAAAAAATGGGCATTGGAACCAGTACAATCCGTAAATACTTTATTTATATTTCTTTTCTTACAATGGGATCCCCTCTCATTATTTACTTTTTCGTTGCCTTCTGGATGAATATCAGGCAAACGATCTGGATTGGCAAAAGAAACCCGGTGCGCTATTAGCAGGTCATTGCTTATTGTTGTGCGATTCCGTATATTGACTGAACAATTTCAATATGTTTTCTTTTGAATACATACATTCCAGTTACAGCCGGATGATGGAAGATCTGGCAGCAAGGCTAAATGTCAAGCCGAAGGATAACTGGTTGTTTTTTCCTGAAGATATTGCAAGCGGATACTACAGATTTCTGCAATTGCCCAATGGGCTGGATGTAAACATCATTAACTGCCGGATGAATAGAGACTGGCTTATCCACCGCAAAAGTGATGAGGAGGAATATTATACCTTACGTTTTGATGAACTGACTGTTGAGAAAGAAATATCCATCGGTATTGATACAGATGTAGTGGAAAGGAAAAAAGAAACTATCGCCGTTGCTTATCTCACCAGTTCTTTGTTCGATTGGTACTATCATGGAACAAAAGGCACTTTTTTTAAAGGGATCAATATTCTTATTCCAAAGGAGTGGCTGGGAAAGCTGATGGGTATTGAATTGTTTGATGATATACTCCCGGCCTATCTGGCTTTGAAGAGCAGGAGTTTTAACATGGAGCCTCTTGATAAAATATACTACGAACTGATGAATGAGGTAATGCAGGAAGATCACGATTCACCTCTTCCAAACCTGTATATTCATAACAGGATACAGTTGTTGATGGAACGTTTCTTTACCCGCATTCACTCAAGGGTTTCCCTGGCTGATGTGCAGAGTAATATTAAACATGATGATATTTACACTGTGCTGAAAATTGAAAAGCTGCTGACTGGAAATTTTTCTGATAAACCCCGTTCAATTGAAGAACTGTCAAGAAAGGCTACCATGAGTTCCACCAAACTTAAAAAAATATTCAAGTCAGTTTTCGGGCTTCCTATTTATGAATACTACCAGCAAAAAAGAATGCAAAAGGCAGGGGAACTGCTGGCAACAGGAAAGTATTCGGTAAAACAGGTGGCTGAAAAAATCGGGTATAGTAATATGAATAATTTTTCAACTGCATTTAAAAAACACATGAAGCAGGATCTGTCAACATTCATCAATGCCGTGTAAATGATTTTTTAAACAATTCATTGTGATTGAAATTGATTTGATATCGCACAGTTATAAAGAGTATGTAAAAAATGTTGCTGCTACTCTGCATACAGAAGTAAAGGATGATCTCCTGATTTTTCCTTCATCTTTTGCTGATGGATACATGCAGGTGTTTGAGTTACCCAATGGCCTGGAAGCGCTGGTTGCTGATATGGTATTTCACAGCGATGCTTTATATAAGCGTAAGAAATCAGCAGACTATTTCTGTAACCTCACATTTAATGAAGTGGAGATCAGCGGATCGATCAGATTTTTCAAAGACGGAACTGAAATGGAAGACAAAAGTGATTACCGTGCCGGAGTTGCTTTGTCATCCAGTCTTCATGATACAAGTTTTATTATAAAGGCTGACACAAAGGCCAAAACAATCAATTTTATTTTAACGGAGGAATGGCTGAAAAATAACCTGAGTTTTTTTGATGGCCCAAATACATTTGAAGCATCCACCCTTTATAAAAACACGTTAACTCATCCCGAGCCCTTTGATGCTCAAAACAGGATCTTATTCGATGAGATATTCCGTACCGACAGAAATCATCCCCTGCATAAAATGATCATTAAGAACCGCATCATGTTTTTGCTGGAACATTTTCTTTCAAAATTGTACCGTAACATCCGTAAGCCCGGCGATGCGGTTGCAAAAGAAAATGAAAGATGCAGATCTCGGTAAACTGATGGAAGTGGAATCAATACTGGTTAAAGATTTCAGCCAGCCACCGCCAACAATTGTAAACCTGGCTGCAAGAACCGGTATGAGTGTATCAAAATTAAAAACAGCGTTTAAGAAAGTGTACAATACCGGTATTTATGAATATTACCAGAAGAACAGGATGCAGAAAGCCCGTTCTTTATTACTTACCGGGCAGTATACCGTAAAAGAAGTTGGGCTGCAGCTGGGCTATACCAATCTCAGTAACTTTTCACTGGCTTTTAAAAAGGAGTTTGGACTGCTGCCAAGCCATGTTTAATTGTCTTTTGCAGTTATTATAATCAGCTTTTTTAGTTTTAAAAGAATGCAACCGATTCAGAAATGTTTGCATCTTTGTGTAGATTCTTTGTGCAAGACCCGTTTTTAATTCCTTTACCTCTGAAGCGTTTAACCGTTTTGTTTTTCACCTTGTACAATCATTATTCAACGACCCTTTTATAACTCAGTTATAATAAACAGATCCGTCTGTACGCAATGTGTACAGTTGATTTTTGTTTATCCATACCCACAGTGCAGGCTCTTGAAAGAGGGCCTGTTTTTTTATGATTTTCAGATTGCTTTTCTGAGTTTTACCAGCTGTTCAAGCAGGCCTTTCAGTTTATCCAGTTGCAGCATATTGGCTCCGTCGCTCTTGGCAACAGCAGGGTTGGGGTGCGTTTCAATAAACAACCCATCAACACCTGTTGCGATGGCAGCTTTGGCAATGGTGCCGATTAATTGAGGATTGCCGCCTGTAACCCCGGTTGTTTGATTGGGTTGTTGCAGGGAATGTGTACAGTCCATGATCACCGGCACATTCAGTTCTTTCATCCAGGTGATATTTCTGTAATCAACTACCAGGTCCTGATAGCCGAATGTATTTCCTCTTTCAGTAAGCATCATTTTTTGATTGCCAGCCTTCTGAATTTTCTCCACAGCAAATTTCATAGAAGGTCCGCTGAGGAATTGACCCTTTTTAACATTTACAATTTTTCCGGTTTCGGCAGCAGCCAGCAACAAATCGGTTTGCCTGCAAAGAAAAGCCGGGATCTGCAGCACATCAAGATAAGGTGCAGCCATAGCCGCTTCTTCATGTGCATGAATATCAGAAGTAGCAGGAAGATGATATGTTTTTCTTACTTTATCTATCAGGTGTAAACCATTGTCATCGCCCAGACCTGTGAATGACGATCCACTGGTTCTGTTGGCTTTGCGGTAAGATGCTTTGAAAATATAGGGAATGCCGAGTTCTTTACAAACAGTTGAAACTTTATCAGCCACTTCCATTACAAGTTCTTCGCTTTCAACCACACAGGGGCCGGCAATGAGGAAGAAATTATTTTCATCATACGATTGATTGGCAAACAGGTCTTTAAGATAATTTTCCATGCCGCAAAGGTAAATGTTATGTACGATGTACGCCCCGTCTGACGCCCTCGTCTGACGGGGATTTGAATTATTTTTTGTTTTCAGTTCTTTTCATCAATTCAAATCCAGAATAAGATAATATTTATGCAAACGAGTGATTGTTTTTGCCTTTATTTTTACACTTACTTATAAAACGAATTATGGTAAGAGATAAAATACTGGTGATTGGTGCAAGCGGACAGATTGGTGTTGAGTTAACACTGGCACTCCGTAAAATATATGGTAATGCGAATGTGATCGCTTCTGATCTGCGTGAACAAAACCCACTGCTGGAAGGCACCGGTCCGTATGTGAGCCTGGATGTGATGAATAAAGAAATGCTGCATGTGCAGGTCATCCGTCAGAACATCACCCAGATTTATTTACTTGCCGCTATTCTTTCTGCTACGGGTGAAAAAAATCCCAACCTTGCCTGGAACCTGAACATGACGGGTTTGCTGAATGTACTCGATATTGCAAGGGAAGAAAAATTGCACAAGGTTTACTGGCCAAGCTCCATTGCGGTATTTGGTCCTACATCTCCCAAACAAAATTGTCCGCAGCAAACCATTATTGAACCAACAACTGTTTACGGCATCAGCAAATATGCAGGTGAGTTCTGGTGCAATTATTTCTTTCAGCGCTATGGTGTTGATGTACGAAGTATCCGCTATCCGGGCCTGATCTCTTACAAGTCGGCCCCCGGCGGTGGCACCACGGATTATGCCGTTGAGATTTTTCATGAAGCCATTGAAGAAAATAAATACGAATGTTTTTTGCAGGAAGATACCTACCTGCCAATGATGTATATGCCCGATGCTATTCGTGCCACCATTGAATTGATGGAAGCACCTGCAGATAAAGTTTCAATCAGGCATTCCTATAACATTTCTTCTATGAGTTTTTCGCCCAAAGAAATTGCTGCTGAAATTGTGAAACATAAACCGGGGTTCAACATCAGCTATAAACCCGATTACCGGCAAAATATTGCCAACAGCTGGCCACAAAGCATTGATGACAGTGTGGCAAGAAAAGACTGGGGCTGGAAACATGAATATGATCTTGCCGCCATGACAAAAGACATGTTTGAAAATTTATAACAAAACATTTTTCTTAACCGGGTGTCATCTTACTGATTAATCAGCTTACCTCTTTAATTTGCGCATATTATTATGATGAAATTATTCTCAGGGATTTTTTTGCTCTTATTCTTCTTCAGCACAGGGCTTACTGCACAAACAAAACTTCGTACCGGCTGGTACAGGGCATCCGTTACAAGACCTGATGATGCCAGGCTTATTTTCAATATTGAAGTAACAGAGAAAAATAAAAAAACAATCCTTTATATACGTAACGGAGCTGAACGGTTGCTGGTAGATGATATTAAACAGAAAGGAGATTCGGTTTTTATTGAGATGCCTTTTTTTGAATCATCATTCAAACTAAAAGTTCAACCTGATCAATCACTCACAGGCAAATGGATCAAAGGAACCAGTACAAAATACCTTGAGCTACCGGTTGTATTTCAATAGGGAATAAAAGAACGGTTTCCGGTTTCATCAACAGTAAAAGAAAATATTTCAGGCAGATGGAAGGTTGATTTTACAAGGCCAAATGGCACTGATCGTCCGGCTATTGCTGAGTTTCAGCAAAAAGGTTCTAATCTCACCGGAACATTTTTAACACCAAGTGGCGATTACCGTTTCTTAGAAGGTGTTGTAAGCGGCGACAGTTTATACCTGAGCTGTTTTGATGGAAGTCATGCGTATTTATTTACAGCAGAGATCAGGCAAAATCAAATAATCAACGGATCGTTTTACAGCAGTGCTGCCAATAAAGAAACATGGAGGGCTGAAAAAAATGAACTGGCTGCATTACCAGATACAACGCAGCGTACACAATTAAAACCGGGCGAAAGCAAACTGAATTTTTCGTTTAAAGATGTAAATGGCAAAACTGTTTCTATCAATGATGCAAGGTTTAAAAATAAAGTTGTTGTGATACAGCTCATGGGAAGCTGGTGCCCCAATTGTATGGATGAAAGTAAATTTCTTACAGCGTTTTATAAGCAGTACCAAAGTAAAGGCGTGGAGGTTATTGCACTGGCTTATGAATACAGTACCGATTTCAACCGGTCCAAAGCAAGTATTCAGAAATTCATCAACCGTTTCGGCATTAAATACCCTGTGTTAATTACACCAACAACTGTAAGCGATGAGCAGAAAACGGAGAAAACCTTGCCGCAATTAACAGCTATTAAATTCTTCCCTACTACTATTTTCATCGACAGAAAAGGAAATGTACAGAAAGTTCAGTCAGGGTTCTATGGCCCGGGAACGGGGGAGTTTCATGAGCAGTTTAAAACGGAGTTCTACCGCACCATCCAATCTTTACTGGCAGAATAGCCGCATTTCATGATACAGAACTACTTGTACTGCGAAGCCTTTGACAATTGTTTTATTTACTGATCTTTTATCTAATAGGCGAAGTAGTATATTTGCTGTCCCTGAAAACAGGTACAACTGTATTATTTAACTATTAAAGACTAAACTGATGGCTGCAAAGATTAAGGTTGCCAACCCTGTTGTTGAACTGGATGGCGATGAGATGACAAGAATCATCTGGAAATTCATTAAAGAAAAACTGATCCTTCCTTACCTCGACCTGGATATTAAGTATTATGATCTTGGTGTTGAATACAGGGATGAAACCAACGATCAGGTAACGATTGATGCAGCCAATGCGATCAAAGAATATGGTGTTGGTATTAAATGTGCAACCATCACTCCCGATGAACAGCGTGTAGTTGAGTTCAAACTGAAACAGATGTGGAAGAGCCCGAACGGAACCATCCGTAATATTTTAGATGGTACTGTTTTCCGTGAGCCAATTGTAATCTCAAACATTCCCCGTTTGGTTACCAACTGGACAGCCCCCATCATTGTTGGCCGTCATGCATTTGGTGATCAGTACCGTGCAACCGACACAGTGATCAAAGGCAAGGGAAAATTAACCATGACCTTTAGTCCTGAAGGCGGCGGTGAACCACAGGTATTTGAAGTGTACAATTACAAAGGTGATGGTGTTGCTATGACCATGTACAATACCGACGAAAGTATTTATGGTTTTGCAAGAAGCTGTTTCAATATGGCACTGAGCAAAAAATGGCCTTTATATCTTTCTACAAAAAATACCATCCTCAAAAAATATGATGGCCGCTTCAAAGATATTTTTGAAGAAGTATACCAGAATGAATTTAAGGCACAGTATGATGCAGCAGGCATTGTGTACGAACACCGTTTGATTGATGACATGGTTGCCAGTGCATTGAAATGGAACGGCAATTTTGTATGGGCCTGTAAAAATTATGATGGCGATGTGCAGAGCGATACAGTTGCACAGGGCTTTGGTTCACTCGGTTTAATGACTTCTGTACTCATTACGCCTGATGGTAAAACCATGGAAGCAGAAGCAGCACACGGAACAGTTACACGTCACTACCGTGAACACCAGAAGGGAAGACCAACATCTACCAATCCCATTGCTTCTATTTTTGCGTGGACAAGAGGTTTGGCTTTTCGTGGTAAGTTAGATGGTAACCAGGCACTGATCGATTTTGCCAATAAGCTGGAAGCTGTTTGCATTGAAACAGTAGAAACAGGAAAGATGACAAAAGATCTGGCGATCTGTGTTCATGGTAACAAAGTAAATCATGGCGAACACTATTTATACACAGAAGAGTTTTTAGATGCCATTGATGAAAATCTGAAAGCAAAGCTGGGTTAATAGAAAGAAAGAATAAATGAAAATCCCTCAACATTGTTGAGGGATTTTTTTATTACATACTTCGTTTCGTGTGCTACGAACCGGGGCTTTGATTCAATTAGAAGGTTTCCTGATTTTACCTACTGCCTTTTGTGATATATAATTGGTTGATGATGGATTCACTGTAAGAACCATCGTATCCCTGGAAGAAATACCGTAACGGTTGGTTACTTTTAATTCAAACCGGTACACGCCGGCTACGAGGTTGGTTATATCAGTTACAGCTGAGTTGGGGGAAATAATCCTGTATTGGGAAGGTCCCGAAATTTTTCTCCATTCGTATGTAAGAGTGGATGGTTGTACGGCACCTAACAACGACAGCAATAGCAAAGCAATTATTTTCATTCCTGTTTAAATAAACTTACATCCTGTAAAAAAATGGTTACATAAGGTAAGATGCAGTTTTTTAAGGGTGGGATAGTTGTATTGACCTTTCGGTTCCGTTGGTCAATTTTGTTTCTTTCACATTTTTTGAATGCTCAGTTTGTAAAGCTAAACACAATATTTAAGACGGTATAGTAGAATCTGCTAAATTGATAAAACAATTCTCATCAGCATAAAAGGAAATCCTGACTTATGCGGTTGGTCAAAAGATGCAACCTCGGTGTGTTTGTTTCGAGAATACCAACAAGGGCGAGAATTAGAGTGTTTGCATAAGTTGGCAGTTAACGTGCGGTACCTGCAGACTTGCTCCAGGTACTCCTTAATAATTTGTTCTTTTAAGTCCATAAATGGTTGTTTTTTAGTCAACCTATTTCAGGACGAAACATTACTGATGTTGAAGTTAACAACTAAAAACCAAATAGAATTCGGTCAGGACCGGTAATAGCTGATAGCAGTACAACAGCCGATTGTTATTTCGTCTGCCAGCTTTGAGGTAAACCTTTGTTGGCGGCTGGCCTATAATCAATTTTACTTCTTTAATTTACCTTGACTCCCAAGCTGTCAACATAAATGCTTCTTTGACGTTGACTATTCTGTTTTTTCAAATCTATTAATAATCGTCAAGTCCATAATAATACCCAATCCAACACCTGTTCCATACATTAAAATATCCAAAGGATCATAGGTGCTTCCCAGAAATTCAATTTTATTCAATTGTAATATCTCTACAATAGTTCCAAAAGAAAGAGTAAAGACTGCCCCAATTATTCTGGATTTAGTAACAGCTATCTTCTTTCTTAAGGATATTTGAAGCAATAAATAAAGATTGAAAGGAAGTAGAATATCAATTAAATAACCTCGTATAAAATGTTTCAATATTCCTTGATAATTAGGTCCAATTAGGAAATGTAAGAGTCCAACGAATAAAGAAATTGCAACAATTAAATATATGCTATTTTTATTTTTCAATTTGGTAATGAATCTTTGTTGTTAAGCACAAGCATGTTTGCATGACTTTCTTTCTGCTTGCGATAACTGATGTCGTTAATCCATCCATTAATTTTAAGAATAAATCTAAAAATTACTACAACTTTGTCCGTATGCAGGCTTGCCGCCAATGTGCAGGGCTTACAGAAGGTTTGGTATTTGTATTCCGTCTGCCCCGGTACCGCTGCTGATTGAAAATATTTTGATGAAGTTAAAAATTAATGCTGAATATTGTTTGTCCTGCCCCTACTGAAATTGAAAAGCCATTTGATTCTTAGTGTGCTTAGAGTCTAAACCTATTTATTGCCCAGCACAACAACATCCATACCATTCACATTAATTTCGTTACCAATTGATTGTTTTGTAAATAGATTTTTATACTTCTGCTTCTTCAATTCCGGATGGGTAAATAGCAACGGTTTGTTGCTGCGGTTAATGATAACAATTACTTCTTCGTTACCCAATTTGCGGCTGAAAGCATACAGCTTTTTTTCATCATCAATTGCTAAAGTATTATAGCTGCCAAGCCTGACAGACTTATACTGCTGACGGAAGCCGATAAACTTTTTATACCAGTCAAATAAATCCTGATCGAATACCACCTCATCGGGGTCATGTTTACTTTGATTGGGATTAAATGTTTCCGCATCATACTTCTGATTGGGCCACAGCATTGGTTTGCGGCAGTCGGGGTCGTTGCCTCCCCACATCCCTGCTTCATCGCCATAAAAAAACATGGGCGATCCTAAGTAAAGCATTTGAAAAGCTATGATCAGTTTTTGCTTTTGTCTTTGCTCCTGTGTTGGTTTTCGTGCATTATAATTTCTGTTGTTGCTCTTTTGGCTCCAGTTAAAATACTTGCCCCAGTTACCAAATTTCTCTCCATCAGGATTCGCAACTGCACTAGCAAGACGTGTTGCATCATGACTGTTCATGAGGTTTTGCATATTGAAAGCAACATCTTCACCAAAAGCTTCCCTTAGTTCTTTCAGCTTACTGTCAAACTGTGTAACTGTTGAACCACTTGTATCCTGTACAAAAAAATCATGCACAATGAAGGCAAAATTGTAGTTCATCGTAGCATCAAACTCATCGCCCAGTAAATAAGGCCTGGTCTTTTCTATAGGATCAACCAGCTCAGCTGTTAAATAAGCAGTTGGATTGATGCTGCGAACCCATTTGCGCCAGTCTTTCCAAAACGGATGACCAACATCATAGGCCACATCCAGGCGCCAGCCATCAATGCCATAAGCAATACCTTTATTCATTGGGTTCATCCAGCGCATCGTGGAATTAAAAATATATTCCTTCGGCCCTGCAACTATGCCGGTGCTGTCTTCTTTTAATTCAGGCAGCGTTTTTACACCAAACCATCCTTTGTATTCAAACTTTGTACCTGTTGAACTGTCACGCCAGCTTTTAATATCGAACCAATCTTTGTAGGCTGATGCCTGCTGGTTTTTCAGCACATCCTCAAAGGCAAAACTCTTTACACCTATATGGTTAAACACGCCGTCAAAAATGATAAACATCTTTCGTTTGTGTACTTCTTCAATCAGTTTCAAAGCAAGTAAATCGGCCTTTGTCCATACCCATGTTTCCGGTTTCAACGGATCTTCTTTTTTCATCATTTCAATATCTCCATTTGGATCGGGTCCAAAAGTCGGGTCAACATGATGATAACACAATGCATCATATTTATGTGATGAGGGCGACCAGAAAATGGGCGTCATATAAATCGCATTTACACCCATCGATTGTATGTAGTCGAGCTTGTTCAGTACTCCCTGCAAATCTCCACCATACCTTCTCCGCTGAATATTGTAGGAAATATTTCTTCCGTTTTTCAGTTCGTAAGGTTGCAGCTGATACCAGTCACTTGTCCACGGATGAATTTGAAATGCTGATGTATCATCAAAAGGATATGCTCCGTTTTGGTCAGTTACTTTCGGGTCATTAGCCAGGTCGCCATTGTTAAAACGTTCAGGAAAAATCTGGTACCACACAATGCCCTTGCTCCACTGCGGGGCAACATTATTCTGGGCAACACATAATGAGATGTTTAATAAAAAAGGATTTGAACTAAGAGAAGAGGTTTACATAATTGTTTTTCATTTTCCTGGAAGTTGAAAGGTACTTGTGTAAATAGAATTCCTTTTGGTGGGCCACTGCTGATCCGATAGCTATAGGATGAAAATATTAAACTGAAATTAAGAACTAAAGATCAAAGTTGTTTGTCCAGCACAAACCACAGCCTGGATTAACCAAACTATTGTTCAGCAAAACCGTAAAAAAGATCAAAATTTATTTGGTTTTTTACACAGTTCATGTTGGCAGCACGGGCTTTTGAAGACTATTTCTTTTTGTTATGAATACCTATTTCTTATTGTCACGGCTTCATTTGTCCAATCACCGATGTTTGCAGCAATGTAATTATAAACATCTTTGCTGTCATACGGCGGTATAAAGTTTCACAATTTGTACATATTAGTTCCATTCACAGAAAGGTTTGAAAACGGATTGTTTCCTTGATTTGCCTGATAGCCCATTCTGTCTTTTTTAATCTATGAATACAGATGCCTACAATTCCCATTTTACTATTCCAAGACGAGTGTTTGAGATTTTTGAGAATAATTCCCTTGTAAAAAGTGCCATATCTACATTAGTTAAGGTGTCGCTTTAGCCTTGCTGCCAACGTCCGAGTATTTGCGAAGGCAGGGGATTCAGTGATTGTCCAGCCCGGTACAAATGCCCAATTGAAAATATGTTGTTTAAGTTAAGAACTAATGCTCGAAAATTGAACGTCGAGCCCGAACTGCTGCTGATGCTTGCACATAGCTGATGTTACATTGTCCAGCCCTGCTTTTGCAAATACTTTTGTTGGGCGTAGTTGGTCATTTAAGAAATAGTATTTACATTCGTGTTTTACACCCCGTGTACAAATGTGTCAATTATGATTAAAAAACTATACAAAGCTATTGAGGACAATCTTATTACAGTCCAAGATATTTCAGAAACATATAAGGTGAGTCCACGTACTGTCCAAAGATGGTTAGCAGAAGATGTGAAACCCAAGAAAACAAACTATTCGAGCATTTAAAGGAGACCCCATAGTTTGTTAATGGGATTAAGGAAAGTTTTATAGGTGGGGAAAATTCAACAAGAAATGAAGCTTGGAGGATTTGACCAAATTACTATTGGCACAAATCTCACTTCTAAAGCAAAATAAAAAGGGTTGCATGAATTCAAAGAAATTAAAAATAAAGCTATTGACACACAAGCTTTCATTAATTATGTAAATGAATCTCTATTATTCATTTTAGGTAAGTATGCAAATTTGCATTTACTAAATGGTGATTATAAATTATCAATTACCAGGATCAGAATTCATTAATAATTGAAATTTGTCAAGAGTTTAATAAGATTGATTGGGATAAAATATCAACTTTAAGAAGGTTAGATTTGTTTAATGAAATATTCGGGAGGTTTTTAGCTAATTCATTTGCAGATGAAAGGAAATGGGTCAATATTTGACACCAATAGAAAGACTCGATTCATGGTTAAGCTCGCCATACAAAATCTAACAAAATCTGAGCTTGAGGAATTAACTGATCCAATTAAATGCAAGTCCTTCGGGTACATTCTCGATCCATCATGTGGAGCAGGTTCATTTCTTGTTGAAATTATCCATCAATTGTTGCCAAAAGTTATTGAAAATCTGGCTATGATGGAACAATTTTATGGATTGAGAATATGGGTAATCATGTTCTTTGTGGCTTTGATAAAAGCAATAGAATGTTGAGGTTAACAATTTATAGTTTTTGTTCATTAGGTATTCCGTGTGAAAATATTTATTCTCTCAATTCTTTAGACATAAGCAACAATAAAGAAATTCTAGTTGATAAGTTTGAAAATAAAGTTCGAGTAATACTTACAAACCCTCCTTTTGGTGCAGAGTTTAGTGGTAATGCTTTATTAAGCTATAATATTTTCAGAAAATGGTCTACTAAAATTCCTCGAAAAATTGATTCAGAAATATTGTTTATTGAAAGATATGTTGATTGGTTAGCCAAAGGAGGATATTGTGTTTCCGTAGTACCAGATAGCATTTTGACAAATAGAGGGTTGTTTCAAGATCTCAGAAATGGGATACATCCGCATATTGAATTAAGGGCAGTAATATCATTTCCTTCAGAAACATTTAGGCCGCAGGAACATCTACAAAAAACTTCAGCAATTTGCTTTGGAAAGATAATCATCAATCAAGTCAGACATATTTTGGCATTTGCAAGAATATAGGATTTAAAGTACTTACTAAAGGAAGCAATAAAGTAAAAGTTTCAACCGAACCTTCAGATTTAGACTCTATTTTAAATGAAATCCAAAGCCTCAATGGAAATCTTAAATATGGCCGGAGAATAAATTTTGATGATAGTTTTCATCGCTGGGATGCTAATTATCATGCTTCACTGAGTGAACAAGAATTTACTAAAATAGTAGAAAGCAGTAAAGAGTATATAAAAATTTCCGAAGTAGCTAGTTTAATAAATGATAGAATTGATCCCAGGAGAATATATAAGGAGTTTAGGTATATTGAGATATCTGATATACAGACTACGGGTATAGCAAATTCTAAGCTAATTACAGCTATCGATGCTCCAAGTAGAGCAAGGAAACAAGTTAAACTTAATGATGTATTAGCTTCTACCGTACGTCCCGAACAAAAGGGTGATAAGTGATCATCGGAGATAAAGCTATTTGTACAACCGGGTGCAGTACACCACGGCAGTTTATTAGTTGAACTCCTAAAAAGTGATTTTGTTACAAAGCAATTAATGCGAAACAATATCGGCATTGCATATCCCGCTGTTGATGAGAACTGTTTTTTAGATATATTACTTCCTATAAAAAGAAAAGATTTAATTGAACTAAATAAAGAAGCAAAAGAAGTCGAAGACCTAAAAACTAAATTCTATACTCAGGAGAATAAATATAAAGATAAGGTGCGTAAATTATCGAATACTTGGATTCTTCAAAATGACCTTGGTTAATCCCAAACTTCATCTATCGTAGAAAACCATGTAATGTTATCAACTTTACATATTGGGTTTTGGTTTACATGTTCCGGGTATTCAGCAACAAAAGGAAGCCCGTTTGGTGCATCAGCGATGGAAATAGATTTTGCAAAGGCAAAATCAGTTATTTTTCCGGTTCGTAAAAAAAGATTAACTGCAAAAATATCTTGTGTAGAAAATTTACAACTACTAGTAGGATAATACGTCTTCTTTTGTTCTGCTGTCCAATTCGCTGCAGGCCCACTTGGTTTTGATGTTGTACTGTGAATCAATCGAGCATAATCGGTATTGGTGCCCCAGATTGATTTCGCTTCAATTTTTTTAGTTACTGAATTTTTCTCAAACTCAAAATCATAATTATAATAAGTACCTAAATGCCTTGCTGTATCTTCAGGCATTCTCCTAACCTTGTAACCTCTATCTTCAGCATGTTTTGCTAAATAATATTCTGCTAGGGAGCTTAATATTTTTGCAGATGCACCGAATTGATCAATTTCAAGGTAATCATTCTCGTCAAGTTCATTAATAGCTTCTATAAGATGCGTTTTTTGTTTACCTACATAAATTTCGCCTACTGCTACATTCGTTTCAAAATTTGCATCTATTATTCTACCCTTACATATCTCTCTCCACACTCCATTCTCTTCAACATATTCTCTAGAAACAAACTTCCCAGTCATACCTCTTTGCATCATTTGGCTCCATTCATCTGCAATATCGATTCTGAATGTTGCCCTCCAATGAGTTTGTCCAGCCGCTTTGAAAATTGTTTTGTCAAGATCCTTGATAGGGATGACGATTGGAGAAAGAACTGCTATTAGGGCTTCGGGGTCAACTTCACCATAACGTTTTCTGATTTTTTCGTAAAATTCTTCTAAGTTTTCCATTTCTTATAATCCTGACTTGCTTTTAAAATTTTCTGTAAATTAATGCTTTATGCCCCCAGATCGTCAAAGAATTTAATTGTTTGGTACGTCGTTAATTACGCCCAACACTGTAATATACGCAACTCTTCCAAGAAATGAAATTTCTAACTATTTGATTTTCATCTGTTGCAATATGCGTTTTTTGTATTGTCGGGTTGCGTCAATGCCCAACTCAAATCCCTTTCTCCCTCCTCACTTCCATTAAATAATCTTCAAATTCATTTAAAGAAAAACTGCTCAGGTTTTGTGCGGCAGTGAGTCTTCCTTTTTGTGCAGCCAGCACACCGTAACGGATATCTTCATAGCCGCTCAGTTCATGTGCATCAGGGTCAATGGAAATGAGTGCGCCTTTTTTTATGGCATAACTGATCCATCGCCAGTCAATATCCAAACGGCGTGGATGTGCATTCAATTCAATCACAACACTGTTGGCAACACAGGCATCAATAATCTTTTTATGATCGAGCGGATAACCATTGCGGCTTAATAATAAACGTCCGGTCATATGACCGAGAATAGTCGTGTATGGATTTTCAATGGCATTCATAACACGCATCATTGCCTTTTCTTCATTCATCTTTAAGTTGCTGTGTACCGATGCAATTACTAAATCAAAAGTAGCAAGTACATCGTCATCATAATCTAATGAGCCATCACCCAAAATATCCGCTTCAATACTTTTAAAAATGCGGAAGCCTTTCATTTTGTTGTTCAGCTCGTCAACATACTTGTGCTGCTGACCGATCCGTTCAACAGAAAGTCCGTTGGCATAACCGGCGCTTTTGCTGTGATCGCTGATCACTAAATATTCATATCCTTTTTCCTGTGCATGTTTCGCCATGGCTTCAATGGTTGTGCCTCCATCGCTCCAGTTACTGTGGCTGTGAATAATTCCTTTTACAGACGAAGGCTGAATCAATTCAGGAACAGGATCGGTTGTGTATTCTTCACGCAGGCAGGAGGGAAGAATGTTGATGCCTTTTTTCTCAAAGATGAGTTCTTCTGTTGCTGCAGCATTAAACGTTCCCCATTCAGTTAAAAATTCTTCACTGGCTGATGTTTGAAATAATACAGAACCAAAATTTTCTGCAGTGGCAAAATGAAATTGCAGTAAAATATTTTCAGGCCCTTTCACAGTGAAAGAGGATTCCTGTTTTTCCTTCAGTTCAAAATTGTTTTTGGTAAACAGGGTTTCCACATCTGCAGCAGGAGCTGTGGTTACCCATTCTAACTGGTGAATGATTTCCATCTGTCTTCTGAATTCACCGGTTAATTCAAACCTTGCTGCTGCAAAAGAATCTTTCAAATTTTTATCAATGGCCAGTGCATAGGCTTCCACATCAGCAAACAGGTGAATGTCTTTATGCTGCAGAAAAAATTCAATTGACTGCTGCACATTGGCCTGTGTTTTTTCACCAAAACCTTTGAATAAGAGTAAACGGTTTTCCTGGCAGGCATATAATAACTCACCAATACTTTCTATTTCCATTTCTTTCCAGATGGTGGAGATCTTCTTTGGACCGATCCCTTTTATAGAAAGCATTTCAATTACACCGGGAGGAGTTTTGGCAATCAGGTCAGTCAATGCTTTCAGTTCGCCTGTTTGTAAAATTTCAATCACCTTTTTTGCTGTGCTTTCGCCCACACCTTTATAAGTTGCAATTTTTGCAGGATCAACTTCTGCTAACTGCACTGGCAGCTTTTCAATATTAAATGCGGCGGCAGCATATGATTTTGCTTTAAATGAGTTTTCTCCATGAATATCCATGAGTTTACTCAGTAAGGAAAAGCTGTCTGCTATCTGGTAATTGTCGGGCATGCAGTAATATTTATCTGGTACAAAGAAAATACTTTCTGCACATTACAGTGAACAGGATTTTTAAATGGAGCTGGGAATGGGTATAAAATGAAAAACTTCCCGTTGGGAAGCTTTCATTGAAAATTGTAAAACTCTTTCGTTCGTTTGTATTTTCAGCAGAATACGGATTCTTTGGTTTTCATGTTCAGGATATTGCGAACCGGGGTATAATTGTTTTTCAAAAAATATTTTCAGACGGGGCCTTTTAAATACTTTGTAAAATTAATCATGTATCCGGGTTGCTTCCAAACCTGATTTTCGTTTTTAGAAGGTAGCCTTTACAGCTTATAGTTGTTATGCTACAAAGGCCGTTTTAAAATGTGTAACGAATGGCAAAACCACCCCAGTTTCCACTAAATCCGCCATAATC
Source organism: Chitinophagaceae bacterium (assembly GCA_016713085.1). Lineage (NCBI taxonomy): Bacteria > Pseudomonadati > Bacteroidota > Chitinophagia > Chitinophagales > Chitinophagaceae > Chitinophagaceae bacterium. The sequence continues at coordinate 613,718 of JADJPV010000001.1, read as the reverse complement.
TCCAAACTCAAAAGATGGTTGCCAGTCAACCGACATATTAATTGGCACAGCATTGAATTTGTAATCCAAACCTAATACGCCATCGATACCAACAATTGCACTACCTCTGTAACCTGGATAGTTTCTGTCCCAGTAGCGGTTGTTCCAAAAACCTACGTGTGCACCGGGACCTACATACCATTTTAGGCCGGGAGCTCCATTAATGTTACCATGAAATTCATATAAACCGGTAATACGCATGCCATCTCTCCAGAAATAACCAATACCTTCTAATGCGGCATTGCTTTTTACAAAATGTTTCAGGGTGATGCCTGCACCGGGATAAAATTTAACACCTACTGCTGTTTTGTAACTGCTTCCTTTTGATTGTGCTGATGCCTGCTGCTGTGTAAACGCAACAAATGCAAGTGCGATAATGAGTAATTTCTTCATAATTGAGTTCTTTTGACAGCAGCCTTGAAAAAATGATGCCAAACTGAGGTTCAATAGCTGACAATATGCCGTTTATCGATTTCATTTTAGTTTCGTTATGTGGAGGTACGAGACATCTCCAAAAATTCGCAGAGCATAAATTGAATGAGACCACTCCTTCGTCGAGGTGACGTTTAGTTGAAACCTTTTCTCCGTTTCATGTACCTTTGCCGACTTATGAAGAGTAAGACATTAAAGAAAAATAAGGTTAATATCATTACACTGGGATGCAGTAAAAACATGGTTGACAGTGAAGTGCTGAGCGGTCAGTTACTGGCCAATGAAATTGATGTGGTGCATGAAAGTCAAAAGAAAGATCACAATATTGTTGTGATCAATACCTGTGGTTTTATTGATAAGGCAAAGGAAGAAAGTATCAATACCATTCTTGACCAGGTTGAATTGAAACGCCGTGGTAAATTAGATAAGGTGATTGTAACAGGATGTTTGAGCGAACGGTATAAAAATAACCTGGAACTGGAAATTCCTGAAGTGGATGCATTTTACGGTACCATGGAATTGCCAAATATTTTAAAACAGTTTGAGGCTGATTATAAAAGTGAATTAGTTGGTGAACGTTTACTGGCAACACCATCGCACTATGCTTATTTAAAAATCAGTGAAGGCTGTAACCGTACCTGTGCGTTTTGTGCTATTCCGCTAATGCGTGGTCAGCATGTAAGTAAAAGCATGGACGACTTAGTGAAGGAAGCAGAAGGATTAGTGAAGAAGGGTGTGAAAGAAGTGATGCTGATTGCACAGGAATTAACTTACTACGGTTTGGATCTCTACAAAAAGAATGCTGGGTGATTTGATGAATCGCTTAGCTGATGTAAAAGGGTTGGAGTGGATTCGTTTGCATTATGCTTATCCGCATAAATTTCCATTGGAAGTATTAGATGTAATGCGTGAACGTGATAATATCTGTAACTATTTAGATATGCCATTGCAGCATGCAAGTGACAATATGCTGAAGGCAATGAAAAGGCAGATCACCCGAACCGAAACAGAAGAAGTGATTGCTGCTGTTCGTGAAAAAGTTCCGGGGCTTTGTTTGCGTACAACATTGATTGCAGGTTTCCCCGGCGAAACATTAGATGATATTGAAGAAACAAAAGAGTTTATTCAAAAACAACGCTTTGATCGTGTTGGCATATTTACATACAGTCATGAAGAAGGAACCAGCGGTTATAATTTAGTGGATGATGTTCCTGCTGAAGAGAAAGAAAGAAGGGCACAGGAAATCATGGCAGTGCAGCAGGAAATTTCTTTAGAGCTGAACCAGGAAAAAGTTGGGCAAACATTCAAGACAATCATTGATAAAAAAGAAGCCGGTCGTTATTTGGGACGTACTGAATTTGATAGTGTGGAAGTGGATAATGAAGTAATCATTCAATCTGATAAGAAATTAAAGATTGGTGAATTCGTGAATGTAAAAATCAAAAAAGCATTTGATTACGACCTGGAAGGTGAAGTGATAGAATAAATTATACAGTTATAATAAAAAGAAAACCCAGACAGTATCGTCTGGGTTTTCTTTATGAGGTTACATTTTATTTCCCTTTTTGCTTACCGTCACTGTTTCCTCCAAAAGAAGGCATTCTTCTTTTCCTCATCTGATCAACTGTTTTGTTGAATAATTCTAACTGCTCGGGCTTACATAGTGAGCGTATTTCTGCGAAATGTTTCAGAAAAGTGGTTTCAAATTGTTTTTTGTTGGCTGCAATCAGGTTCGTAACAGAATCAATTTTTGAAGAATCGAGGTCACCTCTTTTAATGTAGGCGAACAGGGTATCGTGTAATATATTGTCTTCCTTTCTTAACTGATCCAGGTCTGTTTTATGTTCATCTCTCAGTTTAATCAGCTGTGCTTTTTGAATCGTATCAAAATTCAGCTGTTTGCTGATGAATTCTGTGTAAGGTCTGGCTCCTTCACGTCCATTGCCTGGGCGTTTTACTGGGCGTTTTCCAAACATAAAAAAAAGCATTACAGCATTGAGAATCAGTAACAGAACAACTGCAGCACTTAAAAATTTTACTTTATTCATGGCTTAGAGATCAGGGTAAAGAGGTATAATTAGCTTCCAGTCCGTATTCAGTAATAACAGTTTCTATATCTACCGGCTGTGTTGTGACGCCCTCAATGTTGCTGTCGGTTGAACCGTTCCAGCCAAGCACATTCAGCATCAGCATAATTGCAAAAACTGCTGAAAAAGAGTACACCCATTTTAACTGTAAAGGCTGGCGGGCAATGGGTTGGCTGAGCTTGGCCATAACACGGGTATGCAGGTGCGGATTTCCTTCGGCTGGCTGCATTTGCTGCAAACTGCCCATTATTTCATCAATCCATTTGTCCTGTTTAGTGTTCATTTCAGTTTGTTTGACGGTGATTCAATAAAAAACTTGCTATCCATCGTTATTTTTATAAACATCTGCCAGTATTTTTCTCAGGTTTTTTCTTGCCCTGAACAGCAGGGATTCAATAGAGGATACAGACGTACCAACGATTTCACTGATTTCAGCATAACTCAACCCGTCGGTTTCACTCAGCAAAAAAGCCACTTTCTGGGTTTCGGGCAGCTGGTCAATTGCCTTGTATAAAATGGCTGCTTTTTCCCTGTTTTCGGCCACTACCCCCGGGTGCACAAAGTCGCTGGCATCGCTGATGGGTTCCCCGCTCTCATGAAACAACTGGGTAAGAAAGGCAAAACGTTTTTTCCGTTTCTTACTTCTTAAATGATCAATGCATTTATTGGTTGTGATGCGGTAAAGCCAGGTACTCACCTGCGATTCCCCTTTGAAGGTATGTGCTTTATTAAAAGCTTCCACAAAAACATCCTGGGTAATTTCTTCCGCATCCTCCGCATTCTGGAGTATGTTCAATGCCGTATTGTACACCCTTGGCTGGTGTTCTTTTATAAAATCCCTGAATGCTTTTTCACTTGCAGTAAACAATTGCATGCCTTGGCAGATATGAACCGGGTTAAGGTAAGAACTTAGTCGTTAATGAAAGCAAAAACTTGCATTCAGTCGGGCACGAATGTTTCTTACCTTAGGCAAAATTTTTTATATGTCATTTGAATGGAAAGGAGTTTTCCCTGCACTCACCACGAAATTTACCGGCAATGATGAACTGGATCTGCCTTTGTTTGAAAAAAATCTGAACGCACAGTTAGAAGCCGGTATACATGGTGTTGTACTTGGCGGCACTTTGGGCGAAGCAAGTGTTTTAACCGTTGATGAAAAAGAAACACTGGTAAAATTTGCAATTGAGAAAATTGCCGGCAGAATTCCGGTGATCATCAATATTGCAGAAGGATCAACCAATGAAGCATTAAGGCAGGCAGCTTATGCCAAAGTATGGGGAGCACAGGGCTTGATGATGTTACCACCCATGCGTTATAAAGCTGATGACCATGAAACGGTGACTTATTTTAAAACAGTGGCCGATTCAACCGATCTGCCCATTATGATCTACAATAACCCCGTTGATTATAAAATTGAAGTAACCCTTGATATGTTTGATGAGTTGACTGTTTGTAAAAACATTGGCGCTATTAAAGAAAGTACAAGAGATGTTACCAATGTAACAAGACTGATCAACCGCTTTGGCGACCGTTATAAAATATTATGCGGTGTTGATACACTGGCAATGGAAGAATTGTGTTTAGGTGCTGATGGCTGGGTAGCAGGATTGGTTTGTGCATTCCCAAAAGAAACCACAACGATATTTAATTTGGTGAAAGCAGGGAAGATTGCTGAAGCAACAAAAATCTACCGCTGGTTTATGCCTTTGCTGGAACTCGATATTCATCCAAAACTTGTTCAATATATTAAACTGGCAGAAGCTCAGGTTGGTATTGGCAGTGAAAGTGTAAGGGCTCCACGTTTAACTCTGGTGGGAGAAGAAAGAGAACGCATTTTGAAAGTGATCAATGATGGCATTGCAACAAGACCGTCGTTATAAGATAAATGGTCAGGGCTAAAGCCCGGTAAAAATCAGTCTCATTAACCACGGCTTTAAAGCCGGAATTAGCAGATCAGAATCAAAGCTCTTTTATAGTAGTTACGGTTTAACAGCGCTAAAGCCTGTTAATATAATTCTTAATAACCCCGGCTTTTAAGCCGGGGTTAAACAAACTAAATACAATGGGCTTTAGCCCTGAAAAAATTAAACAATGTTTACAGATACCTCAATAAGTGAAATCAACGAAACCATGCATGATGCATGGGAAGCTTTTCATGTGTACCGGAAACTTCCATTAAAAGCAAGGGCTAATTTTTTGCGGGCCATTGCCATTGAACTGGAAAATTGTGGTGATACATTGATCCAGGTGGCGATGAAAGAAACCAATCTGCCCGAAGCAAGATTAAAAAATGAAAGAGGCAGAACAATTTTTCAACTCAATCAATACGCAGCTGCTTGCGAAAAAGGTGAATGGCTGGAAGCAAGAATTGATACAGCGATTCCGGATAAAAATCCGCCAAAACCTGATATCAGGAAAATGCTGGTGCCTCTTGGCCCGGTTGTAGTTTTTGGTGCAAGCAATTTTCCTTTGCCTATTCAACGGCAGGTGGCGATACGGCCTGTGCATTTGCTGCCGGTTGCCCGGTGATTGTAAAAGCTCATCCCGCACATGTACAAACTTCACATATTGTAGCTGATGCGATTTATAAAGCAGCAGCGTATCAAAATTTACCCAAAGGAATTTTTGGTCATGTGTATGGACAGGGTTTTGAAGTGGGGAAAGAATTAATCATGCATCGCTATACAAAAGCAGTTGGCTTTACCGGTTCTTATGGAGGTGGAAAACAATTGTTCGATTGGGCCAATCAGCGCAAAGAACCGATTCCTGTTTTTGCAGAGATGGGAAGTGTGAATCCTGTTTTTTTATTGCCGGAAAAGTTAAATGCAGCTGCAACTGATATTGCAAAAATGTATGCAGGCTCTATTACATTAGGTGTTGGACAGTTTTGCACCAACCCGGGTTTGATCATTGGCATTGAAGGAGAAGATTTAAATACGTTCACACATGATCTTGGAAAGGCCATTCAGAAAATTCAACCAGGTGCAATGTTGCATGCCGGTATTGTAAAAGCATACAAAGAAAATAAAGGGAAAGCTTTGCTGCAGGATGATGTGCATCTGGTTGCCGAAAGTGAAACTGAAGTAAAGGAAAATGAAGGCTTGCCAACTGTTGCTACAGCAAGCGGCGAAACCTTTTTAAAGAACCCTGTTTTGCACCAGGAAGTATTTGGCCCTTATTCATTAGTGATCCGTTGCAGGGATATGAAAGAAATGATACTGGTGGCAAGACATTTAGAAGGTCAGCTCACTGCAACATTAATGGCAACCGATCATGACATTATACAAAATGATGTATTGGTTGAATCAGTAAAAAATATCTGTGGACGGATCATCATCAACAGTGTTCCTACGGGAGTGGAAGTTTGTTTGAGTATGCATCACGGTGGTCCGTTCCCGGCATCTACTGATGCAAGATTTACAAGCGTTGGTGCTGATGGTATAAAACGTTTTGCAAGACCCATTGCTTTTCAGAACTGGAGCAATGCATTGCTGCCTGCAGAATTAAAAAATGAAAACCCACTGGGGATCTGGAGAACAGTGAACAGTGAATTGAGTAAGAATAAACTTTGACAAAATAAAAATTCCCCTTCTGCAAAACAAAAGGGGAACGATGATAAGGTATAATTTTAGTTCATTTGGTTTATAAATATCCCCTTTGAAGAATCAAAAGGGATTCTAATCAACATGAGAAAAAGGCGTTATACTTTTGTTCCTTTGCTTTTCTTGTCTTTCTCTTTCATTTCTTCTTCTGTTGCTTCGCCAATAATAATCCGGCCGAAGCTTGATTTAATTTCCACTTTAGATGAACCTGAACCTGATTTGCCTTCGTATTCTTTGTTTGAATCAGGGCCGTATTTGTCAGGCGTATCAGTACGTTTGATATCTGCATTTGTTCTATCCTTTATGGAACCAAAGCTTGTTCGGATATGATAGGTTGCTGAAAAGTTAGAAGAAGGTTTAATATTCACTGTGCTGTACGATTCATTCAGGCTGAGTGATGTAAGGTCATTGTCAACACTGATGCGGCTGCTGCTGCAGAATTCCATTTTAATTTTATTGTTTCCGTTTAAATTTTCAATAGTTACGGTTGAAAATTTAAAAATTGCGTCTGCATTGCTGATACTTTTCAGATTGGCTTTACCGAATTCAACCAATAACTTTTCTGTTTTAGGCAGGTTGCCTGCTGTTAAAGAACCAAACTTACTGCTGAGTGAAACTGCTCCACTATAGTCGGGCAGTTGAATCGAGCCGAATGAATTGTCAATCTTTAAAGTATTGCCTGAAGGAATCTGTACCGTGTAATTAATCTGCATAGTGCTGTTGCAGTTTTTGCAATTGTAACCCTCCTTGTTGTTTTTACTGGTGGTCGTTTTGAATTTGATCTGGCTGCCGTCCTTGCTTTCAACCACATCAATGTTTTCAAAAACTTTATCCGCATGCTCTTTATCAGTTGAGCTGGCTTCAATATGAACATCTACTTTAATTTCATTACGATCCCAGGTTGTAACGGTAACATTGCCAAAGCTGTTATCAATATTGAGTGTGTTGCCTGATGCTGCGTAAGTTTTTGAAATGTTTCGCTCTTTAAAATGTTCATATCTCTTTTTTTCTTTCTGTGCAGACAGTTGCAGGGAAACAAAGAGACATATAAAAGATAAGATAAGGCTAAATGATTTTTTCATTCTTTTGAGTTTTGTTGTTTTTAATTTCATTCGTAATCATCAGCTGGCGGTAAAGCAGCTCTGCCTGCAGTTGCAGATTCTGAATCATCGCTTTCATGATCACATCCCTGTTGGGCGATTGTGCTGCCTGTGTTTGCAGCATACGGTAAGAACTGTCGAGCACACGCAGATCATCTGAAAATTGTTTGTACAATTCAGGACGGCCTGTGGTTGCATCTTTCAATTCTTCCTGTCTTGTCTGTATGGCAAGGAACGCCTGTTTTACTTCAGCAGTATATTCCGGATCTATACCGCTTAAATGATCAGGCCTGTTATTCTGTTGTTCTGTTCTGGTAATTTCTTTTCGTTGCTGACGGATGTATAAAAAGTATACTGAGGTAAGTACAATGCACACAATTGCAGCAGCAGCTGTCCATTTATACAAATCCCTGATGGAAAAACGGTTTGCTTCTTTCTTTACCGGGATGGTGGCTTCAATTTTTTTCCATACATCTTCTGATGGATGTTCTGTATCAAAATCACTTCTGTGACGGTTGATAAACTTTTCCAGGTTACTGCTCATATACTTCTCCTTTTTTTAAGACCTGTAATAATTTTTGTTTTGCCCGCATATACTGTGATCTTACAGTTGAATGTGCCACCTGCATAATCTCTGCCACTTCTTCCTGATCATAGCCTTCAAATAAATGCAGTGTCAGCACTGTTCTGTAGCCATCCGGCAAAGTCTGCACTGCCTGTTTAATTAAATCAACTGTGTACCACACAAAATCTTCATGTAATGGTTCTTCATTTGCCAGCTTATCTGCATCCGGTTCAATATCGGACAGGAGCAGTTTTTGTTTTTTCAAATGAGTGATACTCTTATACACCACAATCTGTTTCAGCCATGCGCCAAAAGTTGACTTGCCTTCAAAACTTTTCAACTGCTGAAAAGCATCGGTAAATGCTTCCTGTAAAATATCCTCCGCATCAGATTTGCAATTCACCATCCGCAGCGCTGTATTATACATAGCTCTTGCGTATCGGTCGTATAGCAACCGGTAGGCAGTATGCTCTCCGTTGAGGCATTGCTGCACCAGCACATCAGCAGAAGGAACAAGTGTTGACAGGTTCAATGATTCGGTTTAATAATAAAGTATAAATTTCTAAAAGAATGTTGCATGAAGCACTGAACTTTTTTTCAGTAAGCGATAAAAGGAGGAAATAAAGGATGGGTGGAAAGATGCACAGAATTACCAAACGATAAACGGATTGCGACGCAACAGTAGATGCTATGAAAGGCTACTGCCGGTATTAAAATAATCAAATAAACATCTCCTGTAAACTTTGGCAAAGTTTCATCCGGCAGATAGAATTGAATGGGGCAGTTACAACTTTGCTAAAGTTGGGCTGAGCCCATCTTCTTTTGCATGCTTCAGAACAAACCAAACGGTTACTATAATAGAAAGGAGAAAATAAAATCCCAATATATAATTGAGAAAACCAATGTATTGAGAAGCCCCAAACCAATCGCCGGTTTGAAAAATAATAGCCAGCCCGAAAATGTTTTTTATGGTTTCCCAAACGGCGGCGTATTTATGACGATCCATCAGTTCGGTGTACGCATATACGCTTAAAAAAACAAAGAGCCCATAGATATAAATGTAGTAACTGTTCAGTGCGTTGATACCGGCAATATTTCCAAACAGGTAACTGATAAATAATAAAGTGATGGTGATTTGCACCCAGCTCCACGCATGCAGTGCAGGAGATGCCTTGGTATCATATTTCTGAAAATGATAGGGGTCGCTGATTTTATGCAATGGATATTTTTCTGCAACATCTGCAGGTCGCCAGCCAGTTGGCTTAAACCAGATTCGGAATTTATCTTTCCAGTTATTGGTAAGCCATGCATCTTTGATAAGTAGCCACAGATGCATGAAATTAATTTTAATAGGGTTCCATGTTTGCACAGGCCGTGTAATGCCATACACGGGAGGAACATCTTTTAACTCTTCCTGGAAAGTGCCAAACAGTTTATCCCAGAAAATAAAAATCTGCGAATAATTTTTATCAATGTATTCAGGGTTGATGGCATGATGCACCCGGTGATGGGATGGAGTTACAATGATCTTTTCCAAAAATCCCATCTTGCCGATATGCTGTGTATGATACCAGAACTGAGCAAATAAATGTAATGGAGCAACAACAGCAATTACAATCGGTGGAACTCCCAGTAAAGCAGCAGGCAGTAAAAAGATAGTGAAAATTTTAAATACTACAGAGATACTCTGCCTTAATGCACAGGCAAGATTATATTCTTCACTGCTGTGATGAATGATATGTGCGTTCCAGAAAAAATTGTACTCATGATCTAAACGGTGACCCCAATAGCCGGCAAAGTCAAGAACGAGAAAAGCAATGGCATAGGTAAGTATTTGATTCTTTACATGTACGATGGCAATATGCTCAGTCAGCCAGCTGTAACTGATAATAGCAATACTGAGCCCCAGTACATCTTTAGTAACATTGGTAATGCCGCTGCTGAGACTTGAGATCATATCCATATTCCGCACAGTATCCTTTCCTTTCAGTACACCGTAGAATTTCTCCAGTAATACCAATAAAAGAAAGGCTGGCATGGCAATCAATAATATTTTTCCGTAAGTTTCCATATGAACGAGCTTCTCCAAATTTAATAAAACTGTTTAATATGCGTTTTCTGTTTTCCGTTTTACTTTTTCTTGGTTTTTCTCCCTTTTTAAACGCACAGACAACAGGCGCACAAAAGATTGCTGCATTTAAGCAGCAACAGCAATTACTAAAGCAATCGCCGTACAAAAACCTGCAATGGCGGCTGACAGGTCCTGATAACCGTAGCGGAAGAAGCACCGATGTTGCAGGAGTAAGGGGTAATCCCAACATTATTTATGCAGCTTTTGCTACAGGTGGTTTGTGGAAGAGTGAAGATGCGGGGAACACCTGGAAGCCTTTGTTTGATAAAGAAGCAACACAATCCATCGGTAATATTGCTTTAGCTCCATCCGATCCCAACACCTTATATGTTGGAACAGGCGAAGCAAATATTTTCCGTGCTTCCTTGCCGGGTATCGGCATGTATAAATCAACCAATGCGGGAAAGAGCTTTACACATATTGGTTTAGAAAATACCGGAACCATTGCAAGAGTGGTTGTTCACCCAAAAAAAGCAAATGTGCTGTATGTGGCTGCAAGCGGTAACGAATGGACTTATAATAAAGACCGTGGCGTTTACAAAACAACTGATGGAGGAAAGACATGGAAAAATATCTTGTTTGAAAATGAACAGAGTGGTTGCATTGACCTGGTGATGGACCCAACTGATCCGAATACCTTATACGCCAGCATGTGGAACCGCATCCGCAAAAGATGGAGCGATCCTGTACCTGAAGATGGAGATTACATTTACAAAACAACTGATGGCGGCAAAACATGGAAGAAGATCAGCAATGGATTGCCTGATACGAAACTTACGGGAAGAATTGGTTTAGCTATGAGTCATTCAAATCCAAATGTATTGTATGCTTTTGTTGATGATCATACAAAAAAACGTGATCCCAAGCCAGGTGAAACTGACAGCTATGAACGCCAGGTGCAGAAAGTGGTGATTGGCGGTGCTATTTACCGCAGCAGTAATAAAGGGGAGAGCTGGGAAAAGATGGGAGAAGTGCATGATTTCTTCAAACCATTTTCAGGAACATATGGCTGGGTATTCAGCCAGATCCGTGTTCATCCGAAAAATGAAAACCGCATCTATGCATTTGGTGTTGAAAAAGGGATCAGTGAAGATGCAGGAAAGACCTGGAAAGTTTGGGACCCTGCTGACACAACCAGTGACTGGACCCATGGTGATAATCATGCTATGTGGATCGATGAAGAAAACCCTGATCGTATGATTGTTGGAAACGATGGTGGTGTTACACTTACTTATAACGGAGGTGTAAAATGGAAAAACTTTTTTGATAAAATTCCAACCACGCAATTTTATACTGTTGCATATGATATGAAAACTCCATTCAATGTATTTGGTTCTGTGCAGGATGAAGTAACCATGAGTGGAAATGTGATGAATACATTTGGTAAAAAAGCAGATACAACCCTTCGTCCATGGCGCATGGCACCGGGTGGAGAAGGTACACAGATACAAGTTGATCCGGTGAATGCAAATCTCGTGTATTCAACTACCTACTACGGGCGGTTGATGAAAACAGACATGAGCAAGGGCCGCCGGGATGGTGTAAAACGTTTTTCACAGTTTGATGTTGGCCGAAGTGATTCATTACGTGGTGAATGGTTAGCCGGCACACTCATGAGTAAATTCAATAACAAAGTGATTTATCATGGATTGCAGCATTTATATAAAACAGAAGATGCCGGTGAAAGATGGAAGATGATCAGTGCTGATCTTTCTTACAATGATAAAAGCAGGATGGGTGTTTATCCATATTTGATTTATCACCAGGCAATTACTTCCATTGCAGAAGGGGATAAACCCGGAATTATTTATGCAGGAACAGATGATGGCCGCATTTGGCTAACGATGAATGACGGAGCAGACTGGAAAGAAATTACAAAGGGCCTGCCTCATAATAAACATGTGGCAAAGATTGCTGCATCAGCATTTAAAGCTTCAAGAGTTTACCTTGTACTGAACGATCGCCGTGCAGATAACAATACACCTTATTTATATGTGAGTGATGATTACGGAACAACATGGAAATCCATTTCATCCAATCTTCCTGCTTCACCTGCAAATGTAATTGCAGAGCATCCTGATAATGCAAATACATTATTCTGCGGTACTGATTTTGGTGTGTACATGAGTAAGGATGCAGGAAAGAAATGGATCGCCATCAATGGAACGATTCCCGCTTCTGTTTCTGTAAACGATTTATTTATTCATCCAAGAGATAAAAAACTGGTGATTGGAACTTACGGAAGAGGTGTGTATGTAGTGGATGATTTAACTAAGTTGAAATAAGAATATGAAATCAAAACCGATAACTAAACAATATCCGAACGCTTCAGTAAACCGTTTTGGCGGCTTCACTTTTCATTGTATAGATGCACATACCTGCGGTAATCCGGTTCGCCTTGTTGCAGATGGCGGACCTGAACTGGAAGGTAATAACATGAGTGAAAAACGTCAGCACTTTTTGAAGGAGTATGACTGGATAAGAAAAGGATTAATGTTTGAACCAAGAGGTCATGACATGATGAGCGGCAGTATTTTATATCCGCCGCATGATGTACAGAATGATGTAGCAGTGTTATTTATTGAAACAAGTGGTTGTTTACCGATGTGCGGTCACGGTACGATTGGTACTATTACAATTGCAGTGGAAGAAGGATTGATTATTCCGAAAACTCCCGGTATCATCCGCATGGAAACACCGGCAGGGTTGGTGGAGATCAGTTATCAAATGAACGGTTCAAAAGTAAAAAGCGTGAGACTGAAGAATGTGCCATCCTTTCTTCATTCAAGAGATTTGGCTGTTCAATGCCCGGAGTTGGGGGAGTTGGTTGTTGATGTTTCTTATGGAGGAAATTTTTATGCGATTGTTGATGTACAGAAAAACTTCAAGGGATTACAGCACTATACAGCCGATAAATTAATTGCATGGGCAAGACAATTGCGGAAAAATATCAATGCGAAATATGAATTTGTTCATCCGCTGGATGCAACGATCAACGGATGCAGTCATGTATTATGGACAGGTGCAGTGCTGGATAAAAAATCAACTGCACGCAATGCTGTGTTCTATGGCGATAAGGCAATTGACCGCAGCCCCTGCGGAACAGGCACATCAGCAAGAATGGCCCAATGGTATGCAAAGGGGATGCTGGATAAAGGAGATGATTTTATACATGAAAGTATTATCGGCAGTAAATTTATTGGAAGAATTGAGGAGGAATTGAAGCTCGATGGAAAATCGGCTATCCGTCCAAGTATTGAAGGATGGGCAAAAATTTACGGATACAATAGTATTTCAATTGATAAGGATGATGATCCGTATGCATACGGATTTCAGGTTATCTGAACCATGATTTATGGAATTATTTGGATAGCCATTGAGGTAAAGTTATTTAAGGTAGCAGATGTTTAACAAAAAGCTGCGTGCAGTTTACTCAGTACAAGAATGCGACGCAACAAATGATTCACAGATATTCAACAGCCGGTAATATGAGAAAATTAATATTCTTCCTGTTTGTTTGTATTCTGCAAACAAACCTATTTGCACAAACCAGTTTACAGAAGATTGAGTTTGTGAGTTTTTCACAGGTAAATATTACTGATCAGTTCTGGAAACCAAAGATTGATAAGGTTGCTACTAAAACATTAGCAGCCTGTATTTATCAAACAGAAACAGCAACTCCACGCATCCGTAATTTTGAAAAAGTGGCTCGCAACAAAGGCGAACAGCATGAAGGAATTTTCTATGATGACAGTGATGTGTTTAAAGCATTGGAGGCAATGGCCTATTCATTAAAAACACATCCCAATGCAGAGATGGAAAAGAAATGCGATGAGTGGATCGACAAGATCGCTGCTGCCCAGCAACCCGATGGTTATCTCAACACATGGTATACATTGAAAGGTTTGCAGGATCGGTATACTGATATGAGTATGCATGAAGATTACAATGCAGGTCATATGATTGAAGCAGCCGTTGCTTACTACAATGCAACAGGCAAACGAAAATTTTTAGAGGTATGTATTAAATGGGCCGATCATTTTGATGCATTATTTGGTCCGGGTAAAAGAAATTGGGTAACAGGTCATCAGGAACTGGAACTGGCATTGGTGAAATTGTACAAGACAACTAAGAATGAAAAATATTTAAAATTAGCTGATTGGTTATTGAGCGAAAGAGGAAAACGTTTGGCTAAAGGTTATACATGGACTGACTGGAAAGACACTGCCTATGCACAGGATCTTCTTCCGGTGAAGGAACAAACACAAATTACCGGTCATGCTGTAAGGGCCATGTATATGTACACAGGTGCGGCTGATGTGGCTGCACAAACAGGTGATATTGATTATATGCATGCCATGAAAACCGTTTGGGAAGATGTAGTGCATCGCAATATGTATATAACAGGAGGCATTGGTTCAGCAGGAAGTAATGAAGGATTCAGTAATGATTATGATTTACCCAATGAACAGGCTTATTGCGAAACCTGTGCAAGTGTGGGCATGGTGTTCTGGAATCAGCGCATGACTGCACTTACAGGTGATGCTATGTACATGGATGTACTGGAACGGAGTTTATATAATGGGGCATTGGATGGTTTAAGTTTAACAGGTGATCGTTTTTTTTATGGCAACCCTCTTGCATCAAGAGGTCAGCATCAGCGGAGAGAATGGTTTGGTACAGCCTGCTGTCCTGCCAACATTGCAAGACTTGTTGCATCACTGGGTGATTATATCTATGCAAAAAGCGACAATGATATTTATGTGAATCTGTTTGTAGGAAGCAACACAACGATTCCACTTTCAAAAGGAAAAGTAGATGTGAAGATGGAAACAAATTATCCATGGGAAGGGAAAGTGAAAATTGCCCTTACTCCTCAGCAGAAAAAAACAGCATTCAAATTGCATCTGCGTATTCCGGGTTGGTATAACAATGGAACAGTGCCTGGTAATTTGTATAAAAATGCCGGTGCCGATTTTTCAATTCCCCTGGTTGTAAATGTTAATGGAAAACCTGTAGTTGCAGAAACAAAAAATGGTTATGTATCAGTTGACCGTGAATGGAAGCAGGGAGATATTGTTGAATTTGAATTTGTGATGAACACTTATACGGTTGCTGCAAAGGATTCTTTGAAGCAGGATAACAACCGCATTGCCATTCAGCGTGGTCCTATTGTTTATTGTGTAGAAGGAGCTGATAACAATAACAAAGCATGGAATATTATCATTCCGTCCAATACAAAATTTGAAACCATCGATTATAAAGTAATGGATGAACAGGTGAAGGCTTTAACAGCTGAAGTGCCGGTGGTAATTGTGGGTGATGATGGTTTTCCATCCGTACAGAAAAGCGGAAGATCATTGCCATTCCATATTATACATGGGCCAACCGTGGTAAGAATGAAATGCAGGTGTGGTTGCCAACAAGTATTAAAGATGTAAAAATTAATTATTGAGACATGAAAAAGATATTCTTCATTCTTGTTGCCTTTTTTTGTTTTTTCTTTCCGGACGAAACAAAGGCACAGCAAACAAATATCTGGTCTCTTGAAAAAGCAAATGCATGGTATCAAAAACAGGGCTGGCTGGTTGGAGCGAATTTTTTACCGAGTACTGCTATCAATCAACTGGAAATGTGGCAGGCTGAAACATTTGATCCAGAAACTATTGACAGGGAACTTGGTTGGGCTTCAGCAATTGGTATGAATACCATGCGTGTTTATCTGCACGATCTTGCATGGAAGGCAGATGCAAAAGGTTTCAAGAAAAGAATAGATCAGTTTTTATCGATTGCATCAAAACATCAGATCAAAACTCTGTTCACCATTTTTGATGATTGCTGGAATCCGGATGCAGCCATAGGTAAACAACCCGAACCTAAACCCGGTATTCATAACAGTGGCTGGGTTCGCAGCCCGAATAAGAATGTACACAATGATTCTGCTCAGTGGAAATATCTTGAACTGTATGTAAAAGATATCCTCCGCACATTTAAAAACGATGATCGTATTTTAATGTGGGATCTGTACAATGAACCCGGTAACAGTGGTTATGATCTTACTTCATTGCCTTTGCTGAAAAAAGTATTTGAATGGGCATGGACTGTCCGTCCTTCACAACCGCTTACCTGTGCAACCTGGTATAACAATAAAGAATTAAATGAGTATCAGCTGAGTCATTCTGATGTGATCACTATTCACAATTATAATGACGCTGCCAATCTGGAAAAAGAATTACAGGAAAAATTAAAGCATGGCCGACCGGTGATTTGCAGTGAATATATGGCAAGGACAAGAAACAGTACCTTTCAAACAAATCTGCCCATTTTCAAAAAGTATAACGTTGGAGCTATTAATTGGGGATTGGTAGCAGGCAAAAGCAATACCATTTATCAATGGGATACCCCCATGCCTGATGGTAGTGAACCAAAGCTTTGGTTTCATGATGTGTTCCGTAAAGACGGAACGCCCTATGATGTGAAAGAAATTGAAGTGATCAAAAACTTAACAGGAAAAAAATAATTCAGTTCAGCATGAAGCAATTTCTCTTTGTCATTTTTCTTTTTGCAGTAAACTGTTCTTACAGTCAGTCATATATTCCGGAAAAGAAAAATACAAAAGTAAAAGTGCAGCCTGTTGTACAGGTAAAGGCGTTTGCTTTTCCGTTGAGTGATGTGAAGTTGCTGAAAAGCCCGTTTAGTAAAGCAATGAAACTTGACAGTGCATATCTGATATTGTTAAGTCCCGATCGGTTACTGTATCGTTTTTATAAAAATGCCCGACTGCCTGTGAAAGACTCTGTGTATGGCGGATGGGAAAGCGAAGGATTATCTGGACATACATTGGGGCATTATTTATCTGCTGCTTCTATGATGTATGTGTCAACCGGGAATAAAGAGTTTAAAAAACGTGTTGACTATATCGTAGCAGAATTGGAACGTTGCCAGCTTGCGAGAAAGACAGGTTATATTGGCGCAATCCCCAATGAAGATTCCATTTTTGGAAAAGTGGCTAAAGGAGAAATTAAATCTTCAGGGTTTGATTTGAATGGAGGATGGAGCCCCTGGTACACGGTACATAAGGTGATGGCAGGTTTATGCGATGCTTATCTGTATTGCAATAATCAAAAAGCATTGAAGCTGGTAACAGGCATGGCCGACTGGACTTATAACACTATTAACCATCTGCCTGATTCAACCCGATTAAAAATGCTCAACTGTGAGTATGGAGGCATGAATGATGTGCTGGCAAATATTTATTCTTTTACAGGCAATAAAAAATACCTCAATCTCTCTTATAAGTTTTATGATGAGTTCGTGATGGGCAAACTGGCTCAGCGAATTGATCCTATGCCCGGCAAGCACAGCAACACCAACGTGCCAAAAGCTATCGGTAGTGCAAGACAATATGAATTAACCGGAAATAAAAATGATCAAACCATTGCTTCTTTCTTTTGGGAAACAATGGTGCACAATCACAGCTACGTAATTGGCGGCAACAGTAATTATGAATACTGTGGTGAAGCCGGAAATCTGAATGAACGTTTGAGTGATAATACCTGCGAAACCTGTAACACCTATAATATGCTGAAACTGACAAGGCATTTATTTGCATGGCAGCCTTCATCAGCATTGATGGATTATTACGAACGGGCATTGTATAATCATATTCTTGCTTCACAAAATCCTGAGAACGGAATGATGACTTATTTTGTTCCGTTGCGGATGGGCACAAAGAAACAATTCAGTGATACCTTCAACACGTTCACCTGCTGTGTAGGCAGTGGTATTGAAAATCATTCGAAGTATGCTGAACAGATTTACAGTTACGATGGAAAGAATGTATTGTTTGTCAATCTGTTTATTCCTTCTGTATTAAACTGGAAAGAAAAGAAAACTACCATCACACAAACCAATTATATTCCTGAAAGTAAACAGGTAAAATTTATTGTTAATTGTGCAACACCAACTTCTTTTGCAGTGAAGATCAGAAAGCCTGCCTGGTGTAACAGCAATCCCGATATTAAAGTCAATAATATTTCTGTAAAAACAGAAATCGATGCAGATGGATATTTAACAACAACAAGAGTATGGAAGAATGCAGATGTGGTAACAGTTGATTTTGAGATGAATCTTTATACGGAGGCCATGCCCGACAACCCGAACCGTATTGCATTTAAATACGGCCCATTGGTATTGGCGGGCTTACTCGGTAAAGAAAAACCTGACCCAGTGATAGGTGTTCCCGTATTGCTCACAGGCAATCGGAATATTTCAGACTGGATTCAAACTTCTTCCAATTCCTTACAGTTTGAAATGAAAGGGGTGGGCAAGCCATTTGATGTGAAACTGATTCCTTTCTATCAAACCTATGATCAGTATTACAGTGTGTACTGGGATTATTTTACTCCGGCGGATTGGGAAAAACTACAGGCCGATTATGAAGCTGAAAAGAAAAGGATTCAGCTAATTGAAGCAAGAACAATTGATAATTTCCGTATTGGTGAAATGCAGCCCGAACGGGATCATCATCTCAAAGCAAGTGAACGGTCTTATGTAAGTGATGCAATGGACAGGTTGGGAAGAGAAGCCAGACGTGATAATTATTTTGAGTTTGACATGAAAGTGGATGCTTCGTTGAAAAGTTCATTGCTGCTCACATATATTGGCGATGATAAAGACCGTAAGTTTGATATCCTGGTAGACGGTGTAAAAATTGCAACTGAAGATTGGAAGGGAGGAAAGACAGGAAAGTTTTATGATGTGGAATATAAAATCCCTGCTGAACTGATCAGTCATAAAACAAAGATCACAGTCCGTATTGAAGCGAACTATGGTAAAACAGCAGGAAGGGTTTTTGCAGTTCGAATTATAAAAGATGAACAATAAATTATGAGTCAGGTAACAATTGTTGGCGGTGGTGTAATAGGATTATGCTGCGCCTATTATTTACAGAAGGAAGGACATGAAGTAACAGTTATTGAACGTGGTGATATCACCGATGGTACTTCGTTTGGTAATGCCGGTTATATTTCACCCAGTCATTTTATTCCACTGGCAAGTCCGGGTATTATTGCACAGGGTTTACGGTGGATGCTGAGTTCTTCTTCTCCGTTTTACATCAAGCCAAGATTAAATCTTGATCTCATCAAATGGGGATACACATTCTGGAGAAGTGCAACGGAGCAAAAAGTAAAGGAAGCCGGTCCTCATCTCAATAATATTCTGCAGTTGAGCCGTGAGCTCACAACTGAAATGAAGAATGAGCTTGGCAATACATTCCGCATGGAAGAGATCGGTTGTTTCTTATTGTACAAAACTGAAAAGACAGAGAAGCACGAAATTCATCTCGGCGAACTTGCAAAGAAGTTCAATGTCGAAACAAGAGTTTATAATGCTGCTGAAGTGCAGGCAATGGAACCTGAAGTGGAAGTGAATGTTCGTGGCGGAATATTGTATCCCATTGATGCGCATATGCATCCAGGCGATTTTATGAAAACGGTGAAAGAGCATTTACAGAAAGCAGGAGTGAAACTTCAACTGAATACAAACGTTACAGGTTTTGAAAAAGCGAATGGTAAGGTAACAGCTGTTATCACCGACAAAGGAAAAGTTGAATGCGGTGAACTGGTACTGGCAAATGGATCATGGTTGTCAACCACAGCCCGGTTGTTGGGTATTGATTTGTTACTCCAGGCAGGGAAGGGATACAGTATGACTTTTGAAAACATGGAAAAGAATTTAAGATACCCGGCCATTCTTGTAGATGATCGTGTGGCAATGACGCCGATGGGCAGGGATTTACGGATGGGAGGAACAATGGAGATCAGCGGATTAAAATCACCAACCTTAGTGAAACGGGCAGAAGCAATTTATAAAGCAAGCAAAAAATATTACCCCGGTTTGAAAGTTGAATTCCCCGGAGTAAACCGCATTTGGCATGGCTACAGACCGCTTAGCCCGGATGGCTTGCCATATATCGGAAGACACAGTACATTTGAAAATGTAATTATAGCAGGCGGGCATGCAATGGTGGGAATATCAATGGCGGCAGGAACTGGAAAAATAGTTGAGCAATTAGTTTCAAAACAAAAAACTGAGATAGATATCAGTGCATTTAATACAGAACGTTTCTAATCATATAAAAACCTGTCACATGAAAAAGTATTTCATCACAAGTATTTTGTTGTTTGTTCTTGTTGTATCACAGGCACAACATCAATTGGTAAAGTTGTGGGAAACAGATTCAACGCTGAAAGTTCCCGAATCAGTTTTCTTTGATGGAAAGAATAAGGTATTGTATGTTACCAATATTGATGGCAAAGAACCATGGGGAAAGGATGGAAAAGGTTCTGTTGGCAAAGTTGGATTAGATGGAAAAATTATTGCTGTTGATTGGGTGACGGGTTTAAACGCACCGAAAGGAATGGGACTGTTTAAAAACAAATTATATGTAGCAGATCTTACTGAGGTGGTGGTGATTGATATTGTAAAGGGAGAAATTATTGAACGGATTGCTGTAAAAGATGCTGTAGGATTAAACGATGTGTCGGTCGATCACAATGGTGTTGTATACGTTTCTGATTCAAGAGGAAGAAAAGTATACGAGATCGAAAACAATACCCCGGTTGTTTTGTTAGACAGCAATAAACTGAAAGGCCCCAATGGTGTATTGAGGCACAAAGGAATATTGTATGTGCTGGATGCAGGAACAATGTACCGGATGGAAAAAGATAAGAGTCTTACCAAAATTGCTGAAGGAATGGAAGGCGGTACAGATGGTATTGAAAATATAACTGCGAATGAGTTTATTGTATCAACTTGGGGTGGTGTTGTGTATTACGTAAGCGCAAATGGCACAAAACAGGTATTGCTGGATGGCCGTGAGCAAAAAATCAACTCTGCTGATATTGGTTATGACGCTGCGAAGCGGATCGTATATGTTCCCACTTTCTGGAAAAATTCAGTAGTTGCTTATGAACTGAAGTAAAAGAATGTGAAAACTTTGCAAACGGTATTTCCGTCACACCGAATGTCGCTATTTTTACAAAACGTATGAACGGAACTGCACAACGATTAAACTATCAGCAAACAGGGGCATTCTCAAAACTTGTTCTGGATTATCTGGATGATTCTCCTCAGTTACGTGCATTCTATTCTCACCGTCCTGATCTGGATGGAATTAAAAAAGCAATTGCCGACAGAAAAGGATTTTCAACAAACAGGAAAGTGCTGGTTGATTATTTGAAGAAACAATACGAAGCCGTGCCCGTATCTGATGAAGTGAAACAGAATCTTGAGCTGCTGCTGAAAGAAAATACATTTACCGTTACCACTGCACATCAACCCAATTTATTCACCGGTCCTCTCTATTTTATTTATAAAATTCTGCATGCTGTTAAGCTTGCTGCTGAATTAAAACTGCAATCCCCTGAAAATAATTTTGTTCCTGTTTATTATATGGGAAGTGAAGATGCTGATTTTGAAGAGCTGAGTCATTTCACCATCAACAGTATAAAGTATCAGTGGGCTACAGAACAAAGCGGAGCATTTGGCAGAATGATTATTGATAAGAATGTTACAAAACTGATTGAAGAAATCAGTGGTCAGTTATTGGTGCAGCCTCATGGAAAGGAAATTGTGGATGCTTTACGAAACTGTTATAAAGAAAAGACACGGATACAGGACGCAACCTTTGCATTTGTAAATTTTCTCTTTGCTCAAAACGGATTGATTGTGCTGATTGCAGATGCAAAAAATTAAAACAACTGATGCTGCCCGTATTTGAAGATGAATTATTGAATCACCGTTCAGCAAAGCTGGTTGAACAGACAACAGTGGAATTAGAAAAGCATTATAAAGTACAGGCAGGTGGGAGAGAGATCAATTTGTTTTATTTTGATGAAGACCTGCGTGAACGGATTGAAGCAAAGGGCGATGGTTTTGCTGTTGCCAACAGTACGATTCAGTTTTCTAAAGAGGAAATGCTCAAAGAATTAAAAGAACATCCGGATCGTTTCAGCCCCAATGTGATACTGCGTGGATTGTACCAGGAAACAATATTACCTAACATCGCTTTCATTGGCGGTGGTGGTGAACTGGCTTACTGGCTTGAACTGAAAACAGTCTTTGAAAATTATAAAGTTCCTTTCCCTGTGTTGATCTTACGTAATTCATTTCTTGTTGCTGAAGAGCAATGGAACAAGAAGATCAGCAAACTTGGTTTTACAATGGCAGATTTCTTTTTACCTGAACAGGAATTGATGAACCTTTTGGTAAACAGGGAAGCAGGTAAAAAAATAAAACTCAACGGAGCATTTACACAGGCAGAAGAATTATATACGGCATTGAAACAACAGGCAGAAGCTATTGACAGCACATTGTCTCAACATGTGGACGCATTAAAAACAAAAGCATTGTACCGGCTGCAGGAACTTGAAAAGAAATTACTCCGTGCAGAGAAAAGAAAATTCACAGAGCAACAGCAGCAGATACGGCACATCAGGCAACAGTTATTTGCAGGTGGTACCGGTCTGCAGGAACGAAAGGAAAGTTTTCTCAGCTTTTATGCAACTTATGGTAAAGAATTTATTGCAGAACTTTACAGTCATTCACTTACTACCGAGCAGGAATTTGTAGTATTAAATGTAGACTGAGATTAATTCAGGGTACGATAGAAGATTAATCAAACTTATTTTCCCAGCCTTCATTTTTCAGCTTATCAACCTTGGCAATCACTTCTGCATTCATATTCGTTTTATAAGCTGCAATTTTTTGCGATACGGTTTCATCAAATGTGCCGATGATTTCTGCAGCAAGGATGCCTGCATTTTTTGCTGCATTCAACGCAACAGTAGCAACAGGCACGCCATTAGGCATTTGTAAAATAGAAAGAACAGAATCCCATCCATCAATGGAGTTGGATGACTTTACTGGGACACCAATTACAGGCAAAGTGGTAACACTGGCAATCATGCCCGGCAAATGTGCTGCTCCGCCTGCTCCTGCAATAATTACTTTCAACCCTCTGTCTTTAGCGGTTTGTGCATATTCAACCATACGTAAAGGAGTACGGTGAGCAGATACTACGGTTAATTCAAAACTGATTCCGAATTCCTTTAAAATTTCTGCTGCAGGCTGCATAACAGGTAAGTCGCTGTCGCTGCCCATAATAATACCGATCATTGGAGTTGCCATATTTCAATTTGATACAAAGAAACAAAACTAAAGGCAGGAAAAAAACTATACAAAAATTACGTGTCTTAAAAGCGCATTCCTTACCGCATATTATAATCATCCTTCTCCATTCCTTTTATCATTTCTCCAGATCGAATTTCCTTTAATTCTGATCTGAATTGTTCTGAGATTTTCCTGTTTTCAATTAAATTAGTCAGCAATTCTTTTACTTGCGGATTTTTATAATTTTTGCAATGATCCGGTATTTCAAAAAGTGAGGCATCACAGCTGCTTCTACCCAGGCTTCATTAATTTTACCTTGGTCAAATAGATCAATATAGGTTTTGCAATATTTCAGATAGTCATTGATGTCTAAATTTTGCATTGCATAATATGCAATGTACATTTTCCATCCTGTTAATTTTTCTCTTGTTAAGGATTGAATAGCATCGTCCAGATAGATAGAGTCATGCTTGTATAGATCAACAAAATCGGGGAGATATAGTAATTCTTCATCGTAGGTTAAACTGCTATCAAGATCTTTCTCTATTTTGATTACTGTGCTGTCAAAGTTTTTCTTTTTATAATTTGTATAGTCAACTCTGTCTTCATTTTGAGAATATTCACCATGCTTATCACTGCAAGAAATAAAGGAAGTGAATAGTATTGTAATATATACTAAAGAAGACTTCATTTTTCTCATTATAGTCTGCTCAAATCCCCAGCCAGCAATTTCATTTCTGCTTCAGCCAGTTTTGCCATATAGAGTGCGTTGATGTAGCGGGTTTGACCATTGATATAATCAATCTGTACCTGTCTTAATTCTAAGGATGTAATGGCTAATTTCCTGAAACGCTCAGTAGCAATTACATTGTTTTCCTGAATAAGCAGCAAAGTGCTTTTTTCCAGTTCAACAAGATTCACTGCATTCTGAAAATTATAATAAGCACTGACTAAACTTGTGCTTACCTGGTTCTTCAACTGATCAATAACGATCTGTTGATTTTTGATATTAATATCTGCAACTCTTTCCTGCCGCCTAATATTGCCTCCCTGAAAGATGGGAATAGCTACACCAATATTTCCATTAGGGCCAATGTTTCGGTTCGATAATGTAAAGCCTGCATCATTTTTACTTTGTGCAAAATTATAGTTACCATTTAGTGTTACTGAGGGAAGCCGTTGAGAAATAATTTCTCTTTTTTGCTGTACTAAAACAGACAGGCTGCTTTGCGCCAGTAAAAGATCATAGTTATCTGTTTGTGATTTTTGCTGAAGAGAAGCAAAGCTGATTGTTGCATCGGGCTGAATAACTTCCTGTACATCAAATGCCGTTTCAGGTGTTCTTGATAACAGATTATTGAAGTTTGCTTTTGCAACACGAACACTGTTTTCAATAGAAAGTAAACTTGCTTTTTGCTGATTGAGATCAACCTGTGCCTGAAGAAAATCTGTTTTTGGTGCAGTGCCAATGGTGAAACGGCTTTCAGCAATCTGTTTACGTGCTTCGAAAAATTTAACGGTTTCCTGAAAGGCTTTCTTTTGCTGGTTGAGTTGTACAATCTGGTAATATGCAGCAATCACATCAAATACAGTTGCATTTATTTGTCTGCGAAAAGTGAGTTCACCAATTGTTTCCAGTTCTTCTAAACGTTTTTTTGTGGCAAACATCCGCATGCCGTCAAAAATGCGCCAGCTTACAGCAAACCCGGCATTAATATTACGGAGAATAGCACCGTTACGTTGAATGGTTGTTCCGTTTGATAATTTCTGTTCCAGGTTATTCGATGCAATACTTAGCGTGCTGTTAATGCCAATTGCAGGATATGCTCCTGCATTGCCCCAGTTATTATTGATCTTACCTATCTGTTGTGCATTCTTTTCAATCACTACATCAAAGTTCTTCTCTACAGCAATCTGTATAGCTTCTTCTACAGAAAGCTTAACAGGCATCTGCGAAAAGCCGGCAATATTAATCAGACAGACCAGAGATAACAGTTTTAGTTTCTTCTTCATTCACTTTAATTTTTTTAGATGACAGGAAGGAATACATCGCCGGAATTACAAACAGCGTTAATACCAGGGAAAATAAAATTCCACCTACAATTACAACACCTAAAGGAATACGGCTGGTTGATGCAGCGCCTAATGATAATGCCAGCGGCAATGCACCAAGGCTCATGGCCAGGCTTGTCATTAAGATAGGACGGAGACGCATGGTTGCCGCTTCAATTACAGCAGGTTTTTTTAACATGCCTGCATGTTTTTTCTGATTGGCAAATTCAACAATCAGGATGCCATTTTTTGTAACAAGCCCAATGAGCATGATCATTCCTATCTGTGAAAAGATATTAATTGTTTGATCGAATAACCACAATGAGAATACAGCTCCTGCAATCGCCAGCGGAACAGTAAACATGATCACCAACGGATCAATAAAACTTTCAAACTGTGCGGCCAGTACAAGAAAAATTAAAATCAATGCTAAGCCAAAAGCAAAATAAGTATTGCCTGAACTTTCAGCAAAGTCTCTTGAGTTGCCTGATAATGCAGTAGTAAATGTTTCATCCAGCAATTTCTTAGCAATGACATTCATCTCTTCAATACCATCACCAATTGGTTTTGCCAGGTGCCAAACCTGCGCTTACTGTGGCTGCTTTGTAACGGTTGAAGTGGTACAAAGTTGGGGGAGTGGTTTCTTCCGTAAAACTTACAAACTGATCAATGGAAATCATCTGCCCTGTGGAAGAACGTACGAATAAATTTTTCAGATCGGTTGGATCATCACGGTCATCACGCAACACCTGTCCGATTACCTGGTACTGTTTTCCTTCTTTGATAAAATAACCAAGACGACGGTTGCTCAATGACAATTGCATCATTTCAGAAATATCTGTTACACTAACGCCGAGTTCACTTGCTTTTAAACGGTCAATGTTGATGCGTAATTCAGGCTTATTAAATTTCAGATCAGCATCCACACCTGAAAACGTTGGATTTTTATTTGCTTCTTCTAAAAATTTAGGAAGAATCGCTTTGAGTTTATCGAAATTATTATTCTGTAATACAAACTGCACAGGTAAACCACCACGCCTGTTAACAGAGATTGTTTGCTCCTGTATAGCGAATGCCCTTCCTTCATTGAAGCGTGGAAGGTTACGGCTGATGACGTCAACGATTTGCTGTTGCGAACGGACTCTGTCGCTTGGGTCGACCAATGCAGCACGAACGAAACCACTGTTAACAGACCCCGAACCTGAAAAGCCCGGTGCAGTTACTGAGATCAAAGTCCTTGCTTCAGGAACACTGTCTATCACAAGATTGGTCAGCTGATCAACATATTTATCCATTGCATCAAAACTGGTTCCTTCAGGTGCACTTATCTGTAAACGGAACTGACTTCTGTCTTCCATTGGTGCCAGCTCACTTTGTAAGCCTCCGCCAATAAAATAAATGAGTGCAAAACAGGCAAAAACTATAACAAAGGCAAACCATCTTATTTTCATGAAGGAATGCAGTAACCGGTTATATCCTTTTTCCATTCCACTGAAGAATGGTTCTGTCACCGTGTAAAACCATCCATGTTTCATACCACCCTTACGTGTTAAGTAAACGTTCAGTACAGGAGTAAGTGTGAGCGATACAAAAGCAGAAACCAACACAGCTCCCGCTACTACAATACCAAATTCACGGAATAATCTTCCCACAAATCCTTCTAAGAAAACAATGGGAAGAAATACAACTGCCAATGTGATAGATGTTGCAATAACAGCGAAATAAATTTCTTTTGAACCTTCACGGGCGGCTTTGTACTTATCCATGCCCTGTTCCATTTTCTTGAAAATATTTTCTGTTACCACAATACCATCATCCACCACCAAACCGGTTGCAAGTACAACTGCAAGCAGGGTTAATACATTAATAGTGAAACCTGCCAGGTACATGATAAAGAAAGCTGCTACCAGTGAAACAGGAATGTCTATCAAGGGACGTATTGCAACAATCCAGTCCCTGAAAAATAAAAAGATGATGAGTACAACAAGCCCGATGGAAAGGATCAGTGTTTCTTCTACTTCTGAAATGGATTTCGTTACAAAGCGTGTCTGGTCCATGCCTATGGCAAGTTTGATATCAGACGGGACATCTTTTTTGATCTGTTCGTAACGTTTATAAAACTCATTGGCAATGGCTACATAATTACTTCCGGGCTGAGGAACAATGGCAAGCCCAATCATGGGAACTCCACTTTCTTTTAGCACACTTTCTTCATTTTCCGGCCCAAGGATGGCCTGTCCAATATCATTGACTTTAATATCCCTGCCGCCAATATTTTTTATGATGAGGTTATTGAAATCTTCTTCAGTAGATAAACGTCCAAAGTCCTTACTGTTAATTCTGTTGTGTTACCTGAAATTTTTCCGGAGGGCAATTCAATATTTTCACGCAATAAAGCATTCTGTACATCTTTTGCCGTTAAGTTATAGGCCAGTAATTTTTCCGGTTTAAACCAGATACGCATGGCGTATTTTTTCGCCCCAAATATTTACTGTACTTACACCCGGAATGGTTTGAATTCTTTCAAGCAAACTATTAGTAGCATATTCAGTAACCTGTAATGGATTGCGGCTTTCACTCTGAACGGTCATGGAAATAATAGGATCACTGCTTGCATCAGCTTTGGTTACAACCGGTGGTGCATCCAGATCGGAAGGAAGTGAACGTACTGCCTGTGATACTTTATCTCTAACATCATTCGCTGCTTCTTCGAGGTTATAGCCTAATTCAAACTCAACATTAATATTGCTGCTTCCCTGGCTGCTGGATGAAGTGATGTTTTTTACACCTGCAATACCATTCACAGCTTTTTCCAATGGTTCAGTAATCTGCGATTCAATTACATCTGCATTGGCACCCGGGTATGAAGTGCGTACACTGATATTGGGCGGATCAATGGCCGGGTAATCTCTTACACCTAAAAACCTGAAACCAATAACGCCAAACAGCACAATCATGATGTTCATCACAATTGCAAGTACATGCCTCTTCAAACTCAGTTCTGAAATCGTCATAACTTATTGCACTTTTGAAAGTTTGATTTTAGCTTCAGGTCTTAAGCCAAGTAACCCTGTTGTAACGATGGTATCTCCGGGAGTAACTCCGCTTAAAATTTCTATTCTTGCTGAATCACGGATGCCGGTTTGTACATCAACAAATTTGGCAATACCATCTTTATATAGGATCAGTTTTTTACCTCTTGCCTGCGGTAAGATAGCCTGCGATGGAACAAGGATTGCATTATCGTTGCGTGCAAAATCCATGTCTACTTTTGCAAAAGCTCCGGCAACTAATGATGCATCGCCCTGCTGCACATAACAGCGTACGTTCATTCCACGGGTTGTTTCACTTACTGTTGATTCAGTGGCATATACCTTTGCTAAGAATTTTCGATTGCTGCCATCGGTTGAAAAGCCAATCATTTGTCCAAGCTTAATTTTAGCGCTGTATTTTTCCGGAACACTGAATTGCAGTTTCAATAAATTTACCTGGCGTATACTTGTAATGATTGTTGCGGGAGTTACATATGCGCCTGTTGAAATATTCCTGAAACCAATCTTACCTCTGAATGGTGCACGGATTTCTGTTTTTGAAATATTGGTTTTCATCAGTTCAATATCAGCTTTGATATTGCTTACCTGTAAAAAGCTGAGATCATAATCCTGCTGACTGATACCGTTCAGCTTCAGCAATTCGTTATTACGTTCTTCTGTTTTCTGAGCAATCTGCAACTGCACTTCCAGTTTTTTCAGTTGTGCCTGCAAATCACCATCAAATAATTTTATCAATAGTGATCCTTTGCTAACGGAAGCACCTTCATTTATATACAGCCCAACAACACGGCCACTTACTTCCGTATGAATTTCTGTTTCTTCCATCGGTAATAATGAACCGGGCAACTGTATAGGCTCACTAACCGAACCCGTTTTTACGATATAACCAAGGACTGTCATGGGGCCCTGCTGTCTGCCGCTTTGGGCTGGTGCGGATTGATTTTTTTCTCTTTGCAGCTAACCGCTAAGAGTAGGATAGTCGCTGCAATGAATTGTATTCTTCTCATGTTAAAGTATAGATTGGCTAAAGGTAAGGAATGAACTTTTTTGGATAGAATAGCATTGGATGAATGGTAAAATTAGCTCATTGTTACCTGCATCAGGTAATTATTGCAGCAATTGTCTCAGCAGAAGGGTTCTGTTTTTTCAGGTTTGGATTAAATGCTAGCCCGGTTGAAGAATCTTATTGCTCTTTGCTTTGAGCATATGTTTAATGCGGTTGGCATTGTAAGTAAGCCCCGCTCTGTCTTTTCCAAGAACAGTTACATGCCCCATTTTCCTGCCGGGTTTTGTTTGAGCTTTTCCATAGAGATGCACAAAAGCGTTCTCCATCTTCAGCACTTCTTCAAGCCCTTCGTAATAGGCCGGACCGCTGAAGCCTTCTTCGCCAACAATATTTAAAATAACTGCTGGCATAATGGGATCTGTGCATCCGAGAGGATAACCCAGCATAATTCGCCAAAGCATATCAAATTGTGAGGAAAAATTGCCTTCAATGCTGTGATGGCCGCTGTTGTGTACACGGGGTGCTGTTTCGTTTACCAGCACATCTCCTTCTTTATTCACAAATAATTCCACGGCAAATAAACCCGGAGAGTTGAGGTTGCGAACAACAGCCATGGCAATGGCTTCCACTTTCCAGAAGGTTTTTTCCGGAAGCTCGGCAGGCGATACCTGGTAATCCAGCAAATTCAAAATGGGATCAAAGATCATTTCAGCAGGCGGGTACATGGTTGTTTGGCCATCAGTTCCAACTGCCACGATCATGGCAATTTCCTTTTGAATGGCGACTAATTTTTCCAGCACGGCAGGAGCATCAAACCCTTTTTCAAAGTCAGCTTCGGTCTTCAGTAATTCTACACCACGTCCGTCATATCCGCCCATTCCTAATTTGTGTGCAGCAGGCAGAAAGGAAGCCAATGCTTTCAGTTCCTCTTTGTTTTCTGTAATCACAAATTCTGATGTTGGAATCTGGTGATGCTGATAGAATTTCTTCTGTTCAATTTTATTTTTAATGATGCGGAGCGCAGATGGTTTTGGGAAGATGCTTACTCCTTCTGCTTCCAGTTTTTCCAGTGCTTCCACATTCACACTTTCAATTTCTATAGTAAGTGCATCCAATCCCTTACCAAAAGCATAAACGGTTTCAAAATCTTTGATGTCGCCTTTGGTAAAATGATGACAGAGATGTGCAGCAGGGCATTGCTCATCATTTTCCAATACAAAAGTTTCTACGGGATAGTTGGCTGCAGATTGTAATAACATTCTTCCTAATTGTCCGCCGCCGAGGATGCCGATACGTTTCATGGGCTCAAAGATACGGGAAGGTTTTTTTTTACCCTGAGCGAAGTCGAAGGGTTAAAGAAGTTCGAGCGAAGTCGAGAATTTTTATTTTACATCCTTAAACTTAGAATGTGAATAATTCTGGCATTGAGCCAGTAACGTAAGTTTGTGGAGGTTGTTTTCCATTAATGCAATCTTCTTTGCTCTTGACCATCCTTTCAATTGTTTTTCTCTTTGTGCAGCTTCCAGAGAAAACGGAATTGTTTCATAATACTTTAACACAACAGGCCTTCGCTTAAATGTATAACAGGTTATATAGATTCCATCACAATGTTCCTGAAAACGCCTGATCAGGTCATTTGTTAAACCAGTATAAAAAGAACCATCATTACATTCTAAAATATAGACATAATAAACTTCCTGAGGGGTGTCTTTATAAATCATATAGTAAAATAATAACTCTAACCCAAAATCTCGACTCCGCTCGATTTCTTCTGCCGTATCCTTCGACTCCGCTCAGGATACGATCTTTCATTTATAATTTTTTATCTTTGCTTATGCTTCCGGATTATCCAACCAAACGATTCAATGATGAACGCAGCAATTACTCTTTGCTGATGGAAGTATTGGCTATTGATGCTATTTGAAGATGAAATTCCTGTCCGCTGATTGGCGGAATAACTTCTCACTTTTTCTGAATTTCAAAAAAGTAATTGCATGTCAACAATAACCTCCAACAATAAAATACAATCATCTGAAACAGATTTTCTACCATTGCACGGCACGGACTACGTAGAATTTTATGTAGGTAATGCAAAGCAGTCGGCTCATTATTATATCACAGCATTTGGTTTTCAGCCACTGGCTTATGCCGGACCTGAAACAGGAATGAAGGATAAAGTGAGTTATGTGGTTCGGCAGAACAAACTAACCCTGATGCTTACAACACCATTACGCTCAGGGAATGAAATCGCCGATCATATTTATAAACATGGCGATGGTGTAAAAGCACTGGCCTTAAAAGTTGATGATGCTGCTGCCATTGACCGAAACAACCAAACGTTCTGCAAAAAAATACATGGATGTTACAAGGCTGAAAGATGAAGATGGGGAAGTGGTCATGAGCGGCATTCACACCTATGGCGATACGGTTCATTTATTTATTGAACGGAAAAATTACCGGGGAATATTTATGCCTGGTTTCAGGCAATGGAACAACCCTTATTTCAAAGTGCCGGAAACAGGACTGCAGTATGTTGATCATTGTGTAGGAAATGTGGGATGGAATCAGATGAATCCATGGGTTAGTTTTTATCAAAACGTAATGGGCTTTCGCAATATTCTCAGCTTTGATGACAACGATATTTCAACTGAGTATTCTGCATTAATGAGCAAAGTTATGAGCAATGGAAATGGTTATGTGAAATTCCCCATCAACGAACCGGCTGAAGGAAAGAAGAAATCGCAGGTGGAAGAATATCTTGATTTTTACGACGGGGAAGGGGTACAGCATGTTGCCATGGCAACCAATCATATTGTTGAAACCGTAATGGAATTGCGCAGCAGGGGAGTTGAGTTTCTGCAGGTACCAACAACTTATTATGATGATTTGCTCGACAGAGTGGGCCATATTGATGAGGACCTTGCTCCTTTAAAAGAACTGGGTATTTTGGTTGACAGAGATAATGAAGGGTATTTACTGCAGATTTTTACCAAGCCTGTTGAAGACAGACCTACGCTGTTTTTTGAAATTATTCAGCGAAAAGGAGCGAATAGCTTCGGAAAAGGCAATTTTAAAGCATTGTTTGAAGCAATTGAACGGGAACAGGAGGCAAGAGGAAATTTGTAAATTTACTGGGCAGTTTTACACCCGTTTTTAATTTACTTTTACAAATAATTTGAAATATTTTTACAAAGGTGCCGTTCTAAAGAATCCAGTATGCTCAACAAAGCCTTTTATATTTACCTCAGTTTGTTTTTTACTGCAGCCATTACTGCAAAGGCACAGTATTCATTTGATGATGCTCCCAGGAAAGGATTAAAGGTTACCAGCATGTTTGCGAGGGTAGAAGATTCCTTAAAAAAAGAATTCCAGGAAAAAGGATTGCAATGGCCCATGAAGTATATGTACATGCGGGCTTTCAAGCATGAAAAACAAATGGAAGTATGGGTAAAGAATGACTGGAGTGAAACCTTTCAGCTGTTCAAAGTGTATAAGGTTTGTGCCACTTCAGGAACCTATGGTCCAAAACGAAAAGAAGGCGATAAACAGATCCCCGAAGGATTTTATTATGTGAATGAATTTAATCCCAACAGTAATTATCATTTAGCACTTGGTTTAAACTATCCCAACGCTGCTGATGCAATACTCAGCGATCAGAATAAACCCGGTGGTGATATTTATATTCATGGTAATTGTGTTACCATCGGTTGCCTGCCACTTACTGATTCCTTAATTGAGCAGGTATATTATTTAGCATCTGTTGCAAAAGAACAGGGACAGGATTTTATTCCTGTACATATCTATCCAATGAGGTACGATAACAACAAGGCCCTGGAACAATTCGGCATCAAAACAAAAAACAAACAGGATGTGCAGCAGTTTGCTTCACAGATAAAAGATGCTTACGAGTATTTTGAAGATACACATCAGTTAGCAACTGTGTTGATTGGTAAGAATGGAAACTATGTAGTTGCAACCAATCCGGAAACACCGAAAGTGCCAAGGTTAAAAATTATTGAAACAAATAATGTGGCTAATCCTTATGCTGCCTGGGTACTGGAAGAGAAAGTTGACCGGGTTCCTTTTTATAAAGATGGAAATGCTGCTTTGCAGAAGTGGTTGTTTAATCTCAGTCAGTCACTGGTTCCCATGTTAAGCGGGTATACTTCCATTTCATTGCAGGTAGAATTTATAGTAGATAAGAATGGCAACACCGCTTTGGCCAATGTTATACGTGGAGGCTATACTGAATTAAATAAAAAGGTGAAAGAAAGATTTGAGAAAGAATTGAAATGGTCACCTGCAACAAAAGATGGGCAGCCGGTTAATACAAAATTGAAACAGAACCTGAATATTTCGGCACCGGAAGATTTATAGAGCTACAGCTTTTTTGCATTCCGGAACTTCATTTGAGGAAGTCCTGCACTGTTTGGAAACCAACCATCATGAAGTTTCTTCATCATATTATCCTGTACGTTGTTTCATGCATTTGTATATCTGCTATGCATGCACAACCTGCATCCGGTATTGTGAATGTGTATTTTAAAGTAACAGATTTCGTTCCAGCTTATAATGGTGTAAGGGTTCAGAATATTACCGGTCTTGCTACCGGCGACAGGGTAATGCTTATTCAAATGAAAGGAGCATCCATTAATGAAACAAATACCTCCTCATTCGGAAATATTTCATCAATTGGTAATGCAGGTAAATATGAATTTGCCACCATCTGCAGTTTCTTAAATGATACAGTTGTTTTTGAACGGGAGCTGATCAATACATACGATTATACACAGGCTGTTCAGTTAATTTATGTACCTCAGTATACAGATGTAACAATCAACGGAACCTTACTGGCTAAAGAATGGGATCCTGTTGATGGTACGGGTGGTGTAATTGCCATTGAAGCATCAGGAACAATAACCATGAATGCTGCAATCAGTGCTGACAGTGCCGGATATAAAGGCGGGTTATTATTTAATAATTCAGTTTCCAGCAGATGCGGGAGTGTTTCAGGTTATTATTTCTCAACAGCACAATCAACAGATCCCGGACTTGGTGGCGCAACAAAGGGCGAAGGGGTTGCGGCATTCATTACAAATAAAGAAACCGGGCGTGGTAAGCAGGCAAATGGTGGTGGCGGTGGTAACGTAGATAACACTGGTGGTGGTGGTGGAAGCAACTATGGAACTGGTGGAGATGGCGGCAACAGAACAAATACAACATTGGGAATTTGTAATGCAAATACGTTTGGATATGGGGGATTGCCGTTGAGCTCATACGGATATTCTTCCGTTGCTGCCGATAACCGAATTTTTATGGGTGGAGGCGGTGGTTGCGGTGAAATGAATAACACTGCAGGAACAGCAGGTGGCGATGGTGGTGGAATTATTTTCATCAAATGCAATCAGCTAATTGCAAATGGATTTACAATTTCAGCGAATGGTGCTCAGGGTATCAATCCAATTCAACCGGTTATTACAGAAGCATCTGGTGATGGCGGCGGTGGTGGAGGAGGAGGAGGTGTGGTGATTTTAGATGTTGCATCATATTCAGGAAGCTTAAATGTGCAGGCTAACGGAGCCAATGGTTCAAACGCAGGTTTTCAGAATCAATGTCCGGGCCCTGGTGGTGGTGGCGGTGGCGGTGTAATTTGGTATAGCGGAACTTTGCCCGGAACTGTAACAGCAACTGCTACCGGAGGTGCAAATGGAATTATAAAAAATGCACCTGCGCATAATCCACCCTGTGAAGGATTGCCGAATGGTGCAACTTCAGGAACGAATGGTATGGTGCAACCTGGTTTTCAAATAACTGAAGGTGCTGTTTATAATTGCGGTGGGTTACTACCTGCATCAGCAATTAAAGAATGGTATGGGAAACGTGTAAGTGATGGAGTTGAATTAAACTGGAAGCTGGAGCAAACAGATGCAATCGAAATAGTTTCATTAGAAAAAAGAAATGTACGTGGATGGTTTAAAACCTTGAAAGAATATCAATCACCTGCTGATGGAGCCTTTCAATATCTTGATGCATCGAATGAGTTTCCGGTAACCTACCGGTTACTGATCCGGGATAAATCAGGACGTACACAATATTCAAGTCAGTTGTTTTTTGAACGGCAGAAAGCAAAACGGCTGAATGTTTATCCTAATCCTGTTGCAGATGAATTAAGAATTGAAATCCCTGTATCAACAGCAGGAAAAACTTCTGTTTCTGTTTTTGATTATACAGGCAAACAGGTGATGCGGAAAGAAGTCATGATCAGCAGAAACCAGGTTACAACTATACCGCTCGGCCAGCTTGCTGCAGGAACGTATACAGTTCAGTTATTCTGGAAAGATGAATTGTATATTGGTAAGATTGTTAAACAGTGAAACAACGGTTACATCATTAATATCTGAACAGTATCGGGACTTTGCTGCTGCAGTTCAATTGTTTTACCCGCAGTCATTTTCTCCAGCAATTCTTTTGTATAATGACGGATGCTTAACAGTGTTAAACCTTTTTCTACCTGCACATCAAATGTTGTTGCCGCTTCCAATGCTAATTTCTCAATCTTATCCGGTCTGTCGTCAAGACAAACCTGTAAACTCACTGCATGTGTTTGAATAAGGTTGGGTTTTATTTTCAGTTTGGCCAAGATGCGGTACAGTTCACTCATGGGTTCTTCACCAATAAATGAAAAATCTTTTGTGTGCAATTGCAGCAACACCTGGTTTTGTTTCAGCACGAGAATGGGCGGAAGATTTTTCACCGGGTTGTTATGAATAGTTGTTCCGGGCAGGGCAGGGTCTGAAAAACATTTTACAATCAACGGAATATTTTTATTCTGTAATGGCTTGGTTGTTTTTGGATGAATTACCTGTGCACCATAATAAGCCATTTCAATTACTTCATCATAATTCAATTCACTGATGTATTGTGCATCGGCAAATTCTTTTGGGTCGGCATTCATCACTCCTTTTACATCTTTCCAGATTGTGAGGTGTTCGGCATCAAGCATATTGGCAAATAAAGCAGCTGAGTAATCACTTCCTTCACGGCCAAGTGTGGTACTTTCATTTTCATCGGTACAGCCAATAAATCCCTGTGTAATAACAATATTGGTTCTGTTGAAAACAGGCTTCACCTGTTCATCAATTTGTTGCTGTGTAAACGCAAGGTCAATTGTTGCATCACGGAAATTATCATCGGTTCGGAATATATCCCGTACATCCAGCCATTGATTGTTTATGCCGATTTCGTTGAGGTAAGCACTCACAATGGAAGTACTCAGCAATTCACCAACACACACAATCTGGTCGTAATAATAATCATACTCACGAACAGGTTTATCATGCAGCAGCCATTCCACTTCAGTAAAGAAATTATTGAACTGTTCCATCAGCGGATTGAAATGTGTAACCAGTAAAAACTTGGCTTCATCAAGATGCTGCAGTTTTACCGCCCGGAATAATTGAAGTGCTTCTTCTTTCTTTCCTGCAAAAAAGGCGTCGGTTACTTTTTCCAGTGCATTGGTGGTTTTCCCATTGCTGAAATAAAAATCATCATTTTTTCAGAAGGGAAATGCTGAACGATAAAACCAACATTCCTGATTTTTTCATAGTTACTTACACTGGCGCCGCCGAATTTGAAAACCTTCATGGTTGATTAGAAAATTTGCTGAAGTAAAATTTTGAAAATTGAATGATTAGCCTCATTCGAATAAGGAGCAAAGATAAGGTGAGGAAGCCCAATGTGGAGTGAGGAGACTTAACGTGCCCCTTATGATTTTAAATTTTAATGTATTATTTTTGTTTTTTTTAAATGCAGTTATGAAAATCACAAACCCTATTTTCCTTTTTTGCTGTTTCCTTTTAACAGCCTGCAGTAAGCAAAGTAATGATGATAGTAAAACACCCGATAACTGTGTCATTTCAAAACTTTCTCAGCAGGGAGATACTACAGCTCTAAGTACCAATTACAGTTTTAACGCACAAGGCCTTCCCACCCGCATCAAAGCAGTGAGCTATGAGATCAATTTCAGTTACAACAATAGCCAGGTTATACAAACAGAAGGCTCTCATACCACTACTTATACCATCGGGACAGATTCTTTGGCACAGTATGCTATTATAAAAGACGGAATCAATGTTGACAGCACTGTATTTCTGTACAACTCAGAAAAGTACCTTGTAAAATCTATTCATTATTTTAATAGTGTAAAAAAAGACAGCATTGGGTATGTTATTGAAAACGGCAACGTAAAATCTATGACCTATTATAATGAGTATGGTTATGTAAACTACTTTCGAAATTTTACCTATCACAGTAATCTTGAAACAAAACATTGGATGTATACCAAAATCAACGGAGATTATGGTTATTTCTATTATCCCTGGTTGGGGAAGCCCAATAAAAATCTTTTAAAATCGTCATCACAGTACAGTGATTTGGAAGATTATACTTACCAGTTTGATCAAAACGGTAAAATTGAAAAAATACAGGTAACCATTTTTGGAACCCCTAATATATCTTACAGCATTAATGTTGGGCATACCTGCAGGTAAACAGGGATGCTGTTGTCTGTTCACCCAAAGGGTGAGCGGTCATCAGAGATTTCTCGGATTCTTCCATTGTTTTCCCAGCCGTTCAATGGTTCCGTTCACTCTTTCCTCTCTTGTCTTTTCCTGTTTGGCAGTAACAATCCATTCAATGTATTCTTTCTTATTAGTAAAGGATAGTGTTTCAAAGTATGCCGCTTCTTTTTTATTTTTCTTTAAAGCTGAAGAAAGATCAACCGGCAGTTTTACTTCTTTGGTTGTTGGGTTCACCCAGTTAAAAATTTCTCTTACTGCAGGCTTTGCTTCTTTTTTCTGATCAGCTGTTGTTCTCGGCCGGAAGCCAAATGTGCTCCAGGTTTCATCAAACGATATTAAACTGATCCAGGTAAGGTGATCGCCATGTTTCAGTAATTTATCCCAGCCCTTATCTCTTGTTAAGTCTGTTTGAATTTTTGTAACAATCTTTGATTTTGAGTTTTTGGCTGATCGTTTTTGGCATAAAACAAAGATAATTCTGTATGCTGAAACCTTGACGGCGGTTTCAACCCCGTCAGCGGTTTTGTAATTCCGAAGCCTGATACACCCGGTTTTAGCAGCTTTGACAGCAAATTAAAAAACCAACCAGCTTTTTCCGACATCCCCGCATAATTCATCCCAAATGAAAGCAGCTTTCTGCCAATTTTTCACCCTTTTCCCCATGGCACTATCATTGAGTAGTACAAGTGAACCTGTCTGCCGACAGGCAGGCTTAAAAATAAAAATTTTTATCATGGGAAAAATTATAGGAATCGACTTAGGAACAACAAACAGCTGCGTATCTGTAATGGAAGGAGCTGAACCTGTTGTGATAGCAAACGATGAGGGACGCCGTACAACCCCATCAATCGTGGCTTTTCTGAAAAATGGTGAACGTAAAGTAGGTGATCCGGCAAAGCGCCAGGCAATTACCAACCCCGTTAATACTATCAGTTCAGTAAAACGTTTTATGGGCCGCCGCTTTGATGAAGTGGGTGAAGAAATAAAACACTGGAGCTATAAAGTAGCGCAGGGTGACAATAATACACTTCGTATTGACATAGATGGCAGATTATACACGCCGCAGGAAATTTCTGCGATGGTGCTGCAAAAAATGAAGAAAACAGCCGAAGATTACCTGGGCCAGGAAGTAACAGAAGCGGTGATTACCGTGCCTGCTTACTTTAATGATGCACAGCGTCAGGCTACCAAGGAAGCCGGTGAAATTGCCGGTTTAATTGTTCGCCGTATCGTAAACGAACCTACCGCAGCAGCATTGGCTTATGGCCTTGATAAAAAACACAAGGATCAGAAGATCGCCGTGTTTGACCTCGGTGGTGGTACGTTTGATATTTCTGTTCTTGAATTGGGCGATGGTGTATTTGAAGTAAAGTCAACTAACGGTGATACACACCTTGGTGGTGATGATTTTGATAAAGTAATCATTGACTGGCTGGCTGATGAATTCAAAAATCAGGAAGCAATTGATCTGCGTAAAGATCCTATGGCTTTACAGCGTTTGAAAGAAGCGGCTGAAAAAGCTAAGGTGGAATTATCATCTTCCAGCGAAACAGAAATCAATTTGCCATATGTAACGGCAGTGGATGGTGTACCCAAACACCTGGTAATTAAACTCACCCGTGCAAAATTTGAAGCATTGGCTGATAAATTATTTGAGCGTTGTTTGAAACCATGTGAACTGGCATTAAAAGATGCGGGTTTGTCTACTTCTGATATTGATGAAGTGATTTTGGTGGGAGGTAGTTCACGAATTCCTAAAGTACAGGAGATCGTTGAAAAATTCTTTGGTAAAAAACCAAACCGCAGTGTAAATCCTGATGAAGTGGTTGCCGTGGGTGCAGCTATACAGGGTGCCGTTTTAACCGGTGAAGTAAAAGATGTGTTGTTGCTTGATGTTACTCCGCTCAGTCTTGGTATTGAAACCTTAGGTGGTGTAATGACAACGTTGATTCCAAGTAACACAACCATTCCTTCTAAAAAATCAGAAACATTCAGTACTGCATCCGATAATCAACCTGGTGTACAGATTCATATTCTACAGGGTGAGCGTCCGATGGGGAAAGACAATAAGAGCCTCGGTATTTTTAACCTCGATGGTATTCCACCGGCTCCACGTGGTGTTCCGCAAATTGAAGTAACATTCGATATTGATGCCAACGGTTTATTGCATGTAAGTGCAAAAGACAAGGGCACAGGGAAGGAACAAAAGATTCGTATTGAAGCGGGCAGTGGTTTAACCAAGGAAGAGATTGAAAAGATGAAGAATGATGCGAAAGCAAATGAAGCAACCGATAAAGCAGAGAAGGAAAAAATAGAAAAAATCAACATGGCCGACAGTTTAATTTTCCAGACAGAAAAGCAACTGAAGGAATAT
Source organism: Chitinophagaceae bacterium (assembly GCA_016713085.1). Classification (NCBI taxonomy): domain Bacteria; kingdom Pseudomonadati; phylum Bacteroidota; class Chitinophagia; order Chitinophagales; family Chitinophagaceae; species Chitinophagaceae bacterium. The sequence continues at coordinate 573,522 of JADJPV010000001.1, read as the reverse complement.
GGTGAAAAAATTTCTGCTGAAAAGAAAGCTCCGATTGAAGCAGCCCTGGAAAAACTAAAAGAAGCACACAAGTCACAGGATGTTGCAGCTATTGATGCAGCTATGACGGAGATGAATACAGCATGGACAGCCGCAAGCGAAGAAATGTATAAAGCAACCGAGCAGGCAGGCCCTCAACCGGGAGCTGATGCAGGACCGGGTGCTTCAACTGAAGCCAATGCAAAAAGTGATAATGTGGAAGATGCGCAGTTTGAAGAAGTGAAATAAGAAAAGGTAATTATCATACTAAACCCCGGCTATAAAGCCGGGGTTTTATTTTTATCTTGCATTTCTTATTTAATGAAAAACATTATTAAAAAATGCGCCTCATTTTTTTTAGCCTGATCTTATTCTTTGCTGTCACAGCAACTGCCCAAACAACTGTCAAATCTAAACTTGACGAAAACGCAATTGTGGTTGACAGTACCGGTTACAGATATCCCTATGCAATTTGGATAGGTCTCCTTCGAACAGGATTATACAAGTCGAAACCGGTTAATCCGAAAAATCCAAATGAGGGAATGGTTATGATTCGAATGACGAGGGAAGAGGTTAAGCGCAGAGAAGAGAATGCACCAAAGCCAAGAGAATCCCCTTTTTTTCAATACCGGAAATACATTTCAGAAATTTAAGTTGAAGGATATGGAAGGGAGGAAATACAGTCTCAATGATCTGAAGGGTAAAGTAGTTGTTATTAACTTCTGGTTTATCAATTGTGCTCCATGCAAAGCGGAAATACCGCAATTAAATAAACTGGTTAAAGAGTTCAATCAGGATGAAGTGGTATTTATTGCTGTGGCACTGGATAGTTATTCTGAGCTGAAGGATTTTTTAAAAACCACTCCGTTTGATTATCATATTATTGATGATGGCCGCTACTTTGCACAGGGTAATGGTGTTAAGTCTTACCCCACTCAAAGTACTGGATAAGGAGAGTAAAATTTATTACCATACAACCGGGTTGGCAACAGGAACAGTTCCTTGGCTGAAACGTTCAATCCAGGAATTACTGAAGAATTGATTCTGCAAAATCGATTGATGTTTACCAAACGAATAAACCCATCAATTTGATGGGTTTATTTATATAAAACTTAGTGAGAATCTTTTTAAATGAGATCCAGTGCCTTTGCCAGGTAATACACAATAAAAGGTAAGGTAACCGTAATAAAATTGGCGTAAGGACTGATATAAAGAACTACAAAAGCTGCTACAGAAACAAAAAATAAGATCCAGTTGAGTGCAGATGATTTCTTTTCCATGCGTTGATATTTTTGCGAAGATAAGGGAAGGAATGCAGAACTGTAAATCTACCCAAAAAATGCAGTTGATGGAGTAATCAGCCAGACAAACAGCTTTTTTGCCTCACATATTTATGTCATTGTTAATTTTGCCTCAGTTTCCTTATTTTGCTCCATCACTCATCAAAACATTATTCTGCTATGAGAACAATCTCTACTTTATTAGTCACTTTATTCTTCAGCCTGTCAGCCAGTGCAGGTATGATTTATGTGCCGGCCAATTCAACAGACAATGCCAAAGCCGGTAAAATATCTGCTGCAAGTATGTTAGGTCAGTTAGATGCCAAAACCTTTCTTTCATTAACTCCGGCCAAAGTGCAGGAAATGACGGGAACCAAAATGACTTTGGGTCAGAAGGTATCACTTAAAATGGCACAGCTGGAAGTTAAAAAGCAGTTGAAAAAAGGAAAAGCAGTAAACATGGCCGACATGGGGAAAAAAGCAGAAGGCGGTATTAATTTCCTTTGGCTGCTTGTCGGGTTTTTCCTTGGAATTATTGGCGTTTTGATTGCCTATCTTACAAGAGAGGGCTCGGACGATAACCGTGTAAAATCTGCATGGATCGGTTTTGGAATATCAGCAGTACTCACCATTATTTTATATGTTGCACTTTTTGCAGCGTTGGCCAACGGTGATTATTATACTTATTGATTATATGTACAGTAAAAAATAAAAAATAATGACTATTGTCATTTGCTTATTTGATTTGATTCCATTATTTTAGATTTATTATTAACCAAAAACACGTTTATTATGAGAAAGATTACAATCTTTTTTCTTGCTGTCGCCTTCAGCATTTCTTCCAACGCAGGAATGATTTATGTACCTGCTAACTCAACTGACAATGCAAAAGCCGGGAAAACTTCTGCTGCAAATGTATTCGGTCAGTTAGATGCAAAAACTTTTCTTGCTTTAACTCCCGCCAAAGTACAGGAAATGACCGGTACTAAAATGACATTTGGCCAGAAGGTTTCTTTAAAAATGGCTCAGATGCAGGTAAAAAAACAATTAAAGAAAGGCCAGGATGTTAACATGGCTGAAATGGGAAAAAAAGCCGAAGGTGGAATTAATTTCCTTTGGTTACTCCTTGGATTTTTACTTGGACTTATCGGAGTATTGATCGCTTATTTAACAAGAGAAGGTAAAGATGATAACCGGGTAAAATCAGCATGGATAGGTGCTGCTATCTGGCTTGTTTTATGGATTATCTTAGTAGTTGCCGTGTTTGGATCAGCTAATAAAATCGTAAATACATACGGCGGGTAAGTAAATTATTTTTTAATAAAACCCCTTTCATGGGGGTTTTTATTTTTATAAAGAACTTCGCCTTTAAAAGATTCTATTCAAATGAATAAAGAACAACTGGAACAAAGAATTGAAGACTCATTAGTCAGTGAACATTTTAAGATTAGCACAAAAGATTTTTCCCGCCCCTGGGGTGGTTTTTTTGTATTAGATGAAAACCAGGCCGACCTCTTTATTGAGACCTACTTCCCAACTTATAAAAAGGAAGACTTAATGCTTGGGAATAAACTCAGTCCTAAAATACTGGTGGTTGAACCGGGTAAACGGTTGTCATGGCAATATCATCATCGCCGTGCAGAAATTTGGCGTGTGGTGGAAGGTGAAGTGGGAGTGGTTATGAGTGAAAATGATGATCAAACTGAGCCAACTTTATTTGAACCGGGCGACATCATTGTACTTGCCACCGGACAGCGTCATCGACTGGTAGGTTTAAACGATTGGGGTGTAATTGCAGAAATATGGCAGCATACCGATACTGAACATCCTTCTGATGAAGATGATATTGTTCGCCTGCAGGATGATTTTGGAAGATGATTGTATAAAAAGAGTAAATAAAAAAGATGTGTATGTATCCGGCACATCTTTTTTTATTATCTTAAAGCAGAATTAAATTGCCGTATATGAGAAAAGTTTCAAATATTCTTCAGCGTAAAGGAAAATCAGTGATATCTGTTGAGCCGGAATTGCCTGTTATCAATGCACTGCAGTTAATGGCCGATAAAAATATCGGTTCAGTGATGGTAATGGATAATAACGAACCGTTATCTCCCGGTTTTTGAGAACGATCAGGTGTGCGGTATCATCTCTATTACAGATGTGGTTACGGAAACCATCCTGTCGCAAAAGGAAACAATCGAACAGCTAAAGAGTTATATACAATCCTGATCATCGTCTGATGCCCCGTCAGACAAGTTTTATAAAATCAAATGTCAGACGGGGGCGTCAGACATTTGATGAGCGGTCATGCAGCATGCTTGGTAATTGTAACTTCGCTTCTGCATGAAGCATCTTTCCTATCTAAATAAATATTTCTGGAAGTACAGGTGGCGTTTGCTGCTGGGTATCCTTTTTATTTTTATCTCCAACTACTTTGCCGTACTGGCACCGCAGGTTACGGGGTATATAATTGATAAGGTTCAGACAAACTTAACTGGCGGAGCAAAAGAAAAAATTATTGAACACAATGACCGGTTTGTAAACTGGGTGATCAGGAACATTGAAACATTCTCTTTCTCATTTACAGGTATAGTAGCATTGTTTGGAATTGTCCTCTTTCTGTTTGCCATTTTGCGTGGATTCTTCATGTTCCTGATGCGGCAAACAATTATTGTTATGAGCCGGCATATTGAATACGATCAGAAGAATGAAGTGTTTCAGCATTACCTGAAGCTGGATACCAACTTTTATAAAATTCATGAAACGGGTGATTTAATGAACCGTATGGCAGAAGATGTAAGCCGTGTGCGGATGTACACGGGCCCGGCGGTAATGTATCTCATCAACCTTATAGCATTAATATCGCTGAGTGTTTATTACATGGTGAAGAAAGATCCGGAACTTTCTTTCTATGTACTGGCACCATTACCCATTTTAGCTATCACTATTTACTTTGTCAATAATATCATCAATAAAAAAAGCGAAGAGGTTCAGGCAAAATTGTCCGATCTCACTACCAACGCACAACAGGCATATTCAGGAATACGGGTAATTAAATCCTTTGTACAGGAAAACGCAATGCTTCGTTTTTTCCGTTCAAACAGCGAGCAGTACCGAAACAGCGCCATGAGTTTGTATAAAACCGAAGCTGTTTATTTTCCCATCATGGGTTTGATCATTGGTATCAGTACATTATTAGTGATCTTGATCGGTGGATTAAAGTACATGAAAGGTGAACTCAACTTTGGTGACATGGCAGCCTTTATCATGTATCTCACCATGCTTACATTTCCTGTAAGTGCTATCGGATGGGTGGCCAGTACCATTCAGCGTGCAGCAGCATCACAAAGAAGGTTGAATGAATTTCTGTTAACAGAGTCAACCATACAACCACCTGCAAAACCAATTGAACATCAGCTGCAGGGTACAATTGAATTCAGCAATGTAAATTTTGTATATCCGCATACAGGAATTGAAGCATTGAAACAATTCAGTTTGCTGATTAAGAAAGGCGAAAAGATTGCAGTGATTGGCAGAACTGGTTCGGGCAAAACAACCATTGCTCAATTGTTACTTCGATTTTATGATCCAACAAAAGGCGAAATAAAAATTGATGGAGTTGTTCTTTCACAACTTAATCTGCAGCACTACCCAAGTCAGGTAAGTTATATACCGCAGGAAGTATTTTTGTTCAGCGATACCATTGCCAATAATATTGCCTTTGGTGCCGTATCAGAAGCAGATGACCGGATACAGATGGCCGCAACTTCTGCATCTGTTCATAAAGACATTCAATCTTTCCCTGCTGGTTATCAAACAATGGTGGGAGAAAGAGGGGTTACTTTAAGTGGCGGACAGAAGCAACGGATTTCCATTGCCCGTGCTTTGGTGAAAGATCCTGGATTGATTATCCTGGATGATTGTTTAAATGCTGTGGATGCAAGAACCGAACGGGAAATTCTTACTCACCTGTCAGGTTACCTGCAGAATAAAACAGCCATCGTAATTACTCACCGTATTTTTTCATTGCTTCAGTTCGACCGGATTATTGTAATGGATGACGGTTATATTGCTGAGCAGGGAACACATGAAGAACTGTTGCAGAAGCAGGGTTTATATGCCGATTTGTATAACCGCCAGCAGGTGGAAGAAACCCGTTCTTAATTGCTGAAATTCTCTGTTTTTAATGCTCTCCGGAAAATTTTGCCAAATCGAAAAGAACTATATCTTTGTCGCTGTTTAAAAAAGACTTGAACAACTAAAACCAAAAACTGTGGCGTACGAAAATAATGACAAACGGATGGAGAGCATTTACAGCAAACGAATCCGTGCAGGAAAGAGAAGAACTTATTTCTTTGATGTAAGGGCAACACGTGGAAATGACTATTACCTCACCATTACGGAGAGCCGTAAACGTTTTACCGGTGAAGGATATGATCGCCATAAAATTTTTCTTTACAAGGAAGACTTCAACAAATTCATAAAAGGGCTGAGCGAAGCAGTTGATTATGTGAAAACAGATCTGATGCCTGATTTTGATTTTGATGCGTTTAATCATGAAGATGCTCCTTCAAGTGGTGATGGCGAATATGCATCAGAATCATCTTCAAACGGAACTGCAGCAGTTGCAGTGCAGAGGTTCAGGAAACTCAGGCTCCTGTTATTGAAGAAGAAAGACTGGTTGAAGAAGCGCCGGCAGCTGGAAGTGCAAACCAATGATAATGGTTTAGCCAGCGAAGAGGTTGACAAATGGTAAGAACCCAAACCGACTGATAAAAGAAAACCCCGCAATTGCGGGGTTTTTAGTTTTATATAAGGGAAGAGAAAATCGCTTAATAAACTTTTACCATGAATACATAATCCTGTAATTTCTTTACCTGCTGTACCTGGTCCATTCCTTTTACAGAAGGAGCGGATGGAAGTTTCAGATCATGGATGGTTGTATCATCTTTCTTTAAATCATTTACAGCCTGTATAATATATTTTGACTGGATAGCGAATACAACACCTTCGGCCTGTGTTTCTTTTGTACTGAGGATACCAATGATTTCACCTTTACGATTAAATACCGGTCCACCACTATTGCCTGGGTTAGCAGCAACTGCAATCTGGCAGCTGAGAGTATCGCCATTAAAACCAGTTTTAGCACTCAGGTAACCTTCGCCATACACAATTTCATTACGGGGATAACCTAATGTAAAAATAGGTTCAGCAATATCAGTAGAAGATTTGCGGATGCCATAAGGTAATGTGCCCATTGATTTATAATCTTTATCCTGAATTTTCAGGATGGCAATATCCTTTTCCAGATCAATCTTTACAATAATGGCTTTGAATTCAACGCCTTTATTATTGAAAACAATAGCACCCTTCGCATTTTTTACAACGTGTGCATTAGTAACGAGGTAGCCTCCTTTTCCATCAACCAGAAAAGCAGAACCGCTTTCTTTAATTACTGCTCCCGGTTCAAGTTTGCTGATCACTGTATTCAATTGGCTAGCCTGCTGGCGTTGTTTGATTTCCAGGATTGTTGACTTCTTTCGCTAAGATCAGTAATCGCTTTATCATTACTTTTGGAGTAAATAAAAGCGTCATACCGCTGATTGATAAGGCAGTAATCCCTGCAATAGAAGCAGCAATAGTAATGGTACGTTTGTAACGTTTCCAGATATTCACCACTTTAGCACCTGTTGTAAGATTTTCTTCTTTTATACCACCATCCTGCAGCAATTGGTTGTGCACCTCATGCAAAGAATGCTTCATTTCACGCACTCCGCCATAACGTTCCAGTTCCTGTAAGAAAAAAGAATGCTCAACCACCAGTTGATCAATTTCAGGCTTTGTTTGCCTTAATTGTTCAAACAGGGCTTTTTCTTCAGCACTCATTTCCCCTTTCAGGTAACGTTCAGTCGCATCTAATAATAATAAATCATCCATCTCAGTCCCCTTTTTTATATTGAGCAAAAAATATCTTTTTCAATCGCATTAAACATTTGTACTTCTGGTTCTTCGCATTGTCGGCGTTGGTATATCCAAAATCACTGGCGATATCCAGCATCTGCTTTTTCTGGATATAATAGGCCTCCAGTAAACTTTTGCAGGGTTCTCCTAAATGGTTCATTGCCTTTTCCAGCACACCAAAAGCCTCATTTCTCCGTTCATGCGCTTCCAGTTCCTCTTCAACCGGTACAATCTCCTCCAGACTTTCAACTGGTGCTCCAAACCGTTGCAATTGCTGTAACCGTTTGAGCCAAAGCCTTCTGCAAACTGAATAGAGGTAGGTTTTAATTTGACAATTCAGCTCAAGTGAACCCTCCTTTGCCTTCTCAAAAGAACGATCATCGCTTCCTGAAAAATATCTCTTGCATCATCCGTTGTTCCGCTGTTATTCAGAATATAGGTCTGAACCATGCTGTAATTCTGCTTGTACAGTGTTTCAACCGCTTTTCTGTCGTTCCGGGCTAATCCTTCCAGTAATTCTGCTTCGTTAATCTCAGGTTTCACGATCTCTGTGTGTTTTAATACCAAAATGGGCAAATTGTAACCCAAAGAACGGCTAAAAAACTTTTTTAAAAAAACGGGGTTACCTTTTTCTGCTTTCTGTATTAATCCCTGATAATTATCTTAAACTTTAAAAAATCAAAAGAATGAAAAAGGTTTTATTAGCGCTCGCTATCCTCGGATTTGTAGCATGTAACAACGAAACAGAAAAAACTGAAGCAACTGACACAACTACTGTAGCTCCTGCTGTTGATACTGCAGCTCCTGCTGTTGTTGATACAACTAAGAAAGATACAGTTGCAGTTGACACAACTAAGAAATAATCTTAGCGAAGGACTTAAGTGAAGAGTGATTATCCCTGCTTGCCGGGTGTTGAGTGGGGTCCGAAGTAAAAATTTTCATATGGCAAGCAATCGTTAACGGCCGCTCTATTCTTAGAGTGGCTTTTTTCATTTCTATACTTTTTTTGATACTAACACTTGTTTTATCATTTCGCTATTTTATATTTGACCTGCAATGACACAGTTTAAAGGATTCCGTTGGTTTTATTTTAGCTTCTTTTATTTTAGAATGAAGCCGGGAATGCTTTTGTTGACTGTACAGAACTGAACAAACTAAATCAACATAAAGAATCCCGGCCAAAAGGTCGGGATTTTTGTTTGCCCCCAACCCCTGAAGGGGAGTAAGGCATGAGCCTAAAAAAATTATGATGTCAGAAAAAAATGAAACAAATTTTAAGAGTGAGCCTAGTGTGGATGCCAGTTCCCCCTTTAGGGGGCGGAGGGGGCTTGCTGTTGCAATACAGGGGTATGAAGGCAGTTTTCACCAGGAAGCTGCCAGGCAATTCTTCGGAAAGGGGGTAGAAGTAATTCCCTGCGCCACTTTCAGAGAAGTGGTAAAGATTGGCGCTAATAAAAAAGAAAGCGATGGAGCTGTGATGGCGATTGAAAATTCTATTGCCGGCAGTATTCTCCCTAATTATAATTTATTACAGAAAAGTAACCTGAAGATTGTTGGTGAAGTGTACCTGCAGATTAAGCAGAACCTGATTGTAAACCCGGGTGTAAAACTGGAAGACATTAAAGAAGTGCATTCGCATACCATGGCTTTACAGCAGTGCTATGATTTTTTAGATAAACACAAATGGAAGCTGGTTGAAACAGAAGATACGGCTTTAAGCGCCAAACATATTTACCAGCACAAAAGCAAACATATTGCTGCTATCGCCAGCAAACTGGCTGCTGAATTATACAACCTGGAGATTCTTGCACCGGCTATTCAAACCATGAAGAATAATTATACCAGGTTTTTGATCTTGCAAAGAGAAGGAGTAGTGCCTGTTATTCCGAATGCTAATAAAGCATCAGTAAATTTTGTAACTGATCATTCAAAAGGAAGTTTGGCAAGAGTGCTGACAAAGATTGCGGAAGGCGGTATTAATTTAAGTAAGCTGCAGAGTTTCCCGATTCCCGGCAGTGATTTCAAATACAGCTTTCATGCTGATATGGAATTTGAAACCATTGATCAGTTTCATAAGGTGATTGAAGAAATGAAACCTTCAACAGTTGAACTGAAAATTTACGGCATCTATAAAAACGGAAAGACAGTTTAATATGATACAGACATCAAAACGATTGGAAGGTATTGGTGAATATTATTTCTCACAGAAGCTGAGAGAAATTGATGAGCTGAACAGGCAGGGAAAGAATATCATCAATCTTGGTATTGGAAGTCCTGATTTGCCACCACATCCTGATGTGATTAAAACTTTGCAGGAAGAAAGTGCAAAACCAAATGTGCATGCTTATCAATCATACAAAGGTTCTGCGGTATTACGTAAAGCCATGAGTGACTGGTATAAAACATGGTATGGCGTTGAAGTAAATCCTGATACAGAAATATTGCCATTGATTGGAAGTAAGGAAGGTATTATGCATATCTGTATGACTTATTTAAATGAAGGTGATGAAGTGCTGATTCCAAATCCCGGCTATCCAACTTACAGCAGTGCGGTGAAATTAGCAGGTGGTATAACGATTAACTACGATTTAGCAGATGAAAATAACTGGGAACCTGATTTAGCAGCATTGGAACAATCAGACTTAACGAAAGTGAAGCTGATGTTTGTGAATTATCCGCAAATGCCAACCGGGCAGTTACCTTCAGTTGAACTGTTTCAGAAATTAGTTGCTTTCGGAAAGAAGAATACTATTTTGATTGTTCATGATAATCCTTACAGTTTTATTTTGAATGAACACCCGATGAGTTTATTAAATGTGGAAGGAGCAAAGGATTGTGTACTTGAATTAAACTCACTCAGTAAAAGTCAGAACATGGCTGGCTGGAGAGTAGGCATGTTATGTGGTGCGAAAGAACGGATTGATGAAGTGCTTCGTTTTAAAAGTAATATGGATAGCGGTATGTTTCTGCCGCTTCAACTGGCAGCAGCAAAAGCATTGGGGCTTGGAAAAGATTGGTACGATTCAGTAAATGCTGTTTACAGGAAACGCAGGGAGAAAGTATTTGAACTGCTTGATTTATTAAACTGTGTTTATTCAAAAGAACAGGTAGGGATGTTTGTTTGGGCGAAAATTCCATCAGCTTATAAAACAGGGTTTGAATTAAGTGATGAAGTGTTATACAAAAGCAATGTGTTTATTACACCGGGTGGCATTTTTGGAAATGCAGGGAATGGATATGTAAGAGTGAGTCTGTGTGCACCGGTAGAAAAATTTGAAGAATCGATTAAAAGAATAAAGGGCTAAGAGTTCAAAGGAGAAAAAGAGATGAAAGAGTTTTCTTCTTTCCTGGCATAAATTAAATAAAATGGAACGTAAACGAATTGCAATCATTGGTCTGGGATTAATTGGCGGGTCGCTCGCTATTCAGCTGCATGAGAAAAAAATCTCATCAAAGCTGATTGGTGTTGATGCCAATCCTGAGCATGAAGCTAAGGCACTGGAACTGGAACTGGTGGATGAAATTCTTCCTTTGAACGAAGCGGTTAAACAGGCAGAGGTGATTATCCTTGCTATTCCTGTTGATTTAATGACGGGCTTGTTGCCAACGATCCTGGATAAAATTGATCAGCAGATTGTAATTGATCTGGGTTCAACCAAATCGCAATTGGTGGAAGCAGTTGCCAATCATCCAAAGCGTGGGCGTTATGTGGCAACACATCCTATGTGGGGTACAGAATACAGTGGTCCGTCTGCTGCGGTACGTGGAGCTTATGAAAATAAAGCAGTGATTCTTTGTAATGAAGATGAAAGTGATAAAGATGCTGTTGCATGGACAACGGCTATGTTTAGAAAAGTAGGGATGCATTTACTGCACATGGAAGCAAAAGCACATGATCTGCATGCAGCTTATGTAAGTCATATTTCACACATCACTTCTTTTGCATTGGCGAATACAGTACTGGAAAAAGAAAAAGAAGATAATGCCATTTTTGAAATGGCAAGTGCCGGTTTTGAAAGTACGGTTCGTTTGGCCAAGAGTAATCCTGCCATGTGGGTGCCGATCTTTTTACAGAATAAAGTGAATGTGCTGGATGTGTTAAATGAACATATTGAGCAGCTCACAAAATTTAAAGAAAGTATTGAAACGGGTAATACAGAAACATTACGGGTGTTGATTGAAGATGCTAATAAAATCAGGAGGATCTTGAAATGATTTTTAGGGAAGCAACTGTGAGTGATATTGAGCAGATACAGGTTGTACGGAATGCAGTGAAAGAAAATGTATTAAGCGACCCTGCGTTGGTACCCGATAAAGATGTGGAAGAATATATAACGAAAAGAGGAAGAGGCTGGGTTTGTGTAATTGATGATGTGGTTGCAGGATTTTCGATTGCTGATTTGGTTGATCATAATATCTGGGCATTATTTGTCCATCCCGATCATGTAGCGAAGAGAATTGGCAAACAGTTGCACGACCTGATGCTGGATTGGTATTTTGAACAGACAAATGAAAAAGTATGGTTGGGGACAGCACCCGGCACAAGAGCTGAAACATTTTACCGGAAGCAGGGATGGAAAGAAGCAGGTGTACATGGAAAAGGGGAGATCAAATTTGAAATGAGCAGTGCTGAATGGAAAACCAAACGTACAAGTACACCGACGCTATAGGCTATCGTGTACAAGTGTGCGACGCAACAGAAGCTGAACATTGAACAAAACGATGACTATATAAAAAACTTAACTTTACAAACATTAACAATGCAAACAATCGAATCAAACATGAAAGAAAAAGTGCAGGAAGCCTGGGGTAAAAAACCGCTCATCATCAGCGGACCATGCAGCGCTGAAACCGAAGATCAATTAGTGGCAACCGCACAACGGTTAGCCGCAACCGGAAAAGTAGACATGCTGCGTGCCGGTATCTGGAAACCACGTACCAAACCCGGAATGTTTGAAGGCATTGGGGCCAAAGGATTACCGTGGCTGCAAAAGCAAAAACATTAACAGGTTTGCCAACTACTGTTGAAGTGGCAACCGGTAAACAGGTGGAAGATGCACTGACGTTTGACGTGGATGTATTATGGATTGGTGCACGTACAACTGTGAACCCGTTCAGTGTGCAGGAAGTAGCTGATGCATTACGTGGTGTGGATATTCCCGTGCTGATTAAGAATCCAATTAATCCTGATTTGGAATTGTGGAGTGGTGCAGCAGAACGTGTTGCACGTGCAGGTGTTAAACAGATCGGTTTAATTCACCGTGGATTTTCTTCTTATGGTAATTCTGAATACCGCAATGCACCGATGTGGCATTTAGCTATTGAAATGAAACGCCGCAATCCTGATATGATCATCATCAATGATCCTTCACATATTTGCGGACGCAGAGATATTTTATTAGAGACTGCACAAAAAGCAATTGATCTTGACTTTGATGGTTTGATGATTGAAAGTCATATTGATCCTGATAATGCATGGAGCGATGCAAAACAGCAGGTTACTCCTGAACGTTTGGCAGAAATGCTCAACAGTATCATCTGGCGTAAAGAAGATGTGGCATCAGAAGAGTATCATGCAGCACTGGAAAAATTACGTCAGCAGATCAATCACCTTGATGATGAGTTGATGCAGATCCTCGGTCAGCGTATGAAAATTGCAGAAGGAATCGGGCAGTACAAAAAAGATAATAATATCACCATTCTGCAGACAAACCGCTGGAATGCAATATTAGACAGAGCATTTAAAGAAGGTGAGCGAAAAGGATTGAGCAAAGAGTTCATCACCAAGTATTTTGATGCGGTGCATATGGAAAGTATTAATCATCAGAAGAAGATACTGGATAGCTGAGAGCCTCATCCTCCAACTCCTTCTCCAAAAGAGAAGGAGCGGGACAGTGGTACTTTAGTAGACTTTAGTTCTTCCATGTTAACTGTAAAGTTTTGTTCAGCATATTGACTTTGATGAAATGCTGAATTACAACTGCAACATATAAATACAAAAGCCCGGCCTCCCTCTCTACCGGAGAGGGAAGGAGGGAGAGGCCAAAAATGAAAAAATTTACATATAAATTTTCAACTGCATCAGTTGATTATTATTTAAACGGAAGTATTACACAGTTAAAAGATGTCGTTGATAAAACGCATACGATCATCATTACTGATGAAAATGTTTTTAATGCACATACTAAACGCTTTAAAGGTTGGAACACCATTGTTTTAAAAGCTGGAGAAGAGTTTAAGATTCAGCCAACGGTTGATACAATTATTGAAGAGCTGATTGAAATGGGTGCCGACCGTAAATCAACTTTGGTTGGTGTTGGCGGCGGTGTAATTACTGATCTCACAGGTTATGTTGCATCGGTATACATGCGTGGAATTAAGTTTGGGTTTATTCCAACGACTGTTCTTGCAATGGTTGATGCAAGTATTGGAGGAAAGAATGGAATTGATGTAGGAGTGTATAAAAACATGGTGGGCATTATCCGTCAGCCTTCGTTTATTCTGCATGATATGGCTTTCCTGAAAACACTTCCGCAAAGTGAATGGGAAAATGGGTTTGCTGAAATTATTAAACATGCCTGTATTAAAGATGCAGCGATGTTCAAACTGCTGGAAGCAAATTCATTAAAAAACTACCAGAGTAAAAAGAACCTGGTTGCAGAATTGATCAAACGCAATGCCCTGATTAAAACCAAAGTGGTGCAGCAGGATGAATTTGAAAGCGGCGACAGAAAACTATTGAACTTTGGTCATACCTTAGGACATGCTATTGAGAATATGTATGAGTTGTCACATGGTCAGGCCATTTCTATCGGGATGACTTATGCCTGTCATATTTCTGAACAGCTCAACGGCTTTAAACAAACAGAAAAGGTAACTGACTTATTGAGCAAATATGGATTACCAACTTATGCTGAGTTTGATAAAACAAAAGCATTTGACATTCTGCAAAAAGATAAAAAGAAAGTGAAGAGTGAAATGAATTATGTGTTGCTGGAAAAGATTGGAAAGGGCGTTGTGAAGAGTATTCCGATGACAGATTTAAAGAAGATAATTACAAGTTTATAACAGTGAATACAATAGTTCTATTTCGGCCGGTTGGGAAGCAGGAATTAGATTTAATTGAAGAGTCAGGGTGGAGGAAGTTCCCTCCCCGATTACCTGAGCAGCCAATTTTCTATCCTGTAATGGATGAAGAGTATGCCATTCAAATTAATGTTGAATGGAATGTTCCTGCATATGGGGCTGGCTTTGTGACAATGTTTCATGTAAATGCGGAGTATTTAAAAAAGTTTGAAGTACAAAATGTAGGAGGAGAAATTCATAATGAATTGTGGGTCCCCGCAGAAGAGTTAGATGAGTTCAATAATCATATTGTAGGGCTAATTGAAGTAACAAAGAAGTATTACAAAGAAGAGAAATGAAAGTAATCATTCAACCATCAATATTATCCGGAAGCATTCAAACGAATGCTTCCAAAAGCTCTATGCAACGTGCCTGTGCTGCTGCATTGCTGGCAGGGGGAATAAGTGTAATTAAAAATCCCGGCAACAGTAATGATGATAAAGCAGCACTGGATATTATTCAGAAGCTGGGAGCAGTGATTGAAACAAACGGCAATGAACTCACCATTACCAGTAATGGTGTAAAGCCCATTGGCAGTGAAATTAACTGCGGAGAATCTGGACTCAGTATCCGCATGTTTACACCCTTGGTTGCGTTAAGCATTCATGCAATTACTGTTAATGGTACAGGGAGTCTTACAACAAGACCGATGGATTTTTTTGATGAGATATTGCCACAGCTCGATATCAAAGTGAAAAGCAATGGGGGTAAACTTCCTTTGAGTATCCAGGGTCCAATCGTTACAAAAAATATTGAAATAGACGGATCACTCAGCTCACAGTTTTTAACGGGTTTGTTAATGGCATATTCAGCGGCCTCCCCAAACCCCTCCAAAGGAGGGGCTTCAGAGTCTGATGATTCAATCGTCACAATAAAAGTCAACAACCTGAAAAGTAAACCATACATTGATTTAACATTGAATGTAATGAAGCAATTTGGTTTGCTTCTTCCTGAGAATAAAAATTACCAGGAGTTTGTTTTCAATTATGCTGCTGATACTCCCGGCTCATCACCCGATAGCTATCGGGTCACGACTCATCATTACACGGTAGAAGGCGATTGGAGCGGCGCTGCCTTTTTATTGGTTGCTGGAGCAATTGCGGGAAATATAACAGTAAAAGGGTTGGATGTATTTTCAACACAGGCAGATAAAGTTGTACTGCAGGCATTGATGGATTGCGGTTGTATACTTTCTGTTCAGCCTGATCAGATTGAAATTGGTCCGGCACCGTTAAAAGCTTTTCATTTCAATGCAACTGAATGTCCCGATCTGTTTCCACCCTTGGTGGCACTCGCTGCAAACTGCAATGGCAAATCAGTGATTGAAGGAACCAAACGTTTAGTGCATAAGGAAAGTAACCGTGCTGTTACCTTACAGGAAGAATTTGAAAAAATGGGAGTACAGATTGATCTGCAGGATGATCTCATGATTATTCATGGAGGAAGCGGAATAAAATCTGCAACAGTTCATTCACGACATGATCATCGTATTGCCATGGCCTGTGCTGTTGCAGCATTAAAAGCAAATGGACCTGTGCAGATTGGAAAAGCAGATGCCGTCAATAAGTCCTATCCTGATTTTTATGAGCATCTGAAGTTACTTGGAGCAAACGTATCTTTATAACATAAACAAAGAACATTGAATTCATTCGGAAAATTATTTCGTGTATCCATCTTTGGCGAATCGCATGGCGAATGTGTGGGCATTACCATTGATGGTTGTCCGGCAGGTTTGGCGTTAACTGAAGATGATTTACTTCCCGATCTTGAAAGAAGAAAAGGCGGAAAGCAAAAAGGAACTACACCAAGACAGGAAGCAGATTATCCCATTTTTAAAAGTGGAATTTTCAATGGAAAGACGACGGGATTTCCGATTACCATCCTGTTTGAAAATAATAATACACGCAGCGAAGATTATCAAAAGCAGAGAAGCATTCCCCGCCCCGGCCATGCTGATTTTACAGCTCATGAAAAATTTGGTGGGAATGAAGATTACAGAGGTGGAGGACATTTCAGTGCAAGATTGACAACAGGATTAGTTGCAGCTGGTGCCATTGCAAAGAAATTAATGCAGAATATAGCTATAGATGCTGAGGTAATAGAAATAGGTGGTGAAAAAGATTTGGAGAAAGGATTGCAGAATGCCATTGAGGCAAAAGATTCAGTAGGTGGTTTGGTTGAATGTAAAGTCAATGGATTGCCTGTTGGTTTGGGTGAACCTTATTTTGATTCAGTTGAATCTGCATTGGCGCATATCATCTTTGCAATTCCTGCTGTGCGTGGTATTGAATTCGGAACCGGTTTTGCCGCAGCCAAAATGTTTGGCAGTGAACACAACGATGCGATTGAAGACATGCATGGTAAAACAACAACCAATCATGCAGGTGGAGTTGTAGGTGGTATCAGCAATGGAAATGAACTGGTGTTTCGCTTAGCCATTAAACCAACATCCTCTACTCCAAAAGAACAAAAAAGTTTGAACTGGGATACACAGGAAGTGGAAAGTTTTTCTATTAAGGGCCGTCATGATCTTTGTGTCGCATTAAGAGCACCAGTAATTGTGGAAGCTGCTGCTGCTATTGTACTGGCTGATCTGATGATGCAGGAACAGCGTATTAAAAGAGTATTGTAATTATTATCATCCATATGTTTCAACGATTAACGATTCTGCTGCTTGCTGTATTTTTTTCGGCTCAGTCTTTTGCACAAGCCGAAGCAAAGATTGAAGTGGTGAAACACAATCATGTTGCTTTACAGGTAAAAGATATTGCCGCCAGTACAAAATTTTATAAAGAAGTATTGGGATTAGAACCTGTACCTGTTCCCGATTCATTGAAAGCAATCCGCTCCTGGTTTAAACTGGGAACTGATCAGCAGATTCATTTACTGGCAGGAAGAACAGTGCCTGTTAACAATGACCGCAATGGCAGTCATTTTGCGTTATTTGTACAATCGATCAAAGCTGCTGAACTATATTTGCAAAGCCATCAGATGAGCTTTCACAAACAGGTTCGTTTTGATGGCGCTGTTCAGATCTATCTTGCCGATCCGGATGGTTACTTAATTGAACTCAACGAAATTAAACGTTAACGATGCCCATTATTTATCATGTTACAACTGCTGCCGAATGGAGCGCAGCCAAAGCAAATGGTTTTTATGAAACGCCTTCTTTAAAAGCTGAAGGATTTATTCATTGCTCACAGGAAAACCAGGTGGCTGGTGTACTGGAAAGATATTTCTCCGGCAAAACAGATGTTGTGAAGCTGGTGATTGACACAGATAAACTTACCAGCCGTTTTGTATTTGAATGGAGCCCTTCAACCGAAGATACTTTTCCGCATGTGTATGGAGTCATTAACCTGGAAGCAGTAATTGATGTAGTTGCTATTTAGCAGGTATATAGTCTTCATATACTCTTTCACCGAAATAACTAAAGTATTTCCTCCTGTCAAACTTTGTGCTGGATAAAATGCTGTAAATAAAACCATTTTTCTCTACCTGCACTGTATGATAAATCAATCCTGTTGGATTTTGCTTCAGATGAATTTGAATTCTTCCCTTTAAAGCAGAGTGATGAATGAATGTGGTATCAGTTGTACTGTTGAATGAAAACGTTTGTGACAAATCTCTTTGTAACAACCTGCTTCTGTACCATGTACCTCCAGTTGGGCTTACAAGCGGTTTCCCATTATAGATCACAACACTGTCGTTATAAGCAAGTACAACAAGATTATTTTTTCTGTCTTCCTGCAGCCAGTCGGTAAGTTTTTTTTGATGACGTTCAGTTTCATAGCCATAGTCACTGTCGAGAAATGCAATCCTGTCAACTGAAGAAGGAATTGTTTCTACTGCATCGAGATAACCAAAAATAAAACTTCCTCCACCGCTATGTCCGTTTAGTATAATATGCGGATGATATGATTGGAAAAAGGAGCTAATGCTGTCAACAATCTGTTGAATGATCCTGTTAGCATCAGGATAAGTTTTTTTCCAGGCGGGCCAGCTTTTTTGTTGAGTCATGAGATAAATAACAACGTAATTATTTCTCTTATCTGCTGAACGGATAAATCTTGTTTGTGCTGCGATATGCTGAATATCAAAATGCCAGTCGTCACCAGCATTCATTTTTTTTCCTTTGGTCCATTCAATTGTATTACCGTTGGGCAGGGCATAAAAGATAAGATAGGTCTTTCCACTTTTTCTGAACTGCAGGGGAGCGTTGATTTCTATGGTAACATCTTTTGGCTGATTATTGATTTGCAATACCTGTTCATCAAAACTGCCTGTTGATACAAACCCGGCTAAGGATGACTGTTCAGACCTGCCTTTTTTCGGTGGCTGTGCTCCCACAGACTGGGCGAGCAGCAAAAAAAAGATACCAACACCTGTTGCAATTTGCAACCTATTCCTTACTTTGACTATCTGAAAAACATCCATTGCTGCTGATCTATTGGTGATGGTGTAATAAATGTAATCAATACATGAGGTCCCGTCAAAATCTATCCCCCGAAGTTTTATTTATACTGCTGTTTATAATGGTTGTTTATGCCTGTAATAACAGCCAGCCGGAAAACAAACCGGATATTGTTGCTGAACCTGAACAGATGAATGAACGTGTGGTGAGAAATATTCAGGAAATACTTGAGTATTCTGTTTCCAATGAGGGGAGGTTGAATGACAGTATTACATTTTCACTGGTGAATGCGGTGAATAATTATTATAAAGTCAATAACTATCAAAGCATCTGGAGCAGCAAAGAGAACTGGCTGCCCATTGCTGATTCATTACTGAATTTCATTGAGCACTCAAAGGAGTATGGTTTGTTTCCGGAAGATTACCATTCTGAATACCTGCAGATGATCTACAAACGTATTGCAGCAGATACATTGTCAACAGGTGATAAAAGAGATGCAGCACTCTGGTCAAAAGCTGACCTGATGCTGACAGATGCTTTTTTCCGCATCAGTTCCCACTTATACGTTGGCAGGTTGAAAAGCGACAGCATTTACAAAAGGACTGATTCAACACTTACAGATAGTTTTTATCATAAAAACATCAATACAGCATTAGGCGCTCATGCTGTAAATGAAGTGTTTCACTCACTTGAACCATTGCACCGGGGATATGTTGATTTACGGAAAGCATTGAAAGAGTTTTTAGACAGTGCCGATTTTAAAATTCCCACTACCTATGTTTCCTATCCATATAAAGATTCTGTAACATTTATAAAAACATTAGTGAAGCGTTTGAAAGAAGAGAGTGCCATTCCATGGCAAACAAAAGAAGTTGATACAGCACAATTAAAGGCAGCCATCATACAGGTACAAAAAAAGAGAGGGTTGAAAGTGGATGGGAAATACGGAGTACAGCTCGTTCGTTCACTCAACAGTACAGATGCAGAAAAGTTTAAACGCATTGCCATTAATCTTGACCGTTATAAGTTAATGCCATACCCAATGCCAAACAAGTATATCTGGGTGAATCTTCCTGGTTATTACCTGCAGTTGTGGGATAATGATACGGTTAAAATTGAAAGCAGGGTGGTAGTTGGTAAGCCCAATACAAGAACACCATTGCTTACCAGCCAGATCAGTGATATGGTTACCTATCCTCAATGGACGATTCCCAACAGCATTATCCTGAAAGAAATACTGCCGGCTTTAAAACGTAATCCCGGTTACCTGGCAAAAAAAGGCTACATGCTTACTACTTGGGAAGGTGAAGAAGTGGATCCTTATACTGTTGATTGGGACAAATACAAAAAAGGAATCCCTTTTCGTGTGGTGCAGGGCAGTGGCGATGCAAATGCATTGGGAATTTTGAAATTTAATTTCCCCAATAAATATTCTGTTTACCTGCACGATACCAATCAGCGTTACCTGTTTAAAAATGAGAACAGGGCACTCAGCCATGGATGTGTAAGGGTACAGGAATGGGAAAAGCTTACCTATTACATTTCTGCACTTGACAGTATTAATTATGAGTCGTCTGCAAGTCAGTCTGTAGGAGATTCGATTAAAGTATGGTTAAACCGCAAGGAAAAACACGTTGTTCCGGTAAAATCAAAAATCCCGGTTTATTTCCGTTATTTTACAGCTGCCGGGAAGAATGGGAAGGTTGTTTTTTACGATGATATCTACGGCGAAGATAAAGCAGCCCGTGAAGCTTATTTTTTAACCAAATAATGTTTGATGATCAGATTGCTGCCATTCTTTTTTTGCGCATTTTTATTTCTGGGATCAGCTGTTTTTGCTCAGGATTCAACTAAGAATTCAAAAAAAACCAGCAACGGTAAGGCAAAGATTCAATATGGAGTTGCCAGTTTCTATTCCAATAAATTTAACGGAAGGAAAACCTCAAACGGTGAAATTTTCAATCAGCAGAAACTTACTGCTGCACATAACTCCCTTCCAATGGGTACTTATGTTAGGGTTACAAATCTGAAAAATGGCAAATCAGTTGTTGTGAAAATAAATGACCGGCTGCATCATCGGAATAAGCGGATTATTGATTTAACAAGGGCTGCGGCACAAAAGCTTGGTTTTATTAAAAGCGGGC
Organism: Chitinophagaceae bacterium; assembly: GCA_016713085.1. Lineage (NCBI taxonomy): Bacteria > Pseudomonadati > Bacteroidota > Chitinophagia > Chitinophagales > Chitinophagaceae > Chitinophagaceae bacterium. The sequence goes on along the minus strand of JADJPV010000001.1, from coordinate 552,580 downwards.
TTACCAGGGTAAAACTGGAAGTATTGGGTAAAAAGCCCCCGGCAAAAAAATAATCGAAGAGCAATGGAGTAATGTGCATAATTAATTTCATGTTTACGGCACCTACCTTTATTTTTGCACTTTCCAAAACAATTCTTATATGAAACAATTGTTCCTTTTGTTATTTGCCGTTAACTGCCTGTTTGCAGTAAACGGACAAAATAACAATCTTAAAAAGCTCCCTTCTTTAGGTATTCATTTTTCAGGGATCGATTTTAAAACTGCTCAGGATTTAAGAACTAAAAATCTTGCTTCTCTCATACGCCAAAAGCAATGGAGCAAAATTGACCGATTAAACCCAGCAATTACTGTAAGTTACATGCAGGGTATCAGCAATAATCTTGATTTAATGACCCGTTTAACCGGTGCTTTTGTTGCGTATCCTTCCAGGAATACAACTAATATCAATTACAATCAAACCTTTTATCTTGAAGCTGATGCAAACATTAATTTAAAACTGCTGCCTGACAACTATTGGGTGGTTCCTTATCTGCAGGCTGGTATTGGTATTTCAAAAGAAAGATCGAACTGGATGGCCTACATGCCTTTTGGCGCCGGAATTCAGGTGAACCTCCTGGATGCTGCATTTATCCATCTCAATACCGGATACAGAGCACCAGTTACTTCAAAAGCGAACTACAGTTTGTTCCATTCAATCGGAATCAGTGCTCCAATAGTTGAACGGAAAAAAGTAGTGCCACCTCCACCACCTCCGGCACCGGAACCACCGAAAGACAGAGATGGTGATGGAGTGCTGGATGAAAATGATGCTTGCCCCGATGCGGCAGGTTTAGCAGCTTTGAAAGGTTGCCCTGATGCGGATAAAGATGGTATTGCAGATAAAGATGATAAATGCGCCAATGTATTTGGATTAGCCCGTTATGCAGGGTGTCCTGTTCCTGATACAGATAAAGATGGTATCAACGATGAGGAGGATAAATGTCCTTCTGTAGCTGGTGTGGCCCGCTATGCAGGTTGCCCTATTCCTGATACTGACGGTGATGGTGTAAACGATGAAGAAGATAAATGCCCTTCAGTTCCGGGTATTGCATCAAATGCAGGTTGTCCTGAAATTAAAGCAGAAGTAATTACGAAAGTTGCATTTGCAGCAAAGAACGTATTCTTCAATACAGGCAGCTATCAGTTACAGAAAAAATCGTATGCTCCATTGAATGAGGTAGCTAAGATTTTAAAAGATAATCCAAGTCTTCAATTAGATGTAGAAGGTCATACTGATAACTCAGGTGATGCTGCTAAAAACCAAACCTTATCTGAAAACCGTGCTGCGGCTGTAAAAGCTTATTTAGTTGCACAGGGTGTTGAAGGTTCCCGTTTAACATCTGCTGGTTTCGGTTCAGATCGTCCGTTGGCTGATAACAAAACTGCTGCCGGTAAAGCAAAGAACCGCAGGGTTGAATTGAAACTGAGAAGCTATTAATTAGTATTACTTATTTGTTCGATATAAAAATCCCCTTGCCAGCAAGGGGATTTTTTATATCAATACATTTCTTACCGGGAATGAAAATGCAGGGTTTCTGCATACAAAACTCTCATTATCTTCGCCGCCTTACCGGTTTGGTTGAAAAGAAAAAAGTTATGAGTACAAAGCGAGAAATTGTCATGAGTGGTATCCGCCCCACAGGTTACCTGCACCTGGGAAATGATTTCGGTGCCATGCAGAAGTACGTAAAGATGCAGGATCAATATGAATGTTATTTCATGGTGGCCGATTGGCATTCATTAACCACTCATCCGGATACAAAGGAGCTGAAAGAAAATGTAAAAAGAGTTTTTGCAGAAAATATCGCCTGCGGATTGGATCCTGATAAAGTTGCCCTTTATTGTCAGAGCCATGTGCCGCAAACGGCAGAATTATATTTATATCTCAACATGCTTGCTTATAAAGGAGAGTTGGAAAAAACGACAACCTTTAAAGACAAAGTGAGAGCACATCCGGATAATGTGAATGCAGGCTTACTTACTTACCCTGTATTAATGGCGGCTGATATTCTTCTGTTTCGTGCAAGTTATGTTCCTGTAGGAAAAGACCAGGAACAGCACCTGGAAATGGCCCGCAATTTTGCCAACCGTTTCAATCACCGCTATAGTGAAGTTTTCCCTGAACCGGCTGCTTTTAATTTTGGCGGTGAGCTTGTAAAAGTGCCCAGCCTTGATGGAACAGGGAAGATGAGCAAGAGTGAAAACCAGAATGCAACTATTTACCTTGCTGATACAGATGAAGTGATTAAAAAGAAAGTGATGAAGGCAAAAAACTGACCAGGGGCCAACTGAACCCAATTCTGTTAAGCCCGATTATATTGAGAATCTTTTTCAATTGATGCGGTTGATGAGCAGCCCCGATACCGTGAAGAAATTTGAGGATGATTTCAACAGCTGTAATATCCGTTACGGCGATTTGAAAAAACAGCTCGGTGAGGATATTGCAAAGTTTGTGGCACCCATCCGTGAAAGGGCCGCAGGTATTCAAAACGATGGAGTATATCTGCAAGATATAATGCTGAAAGGTGCTGAAAAAGCAAGGATCAGTGCGCAAAAAACAATCGAAGTTGTGAGGCAGGCAATGGGGCTCAATTATTTTTAAAAAACCACCCATCCAACCCCCAAAATCCAAAAAGAAGTTTTACTTTGAACGTCCGTCTATTTTGGATATGGGACATTGGAATTTATCAGATTTATGGCAAAAAGTAAAAAACCAAAACATGTGGCAATTGCCGGAAATATTGGCGCCGGTAAAACAACGCTGACCGAAATGCTGGCCAAGCATTACAAATGGATTCCCCAGTTTGAAGATGTGGATCATAATCCTTACCTCAATGATTTTTATGAGGATATGCCCCGCTGGAGTTTTAACCTGCAGATCTATTTTTTAAACAACCGGCTCAATCAGGTTTTAGATATTCAACGTGGAACTGAAACGGTGATTCAGGACAGAACTATTTTTGAAGATGCTAATATTTTTGCTCCTAATCTGCACGATATGGGTTTAATGGGGGAAGCGTGATTTTGATAATTACTTCTCCTTTTTCTCTACACTTAAAACAATGGTATCTCCTCCCGATCTGCTGATTTACCTCAAGGCTTCGGTGCCAACTTTAGTAGCGCAGATTCAGAAGCGTGGAAGGGAATATGAAGAAAATATTCGCTTAGATTACCTGAAAAAACTAAATGAATATTACAACAAGTGGATTGAAACCTACAAAGAGGGTGGCTTGCTCATTATTGATGTAGATCAGAACAAGTTTGCTGAAAATGAAGAACATTTTGGTGAAATCATTAACAAGATCGACTCGCAATTGTATGGATTGTTTTAACTCAAGCTCTTTTCAATAAAAAGTAACCCCCGCTAAGAGTAGCGGGGGTTTTTTGTTCTTAGCAAACAATCGATTACGACCACTATACTTTCGGCGCTGCAGCTAAAATTTCTTCGCCACTGCCGGAAGCATATTTTTTAAAATTAGTTACAAACTGTTCAGCTAAAGACTTTGCTTTTGCGTCATAAGCTGCTTTATCGGTCCATGTATTTTTTGGATTCAGTAATTCTGCCGGTACTCCTTCACAACTGGTCGGTATGGCAAAATTGAAAATCGGCATGTTTTCAAATTCAACATCTTTCAATTTTCCATTGAGTGCAGCACAAATCAATGCACGGGTATAAGAAAGTTTTATCCGCTGCCCAACACCATAACTTCCTCCTGTCCATCCGGTATTAATCAGCCATACATTCACTTTCTGTTCATTCATTTTTCTGCCCAGCATCTCTGCATATTTTGCAGGATGTAATGGAAGAAATGGCGCACCAAAACAAGCACTGAATGTTGATTTAGGTTCTGTAACTCCCGCCTCAGTTCCTGCAACTCTTGCAGTATATCCACTGATGAACTGGTACATTGCCTGGCCTTCTGTAAGCTTTGCAATAGGAGGTAAAATACCGGTAGCATCACAGGTAAGGAAGAAGATGTTTTTCGGTAAGCCTGCAACGGCCGGTTCTAATGCATTACTGATATAATGCAGCGGGTAACTTACTCTTGTATTTTCAGTAATGGTCTTATCGCTGAAATCAATTGTATTAGTTCCTTTTAGAAAGCCAATGTTTTCTACCAATGCACCGGGTCTGATGGCCTGAAAAATTTCCGGTTCTTTTTCTTCACTTAAATCAATACACTTGGCATAACAGCCTCCTTCAAAATTAAATACAGAATCTTCATCCCATCCATGCTCATCATCACCAATTAATTTACGGTTAGGGTCCGCACTGAGTGTTGTTTTTCCTGTTCCACTCAAACCAAAGAATACCGCCACATCATTCTTCTTACCGACATTGGCACTGCAATGCATACTAAGTACATGTTTGTTTTGAGGAAGAATATAATTGAGAACTGTAAAAATTCCTTTCTTCATTTCACCGGTATAACCACTCCCGCCAATTAAAATCATTTTGTGGGTGAAACTCACAATGGCGAAGTTGCCATTACGTACACCATCAGTAGCAGGATCAGCAAAGAAATTTGGTGCCTGTATAATATGCCATTCGGGCTCAAAACTTTCCAGTTCATCATCTGCCGGGCGGAGAAATAAATTGTAAGCAAATAAATTACTCCATGGATTTTCATTGATGACACGAATGTTGAGCCTGTATTTTTCATCAGCACAGGCATAAGAATCTCGTACCCAGATTTCTTCTTTGGTACCGAGATAATCCATCATCTTCTTATACAGGATATGAAAATACTTTTCATCAATGGGCTGGTTAAAATCGTTCCAGTGAACAGTATCTTTTGTAATGGCATCTTCAACAATGAACTTGTCTTTAGGCGACCTTCCGGTAAACTTTCCCGTATTGATGCAAAGTGCACCGGAGTTATTATAAACTCCCTGACCACGTGCAACCGTTTGGGCACACAATTCCTCGGGGTTCAGTTGATAATGAATGTTGTCGGATAATTTTAAGCCGAGCTTTACTAATTTCTGCCCGGGAAAAAAGATGGTAGGTATGGACATGGCTATCGTTTGGGTTTGTTGACTGCGCCAAAAGTAAAGTCTCTGTAAGAACAAAACAAATCCCGAAACCGTTTGTGATTAGATGGTTTTCCGTGATTCGCTAATAGTATTAGAATATGTTCAGGAAGTAGCTTCAAATAGGAGTAATTATTAAGAAATCTCAAAAGGCAGGTAGATGGTTTATAAACTTTTTACAAACAGGTGTTAGTTTTACACTTTCTGTGGATTTATTGATAACAGAATTGGGTAGGGATTGCCGATATCTTATTTTGCACATCTAATTTTATTCTGATGAAATTTCAACCCATCAAACCAGAACTCTTCAGCAAAAACCGTCAGCGCTTTATCAAGTCAATGCAACCCGGCTCCATTGCCATTTTTGTGAGTAACGATGAGTGGCCCGCAAGCGGAGATGCAATTCATGCATTTAAACAAAACAGTGACCTGTTCTGGCTCAGCGGCATTACGCAGGAAGACAGTATGGTTGTGTTGTTTCCTGATAATCCCGATCCAAAATACAGGGAAGTGCTGGTGCTGGTTCGCCCAAATGAGTTAAAAGAAAAATGGGATGGTAAAAGATTGCGTGCCAATGAAGCAAAAGAAATTTCAGGTATTGAAACCATTGTTTGGTTAGACAGTCTGGAAGGGTTACTTCAGCCATGGGTTCATTTAGCTGATAACATTTATTTAAGCAGTAATGAAAACGACCGCAAGGCATCACCCATACGCAGCAGGGATTACAGGTTCATTGATGAAATGAAAAGTAAATACCCTTTGCATAATTTTCTTCGTGCAGCAAAAATCATGAAAGAATTGCGTGGAATAAAAACTGCTGAAGAAGTAGAGTTACAGCAAAAAGCAATTGATATAACTGAAGTTACATTTCGCCGTTTGCTGAAGTTTATTAAGCCGGGTGTAATGGAAAATGAAATTGAAGCAGAAATTTATCATTCATTTTTATCACAGAGTTCAACCGGTCCTGCATACGGAAGTATTATTGCCAGTGGCGACAGGGCAAGAACATTGCACTATGTGAGCAATAATCAGGAGTGTAAAGATGGTGAACTTGTGCTGATGGATTTTGGTGCAGAATACGGCGGTTACTGTGCTGATCTTACAAGAACGGTTCCTGTAAGTGGTAAGTTTGGAAGAAGACAGAAAACGGTTTACAATGCCTGTCTGCATTTGCATAATTATGCTAAGAGTTTATTGAAGCCCGGTATTACTATTGTTCATTACACAGATAAAGTAGGAGAGGAAGCAACACAGCAGTTTTTAAAAATTGGCCTGCTGAAAAAAACAGATGTAAAAAATGAAAACCCTGAGAACAGGGCGTACAGAAAATATTTATACCATGGTATTTCTCATCATCTTGGTGTAGATGTGCATGATCTTGGTACAAAGACTGAACCTATTAAAGCAGGAATGGTTTTTACAGTAGAGCCCGGAATTTATATTGAAGAAGAACAGATGGGTGTGCGTATTGAAAACAATCTCTGGATTACACGTAACGGAAATAAAGATTTGATGAAGAATATCCCGATTACAGTAGAAGAGATAGAAGCATTAATGAAGAAATAATACTGGAATTATCAATCAATAGTTCATGAAGCAAATCCCCAATCTGTTTACATTACTCAATCTTGTTTTTGGAAGTATAGCGATCATCCTTATATTACAGCCCGGTGAAAATATTACTTCGGTTGATCAGGGAACTTTGATCATCAATCTGCCGGAAAAAATTGCCTACGCATCTTTTTTCATTTTTGCAGCTGGCATTGTTGATTTTTTGATGGCTTTTTAGCAAGACTTATGAAGGCATCTTCTGAGATGGGGAAACAACTTGATTCATTAAGTGATGTGGTAACATTTGGTGTGGCACCTTCTATGATCATGTACCAGTTGCTGCGGATGAGTTATTTGAAAGAAGAATCCGCATTAGATACTTCCATTCTATTGCTGCTGCCAGCTTTACTGATTGCCTGTTGTGCTGCATGGCGGCTGGCAAAGTTCAATATTGATACAAGGCAAACTACTTCCTTTCGTGGTGTTCCAACGCCCATTACTGCAATGGTTGTAGCTGCACTGCCTTTGGTGATCTGGTACAATCAATGGAACCTGCCCGGAATTATTTTAAACAGGTGGGTGCTGTATGCAATTACACTCGTCATCAGTTACCTGATGGTTATAGATATTCCAATCATGGGACTGAAGTTCAAAGATTTCAGCTTTAAGAATAATCGCCCCAAATTTATATTGGTTGGTCTTGCCATTGTTCTGGCTATTGTTTTCCAGTGGGCGGCTATTCCGCTTATTTATTTAGCCTACGTTGCGTTATCTTTGCTGCTTCGTAAACAGATATCATAATTCAATTTTTATACAATGACTTATACAGTTCAGGTGAAAATAATGCCGCTCAAAGATTTGTTAGATCCGCAGGGGAAAGCAGTAATGGGTGGTTTAAGTAATTTAGGTTTGAAAGGTGTTAACGATGTCCGCATTGGCAAAAACATCAGCATGCAGATTGATGCAGCAACACCTGATGCAGCAAAAGCTATTGCAGAAGAAGCCGCCAAAAAATTGCTGGCCAATGCTGTGATGGAGCAATTTGAAATCACCGTTAATTAAACAATTTGGCAATTTGAAAATTTGGAAATTGAATCAGCTTCGGTTTTCATTTTCAAATTATTTCATTTTCAAATTTTCAAATTTTGTTGTTCATCATTCCCACTCCCATCGGCAATTTAAAAGACATTACGCTTCGTGCACTGGAGGTAATGCAGGAAGTGGATTTGCTTCTTGCTGAAGATACCCGTACAAGTTCTGTACTGCTCAATCATTACAATATTCAAAAGCCGCTTTCTCCTTATCACCAGCACAATGAACATAAAATTGTGCAGCATTTGATTGATCAGTTGAAAGACGGAAAGAAGATGGCCCTGTTAACGGATGCAGGAACTCCCGGTATCAGCGACCCTGCTTTTTTACTGGTAAGGGAATGTGTAAAGAATGATATTATTGTTGAAACACTACCCGGCGCCACCGCTTTTGTTCCGGCTTTGGTGAATAGCGGATTACCCGCAACACGATTTACATTTGAAGGATTTCTGCCGCAGAAAAAAGGCCGTCAAACTGCATTGAAGCAACTGGCAGAAGAAGAACGTACCATGATTTTTTATGAATCTCCTTTTCGCCTGGTGAAGTCGCTGGCCGATTTTATCCAATACTTTGGTGAAGACCGTTTGTGCTGTGTAAGCAGAGAACTCACCAAAAAATTTGAAGAAAACAAGCGGGGCACTCTTAAAGAAGTGCATGACTATTTTGCTATAAAGGGTGTTAAAGGTGAAATCGTGATTGTTGTTGCAGGAAAAGATGAGTAACTTAAGTCCTCAATTTAAAAACCTGCAGTATGAAATATCCACAAAAATTATCCCTGCCCGACTTTGTCGTTCAGGCGGGGAGCTAATTTATACCAACAGCGATGATAATTTTTGTGGATATACTATGTGGCCAAAAAACCAATAAAAATGAACACATGAAATACTTTCTTCTTATCGGCACATGTTTTCTTTTTTCTTTTACTGTGCATGCACAACTGTTTACCGTTCCTGAATTGGTAAAGCAAAACTTTAATAAGCAATATCCCGAAGCAAAAGATATTAAATGGAGTGATGGATTGGATAACCACACCGTTCGTTTTACATTGAGCGAAAAAAAACTGAAGTCAAGCTATACTCCAAAAGGTGATTGGAACTGGACAGAAACCCAGGTAACAATGGAACAGTTGCCGAAAGTTGTACAGGATGGATTTAAAGACTGCAAATACAAAGACTGGCCGGTGAAAGACATAGTAGGGATTGAAAAACCAAGAGCCGTTGCAAATGAGTATAAAATCATTGTTCAGAAATCAATGATCACAAAAAAGATTCTTGTCTTTGATGCAAAGGGTAGATTGTATGAAGAATTGACCGGTTTATAATTTCATAAAACTCTTTCTCAAAGCAGTTACTGCAACTGATTCCCCAAAAAGTGCTATTGATTTAATGGCAGAAATGTGCAAACTTAGATGAGTCTTTCAGTTTCACTTTCAAACCTTACTCATCATGAAATATCCAAACAGGATCATTAAAGTTGGAGAGGGCAATACAGCAATTGTAAAAGCCATTCAAAAAAAAATAATCGAATTAAACATTGGTAATTTGCAGGGAACGGGAGTGTATGCTGTAAAAACAAAAAATGCTCTCAAACTTTTCCAGGCAACACAACAGATCAGTATGGCAACCCTCTTGAAATTGATGGTAATGTTGGTTCACTTACATGGGCTGCACTGTTTGGTACGGAGGATATGATAGTAGCTGATACAGCTTCGGGTAAATTGCTTACAGAAGTATTAAAATCAGCAGTTTCGCAATTAGGTGTTATGGAAGTTCCTCCCGGCAGTAATAAAGGCCCGGAGGTAAATCAATACCTGGCAAGTGTTGGTTTAGAGCCTGGATTGTTTTGGTGTGCTGCTTTTGTTTACTGGTGTTTTAATGAAGCATCTATAAAATTAAACAGAGCAAACCCACTTGTGAAAACAGGTCATGTAATGACGCATTGGAACAAAACAAAAGGAAAGAAAATTCTTGCCAGTGATGCTGTCAACAATCCATCGCTTATAAAACCCGGACAAATATTCTTACTGAATACTGGTGGCAGTGCAGGGCATACCGGACTGGTTGAAAAAGTTGAAGGTGGTTTTATTCATACTATAGAAGGAAACAGCAATAATGTAGGCAGCAGGAATGGTATAGGAGTATTCCGTCTGCAGCGGAAAATAGCTAAAATCAACCGGGGCTTCATTGAATACAAATAACCGTTAATGCCCGTATCCACTTATCCAAAATTGATGTCAATCAGGGTTCAATTCATTTTTTTCCAGTAGGTTTGGCGTTATTCAAAAACGTTGAACATGAAATTGATTTACTTTCTTCTTCTTTGTATTTCAGCAACTGCAATCCAGGCCCAGCCCAACCGCTGGCAGCAGCGTGTAAAGTATGTAATGGATATTGATATGGATGTAAATGCCAATCAGTACAAAGGCAAACAAAAATTAGAATACACCAATAATTCACCTGATACATTAGACAAAATATTCTATCATTTATACTGGAATGCATTTCAGCCAAACAGTATGATGGATGCAAGAAGCCGTGAACTGGGAAAAAATCTTGTCAATAACAGACCCGATTGGGACGGCCGTGTTAAAGACCGCATTCTCAATCTGAAAGAAGATGAAATTGGCTATGAAAAAATAAAATGGCTGAAGATGAATGGGGTTGTACAAAACATCATTGAACATGAAACCATTTTAGAAGTAAAGCTCAGCAAACCCATTCTGCCTAAACAAAAAGTAATGCTGGAAATGGAATGGGATGCTCAGGTTCCCAAACAAATTCGCCGCAGCGGAAGAGATGCAGCGAACGGAACAAAATTTTCTATGGCGCAATGGTATCCAAAATTATGTGAGTATGATAATGACGGATGGAATCCCAATCCATATGTTGCCCGTGAATTTTATGGTGTATGGGGCGACTTTGAAGTAAACATCAGCATTGATAAAAATTTCATGATTGCCGGTACAGGATATTTAACCAATGCAAACCAAATAGGATTTGGATATGAAGCAAAGGGAGTAAAAGTTGTTCGCCCCGCAGGCGAAAAACTTACCTGGAAATTTACCGCACCTAATGTGCATGATTTTGTGTGGGCCGCTGATCCTGATTTCAAACATATTGTACGGCAGGTGAAAAATGGACCAACCATCAATGTATTTTATAATTATGTTGCAGGTAATCAGAAAAATGAAGATGACTGGAAGAAAGTTGCTGACGCAGCCGAAATAGTTTTACCGTTTATTGAAAAAAACTTTGGCGCCTATCCTTACAAGCAATATTCTTTCATTCAGGGTGGTGATGGCGGCATGGAATATCCTATGGCTACTTTACTCAGTGGCCCGGGGCTTGGAACTGTCATTCATGAATGGATGCATACATGGTACCAGATGCTGATGGGCAGCAATGAAAGTTTATATGCATGGATGGATGAAGGATTTGCAGAATTTGCAACCGACATGGTGGAAGATTTTTATAAAACGGAAATGGCCAAACGGAGTGGTACAGTTTATATTGATAACGGGTTGCCAAAATACCATGCAGGAAATTATGCAGGTTATTTCAGTTTGGTAAAAAGCAGGCTTGAAGAGCCAATGACAACACATGCAGATCATTTCAATACCAACTTTGCTTATTCAAATGCGGCTTATTCAAAAGGCGCAGTATTTCTTTCTCAGCTGGGATACATCACCGGGGAGGAAACAAGAAATAAAATCTTACTGGAGTATTATAAACAGTGGCGCTTTAAACATCCCAACTCAAATGATTTTTTACGTGTAGCGGAAAAAACAAGCGGACTGCAACGTGACTGGTACAAAGAGTATTTCGTTAATGGAACAAAAACAATTGATTAAAGTATTGACAGTTTATGGGAAGAAGGAGGTAAAACAAAAATCCGGTTAATGAGGAAAGGTGAAATGCCAATGCCCATTGATGTGGCATTAACGTTTAAAGACGGATCGCAGCAATTGCATTATGTGCCGATGTATTTAATGTTTGGTGAAAAGCCTGCAGAAAATGAACTGCAGCGAACAGTTTACCCTGCATGGAAATGGACGCATCCCACTTATGTTATTGAATTTGATAAACGGCTGAGTGAATTAACCACCGTTGAAATCGATCCTACCTTTCGCATGGCTGATGTGGATCGCAGAAATAATAAACTTGAATTGAAATGGTAATGGAGTTCAACAAATAAAAAAAACCGCCACTTGGCGGTTTTTTTGTGGATGTAAGTTTTGCTTATCGTCCAAAATATTTATTTACCGCTCACGTCAGCCCGGGGTCTGGCCTCCGACCCCGGGAGTCAGAACCCTGCAGATGATTTAGTACATTTATCTATGCCAGTGCGCTCACAACATGAACAGGAATCGAACAGCATTTACTTTATAACCTTCACCTGTTATCACTGGCTTCCTCTGTTTCAACTCACAAATGCCTACGATACTGGTTACAAGTGGTTTGATTACCTGTATACACAAAACATTCGTACAACAGGGTATGTCATTATGCCTAACCATGTACACGTACTGCTGTATTTTTCACAAATGCCAACATCATTAAATACCATTATTGGAAACGGAAAACGGTTTATGGCATATGAAATCATCAAACGGCTTACTTCCGCTAATGAGGAAACGATACTTGCCGGATTAAAAAGAAAAGGAACTGACAAAAGGACAATTGCATAAAGTGTTTGAAGACAGTTTCGATGCCAAACAATGTGTATCAACAGATTTTATTTATCAGAAGCTGGATTATATACATCATAATCCAACCAGTGGCAAATGGATGCTTGCAGCAGATTTTTTATACTATAAACATTCAAGTGCGGCATTTTATGAAGATGGTAAAAGCGGATACAGTAAATTGCTGAGGATTGAAGAAGTAATGTAACTGGTGAAATCCCGGGGTCGGTAGGGGCGGCTTCCGGGGTATTGAGATTTGACACGCCAGACCCCGGGGCGACGGAAAATTAACTTTTGATACTGATATGAACAGATACTGAGTTGTAAACTCAGTATAGCACTTACCTTTTTAGCAATACTGTGCAAAGGTTACCAGTATGATTTGTATTGAACACTACGAATAGCTGGTGACACTCTAAAAGATGGCGGTAAATATGTCTCTTTTAAAAATGGACAGCTTTTAAATACAAATTAATATGAGAAAAACTAGTTTTTTGCTGGTGTTTTGTTTGGTGTTTTACTCCTGTGATCAAAGGAATGAAAATATTCAAGAAGCGAAGAAAAATGTAATGAAATATAGCGAGTTGGACAGTTATATGGCTCTAACAAATCATTTCGATAAAGAAGATAATTATTATGAAATTATGCCTTATGCTTTAAAAATGCAAAAACAGGGGATTGGTCAATATGAATTTTATGATAGTTATTTAAAAATTATGTTCGATAATAAATTTGATGCCAAAAATATTCTTAAACTTGATAAACCAGAAGCAGAATTTCTTATATATATAGTGAATAAAGGAGCAAAAGCTGAAGATGTAAGATGTAGAGAAGTTTTAATCCAATACTACAGAAATGGCTGGGGTGTAACTAAGGATATAAAGAAAGCGGATAGTATTTACAAATCTTTTGGTTATCCAGATACATACATCCCAGCTATCCGAAGTCTTCCAAACAAGTAAAGTTGGTAGTGGTAAAGATGAGCAATGAATAAAAAGTTGAAAGCTGTCTGTGGTTTGCAACTACTGACAAGCTATATAACAGTACACTAGCAAAAACACAAAAACCATCATCATATTTCTGTAGGCCCGGGGTCGGCAGGGGCAACATTCTTGGGTTAGCGATTTTGCAAGCCAGACCCCGAGGTGACGAAAAGGAAGATATAATAAAGCATTGTACATAGGTGAAACCAAGATTCATTCTGTAGGGGAAAATTATGATCAGTGGCAGGCTGACCTGGTATTTGAATTGCACAAGGATAAAACAATTACTTACTTTTTTAAATCGGAGAATGGATTAACTCAACAGACAGAAAACGATGAAATAAAAAGAGTAGAAAAAAAAGAGGCAGGGTATGAAGGCGTTAATAAGCTATACACAAAAGGTTATTGGGATGTCAACTTTGAAGACAAGACTATTTTAATTCACTTCGATGAAAGAAATGTACCAGAACTAAGATTTACTTATTCGGACTTAGGTAATGGTTTTGTAAATTTTCAACAAATTTCATACTACGATAGTGTTTACAAAGGAGAAACCGTAAGGATAAAGCAAATAAACTCGATGTACTACGGACGTCTTTTTCATCGGTTCTAATATTTTAAAGTAATACAATAGGAAACGATTAAAAATGATATAATAAATCTTCAGAAACCAAATCAAGGATCGAAGATACTTTCTTCGCTCCAACGTCTTCTATAAGATTTCTCAGCAATTGTCTCCCAACGAGCTAAGAGCATAGCCGGGACATTGCGTGTTACGGAGCATAATTATTATCTAAACCAATGCCTGTTAAAACAACGATCCCCATGTGTTCAGGTTTCCCCATTTAAGTGCAGTTGGAAGGTAGGATAATTTATCACTTTAATTGTTTTCGTAAAACCTGTAGTGTATAAACAGGCATTGAAATGGTATAATAATTCAGTAAATAAAAAAACCGCCATCCGGCGGTTTTTTTATTTAATGTAAGTTTTGCTTATCGCCCAAAATATTTATTTACCGCTTCAACACGGTTATTAACATGAAGCTTCTCGTAAATATGATACACATGTTTACGGACTGTTTCCTGGCTGATGGTTAATTCTTTACCAATTTCTTTATAAATTTTTCCCTGTGCCAGCCATTCAAGAATTTCTTTTTCACGGCGTGATAAAACAGCAATATCTCCCATTTGCGTTATGGACGGAACAGCAGCAACTTCCTGTACTTCCTGCACAGGTAATCCTTTAAACGCTGAAACTACTTTCATAGCTATCTGGCTGTTCATCGGCGCACCGCCATCAACCAGTTCACCAATAGCTTCAATTAATTTAGCGGGAGAAGATTTCTTCAGAATATATCCATTTGCACCTGCACGCAGTGCATCAAATATTTTTTCATCTTCTTCATAGATGGTACACATCATATAAAGAATTTCGGGATGCTGAGGTTTCAGTTCTTTTACCAGGTCAATACCATTGGTTGAACCAAGGCCAATATCCATCAACACTACATTCGGTTTCACTAATGGAATTTTCACCAATGCTTCTTCGCCTGATGAATATGATCCGGCTAACTTACAATTTTCACTTAGTTCGATGATCTGTTCCAGCGCCTGGCGGATATCAGTTACATCTTCTACAATACACACGGAGATTTTATTCATACTGCAAAATTGACGATTTATCAGAACATGAAAAATACCACGAAGCGGTAATAAGGATGAACGGGTTCCGTTAGCGCCGGACTGAAAGGATATATTTCTGCTTAAAGAAGTCTTCGCTGAAAAGTTTATCAATTTCCCAAACAATAGGGTGGAGCCCGCTTTCTTTCACTTCTTCGGTTAAATCGCCACCTTTTAAACAAATAAGCCCGCCATAGATTTTCTCTTCATCAGCAATGGCAAACTGCCCCTGTCCTTTGGCTTTGATGATGGGAAGGCTCCAGCGCCAGAGATCCCTTAACGGAGCTACTGCACGGCTAACCACAAAATCGAACTTACGGTTCTGGATTTCTTCTGTACGGGTATGCTGGGTGGTAACATTTTTCAATCCGATGGCAGCAGCTACTTCGTTCACCACTTTTAATTTCTTGCCAATACTGTCGGTTAAATGAAACTGTACTTCAGGAAAAAAAATGGCTAAGGGAATTCCCGGAAAACCACCACCTGTACCAAGATCAATAATACTCGTTCCCGGTTGAAACTGAAACACAGCAGCTATTGACAGTGAATGCAGCACATGCTTTTCATACAGGCTGTCAATATCTTTTCTTGAAATGACATTGATCTTTTCATTCCACTCCTTATACAGTTCTTCCAGCTGTTGAAATTGCTGTAATTGTGCAGGAGTGAAATCAGAAAAATATTTTAATACTACTTCCAATTCTTTCGGGGTTTTTTAAATAATGTGTTGGCGAATAAAAGATAATAAAACCATTGCCAGATATCAAGTAACGGATAAAACCAGAAGAGATCTTTTTCTTTCAGCTTATCCATTGTACGGTAATAGATTAATCCCTGCAGTAAAAAACGTAGTCCGAATACACAGAGTGTAATCCTCCAGTTAAAGAAAAGAATACTTGCTGCCAGTAATGGATAAAATAAAAAATGAGAAAAGGAAAATAATCCAAGCAAAAATTTGTGTGATGCTTTATAATACCTGCCTGTTGAATAATGCCTTTCTTTCTGGCTGCGCCATGTGCTCCAGCTTGTTTTAGCATCAGAGTATGTAAATGCATCTGCATCCAGAACGATAGCGGTATTTGTTTTTGTGGCAACACGGTTGATGAACAGATCATCATCTCCACCGGCCAGTTTGTTGTGCAATGAAAATCCTTTGTTACGGAAAAACAACTCCTTGCGGTAAGCGAGATTTCTTCCTACTCCCATGTAAGGCATTCCTGCCAATGCATAAGAAAAGTATTGAAGCGCAGATAAAAATGTTTCAAAGCGGATGAACTTATTCAGCAGCCCCGGCTTTTTATTATAGGCTCCGTAACCCAATGCAATTTCTTTACCATTTGAAAATACATCCTGCATCCGCTCAATCCATTTGTTACCGGCGGGTTTACAATCTGCATCAGTTAACAGCAATAGTTCATACTTCGCTTCTTTAATACCAATTGATAAAGGGAATTTTTTTCCGTGAATATGTCTGGCTTCCTGTTTTAACTCTACCGGGCGAAGGTTACGGAATGGTTTGGATAAATATTCCAGCACATACTTACTGTCGTCGAATGAATTATCATTTACAGCCACCACTTCAAATGTTGAACGGTAATCCTGCTGTAATACATCAGGTAAATTATCAGCCAGGTTCTGTGCTTCATCTCTTGCACAAACAATCACAGAAACGGCGTGCTGGATAGAGCTTTCCTTCACTGGCTCTTTATAAAAAGCGAGACGCAGAAAAAAATACAGGTAGTAGAACACCTGGATGGCTGTTATTGTACAAAACACAGCAAAGATGATTTCGGGCCATTGAACACTCATAAGCAGCTGCGAATTTATTGCATTGGCGGCAAACACAAGTTTACTTTTTACTCACTTGCTGTTTACAATTTCAAAATGAACTGTGTAAGGAACAGTAATCTATAAAGGATCTTACCAGCAATTATTATTTAAGTAAGGCGAGGGCTGTGCGTTTGATGGCTTCCTCCTTTGGGGGAAGTCGGAAGGGGGCCTATATTTGCACCCATGGCGGCTTTACAATTTCAATTACAGCACACAGATGCTCAATCAAAAGCAAGGGCAGGGCAGATTACAACTGATCATGGCAGCATTCAAACACCCATTTTTATGCCGGTGGGAACAGTTGGCAGTGTAAAAGCATTAACAATTGAACAGCTGAAGACCGATGTAAAAGCTGAAATCATACTTGGTAATACCTATCATTTATACCTGCGTCCAGGAACGGAAGTGTTAGAAGCAGCAGGTGGTTTGCATAAATTCAATGGATGGGATAGACCCATTTTAACCGATAGTGGAGGTTACCAGGTTTTTTCACTGGCCAATAACCGGAAGATTAAAGAGGAAGGGGTTGTTTTTCAAAGTCATATTGATGGAAGCAAACATTTGTTTACACCAGAAAGCGTCATGGATATTCAGCGGAACATCGGTGCTGATATTGTGATGGCATTTGATGAATGTCCGCCTTACCCAAGCGATTATACGTATGCAAAAAAATCAATGGAGCTTACCCATCGCTGGTTAGAACGTTGCGTCAAACAATTTCATTCAACACCTGATAAATACGGCTACACACAAAACCTGTTTCCAATTGTGCAGGGGAGTACATATAAAGATTTGCGTACTGCTTCTTCGCAATTCATGGCCGAAACAAATTTAACGGGTTGTGCAATTGGTGGCCTGAGTGTTGGTGAACCGGAAGAGATGATGTATGATTTCACCGAATTATGTTGTGATGAATTACCGGTTCAAAAACCAAGATACTTAATGGGTGTTGGTACTCCCTGGAATATTTTAGAATGTATTTCATTAGGCGTAGATATGTTTGATTGTGTAATGCCTACAAGGAATGGACGGAATGCCATGCTCTTCACCAGTAAAGGTGTGATCAATATTGATAATAAAAGATGGGAGAAAGATTTCTCTCCTTTGGATGATGGCATTGATTGTGAAATGAGCAACTACTACAGTAAAGCCTATCTGCGTCATCTCATCAAAGCAAAAGAAATTACGGGATTAACCATAGCCAGCGTACATAATCTTGCGTTTTATTTATGGTTAGTAAAGCAGGCAAGACAACATATCATCGATGGTGATTTTATGAGCTGGAAAAAAGAAATGGTGGAAGTGATGAAGACGAGATTGTAAGTAATTATTTTCTCCACGGCAAATCAGCCGCTCCCTTTTGCAAATCAGCTAATGGAACTGATTTGATCCACTGTTCCAGTACTGAACGGTAATTGTAAAAATTATGCGGCAGTTCCAATCCGAATTCCCTCTTTATTTTTTCATTCGACAGTTCATGATCGCAGAGATAAAACTTCAATGTGTTGGCATTGAGGTCGGATTGCGGTAAGAAACGGGAAGAAAATCGTATGATTGGTTGAGGCACACGAATTGAAATGTTTTTCTTTTCACTGAGAATATCCCAGATGCTGTTAATCACATCTCCCAGCAAATGTGTCGGGTCATCTGTAATATTAAACAGTTCATAAGAATATTTTTTTTCAGAAACTATAATTCTTTCTGTTGCGAGTAGCAGGTTTTCAATATTGCTGAGTGATATTTTATAATCAAGTTTTGCAGGAGTGATCAAAAACGGACCTCTTTTTAGCCGAAGTATTCTTGGCAATAAAATCCGGTCACCTTTACCGTAAACTCCTCTTGGACGAAGCACCGTAATTTTTTTTGATGCTGTTGCCTGTAATTGTAACCAGGCTTCTGCCCTTAGTTTAGATAAACCATAATTGGAAAGATCAGCTTCATTAATAAATTCATCTTCTTTATGTAACAAACCGTTGGGAGGATATGCTGAAGCTGAAGAGAGATAAATAAAATGGTCTGCATGAATATTTGAGAATACTTTTTTGGTTCCTTCTGTATTAACAAACAGAAGATTTTCCCTGCTTTCTTTATCAGATGCCAGTCCTGCACAATGAATGCAAACTGTTGCTTCCAGTTCAGGAACTGAAGAAGAGATATCAACCGATTTGTATTCAGCATAGTTGAATAGTTTAGCAGGTGGTTCTTTACTTCTGCCTAACGCCAGCACTTTATAACCCGCTGCTGAAAAATAACGGGTATAAGCGGCGCCAATAAATCCTGTTGCTCCAGTTATGATGATGTCGTAAGCGATGGTAATTGTTGTTTTATCTGTTCAAGTAATTTGTTTCGGTCAACTTTTTGTTGTCTGCCTGCTTTTGGTATTGGTTGAAAAAAGATATGATCAGGTAATGCGTCTGAGTCAATGGTATTCTTTCCATTCTTTAATTCCTGTAATACTGATTTTGCAGTGAGTGTTTTATCTGCATCAAGTACAAGGATCACCAGCTCGTCATGTATCGATTCGTCATAAATGCCAATCATACAAACTTCATTCACTCCTTTAATCTGTGCAATGGTTGTTTCATATAAACCTGGATAAATGTTTTTATTCGCTTTAATGATCATATTCTTTTTACGGCCTTTCATCACCAGTCTTCCTTCTGCATCCTGTTCAACCAGATCACCACTTGGATGAAACTCATCTGCATCCTGCAAATGAAAATAACGTTTAAATAATAGCGGAGATTTGATGAGCAATTCGCCATCATCGTTGATTTTGTATTGCATTTTCTGCAATGGCCAGCCAAGCAAATCGCCTTTGCCTTTGTAGTTTATTTTTTCATCTCCATCCACACTGGCAACAACCAGGTGCTCCGTCATTCCATACAGACAAGTGATTTTTGCGTTTGTTAATTGACGTAATTCAACCAGTAATGATTTTAATACCGGTGCTGAACCAAGAATTAAATGATTGAGACTTTCTGGGAATTGTTGATTATGTTCTTTACAATACAATATCAACTCCCTGTATTCAGCAGGAGGGCCGAATAGTGTTGTGATTTGATGCTGATTAATAAATGCAATCCGTTCTTTTGCAGGTAATGTTTCTTTCCAGAAAAATGTTTTGTATCCTGTGATCATACCAATCAATGCAAATTGCGGAAGATGAGTAACCATGGATGCTTTGGTATTGCTTTCAAATAAACCGGCAATTGTTAACATACTTTCATACAAACTGTTCATGGTATGTACAACAGCTTTCGGCTCTGCTAAAGTTCCTGATGTATATACGATCAGGAATTCATCTTCAGGATCACTTTCTTGAAACTTATCTGTTGAATGTACATTGTATTGTAAGCGTTTATTTTTTTGCAGCAGTGGCAATTTAATACCTGTTGCAAAAACTCCGTAGGCGTTTGAGTATGGAATATAGAACGGATTCTTTGCTGTTTTTTTATATACGAAACGGATGAGCGGATGTTCCTGCAACAATAAAATCCGGCTGTCGATAAAGGCCCATTTCGGTTGAAACTGTTTCAGCTTGGCTGCATACAATTGATTGCCCATATGCGGATCAACCAATGCAATTTTTGTTCGCAGATGAATTAAAGCTATAAACAGAATTAGAAACTCAATACCCATTTCACAGGCAAGTAAAACGTGGTCGCCTTTCTTAATACCCTTCTGTTCAAGAGAAGCAGCCAATTTTTTGCTTTGTTCAATCAGTTCTTTGGCTGTAAGTATTTTGTTATTATGAATACAAATTTCATAAGAGGGTGGAAGCTGTTCAAGCAATTGCAGGAAAGGGGAGTTGTACAGCATTACACTTTCATTAACTGTACAGAAATATTTATACCTGCTGCCATACCAAGTAACATTACAGTATCACCGGTTTTAATTCTCTTTTCTTTGTATGCATATTCCAGTGCAATAGGAACAGAAGCAGCTGCTGTATTACCATATAGATGAAAGGTCTGAATAATTTTATTGAGATCGTAATCTAATGTTTCCGCCACCATTTTATAGGTATCTCTTGAAACCTGGTGGGTACAAATCAAATCAATATCATCTAATGTAATACCTGCTTCCTTAATACATTCTTTCACAAAGGGGGGAGCAATTTCATAAATCACCGTTTTCAATCCAAATGTATCACCGCTAAAACAGAGTTTGGATGCATCTGCAGGAAACATAGAACCGCCACCTGGTATGCGGCAGAGTTCCCAGTAATTTCCAAATGTATGATGTCGGTGATAAAAGAAACCCTTGTCTTCTGTTGTAGAGCTTAAAAGCAACGCCACGCCTGCATCTCCAAATGAGTAAGCGGCAAAATGATCTTTGATGCTTTCTTTTTCAATATTATTATACTTAATACTGTCGCTTGTTTTTTCACCGCAAACAATAAGAATATTTTGATAAGTATTACCCATAATCAAGGAAGCTGCAATTTCAATGGCATTGGTAACACTGTTGCAGGCATTCTTTAAATCAAATGCCGGACAGCTCAATCCTAATTTATGCTGCACAATATTTGCAGTGGCAGGCTCAATTAAATCACCGGAGGCAGCTGCAAAAATCAGCAGGTCAATTTTTCGGTCAGGAACTTTTGCCAGCACTTTCCTGGCAGCAGTGGCAGCAAGGTCCGACACCTGTTCATCTTTTTCTGCATAATAACGAAGTTCACTGCCAATCATTTTCTCAAGCAAACCTTCCGGCATATCAAAACCGCCCTGTTTAATTTTCTGCTCAACAAATTCATTGGTTATTTTCTGCTCTGGCAGATAAGATTCGATATGTTCTATAAAAACACGTTTCATAGTTTGGCGGAAAGAATTCTTTTCCAAAGGGGTTTGGTAATGAAATTAAATCCGTTGAATTCTTTTACAAATTCAATGAGTTCATCGAGATAAAATTGCCCGAATTTTTCTTTCAGATTTTTCTTTGCAGCTTTTGCATACAATGCAGGATCGGTTACTCCAATCGCTTCAAAGTTTTGTTTGGTCACATATAGCGACCGCATATACCAGATGTTCAGCAACACCACAATGCTGAAAGCAGTGCGTCTGAAAAAACCTGCTTTATCGGTATAAAATTTCATCCAGAGCTTGGTGTAATGAATATGACGACCCTCTTCAATATGATGCAGTTCAGATACTTTCCTTATTGGTTCAAAAACTCCCGGCGATTTACGGATGAGTTTTCCATAAATATCAGTGACCAGTTCAACAGCCAGTACAGAAATGAATTGATAAGAAGCAGGCATATAACGGCTGTGAAACCTGCCAACAAACTGATGTGCTTTCGATATTGTAATCTTTTTCCCTTTCAGCAAGCGGATGGCTTTTGCAAACATATCCTGGTGACGGAATTCTTCAATCAGTTCTTTTACGAGGTAGCGGTATTCAACTGAGTCGGGAGGAATTTTCAACAAACGTTTATTAAAAATGAAACAGGCCAACCCTTCAGCCCATGCATAAGAATACATTACCTGCACTACTTCATGCCTGCCAAGCTCTCTTTTCTGTTCAGCTGATAGTGTATCAAAAGAGGGTGGCCATGTAAGGAAACAATTTCTTCGGGCATCAGCAGTTCGTTATTCTCCTTCATTTCCCAGGGAATAAATTCATCGGGGAGAACTGCGTTTCTTTCGCTCAGCCTGATCAGGCGCTCCACTTTTTCTACATCTGCTGCAGTGATCATGAATTGCGTTTAATGTGTTTAAGGGTTTGCAGCCTGTTGCAATAAATGGCTGAGTACTTAAAAGTACCAAAAAGCGAACAGTCAGTAAAACATTAAGAGGGTATTTAACAGTTCAGGTTCCTGAGTAAATTCAAGCCGGTAGTGAATACAGCCGGTAGTCATTAGTGGTTAGTCTTTAGTCTTTAGTGAATACAGGCTACCGACTATCGGCTAAAGACTACCGTCTTATTACTAAATCCCCTTAACACTTTCTTTTCCATTTTCTATCCTTACTTTGCAGCTTCTCATGAAGACCTTCGACTGGTACATATTAAGGACATTTCTCAAAACATTTGCCTTCCTGCTGCTGATCTTTACCATGATCACTGTGGCTGTTGATGCAAGTGAAAAAAGTGAGGATTTTGTAAGGAGCGGTCTCGGCTTTACCGATATAGTAACGAAATATTATTATGGATTTGTACCCCATATCATCAGTCTGCTGTTTCCTGTTTTTGTATTGATTGCTGTTGTGTTTTTTACCTCCAAGCTGGCGGGCAGAAGTGAAATTGTGGCCATGCTCAGTATAGGAACCAGCTTAGGCCGTTTACTGCGTCCTTATTGGGTTGGTGGAATTGTTCTTGCATTGATGCTTTCGCTGGCAAATCATTTTTTAATTCCTCAGGCAAATATCATCCGCACCAGTTTCGAGAACAGGTATATTGATATGGGCAATATCAACCGTCAGCAGAAGCAGTATCTCAACAATCTTCATTTCCGGGTTGATACGTTTACCTATGCAGGTTTGCGTAGCTATGATACTACTTCCAAAATCGGCAATGGTTTTTATCTCCAACGGGTAAAAGGAAACCAGGTAGTTTATAATATCCGGTCAGAAACGATTACATGGGATACCGCAAAAAAACAATGGAAACTTGAAAGCGCCATTGAACGGAAAATAAACGGCATGCATGAAGAAGTAAAAATGCTTCAAACAACCTATATGCGGCTTGGTTACCGCCCCGCTGATATTTCAGAGGATGAATATCAAAAAGACAAACTCAAAACACCTGCCCTCAACCGTTTCATCAGGCAGGAAGAAATCAGGGGCTCGGAAACTGTGAACGCATCAAAATTTGAACGGTACCGCAGGGACTCAAGCGCAGTTGCTGTTATTATCATGACCATGATTGCTGCTGTACTGGCCTGTCGGAAAATAAGGGGCGGAAGCGGCTTTCACCTGGCACTGGCCTTTGTTATTGGGGTTGCCTTTATCATATTTGATAAGTTTGCCATGGTATTTTCAACCAAGGGCAATCTGCCACCAATCATTGCTGCATGGATTCCCGACATCGTTTTTGCTTTTGTTGCCCTTTGGCTGTATAAAAAAGCACCTAAATAAAAGAAGTTTGCCAACTTTTCATACAGTTGAATGTTAATGAAGCGGTTGTTTAACTAACTTTGGCCATCTCCCGACCAAAAAAATAATTGTACGTCTATGGGTATTATGAAGAATCGCTTTATGGCTAAAACCGAAGCGGCAAATGCTGAAATTAAGGATTTGATCAAACAGCACGGATCAAAGGTTGTTGGTGAAGTTACCCTTGCCCAGGTGTACCAGGGTATGCGGGGAATTACCGGGTTAGTAACGGAAACCTCTTTACTCGATGCACAGGAAGGGATCCGTTTTCGTGGATATTCCATTCCTGAGCTGCAGGTAAAATTGCCCAAAGCTCCCAAAGGCGATCAGCCCTTACCGGAAGGTTTATTTTACCTGATGCTGCTGGGAGAAATGCCTGA
This sequence comes from Chitinophagaceae bacterium, assembly GCA_016713085.1. Taxonomy (NCBI): domain Bacteria; kingdom Pseudomonadati; phylum Bacteroidota; class Chitinophagia; order Chitinophagales; family Chitinophagaceae; species Chitinophagaceae bacterium. The sequence goes on along the minus strand of JADJPV010000001.1, from coordinate 528,212 downwards.
TGATGAAATGGCAGAACATGTAACAGATATCTGGCAACGCCGGAGTCATGTACCCAACCATGTATTTGCCGCCATTGATGCATTGCCGCTGAGCACCCATCCCATGACCATGTTTGTGGTTGGTGTAATGGCACTTCAAACAGAAAGCTATTTTGCCAAAGAGTATGCAAAAGGGTTAAGTAAAAAGATTACTGGGAACCTGTGTTTGATGATGCAATGATTTTGATTGCAAGGTTGCCACGTATAGCTGCCTATATCTACCGCCGTAAATATAAGAATGGCGAACATATTCATCCCAATGGTTTGCTCGACTGGGCTGGTAACCTTGCACATATGCTGGGTTATGAAGACAAAGAATTTATGGAGCTGATGCGTTTGTACATGACCATTCATGCTGACCATGAAGGTGGAAACGTATCTGCACATACAACCCATCTTGTTGGGTCTGCACTGAGTGATCCTTACCTGGCTTATGCTGCAGGTATGAATGGCCTGGCAGGTCCTTTACATGGACTGGCTAACCAGGAAGTGATCAAGTGGATTTATGAAATGGAGGAAAGCCTCAATACTGATTCACCTACCAAAGAACAGATTGCCGAGTATGTAAAGAAAACATTGAGTGAAGGAAAAGTTGTACCGGGTTATGGTCATGCGGTGTTACGTAAAACAGATCCACGTTATACTGCTCAGATGGAATTTGGCAAGAAACATATGCCTGATGATAAGCTGCTGAACACAGTGTGGAATATTTATGAAGTAGTGCCACCCATTTTACAATCAATGGGTAAGATCAAAAACCCATGGCCGAATGTGGATGCACATAGTGGTGCATTGCTGGTACATTACGGGATGGTGGAGTATGAATATTACACGGTACTCTTTGCCGTTAGCCGTGCCTTAGGTGTAATGGCCAGTTTGATCTGGGACAGGGCGCTTGGATTACCACTGGAACGTCCAAAATCTGTTACAACTGAGTTAGTGAAATTGTGGCTGGAAGGAAAAGATAATATTTGGGGAGAATAAAATTAAATTAAAGGATAGTAAAAAGCCGCTTCATAAAGAAGCGGCTTTTTTATGTTGAAACAAAGGCCCGTTTTTCAGTTAGGCTAAAAAATACATCTTCAATATTCCCCGGTTCTTCACTTCAATTTCTCCACGGTACTCGCATGGAAATTCATCTTTGATTTGCAGGTAAGTGATTTCAGATAAATTAATTCTTCCCGGTTCTGATTTGGATTCCATTCTTGAAGCGATGTTAACCGTATCACCCCAGATATCGTACTGCCATTTTTTGATGCCCACAATACCTGCTACAACAGGTCCTGTGTGTATGCCGATTCTTACATCAAAATGACTGAGACCATCTTCAGCATGCATGGCATTTCTCACCAGCTCAATCATTTCCTTTGCTGCCTGTATAACATTCCGTGCATGCGTTGGATTGGCTGTTGGTAAACCACAGGCGCACATATAAGAATCACCAATTGTTTTAATTTTCTCCAGCCCATATTTTGTGGTGATCTCGTCAAATCCCTTGAAATAATAGTCAATACTTTTTACCAGCTGAACGGGTTCAACATGCTCAGCTAATTTTGAAAAAGAAACAAAATCAGTAAACAACACAGTTACCTCATCAAACTTTACTGCATCCACTTTGCCGTTTTGTTTTAATTCCTTTGCTGTTTCAGCAGGAAGGATGTTGAGCAAAAGGCTTTCTGATCTTTTCTTCTCTCTTGAAATGGTTTTAAAGTACCAGTACAAGGTTCCTAACAGTACAATGGTTAAACCAAGAGTGATAAATACGGAAATCAGCATGATCCGCTGATTTCTTTTTCCTGGTTGAGCAGATCAACTTCGGTTTGTTTTTTTGATACTTCGAAATCAGTACGCAGTTCCGCCATTTTCTGCACCGACTTAATATTATTCACACTGTCTCTGTAGGCAATATAGTTTTTGTAATATTTAAAAGATTCTCCTGTGTTACCTGCTTTTTCATACAGCTCTGAAAGTTTGAGATTGGCATCACTGATCTGTTCTTTTAACCCGTATTTTTCTGCGAGTTGCAAACTCCGCTTCGCATAATTCATTGCTGTTTGCTGATCACCTTTTTGCAGATAGATATCGCACATGGAGATAAGATATACGCAGATGGGATAATAATCTTCTGATTTCTCCAGTATGATGATTGCTTCATTGATGTTTTTTTCAGCAAGTGTTGGTTGCCCGGTATTGGCATACACCATGCCGATATTGCCGAGACAGTAAGCTTTTCCCGTTAAGTACTGAACCCGTTCAAATATTTTTTTTGATTCTGTGAAATACAAAAAGGCGGAATCATAATTTTTGTTGTTAAGGAGTGCATCTCCTGCATTTAAAATGCTTGAAGCCAACGCAACGGTATCTTTAGATTTCCGAAGTGTGCTAATTGCTTTATGATAGTAAAGCATTGCATTTTATGATTATTGGAAACAGTATAAATATCAGCAATGGCACTATAGGCACTTCCTTCATGCGAAACCAAGTTCCCATTTTTAGCAACTTCAGAACTCTTGATAAAAGCTTCCAGTGCGGCATCCAGGTTGCCTAAAAGTCTATTTGTACTTCCTTTTTGAAAGTAGCCCTGAGACAGATAATACTTGTTATCATTTTGAAGGGAAAGGCTTATTAATTCTTCTGCATAGACTAAACCCAGTTTGTAATCTTTAATTTCGTTAAACGAGAGGTCGCTGAGCAATTCTAACTTTTCCACCCCCTTTAAGTTATCAGACTTATAAATTATTAACAGACTGTCAGCAATCCGTTGATCCTGGGCTGAAACAGAAAGTGTAATTAAGTAAAAAAAGCCTATTAGTAAATAACAGGCTTTTCTTTTAAACAACATAGTTATTTTTTGGTTGAATTCTTATTATAGGGTCGTAACTTTTTGGTTGTCCTGCACCATCTTTACCCAGCCAACCAGTGCCGCCTGTTACCCAGTTGATTGAATAAAGTTCTTCTGTGCCTGCCGGAAGAGCAGGATTAACGGTTCCCTGCCAGTTGCTGGTACCGTTTACCGGGGCGGGGTCAGGACTGAATACATCGGCAGAGTTGGGTTTTTCAACTATCCCGGAAATGCTTCCAACACCTGAACCCGGTCCAATTACCCAGGTTACCTGGTCACCCTGTGTTACATTGGTAATTCCCTGGTCTGACAAGGTTAAAATTCCTGTTGCAGGATCGCCTTTTGTGATTGTGATGATGATGTCACCCATAGTTGTAAATTTTGGTTGGTTAAATAAAACTCTTCCTTGTTCAATCAGTTCCTGATCGAATAAAATTCTTTATCTGTATTTCAGCAATTATTTACTTCAAAAAAAATATCACAGGGCATACAATTCAAACTGCATTAGCAGGTTGAAAAATTGAAACTGTATTCTGATGGGGTAGGGGAAATGAATCTCTTGCATCGATTCATCTGTAATGTAGAGAAATTGTTTTAAAGAACAAATAGTTTCATTGTAATTAATTTACCGGATACCTGTTTCAATTTTTCGAATCTTGATTTCAGAAAATTTTTGTAATTAGTGCTGAATGGAGTTTAATAAAGAGCTTAACGGTAAAGCAATAGACGCTGCAATAGAAAAAGGGATTGACTATCTGCTGTCCTGTAATAGCAGCGGAATGTGGAAAGGCTTTCCCACCCTGGCAGGCGAATCGGATATATGGGTAACAGGTTTTGTGCTGCCACATATTCAGAAACTATGTCGTCAAACAAAAGCAATCAATGAAGCAGAAAACTTTCTGTTACAGTCACGTCATGCAGATGGAGGCTGGTCGTACAGCAGCCATGTTCCTTCTGATGCAGATTCAACTGCATGGTGCCTGCAGGCATTGCAATCATGTAAAGATTTTACTGAGCCTGATGCAAAAAAAGCAACAACATTTTTGTGGAGTCATTTTACTAAAGGCGGAGTTTCAACGTACAGAGTTGATTCGGGCATACGTGAGTTTATTTCAGCACCTGCTGATGAATTTATTGCCGGTTGGACGAGTGCTCATCCGGATGTCTCCATTGCAGCTGTACTGGCAGATGCGCAAAATGAACAAGCAGCAGAAATCATCAACTGGTTAACTGAACAGCAAACAAACAAAGGCTTTATCAATTCATACTGGTGGAGAAGTCAGTATTATACAACCACGTTGTTCTTACGTGCCGCATCAAAAAAGGGATATCAATTATCAAATGAACATATTGGGTTGATCGCAGAGTCACTTGTTCGGGAACAATTAGCTGATGGCGGATTTGGTCTTGAATTATCAGCAGTCATGAATCCGTTTACTACTGCACTGGCTTTAGAATCATTTATACATTTATCTTATCTGGGTCAACAGATGGAAAGAACTTTATGTGGTAATGCATTGTTGTATGCTCAACAGGAAAATGGAAGCTGGACAGGTGATTATATTCTCCGCATCCCGGCTCCATATGTAACAGACCCCAACGAAGTTGCATCATGGAACAATGCAGATGGTGGTGGAAATTCTTTGATTGAAGATAAAGACGGACTGTTTGCAACTGCCATGAGTTGTTATGCGCTTAATTGCTGGCGAAATGCTGAAACAAAAAACAATTCTGTTTAATGGAATGGCAGAGTCACTTTCAATCGGCGTTCTTTGAAACCTGGCGAAGCGCAGGGTTACCCCATCACGATAATTTTTGTCAGCATATTATACAATGCTTGAACAGCGGGATAAAAAAATTGAATGGATTGAAAACTCATCTGGTATTGATCACAACAGGTTGTATGATGTATATGGTTTTGGTGTAACAGTGGGAAAAGTTTTTGGAGTGATGTTTGGCTTGACTGTTGAACAAACAACTCTCACAGCAGATTGGTGCGGACGTTTTAATTTAGGCATCAGTCTCTTTGATTATATCAGTGATGAACAGGATGGAGCAAAAAATATTACTTCGTTAAAAGTATTTCAATCGTTTAGTAAAGCAAATCATTCTGATAATCGCACACTAACTTCTTCAGAAGAACTGTTAAGCTATTTAGCAATCACAATTCTAAGTGATGTAAAAAAATCTACCTGCAAAGACAGCCTGTTAAAAGCAATGCAGCAGATGTTTGAAGCAGAGGATTTTATTTCAACAACGAAGCTGTCTGCAAATGCTGACCTGGATAAAATCAACAAAGCACTTTATTTGAAAAGTGCAGAACCCTTCAGGGTAATGGCTGAATATACTTCAGCAATGAAAGCAGTAACTGATCCCTCACTACTCAAACGTGCCGGTGCAATTGGAAAAGCGATTGGGTCTTGTTACTGGATGATTGATGATGCAAAAGATGTATGGATTGATCTGGAAGCCACTCACTGGAATTTATTTTTACATACAGCAGCAGAGGAAGATACAGGCATCTTTGCTCAACAGGCTACTGGCATACAAAAAATCATTTACTCAGTATCTGGGAACGATCCGGACATACACAAAACATTTCAGATCAAATTATCACACGGCTGGTTGATGCAGTCAGCAGAATGGAACTGTCAGAAGAAGTGAAAAATCATACACTTGGAATTGTATCTGCTTCTTTATGGCAGTGGTATCATTCTTAACAGGCAAGTACAGATTTGGTCCGGGCGGTATTGCATAAGCAAAAGCTTATAATTAATTTCATCCTGAAAGCGGGCATAACAATCAACAGCATTATCACTCAACCTTCTCATAAAAATTTCAGTTATGAATACACGTCGTGACTTTTTGCAAAAACTGACCGCCTCGGTATTTGCATTACAACTCTCACCAGGGAAAGGCATTGCTGAGTTTAATGATTTGCACAATACTCCTTATGATGGACCTGTTTTAAAAGTTGCCATCATGGGCTTCGGCAGTTATGGAAATCGTGTGGCAGAAGCAATGCAGGCATGTAAAATGGGGAAGCTAACCGGAGTGATCAGCGGCACTCCGTCTAAAATTAAGGACTGGCAAAACAAGTATGGTATACCTGATGGTAATTGTTACAACTATGAAAATTTCGATGGCATTAAAAACAATCCCGAAATAGATGCAGTGTATATTATTACTCCCAACGCCTTGCATCATAGCCAGGCGATACGTGTTGCCAAAGCAGGGAAGCATGTGATCTGCGAAAAGCCAATGGCTGTTAATGCAAAGGAAGGAACTGAGATGGTTGAGGCCTGTAAAAAAGCAAATGTAAAACTGCTTGTTGGGTACAGAATGCATTTTGAACCGAAGACACTGGAGATAATTCGTATGCGGAAAGAAGGAGAGTTAGGTAAGATTTTATTTTTCCATGGATTGTGTGGATTTAGAATTGGTAACCCCACTCAATGGCGCTTAAACAAACAACTGTCGGGTGGAGGTGCTATGATGGATATAGGAATTTATGCTGTGAATGGTGCAAGGTATATGGTTGGTGAAGAACCGGTTTGGGTAACGGCGCAGGAAACCAAAACCGATCATGAAAAGTTTAAAGAAGGGGTTGATGAAACTATTCAGTTTCAATTTGGCTTTGCCAGCGGTGCAGTTGCATCCTGCCTTTCAACTTATAGTATGAATAATCTTGACCGCTTTTTTTTAAACGCAGAAAAAGGATTTGCAGAATTACAGCCTTCTACAGGGTATGGCCCAATTAAAGGAAGAACCGGCAAAGGTGAATTAACTCATCCGCATGTAACCCATCAAACTGTACAGATGGAAGAAATGGCCGCCATTATTCTTATGGGTAAACAACCTGTTGTACCTGTTGATGGTGAAGAAGGAGCAAAAGATTTAAAAATTATTGATGCTATTTACCTCGCAGCTAAAACGGGAAAAAAGATTGAGTTGAAATGGTGACAGTGGTAAGAGAATGCAGTGCCCGTTAAAAGTTTTCCTGAAGCATTATTTGTTACAGCTTTTTGCGCTGCTCTGTTTTTAGCGATGATTTTTTTGTTCATAATCCTGCAGCAGTTTCCAATGTATGATTCAAGGCTTTCTTACTTAACCAGTCGTCGTGACGGGGATAATAAGATTAGGATCTTTAAATTTCTGCTGAATCTTTTTGATGGTTGCCGGCCATTCTTTTGTATTGGCATCTCCTAAATTACTAAGATATGTTGCTTCGATGCTTTTGATAAAACAACCTACATACCACGCTGCTATAAAGGCCTTGACCTTGAAATTCAGGCACAAGAAGCCAGCGCTTTTACCTGCGCATCGTTCTTGCGCTATTTTGTGCAGGATAAAAGAATTTTCTTCCAGCTTTCGTAACCAAAATTGTTTACCAACAATTCAATAGTTCCATGTCTGCCGGGCTCCTGAATATAAAGGTTGAGAAAGATTTTATTTTGTTTTGTTTTCTTTACCCTTTTTAAGTTGCAATTCAGATTTTGCATTTAAAGCAGTAACTACTTTTTTACCCGTTCTTGCTTCCAATTCCTTTCTTGCTACTTTAGCAACATTACCGCCTTGCTTCGCCACTTTTTTACTGTCTTCAAAAGTTTCAGGGTTTACAGCCTGAGAAATATCTTTGGTTGAAGCTTCAGCAAGCATGTTTAATATCAATTCAGTATTGGTCATATTATCCCGCAGGTTTTCCTTTTTCAGCCCTTTCAGTATTTTGTATTCTTTGGTTGTTTTATCTGCCCATTCTTTAGTTATAATATCGGTAAGAGTTGCAAATTGAACACCTTGTTTCAGACCTCTTTTCCTCCATTCATCGGTAAGCTCTTTCCTGATCTCAATACTTTTTAAGCGTTGATTAATCCAGTTTTCTGAATAGCCCAATTTCAGATATTGTTCTAATGCCCTGTCAATAGTCAGTTCAGGGTCTTGCATTTCGTCTAAACGTTCGGATGCAATCTGTGCCAGACAGAGTTTAAAAGGTTCTGCTTTTGGCGATGGGATCGATTGTACCAGTCTGAAAAGCTGTTCGGTATCGGCAACATCAGTCATTCTCATTTTGCCATCAGCTGCCAGCATTTTCAACCCGTGACAGTTCGTCACGGTTTCATTTCCTTCTTCTTTAAGCCGTTGTTTCAGCTTTCTCCAATATGCATTTGGGTCAACGCTTTCAGTAAGAATTGCAATTACATCAATAATGGATAAATACCATTTCTCCTGTTCTGCATCCCAAATGGTTCTTACTTTTTTATCTTCAAATATTTTTATGGCGTTATCCTTTTCTATCATATTAGCAAGTTTTTCAATTATTACAACTTAAACCCCTTCAAAATCTTCTGCACTCTTGCTTTGGTTGTTTTTAATTCATCCTGCTGCTGCAGGATAAAGGAATTCTCTTCCAGCTTGCCTGTTACCATATCCATTTCGGCTTCATTTTCGTACACCATTTTACGGAAAGGATTGGTATAATCTTTAGCTCTTGAATCGTAAATACCTTTTACCATCCATACTTTGGTTGCAATGTATTGCTGTAAGGAATCTTTCAGTAATTCTTTGCTGAGCTGTTTGCTGCCTGTTAATTCAAACAGGGAAGCAAGGGCATGAGAGAGTTTGTTATTGCTGTAAGCAGTTCCTTCAGCTTTGTAAAACGCATGTACGGCATCCCAGCTTTTAATTTTACCGGATGTGATCTTTTGTTTCAGTTTATCAAATTCTGTTTCTTCAATTAACTGTCCGCCTGCATTGATCCAGTTGCTGCGTTTTTGTTTTTTGGGAAGAAGCTTTATCAGTTGATCAAAGCTTTTGCATTTGGTTTCTTCAATCAGCTTCAGTGTTTCCTGCATGGCATAGTAAACAATCAGTTCTTTAAAAAGCGTATAGCTTTTCTGCACTTTCAGCAGCACTACTTTACGGTTGCTGTTTTCAAAACCTGTTGCTGTTATTTCGAGATGGGTTAATTCTTTATCATTTGCATTCAGTGCTTTCTTGCCGGCTTTACTATAATCTGCATCTGTATATTTTTTTGCAGTAGATTGTTTGTGCAGAAATGCTTTTCCTGTAAATAGTTCCATCAGTTTCAGTGTATCAAAAATTTCATTCACACTGTCGGGTGCGAGGAAATCATATTCGAGTGTTTGTGTTTTATTGTTTCGTTTATCACGGTCAATATATTTCCATGCATTGCGTGCCAGTGCATACATATTGTATATGAACCAGTAACCCGGCATAATGTTCAGCTGGTTCTTTGATTCATCGTTACTCACCAATGCAAACGGAATGGGAATATTTAGTTCGGAAGGGTAATCGCCTTTTGCAAGCAGTGTGAAGCTGGCAAATTTTGTATTGTGTTTAATGCTTACACAAAGCCCCGGCCAGAAACCACGACCTGCAATCAGTTCACCATCGGCACTGCGGCTGTTATGATTACTGCCAAGTGTTGCACCGGCTGCAATATTGCTTTGTCCCATAACAGTTGCCGCACATAAAAAGGAATTGTTGTGATGCTGTTCATGTGCAGGAAAGATGAGTGAGTTCAACACTTCGCAACAGGAGATAGTTGCATTGTTACCGAGATAAGAGTTAATGAGCCTTGCTCCGTATTTTAATTGTGAATTCGAAGCCATGTAAAAACGCACAGCTTTTACACCGTAGAATGCACGGCAGCCTTCTTCCATAATGCCATTCACAAGTTCACAGCCTTCACCTACCTGCGATGTTGCTGTTGCGGATGAATCGATGGTGAGGTTTTTCAGTTTGTTGGCACCTTTTAAATAAGCATCTGTTCCCACCCATACATCTTTTATAATGGAACAGTTTTTTATCACGGTACGGTCGCCCACTTTTCCATAGTAGCCACGCAGTTTATCAAATTTCAATTCTGTAAATTCTTTCAGCTTGTGCTGCAGTACTTCATTATCCCTGTTCCTGCTCCAGAGCCAGGCATCACCTGCCAGCATTCCATTAAAGGGAATAATTTTTCTTCCGGCATTTTCATTGCATACTTCCAGCCAGATACGGATTCGTTCATCTTCACCATCTTTTAAAATACCGTTACCGAATTTGGCATAATCAGTAGTGCCCATTTCATGCACATTGTTAATGATTACTTCATTGCCGATGATATAGTGGGAGAGATAATGTACGTTGTCAATTACTACATTGTCGCCAAAGTCGCAGCTGATGATGGTGCTGTTGTATAAACCCACCTGGAGTTTCACCGAATGAAACTCAAGAAAGTAAGGCTCCAGTTTTCCTATACGAACCAAACCAAAGAACTTACAGTTCTTCACTAGCTCAGGATTAAATGAATCAGATACAAGAATTTTATTCCAGTTGTCGGATGCATTCCTGTTTCGTACCAGCACTTCTATTTCAAGTGCTGTAAGCTTGCGGTAGTTGATACCGCTGCGGTTTTGTTTATTGCGTAAATAATATTCGTCCTTTCCTTTGGGAAGATAGTTGGCAGCAATAAAATTGTAACCGATTTCGGAAAGTGGTTTTTTTATAATGGGGTTCATGATAGTTTGTAGTTTATCAACTCTGTTGTAATATTTAGCTTTGGAATATTTATTCATCAAGGCTTCGACAAGCTCAGCCTGACAGCACTTTGTCACATTGAGCTTGTCGAAATGTTGACGGGCTATTGACTATGACGCTGAAAATATATTCAATAGTACAATATAAAATCATCTAACCAGATTTACAGATAGAGTGACTATAAACCACAAACTATTCAACCGTTACACTCTTCGCTAAGTTTCTTGGTTTGTCAACATCCACACCTCTTGTAATACCCATATAGTAACTTAACAACTGTAAGGGAATGGTGCTGAGCAGGGGCGCAATAATTTCATCGGCAGCGGGTACATAAAACACATCATCTGCCAGGCCGGGAATTACATCGTCACCTTCAGTGATTACTGCAATAATCTTTCCCTTGCGTGCTTTTATTTCCTGCATGTTGCTTACAATCTTTTCATGATAGCTGTCTTTTGTTGCAACAAACACGACAGGTAAATTTTCATCTACCAAAGCAATGGGACCATGTTTCATTTCAGCAGCGGGATAACCTTCTGCATGGATGTAAGAAATTTCTTTCAGCTTTAATGCACCTTCTAATGCAATGGGGAAATTATATCCACGGCCCAGGAACAATGCATCGCCTGCGGTTTTATATTTTTCTGCAATTACTTTCAGCAGATCAGCACTCTTTAAAATTGCATCTACTTTTTCAGGAACTGCATCGAGTTCGAGTAATAAGTTAGTGTAACGTTCATCACTGATGCTGCCTTTTTCTTTTGCAATTTTCAAAGCCATCATCATGATAACAGCAAGCTGCCCTGTAAATGCTTTGGTTGACGCCACGCCAATTTCCGGTCCTGCATGTGTGTAAGCACCACCATCACTGATACGTGCAATGGATGAACCAACCACATTCACAATTCCAAAAATGATGGCACCGTTTTCTTTGGCACGTTCAATGGCTACTAATGTGTCGGCTGTTTCACCACTCTGGCTGATGGCGATAATTATATCACCTTTATTTACAATCGGGTTTCTGTAACGGAATTCACTTGCATATTCCACTTCAACCGGAATGCGGCATAATTCTTCAATCACATATTCAGCAAGTAAACCTGCATGCCAGCTTGTACCGCAAGCTATGATGATGATGCGGTTGGCATTTTTAAAATGTTCAATATTCTTCATTACACCACTCATGGTGATGGTTCCTGCTGCTGCATTCAGTCTTCCACGTAAACAATCATGGATGGTGGATGGCTGTTCAAAAATTTCTTTCAGCATGAAATGGTCGTAGCCGCCTTTTTCAATGGCCGCCAGTTCCATATCGAGTTTAGTAATGAAGGGAGTTATTTTTTCATTACCCAGGTTTTTCAGAATGAGTTCATCTGGTTTTACAATGGCCAGTTCATAATCGTTTACATACACCACTTCTTTGGTGTACTCAAGCATGGGGCTTGCATCACTGCCTAAAAAATGTTCGCCTTTGCCTACACCAATTACTAAGGGACTTCCTTTTCTTGCGGCAATGATGGTGTGAGGATCGTCTTCATCAATTAATAAAATACAATAGGCACCGGTAATTCTTTTTAATGCAACCCGAACAGCTTCTTCCAGATCGCATTCATTATTCTTCTTAATGTCTTCAATAAAATTCAGGAGCACTTCGGTATCGGTATCGCTGGTAAACGTATAACCGTTGTTCACCAGTTCTTTTTTGATCTGTGCATAGTTTTCAATGATGCCATTATGAATCATGGCCAGTTTTCCGCTTGCACTTGTATGCGGATGTGCATTCCTGTCGCTTGGTTCACCATGTGTTGCCCAGCGAGTATGCCCGATGCCAATATTGGAGTGCAGATTTTTACCCAGGATACTTTCTTCCAGGTCGGCCACACGGCCTTTCTTTTTATACACTTTCAGTCCGCCGTTTAATAAGGCCACACCCGTACTGTCGTAACCACGGTATTCTAAACGTTTTAAACCGGTGATGACAATTGGATACGCTTCACGGGGACCGGTATAACCTACTATTCCACACATAGATGATTGTTTGTTTCAGGTTGCAAAGATGCAAAAATAAGCGGCAGGACGGTAGAAGTGAAATTATTCGGGATTTCTGCTGAAAACATTGTTCAAAGCTTTCACATTTCCTTATTAATCATTTTAGCATTTACAGCATCAATAGTACAGAAAGGAGTAACAAATGAGGCGATTGGATGATTTACATTAAAACAGAAGAACATGAACAACTCAATTCACATCACCACAGTGCTTGACGAACCCGACTTGCTTGATTTTATGGTTGAACGTCTGGCTTACCGCCGTACAGATATAGGTTACGGAAATCAGAAAGTGCCTGAGAATACAGAGGCACTGGAAACATCTTCTGCAACTATTTACCTGAGTGGTACAGTTGCAGTTGCTGAGCAGGATGAACAGGTGAACATGCCTTTTATCACCAGTTTTCTGTTTACCTGTATTAAAGGAACAGATGGTATTTATAAATTAGTGTGGAGCAGTTCTCTATCATAAAGTAAGCCGGGAAGACGGCAAGGTGGTAATTATTGAAAATTAAAATTCATTTTCTTTCCGACCTTCCCGGCTGTAATTTCTTTCAGATATTCTTTGCTTAATTCTTTTGTCTGTTAATTGCCACCCGGTTTTGGATCATTTTTCTTTTTCTCGTCTTTCTTTTTTGTATCCGTTGCTTTCTTGTCTTTATCACTTAACACTGCAGGTGTTTTTATTTCTTCTTTTTTTGGCTCAGGTTTTTTCTCTTCTTCTTTCTTTGCTTCCTTCAATACTTTTTCTTCTTCACTTAGCTGCGATTCAGGTCCGAGGTTTTGACCTGGTTCTAATTTCAAATCACCATAGTCTGCCGAAGTGCCATTACCTGCATCAGGATTTTCAGCATCTGGTTCATTACGGTATTTCTCTGCAAAGTTTTCGTAGTCCATAAAGGTTTCCACCCTCATACTTTCGGGCTGTACAAATTTTGCATCTTTAGAAATGCCCAGTGTTTTATCAGCATATACTTTTTCAAAGAAGTATCCCCAGATAGGAAGTGCAGTACGGTTACCTTCACCCACCATCTTTAAAAACGGATCATCACAACCAACCCACCCACCTGCCAGTAACTGTGGATTGTAACCAATAAACCACGTATCTGTATTATCGTTGGTTGTACCTGTTTTACCTGCTATTTCACCGGTAAGACCCATGCCACGCAAACGGCGTCCTGTTCCGATATCAACAACTCCCTGCATCATCTTTACCATGGTAAATGCAGCTGCTTCACTCATTACTACTTTCTGTTCGGGAGCAAAGCTCTGCAGAATATTTCCGTTACGGTCTTCAATACGTGTAATGTAAACAGGTTGGGTACTCATGCCGTTTGTCGGGAACATGGTATAAGCCTGCAGCATTTCAATTACGCTGATATCAGCACTGCCCAATGCAATAGAAGGATAAGGCGGCATATTACTTTTGATCCCTGCATTCTGCGCAAATGTGATAACACTCTTTACACCAAACTGGTTCATTAAGTATGCAGCACCGGGGTTTTTAGAATAAGCAAGACAGATGGCCATTGGTCCGCCGGTACCGGTAATCATTTTACCGCCGAGGTTTATCGGGCCATTAGGTAAAATGCTTTCCGGAGTATATCCATTTTCAACTGCATATGCATACAGGATTGGTTTAAATGTTGAACCAACCTGTCGCTTGGTATTGATATTAACGTGATCGAATTTGAAATTCTTAAAGTTTACTCCGCCCACCCATGCTTTTACTTCGCCGGTGAAAGGATCCATCACCATAAAACCTGTTTGAATGATCATCTTATGATAGCGGACTGAATCATAAGGAGACATTATTGTATCTGTATATCTTTTGCATTCCATGCAAATACTCTCATTTTTACTTTTGTTCTGAAAGCTTTGCGGATGATTTCTTCACTGGCACCTTCTTCTTCCATTTTTTTCCAGCGGTCACTTTCCTTCATTGCCCTTTCCAGAATTTTTTCATGTCCTTTCCAGATGCTGTTGTCTTTCACCCAGGGTAAGGTCCAGTAGTTTTTCTGCAATGCACTCATATGTTTGGCTACTGCTTCTTCAGCATACAACTGCATACGTGGGTTAATGGTGGTATAGATCTTTAATCCATCACGGTAGATATTGTAATTTTCGCCATTACTTTTTTCATGTTCCTTGCACCATTTCTTCATCTGGTCTCTTAATACATCACGGAAGTAAGGAGCAAGCCCTGTACTTTCATCGAGCTTTTTATAGTTGAGCCTGATGGGACTGTTTTTAATTCTGTTCCCTTCTGCTTCTGTAACAAACTTATTCCGCACCATATCATTGATCACTGCATTGCGTTTCTGCATGGCACGGGGAGGAAAGATTCTTGGATTGTATGCATAAGGTGCATTCACCATTCCTACCAGCAATGCAGCTTCTTCAACTGTAACAAGTGATGGTTCTTTCTGGAAAAATGTTTTGGATGCATTACGGATACCAAACACATTGTCGCTGTATTCAACTGTATTGAGATAAAGAGCAATGATTTCTTCTTTGGTAAAATTGCGTTCCAGTTTTACAGCAATGATCCACTCCTGAATTTTTTGAATGGTTCTTGCAATTTTATTCTTGGCTCTTTCTCTAAAGAGGTTTAATGCCAGCTGCTGGGTAATGGTACTGCCACCGCCATCGGTTCCCAGTTTTGAAATAGCTCTTGCCAGGGCACGGCCATCAATACCGGAGTGATCATAAAAACGTTCATCTTCTGCAGCAATCAATGCATTGACAATATTCTTCGAAATGTCTTTGTATTCAACATTGGTTCTGTCTTCAGTGTAGAACTTCCCCATCATTGTTCCATCTGAAGCAATGACTTCACTGGCTAGAGAAGCAGAAGGGTTTTCCAATTCTTCCAGGGAAGGCATTTTGCCGAAAACACCAAAATTGGCCAGGATCACAATAAGTATAAAAGTTCCAAGGCCAATAAAGAAGGCACGCCATAAATATTTAACGGATGTACGCATATAATCAGGTTGTATGAGATGCGAATGAGAGCAAATTCAATACCAGACAAATCTAAAACAATTCGGGGAGCGGAATTAAAGAAGAATTCCTAAAATTTATCCTTAATATACTGGCGGATAAACAGCTTGTATTCCTCCATATTACGGCGGGTTTTTAACATATCCAGGTTGCGGACAGAGATAATGATAAAATTATATTTATCAGCCGGGAGCCACGGAACGATCTGTTTGGCATTTTTCTTCAGCTCTTCCATATAACTCAGCGATGCAGATACATCAGGAAAACTGCCCAGATCCATATAGCTGAGGTCTTTATCTCCTTCGTAGGTATTGATGCTGATGGTTTCGGTAGTATGATTGCTGGAGTTATACCGGAGAAATGCATTTTTTGATTCAGAAATGTAGATAGGATCAACGGCATCAAAGTACATCATCACCACATACGGCTCATTGGGCGAGTAGATATACGCCATTTCAATCTTACCTGTTTTCAATGGTTTAATGCTTGTTGTATCTGTTGTGGGTTTATTGCCGATGGTAACTTTTCCTGCGTTGCTGCGATCCTGTTTTTCGTTGCCGGTTTTTTGCACAGGTGCCTGTGGCTTTGTGATGTTGGCATTATTCTGTGCAGGATTGTTGTAACAGCAATTTTATTGGTTGAATCTTTCAGGATCTGCTGATTGGTCATGTTTACTTTCGGTCCGTCATCAAACGGAATGTAAACACTGTCTTCAGTTTGGCGAACGATATTTGCGTTGGTGAGATAATTTTCAATCTCTGCTCTTCTGCTTACCACATCTTTCATGATGGTTGCTTTTTCAGCAATAGGAGTGCCGGGAAAATTGATTTCAATATTGGTTAAGGTTATAATAGCAACACTGTCGTTTTTTTGTTTGATATGATAGAGCGATTCAATGTACAGCAGCTGTGGAGTCCAGTAGGATTTACCAAAGCTTGAATCAGCTTTTTTCTTTTGCTCCAGTGCTTCCTCAAAATTTCCTGCAATGAAATTGTTATAGATCTGTTCGTAAGCAATTGTTTTTGCATCTTTTGCCGCAGTGCCGGGATTTTTTGAATCGTTGATTTTTTTTACAAAACTTCCTGCCGGATAATTTTGATTGAGCTGTGTAAGAAAGTAAGCAGCTTTTTCTTTATTACCTGCTTTGAGATGGCAGTAATACAAATCAAACAGCAGCTCTTCTGATTTGCTGTGGTTGCTGAAGCGCTGATAGATTTCTTCAAACACAATTGCAGCCTGTGTATAATCTTCCAGTTGATTTTTATAAATGGCTCCCTGCTGAAGTAATGCATCCATGATGCGTTGATTCGAAATCAACAGCTGTGCTTCTGTTAAAGGCAGATTCTGTTTCAAGCCATCCACACTCAAGTCAGATTCCGGAATAGCAGCAGGATCAGTTGGTTCTCCTTTTATTGATTGATTTCTATTCGGGCTTTGTCCAATCATTACATCAATCACCGACTGTCTTCTCCAGTTGTCAATATTCGGACGTTTGCCCCAACGGGAAACAAAATCAGTATAGCCTTTTGTTTTCTGTGCTGCATTATAGAAATACCAGCTGTTGCCTGAACCAGTTGAAGTAAAGATGGGTGCATTCTGATCCTCGTTACCCATTGAACCTCCACCTGTATAATTCACTTCTTCTTTTAATCCCCGTTCTCTTCTTATTTTCCTTACCAGTGTTTTCAGGTAAGCATCCATTTCTTTTTCGGGCATTTTGGCAACTGCCTGTAAACTGTCCTGTCTTTTTACAACATTCATTTGTTCTACCAGATCTTTTAATATCTGTTGTCTCAATTGCAATTTTGCTGACTGCTCTGTTAAAGAAGGGTCCTGGAAATTCAAACTGTCATAACAATTGGAAGCGAATGTATAATCTCTTTGTGCGTAAGAAATATCAGCCAGTTTTAAATAAGCCTGGTTTTTTACGGATGTATTTTCAGTGCTGTAGGTAACACTTTTCATCAGCAATGTTCTTGCCTGTGCAGTATCACCTAACTGCAATGCCATGCCTGCAGCAGAGTAGTAGAGGATATCTTCAAAACCATCAAAGCGCTCTTTCTTTGAAAGCTTTACCAAATCAGCCAATGTTTCTGTAATGGAACTGCCGCCTTCTTTTTTTACAAGCTGTGCTTCATAAATACGTGCATGAATATAAAGAACAGGGTCAGTGGTATGTGATTTTGCTTTATTAAAATAAGTTGAAGCAGCTTCTGGCTGATTGGTTTTTGCATACAGCTGTGCCAGTAAATATTCCCAGCGTGCCAGTTCGGTTTTATCAGCTGCAACAGGTAAGGCACGTTGTAAAAAATAAGCAGTGCTGTCCCATTGTTGCTGTTGATAAAAGACAAAAGCCTGTACTTCATCTAATTTATTGTGCAGCCGTTTTGGGAAGATGGGATCTTTCCGTAAAAGATTTACCAAACTGTATGCTTCTGCATACAAACTGTCTTCTGCATAGGTTTTTGCCAGCCAGATCAGTGCATCGTTTCGGCTGGGAGGCTGTGTAAATACTTTTTGAATAACAGTATTCTTTTCTTTGCTGGCAATGTTTAATGAACCATTGCTTGAACGGTCGTTTGAGCCAACAACGATTGTATATTCATCTTTTCCTTTCGGGAAAAAATTGTAGTTGATGAATTGAAAAATGCGGTAGGCTGAATCAAACTTGCGCCAGTAGAAATAACTCTGGCCGATGAGCAGGTACATATTGTCAATATAACTGTTCCGCAAATCGTGCAGTACAATGCCGGCGGTTGCTTTGTACATGATTGAATCCAGCTCTGTAGAATCAACCGCCGTTGTTTTGGTTGAAAAATTATAAAAAGGCAGCAGCTGCGTATAATCATCTTTATGGCTCAGCTTTGCTTTTTCAACAATGGCATTTAATTTGACAGTAGCGTTGTAGTAAAAATTGTAATGCGTAACTGTACCCTGGTATAATTTCCGTGGAAGTGTGAATTTTTTATCATCTGTCTTCTCCGATCCAAGGGTTTTGTTCTCGTATTTTTTCGGTTTTATCAGCGGTAATGTAAAGTCTGGTTGAGCCGAAGCAGTGAAGCAGCCCAGCAGGAGAACTAAAAAAATCCATCTTTGTGTTGGTACCAGAATAAGCTGCATGCAGGCTGTGGGTAGTTTTTCTTTATAACTCAATACGGTCAAAAATATTTTAATTAAAGGTAAATTCACGAAGAATTTCTTTTTACCAACCTATAAACAGTAAATTTAAGCCTCATTTTACGTATGGCAAGATTAATTGATGCAGATTCCACGCTGAAACGACTCAGAAACCGGTACCGCCTGGTGGTAATGAATGATGATACTTATGAAGAGGTGGTGACCTTTAAGTTATCAAGATTGAGCGTATACATCACTCTTAGCACCATTTTTGTGTTATTGGTTGGGCTTACGGTGGCATTGATTACGTTTACCAACCTGAAGTATTATTTACCGGGCTATGGAACGCAGAGTCAGCGGAAAGAGCTGATCCTGTATAAAACAAAGATCGATTCACTGGAAAAAGCAAGTATACAGAAGGATATGTACCTGGAAAGTTTGAAGAAAGTGCTGTCGGGTGATGTGAAAACAACAAAAGATACTGCTACCCTTAAGATACCTGAAGTAGAAAAGTCAACTCAATAAACCGATCCTATATGTTCAACAGCAAATCCAATTCCTCCGGGAAAGAAACAACAACCACAGGTATGGCCACTATTATTGCTGGCGGTACCGAAATTCATGGCAACATTGAAAGCAAAGGCGATATCAGGGTAGATGGAACCCTTGTCGGAAATCTCACCACATCTTCTAAAGTACTGGTTGGTGCAAGCGGTATTATTACCGGCGATGTAATTGCACAGCAGGCTGATGTGCTGGGACAGATCAATGGAAATGTTCGTGTTGCAGAATTGCTTTATTTAAAAAACAACTGCGAAGTAAATGGCAATTTATTTGCCGGTCAGCTGCAGGTTGATGCCACTGCTTCGTTTAATGGTGAATGTCACATGGGCGCCACTGCTGTTTCAAACAGTACAGGTTCAATGGCCAATGTGGTGGGCATCCATAAAGAGCAGATGAATGCAGTCGCCAACGACCAATAAGCAAAAAAAAGAAACACGATCTAATTCTTCTTACCTCATGCAATATGCGGGACTGGCCACCCAGTTGCTCGTTGCATTGGGCTTAGCTGTATTTTTGGGGCTGAAGGCAGATAAGTGGCTGAACATATCTTTCCCTTTGCTGGGATGGCTGGTTCCGCTGCTTGTTTTGCTGGCTATGTTTTTACGCATACTCAAAGACACATCAAAGAAGCCATGAGCAAAGAGAACCGTCGTTTATTTTTCCCACTGATTATTTTATTTGTAATACTGAATGGATTTTTTATAGCAGGAAAAAGCTGGCTCACAAAATATGGGATGAACCAGGATGTACTCATCATTGGTAATCTTATCCTGTTTGTTGTTTCGCTTGCCTCATTATACTTCCTGGTGTCAGGCTTTCTCCATAAAAATGTGCAGGTGTTTTTCAGAAGTGTGTATGGTTCACTCATGATCAAGATGTTTGTATGTGCAGCTGCTGTTGTTATTTACGCACTGGCCAACAGGGCCACCTTTAATAAACCCGCCCTCTATATTTGTATGGCATTGTATTTTGTGTATTCATTTATTGAAGTACGCATGATTTTCAGGCTGCTAAAGCAGAAGAAGAACAATGAGTAAACAGGAAGTTCCCTTACATGCTTTGCAGCAATATTTACCGGATGGTTCACTGGAACCTGTGCTGCAATACCTGCACCAGTACAAAATTCATTTAACTATTACCCGTGAACGCAATACGATCTTAGGCGATTACCGTCATGCCGTTGACCAGAAGAATCACCGCATCAGTGTAAATGGCAATCTCAACAAATTTGCATTCCTTGTTACATTGCTGCATGAAGTGGCGCATTTACTTGCCTTTGAAAATTTTGGTCACCGCATTGCGCCGCACGGAAAAGAATGGAAGAATGAATACAGTAAGATCCTTGCACTGTTCCTGTTAAAGAAAATCTTTCCTGCTGATATTGAAAAAGCATTGCTGAAGTCCTTACAAAATCCATCGGCCACCAGTTGCGGTGAAGAACATTTAATGCGTGTGCTGAAAAATCATGATGTAAGAAAAGAAGGTATTCTTTTGGTGGAACAATTAAAAGACGGGCAGCTATTCAAACTAAAAGATGGCCGTGTTTTTAAAAAAGGAGAGAAGCTTCGTAAAAGGCATAAAGCAATTGATGTAAAGAGTGGAGCTTTGTATTTGTTCAGTGGGGTGTATGAGGTGGAGGTGATGAGTGAGTGATAAGTTTTAAGTATAAAGCAGAATGATTCAATTCAAAATTATTACTTAACACCTGTTACATGATGTTTTTCACAACTTCTTCAGCATCCACCTGTCGCAACCAAAATGACCACTGTTGCCAAGTGGCCCATCGAGGTAAGTAAAGCCCATCAGTTCATATACTTTTAAAGCCTGTTTTAATTCGGGCATGGTTTCTAAATAGCATTGATTGTAACCATTCTGCTTTGCCCATGTAAGACAATATTCAATCAGTAGTTTGCCCAATCCTTTACCTCTTGCATTTTTGTGTAAGTACATTTTTACCAGCTCACAGGTTTTAGATGGTAAACCTTCTGTTGGAAAAATACCTCCGCCTCCCAGCAGCACTCCATTTTCTTCGGCAACAAAATAAGCACTGCCCTTTGTTTGAAAGAGTTCATACAAAGCATCAGTAGTTGGATCGAAAAAAACAGTGCCGGGTTTGTTGGCACCAAACTCAGCTAATGAAGTACGGACAATAACAGCAAGCCCTGCATTGTCGGCCGTTTGAATGGAACGGAGAGTAACAGTTGAAGACATGCCCAAAACTAAAAGAATACCGACACTGCAAATAAAATAATTCATTCTTTTTTCAGAATTATCTGCAGGCCGGTATTTAACCAAAAACAGAACTCAGCTAAAAAACAAAACAAGAAAAAACAGCTTCATGCTATGGCCATGAAGCTGTAATCCATCAGTGGAATTATTGTTAGTTATCGTTTCAGTAATTGACCTCTTATTTCTCCGCCAGGATAAAGTGTGCTGTGGAGGTTCACATAATAATTTGCTGTAACCAGGTCGTTTTCCTGATCGGCAGTAAGAGGGGAAGAGATATAATAAAACTCATTTGGTACCGGCACCCCGAAATTAAAAATAACCGGCCCGTTTACTCCTGCAGGTGCTTTGTGAATATGCCAGGCAGTTAACGGAGCTTTCAGATTGTTATAAGTAATTCTCAGTGTAAGAACTTTTGTTTCGGTATTATAATAACCAAGTGCAGAACCATAGCCATCAGAAACTCTTGCCGGAACTTCATTGGAAGGCAGTAAAATTGCCTGGTATTGAACCTGAACAACAGCAGGATCCTGCTTGCTGCACGATGAAATGGTAAATAGGGCAGCAACGGCGAAAGCGGATAGAAATACTTTTCTCATATACAGTTTTTCAGAAAACTACTTAAATGATTTTCCGTTACAAACTGTAACCTGCTGAATGGGAATTTTTGCTGTTTGAATCAGATAACAAAGCTTAGTATTCTTCTGAACCTTTGTATTGATCTTTTAAACCACCGCCAAATACAATCCCGATCTTTAAACCAAGATAGTTGTTGTTAATGAGCCCTGTTTTGTTGACAAAATTGTATTCAAGCCCGGCACGGAGATGCCATATTTCAACGCCAATTCTTGCAATACCGCCAAACTTCGTTTCAGTAGGTATTGTAACAGTTCCGCCGCCATCAGTTGTTCCTTCTATACCAACAAGATTATAGATTCCTGCACCGCCACCGATATATGGCCGTACTAAACGATTGGTAAAATAGTAATCTGCTGTACCAAGAAAGGAAAGACTTAATCCTGCTTCGCCATTGCCTGAAAACTCTGTACCGTTGCGGTCAATATTTCCACGGGCCATTGCAGTTGCTTCTGTGCGGATGCCGACAGATATACGGTCAAGCACATTCACCTTTGGTTCCATATATAACAATACACCTGCTTTCGCTCCTTTTCCTGCAGGACGGGCATAGCCCAAACCGGCATCTACTTTAAATGGTTTGTAATGATGTTCAATTTCATATTTAACCTGTGCAAAAAGGCTTAAGGATAATGTCAATGAAAAAAAAGTGAGAAGGATCTTTGTTGTAATTGATTTCATCTGTTCTGGATTTTGGTTTTGATTGATGCAGTTTTAATTTCAATGAACGTGCCATGCTGCAAAAATCATATAAGTAATTTCATAAAATATTCATAAGTATAAAACGAAAGCCATACGATTAACGTATGGCTTTCGTAAATTTTTCTGTAATATCTCGACTCCGCTCGATAGTTTTAAGCAACACTTCGACTTCGCTCAGTGCAAGCTACTCAGTATTCTTACGCTACTGCCTTCTTCACCAGTTCAGCTGCTTCGCTTAACTGGATAGCGCTCTGCACTTTTAAACCGCTTTCATCGATCAGTTTCTTTGCTTCCACTGCATTGGTTCCCTGTAAACGCACAATGATGGGAACAGTAATATCACCAATGCTTTTGTATGCATCAATTACACCTGCAGCAACACGGTCGCAGCGAACAATACCGCCAAAGATGTTGATGAGAATTGCTTTTACGCTCGGGTCTTTTAAAATGATTTTGAAACCTGCTTCCACTGTTTGTGCATTGGCAGTACCGCCCACATCGAGGAAGTTGGCTGGCTGTCCACCACTGAGCTGAATCATATCCATTGTTGCCATGGCTAATCCTGCACCATTCACCATACAACCCACATTGCCATCTAATTTAATAAAGTTGAGGTTGTGATTACCAGCTTCCACTTCAGTTGGGTCTTCTTCTGTTACATCTCTCATGGCTGCAACATCTGCATGACGGATAAGTGCATTATCATCTACATTCATTTTACAGTCAACTGCTATGATCTTATTATCTGCAGCTTTAAACAGCGGGTTAATTTCAAGCATACTGCAATCCAAACCAACATAAGCGTTGTACAGATTGGTAACGAATTTCACACAGTTCTTAAATGCTTCACCACTCAGGCCGAGATTAAAAGCAATCTTTCTTGCATGGACACCCTGTAACATACCGGACGGATGAACCCACTCTTTAAATATTTTTTCAGGCGTATCATGTGCTACGTCTTCAATGTTCATACCGCCTTCGGTACTGTACATGATAACGTTTTGTTTTTTTGTACGGTCGAGTAAGATCGACAGGTAAAATTCTTTGCGTTCAGTTGGTCCATCGTAATACATGTCCTGTGCCACCAAAATTTTGTTCACAACTTTACCGGCAGGCCCGGTTTGAATAGTTACCAGTGTGCCACCCAGGATGCCTTTTGCAAATTCAGTAATCTGGTCTAAATTCTTTGCCACTTTTACCCCATTGTAACCGGTTTCTTTTACGGTTCCTTTACCACGGCCACCTGCATGGATCTGCGCTTTCACTACGGCAAAGCTGCTGCCGCTCTGGTTTTTGATCTGGCGGTAAGCATCTTCTGCCTCATGTACCGTTCCGCAGGCAAAGCCTTCCTGCACGGGAACATTGTATTTTTTCAGTAATTCTTTGGCCTGGTATTCGTGGAGGTTCATATCGCAAAAAATTTTGGCGAAGATAAGCGAAAGACGATAATAGTTCACGGATAAACAGGGAGGGATTTTGTGAAACCAACTGTTAGTTTCCATAGCATCAATTGTTGCGTCGCACTCTTCATATTTTCGGTCTTTGTTGAGCTTTTTCTATCTTTTCTGAATGAACAGGCTTTGGGTATTTCTGGCAAATTGATCTGGGCTTTTTTGTTTTTAGTGTTAAATAATCCACTATCATTTTTAAATGATAAGGGTCATTGTATTTGAAAAGGTTCCTTCTGACCTTTAATAAATAAAAGCGAATAAAAAACCTGAATTTAAACCTTATTATAACTTAATACTTATGAAACACATTTTCATTCTCTCCTTACTATTTTTATTAATTATATCAAGTAGTACCAACTGCAAAAAGAATAACCCCGAAAGTGGCTTGCCACAAGCCACAGAGGAAGGAAAAAATACCTGCGGCTTTTTGGTGAATGGAAAAGTGTGGCTGCCAAGAGGTGATAATGGTTTTGCCAACCTTACCTGTTATTACGATGAAACATTTATGGGTGGGGCATTTACTCTTAATGGGTACAGGTACGACGACGGAGCAAATAATTCAATCAGCTTTGTTGTGGCAAGCGATAGCATTCAATCAACTGGGATCTATAAACTAAATATAAGAAAGGCAAGAACCAGATTTGGTGAGTACTGCAATGGAGTAACCCTTTGCTGTTACCAATGGACTGATACTATCCCGAATCATAATGCTTATTTAAATATAACCAAGTTAGACAAACAGAAAAGGATTGTATCAGGGACTTTTGAATTTGCCTTAACAATGCCAAGTTGTGACACTGTGAAAATTACCCGGGGACGTTTTGACATGAAATATTAATCCTTAAACAAGATTATTATGAAAAAGCTTATAGCAAGTATTATATAAGGTTTCTTTGCTTCATAGTTTTGTTGAGCTTTTTCTATCTTTCCTGCATGAACAGGCTGTTGGTTTATTTATTCCTCCTTCTGCTTTTTTCCTGCAAAACAGGAATGCAGTTATCGGTTCCGCAACAAAGGACAAATGCCATCAGCGGTTCCGCATTTTACAAACAGGCTGCTGCCATGAACTGGAAACAACGGGATTCGTTTGCGGTAAAGGAAATACTCTCAGGTAATCTTCCGTCTTTCTTTAAAAAATTTGTTCCTGTTCATTTATCCATGATTGATTCATTAACAGGTAAAACAATTACTGCGGTTATTTATGTAAGCCCTGATTATGTAAGTATTGGCAATGACGATGACCCGATAGCTATCGGGTGGGCAAGAATCCCTTAACGCCCATGGCTGCTCAACAGATAGCCGACAGTTTTCACTGCTTTCTGCCAACAAAAAAACTGGTGGATGAAATTTATAAAGCTGCTGCTATAAAATTAGAACCTGTGCCGATGCATGCTTTCCGAGACAGCACACCTACAATATACCAGCATCATCTCATTATTGAAGGCCAGCGAAAGCAGCAAAAGGGTTTGATTGCAGGGATTAAAAAAGATGTGATCCTCACGGAACAGTTATTCAACCCATCCAAACAAAACAAAGTAGCCATCTATGGCTGGCATCAGTTGAATGGGAAACCCATTCAGCCGGTTTATACCGGTCATGCAAACTGGTATGTGGATTACAGCCATGGCATCAGGCTCATTTATGAACTGATAAAAATCAATGGCAGATGGATACATTATACAGATGTTTTAAAGCATCCTCAATGGTATTACTTACTTACTGATGAATCTCATCCTTCATTTGTCCGTTACCCGTTATAAAAGCAATATATTTGCCGTCCTAATTTTTATATGATGAGTGATATTTTACAGAAGATCCATGAAACAGTAGCCTTTATCCGCAGTCATTATACAGAAGAATCATCTGTAGGGGTTGTATTGGGCAGTGGTTTGGGACAGTTTACCAATGAACTGACAGTTGAAAAAGAAATCAGTTACAGTGATATTCCGCATTTCCCGGTGTCAACGGTTGAAGGGCACAAGGGCAAGCTGGTGTTTGGAACATTAGGCAATAAGAAAGTGGTTGTAATGGCCGGACGTTTTCATTATTATGAAGGTTACAGCATTGAGGAAGTAGTTTATCCTATCCGTGTCATGAAATATCTTGGTATTAAAACCATTATTCTAAGTAATGCAGCCGGTGGTGTAAATCCAAATTATGAAGTGGGAGAGCTAATGATCATTAAGGATCATATCAGCCAGTTTGGAATTAATCCGTTGATTGGAAAAAATATAAGCGAATTCGGCCCCCGTTTTCCTGATATGAGTGAGCCGTACAACAAAGGCCTGATTGCAAAAGCAAAAGCGATTGCTGCACGTTTAAATATTAAAGTGGAAGAAGGTGTGTATCTCGGTGTAACCGGTCCAACTTTTGAAACACGCAGCGAGTATAAAATGATTCATGTGCTGGGTGGCGATGCTGTAGGTATGAGCACTGTTCCTGAAGTGATCGTTGCAGTACACATGGGCCTGCCTGTTTTTGCCATGAGTGTAATTACTGATATCGGCATTCGTGAAGAAGAAAATAAAATTACACATGCTGAAGTGCTGGAAGCGGCGCAGGCAGCAGAACCAAAGATGACAGCAATTGTAAAACAGCTCATCATTGAACTTTAAGATCAATTTATAGTTGTACAAACTGAATTCAATTACTTTTACACGGGCTTACAGGCCCGTTTTTATTATATGGCCCGTTTTCTTTGTGTACTTATTTTTTTATTTGCCAGTTTTACTATAACGGCCCAACAACGGATACTGCAAAGGATTCCGGGTGGCATGAGTGGTAATTCAACAGGATCAAGAGGCGGTGGCGGCAGTGGCCCGTTTAAAGATTCCCTGTTGCATCGTACCGGGCTGGAAGATTCAGCAACAATTGCATACAGGTTTTTAGATACTGCCCGTTTTTATTTTCTTGATTCTTCGGTAAATGATTTTGGCAGGCGCTGGCCTGTTCAATGGACAAGTATTTTTTTGGGTAACACGGGCAGTGCATCAAAGTCTTTATTATTTTCTCCCAATATGAAACCGGGATGGGATCATGGCTTTCATGCCTACGATGCTTATGTACCTGATTTGTTTCAAACAAAGTTTTATAATACTACCCGCCCTTATACCCAGCTTACTTATATACTTGGGCCAAAATCGGAACAAACCATTGGCGTACAGCATACACAAAATGTGCGTTATAACTGGAATTTTTCATTCAGGTTTAACCTCATTAATTCACCGGGAATTTTCCGGAACCAAAAAACGAACCACAGCAATCTCCTTTTTAATACATGGTATGTAACACCCAACAAACGTTACACGGCTTATTTTATCATTGCAGGGAATAAGATTGGTGCAACAGAAAATGGAGGATTAAAAGATTTGCAGTTGCTCGACAGCACCCCGGCTTTCAGCGAACGTTTTAATATTCCAACCAACCTTGGTGGGGCTGCTTTCGAATCGCAGTCGCTGTTAAGTAATACCATCAACACAGGTAATAAATACAGTTTCACCAATATTCTGTTCCGCCATCATTATGATTTGGGTAAGAAAGATTCCATTACAACCGATTCAACAGTTGAGTATTTGTTTTACCCACGGTTTCGTTTTCAACATACCATGCAGCTGAACCGTTATTCATTTCAATATCTTGATAATAGAGTTGATACAGCCGGTTATGTTCTGTTATATAATCTGCATAACCTGCCGGCAACATTTGGATTAAAAGATTTTTGGCAAACCTTCGGTAACGAACGGGCTATCTATTCTTATCCTTATATAAAAAACCAGCAGCAGTTTTTAAAAGTAGCAGCCGGCTTTGAATCGCTTCATGCAGATTTTGGACCCAATGAACCTTCGTTCACCAACCTGCAGGTTAACGGTGAATACAGAAATAAAACAAAGAACAGGAAATGGGATATGGAATTGTCAGGACGGTTTTACCTGGCTGGTTTAAACGGCGGTGATTATAATGTTCTTGCTTCATTGAAACGTTTGATCGGTAAAAAACTTGGGTACATCACATTAGGTTTTCAGAATGTGAACCGCACACCATCTTTTATTCATGATGACCTGAGTAATTTCAAAAAATTAAATATTGGCAATACGAATTTCGGAAAAGAAAATACTACGATTGCTTCTGCAGTATATGAGTTGCCACAGCAAAGATTGGTGTTAGCAGCAAAATATTTCCTGGCCAGCAATTATATCTATTTCAAAAATTACTCAGAAGCTGCACAGGAAGCAACCCTGTTTAATTTATTACAGCTTCAACTGCAAAAACAATTCACCTTTGGCAGGCGCAAACGCTGGAACTGGTACACAGAAATTTTTGTACAGCAAACAACGGCAGCTGCGCCCGTAAATCTACCGCTTGTGCTTTCAAGAAACCGGTTTGCTTATGAAGGACAGTTTTTCAAAAATCTCAACTTAAGTACCGGTGTTGAACTTCGCTATCATACACCTTACAAGGCAGATAATTTTTCACCTGTACTGGGGCAGTTTGTTTTACAGAATACAACAACAATTAAAAATCTCCCCGATATTGCTGCTTACCTGCAGTTCCGGGTGAGGAGTTTATCCCTGTTTATCAGGGCTGAAAACCTGAATACAGCAGAGCTGAGTCCATCTTTTGGCTTTTTAAACAACAATTTGGCTTCTCCTCTTCAGCCAACTCCGGGTTATTATCTCCGTTTCGGCATCTTTTGGGGCTTTGTTAACTGAGTTGTACGTACAGTTGCAGTTTAAAAGATTATCTTTACTCTTCATGATGAAGAAGTTTTTTATATCAATGATTGCAGTATTCTATCTTGCCGTTACAAGCGGCATGGTAATGAATATTCATTATTGTATGGGAAAGATTTCTTCCATTTCATTCAGTCATGATAAAGACCATGATGATGGTGCCTGCAGTAAATGCGGAATGAGCAAAACGGAAAATCATTGCTGTAAGGATGACGTAAAAACAGTAAAACTGAATGATTTTCACCAGGCTTCTGCTTTTGCATTAGAACTGGCATCTATCAGTGCTGAGACTCCGGAACATCTTACTCTTTTGCATGAACCTGAACAGGGCTTATCTGCCATTCCTTCAACAGAATATTTTTCTCCTCCTCCCAAAACACTGAATAAAGTGTACAGGGATATCAATGTTTTCCTGATTTAGTTTGGATTTTTTCCTGTTCAGTCTGTCTGCTTTCAGCAGAAAGAAATCTATTATTATATTCAAACTAAAAAATTAAACAATGAAATCATTTCAAATAATTACCGCATTCATGTTTTTGTTTGCAGGCGTACAAACTATCAATGCTCAAACAAAATCAGGTGGTACAAAATCTACAGTAAAGACATCCACATTCAAAGTATGGGGTAACTGCGGTATGTGCAAAACAACCATTGAAGGGGCGGCTAAAAAGAGCGGCGCCACTTATGCCAGCTGGAATGTTGATACAAAAGTGATGACTGTAAAATATGCTTCAGCAAAAACATCAGAAGATAAAATTCAGAAAGGAATTGCTGATGCCGGTTATGATAATGTAAAATATACAGGAGTTGAAGAAGCTTACAACAATCTGCACGAATGCTGCAAGTATGATCGTAAAGCTGCTGCTTCAACTGAAGCAAAAGCATGCTGCATTAAAGATGGCAAATGTACAGGCGATAAAGAATGCTGCAAGAAAATGGAAGGCAAGGCTGATTGCTGTGCAAACGGAACCTGTGCTAAAGAAGGTGGTTGCTGCGCAGAGATGAAATGTGAAAATGGTGAAGGCTGCTGCAAGAAAGAAGGAACAGGAACAGTTGCCATGAAGGATATGAAATGTGAAAAAGGCGCTGATTGCTGCAAAAAACAAATTAACTTTATCGCAAGACAAAACTGTTGCAGGCAATATTGCCTGCAACAGTTTTTCATTCACTAACAAACCGGATTATGAAGAAATTACTTTTGTTTGTTTTTCTGCTGTCGGTTTTCTTTGGGAAAGCACAGTTTAAATCGGCCACATTACAGGCCAGCGGATTAACCTGCGCCATGTGCAGCAATGCCATCAACAAATCATTAAAGACACTTTCTTTTGTAGAGAAGGTGGATGCAGATATTGCCAACTCTTCTTTTCTCATCATCTTTAAACAGGGAGCTGAAATTAATTTTGATCAGCTGCGGAAGAAGGTGGAGGATGCAGGTTTCTCTGTTGCTAAACTGCAGATCGTGACTGTGTTCAATAATACAGCTATTGAAAATGACAAGTCTGTAACGGTTGAAGGAAAAGTATTTCATTTCCTGAATATTAAAAACCAGGTGCTGAATGGTGAACAGACGATTACAATCGTTGACAAGAATTTTGTACCTGTAAAAGAGTACAAAAAATTTGCAGCATTCACCAAAGCTGAAAGTTTTAAAACAGGGCAGGCACAGGGTACACGTATTTATCATGTAACTATTTAAAGTAACGGTTCCGCCAACAGCGGGACTTTTTATTCTATGCTCCGTTTATTATTCATAAGCGTATTGGTTTTCATTGTTTCTGTTGCAGAAGCACAGGAACTGTATGTGTTTACAAATCCTGCTTCTAATATTCCTGCAAAAGCAATTGCTGCAAAACTTTCCATGAAAACAATGAAGCCTTACCATTATGTGAACAGAAGGGAATACAGAATGATGCCAGAAGTGCAGGTGGGCATCAGTAAAAAAATCATGCTTACTGCTGCGGGTAGTTTTTCCAATATGTTTTTTGAAGAGGGAATGCGCTTTGAAAGTATAAGGCTTTATGCCAAGTACAGGTTTTACAGTAAGGATGATGTGCATAAACATTTTCGTGCTGCTGCATTTGCAGCAGGTGCATGGTCGAATAATCCGCTGGTGTACCAGGAATTAAACTTGGATGGCGATAACAGTGGCATACAGGCAGGAGTGCTGGCAACTCAACTGGTGAACAAGTTTGCTGCAACTACGGGTGTTTCTTATATCCATCAACTTGAAAAAAAGGACAAACTGTTTTTAGGACTGCCTTTTTCAAATGAGGGGATTCAGTAT
This sequence comes from Chitinophagaceae bacterium, assembly GCA_016713085.1. Taxonomy (NCBI): domain Bacteria; kingdom Pseudomonadati; phylum Bacteroidota; class Chitinophagia; order Chitinophagales; family Chitinophagaceae; species Chitinophagaceae bacterium. Next base: position 497,025 of record JADJPV010000001.1, on the reverse strand, counting down.
AATGTATCTATGGGGTACTTATTGTTTCCACGGAGTTATACCAGTTACAATCAAACCAATTTTAATTTGTATTGTGAATTTCTTGGATTAAAGAATACAGATGTCAGCAGAAGTTATCTTGATATTGCACCGGCCGTGCAACTGATTTTTAAAAGCAGCACCAGATTAAATCTTGGTGCTCGTTATCAATTGGCAGGGAATGCGCATAGAATGGCAAAGCAATCTTACTTCATCAGCCTGGAGCATTATTTTTTAAATGCCTTGAAATGAGAGTTGTGAAATCAATACTGTTTTTTATCGTATCTCTTTTTCAGAAAAAAGATTGCTGCAAGTAAACGTATAGCCTTCCGTTAGTCTATACTTTTTTTGTTTTATAGTATTGCTGTTAATCTACATTTGTAGTCAGCATGAAGTTATTCAAACCAATTACACGAACCATCTGGATCATTTCATTCGTCAGCCTGTTTACAGATATGGCCAGTGAAATGCTGTATCCTGTTATGCCTGTTTACCTGAAAAGCATTGGATATTCAGTGATGGTAATTGGTATACTTGAAGGTTTTGCTGAAGCCATTGCAGGATTGGGTAAAAGTTATTTCGGACGGTTGAGTGATGCAAGCGGTAAGCGTTTGCCATTTGTAAGGTTGGGTTATTTACTCAGTGCCATCGCAAAACCAATGCTTGCATTAAGTACACAGTTATGGTGGATCTTTTCTGCAAGATTTCTTGACAGAGCAGGTAAGGGCTTACGTACTGCCCCACGTGATGCATTGCTGAGCGATGAAACAATTCCGGAAAATAAAGCAACTGTATTTGGCTTTCACCGCATGATGGATACGTTTGGTGCTGTGTTAGGTCCATTGATTGCTTTGCTGTATTTATATTTTTATCCCGGCGATTATAAACGTTTATTCCTGTTTGCTTTTATTCCCGGTATTGCTGCCATTATTTTTACCTGGCTGGCAAAAGAAAAGAAAACTGATTATGTTCCAAAGAATGCAATTCCATTTCATCAAACTTTCCGCTACTGGAAAGAGGCAAATGTTTCTTACCGGAAGTTGCTGATTGGTTTACTGTTATTTGCATTATTCAATAGCTCAGATGTATTTCTGTTATTGAAAATGAAAGCGGCAGGTTTATCAGACACGTCGGTGATTGCAGTTTATATTTTTTACAATTTGATCTTTGCATTAGCTGCATTTCCTCTTGGCAAACTTGCCGACAGAATTGGTATGCGAAATATCTTTTTAATGGGTCTTCTTTTTTTCTGTATCACCTATACAGGCTTTGCCTTAACCTCATCTATTCCTGTTTTTATTGCTTTGTTTTTCTGCTATGGTATTTATGCAGCAGCTACGGATGGAATATCCAAAGCATGGATCAGCAATCTTGTTCCCAAAACTGAAACAGCATCAGCCATTGGATTGTATACCGGACTGCAGAGTATTGCTGCACTGATCGCCAGTTCTTTAGCAGGGTTTCTCTGGTTTCGTTTCGGAGCTGTGATTGTTTTCAGTTTAGCTGCAATTGTTGCCCTGCTTGCATTTGCATGGATTACCCTGCAGCTACCCCGCCAAAAATAAGTTTGACTTAGTGGAACTATTTTCTATATTTGTCTAAATATAAATTTAGACAAGTCTAAAAAATGATATTACTTTTTAAAATAAATAGAAAGCTGTTTGTTGTTGCTGTTTTGCTGTTGGCAATTGCCATGTATGTTTCCTGCAGCAAAATTTTACCCAAGGCTCCTGCTGAAGATGAGCTACTTGATGGACCTGTTGAAGGACTTAGTCCAGAGCAGCATGCCCGTTTTCTTGCTGGCGATGTTGCCTTTAATAATGAAGTTTTTACTCCTGCAACTGGATTAGGGCCGGTGTTTGTTGCCACTTCCTGCGGTTCCTGTCATGCAGGTGATGGGAAGGGTCATCCTTTTACAATGCTCACAAGGTTTGGACAAACAGATGCAAGCGGTAATCAGTTTTTAAAGCGAGGGGGGCCTCAATTACAGCACCGTGCTATTCCTGGTTTTGAACCTGAGCAAATACCAGCAGGTGCAACATTTTCAAAATTTATGCCTCCAGCAAATACAGGTCTTGGTTTTTTAGAAGCAGTTCCTGATGCAGCGATCCTTGCACTGGCAGATGAAAATGATTTAAACGGCGATGGTATTTCGGGAAGAGTTAACTGGATCAATCTTCCTGCCTATGTTAATATCCATCCGGGCTCTGCTCAACAGGGAGGAAAATATATTGGCCGCTTTGGAAAAAAAGCAGCTGTGTACAGTTTGCTGCAGCAAACTGCAGGTGCTTATAACCAGGATATGGGTATCACCTCTGTATTTGAAACAAGAGATACTTACAGTGGATTGGAAATCGATCCTGAAGTTTCAACACAAACAGTAAATAATGTGGTGTTTTATCTGCAAGCATTAAAAGCACCCATTCAACGAAATAAAAATGATGCGGAAGTTCAATCGGGTAGTTTGTTATTTGTAAATACCGGTTGTGCAAAATGTCATACACCATCATTCACAACCGGTCAATCATCGATTGCTTCTTTATCAAACAAAACTGTTTTTCCTTACTCCGATTTGTTGTTGCATGATATGGGCGCAGGTTTGGATGATGGTTATACCGAAGGCTCAGCACTTACTGCTGAATGGCGTACTCCGCCTTTATGGGGACTTGGTTTGTCAATGAATTCACAAGGTGGAAAATATTTTTTAATGCATGATGGAAGAGCGAAAAGTATTGAAGAAGCAATATTGCTGCATGGAGGAGAAGCTGCACAAACAAAACAAAACTATCAGCAGTTAACAGCAGATGAAAAGAGAAAGCTCATTAAATTTCTTGAATCACTTTAATCACACTGATACAAATAAGCAGAAATGAACAGAAGAGATTTTATTGTAAACAGTTGTGCGGCCTGTCTCTCGGTTACTGCGTTATCAACCGTGTTGAGTTCCTGTCAGGCAACAAGATATATATCAGGCAGAATTACAAATGATGGATTGCTCGTTAAGAAAAATGAATTTGAAATGAAGAAGGGTAATAAAATAAGTTATCGTTCATTTATTATTATCCGAAACGATACATTACAATTCCCGGTTTGTATTTACCGCTTCAGCGATAGCGAGTACAGTGCATTGTGGATGCGTTGTACTCACCAGGGAGCTGAACTGCAGGTATCAGGAGAATATTTGCAATGCCCGGCACACGGAAGTGAGTTTAATAATAAAGGTAATGTTACCAATGGACCTGCTGACAGAAACCTGCGGACATTCCCTGTAACCGTAACTGAATCTGAATTATTTATTGATATGCGAAAAGTATGAGAAAGCGTTTAGTATATATTGTTCTGTTGATCCTGTTTGCTTCAACTGCTGATGCACAGATTGACCCCGCATTATTAAGAAGGGTGCCAAAAGATACATCCGCATTACAAATGAATCTTGATGCTGTGTACAACAGACCCTTTTTGCAATTTGGAAAACTGCCTGTTGCTTTGGGTGGTTATGCTGAAGCAAATTATCAATACATCGGCGAAGATGGAATAACAGAAGGTCATCAGTTCCAGATGCGTCGGTTAACTATATTTGTTTCATCTTCCATTTCCAAACGTATAAAATTTTTGAGTGAAATTGAATTTGAAGATGGTACCAAAGAAATTAATATTGAATTTGCATCGATAGATATCGAAATGAATCCCTTACTCAATTTCAGAGGAGGAGTTGTGATGAATCCGATTGGTTCTTTTAATCAGAATCATGACGGACCTAAATGGGAATTTGTTGACAGACCAATTGCTGCAACTCAAATGTTACCTGCTACATGGAGTAATGTTGGGTTTGGCCTTTTTGGAAAAAAGTTTACCAAGGAATGGGCCTATGCTTATGAGGTTTATCTAACCAATGGGTTTGATGACCAGATCATCGCCAATACGGAGAACAAAACATTTCTTCCCGCCAGTAAATTAAACAAGGACCGTTTTGAAGAAAGCTTTAACGGATCACCGTTGCTGACAATGAAAGCAGCAGTTCGCAACAGGAAGGTTGGTGAACTGGGGTTAAGTTATATGGGTGGTGTATATAATAAATTTGAGGATGATGGATTGGTACTTGATAAAAAAAGAAGAGTGAATGTTTTTGCTGTAGATTTTAATACGACTATTCCAAAAAGTAAAACAGCAGTTAATGCAGAGTGGGCCTGGATTAACGTGGATGTTCCTTCAACATATACTGAACAATTTGGCAGGAAGCAACAGGGTGGTTTTATTGATTTTGTTCAGCCAATTATTAAGAAGCGAATGTTTGGATTTGAAAAGGCTGTGTTAAACGCTGCACTCAGGTTAGAATATGTGGATTGGAATAGAGGAACTTTCAAATCAACAGGTGAAAATATTGCTGATCATGTGTTTTCAATTGTACCTGTTGTCAGCTGGAGGCCAACTGCACAAACAGTCATCAGGTTAAACTACAGGTATAACTGGCAGAAAGATCTGTTAGGAAACCCTCCCGCAAAACTTGCAGGAATACAGTTTGGGTTTTACTTACTTTTAAAAATTACATTCTTTCAGGAACATGAATGCCCAGCAGCTTCATTCCACTTGCAATAACATTTGCAGTTAATTCACAAATGAATAAACGTAATTGCTTTTTCTCTTCGCTCTCTGCTTTCATTACAGAGTGTTCGGTATAAAAAGAATTGTATGTTTTAGCAATATTGTAAATGTAGTTGGCAAGATGTGAAGGATCATGTTCATTGCCGGCCTGCTCAATTACTGTGGGATAATTTTCCAGCTCAATCAGCAATTCTTTTTCCAGTGGCAATAATACTGTGCTTTGAATTTTATTCAGATCGCTTGCTTTTTCTTTCCGTAAAATTGATTTGATTCTTGCATGGGTATATTGAATGAAAGATCCGGTGTAACCATGAAAATCAATCGATTCTTCCGGGTTAAAGATCATTTTCTTTTTGGGATCCACACGGAGTAAATAAAACTTCAATGCCCCAAGACCGATAGTTTTATACAGTTCTTTCAACTCTTCAACAGTGAAATCTTTTACCTTGCCCAGTTCTTCAGTTTTTTGCTGAGCTACTTTTTCCATTTCATCGAGCAGGTCATCAGCATCAACCACAGTTCCTTCACGGCTTTTCATTTTGCCAGTTGGAAGTTCTACCATTCCATAACTTAAATGAAAAATCCCATTAGCGTAAGGAAGGCCCAATTTTTTACAAATGAGCTGCAGCACTTTCATATGATAGTTTTGCTCATCACCAATTACATAAATACTCTGGTCAATTTTATATTCATCATATTTCTGTTGTGCCAATCCAATATCCTGGGTGATGTAAACAGATGTTCCATCTTTCCGCTGCACAATTTTTTCATCCAGACCATCAACGGTTAAATCAATCCATACACTGCCATCTTCTTTTTGTACAAAAACATTCTTGGCTAAGCCTTCCTGCACTGTTTTCTTTCCGAGCAGATAGGTGTTGCTTTCATAATAGATTTTATCAAAATCACTGCCGATGCGGTGATAGGTTTCATCAAAACCTGCATACACCCAGCTGTTCATTTCTTTCCAGAGTTCCATTACTTCCGGCTTGCCGGCTTCCCAATCGAGCAGCATTTGTGTTGTTGCTTTCATGATGGGCGCTTCTTTTTCAGCCTCTTCTCTTTTCATTCCTGCAGCAACCAGTTCTTCCGTTTGCTTTTTGTATTCATCGTTGAACTTCACATAATAATCACCAACAAAATGATCGCCTTTTGTATGGGTTGATTGCGGAGTTGCTCCATTTGCAAAAAGCTGCCATGCAATCATGCTCTTGCAGATATGGATTCCCCGATCATTAACAATACAGGTCGTCACCGTATCATATCCATTTGCATTGATGATGGCAGCGGTACTCCAGCCTAAAAAATTATTCCGTAAATGGCCAAGATGAAGCGGTTTGTTGGTATTGGGTGATGAATATTCAATCATCACCTTTTTGTGTTTTGTTTCGCCTTTTCCAAAAGAAGGATTGTTATAGTTGCTCATCAACACCGAAGTCCAGTAACTGTCGGCTACGGTAAGATTTAAAAAACCTTTAATGATATTATAAGATGTTAATAGTTCAGAATGGTTTTCCGTAAGATGTTTCCCAAGTTCATTTCCCAATGCATCCGGACTTTTCGAAAGTGGTTTCAGCAGAGAAAATAAAACGATTGTATAATCTCCTGTAAACTCCGGCTTGGTTTTATTGATCTGAAAATCCTTTGCTGTGAATGTTTTCCCATACAATTTTTCCAAACTGTCTATTGCTGCCTGCTGTATCTGTTGCTGAATTGCCATACTGTTCTGTTGAGCGGCAAAAATAAATGAAATGAGCCACGCTTCAGTAATGCAAATGCAATCATACAATAAAAAGCCCCGCCATTGAAGCGGGGCCCTGATTATTCTGTTGTTCGTTTAATTATCCGTTTACTCTTATCTGGAATTGACCGTTTCTGCCACCGCCCTGCTGCCTCATTTCACTCATGGGTTTAATATCATAGTCCTTTGGTATTACAAAAGTTTTGTCGTCCACTTTTGCATTCAGATCAACCTTGGTTACCTGGTAATGAACCTTTGCCCCATTTTGACGGGTCATTTCGAATTCCATTGGGAAGCCTTTCAGTTTATTTAAGCCGGGAATATTTGCCATGCGGTTCATATCTCTCATACTGAAACCTTCACCCAGCACAAATTCGGGGCTGTACCAAACAATCTGTTGTTCTTCAGCACCACTCCTGTTTTTATAACGGATAAGTGCTTTTTGCATTCCATCCCTGCAATCTTCTTTGTTTCGCTGAGGTATTCAATAAACACTTCGGGATTGAACTGTTGAGGACGGATACGCTGACGGCCAGAATCCTGGCTATTCATCATTTGCTGTATGGCACTGTCAGATGAAGTGAAACCCATCTTTCTTCCCATTGCTTCAAAAAGGGTGGTGGTGATTTTTGTTTTGCTGTCAATAATTACCTGGTTGGTACCCATACCCATGTCGCTTTCAATCTTGGTCATACCATTCTTGAAAAACATTTTTGATTTGATTTCACCATCTCCAAACCGCATGGTTACTCTCTGTTCCCCACCATCACCTGTAACAACGGGAGGAGCGCCTCCATCATTATTTGGATTGGTTGTTTCAGTTTTCATCTGAATGATCACTTCATTTACAACCTGCTGGGCTTGCAATGAGCCTGCAAAAAGTAATACTGCCAAAGAAGAAATAAGCAATTTCATCTGTATGTGTTTATTGTTTTTTAATAGCGGCTGAACGGGATATTTGACGGTTAAAGAGTTAATTACCCTGCGCTGAAGCAGAAGGAAATCTCTCTTTCCAAAATAGTTAAACCCTTCAAAAAACGAATTTACGAGGTGGTTCGTAATAATTTATTACCGATCCTGTAATTACAGAAAGGTTAACAAAAGGAAAGGGTTGATAGAAATCAACCCTGAAAACCTAAACCAACTGTATATGAGAAAATCTTACTGTTATTTGTTGTTTACCAGCTCATCAATGTTTTTGTCAGCTTCAAGTGCTTCTGCAGAACGAACTGATTTGAATGTGTTCTTAGTTAAAAAATCATCCAGTTTCCTGTCAGCATCTGAGCTCAAGGCAGGGGTGAAGTTCTTTAATCCTGAAGTAATGAGCATGTAATCCATTTCATCGTCTGCATTTCCTGTTGCAATTGCTTTGCTGAACTGTGCTGCTTTCACTCTTGTTTCAGCGTCTTCGCTCATGCTTTTGTCCATCAGTGCGTCTGCTTCAACAGTTTCAGTTCCGAGCATTTCGCTGTAAAGAGGTGCAGCTACGGTTTGATTGAATGTTTCAGTCAACTCAGCATCGGCTTCAAGTGTTTCATTTTTCATGTTGTTTACGTAAGCAACGGCCTTTTTACGATTCATTGTTTCTACAGTGCTGAAATTCACATCCATTTTGCTGTCTGCAGTTCCAATTGAGCTTATATTGATCTTTTTGTAAGAATAAGCCATCATGCTGTTTACCCAGGTATTGATATCCATATTGTTAATACGCACATCGGCTGAAAAGGCATTTTTGTTGGTTATTACAATATGCTGAATTCCATTTACAAAGGTTACAGTGCAGCAGCTGTCGGCTACAGAATTTGTAACAGATGTAACGTTCTTTTCTTCTGCTTTCTTGGTAGTGTCATCCTGAGTAAAGGACATTGCTGCGAAGGCAAAACCCATGAAGATTAATGAAGCAGCAAAGCGTCTGAATCTTCTGCTGATGTTTTTGGTCTGTTTAAGTGTTCCGTTGGTTTCGGAGATCACTGTTAATTTTGTTGTCATCTGACTTTTGATGTTTAAGGTTCTTGTTCTTATTAATTATTCCCTTTCGGGTTTTTTGTTTCTTTCGATTGTATAACAAAGATACTATTTAAAACTGGTACTTTGCAATACATAATACCTTGTTTGGCTTTTTAACCTGATGAACGGTCAATTTTTCTGTTTGACTGGTCATCGGGACTTTTTCGTTCTGGCTTTTAGCGTTTCTTTTTACGTGGTACCTGTCAATATGCAGTTTAGCAGGGATGATTGTCGAAGTAAACTGTCAAAGGCGGTGTTTCGAATTGGACCGGAGCTTTGGGTACCTTGTTTTGACGATGCAAAGTTACAACAGGGTAAATTATCATCCAACTATATTTTCAAAAACTTTTGAAAATTGTATAGTTATTGACACTTTAGCTTGCCTGTTTTAGATATTCTTCAAAGAACTGGTGCATATGTGACGTTAAATGAGTTTTTTTGTTACATCTGCAAAACAAAATTCTGACGTTTTTGCGTGGAATGGAGTTATAAAGGGATAGATGGCGTCAACGAAATGTTAAGCCAAAATCACTGCTGTTGAATTGAAGTAAAAGGAGTATGAACGGATATAAGCAGGGTTGTATCGTACTACCGCAAAGTGGTATGCAGGATGAATGGAAACAGGCTTATATCTTTTCCCTGTTAAGCTGAAGCTTTTTAATCAGCCAGCTGTTCTTTACAGGGATCAGCCAGTTATTTTCCAGTTCTTCCTTTGTTTGAACAAGATTGTTGAAATATAAACTGTCGGGGTTAATGAAATTATTATCAACTGCATATTGCAGTTGATTCATCGGCAGCAGTTCGATTTTATCTTTAACAGCAAATGCCAGGTTCTGTCTGTCGAACATGGAAACTTTATACAGTTTTTCTATTTCCTTAATAAGATGAACACTGCTGTCGGTACTGCAGCCGCCCACATTTGTTGCATTTTCATCGGCCATCAGGATAATAAACTGACCAAAAAATAAAGTGCCAAACCCTTTTACCGGTGTACCATGACTTTTCCAGTTAGCCACAAGTGATTCAGAAGGTCTTCAATCTGCAAAGCTTCGCTGAGGAAAAACAAACGGCTGCTCTGATAGATCCATACACGGGAATCTGGCGCAAAGTCGGCAGGGAGAAGATGCTTATATTCTAAATTCATGCAGCAAAGATAAAACAAGAGATGGTTATGGGCGGCCTGCTTTCTTTTTGAGCCTTACATAATTCCTGAAGGCTTCATAACCTGCAAAGCAGAAACCGATTGCTGCTGACACCATCAGAAATTTGTCCCAATCGGGAATGATCTCAGCTTTTTTATCACCCGTAAAATAAATAAAAGCCCACCGAAGTAAGCTGATAATACTAATTATCACTGCACAAAGCAGGGCTATAAAAAAACCAACACCGGAATAATGAAAGAGGGCAGAACGGAAACTTTTAAACTGAATGGGTTCTTCTTTTTTCTCGTCTCCTGCTTTTTTAGTAACCCAGGTTTCTGAATCAAGTAAACCGATAATCATGGCAAATAAGAGGTAACGGATAAAACTAAGCCGGAAGATTCTTGCAAGCGATACATCGTTCTCCATTGCATCAACCAGCAACCGTATTATAATGAATACAATAAGGAACAGGCCTGTTCTTTGCAGAAAATTTTTCCAGTTAAATGTTGTAAATAGGTTTTTCATCAACCCTGTATTAAATGGTAAGGTTTTCCAGTAGTTAATTATGATAAGCTTGCTGCAATCAGCTCAGCAATATCCAGTACTTTAATTTCATCTTCTTTTTCAGCCAGTTTCACGCCATCCGTCATCATTGTATTGCAGAAAGGACAGGCAGATGCAACGATTGATGCGCCTGTTTCAATGGCTTCCCTGCTGCGTTCAAGGTTTACCCTTGTTGTACCTTTCTCTTCTTCTTTAAACATTTGTGCACCACCGGCACCGCAGCAAAGTCCATTGCTCCTGCAGCGTTTCATTTCAACTAATTCTGCATCCAGAGCTTCCAGCACTTTTCGTGGGGCTTCGTAAATATTATTTGACCTGCCTAAGTAACAACTGTCGTGGTAGGTGATCTTCTGTCCTTTGAAGGAACCTTCTCCTTTCAGTTTTATCTTTCCTTCATCAATCAGTTGCTGTAATAAAGTGGTGTGATGGACTACTTCGTATGTTCCGCCCAATGCAGGGTATTCATTTTTCAGTGTATTAAAACAATGCGGGCAGGTAGTAACAATCTTTTTGATGCCATATCCATTCAGCACCTGTATATTATTATATGCCATCATCTGAAATAAAAACTCATTTCCTGCCCGGCGTGCAGGATCACCCGTACACATTTCTTCTTTGCCAAGAATAGCGAATTTAATTCCAACCTTATCTAATATGGTGGCAAAGGCTTTTGTAATTTTTTGCGCCCGCTGATCAAAACTGCCGGCACATCCAACCCAGAATAATACCTCAGGTGTTTCATTGTTGGCCATCATTTCAGCCATTGTTGATACATGCATGCAAATGAATTTAATTCAAAACTATGGGAAAAGCAGTTAAACATGTATGATAAAATTCCCGTTTTTTGAACACTCCAATCAAAAGGATGATACTGATCAGGTTCAGTATATAAGATATGGTACTGAAATACTATCAGCTGATTGTTCAAATATTAACACGGCCTGCTATCTTTGAACTGAATGATGAAAAAATTTTTTGAACGTTTGTCGAATTGGGAACTCTGGCCTTTTGCTTTGATTTATTTTCCCATCAGCTTTGTGTGGGTTTGGTATATCATCAGAAGCAGGGCTATCTGGTTTTTTACTCCTTCCAATCCAACGATTGCATTTGGTGGATTTGAAGGTGAAGGCAAGAAAGAAATGTACGATCAGCTGCCTCCTCATACAATTCCCAAGACGATCTATGTGATGCATGATCTTTCGTTTGAAGAAGTAAAAACAAAACTGGAGTACGCTGGTTTTCAATATCCATTCATCGTAAAGCCTGATGTAGGGATGAAAGGAATCCTTTTCAGGAAAATTGATACAGAAGACCAACTGAAGAAATATCATGAGCGTATTCCTGTTGAATATATCGTTCAGGATTTAATTGAGCTGCCGGTTGAGGTAAGTGTATTTTATTACAGGCACCCCACACAGCAAAAAGGAATTGTGAGCGGGTTTATTAACAAAGAGTTATTACATGTAGTTGGTGATGGAAAACTGACATTGAAAGAACTGGTTGAACAGCATCCAAGAGCGAAGCACCGTTTTGAAGAAATGCAGCACCGTCATGGTCATCGTTTCGACAGAGTAATTGAGCAGGATCATATTTTTTACCTGTCATATGCAGGTAATCATAATCGTGGAGCACAATTTACCAACCTGCATAATGAAATTGATGAGCAGTTACACAATGTATTTGATGAGTTGAGCCATTATTCCAAGCATTTCTATTACGGCCGTTACGATATTAAAACAACCAGTATTGATGATTTGAAAGCAGGAAAGAGTTTAATGATTCTTGAATATAACGGCTGCGGCGCTGAGCCAAATCATATTTATGATTGCAACATGAAGCTGGTTGATGCTTATAAAGAAATCCTGAAACACTGGAAAGCACTTTACGAAATCAGTAAGTACAATAACCGGAATGGATATCCTTACTGGAGTTTTCAGAAAGGATACAGGTTCCTCCAGCAATCACAAAAGCATTTTAAATTGCTGCAGGATTATGATTAATTTCATGATATGAGTACGGATCAGAAATTTCTGCTAATACGTAACTACGATTTATTTTCCCATATTTCTGATGAGGAATACGAGGAGCTGAACCTTGTGCATCATTTCATTGAGGCAGCAAAAGGGGAGTATGTGTACTTTGATTCGGCCTGGAACAACAAGCTGTATTTTCTGAAAGGCGGTACTATTAAAATTGGATATGTTGCTGAGGAAGGAAAAGAAGTGATTAAAGAAATTCTCCGTGAAGGGGAAGTGTTTGGGCAATTTTCTCTGTAACGGAATAATTTAAATGGTGAATTTGCGCAGGCTTATAAAAGTGATGTATCGCTTTGTGCTTTTAATATTGATGATTTCGAAAAGCTCTTACGAAAGAAGCCTGAAATTGCATTTCATTTCAGCAAACAGGTAGGGCAAAAACTACATAAGTTTCAGAACCGTTTAGTGAATTTGTTGAATAAGGATGTAAAAACCCGGCTGGTTAATTTTCTTGTGATGCTTGCCAAAGAAGAGGGTGACAGTGAAGATGGTGATACATACAACATTCAGAATTTCCTTACACATGAGGATATTGCACAGTTGATTGGAAGCAGCCGTCAAACGGTTACAACCATGCTTAATGAACTTGAAACTTCCGGTCTTGTTTCGGTTACAAGACAATCTATCAAAGTGCCTTCTGTTAAAGATCTGCAAAAGAGCCTGAGCGTCGTTTAGCCGACAATCCCACATACTTATTGATTCTACTTTTGTTTCATTAATTACAAAAAATGAAAGAGTTATCTTTTTTTTTATTCTTCCTGTTCACAAGTGTGCTTGTTTTTTCGCAGGATCAAAAAAGGCTGGCCGTCTATAATCTTCAAAACGGCATTGCCGTTCAGGGTTATGATGTGGTTGCATATTTTAAGCAAGGCAAAGCTGTAAAAGGTATCGCAGCAAATTCGGTTTACCACCAGGGAGTGAAATACCAGTTTGCAAATGCTGCAAACAAAGAAGAATTCAAAAGCAATCCTTCTAAATATGAACCGCAATATGGAGGATGGTGTGCTTATGCAATGGGTGCAACCGGCGAAAAAGTGGAGGTCGATCCGGAAACGTTTAAGATCATTAATAGTCAGCTGTATCTATTCTATAATAAGCTGTTCAATAATACACTCAAGACATGGAATAAAGATGAAACAAACTTGAAAGCAAGAGCAAACGCTAACTGGGGGAAAATTTATTAATTAAAACATAGAAATTTAAAAATGAAAATTTTCTTTTCAATTATAATCAGCGTCTTTTTATTTATTCAGGTAGCAACTGCTCAATCATCTGAAGTGTTTGCTCCATCCGGCATAGCAATCAATGGATATGATCCCGTTGCCTTTTTTATTGAGGGAAAGCCATTGAAAGGACTCAGCGAGTTCAGCTGCAAGTGGAAAAATGTGCAATGGAATTTTGTTTCTACAAGCAAACCTCGACAGTTTTATAACTGCGCCTGAAAAATTTGCGCCGCAGTTTGGTGGCTATTGTGCTTATGGAACTTCACAGGGGCATAAGGCTCCAACCCAGGCTGATACATGGACTATTGTCAATGAAAAACTGTATTTTAATTATAACATGAAGGTGAAAGGGCTCTGGGATAAAAACAGAATGCCATTGATTGATTCTGCAAATGTAAAATGGCCATCTATCAAAAATTTATAACAAATAACCAAAAACGTATGTCTATTAATCAACCACTCAACTGGGTTCTTTGGATACTCAGGCTGGCAGCAGCTGTTATTATGTTGCAAACATTATTTTTCAAATTTACCGGAAGTGAAGAATCGGTTTATATATTCAGTACACTGGGTATGGAGCCATGGGGAAGAATTGGCACAGGCGTATTTGAACTGATTGCATCTGTTCTTTTACTATGGCCCCGAACAACTGCTTTTGGTGCAATACTGGGCATTGGTTTAATGGGAGGTGCTTTGTTTTTTCATGTTACAAAACTTGGCATTGAAATTAAGGGAGATGGAGGGCTGCTGTTTATGTATGCATTGGTTGTATTTGTTTGCTGTGCAATATTGCTGTTTGTATTTCAATCGCAGATAAAGCAAGTACTTGTAAAATTTATTCCCAATCTAAAATGACTATAAAAATTATAATGTTGTCTGTCTGTGTACTTTTTTGTACTTCATCACTAACTGCACAAACAGAACGAATGAAAACAAACAGTGTGATTGATCTGTCGGGATCAGTTGGTAAAGCGCAGGGTACAGGAGCAATTTCCTTTATACAGTTCCGTGGAGTTGGAAAGAAAAAGAACTTTGAAATTGGTGCCGCAATAAGATTCACTTCTTATTTTGCAGAAAGCAACTATTTCATTTCTGCGCCAGCACGAATTACTTCAGGAAGAACGGGACCGGCCGTTTTTTTTATTGAAAATATCAAGACGGATCTTGATTCATTATTAGTGCCGTCATCGCAACTCAATGCGGTTAACGTATCGGCTAATTTTGGATATCATATCAGTCAAAAATTTTACGCTGGGTTTAATATTGATGTCATCGGGTTCTCTTTTGGGGCGAAAAAAAATGTAAACTATATCAACGGAACAATCGCTGTAAACTCTATCGCAAAACCAACGGCATTCAATTTGCTGTTGATAAGTGATAATGATATTGGCACATTAAATTCTGAGTTTTTTGCAGTTTATAATGTGAATCAGAAATGGTCGGTAAAAGCAGGCTATCAGTTTTTGTTTACTGAATACCGCACTGCAACCAATGTGCAGCAGGTTCCTGAACCCAACGACCGGTTCAGGAATAAAGTTTCTGCATTTCTTTTGGGAGTTCGTTATCAGCTAAATTAGCAGTATGAAAAATTATCTTTTTTTGATTTTCCTCCTGGTGACATCATTTGCCCCGGCGCAAAGTTTCATTCCGGTTGAAAGAGGATCTGCTGTAAAATTTGAAATTAATAACCTGGGGTTTAAAGTTGACGGGAGCTTTACGGATATTTTGGGAGCAATTCAGTTTGATGAGGGAAATCTTGCAGGTTCTTCTTTTAATGTAACAGTCAATTCAAATACAGTTAATACGAATAACAGCACAAGGGACAAACATTTAAGGGGTGAAGATTATTTTGATGTATCTGCCTATCCGTTAATCAGGATTGTTTCAACGAGGATTGCAAAATCCACAACGGAGGGTTATTTCGTATTTTTTGGAAAGCTTACAATAAAGGGAATTGATCAGGATATTGTTTTCCCCTTTAAGGCAGTGGCGGAGGATGGTGCATTCAGGTTTACAGGTGAGTTTAAGATCAAACGAAGAGATTTTAATATTGGTGGTACAAACAGTATTTCAAATGAACTGAAGGTTGTACTGGACGTTTTGACAGAAAAAAAGTAAATTTAATAAACCAGGATATATGGAGTTATTCTCAGCTATTAAAAAATCATTTGAACAACTGAATGAGGTATTAGCTTGCTTATCAGAGCAGCAATATATTTCTCCTTCTGAAAATTTGTCCAATGCTACTATTGGTCAGCACATGCGGCATATTATTGAATTATATCAATGCCTGATGAGTGGTTATGATGCAGGGATTGTATGTTATGATCATCGCAAAAGAGATATCGCAATAGAAACAAATAAAGATCTTGCCGGTGAGTTACTGGCTGAAATTCTTTCTTCGGTAAACAGGCAAAATAAGGAATTACAACTCGAATCATGGCATGGAGATGCTGACCCTTCGATGATAAGCCTGCACACGAATTATTACCGTGAGCTGATGTATAACCTGGAGCATTCTGTACATCACATGGCGTTAATCAGAGTAGGGTTAAAAGAACTGTCAACAGAACCGGTTTCAGAAAATTTCGGAATAGCATCATCAACAATCCGTTATAAACAGCAATGTGCACAGTAACCTATATCCCAAACGGGGACTCTTTTTTTCTTACGTCAAACAGGGATGAAAAAAAAGCAAGACTGAAAGCTGTTCAACCGCAGTGGTATCAATTTGCTTCAGGAAAAATGATGTTCCCAAAAGATGGAAATGCTGGTGGTACCTGGATGGCCCTGCATGAAAATGGCAATGCAATGGTTTTATTGAACGGTGGTTTTCAAAATCATCTGCATCTTCCTCCTTATAGAAAAAGGGGACAGATTTTTTAGATGTATTTGATCATCCAAATCCGCTAACAGCTTTTAAGCAAATTGAATTGTATAGAATTGAACCATTCACACTGGTGATTCGTTTACAACATCAATTGTTTGAAACGAGATGGGATGGAAGTGAGAAAACAGTCAGGGAAATTGATCCACTCCAATCGCTTATATGGTCGTCGGTAACATTGTATGCAGATGAAGTCATACAAAAAAGAAAGGAATGGTTTAATGCTTTTATCAGCAACAAAGCAGAACTCAATGCAAACAATATTCTTAACTTTCACCGCTTTGCCGGCGATGGTGATTCGGCTAATGATGTGCTGATGAACAGAAATAATGAATTGTTTACTGTAAGTATCACCCTGCTTCATCAACAACAGCAAATTTCTAAACTTCATTACTACGACCTGCTCACAAATGAAACATTTACTGAGCAGGCAGATCATTCAATTCCGGTAACTTCAATTCATGAATCTGCGTAAACTGTTCACCCATCATCCTTTTTTTATCCGTTTATTTCACTGGGAGTACTGGAGTTTCAATACAATTTACGGACTTATTTATCCTGTATTTGCATGGTATTGTATCCGTGCAGGAGGAAAGTATTTTTTCAGTGCAGCCAACCCGGCAATTACAAACGGTGGTTTTTTGATGGAGGAGAAACAGGATATTTATCCACTCATTCCTTCACAATAGTATCCGGCATTCATTTTCGTAAAAGCAGGAACTGCAGTTGAAGTAATAGAAAATGAAATAGCTGCACATCAGTTTTCTTTTCCCAATTGTTAAACCATCAATTGGTATGCAGGGCAAAGCTGTAAAGAAGATCATAAATACAGAAGAATTGAAACACTATGCTTCAATTTGTACAGTTGATTTTTTGGTACAGCAGTTATCTCCCTATCAGCATGAGGTTGGAATTTTCTATTATCGTTTTCCCGGCGCTGAGCTGGGAACTGTTTCCGGTATTGTTGCTAAAGAATCAATGAAAGTTACCGGCGATGGTGAATCAACGTTATATCAATTGATTTGTGAACAGCCACGTTATATTCTGCAGATGAAAGCGTTGCAGCAAATGCATGGAGCAGGTTTGCAAACTGTTTTGAAAAAAGGTGAAGAAAATGATTTTAGCACCTTATGGTAATCATGCAAGAGGATCGAAGTTTTTAGACTGGACAGATAAAGCAGATGAAATTTTTAGTAAACATATTGATGCAGTTTGTAAACAGATCGATGGGTTTTATTACGGGCGTTTGGATGTGATGTATAACGACTGGGATGATTTGCGCAATGGTAAGAACTTTCATATTATAGAATTAAACGGTGCAGGTAGTGATCCAACACATATGTATGACCCAAAGCACACAGTTTTTTTTGCCTGGAAGGAGATTATCCGTCATTGGAAAGTTCTGTTTCGTATCAGTAAGCTCAATCATGAAAGAGGATATTCCTACATGAGTTTTAAAGATGGGAAGGAGATGTTTCGGGGCAATAATCTCCTGGTAAAGCAATTGGATGCAGTTGCTGAAAAATTATAATAGTTCTTTTGCAGCAAGACTTTATATTTGTTTTATGCCGCCGATAGTCAGAATCTTAATGTGGGGATTTATTATCAGTTTTTGGGATCATTGCCTTTGGGAACACTCAACATTGCAGCGATGCAAATTGGCATTATTGATGGCATCTCTCCGGCCCTCTGGTTTTCTGCAGGCTCGCTTACAGCCGAAATTATTTACGTTCGACTTTCACTGGTGGCAATGGACTGGGTGAGGAAACAGTCGAAATTATTAAAGGCACTTGAGTGGATAACAGTTGTCATTGTGCTTGCTCTTGCAGCATCCAGTTTTTGGGCAGCTACACATCCATCCAGCGGGGGCGACAATATTATTCTATCTAATACAATGCACAGAGGATTGCTGGGTTTTACTATGAGTTTGATCAACCCCGTACAAATTCCATTCTGGTTTGGATGGAGCACTGTATTATTTACAAAGAATATTCTGAAACCGGGTATCTGGAACTATAATGCTTACACAGTTGGGATAGGTATCGGCACATTTACAGGCAATTGTGTTTTTATTTTCGGAGGAAGATTAATTGTTGACCGCCTTAATGCAAGTCAGCATTTTCTAAACTGGATTATTGGGGGCATATTCCTTTTAACAGGATTATTTCAAATCTTCCGTATTTACAAAAAGAAAGACGCCATTCATAAAATGGAGCACCCCGAAGAAATTACTGGCGGGTTTGAAAAAAATATTCATTGATAATTCAATCAAGTTTTTTTCTTTTCATCCAGCTATTCCAGCTTGTGAAAACAGGCCTTCCTTTATCATTCTCATCTTTTAATCCACCGGGGGGGGTGTTATCCCGTTTGCGTTGATGTTCTGTGAGCTTCGCAATCATCTCCAACGAAGTAAGTCATGCCGGCAGTAAGTTTCAGTATGCGTCCATCCTGTAATTCTGTATCCATCTCACCTTCAAGGCAAAGAATGATATGTCCCTTGCTGCACCAGTGATCAGCTTTGTAGCCCGGGGAATATTCAACTTTTCTTATTCGGATATTATTGGCATGTAAGGTTTGCCAGTATGCAATACCGGTTTCGCCTGTATGTTCTGTTTTTTCAACAGTTGACCAGTCCTGCGTTTGAAAAGGAAATGACTGAATGTTCATATGATGTTTGCTGATAGTATTATTCTAAACTTCCTCAACCCACTTGTCTCTTTCATCGGGACTGAATTTCCAGGGTGCAAAATTATTTTCCACGTTGCTGAACATGGCATTCCACTCGCCGGGAGCATTACTGTCTTCCATGATTAAGGAGCGGCGTAATTCTAAAATGATTGAAAGCGGATTGATACTTACCGGGCATTCTTCAACGCAGGCATTGCAGGTTGTGCAGGCACGGAGTTCTTCGACAGTGATATAATTATTGAGCAATGTTTTACCATCATCCTTATATTCTTTATTGCTGTTGATGTTTCGTCCAACTTCTTCTAACCTGTCACGGGTACTCATGATGATTTTTCTCGGACTTAATAATTTACCGGTCGTATTTGCCGGACAAACAGCGGAACACCTGCCGCATTCTGTACAGCTGTAAGCATCAAGCAAACTTTTCCAACTGAGATCCATTACATCTTTCGCACCAAACTTAGAGGGTGAAGATGCTTCTATTGGAGCAAGCTCCGGCTGCATCATATACTTCACTTCATTTTGAACGGAAGTCATATTGCTCATGGTTCCTGTATTGGTAAGCCTTGCATACCAGGCATTTGGAAAAGCCAGTAAAATATGCAGATGTTTACTCCACGGTAAATAATTCAGGAAAGCAAGGATACCTATTATATGCAGCCACCAGGCACTGCGTTCAATAAAAATCAAAGTTGAAGTTGATAATCCTGACAGGAAAGGAGCAAAGAATCCGGAGAGGATGAAATTGCCGGTGTCATGATAATGTTCAGCGCTGTTCAATTGCAAAGCTCTGTCGGTTGAGTTCATCAGTAAGAACAAACTCATCAGTACAATTTCAGTAATGAGAATATTGTTGGCATCAGTTGCCGGCCAGCCATTCAGATCTTTGCTGATAAAGCGTTTCAGTTTAATGATATTCCTGCGTATCA
The DNA here is from genome assembly GCA_016713085.1 of Chitinophagaceae bacterium. Lineage (NCBI taxonomy): Bacteria > Pseudomonadati > Bacteroidota > Chitinophagia > Chitinophagales > Chitinophagaceae > Chitinophagaceae bacterium. The sequence continues at coordinate 477,188 of JADJPV010000001.1, read as the reverse complement.
AAAAGATAACACAGGCAGCTAATACAGAAAGGGCAAGTACTTCAAATGAATTGATCAGAAACGTATAAAAGGAACCAAGCGGAGATAAAAATAAACGGTGCGTTCCCAGTAAACCATCCAGCACAATTTCCAGCACTTCCAGGTTAATGATCACAAAACCAACGTAAACAAACAAATGCAAAACAGCCACGAATGGATTTTTGAACATTTTCTTTTGTCCGAATGCAAGCAGCAGCATATTCTTCCAGCGTTGTGAAGGATTGTCAGTCAGGTCTTCGTCAATACCCAATAAAATGTTGCGGCGGATTTCTTTCACCTTTTTACTGAAGAACCAGATAGCTGCACCCAGACAAACTGCAAATAAAACCTGCTGAACAAACTGCATAGAAAGTTTTTTGTATTGCTAAGATAAGTACTAACAATTTAGGTAAAGCATACTTAATTAACTGCTTTACCAATTGAAAATTAAGATGCCATGCCTAACTTCGCTATGGCTGCATTGTTAAAGTATTTTACATTATGGAAAAGAAATACATTTTAGATAAAGAAACAACTCTGCTAAAACTGAAGCGTCTTGCTTACGAAATTGCTGAACGCAATTATACTGAACAGCAACTTTTTTTTGCAGGCATCAGGGAAAGTGGATACACTGTTGCCAGGTTACTGGCTACAGAAGTTATGGAAATCAGCAATATTCATGTAGAGCTGGTAGAAATAATTATGGATAAGCGCTATCCTGTTGAGGTTTTTCTTGACCGTGAAATCGGGTTCAACAATCAATCCATTGTTATCATTGATGATGTAGCTAATAGCGGCAAGGCCATGCTGTATGCACTAAAACCTTTTCTCAACTTTCAGCCAAAACAGATACAGACATTGGTGCTGGTTGAACGTGCACATAAAACATTTCCTGTTCAACCTGATTATGTTGGGCTTTCCATTGCCACAACACTCGAAGAACATATTTATGTAGAACTGAAAGGAGATTAAATTACAGGCGCCTATTTAATTTAACCTGATTTCAAACATTTTTGACCAGTATTTGCCGGTAATAAAAAGTCTGTTGCCCGAACTGTCCCAGGCAATACCATTTAAGTAATCTGATGGGGGAGCCTGTAGCTCAGGATAAGTTTTTTTCAGTTCAGAAAAATCAATGCGGCCAACAACATTTCCTGTTGCGGGGTCAATCTTTAATACTTCATCTGTTAGATAAACATTAGCATAGATGAAACCATTGATGTATTCTGATTCATTCAAATTACTCTTCATTCCTGCATTATCTTGTACACTAATGCGTTTAATTTCCTTTAAAGTTTCAGGATCCCAGAAATAGATATTGTTGCTGCCATCTGTTACAATCAGGTTTTTACCGTCGTTGGTAAGTCCCCATCCTTCAATATCATAGCTGAATTCTTTAATCAGCTTAAAAATCAGAGAAATTATAAACAAATCCTTTTTATTCTGCCAGGTAAGCTGATATATCTTATTTCCCAAAACAGTTACCCCTTCACCTAATAGTATACCGGGCAAAAAAGTCTCTTTTAATATTTTACCAGATGCATAGTCCACTTTCCGAAGCTTTGATTTATTTGGAACTGAGTCGGGGTTGCCAGTTCCCTCGTATAAGAAACCATTTACAAACTGTAAACCCTGGGTATAGGCAGATGTATCATGCGGGTAAACCTTCAGTAAACTGTAGCTGATCTGGGCAGGAGCCGGAATCGTTTCAACTGTCGAAGAATCATCTTTATCTGGGTCATTACTACATGCTGCAAGGAAGAAAATCAACAATAAACTATAAATGGGCTTCATATATATATAATGAATGCCAAAAATAGGGAAAAGGGGAAGAGTCCTTTGCTAAAAGGATGTGAACAATCTCCGAAAAAGGTCAAACCGGTCCAATCTGTAGTTTTCGCCAGCAATTTTTCAAAAGATGTTGACCTCTGAATGAATAGTTTTGAGGCAGAATTGTTGATTATACCTTCCTGTTTTCACTTTTGTTCTGTTTTTCAGGGATTTTCTTCAAAAAAGTTCCTAAAACTTTTTGCAGGAAATGTTTCAAACCCTACCTTTGCGCTCCCAATTGAAAATTTGGGATAGATCTTATGGCTCAACGTATCAGAATCAAATTGCAATCATACGACCACAACCTGGTCGATAAATCTGCAGAAAAAATCGTGAAAACGGTTCGCAGCACAGGGGCAGTAGTAACAGGACCTATTCCTTTACCTACCCGCAAAAGGATTTTCACTGTGTTACGTTCACCACACGTTAACAAAAAGAGCCGTGAGCAGTTTCAGCTGTGCACACACAAGCGTTTGCTGGATATCTATACCAGCAGCAGCCGTACAGTTGATGCACTGAGTAAGTTAGACTTGCCAAGTGGTGTTGACGTAGAAATTAAAGCATGATGATTGTCCCGCAAGCGGGACGAATTGTCTCAGTTCTTATAAATAAGTAATCATTTCATCTCTCAATACGGCTCCGGCCTGTAAAAAAGAGCTCTGAATTTTAAAATCATTCTTATCCGTCTGCTGACGGATGAGGAACATATAAACTAGCCCTTCGTGGTTAGTTTACCATCGGTACTTCCGATCCAAAGTGGAAAAAAGGAAAAGGTCGATGGTAAACGGGGATTGAATGACGCCGCCAAGCGTCATGTCTCAACAACCTTACAGGGCATAAACTGTAAAAAAAATGAAAGGTATTATTGGTAAAGATTGGCATGACCAGTATCTTCAGTCCCGATGGTAAGCAAACCAGTTGCACCATCATTGAAGCTGGCCTGTGTCGTTACACAGGTGAAAACAAACGACGCTGACGGATACAGCGCTCTTCAATTAGCTTTTGGCGAAAAGAAAGAAAAGAATACTACTTCTGCTGAAAAGAATCACTTCGCTAAAGCAAACACTTCTCCCAAGAAAGTCGTAAAAGAATTCCGCAATTATTCTCTCGAAAAAAATATTGGTGAAACAATTACCACCGACATTTTCGCTGAAGGCGAAAGCGTTGATGTTGTAGGTACTACAAAAGGTAAAGGTTTCCAGGGTGTAGTAAAACGTCATGGTTTCCACGGTGTGGGCGGTCAGTCACATGGCCAGCATGATCGTTCACGTGCACCAGGTTCTCTCGGTAACTCATCTGACGCTGCCCGTGTAATGAAGGGTATGAAGATGGCTGGCCGTATGGGTGCAGACAGAGTGAAAGTGAAAGGATTGAAAGTACTGAAAATTTTCCCTGATAAGAATTACATCCTTGTGAGTGGTTCAGTACCGGGTTACAACGGTTCAATCGTATACATCCAGAAGTAAACAAACTAATTCAAGAAGTCATGCAAGTAGACGTTTTAAATAAATCAGGAAAAGCTACAGGTCGTACGATCGAATTACCGGAAGAAATTTTCGGAATCGAACCGAATGATCATGTGATTTACCTCGCAGTAAAGCAATACCAGGCAGCTCAGCGCCAGGGAACACATAAAGTGAAAACCCGTGCTGAAGTGCAGGGTGCAAGCCGTAAGCTTCACCGCCAGAAAGGTACCGGTGGTTCACGTAAGGGTAATATCCGTAACCCATTGTACAAAGGTGGTGGTACCATCTTCGGGCCAAAACCTCACGGTTACGATTTTAAACTGAACCGTAAAGTGAAAGACCTCGCTAAAATGAGTGCTCTTGCTTATAAGGCTAAAGAAAATGCAATTGTTGTTGTTGAAGATTTCAACATGGAAGCTCCTAAAACAAAGGAATTCCTTACGCTTCTCAGCAATATCAATGTAGCCGGTAAAAAAACATTATTTGTAATTACTGACTATAACGACAATTTATATTTAAGTCTCCGCAATGTTCCAAGAGTAACAGGCACTTTGCTGGCTGATGTAAATACATACGATCTCATCAACAACGATGTACTCGTATTAACTGAAAGTGCTGCCAAAATCTTCACTGAAGAAGAAGCAGCTGTTGCATAATTGATCATTGAACTGAATAAACAACGTCCAGATGAGACAGAGTGAAATATTAATAAAGCCGATTGTTTCTGAAAAAAGCAATCGTTTAACGGAAAAAAGAAACACTTACGCTTTTCGTGTTGGCCGCAAAGCCAATAAGCTTGAAATTAAAAAAGCTGTAGAAGAATTCTACAATGTAAAAGTGGAAGATGTGCGTACAATGGTATCTCCCCGTAAAAGTAAAAACCGTATGACAAAAGCCGGTTATATCCAGGGAAGCAAGCCAGCGTACAAAAAGGCTTATGTTACTGTTGTTGATGGCGAAACCATTGATTTATACGGTACAGTATAATACTGAAACAAGAATGGCGGGTCAAACGCCGCAAAGAATTGACATTATAAACTGAAAAGAATTTTAAAATGGCATTAAAGAAATACAAACCGGTAACCGCAGGAACCAGATGGAGAATCGGGAATGCGTATGCGGAAATTACAACGGATACTCCTGAAAAGTCTTTGCTTGAAAGTGTAAAGGCAACAGGTGGCCGTAACGTTCAGGGTCGCAGATCAATGCGTTACATTGGCGGCGGTAACAAAAAGAAATACCGTGTAATTGATTTCAAACGTAATAAAATTGATGTTCCTGCTAAAGTAGCATCTATTGAATATGATCCTAACCGTACAGCGTTTATTGCTTTATTGCATTATGCTGATGGTGAAAAACGTTACATCCTTGCTCCCAACGGGTTAAAAGTTGGTGCAACAGTTGTATCAGGTGATGCAGTAGCTCCTGAGTTAGGTAATTCTCTTCAAATGAAGAATATGCCATTGGGTACTACAATCCACAACATTGAAATGCAGCCTGGTCAGGGTGGTAAATTGGTACGCAGTGCAGGTACAAGCGCACAGTTAACCAACAAAGAAGGAAAGTATGCTGTATTGAAAATGCCAAGTGGTGAACTTCGTAAGATCCTGATCAATTGTTATGCAACAGTTGGTGTGGTATCAAACAATGATCACAGTCTTGAAACAGCTGGTAAGGCCGGTGTTAACCGTTGGAAAGGTGTTCGTCCACGTACACGTGGTGTAGCAATGAACCCTGTTGATCATCCAATGGGTGGTGGTGAAGGTCGTTCAAGCGGCGGTCATCCACGAAGCAGAACCGGTAAATATGCTAAAGGACAGAAAACACGTACGAAGCATAAAGGTTCTAACAAGCTCATTCTTCAGCGTAAGGATGGCAGCAAACCAGCGAAGTAATAAAATCAGAAATCGAGAAAATTTATTAAATAATAACATGGCTCGTTCGATTAAAAAAGGTCCTTATGTAGCATCTCACCTCGAAACAAAGGTGTTAGCGATCAACGAAGGCAAATCAAAAAAAGGTGTCATTAAAACATGGAGTCGCCGTTCTACAATTACTCCTGATTTTGTTGGCCACACGTTCGCAGTGCATAACGGAAACAAATTCATCCCTGTTTATGTAACAGAATTTATGGTAGGCCATAAATTAGGTGAATTTGCACCAACAAGAAACTTTAAAGGACACTCAAGCAAGAAGATTGCATAATAACGGTTAGCGTTCGAAGTTTAAGGTGTTGCAACTTTAAGCGTACAGCGTTAATATGAAAAGATAAAACAAATGGAAGCAGTAGCAAAACTCAGAAATTATCCCACATCGCCACGCAGAATGCGTTTGCTGGCTGATGTAATTCGTGGATTGGATGTAGAAAAGGCTCTGGCATTACTGGAGTTTCACCCACAGCATTCTGCCACTCCCCTGGGCAAATTATTAAAAAGTGCCATCAATAACTGGGAGCAAAAGAACAGTGGACAAAGTGCAGCTGACTCATCACTGATTGTGAAAACAATTTTTGTTGATGGTGCACGCATGGTAAAGCGTTTACGTCCTGCACCACAGGGGCGTGCTTACAGAGTAAGAAAGCGCAGCAACCATGTAACCATTATAGTAGATAAAAAAATTATTGATAAAACTAATTAAACCATTCTATGGGTCAGAAAGCAAATCCAATTGGTAACAGGTTAGGGATCATCCGCGGATGGGATAGCAACTGGTATGGTAGTAAAAAAGACTACGCCGGCAAACTGATTGAGGACAACAAGATCAGAACTTATCTGAATGCACGTATCAATAAAGGTGGTATCTCTAAGATTGTGATTGAGCGTACACTCAACAAATTGATTGTAACCATTCACACTTCAAAACCAGGTATTATCATTGGTAAAGGTGGTGGAGAGGTTGATCGTATCAAAGAAGAATTAAAGAAGCTTACAGGTAAAGAAGATGTACAGATAAATATTTTGGAAATCCGTCGTCCGGAAGTTGACGCAACAATTGTTGCTGATACAATCGCACGCCAGATTGAAAACCGTATCAACTATAAGCGTGCTGTGAAGATGGCAATTGCATCTGCAATGCGTATGGGTGCGGAAGGTATTAAAGTGAAAGTAAGTGGCCGTTTAGCCGGTGCTGAAATTGCACGTACCGAAGAAATTAAGCAGGGCCGTACTCCATTACATACATTCCGTATGGATATTGATTATGCTAACCTGTTTGCTTTAACAGTGTATGGTAAAATCGGTATCAAAGTATGGATCTGTAAAGGTGAAGTATTAACCAAGCGTGATCTGAACCCGAATTTCATTGGTGGTAAGAGTGAAGTGAGTGACAGAAAAGACCGTCGTGAAGAACATGGTGGTGGTCACAGAGGTGGTGAAAGAAGAGATGACCGTCGTGGTGGCGGAGGTGGTGGACAACGCAGAGACAGCAGAAAAGGATAATTAAGACAAGTATTCATACAAGTACGAGATACGAAGTAAGAAGTACGAACAACATAACAAACAGTAACAAGAAATATTTTTAGCAATGTTACAGCCGAAAAGAACAAAACACAGAAAACAGCAAAAAGGTCGTATTCGTGCAGTGGCCAAGCGTGGAGACAGCATTTCATTTGGGTCATATGCATTAAAAGCATTAGAACCTATCTGGTTAACAAACCGCCAGATTGAAAGTGCCCGCCAGGCAATGACACGTGCTATGAAGCGTGAAGGTAATGTGTGGATTCGTGTGTTTCCTGATAAGATCATTACCCGTAAACCTGCTGAAGTACGTATGGGTAAAGGTAAAGGTAACCCTGAAGGATGGGCTGCTGTTATTGAGCCGGGACGTATTTTGTTTGAAGCTGATGGTGTAACTGAAGCAGTAGCAAAAGAAGCAATGGCATTAGCAGCACAGAAGCTTCCCATCAAAACAAAATTCATTGTACGCAGAGATTTAATGGCGTAATTATAAGCTGAACTGATTAAACTGATTAACATGGCAACAAAGACAACTGATTATTTAAAGAGCATAAAAGAGCTGAATGTTACAGATCTCGCAGCACGCATTAAAGAAGATGAAATGCGTTTAAAAAAGCTGGAGTTTGCACACGCTATTTCTCCCCTGGAGAATCCCGTGAGCATCCGTGGCCTTCGCCGTGATATTGCCCGTTTAAAAACAGAATTAAGAACGAAACAATTGGGTAAATAATCCATTGAATAAACAGTGGCGCCATTGGTTCCACGAAAAGAAAAAAAGCGAAAAATGTTAGAAAGAAATTTGCGCAAAACGAAGACAGGTGTTGTAACCAGCAGCAAAATGGATAAAACCATTACAGTAGCGGTTGAACGTAAAGTGAAACACCCCATCTACGGTAAGTTCGTTAAGAAAACGACTAAGTTCCATGCTCATGATGAAAAGAATGAGTGCGGTATCGGCGATACTGTAAAAATCATGGAAAGCCGTCCCCTGAGCAAAACAAAGCGCTGGAGACTGGTGGAAGTTGTTGAGAAAGCAAAATAAAATATGCTGCATGCTTCCGGTGTTAATACCAAAGCCTCTGCAACAGAATAAAATTTTTAAATACTCAAAGTTTTTACAACCAAGAGTTTAAAGTTTAAAGAAATGATTCAGCAAGAAAGCAGATTAAACGTAGCCGATAACAGTGGTGCAAAAGAAGTTCTTTGTATCAAAGTATTGGGAAACAGCGGCCAGGATTATGCAAAGATTGGCGATAAGATTGTAGTAACGGTAAAGGATGCATTACCGTGTGGTGGTATCAAAAAAGGTACAGTAGCAAAAGCTGTTATTGTACGTACCAAAAACAAATTACGCCGCAGGGATGGTTCTTACATCCGCTTTGATGATAATGCAGTTGTAATTCTGAATGCTTCTGATGAGCCCCGTGGTACACGTATCTTCGGGCCGGTAGCAAGAGAATTGCGTGATAAAGGATACATGAAAATTATTTCACTGGCTCCTGAAGTATTGTAAGAAAGCCAAACGCTGAGGGTGTATTGCCTGCAGCATAAGACAATAAAGTTTAGCTGAACGTTCAGCACTAAGCATAAAGCGAAAAAAATGAGTAAGAGATTTAAACCCAAGTTTAGCATCAAGAAAGGCGATTCAGTAGTTGTAATTGCCGGTGATGATAAAGATGTAAAAAAGCCACGCACCATCCTGGAAGTATTTCCGGATGAAGCACGTGTACTGGTTGAAGGTGTAAACATTGTAACCAAGCACACTAAGCCGTCGGCTCAGAATACAAAAGGTGGTATTGTAAAAAAAGAAGCACCCATCCACATTTCAAATGTGATGTTGTGGGATGGTAAGCAGGCCACTAAAGTAAAGCGCAGCCGTGAAAGCGGAAAGCTGGTAAGGGTTTCAAAAAAATCAGGACAACCTGTTAAATAATTTGAACTAAGGTTAAAACAAGAAGATCATGAGCACAACAAAATACGAACCCCGTTTAGTAAACAAGTACAAATCAGAAGTTGTACCTGCTTTAATGAAACGTTTTGGTTACAAAAGCATCATGCAGGTTCCAAAGCTGGAAAAAATCTGCTTAAACCGTGGCGTTAACGGAGCGGTGAACGACAAGAAATTGGTTGATATTGCTATTGAAGAGCTGACAACCATCAGCGGACAAAAAGCAGTTGCAACATCTTCAAAGAAAGATATCTCCAACTTTAAGTTGCGTAAAGGAATGCCTATTGGCGCCCGTGTTACATTACGTGGTGTAAATATGTATGAATTCCTCGACAGATTAATTTCTGCATCACTTCCACGAGTACGTGACTTTAAAGGTGTAAATGATAAATCGTTTGATGGCCGTGGTAACTATACTATGGGCGTTACCGAGCAAATCATTTTCCCTGAAATTGATATTGACAAGGTGAATAAAATTACCGGTCTTGATATCACTTTTGTAACAAGCGCATCTACCAACGAAGAAGCATACGAACTGCTGAAAGAAATGGGAATGCCTTTCAAAAATGCTAAAAAAGATTAATTATAAATTATGGCTAAGAAATCAATAACAGCCCGTCAAAACAAAAGAGAGAAAATGGTGGCTCAGTATGCTGCAAAGCGTGCTGCCCTGAAAGCTGCCGGCGATTATGCAGGTTTGGATGAATTGCCAAAGAATGCATCTCCGGTACGTTTGAAAAACCGTTGCCAGTTAACAGGTCGTCCGAGAGGATATATCCGTTATTTCGGTCTCTCCCGTATCATGTTCCGTGATATGGCATTGAACGGGCAGATACCAGGTGTTAAAAAAGCAAGCTGGTAAGAAGCCAATCCCGGGTGGGATGATGTGCAGGTATTGAATATGATGCACATATTAGAAAACAAATTTTAAATCATTCAATTAAAGAATAAAATGGTTACAGATCCTATTGCAGATTTTCTCACACGTGTAAGAAATGCACAGATGGCAGGGCACAGAATTGTTGAAATTCCTGCATCTAATCTTAAGAAGCGTATTACTGAAATTTTATACGAACAGGGTTATATCTTAAAGTACAAGTTTGAAGATGATAACAAACAGGGTGTTATTAAAATAGCCCTCAAGTACGATCCTCAAACACGTGTTCCTGCTATCCAGGCATTGGAAAGAATCAGCCGTCCGGGTTTACGTCAGTATTCAAAACCGGAAGATTTCCGTCGTGTAAAGAATGGTTTAGGTATTGCCATCATCAGTACATCAAAAGGTGTAATGACTGATAAGCAGGCGAAAGCAGGAAATGTTGGTGGTGAAGTTTTGTGCTACATCTACTAAGAAAAGAAATTGTTGCTGATACATTAAGCTGAAACTATACGAAGCTGACCGGTCAACAACGCAAATAATAAATAGTTTAAAACAGATTTTATGTCCCGTATAGGTAAACAGCCCGTTATAATTCCACAAGGAGTGACCATTACAGTGGGAAGCGATAATGTGGTTACAGTAAAAGGCCCAAAGGTGTATTGACAGAACATATTGATCGTGATATCACTGTTGAAGTGGTTGGTGATCATGTAACATTTAACCGTCCAACAGATCAGGGCCGTCACCGTGCAATGCATGGTTTGTACCGCTCACTGGTTTCAAACATGGTGAAAGGTGTTACAGAAGGTTTTCAGAGGAAGCTTGAACTGGTGGGTGTGGGTTATAAAGCTGCTAACCAGGGTAATGTTCTTGACCTCGCATTAGGTTTTTCTCACAATATCATTTTTGAAGTTCCGAGCGAACTCAAAGTTGCTACTGCACAGGAAAAAGGTCAGAACCCAATGATTACACTGGATGGTATTGACAAACAGCTTATCGGTGCTGTTGCTGCAAAGATCCGCAGCTTACGCAAACCTGAACCATACAAAGGAAAGGGTGTGAAATACTTCGGTGAAGTAGTTCGTCGTAAAGCAGGTAAAGCAGCAGGTAAATAAAATGTAAATAATTTCCTGGCAGCATCAGGAAATATAAATAAACAGAAATGAAGACAGGTAGTAAAACAATCAGGAGACAAAAGATCCGTTTCGCCGTACGCAAGAAAGTTGCCGGTGTAGCTGAAAAACCACGCTTAAGTGTGTTTCGCAGTAACTCTGATATTTATGTTCAGTTGATTGATGATGTAACTGGTCAAACAATTGCAGCAGCATCTTCAAGAGATAAAGACATCAAAGCACAGAAAGTAACGAAGCTTGAGTCAAGCAAATTAGTTGGTGCAGCAATTGCACGCAAAGCTTCTGAGCTGGGTCTGTTAACAGTTGTATTTGACCGCGGTGGTTTCTTATACCACGGCCGTGTTAAAGCAGTTGCTGAAGGAGCCCGTGAAGGCGGATTAAAATTCTAATCAATCGTAAACATTTAATACAATATAAATGTCGAAAGTAATTACAAACAAAGTAAAGGCAGGTGATCTGGAACTGAAAGAAAAAGTAGTTTCTATCAACCGTGTTGTTAAAACTACCAAAGGTGGTCGTGCCTTCAGTTTCTCTGCCCTCGTGGTGGTAGGAAATGAGAATGGTGTGGTAGGTCATGGTCTTGGTAAAGCCAAAGAAGTTCAGATGGCTATTACAAAAGGAATTGAAGATGCGAAGAAAAATCTCATCAAAGTTCCTGTAATGAAAGGAACTATTCCTCACGATCAGCTGGCAAAAGAAGGTGCTTCTAAAGTGTTTATCAAACCAGCTGCTCATGGTACTGGTGTAATCGCCGGAGGCAGTATGCGTGCTGTACTGGAAAGTGCAGGTGTTACTGACGTATTAGCAAAATCTTTGGGTTCAGCTAATCCACACAACGTGGTAAAAGCTACCTTCAAAGCATTAGCGATGTTACGTGAGCCACTGAATGTTTCAAGAACACGTAATCTGTCATTAAAGAAAATATTTAACGGATAAAAAAGTAATAAGTTATAGGTTTTAAGTTTTAGAACTTACGACTTAACACTTACCACTTACAACTTAATGCAATGAAAAAGATAAAAATCACTTTAGTAAAAAGCCCGATTGACAGACCTGAGCGCCAGAAGCAAACGCTGAAAGCACTTGGTTTGAACAAGACCAATTCTACCAACGAGGTAGTTGGAACTCCTCAGATCCTGGGTATGATTCACAAAGTGAATCACTTACTTAAGATTGAAGAATTAGCATAATTAATTTCGTAAAAAAGCGAGCTCCGAATGCTTTCGGAGCGTAAGTACAAAATAAAAGCAAATGAAACTGCACAATTTACAACCTGCTGAAGGTTCAACTCACAAAGAAAAACGTATTGGTCGTGGTGAAGCATCCGGTAAGGGTGGTACATCAACAAAAGGTAACAAGGGCGGCCAGAGCCGTGCGGGTTATAAAAGTAAAATGGCTCACGAAGGTGGACAGATGCCAATTCAGCGTCGTGTTCCAAAACGTGGCTTCAAGAATCCTGATCGTGTTGAATACCGTGTATTCAATTTAGGACAGGTTGAAGTAATCACTGAAAAATACGGTTTGACTGAGTTTTCTCTTGAAAACCTTTACATCAATGGTTTGATCAGCCGTACCGACAGAATTAAAATTCTTGGAAACGGTGAAATCAAAACAAAGATTATTTTCAAGGTAAACGCATTGAGTGAAAAAGCAAAAGCTGCGATTGAAGCAGCCGGTGGAAGCGTTGAAATAGTGAAGTAATTTTTACCGATATTTGTCCGACGCATGAAAATGCGTCTTTTTCTTTTCAGCAATTATTTAAAAAAGAAATTTCCAAGTGAAAAAACTCATACAAACCCTAAAGAATATCTGGAGCATTGAAGAGTTAAAATCAAAGATTGTTTACACTCTTTTATTGCTGCTGGTATACCGTGTGGGTTCACATATTGTTTTGCCGGGTGTTGATCCTAATGGATTAGAACAGCTTAACTCAAAAGCGAAAGAAGGTATATTAGGAATTTTTGATTCATTTGCAGGTGGTGCCTTTTCAAGCGCTTCCATTTTTGCATTAGGTATCATGCCTTATATCTCTGCGTCAATCTTTATGCAGTTGATGAGCATTATGGTGCCTCAGTTGCAGAAGATGCAGAAAGAAGGTGAAAGCGGACGTAAGAAGATCAATCAGTGGACAAGATACCTCACAGTAATTGTTACCATCTTCCAGGCAAGTGCTTATGTAACTTACCTGAAGAGTCCTGAAATTGCAGGCGGTGCTATCTTAACTTCATTTACTCCTTTTTTCTGGTTATCTACTACAATTGTTTTAACTGCAGGTACATTGTTTGTAATGTGGTTGGGCGAACGTATTACCGATAAAGGGTTAGGTAATGGTACTTCACTCATCATCATGATTGGTATTCTTGCACGTTTCCCTGCATCTATTGCAGCTGAGTTTGATGCAAAATCAAATACAGCAGGTGGTGGTTTGCTGAAGTTCATGATTGAAATTGCAGTACTGGTTGCCATTATTATGGGATTGATTATTCTTGTACAGGGTGTAAGAAAGATCGCTATCAACTATGCCAAGCAAATTGTGGGTAACCGTCAGTTTGGTGGTGCACGCCAGTTCCTTCCAATTAAAGTGAACAGTTCAGGTGTAATGCCGATCATCTTTGCCCAGGCAATTATGTTCCTGCCAACTTTACTTACAGGGTTTAATGCAACAAAAGGTGTAGCAGCTACATTGAGTGATCATGGAAATGTCTGGTACATGGTTATCTATTCAATTCTTGTAATTGGATTTACATTCCTTTACACAGCTTTGATCTTTAATCCAAAACAAATTGCTGACAACTTAAAACAGAATAATGGTTTTGTTCCGGGTGTAAAACCAGGACAGCCTACTGCAGATTATATTGGACAGATCATGGATCGTATCACATTACCGGGGGCTATCTTCCTTGCTATTGTTGGTATAATGCCGGGTATTGCAAAGAACTTAGGTGTAACCAGTGGTTTCTCTACTTTCTTTGGTGGCACTTCACTGCTGATCATGGTAGGTGTAATTTTAGATACCCTGCAACAAATAGAAACACATTTGCTCATGAGGCAGTATGATGGTTTGATGAAGGGCGGTAAGATACAGGGGCGCCAGACAGTATCTTCATCAGCTATTTAATAAACGAATTGAAATACATAAAGCCCTGGCAAAAAAGCCGGGGTTTTTTAATACAGAATTTATGATTCACTATCGGTCTCCACTTGAAATTGAATTGATCCGCAAAAGTGCTTTGCTGGTAGGCGAAGCAATTGCTGAAGCTGCTAAATTCCTGAAAGCTGGAGTTACAACCATGCAGGTAGATGCGAAGCTGGAGCAGTTTATCCTGGATCATGGAGCTGTACCTAATTTTAAAAATTATCAGAACAGTTATCCATATGCAAGCTGTATATCGGTTAACGATGCAGTGGTACATGGATTTCCTACGAATAAGGTATTGAAAGATGGTGATATTGTTTCTGTAGATGTAGGTGTATTCATGAACGGATATCATGGTGATAGTGCTTATACATTTATTATTGGAAGCACAACAGATGAAGTAAAGCAATTGCTTCGTGTAACAAAGGAATCTTTATACAAAGGGATTGAGAAAGCAGTGCATGGTAACCGCACAGGTGATATTGCATTTGCCATACAGGATTATACAGAGAAGCAGCATGGTTATGGTGTGGTAAGAGAATTGGTTGGTCATGGTATTGGACGAAACCTGCACGAAGATCCGCAGGTGCCCAACTTTGGCAAACGTGGAACGGGTGCTAAATTAAAAGAAGGCACAGTGATTGCCATTGAACCAATGATCAACCTTGGAGTAAAAGAGGTGTTTCATGATGAAGATGGATGGACAATCAGAACAGCTGATGGAAAACCTTCTGCACACTATGAGCATGATGTGTGTGTAAAGAAAGGGAAGGCTGATATCCTCTCTTCTTTTGCTGCTATTGAAGCAGCCGAGAAAGCAAATACAAACCTTGATAGTTCCTATTACTGATCCAATTCATTAATTTACGTTTCTAACAGAAGCGTATGATAAAAAAAACAATATTGATCATGAGTGTTGCATTCTGCTCCACTCATTTTTTATTAGCACAAAGTCCTCAGCAATTAAAGGTGAGGCAGTACAGGCAGGCCAATGAGCACTCCATCATTTCTGAATTTGTTTCTTTTCTGAAGTTACCCAATATTGTGGGTGACTCAGCAGGCATCTATAAAAATGCAGCGTTTATTATGGACGCTATGAAGAAACGGGGAATTGCCAATGTACAGTTACTGGTACCTGCAACAAATAAAACGGTGCCCGCTGTTTATGGCGAAGTAATAACGCCGGGTGCAACGCAAACAATTATCTTCTATGCGCATTACGATGGGCAACCGGTGAATGCAGCACAGTGGGCAAAAGGACTTTCTCCATTTGAACCAAAGCTGCTTACTAATTCACTGGAGCAAAACGGAAGTATCATTGATTTCCCTTCTGTTGATAAGGCATATGATCCGCAATGGAGAATTTATGGAAGAAGTGCAAGCGATGATAAAGCTGGTGTGATGGCGATTTTAAATGCGTATGATGCCATTACAAAGAGTGGTATGAAACCAACGGTGAACATCAAATTCTTTTTTGAAGGCGAGGAAGAGAAAGGTTCTGATTTTCTGCACGAAATTTTACAGCAATACAAAACTTTATTACAAAGCGATCTGTGGCTTATTTGCGATGGGCCTGTTCATCAATCGGGTAAGAAGCAAGTGGTGTTTGGTGTAAGAGGCGATGCACATGTGGAAGTAACAGTGTATGGTTCTAAACGTCCGCTTCATAGTGGTCATTATGGAAACTGGGCTCCTAATCCTGCCATGATGCTGGTACAGCTTTTAGCTTCTATGAAAGATAAAGATGGGAATATTACAATTAAAGATTTCTATGCTGATGTTATTCCATTGAGTGAAATGGAAAAGAAAGCCCTCGAAGCAATTCCACCTGTGGACGAACAAATGAAAAAAGAATTGGGATTCAGTAAACGGGAAATGAAAGAGTATAACCTGGCACAATCAATCGGGCTTCCATCATTGAACATCAATGGAATGAACAGTGCCAATGTTGGTAAGAATGCAAGCAATGTTATACCAACAACTGCAACAGCAGTTCTTGATTTGCGGCTTGTTGCAGGGAACGATTGGAAAAAGCAGCAGCAACGTGTAGTTGAACATATCAGGAGCCAGGGTTATTATATTACAGCAGCAGAACCTACTGAAGAAGAGCGAGGCAAGTATGATAAAATTGCAAAAATAGAACTGAGCAGTGGTTACAATGCGCAGAAAACCCCGATGGATCTTCCCATTGCAAAAAAAGTAATTGCTGCGGTACAATCAACAAGTACAGAGCCCATTGTTTTAATGCCCACTGCCGGAGGGAGTCTCCCATTATTTTTATTTGAAAAATATCTCAATGCAAAAACGATTTCAGTTCCTATTGCCAATCATGATAATAACCAGCATGCAGAGAATGAAAATATCCGGTTACAGAATTTCTGGAATGGAATTGAAACAATGGCCGCTTTAATGATGATGAAATAGAACGCATGTATGCCAGATAATAAAACCGGTAAGAAATTAATTGTGATTGGTGGTGGTGCTGCCGGTTTTTTCTGTGCAGTAAATGCAGCCAGATTAAATCCTTCATTACACGTGACCCTGCTGGAAAAATCAAACAAACTTTTATCGAAAGTGAAAGTTAGCGGTGGCGGTCGTTGTAATGTAACGCACAGCTGTTTTGAAATAGCTGAGTTGAGCAAACGTTATCCCCGTGGTGAACATTTTGTACGAAAAGCATTTCACCAATTTTTTACAACCAATACCATTGAATGGTTTGAAGAGAGAGAAGTGAAGTTAAAAACAGAAGCTGACGGAAGAATGTTTCCAGTAACCAATTCATCGCAAACAATCATTGATTGTTTACTGAAAGAAGTGAATACTTACGGCGTGGAAATATTGATGAACAGGGAAGTGAAAGATGTAAAATCAGAAAACGATAAATGGACGATAAAGCTCAGCAGTGAAGAAGTACTCGAAGCAAATTTTGTTTGTATTGCCAGTGGAGGTTTTCCAAAACTACAGCAATTTGACTGGCTGAAAAATACAGGGCACAGTATTATTGCACCAGTTCCATCATTATTCACTTTTAATATTCCCAATCATCCCATTACAAAACTGATGGGAGTAAGTGTGCCCGATGCAACAATTAAAATTCAATCAACCAAATTAAAAAACACCGGCCCTTTACTCATTACTCATTGGGGAATGAGCGGTCCCTGCGTATTAAAATTATCAGCCTGGGGTGCAAGAGAGTTACAGGAAAAGGGTTATGACTTTACAATTTTAGTGAACTGGTTAAATGATAAAAAAGAACAGGAGTTGAAAGATGAACTGCAGTTGATCCGCAAACAAAACGGTTCGCAAAAAATCATCAACAATAATTTATTTCAACTGCCAAACAGGCTCTGGCAATTTCTGCTGCAGGAAGCAGGTGTAAAAGAAGAAGGACGCTGGGCCGATCTTCCATCGAAAGAACAAAACAAATTGATACAGTTGTTAACTGCTCATGAATTTCATGTAAAGGGCAAAACAACTTTTAAGGAAGAATTTGTGACAGCAGGCGGAGTTGATCTGAAACAGGTTGACCCCAACACAATGCAGAGCAAACTGCAACCGGGATTATTCTTTGCCGGTGAAATTCTTGATGTGGATGGTATTACCGGCGGCTTCAATTTTCAGCATGCCTGGACCAGCGGATTTATTGCCGGCAAAACAATTGCTGCCTTGAAATAGAAACACTTTTATAAACTTTACCAAAGTTCAACCTGATTGATAAACAAGCAAGAGCTTCTAAAACTTTGGCAAAGTTATTTTCTACAGTTTCTATCCTTAACTTTAAGCAAACCAATCACCATGTCTTCATCCCGCAGAAATTTCTTACGAAATCTCACCGCCACTACAGGTGCGTTTACATTTTTGCCTCTCACCAATTCATTGTTTGCAAAAGAAGCAGAAAAAAGTATCAGCAGTTTCAGTCACTTCATCCTGATGAAGCATTAACCGATGAAGATTTCTGGGGATGGGTAAAAGAACAGTATACTGTATCGCCCAATTTATTAAATCTCAACAATGGTGGAGTAAGTCCGCAACCGAAAGTAGTGCAGGATGCACATATCCGTTTTTATCAATTCAGCAATGAAGCACCCTCTTATTATATGTGGCGCACATTAGATGAAGGCCGTGAAGCTTTGCGTGGAAAGTTGGCTGAGCTTGCAGGATGCGATGCAGAAGAATTAGCCATCAACCGCAATGCAACAGAAGGGCTGAATACCGTCATCTTTGGTTTGAATTTAAAAGCCGGTGATGAAGTGGTTTTAACCAAACAGGATTATCCCAATATGATCAATGCCTGGAAGCAGCGGGAAAAAAGGGATGGAATAAAATTAGTTTGGCTCAATTTAAATTTGCCGGAAGAAAACGATGATGCCATTTTGCAGCAGTATGTAAAAGCATTTACTTCCAAAACAAAAATTGTACATGTAACCCATCTTATTAACTGGACAGGTCAGTTTCTTCCTATTCGGAAAATTGCGGATGAAGCACACAAACGTGGCATTGAAGTAATCGGCGATGGTGCCCATTCATTTGCCCATACCGATTTTAAAATTCCTGATCTGGGTTGCGATTATTTTGCTACCTCATTACACAAATGGTTATGTGCGCCATTCGGCAGCGGATTGTTGTGGATCAAAAAAGAAAAGATCAAAAACATCTGGGCACTGCTCAGTAATAATGAACCCGATGGTACTGATATCCGCAAGTTTGAATCACTTGGTACAAGATCTTTTGCAAGCGAAATGGCCATTGGCAATGCAGTCGATTTTCAAAATGTCATCGGCTCCAAACGCAAAGAAGACCGTCTGCGTTATTTAACCGATTACTGGAACAGCAGGGTAAGCGATCTCAAACGTGTTTCCTTTCTTCAGCCAAAAAATAAACAGTTTTATTGCGCCATTTCCAATATTGCCATTGAAGGAATGAAACCCGCTGAGGTGGCCGGAACATTACACACAAAACATAAAATCCATACCGTTGCCATTGATTGGGAAAATATTCATGGTGTACGTGTAACACCGCATGTGTACACATCCACAAAAGATCTCGACAGGCTGATAGCAGCCATTCGGTCAATGGCTGTTTAATTCAGATTTCTTGAAACGAAAATCAGAGTAAACACTGCTCATAGCCCGCACTCTGTTCAATTATTTCCCTTAATTTGCCGCCTAACTTCATTTCGAAACCTGATGTATTTATTTGTAAAAGCAATAACACGTTTTACGCTCTGGTTATATTCCAAACGCATAAGTATTTATAACCCGCAGATGTTAAAAGTAGAAACACCTATGGTTCTCGGCACGAACCATCCCAACTCTTTTCTCGATGCAATTATTGTTGGCGGATTAATGAGCCACCGGGTTCATTTCATTACCCGCAGCGGAGTTTTCAAACATCCCGTTGCAAGGGCCATTCTCCGTTCTGTTAATATGATTCCCGTTTACCGTAAGAGCGATGGCAAAGGCCAGCTTTCCAATAACGATGCAACCTTTGAAGAAGTTCGGCAAATCTTAAAGCGTGGCGAACATGTAATGATTTTTGTAGAAGGCATGTGTATTCATCAAACAACTCTGCAAACGCCCTTAAAAAAAAGGAGCGCCACGTATGTTACTGCAGGCCTGGGCCGATGGACTCGATGTAAAATTATTACCCGTATGGTTGCGTTACAGTTCTTTCGATCAGTTCCCCAAAGAGATCGATGTTAATTTCGGCGATCCCTTTGGCAAAGAAGTTTTAAACGGAAATACAGAAAATGGTGCAGCCATGCTCGCCATTAATAAACAGAATGAGTTACAGTTACAGCAGCTCTCAACAGTCAAACACAAAGTTCCTGCATCGGTACCTAAACTGCTGTTGTTCTTACCCGCAATGTTAGCGGTTCTTACACATATCATTTTCTATTTCCCCTTGCAGCGCATTGCATGGAAATTCAAATTCGATCAGTATTACGACAGTATTCACTTTGTTCTCCTTGCATTTTTATATCCGTTTTACCTGTTAACAATTGGCATAATTGTTTGGTGGTTTTTTGGAGCCTGGTGGAGTTTGGGAGCAGTGCTGTTAATGCCTTTGCTGGCAAAAGCGTATGCACTCTGGAAATAGAACCGTGTAATACATTTTTTGTTATCAGCTTTTGTATTTCATAGCATCAACTGTTGCATCGCACTCTTGTACGTTCTCTTTTCATGTCTTCGACCCAGACCGCAGCGTCTGTGGGCAACAGGCAAACCGGTCGGCGGGCTTCAAGCGGACTGAACGATTTTTTTGTAGCAATGTCCCTTGCGAGAGACATTGCGCATACAATGCCTTCTTTTCCAGTTGCAAGTATTGTTTTATACACTTTTCATAGCTATCTTGCTATTCTTAAAACCAAAATTCACTATGAAAAAGTACTTCCTCCACGATGGTGCAAACCAATCAGGTCCATTTGACATTGAAGAACTAAAATCAAAAAACATTTCAAAAGACACCTCTATTTGGTATGAAGGATTAACTGAGTGGACAACTGCCGGAGAAATTGAAGAATTAAAACGCATTCTACTGCCAATACCTCCCCCATTGAAGTTAGTATCACCAGCATTTCAACAGGCTGCACAATTTGAAACACCAATTGCTATTCAACCATCATATCACACAATTTCTGCTTCCCATAAGAAAAGAGCACCCCTATTTTCTGGAAAGTATTGATGATAGTTGCATCCTTATTCTTAATTATTGTGATTATAGCAATGGTTGTAAACTATAACGATAATAAAGGTTCCGGGCTGTTTAATGCGGGCATGGATAGTTATCAGGAAAAAGTCATGACTGTTGAAGAAATAGAGAAGGCAAACCCTGTCAATTTTTTAAAAACATCTGGCAATTTCAGACCAACAATATTTGGTAAAAAGTTTGTCATAGAAGGCGAAGTAGCAAACAGTGCAACTGTTGCTAATTATAAAGACGTTACTATTCAAGTTGATTTTTACAGCGCAACTAAAACTCTGATAAAAAGTGCCAACTATACTATTTATGATTATTTCCCTGCGCATTCAACAAAGGAGTTTGAGATGCGAATAGAAAAACCTTCAGGAAGTACAAGCATTGGACTTGGGCCGGTTACGGCAGTACCATACTAAAAATGTTTTCAAAACAAATTCCGGCATTAAAAAAATAAATAACTATGCTTAATTTACTCTGAATTTTAGGCACACAGGAAATCCTTATTATGGCAGTTCTTCTTGTACTGATCTTTAAAATTGGTTCGTGAGACACGAACCCAGGCGGAGTAAAACAAAAAAATCATGGTAGAATGATTATACCACAGTAGCCTGAAAGAATATTGCAACATTTTAACTAATTTCAAATATTAAAAATATAGATCATTTTTGCACTTTAAATATTAAAAAAATGAAAAAAGGTTTATTAGGCATTCTTATTGGACTTTTCTTGACATTTATGGTCGCATTTAACATTGCGACTTACCAAGCAAATAAAAGCTCCGCCGAGGTTGACCAAATAAATGGTTGCTTTTTGTTTGTAAATTCAAAACCTGTTTTGCCTTACGACTATTTAGGCACTGTGGAATTAACAAAAAAAGATGTGAGGAAAACCCCAGGAACCGGACAATACCAACATGCAAGAGATCTGTTAATAAAAAAGATCAAAGAACAATTTCCACAAGCTGAAGGTATTATTTTCAACTTTCATGACGGTGGTATAGACAAAGCAGACGCATTAAAATTTAAATAATGGAAATTCGGTTACAAGAATTTATTCGGAAGGTCGTTGAAGAAATTAACTCTGGTCTATCAGGCGACTATGTTGTTGACGACACTATTGACTTTGAAGTATCAGTAACAACAAGTACCAATAAATCAGGGGGGCTTGAAATAAAGGTCTTGACCGGCGAAATCTCAAAGAGTAATGAACTTGTGCAAAAAGTTTTCTTTTCCATAATTAATCAGAAGGACAAAATACAGGCAGACAAAAAAACAGCAGACAATGTCATCAAGTTTATTGACAAAGGAATCAAAGCTTTTAATAAACACTCAGAAGAAATAAAAAAGGAAAAGAAACTTACTTGACCCTCTGCTGTTCGTAATGTTCAATAAATAATAGAAAGTTGAATGGCTGTTCTGAGTTTGCAACCCTTGCTGTCCGTAATGTTCAAGAAACAATAGAAAGTTGAATGGCTGTCCTGAGTTTGCAACTCAGGACTTTTCTGTATATCATTCTTACTCCATTTTGTTGCAAAAGCCTTTCTACTCAGAAAATAATTTATCTTTCAACTGAAATAAAATTCTATGCTGCAGAATACAAAGTTAATTGCCGTTTTACAGTCCATCTTTTTATCATCATGATTATTGTAAATGCATTGGCTAATAGTTTGCCCATGAATGGATATACCACGGCAGAAGTGAGTGCCATGTATCCCAACCTGTTTGTGCCCGCCGGTTTTACATTCAGTATCTGGGGAGTTATTTACCTGTTTCTGCTGGTATGGGTTATATACAGTGGAATGTTATTGTGGAAGAAGGATGAACACAGTCCGGCTTTTCAACATGCAAAAAAAATTGCGCCCTTATTCATTATAACCTGTTTATTAAATGCCAGCTGGATCATATTCTGGCAATACCTCTTTGTTGTTTTATCATTGATCATCATGTTATGGTTATTACGAACTTTGATTGCTGTTTATAACAGAATGCAGAAAACACAAAAACAAATTACCGGCTGGGATTACTGGCTGCTGGTTGTTCCTTTTGTGATCTACCTTGCCTGGATCTGTGTTGCAACCATAGCAAACACATCGGCATTACTGGTTGATATTAACTGGAATGGATTTGGGCTTGAGCAATGGATCTGGAGTTGTATCATGATTGCTGTTGCAACCTCACTGGCTTTTTGGTTTAGTTATTTCAGAGGTGAGCTTGCATTTGCACTGGTTATTGCATGGGCCCTATTTGGAATTTATAGCGGACAATCCGTCAATCGGGAAGTGAGCCTCATGGCAATTGGCTGTTGTGGATTTAGCACAATGGCAGGAATCATTGGGTTCCTGCGGAGAAACCGCCACACAGCATTGGAAGGAATCATCTGATGCAATACTTTACTTGCTTTAATCTTCCAGCAACTCATAAGTAATAATGGATTACCCGTCTTGATGACCTGGTCGGACGGTCTTCGTAGCGATATTTATTCTTATTAAATAAACACTTCCCATTTAATCAAACTCTTACCGAGAGGATGTTCAATAAACATCCCACAGCAATTCACCACAGTAGTAATAAAGTAACATCAGGGCGTTAACCAGCAATCAGGCGGTACATTGATTGCTGGGGTCCTTTTTGGTTACTTTTTGGACAAGCAAAAAGTGACAAAGAAAGAACTGGCGCATGCACTAACAGCCCTGTTTCCTCCATAAAAAACTCATTCCCACTAACTTAAACCGCAATCTACAGTCTCTTGAACGATAGCCAACGCCCCGGTTCGTGTCTCACGAACCGGAAAGGTTATCATGTTTGGTTCGTGAGACACGAACCAAGGCGTAGGGAACTGGCGCATGAGCCAACACGCCTATTTCCCCCATAAAAATCTCATTTCCACGCACTTAAACCGTATTCTGCAGTCTCTTGAACGATAGCTGCAACGTCTTGAACGGCATCTACGCTGCCTTTTTTTCATTCTGCGCTGCCTTTATTTCATTCCGCAGCGTCTTGAACGATATCTGCAACAACTTTATTCACATCCGCAGTTTCTTTATTCACAGCTGCGCTGTCTTTTTTTCATTCTGCACTGCCTTTATTACATTCTGCAGCGTCTTGAACGATATCTACAGTCGCTTGAACAATTACAGGAATCATTTTTTACGATGCAGTTCTGTACTTTACCCCTGTAATTCAACCCCTTTACAGGCTAACATTTTCAACCCTGTCTTTTTCCTGTTTTTTACCCTCAAAACCGCTGCCCCAAAAGGGTTTTACCCTATCTTTGCACCCCCGAATCAAAAAAACAAAATCGGGACAATTTTATGTCTGAAAATGAAATTCTTAACTCAAACGCTGATGCACAGGAGAATGCTGCCGTAACCGAGGTTACTGAAGCATCTGCAGCGACAACAAAAGCACCTGTGTTTGTGCAAACTGCACATGATGATTTCGACTGGAGCCGTGACAAACGCAATGTGGCTATTTACAACAAAGCAGAACGTGAAAAGTACGATGCTGTTTATGATGGCACATTCAAACAGGTGAACGATGGCGAAATGGTAGATGGCCAGATCGTTGCCTTAACCAAAACAGATGCAGTAGTTAACATCGGTTTTAAAAGTGATGGTTTAGTTTCTCTTAACGAGTTCAGAGACTTACCAGGTTTTAAAGTTGGTGATACTGTTGAAGTAATGGTGGTGGAAAAAGAAGACAGGGAAGGTAACCTGCACCTCAGCCGCAAGCTTGCCCGTATTACACGTGCATGGGAGCGTATTGTTGAAGTACACAAAACTGGTGAAATTGTTACCGGTACAGTTACAAGCAAAACAAAAGGTGGCTTGATCGTGGATGTATTTGGAATGGAAACATTCTTACCAGGTTCACAAATCGATGTGAAACCGGTAACAGATTACGATCAGTTTGTTGGTAAAACAATGGAGTTTAAAGTGGTGAAGATTAACGAAACCATTAAGAACGCTGTTGTAAGTCACAAAGCACTGATTGAAAGCGATATTGAAGCGCAACGTGCAGTGATCATGGGTAAACTGGAAAAAGGTCAGGTACTGGAAGGTACTATCAAGAACATTACCGAGTTCGGTGCGTTCCTTGACCTTGGTGGTGTTGATGGCTTGCTGTATATCACTGGTATCAGCTGGGGTCGTATCAACCATCCTACAGAAGTACTGAAGATGGATCAGAAACTGAATGTTGTAGTTCTTGATTTCGACGATGATAAAAAACGTATCAGCCTTGGTCTGAAACAATTGACTCCGCATCCTTGGGATACCCTGAGTGCAGACATCGTTGAAGGAAATACATTGAAAGGTAAAGTAGTAAACATTGAAGACTACGGTGCTTTCTTAGAAATCATGCCGGGTGTTGAAGGTCTGGTTCACGTAAGTGAAATCAGCTGGGCTAATACTCCTGTAAATGCAAAAGAATTCTTCAAAATGGGCGACGAACATGAAGCGAAAATTGTAACGCTTGATAAAGATGCCCGTAAGATGAGCTTAAGCATTAAGCAGATGAGCCAGGATCCATGGAGCACAATTGAAGAAACATTCCCTGTTGAAAGCAAGCATAAAGGATTGGTTAAAAACATCACTCCTTACGGGGTGTTTGTTGAACTGAAAGCTGGTATTGGTGGAATGATCCACATCAGTGATCTGAGCTGGACAAAACGTTTCAATCATCCTGGTGAGTACACTAAGGTTGGTCAGGAAATTGATGTTATGATCCTCAGCATTGACAAGGAAAACCGCAAACTGCAGTTAGGCCACAAACAGCTGGAAGAAGATCCCTGGAATGCGCTTGAAGAAACATTCGCTATTGGAACAATTCATGAAGGTCATGTAACCAAGAAGGATGACAAGGGCGCACTCGTTCAGTTACCTTATGGTATCGAAGGATTCGCTCCTAACCGTCACCTGAATAAGGAAGATGGCAAGCAGGTATTGCAGGATGAAACTGCACAGTTTGTTGTGATCGAATTCGACCGTAACGAAAAACGTGTAGTAATCAGTCATGCACGCATTTGGGAAAAAGCAATTGCCGAAGAGAAGAATGCAGAGATGAAAGAAAAGCAGGCAGATGCTGTACGTACCAAGAAAGCGGTGAAAGACGTACAGAGCAAAGTAGAGAAAACTACGCTTGGTGATTTAGGTATTCTTGCTGACTTGAAGAAAAAGTTAGACAGTGATGCTGAAGAAAGCAAAAGCGAAGAATAAGTAATTCTTTACTGATATTCTTATACAGCCCGTTGTTGCAAAACAACGGGCTTTTTTGTGCTGATGATTAAATGGAAGTATATGCTGTTATGCCAATTGGATTTATAAATTATACCACAAGTTTCCGGCATAATACCGACAGGCATTCTGTTTCAGTTAGATTGATTGGAGTATTTAGTATGTCTCGTCGGTATTAAGAACAGTTTTCATTTAACTTCGCAGTAAACAAGAACTAAATGCGTTATTTCCTGATTGGATTTATGGGCAGTGGAAAAACTCACTGGGGTGCAAAGTGGAGCGAAGCATTTGACATAAAGCATTACGATCTTGACGAAGAGATTGAAAAAAAAGAATGGAAAAAGGTAACGGCCATTTTCGAAGAAAAAGGAGAGCAAGCGCTTCGAAAAATAGAAAAAGAGATGTTGGAGTCTTTTTTGAAGAAGGATAATTTTATCCTGAGTTGTGGTGGCGGTGCTCCCTGCTTTCATAAGAACATGAAGCAAATGAATAATGCAGGAGTAACCATTTATCTCAAATGCTCTGCAGCAGAACTGGCGCAGCGGTTGCAGAAAGAAAAAGAAACCAGACCATTAATAGCGAATGTAAATAACGAAGTGCTGGAAGAATTCATTGCAGAGAAATTAGCACAGCGTGAAAGCTTTTATGCAAAGGCAATGTATCATTTACCCGGCGGACATATCAGCTCCGACAATTTTCAAAAAATCATAAGAAGACATGGCAAATAATTTTCTGAAACTATCTTTTTTACTGGGAGCACTGGCAGTTGCATTGGGTGCATTTGGCGCACATGCACTGAAAGAAATGGTTGATGAGAAAGCAATTCATACTTATCAAACAGGTGTATTGTATCATTTCTTTCATGTATTTGCTCTGGCAATTGCAAGCCTGCTCAGCAGGCAGAATGCTGTCAACTGGTTTACAAGAGCAGGCTATTTATTTATAGCAGGAATTATTTTGTTCAGCGGCTCACTATACACAATGACTTTTTTTAAAGCTGCCTCCATTGAAAGTATGAACTGGATCGGCGCCATTACACCATTAGGCGGGGTGTCTTTTATTGCAGGATGGTTATGTTTATTTATGGGAGTGAACAAGCTTTCCCGTTCTTAAATGGGGATTTCCAGTTTAGTGGTTGTGCCGTTGTGTGATGTTATATTGAAACTGCCTCCAATACTTTCCATACGACGCTGCATATTTTTTAAACCATTCCCAAACTGGTTCAGTTTCTCACTGTCAATTCCTTTTCCATTGTCTTTTATTTCAACTACCATTTGATGATTGAATTGTATCGTCACTGTAACTTCAGATGCATTGGCATGCTTCATTATATTGTTAAGTGATTCTTTCAGAACAAGGAAAATGTTTCTTCTTTTCACGCCGGACACATCTTTCTCCGGTATTTCTGATGGTACAATAATGTGATATTGTATATCAAAGTTTTCGAGATATTCCGATGCATAGGATCTGATATAAGCAACCAGGCCATTCACTGAATCATTGCCCGGGTTCATACTCCAGATAATGGCATTCATCTTGGTCATGAGTTCATTGGCATTGTAAGAAATCTTTGAAATTTCTTCAACTGGCTTGTCCTTTGTTTTTTGTCTGGCAATTTCGCTCAGCAGCCGGATGGCTGTAACACCGCTTCCCAACTCATCATGCATGTCGGCAGAAATGCGGCTGCGTTCATCCTGCTGGGCACTCAATACAGCAATTTGTTTCTCATATTCCTGCCGCTCACCTTCCTGCCTGATGGCTTCATCCATCTTTACTTTTTCAATCAGCTCAATTTTATTCTTGTAAGTTAAACCCAGGAGAAATAATACCAGTTCAAGGAAAATGCCCACTTCAAAATACACCAGCGACTGCCTGAAGATTCCTTTGGTTGGCAGGAAACTGGCTGCCGGGAAGGAGATCATGAATTGCGAAATACCACCCATAACAAGATTGGCAACATTTCCTCCCAATAAATAATTCATGAGTCTGTTGCGTTCAACAATTCCAAGTATGATGTACATGATGCCAAGGAAAATCAAAAAGAACTTACTTGCATTTTCAGTTGCAGATAAGAAGCGGTAAGGATATCCTCCATAGTAAAAAATTGTAAATACAAGGAGGAAAACAGCCAGTGCAATTTCAGCAGTGATGAACATGCGGTTGAGGGTAGGATACTTTCCGGGGGTATTTAAAAACATACGGGTAAAACCGATGTAAAAAATATAGCCAATCATCTGTAAGGCATAGTCAAAGTATTCTTCATAAAAGAAACTGAAGCCCGTTGAGTGTTTATAATAAACGGCTTTTAAACACAGTAACAAACCCATGCATAATGCATAAATAGAATAATATAAATATTCCCTTTTATAATTCTGGGCATAATTAGAAAGCGAAAACAGCAGCATCATCAGCAGCAAACCACAAAGTACAAACGTAAACGTATTTACTCCGAACCAGTGTGTTTGAATGAAATTGATATGATAATCAAAAAAAGGCAGGGTTCAGCAGGTAAGCATTCAGGGTTGCAATATTTGTACGGGCATAACTGCATTGTACAAGAATAGTCATTTGTTTACCGGGTTGTATGGAAAACAGCCGGTAAGCTTTTTCTTTTATATCAGCCGAAATCTGTGCGGGTATTTTGACCCATTGATGGGTGATTGAATCTGTTGTGTAAATCGTTGTTTCCTTAGAATAAATCCCCGGGGTTACGTAAAACGATCTCGCCGTTTGTTCATCGTTTTCAATCCTGAATAACATATAAATTTTCGAATCAATCATCAATGCTTTTGGAATAGTCTTCCTGGGCAGTTTATCCAGCTTCCGGAACATCGAAAAGTGGATATTTTGGAAAGAAGCAGTATTGCTGGTATCAATATATACCGTCAGGCTGTCGGGCAGAAAGCGAACATTTACTACTTTAGATGTTCTGATCAGCGGGGAAATGGTATCCTCTTGGGCCTTCGCCTGGAAAAGCAAGACCAAAAGGCAGCAGGTAAGCAGGTATGTTTTTTTCATGAAGCGTCAGTTCGGCAATTAAGATAAAACTTTTTGGCATTTTAAGCCAGTCTTTTCTCTGTGGTTGGGATGGCAGCATTCTTTATCTTTGTTTTTATGGCCGGTAACCGCATGAAAGAAAAGAAGAAAAAAGAAAATCCTGGACAGTTAAAGCAGGAAAAGGAGGAACAGGTTTCTGTAAAAGAACTGGTGAAGGATGAGCGTACGCATAAAATTGCAGGCATCATTTTTCTCATCATTTCGCTTGTTTTATTTATTTCATTTACCTCCTATTTATTTACCTGGAAGGAAGACCAGGATAAATTCATCCGTTATTCTTCAGGTGTTTTGTTTAATGAAGAAATGAAGGTGGAGAATTTGCTTGGGCGTTTAGGTGCCTGGCTGTCGCACCTGTTTTTCTATAAAGGGTTTGGGGTTGCTTCCTATCTTGTATGTACCTTCTTTTTTATCATTGGCGCTAATTTCCTGTTCGGCAAGAAACTGTTTTCACTAGCACGAAACATAAAATATGTGCTGGTTGGTTTAATTGTACTGCCGGTATTCTTTTCGTTTTTTCTGCATGCACAGCAATTTCCATGGGGTGGGGCATTTGGTAAATATGCATCCGACTGGCTGACCGGTTTTGCCGGTACAGCAGGAACAGGAATTGTTTTATCAGTAGCAGCTATTTCTTATTTCATTTGGAGATTTAACCCGGTATTTAAACTGCCGGCTAAAAAGATAAAAGAAATTCCTGCAAACGATCTTCTTCCGGAAGAAAATGACGGACCTGTTGTGTTTGATCTTACTGATGCAAAAGAAACTGCCGCAGAAAAAAAAGCAAATCAATTGAAAAAGGAAACGGCCTTTATGCCAGTTCCTAAAGAAGAAGAACTTAAAAATCCGTTGAATGATTTTTCCGTCACAGAAAGAGAGGAACAAACAATCAACGATCAGTTTTCTTTTGATGAACCGGTACTGCCGATGGAAATTAACCAGGAGCCTGTGATTGATTTTACCATTCCTCCTCCGGTAAAATCAAAGAGGCAGGAAGCAGATGATGAAGCAGCTAATAATCTTGCGCTGGAAATTAAAAATGCAGCAGAAACGGAAGAGTTGGATGAAGAAGTAATAAAAGATAAAAAGGCTGTTGAAAATCTGCCGCCTTATGATCCTTTTCTTGATCTGAAAGATTATAAATTTCCTTCACTCAATTTACTGGAGAATCATGGCAGTGAAAAAATTATCCAGGACCCGCATGAACTGGAGAATTACAAAAACCAGATCATTAATACACTCCGTAATTACGACATTGAAATTCAGAAAATATTTGCAACAGTTGGTCCAACTGTAACACTGTATGAAATTGTACCTGCAGCCGGGGTACGTATTTCAAGAATTAAAAACCTGGAAGATGATATTGCATTAAGTCTTGCTGCATTGGGCATCCGTATCATTGCGCCAATTCCGGATAAAGGAACTATTGGTATTGAAGTGCCGAATATAAAGAAGACAGTGGTCAGTATGAAATCACTGTTATCATCAGAAAAATTTCAGCACAATAATTTTGGATTGCCGATAGCCATTGGCAAAAAAATTGACAATGAAAATTTCATTGTTGATTTAACAACCATGCCTCACCTGTTAATGGCAGGTGCAACAGGGCAGGGTAAATAAGTTGGGTTAAATGCCATTCTTGTTTCATTGCTGTATAAAAAGCATCCTTCACAATTAAAGCTGGTACTGGTTGATCCAAAGAAAGTGGAGCTGAGTTTATACCGTCATATTGAAAATCATTTCCTGGCAAAACTTCCGGGGGAAGAAGATGCAATTATAACAGATACCAAAAAAGTAATCAATACGCTGAATGCATTATGTATTGAAATGGATAACCGGTATGATTTGCTGAAAGAAGCAGGTTGCCGAAACCTGCGGGAGTACAATGAAAAATTTGTTGCACGCAAACTTAATCCGCAGAAAGGCCATCAGTATTTACCATTCATTGTATTGGTAATTGATGAGTTTGCTGATTTGATCATGACGGCAGGTAAGGAAATTGAAATGCCGATTGCACGACTTGCACAGCTGGCACGTGCTGTTGGTATTCATTTGATCATTGCAACACAACGTCCCTCTGTTAATATTATTACCGGTACAATTAAGGCTAACTTCCCTGCAAGAATTGCATTTAAAGTATCGTCAAAGATTGACAGTCGTACCATTCTTGATATTGGCGGTGCAGAGCAGTTGATTGGTAAAGGTGATATGCTGATCAGCTATAATGGCGAACTCACCCGTTTACAGTGTGCGTTTGTTGATACACCTGAAGTAGATGAGATTGTATCATTCATCAGTAAACAAAGAGGATACCCGCAGGCATTTTTACTGCCGGAGTATGTTGATGAAAAGGAACTGGAAGGAAAGGATTTTGATTTAAGCGACAGGGATCAGTTGTTTGAAGATGCTGCAAGATTGATTGTACAGAACCAGGTTGGGTCAACATCACTTCTGCAAAGAAGAATGAAGCTGGGCTATAACCGTGCAGGCAGGTTAATGGATCAGCTGGAAGCTGCAGGAATTGTTGGGGGAAGCCAGGGTAGTAAGGCAAGGGATGTGCTGATTAAAACCGAGGCCGAACTTAACCAGCACCTTGAGATGTTAGGGTAAGCTGTTAAAGTTGCTGCTGCAAAAAACATTGAATCATTTAAAACAGGGGGCTTCTGCTTATCTTTGCGGCCTCAATTTTAATACACATTGAAAACCGACAGAATGAAGAAATTTGTTTCACTTGCCGTAGTAATGATCCTTGCTGTAATGAGTTTCGCTCAGCCAAAAAACATGGGACAGAGCGATCCTGAGGCAAAAAAAATTCTTGATGCCGTAAGTGCAAAATTTAAAACCTTTAAAGCAGTACAGGCTTTGTTCTCATTTAAAAATGAAGATGGAAAGGGAAAAGTGCTGGGAATTAAAAAAGGCTCTTTGTTTATGAAAGGCAACAAGTACCGTGTTTCCATTACTGGAGGACAGGATATTTATTGTGATGGTACAACCATCTGGACCTACGATAAAACTGCAAACGAAGTAACTATTTCAAAATACGATCCTTCACAAAGCAGCATTACTCCGCAGAAATTATTTTCTAATTTTTACGACAAGGACTACCTGTATAAGTTAAACGGTGATAAGAAAGAAGCCGGTAAAACATTGCAGGAAATTGAATTAACACCTTACGATAAATCAAAGTCATTCTTTAAAGTACTTGTTTGGGTTGATAAAAAAACGCAGGCTATTTTCAGTACAAAAGTGCTGGAGAAAAGCGGAAATAAATACACGTATACCGTTTCTACATTCAACGGTAACGCAACCGTAGCTGATGCACAATTTATTTTTGATAAGAAAAAATATCCCGGTGTTGAGGTGGTTGATTTAAGATAACACAATAAATAATTTATATCAAAGAGAGGCGGTTTCATTGAAACCGCCTCTCTTTTTTATTGCTTACTGTTAAAGTATTATGCTTTTGCCATATCAGGAATTACTTCTGATTTATACGCACCTGCATCAAGCTTTGCTTTTGTTTCTGTGAATGCTTGCAGGGTTTCTTCAATGTCTGCATCTGTATGTGCAGCTGAAGGAATCAAGCGGTAAATGATATGTCCTTTTGGAATAACAGGATACACAACAATGGAAGCGAAGATGTGATAGTTCTCTCTCAAATCCATCACCATTGCAGTTGCTTCTTCAACACCGCCGGTCATATAAACAGGAGTTACCGGACTGTCTGTATTACCAATATCAAATCCTCTTTCTTTTAATCCTGTTTGCAGTTTAATTGCATTGCTCCATAATTTCTCTTTCAGCTCAGGCATTGTTTTCAGCATTTCCAAACGTCGTAAGTTGCCCAGTACAATTGGCATGGGTAAGCTCTTGGCAAATATCTGTGAGCGGATATTATAACGGATATAATCAATGATCACTTTTGGCCCGGCCATGAAAGCACCGATAGAAGCCATTGATTTGGCAAATGTGCTGAAGTAAAGATCAATAGTATCCTGGCAACCCTGCTCTTCGCCTGCACCTGCACCTGTTTTACCCAATGTTCCAAAACCATGTGCATCATCAACCATTAAACGAAAATCATATTGTTTTTTCAAAGCACCGATTTCTTTCAGCTTTCCCTGATCGCCTGCCATTCCAAACACACCTTCAGTAATCACTAAAATTCCACCTGATCCCTGTTTTTCAAGTAACGCAGTTGCTCTCTGCAATTGTTTCTCACAGTCAGCGACATCATTGTGTTTGTACACATAACGGTGGCCGGGATGTAAGCGTAAACCATCAATGATACATGCATGACTTTCTGCATCATACACAATTACATCATGGCGGCCACAAATAGCATCAATGGCACTCATGATACCCTGATAACCGAAATTCATCAGGATAGCATCTTCTTTATGTTCAAATTCAGCCAGTTCTTTTTCTAATTGTTCATGATAGTTGGAGTTGCCACTCATCATGCGTGCTCCCATCGGGTAGGCAAGTCCCCATTCTTTAGCTGCTTCAGCGTCAATCTTACGAACTTCGGGGTGGTTGGCAAGACCGAGATAGTTGTTCAAACTCCACACAATCTTTTCCTTACCACGAAACATCATGCGGCTGCCAATTTCACCTTCCAGTTTAGGGAAAGCAAAATATCCATGCGCTCTTTCTCTGTGCTGGCCAATGGGGCCTGAATTTTTCATCAGCTTCTCAAAAATGTCTGCCATATTATGATATTGTTATGGGTTAAAAATTGCGGCAAAGGTAAGGTTTTGGGCGGTACCATTAAATGATAGAAACTGTTAAGTTCCGCACATAAAAAAGACCATTCTGCACACAGTTCAACCTATATCTTTGCCCTCTAAACCAATTGTATGCGACTTTTTTTTTCAGTGATTCTTTTCCTGCTTGGATTTCAACCGTACGCTCAGAAAACTGCTGTTAAACAATCAGGTGCTTCAGTACCAAGACCAAAGCTTGTTGTAGGTATTATGGTCGACCAAATGCGCTGGGACTTTTTATACAGATATTACAATCGTTATTCTCCTGCCGGCGGTTTTAAACGGATGCTGAACCAGGGTTTTAGCTGTGAAAATACATTCATCCCATACACTCCAACAATAACTGCATGCGGTCATACAAGTGTATATACCGGATCAGTGCCGGCCATTCATGGAATAACCGGGAATGGATGGTGGGATTATGAAAAAAACAGAAACGTTTATTGCAGTGAAGATAAAACGGTAAAAACAGTTGGCAGTACTTCAACTGCGGGCGAAATGAGTCCGAGAAATAACCAGGCTACAACCATCTGCGATGAATTGAAACTGGCAACGAACTTTCGCAGCAAAGTCATTGGTATTGCAATAAAGGATCGTGGAGGAATTTTACCTGCAGGACATAGTGCAAATGCTGCTTATTGGTATGATGGAAGCAAGGGTAACTGGATTACCTCAACGTACTATATGAATGAACTGCCACAGTGGGTGAAAAATTTTAATGATAAAAAAGTGGTTGATGAATTTTATCAGAATGGATGGAATACCATGTACCCAATTGCAACCTATGTACAAAGTACCAAGGATGAAAATGAATATGAAGCAAAACCATTTGGAGCCGATCAAAAAGGATTTCCTTATGATCTGAAACGCTTTGCAGGAAAGAATTACGGAAGTATTTCGTCAACTCCTTTTGGCAATACCATGACGATGATGATGGCGAAGGATGCCATCAGTAACGAAAACATGGGGAAGGATTCTATTACCGATTTCCTGACTGTAAGTTTTTCAAGCCCTGATTATGTTGGTCATTCATTTGGTCCGAATTCTATTGAAGCAGAAGACACTTACCTGCGACTGGATAAAGACCTTGGTGAGTTGTTTGATTACTTAGATAAGATGGTTGGAAAAGGTCAGTACCTGACTTTCTTAACTGCAGATCATGGTGTGGCACATGTGCCCGGTTTTATGACAGAAAACAAATTGCCCGGTGGTGCAGTAGATGATAATAAAATGGTGGAAGACCTGAATAAACAGCTGAAAGAAAAATATGGCAAAGGCAGTATCGTGTTAGGTGCTTTCAACTACCAGATCAGCTTAAATCATACAATGATTGATACAGCAAAACTTGACCGCAGTGCAATTGTTGAAGATATCATTGCTTTTGTAAAAAATATTAAAGGTGTTGACAGGGTTTTTGAAATCAATAAGTTAATGGATCAACCCATGAATGCAGATGTAAAAAACAGGCTGGCCAACGGATGGCACCCTAAGCGCAGTGGTGATATACAGATCGTTTTTGCACCGGGCTGGATTGATGGCGGTAAAACTGGTACAACTCACGGGCTTTGGAATCCATATGACAGCCATATTCCATTAGTTTGGTATGGCTGGGGAATTAAACAGGGCAAGAGCAACCAGGAAGTGTATATGACCGATATTGCCGCAACCCTTGCTGCATTACTGCATATACAGATGCCAAGTGGCAGTATCGGCAAACCGATCCTTGCTGTTGTTCAATAAGTATTCAACTGTCTGAAGATTTAGCAGTCGGTTCCCAACTGGCACTAATCTTGGCAGTTCTATAAAGCATTGCAGAAAGCCCCTTAACAAGGGGCTTATCTGTCATTTTGACTAAAGAGAAAATTATGAACGAAAAGAATTTATTCCTGAGACCAACTGAAGAGGACGTTGATTTTTTGCCCATCATCCCATTGAATGAAGCAGAGAGTGATAATGACGAGGAAATGGAAATCCCGGCTGAATTGCCCATCCTTCCTTTGCGCAATACGGTTCTTTTTCCGGGAGTAGTGTTGCCAATTACTGTAGGAAGAGATAAAAGCATTCAGGCTGTCAATGAAGCATACAAATCAAATAAATTGGTTGGTGTAGTTGCACAGAAGGACAGTAACGTAGAAGATCCGTCTGTGAACGACCTGGAAGATATCGGCACTATTGCAAAAGTGGTAAAGCTGATTAAAATGCCCGATGGCGGAACAACTGTTATCATCCAGGGAAAGAAACGCTTTAAGATCACATCCATCACATCTGAAGACCCTTTTTTTAAAGCAGCAATAGAAGTGCTGAAAGAAGAGCCAACACCCGAAGATGAACACTTTAAAGCATTGGCTGGTTCCATTAAAGATATGGCGGCACAGATCATTCAGCTGTCGCCGAATATTCCCAGTGAAGCATCGATCATCTTAAAAAATATTGAGAACCCTGCTTTCCTGATTCACTTTGTAAGCAATAATCTCAATGGTGAAATTGCAGAAAAGCAATTGTTGCTGGAGACACAAAATATCAAGCAAAGAGCAGAACTGCTACTAACACTTTTGCAAAAAGAGTTGCAGTACACTGAACTGAAGAATAAAGTAACCAACAAAACAAGAACGGAATTAGATAAGCAGCAGAAGGAATATTTTCTTCAGCAGCAAATGAAAAGTATCAAAGAGGAATTGGGTGGCGACAGCAATGATCTTGAGATACAGGAAATGAAAAAGAAAGGGGATACAAAGAAATGGCCAGATACTGCAAAAGAAATGTTCAAGAAAGGAATTGAAAAGCTGGATCGTATGCATCCTTCAACTCCTGATTATTCTGTGGTATATAATCATCTTGATTTAATGCTTGACTTACCATGGAATGAATATACTGTTGATCAATACGATTTAAAGAAAGCAAAAAAGTATTGGATCATGATCATTATGGTATTCAGAAAGTAAAAGAGCGTATTCTTGAATACTTAGCTGTATTGAAACTGAAAGGCGACATGAAGAGTCCTGATTCTTTGTTTGCTCGGCCCTCCCGGTATTGGGAAAACATCATTGGGAAAAAGTATTGCATCTGCATTGGGCAGAAAATATGTTCGTCTCAGTTTGGGTGGATTGCATGATGAAAGCGAAATAAGAGGTCATCGTAAAACATATATCGGTGCAATGCCCGGAAGAATTTTACAATCGATCAGGAAAGTGAAAACATCCAATCCTGTAATGATCCTTGATGAAATAGATAAACTGGGAAATGATTTTCGTGGCGATCCTTCCAGTGCATTATTAGAATTGCTGGATCCTGAACAGAATCATACTTTCTATGATAACTATTTAGAGATGGAATATGATCTCAGTAAAGTGTTATTCATTGCAACGGCAAACAGTATGGCAACGATTCAGCCTGCCTTAAGAGATCGTCTGGAAATTATTGACCTCAGCGGCTATGCTGTGGAAGAAAAAATTGAGATCGCTAAAAACTATCTTGTCCCAAAGCAAAAGGAAGCACACGGTTTATTGAAGATGCCGTTTAAGATCAGCGATACTGTATTACGTAAAGTAATTGAAGAATACACAAGAGAGAGCGGTGTAAGAGAACTCGACCGGCAACTGGCGTCATTGATGCGTTCGCAGGCAAAGGAATTTGCAATGAAAGGAAAGCTGAAGCCAACATTAACCGCAAATGATATTGAACGGATTTTAGGAAAATCACGCTACAGCAATGAACTCTACAAAACGGCAAACATGCCGGGCGTATCAGTTGGGCTGGCATGGACTTCCGTTGGTGGCGATATTTTGTTTATTGAAACAAGCTTAACCGAAGGCAAAGGCGAATTGCGTTTAACGGGCAACCTCGGCAATGTGATGAAGGAAAGTGCAACAACTGCATTAAGCTATTTGCAGGCGAATGCAAAAAAATTTGATATTAATCCTGAAGATTTTCAAAAGAAAAATATTCACCTGCATGTACCGGAAGGTGCTGTGCCAAAGGATGGCCCAAGTGCAGGCATTACCATGATGGCTTCCATTGCCAGTGCATTTACAGGCAGAAGAGTAAAGCCATTCTTAGCTATGACGGGGGAGATTACACTGCGTGGACAGGTATTACCTGTTGGTGGAATCAAAGAAAAAATTCTGGCCGCTAAGCGAGCAGGTATTAAAGAAGTGATCATGTGCTGGCAGAATGAAAAAGATGTGCAGGAAATCAATTCAAGCTATATCAAAGGCATGAAGTTTCATTACATAAAAACCATGCAGCAGGTGTTCGACCTGGCTCTTGTATGAACGGTAACAACTTATAAAGGATTACGACCGTTCGTAACAAGTTTGTGTTTGTGAGTGAACTACGAAAACATTTCCCTGTTAATATTGCAACAAACAGGAAATTTTATTTCATGTTGGTTGTTTTAAGGGTTAAAGAGTTTCCCCCATTTTCATGGGGAATTTTTTTTAGAACCATTTAAAGAAAGGCTGCTGCCTGTTTTTATTTAAATTACAGCCAGTCATTCACCCTGTATGGTTCGATTGTTTTTTTACTGAGCACTATCTTATTTTCAGCAAGCCTGTTTTCACAAACACTGGGCGGGAAAACTGCTTATAATTTTTTACGTTTCCCTGCATCACCACAATTGTCGGCATTGGGAGGTATCAATCTCAGTAATCAATCGAATGACCTCTCATTAGCTTTTCAAAACCCTGCCCAGCTCGATTCAACTATGCATACGCAAATGGTGGCTAATTTCAATTCATTATATGCAGGAGTGAAGAATGTACACTGGATGCTTGCTTACCGTCACCCCAAACTGCAAACCAATTTTGCCGCAGCCATTTTGTTTTTTGATTATGGCACTACGCAGCAAACAGATGCTGCCGGAAATATTCTGGGCAGTTATAAACCAAGTGATTTTGTTGTTCAGCTTTCTGCAAGCCGTGAATACATGAACAGGTGGAAGTATGGATTAACGATAAAGTATCTGGCCAGTAACTATGGCATCTACCGTTCAAGTGCCATTGCTGCTGATGTGGGTATATTGTACAGGGATTCTGCAAACCTGCTACAGGCAAGTGTGGTAGCAGTGAATATGGGGGGACAGCTGAAACGTTATAATCCTGCTGAACCGGAAGAGCTGC
The DNA here is from genome assembly GCA_016713085.1 of Chitinophagaceae bacterium. NCBI lineage: Bacteria > Pseudomonadati > Bacteroidota > Chitinophagia > Chitinophagales > Chitinophagaceae > Chitinophagaceae bacterium. The sequence continues at coordinate 438,453 of JADJPV010000001.1, read as the reverse complement.
CCTTTGATCTGCAGGTAGGGATCTCCAAACGATTGGCGAAAGCACCCATTCAGTTTTCAGCAACAGCACATCATTTGCATCGCTTCAATATTTTTTACAACGATACATTGTTCAATAATGATAATGGGATAAGTAATGCAAACAATAAAAAGTTTACGTTTAATAAACTGTTTCAGCATTTTGTTTTCTCCACACAGATCCTGATTGGTCAGCGGGTGGAAGTAACTGCAGCTTATAATATTCTGCGTGGAAAAGAATTGAAGATCTACAATTCAGCCAATGGATTAACTGGTTTTTCATTGGGAATTGGAATGATTCTTCCCAAACTTCAGTTACGTTACGCAAGAACTCATTTGCAGAATAATATTGCTTACAACCAGCTTGGCCTAAACATTCCGCTTAATAAATACTTTGGCTTGGGTGATTGGGGAGAGAAGATAGGGTGGTGATGATATGTTGGATGTTAGATGTTAGATGTACGAAGTACGCCTGCCCGACGAAGCTTTAGCGTAGTTGGGATGTAAGAAGTGTACTTAACGTGATAATTAACTTCAAAGTCAGGCTTACACATCTTAGTTTCGTACAGCGCAACGTCCCGAGGCGGAGACCTGCTAAGAAAAAACGACAAACAAGCCAGTCCAACGGAAACTAAGTATAACAGTAGGCAATCATGTATTTACGGTCAACCCTTATCAGGTAGTGAAATCGAATTTATCATATTAATAACCCTATGTGTATGAGACAGATGATATTATTCTTGAAGTTTATCGCAGTATTAAATTTTTGTAATGCACAATCCGATACAGTTTTTAATCAGAAAGATATAAATGGATTACGTAAGGGATATTGGAAAATATTAATGACTGACATTAAAGGCAAAACTTATTTCTATGCTGTAGAGATTTATAAAGATGATAAAAAAGATGGGGTATGTATTTACTTTTATCCAAATGGAAAAAAAGCAGAGTGAAATAAGTTATAAAAACGACACATTGAATGGGCTTTCTAAGTTTTATAGACCTTATGGTGTGATGCAATATGAAGAAAGTTTTGTTAATGGGCAATCAAATGGGTTTAAGCGTTACTATAATGCAAGTGGTGAACTTACCGAAGAACAAGAATATACAAATGGCCTTGCTACAGGTGTTTATAATTTGTATTCAAAGAAGCGGAATATAATTGTAACCAGCTATAACATCAAGGGTATTGAAAACGGAGTACGTAAGGTTTATTCTGATAACAGTCGAAGAGAATTGTTAAAAGAGTTTGATTTTACAAATGGCATTAAAGTGGGGGCAAGATATTATAAGAATGGTAAGCTTATTAAAGAGGATAAGTTTGACTATGAAGAACAAATGAAAAAAGAAAGGGAGCTTCAAATCAAAGGCAACGCAATAGATGGATGATTCTTCTTTCCCGGAAGGCCTAACTACAAACTATAAACTCAACCTTCCGCATCCCTTTTAATCTTCTCACCAAATAACAACTCAACAAGAATATTATAAATAAAATGAGCAATCATCGGTAATAACAATCCTCCGCTGATCCAGTACAGAAACTGAAACCCAATTGCAAAGGGGATGATTTGTATAATTGCTTTTTCACCCTGTGTTCCATGACCAAATGCAAATACAATGGCACTTAAGATAGCTGCCGGTGCCCAAACATAAGCTGTATAAGGAATAACCATGGTTGAGATCATATTGAACAGTACACCACGGTAAATATATTCTTCACAAAATGCAGCAACCACACAGGCAAGTATCCAGATCAACCGTTCAACTCCTGTATCAGGAAGAATATGATGCAACGTGCTTTCATCTTTTTCTGTTGAGAATTTCTGTGAGAGCCAGGCAAGCCCCAATGCAAGAACAACTAAACCAACAGATGCGCCAATTGATGTTGCAGTAAACTTACTTGTTAAGGAAATTGTCAGTTTTTCACTACGTCCGGCAAAGAAAGCAAGCACACAAAGAACAATCTGCATGCCCATGGATTGCAGGTACACAGGAATTTTGGCCAGCTGAGCGCCTTCCAGTTCTGCTTCCATCTTTTTAATGTTCTTATAACTGAGAGCAGTTAAAAAAGGAAGTCCCGCCGCAATGATGATCATGAATAATAAACTCATACGAAATAGTATTCCAGGGTGCTCGGTGCAACTTTGCTAAAGCTACGCAGTACGCTTTAATAATTCTTCATGAAGTTGCAGTACCTGCGGCAGAATCATCTGCTGTTCATCGTTATGAATGATAAAATCGCACAAACAGATCTTGATTGTTTCATCAATCTGGTTCAGCATTCTTTTTTTTACTTCATCAGCTGTTACTCCATCACGGTCCATAACACGTTTAATACGGATGGCAGCGGGTGCTGTAACTCCAATCACATAATCCAAACCTTCTGCTGCACCGCTTTCAAATAACAGTGCTGCTTCTTTTAATACATAGGGTGATTGCTGCTGATGAAACCATTGTTCAGCATCTGCAATAGTTACAGGATGCACAAGACTGTTCAGCAATTCCAGTTTTTCTTTATCAGCAAATACAATAGAAGAGAGATGCTTCCGGTTTAGTTTTCCATCAACATACGTGTCTTTTCCAAAATGAAAAATGAGCTGTTGTTTTAACGGCTCATTTTTATGCATGATTTCTTTTGCAGCTTCGTCGGCATAATAAACAGGAATTCCCAGCACCTCAAATACTTTTGCAACAGTTGTTTTACCGCTGCCGATTCCGCCGGTTATTCCGATTTTTAACATAGACGTTTTTTAAGCCGATAGCCGATAGTCTTTAGTAGTTAGTATACACTTTCTAATGACTATCGGCTAACTTCTACCGGCTAACGACTGCTTGATTATTTCTTTACTTCGCCAGCAGGCTTGTTCAACTGTGTTGTCCAGTCCATGCTGATAGAGCTGCGTTCAATTTTGATATAACTGCCGGGGTTGATTTCTAATGATAGTGTGCCATCATCATTTACTTTATTAACCACACCATGTATGCCGGCAATGGTTACCACTTTATCACCTTTCTGCAGGTTTTCAATAAATAATTTTTGCGTTTTTGCTTTTTTTGCCTGGGGGCGAATCATGAACAACCAGAATACGAGGATCATTAATCCAAGAAATAATAACTGGATGCTTCCACCACCTGACTGAGAACCGCCTGCTAACAGAATAAAGACTTGCATATTTGTTTTTTTATTTTTTAGGAAGTACTTCACCTTCAAACAAAAGATTGGTTACATTCTCTTTTGTATTGCAGGTAACGTTTAAATATTTGGATGCTTTGCCAACTCGTCCGGCACTGTTAAATTCTGCAGTGATTTTCCCTTCCTGTCCGGGAGCAATCGGCTCATCGGGTTTAGAAGGAACAGTACAGCCGCAACTTGCCTGCACATTAGCAATTACCAATGGTTTAGTGCCGGTATTTTTAAAATGGAAAGTGATCATTACTTTTCACCATCGGTTATTTTTCCAAAATCCTGAACAGAATCAAGCCACTGAACGGTTGTCCAGTTCGTTGAATCATTTACAATTGCCTGGTCAGCTGCTGCCGCCTGTTCTGGTGAAACCGCCGGGGCTTTTGGATTTTTGTCAACATTCTGACAGGCAGCCAGTGTTAACAAGACTAAGGATAAAATAAATAATTGTTTCATATTAGGACTATTTATTGCCTGCAAATGTAAAGGAAAGCTTTCACAGCAGTTTTGATGTGCCTATTTTTTAAAAGATACCTTATGCAGTTTATTCTCTGCAACAAGGTCTTTATGAATGCTGTCAAGGATTCCGTTCACAAAATGACCGCTCTGCGGTGTACTGTAATCTTTGGCCAGGTCAATGTATTCATTGATGGTTACTTTGGGCGGAATAGTTTCAAAAAACAGGAATTCACAAATGCCCATCCGCATCAGAATCATATCCAGTACAGCGGTGCGTTCAGGATCCCAGTTTTGCAGTTTGCTTTTAATATATTCATTGCAGATATCTGCTTTTTCAATTACACTTACCAGCAGGTCTTTAGCAAACTTCAGTTTATCGGCACTAACGAAATGCTGAAAATCGTTACTCTGAGGTTTTTGCAGGAAGTTCAGCATTAACAGGTTCATCATTTCACCATCATCATCCCAATGCAGGAAATGTTCTTCAAGTAATGAAACAAAATCATCATTGGGCAGCATCAGGTCGGTGAAAATAAATTCCAGGATTTCTTTTTCTTCTTTCTTTTCACGAAGGGGTTTGGCAATATATTCTTTGTAGAAATCAGTTGCGGCCAGTTCCTGGTATAATTTCTTTACCCATTCTTCCTGGTCCAGTAACTCTGTTTTTAATTCTTTCAGTACGGCTTTATACGAAACATGTTCCAGTATCTGCCACAATAACTGGTTGCCTGCGAGTTTTGTATTTACTTCCAGATCCTGCTGTGTGGGTAAATGCTTCGATGACCTGTGGAGGGAATCTCTTTCAGCATAGCGGGCCACTTCTGTAATAATATGAATCAGGAAAACAAACATCTGCCGGCTCTGATCCACATGCTTGTCCAGTGTGCGAACGGCCTCCTGTATTGTAATATCACCTTCTCTTGTTGAACAGGTGTACAATGTCTGCATCACCTTTACCCGTATATTTCTTCTGCTGATCATTTTCTGAAAGAACTTTTTTGCGAGCGGCAAAGATAAGAATTCCAGTGCCTTCAAATCGTAAGATTTATATTTTATTCGTGTCTGTGAAAATAACATGACATATTAGTAACCTCTGAAAGCATAATTTGTTAAGTTTGAAGACCATAACAATAACTTTCATGAAACAGCTGATCCTATTTGCAGGTATTTTATTCTACTCTTTTTTATTTTCACAATGTTCATCAGACAGTGACAGCAAAGATAAAACTGCTGATGAAGTGGCAATTGCTGAAAGTGATTTATCGGAAAATGATGAAAAAGAAGATGGTATCAGGGAGTCGATGGAGATGGAGTTTGAAATGACCAGGGATATAAAACTGGGTTACATACCTGCAGACAGATTGGTAATGGCTTATAATAAACTGCTGCAGGATCGCAGAGCAGGAAGGGTTGAAAGGGTATCTGCATTAAGTTGGACCGAGCGTGGATCTAATTCGGATGTGGTTGGTCCTGGTAATGGAAACACAAGAGGGCCAGGAAATAATGCTGTAACCAGTGGCCGAATGAGAGCAATCTTGGTTGATTTGGCTGATGCAACAAATAAAACAGTGTGGGTAGGAAGTGTAAGCGGTGGTTTATGGAAAACAACTGATATAACGGCTGCCTCACCCTCCTGGCAGATTGTGAATGATTTTCTGGGGAACTTAGCCATTGCAAGTATTTGTCAAAATCCCGCCAATACTAACATCATGTATTTCGCCACTGGAGAAAGAAATGGGAATGTGGATGCAGTAAGGGGAGGAGGTGTTTGGAAAAGTACCGACCATGGTGTTACCTGGAATCTGCTGGCCAATACAACGGGGTTTTGGAATGCTTCAAAGATTGTTTGTGATGCCGCAGGTAATGTGTATGTAGGAACAAGTGGAAATAATAACGGTCTTCAGCGTTCTGTTGATGGCGGTGCAACCTGGACGAATATTACACCAGCAACTCCCGCTTCCGGTAATCGGATAACTGAATTACGCATCAGCAGTACTGGCCGTATGCATGTAACCATGCTTGGTGCCGGAGGAACTACTGCTGCACCATCCGGGTATTTTTATACAGATAATCCGTCTACGGTTACTGACGCCTCCTGGACAGCTCCCAATACACCTTTTTTGAATGTTCAATATAACTGTGAACTTGCCGTTGCCGGTAATACCTTGTATGTTTTACCTTCAGATGGAAATGACCGTACACCGCAAATATATAAATCTACAGATGGGGAGCGAACTGGGCTGCAACTGTAACCTCACCACCAGGCGGAGCATCGGAGCCAACGATTAATGCAGGTCAGGGATGGTATGATTTAGCAATAGGTGTAGATCCAGCCAATCCGAATATTGTGATAGCAGGAGGTTTGAATTATTACCGTTCAATAGATGGGGGCTTTCCTGGTCACAATTAACAAGGTGGGTTGGTACAACTTTTAACTATGTGCATGCAGATCATCATACAGTAGTATGGAATGGCACGCAGGTTTTAACAGGAACAGATGGCGGAATTTTTTATTCTTCAGATAACGGCGCAAGTTTTTCCGATCGCAATACCGGTCTTCGTCTGAAACAGTTTTATTCCTGTGCTGTACACCCAACAACCAGCAATTATTTTTTAGCAGGTGCTCAGGATAATGGTACACATCAATTTACAAATCCCGGTCTTGGCAGCAGCATAGAAGTACTTGGTGGTGATGGAGGGTTTGTTCATATTGATCAGGACGAACCTCTATACCAGTTTGGTTCAACAACAAGGGGCCAGTACCGACGAAGTACAAAATGGAGGATCATCCTGGTCTTCGGTCAATTATTCTTCTTCCATTGGACAATTCATAAATCCCACAGATTACGACGATATTAACAACCGGATGTACACAAGTGCATCTGCAGGTACCTATGTTCGTTGGGAAAATCCTCAAACAGGTTCGAATTTTTCATCTGTGTCTATAGCTGCCGGAACTTCGGGTAGTGTTATGAGTATAAAGGTTTCACCTTATACAAGTAACCTTGTTTACTTTGGAGCTTCCAACGGCAGAATCGTAAAAGTTGATAATGCACACACAGCTTCACCAACAGTAACAAATATTACCGGCACAGGTATGCCGGGGAGTACTGTATCAAGTATTAATTTAGGTACCGGTGATAACTTATTAATTGCATCGTATTCTAATTATGGGGCAGCACATGTTTGGATGAGCAGTACAGGAGGAGGTACTGGTGGGTGGACGAATATATCGGGTAATCTGCCCGACATTCCAGTTCGATGGGCGATGTTTTATCCGGAGAACAATGACAAAGCAATCATTGCAACTGATATGGGTATTTATGAAACCGATGATATAAACGGTGCTTCTACAGTTTGGGTTCAGAATTCAACATTTCCTACTGTAAGAACGAATATGTTGCAATACCGTCAAAAAGAAAATACCCTTCTTGCCGCTACTCATGGACGGGGTTTATGGACAACCACTATTGTACCTGCCGCACCCTATATAAGATTTGCTGCAATCAACACTTATTCTATTACAAACACAGAAAATACAGCAGTTTTAAATGGATGCAGAAGTTATAAAGATTATACCGTTAATATGCAAATCGATGCTGCTCCTGCAGGAAATGCTGCAGTAACCGTAAGTATTGCAGGTGGGGGCACAGCAGTACAGGGAGCTGATTTTGATTTTACAACAAACGGAAATTTTACAACTCCTTCAAACGTAATAACCTTCTTAAGTGGATCCACAGCAGAACAGCCAATAACAATACGTGTTTATGATGATGCCGAGATTGAAACTGCGGAGTCATTTACATTTAATTATTCAGTGGGTGGCGGCACAAACGCAATAGCAGCTCCATCCAGCCAATCTTATACGTTTACTATTAGCGACAATGATCTTCCGCCAGTGCCGGAAGGAGTAGCAACGGCAACATTAGGAACGGGTAATTATGGATCTTATGTTCAGCCTTTCAGAGGAACTAATGCAAAAGCAAGGAGCCAGTACATATATACTGCAGATGAACTTTTAGCAAGAGGCTTTATTGCAGGAGACATCTCTGCATTAGGATTTAATGTAACAACCAAAGGAAGTACAATACCTTATACAGGGTTGACAATTTCTCTAAAAAACACCACGTCTTCAACAATCAGTGCAGTCACCGGTTTTGAATCAGGTACAACTTCATGCTATAGCAATACATACTCAACAGTTTCAGGGATAAATACGTTTACTTTCGCAACCCCTTTTTCATGGGATGGAGTAAGTAATCTGTTGGTTGAAATTTGTTATGATAATTCTGATAACACCGGTACAGCAGATGATTTTGTAACGTCTAACAGTACAACAACTCAAAAAGGAGTTTGGGGAAGGGTAAACAGTGGAGTTGCTGGTTGTACAATTTCCAGCGGTTTATTTGATGGAGTAGGTACTCCTGCAACTTATGTACGCCCGGATTTTATTCTTACCGGTTTAATGGGAAATTCAATAGAAACAGGCTTAAATACAAACAAAACATTAAGTGTTGCAGGGGCCGGAGTATATTATTTCCTTACAGCACCAAATAATAAAATCATTAACAGTATTACAGGTTCATCTGCAAATCTTGGTTGTGTAAGTTCCACGATTTCGGAAGCAGGAAACACCTGGCAAAATATCTATGCCGGACAGCGATCACAAAAAGTATTTGATGTGGCTCTGACAACTAATAACGCAGCGACATACACAATTGGGTTGTATTACACCGCCGCAGAGTTGGGAGGAAAAACGCCGGGTGCAATTAAGATCGCCGGCACAACGGCTGCAACAATGGCTGGCGCAAATTCATCTAATACAACAATTGCGGCTACTTCATTTACTCCATTTGGTACAGGTTATTTATATACTGCTTCAGTTACTCGTAGCCGAAACTATTTCCTGATTGAGGATAATGCTACCGGATTGTTTAATCCTGCTACCAGGCCCGATAATTTTGTCCGCCTGCTCCAAAACCCTGTAGGCTTCAGTATACCTTTATTTGTAAATAATGAAAGCAGAGCGAATGTTTCTGGCAACTCTGTTTACCAACACAGGGCAGTTGCTTAAGAAGTGGGATCTTGGAAGAACAGATGGTAATGTGATATTACCTTTCTCAGGTTCATTACTTACGACTGGTACTTACCTGCTTCGCATTGATGCGGGGAATAAAACACAGAGTTTTAAGTTGATCAAACAATAATTAATGAACATAACTCCCGGCTGTTGAAAGCCGGGAGTTATGTTTTCTCTTCACCTCTTTCCGTTAAATAATTTTATGTATCAACAGAAATCATTTTTTGCCCTGCTGACTTTTCTTTTGTTCAGTTCCATGTTCTTTTATTCCTGTGCTCAAACAAAAGGGCTGGTGAAAAACATGCATGCATATTATTCAGAAAAAACGCCCGGAACTGTTCGTGCTGACGAAAATGGGAATCCGCTTCCTGTAAAGATTGATACAGTGATTGTAGTATATGTTGAAACAACCACAAAACTGATTGCATGGGATACAGCATGGAAAGACAACCGTATGTATAGAATAATTCCTCAGTTGATTGATCCGGTTCCATTTGAAGTGGGTTTTGAAAAAGGAGGCAAAGAGAAAATATTTATCACCACTGACACAAATCATTTTTATACCAATTATATCTGCAGCCAATCGGTACAAATCTGCCGCCACCCAGGTCAATAGAGGTGAACCAGATTTTACTTAAAGCACAATACAAAGGGAAAACTTTTCTGAAAGTAACCGGGAGGCTGATTGAAGTAGATTCCTACCCATCTGTCTGATTTGACAAACAGTATTTTTTTCTGTTATTTGAAAGAATCTTCAATAACATGAAAATTTGTCCCGTTTTTTCTGCCAAATTTATTTTCTGCAAACCAGTTTCTGCCTATTTCTGTAATTTTTTCGCATTCTGATTGGGTGGCACTGTATTCGCTTACCTTCGCATGCCCGTAAAGGGTACCTATTTAATAATCATTTCAAACCAAAAAACGTATAATTATGGCTAAGAAGGTAAGTGTTACCCCTCTTCATGACAGGGTAATTGTAAAGCCTGCACCGGCTGAAGAAAAAACAGCAGGTGGAATCATCATCCCGGATACAGCAAAAGAAAAACCACAGCGTGGTACCGTAGTGGCTGCAGGCCCAGGTAAAAAAGACGAACCTGTAACAGTGAAAGTTGGTGATACAGTGCTTTATGGTAAATATGCAGGAACTGAAATTTCCATTGAAGGAGATGACCTCCTCATTATGAGAGAGAGTGACATTTTAGCGATTGTATAAACCGCAAAGCGGAGCAGCGCTTATTTCCTGCCTGTGTAGAATGACAGGGAGCAGGATGTGGCAACTCTGAACTTCAGGCTACAATTCTCAAATATTCAAATTCATTAACTATCAAATTGATCTATTATGGCAAAGCAAATCTTCTTCGACATTGAAGCAAGAAATAAAATGAAAAAAGGCGTTGACATTCTGGCCAACGCTGTTAAAGTAACCCTCGGTCCAAAAGGACGTAATGTGGTTATTGAAAAGAAATTCGGAGCACCACAGGTGACAAAAGATGGTGTAACGGTTGCAAAAGAAATTGAACTCGACGATCCCATTGAGAACATGGGTGCCCAAATGGTGAAAGAAGTAGCCAGCAAAACTGCTGATATTGCAGGTGATGGTACAACTACCGCTACTGTATTAGCTCAATCTATCATTAGCGAAGGCCTGAAAATGGTTGCAGCCGGTGCAAACCCAATGGATCTGAAACGTGGTATCGACAAAGCTGTAAGCTTAGTTGTTGCCAACCTGAAATCTCAATCACAGACTGTTGGTAACGACAGTAAAAAAATTCAGCAGGTTGCTTCAATATCTGCCAACAATGACGAAACAATCGGTAAGCTGATTGCAGAAGCATTTGCAAAAGTTGGTAAAGAAGGTGTAATCACTGTTGAAGAAGCAAAAGGTACTGATACAACAGTTGATGTTGTAGAAGGTATGCAGTTCGATCGTGGATACATTTCTCCGTATTTCGTTACAAACAGCGAAAAAATGGAAGTTGAATTGCAGAACCCTTACATCTTAATTTATGATAAGAAGATTGCTGCAATGAAAGATATTCTTCATATTCTGGAGAAAGTTGCTCAAAGCGGTCGTCCTTTATTGATCATTGCTGAAGATCTTGAAGGTGAAGCACTGGCAACATTGGTAGTAAACAAACTCCGTGGTACATTGAAAGTGGCTGCTGTAAAAGCTCCAGGCTTCGGTGACCGCAGAAAAGAAATGCTTACTGATATCGCTATCCTCACTGCAGGTACTGTTATCAGCGAAGAACAGGGTTTCAAATTAGAGAATGCTGATTTAACTTACTTAGGTCAGGCATCTTCTGTTACCATTGATAAAGACAACACAACTGTTGTTGGTGGTAAAGGAAAGAAAGTTGAAATCACTGCACGTGTAAATCAAATCAAAGCACAGGTTGAAAATACCACTTCTGATTACGACAAGGAAAAATTACAGGAGCGCCTTGCTAAGTTAGCCGGTGGTGTTGCTGTATTGTATATCGGCGCCGCAACAGAAATGGAAATGAAAGAAAAGAAAGATAGAGTTGACGATGCATTACATGCAACAAGAGCAGCGGTTGAAGAAGGCATCGTTCCTGGTGGTGGTGTTGCTTATATCCGTGCAATTGATGCACTGGAAGCAAAAGTTCGTGGACAGATTGAAGACGAACAAACCGGTATGCAGATCGTTCGCCGTGCACTGGAAGAACCAATGCGTACATTAACTGCAAACGCAGGTATCGATGGTTCTATCGTTGTACAGAAGATCAAAGAAGGCAAAGGCGATTTTGGTTTCAATGCCCGTACAGAAGTGTATGAGAACCTGTTTAAAGCAGGTGTAATTGATCCTACTAAAGTTAGCCGTGTAGCTTTGGAAAATGCAGCCTCAATTGCAGGCATGTTGTTAACAACGGAATGTGTAATTGCTGACAAACCAAAGAAAGAAGAAGCACACGCACATGGCGCTCCTGATATGGGCGGTATGGGTGGTTATTAATCACGACAGAAAAAGTACGCTTGCCCAACGACACTTTAGTGTAGTTGGGAAATACGAATCCCGTTCCATTTGGAACGGGATTTTTTTATGAAAAAATAAACATAATAAGTGCAGGCTGTATGTAAAAGAAAAACCCCGTTCCATGAATGGAACAGGATTGTCTGTCAAAGGCTGGAAGGGTTTATTCAAACCATCCAAATGTGCCGTTACAGAGCCATGTTGAAACATAGCCTGACTTCACAATAAATTCTGCAGCTTCTGCCGAACGGCCGCCACCTTTTCCGCAGGCTGTTACATAAAATTTTTCTTTACTGAAACACATTATTTCTTTTTCTAACAGGGGTAATGGAATATTGACAGCAGCGGGAATATGTTTTTCGGTGTATTCGTAAAAGCTTCTTACATCAATAATGATGATATTGTTTTCTGATTTCAGTTTTTCTTTCAGCACTTCAGGAGCAATGCATTTCGTTGATATTTCCATGTGAATTTTTACTTTTTTGCAGAAACCAATTCCATAATTTCTTCGTTTTACTTTCACCGCAGCGCATGCGGTAATGAATGATGAGTGCAGAAATAAATGTAAGTACTGCAATAAAAATGATAGCTGCATTGATACTGAACAGATCGGCAATAATGCCCGTTAATATGGCACCGATTGCATAACCCATATCACGCCACAAACGAAAAATACCAATGCTTTGGGCTCTGTCCTGAGGATGTGTGTTATCTGCAACAGTTGCTAAAAAAGTGGGATACACCATTGCTGTTCCCCAGCCAAGCACTGCTGACAATGCAATGAAATGAAACATTGTCTCGGCCCATACCAATGAAAATAATGCAAGAGCCTGCAATAGCATGCCAGTGTACAGCATATCTTTTTTACAGAATTTGTCGGCCATTTTTCCTGTAAAAAGTTGGCCAATACCCCACACGGCGGGATACACTGCAGTTACAATTCCAATCTGTTGCAAGTTGAAATGGTTAGATGCCAGCATAATGGGAAAGATGCCCCATGCCATACCATCGTTCAGGTTGTTGATAAGACCAGCCTGTGTTACAGAACCAAGATTTTTATTTTTCCAGGTGGTATCCCAAAAAATATTTTTCAGCCGGGGGATGAAACTTGTTGCCGTTTCATTAGCCACATGATGTTTTGTATCCCTGATGAAAAATATACTTCCGATCAAGCCTGCAACAGACAGCGCAATGCCAATATAGAAGGGGTAGGGTCTCAGACCATATTCACCGGCAATCCAGCCGGTAAGGAAAGCAACAAGCGCAACAGAAAGATAACCAGCAAATTCATTCAGCCCCATGGCAAAACCTCTTTGCTTTTCACCAACAAGATCAATCTTCATTACAACTGTGCTCGACCAGGTAAGCCCCTGGTTAATGCCCAACAAAATATTCGCTGCAATAATCCAGTTCCAGTTTGTTGCAAACATCAGAATAAAGGGAATGGGTAAGCCAACGACCCACCCCGCTACCAGTATTCTTTTTCTGCCGAATTTATTTGCCAGCAGCCCTGTGTAATAATTGCTGATTGCTTTTACAATACCAAACACAATAATGAAAGAAAGAATGGCTGTTTTAGCAGCAATCGCAAATTCCTTTTCGGCAATCTGGGGAAGAATGGATCGTTCTATCCCCACCATGCCACCAACAAAAGCGTTGATGATGACCAAGAAGTGTAAACTGTTTCCAGTTTTCTTTTAAACCCAGTTGAACTTTTTTCATTTGCTTTTATGAAAAGCGAAATTCAGGAACAGTAACTGCAAATCATTTTACATATGATAAATAATTACTTCTTTGCCCTGATGCGGCTGAGGCTGACCTGGGTAATGCCAAGATAAGAAGCAATAAATTTCAACGGCACTCTTTTCAGTATATCAGGATGATCTTTCAACAGGTTTGAATAACGTTCTTCTGCAGTATGAAACTGCAGGCTTTCCAAACGGTTCACCGTTTTTACATAAGCATCTTCGAAGATTTTACGGAACAAACGTTCAAGTTCCGGGTATTCATCATACATGAGGAATAAAGCAGGAGAATTAATTGCAATTAACGAAGTGTCTTCGATTGCCTGAATAGCTTTTCTTGAGGGCCTTCCTGCAAACAAACTTTCGGCTCTTGCAACAATAGCATTTTCAAACTCACAACTTTCGGTTACATCAATTCCATCCTTGAAATAATAAATACGCAATGCACCTTTTTTTATAAAATAAATAGTGCGGCAGGTATGACCAATGGGCTGAATATCGTTATTCTTTTTGAAGGAAACTTCTGTGCAGATTGAAGCAAGCGCCTCTCTTGTTTCTGCTGAGACCCGATGAACTGTTTTGATATAGTTAAAAAGTTCCTGCACGTTTTGTTCTGCTAAAGTAAGTAATACCTTCCATTGAATAAATGTGAAGATCGATTCAGTTAATCCGCTTCCGGATCAAACAAATAAGATTTATAATTAAAGATAAATTCACAACCAGGAATAAGCTTTTTCAGTTCCAGCATTTTTCCCCTGATCTCTTCACTGGCAGTTAAAGAAAGTAACAGCACTCTTAAGTTTTGTAAAGAACCAAGTTGTGTCAGTCCGTTAAGTGTAACAGAAGTGCCACCAAGATGCAGTAATTCAAGCCCTTTCAATTTGCTGAGTGATTCCATACAGCCATCATCAATGGCTGTGATGCCCTTCAGGCGCAGTTCTTTAATATGAAGAAGTTGAGTCAAATGTTTTACGCCTTCATTCGTAATATCTGTTTCATCCAGGTCGAGATAATTAATGGATTTTATTCTGCTCATCATCAGTAATAAATGTTCATCATTTACATAATCCCAGATCCTGAAATTTACCCGTTCTAAATCAGCGGGAATTGTTACCCTGTTTTTTGGAAGGTTGAAATAACAGAACGTTGACCAGAACTGTTCTTCTTTTAATTTTTCCTGTTTCTTTTTACGCAAGGGAAGTAGGATTAATGGAAATGACCGGAGAAAAAGATAAGACAGATGCCCGCCTTTATGCAGTTGAAGATAGTGAAGTAAAACGGGAAAGAACCTGATATCCTCAATGAAGCAGTAATAAACCTCTTTTTTGAAACAGTTTTTTTATTTCGGGCAATCCAGCTTTACTGCATATTTACTCCAGTTATCGTAGCAATCAATACGTATAGCTGTGTTGCCATTCACTGATAACCAGCTTAGTTTGATAAAAGCAATGTCTTTTTTTGGAAGGTTTACTTCATAGTAATAATAACCTGCAAGAGCTTTTGTATCGCAGCTTTTGAGCAGTTTTGCAGTAAAAGGGTTTTTACCAAATACGCTGTCTATAAGATATTTCGGCTGTATTTCTTCACTGGGTGAAGTGATAATGCTGAAGGACGTATATCCCATTCTTGGTCCTTTGAGCATAACATTCCATTTTACAGCCTGACCCGCTTTCATAAAACTGCGTCCTTTCATTGTAATATCAGCAGTGCCCATTCTGTAAAAATTAATACTGGTATCCTCACTCATAATAATCCTGTCTTCGTTCCACTTAACAGGATACTTTTTTGGCTGACTTACAGCCCAGTCGCCTACATCTTCATAACCGGTGCTGTCGCTGATTAATTTTTTAATGAGATCGTATAATTCAGTTTTGGTTGATTGTGCAGATGCTGCAAAAGCGCTGCATGCAAAGAGGAGATACAGTATGAATTTTCTCATACTCAGAAAGTTAAAAACTATTCTTCAGAAATCATAACAGTGCAGGATTAATTGTGTTTTGCAATAATGATGCTGATATAGGTTGTGTAATTGCTGCCGGAGTTTCTCCTGGCAAAACCAATTCCAATATCAGTAAGCGAAGCATTAAAGCTGCCTATTCCCAGTAAATGTTTTCTGTGCCCGAGGGATGGCACACCTTTATCAATAATTAATAAACGAATGGCTTCTTCACCACTGTTAACACCTGCTGCAATAGATTCAAAAAAATTATTCCGTTTGCTGTTGGTCCATGCGGGCTCAAGTGAATAGCCATTTTTCTGAATATAATAATTCATACCATATCCATTGGGGTCAATATGGTTGAAATAATTTCTGCTGGCCATGTCGTAAGCTTTTGCTTCGGCTGCTTTTGCTAAATCTTTATTCCATACAAGTTTTGTAGTGCTGGTCTTTGCATTTTTATTTAACCGCAGTTCCTTTGCATAGCGGCCTGGATTTGTTCTGATATCATTTAAGAATTCAAAAGCCTCCTTTGCTTCAGATTTATCAAGATAAACCCTGCTGTCGGTTTTAAACGATACAAGAAAGAGAGTGATGAAAAGATAGAATATTGATTGCTTCATGTTCAGGTACTTTGTTCTTTACATTTAACTGCTGTTGTTGCAATTTACATGCCCTCTTTCAGGTAATCGGTTTGTTGGATAAAGAATATTGTTAAACTTATTTCACAGTAATTTGAAACGGTAATAAAAATATTATTGCTGCACCAACCGCACTGCATTACAGTTATCCGGATCGCCGAACTGAATAAGAATATAATATTTACCGCCTTTTTTATAGAGTTGAAAAGGAAGAGGTTGGGGAATACCCCGTTCCTTAAATGACAGACTGGTTTTAATGTTGATGGTTTCTTTGCCTTTTTCAAAAGCCCATGTTCCGGATCCACTGATTTTTGCTGAACCGGAATCAGATGAATGGTTAAATGTCTTTGCCGGAAAATTGTTCAGAAAAATTGTATGATCTTCTGAAAGAATCAGAAACGCTTCTGTTGAATCAGCATATTCTTTATAATCCTGTTTTGTAAATGAATCCGGTTCATAGCCACCTGCTGCACTTGCAGTTTCAGGTTCTTCTTTAACTGTTGATAAATCTGAAGAAGAACTGCAGGGTATATAATTGCAGCTGTAAATGGACATGATTGTAAGTAGAAAATAGAAGTATCTTTTCATTGATTATTTATTTGAAGCATTTGCTGATATCATTAACAAATAAGCATTACTGATTCACCAATGGCTTTATCTTTTTCCCAATTAATTCAATTGCCTGCATCAGTTTTTCATGTGGAACTTCGGCAGTATCCATTTGAAAGGTGAGCCTTGAAATTCCACCCAATGCTTTGGAATGACGGAGAATTTTTTCTGCTACATCTTCAGGTCCTCCAACAAGTAATGCACCTGTTGGACCAGCCTGGCTTTCGAAGCGGCCCTTTGTCATTGGCGGCCAGCCACGCTCTTTACCAATTCTTGTCATTGACTCTGCATAGCCCGGATAAAAATCATCGATTGCTTCCTGTGTTGTGTTGCCAACATAACCCAATGAATGAATGCCAACTTTCAACTGTTCAGGTTTGAAGCCGGCTTTTTTTCCCGCTTCCCGGTACAGATTTACCAACCGAGCAAAATGATGTGTTTCACCGCCAATGATGGCCACCATCAATGGAAGCCCGAGCATACCTGCCCGAACAAATGATTCAGGTGTACCACCCACGCCGATCCATACAGGAAACGGATCCTGCAAGGGTCTTGGATAAACAGACTGGTTCTTCAATGCAGGACGGAACTTTCCTGACCATGTAACAGATTCGTTATTCCTTATTTGAAGTAAGAGTTCCAGTTTTTCAGCAAACAATTCATCATAATCTTCCAGCTTATAACCAAACAATGGAAATGCTTCAATAAAGGAACCACGGCCCACTACCATTTCAGCCCTGCCGCCAGATATTAAATCGAGTGTTGCAAAGTTTTGAAAAATCCGAACCGGATCAGCAGCACTGAGTACAGTAACTGCACTTGTAAGACGGATGTGTTTTGTACGGGCAGCAGCTGCTG
Organism: Chitinophagaceae bacterium; assembly: GCA_016713085.1. Classification (NCBI taxonomy): domain Bacteria; kingdom Pseudomonadati; phylum Bacteroidota; class Chitinophagia; order Chitinophagales; family Chitinophagaceae; species Chitinophagaceae bacterium. The sequence continues at coordinate 420,926 of JADJPV010000001.1, read as the reverse complement.
CGAGTATTAATGTTGGTGCAGAATCAAGAAAACCTTTGCGGTGATGTTCACCAATGCCGAATATATCAAGACCTGAACGGTCGGCATGCTCAATACGTTCAAGCAATTGCGCTATTGCATCTGCATCATTAATTAATTTACTGCTGTTGCCACTCATCATGGCGGCAAAACTGTCTATTCCTATTTCCCTACTGATTTTTAATTTGGTAATTCCTGCGTTTCTATTACTGTTATTGTTTGTGCAGAAGGTAAATTTAAGATAAATTAATGCGGTTAGTTAGAGATATCAGCAGGGGAAGATGGAGTTAGATTTGATCAGCTACCTGACTTTTGCAAAGTCCTGACAGCAGCACTCCTAAATTCGGAGACGATGTCAGGACGTCGCTAAGACGTCAGACATCTTTTATTTTTAATGATCTTTTTTGAAGAAGATCAGGATAAGAAAAGAGCTGCTGAATTCTGAAATCAAGTAACGCATTGGCCCCATGCCTGATGGTTTATTCAAGCTCCAGCCTCACATAATCATACATAATGCCATTTACAACCTGCCCTGCCGGAATGGTTAATTTAATGGTATTGTTTCCTTTTGTAAACAATGCATGATCTAACACAAGTTCACGTTCATACCAAATACCCGAACTTCCGCTTCGGTTGGGTGTTCCATCGATCCGCAGATCTTTAATGTTTCCGGCTGGCCTATGGTTTACCGTTATGTTGAGTGTTTGTGTGCCGGTGCCGCAAATGGCAAGACGGAGAATTGCATTTCCCTTCAATGTATCAGGCAATGAAAAATTTATCGTCCACGCAGTGCTTCTGCCAACTGCATACTTTCCGCTGTTGCCAAGATTTGCAATTGTTTTTTGTATGGTGATTTTTTGTTCTGCAGGCATCCCGGCAATACCCAACGATTTTGCAAGAGCTTCCTGCGAACGTTCAGGCATCTTGTTGTTCTCAGGGCTTTCAGGATCTTCGACATGCGGCAACTGTTCAAAGAACCAGTCTTTACGATAATCACTTTTTCCAACGGTATACTGCACATCCTGCGGAAAAAAGGCTGGGTATTTTTTACAATATCAATTTCAAAAAAACGATCCCCACCTAAAAACTCTGCACTATTGCGGTTGGCAATACCAATATCCCAGAGTTGTTTACCACGACGCACAGGCTTCCATTCAAGCGTACCGAGGTAGATCTTTTTCCTTCTTCCACTATAATATCTGCTTTTGCATATTCACCCAGCACGCCATCGGCAATAGCATGTAATGTGTACTTGCCCGGCCGCACATTCGTAATACTGAATTCGCCCTGTTCATTTCCTGTTGTCCAGAACTGGTAATGCTTAGCATCAAATTGCCAGTCGACAATACGCAAAGCAGTTGTTCCTGTTTGTTTGATGGTATAATCAGGAGCAGTGAGTCCAACTCTTAATCGTGTAAAGGTTGCAGAAGTGATGGGATCTTTCAATACCATTTTTCCATTCACTGTTGCACGTTGTTCTTTGATGGGATAAGCTGAATGGTTCACCCATTGATAGGGCCATTTGTTTTTTTCGCTGATGCCTTTTGCCAATGCATCTTTTCTGATTGCTTCAACATTGTTGCCTGTATTGCAATAAAGAAAAGTGGGCCGGATCATTTTTTGCCAATGTTCATGTTGTGCAACCTGCACGGTGCTTCCACCATAATGACTGCTTCGCCAGTAATTCAATACACAGGGCGCTCCATTGATCCTTGTATCACGGTGACATAAGAAATCAACTTTTGTTGGCCCGCCACTCATATATTCCATGGATGCATTGATCAGCCAAAAACCAATGTTCGATTGTGTGTTCATCCACCCGAATGTTGGGTTCTCATGTTGTACGGTAGTAAAATTATACTTGTTGAGATCCATTGAACCTTCCGGAAGTCGATATAGCCTGTTTCGTTTTTCATCAACAGATATCCAGTCGAAATCTTTTTGCAGAAAAGCCACAAACCGTGCTTCACCCATGGAAGAAGCAGGATAATCAGCTAAGTGATCAAATACACAATAGGTATAAATGCCCTGCGCATTTTTTTCTAATGCATAACGTATTTCAATGTCGGCAATAAAACTTCCGCCGGGTCCGTTACCCATGGGCAAGCCACCTGATATTCCTTTAATAGAAACCTCAGCCCGTTCACCATTATTTGATGATGGATCGATCGTGATCTTTACGATCATATTTGTTGACTTTGCGTCATGCGACCAGATGGCTGACGGTCGGTCACTGCGACCAGCAAGCATTTGTTTTCCTTTGTAACCAATGGAAACAAGTCCGCCTGATTGTTTTGAAATGGTTGCTTCTACAATTCCATTTGATAAAATATAATTCGTTGCAGTTTCTTTTATCGTTACAGCATCTGCAGTATTTGCTGCCTGTACTAAAACAGGAATACAGCCCCCAATCACGAAAAGAAAAAAGAGGAGTGATGATATTCGGTTCATTACTCAAAGATATTTTTTCATGTAAGTAATAAAATGTGTCCAGTCTTCAGGCAACACCGTATGACCACCTTCATGCATATAATATCCAAGATGGTTCATCAGGAATGAAGTGTCAGCTGCTGAAGGCATGGGAACATTACCCGGTCCTTTTTCGCCAAACAATGCATACACAGGTGATGCTGCAATGGCAGAAAGAAATTCACCTTTCGGGTCAGACCAGTAATCTGTACTTCCTGTTTGCAACAGTAACGCTCTTGGTGCCATCAATGCAACCAATGTGTGCGCATCAAACGGTAATGTTTGTGGTTTAGCTGCATACGTATGATAGTTGGCTGCAAACTGGTAATGGTAACGTGAGGTATCGGTAATATGCTGTATTGTTTCACCATAATTACGACGTGCCAGTGCAGCACCACCTTCACCCGAAATACTTGCGATCACCATTTTAAATCTTGTATCATTAATGCCTGTCCACAACACCGTTTTTCCCAAACGTGATGCACCCTGCACTGCAATACGTTTACTGTCGATCTGTTTATCTGTTTCAAAATAATCCATGGCACGGCTGAGTCCCCATGCCCATGCCGAGATAGCACCCCATTCATCATTCGCAGGTTCTGTTTGATTGGGTTTTAAATACGCACCTCTTATTCCATAACGGATGCCCTGTTTAAAATCGGGTTCAATATCGCCATAGTAAACAGTTGCAAAACCAATCCCTGCATCCATAAACTGTTCAATATTCATTGCCGGAAAACGGGAGGGCTGATCAGCTTTTATTTTTTTTCCTGCCACCCAAATATCACCAACACGTACACCGGGATCATTTGCAACCTGGCAATTGGCAGAGAAAGAAATATTTAATAAGAGGGGAGATGGCTTTGTTGCTTTGGCCGGAATGTAAATCAGCAACAGCATTTTATACTGCGATGTATCTTTTGTAAAATAAACAGTTACCTGTTTGCGGATGGCTTTACCGTTGAATGCGGGAACGCCCTGTTCTGCAACAGCAAATTGTAATGCTGCAGGCTTTGCAGGCATTTTTCCATATTGTATTGATTCTACCAGTTTCAACAGTTCAGGTCTGCGTTTTTCCTGCCATGTTTTTGCATTGGTTACTTTTTGTCCATCGGCACAGGTAAGCAGATCAGGTAAAGTATAAGTGCCAACAGAATCTTCTGCATAATTAACAGGGTAGCCAGCCACCAGCACAGGACGGTTGGGTTGCTGGGCAAAGCTGTTAAAGGAACAGGCAAGTAAAAGAAACGTAATATAATTTTTCATAAATGACTGAGCAATTTTGGTAAGAATGAAATGCGCCTCATAAATGTAGAGCAAGCAGGTGAATGGCGGGTAAGAATTTACGGCAACGATTGCATGCATTTCGTTTCGTGTGCCACGAACCGGTGCGTCAGAAATAATTCCCGGTAAAGTCAGGTTACAGATGCTGTTCTGAATTGAATATTATTTCGGTTGGCGGGGACAGCAACCGATAAAGAAAAATGAAGGTTAGAAGGGAAAGAAATTCAATAAGAAATTGATGACCATTTTAATGGTTTCTTTTGGTGTTTTTGGCCAACCCGATTTTGCTAAGATTTCGGTTTCACATTTTCCCGCCCTGGTACTTTTCTTAATTTCCACTTTCGGAGCTGGTGTGTTTGATGAATTTGACATGCTTTTATATTTTATCGGGGACTTAAATTTAAAACTTAATTCTGTGAATTTACATGTTTCTTAAAAACAGGATGAGAATGGCTCTTTTAATTTTTTACTGGTTGGTGTCCACCATCCAGCTGTTCTGAATTGAATTTTGTTTCGTTTGGTGGGACACCAACCGATAAGAAATTTTGGTAAGAATGAAATGCGCCTCATAAATGTAGAGCAAGCAGGTGAATGGCGGGTAAGAATTTACGGCAACGATTGCATTCATTTCGTTTCTTGTGCTACGAACCGGGACGTCAGAAATAATTCCCGGTAAAGTCAGTTTAAAGATGCCGTTCTGAATTGAATTTTATTTCGGTTGGTGGGGATCCCAATTGATAAAAGAATGATGGATTCTCCTTTGTTCAGCTGTCTGACTTTTGCAAAGTCCTGACACCTGCACTCCGAAATTCGGAGGTGATGTCAGGACGTCGCTAGGACGTCAGACATCTTTTAATTTTTAATAATTTTTTTTGAAGAAGAACAGAATAAGAAGAGTGTTGCTGAATTATAAAACCAAGTGACGCATTGGCATCAGGCCAGAGGCCTGCGCCAGATGGGATGAGTTTATGAAAATAAAAGCTCTCTTTCTAAAATCCTAACCACATCATTCTTCAGTGGAGATAGAATTGAGTCATAACTATTTGTTTGTTCCATGATTTCTATAGCTTTTTTTGCATGCTCTTTTCCCCTGTCTAATTTATACCAGTTTTGAATTGAGCCAAAGTGAGCTACAGCATTTCTTAAGCTAAACCACATATTAACCTTGTCTAAAGTTTCTTCGGTGTTTCCTATTCCATGCTCCTTTATTAAATTGAATACAATATTTCTTGATTTATTGATTTTTTCAGGAATGGGAATTTTTTTCTTGTCTAGTTTAATTTCGCCATTTTCTTTTTGATACATAATCTTTCCTTCATAATCCAGTAGCTTGTCATTACTATTATAGTTCTTACTTTCTGCTAATGTTTCCAGAATGTTCCAGTATCTAAAAAATTTAAAATGAATATTTTTTTCATTAAGGGCCTCTTTATGTAGTGAAACTAAAAAACTTTTAAAAGGGTCTTTATCAAGGGAGTTGAAATATTCGACCAAAGTTTCTGCCCTTTCACCAGCAATATCCCCTGTGGCAAGGTTACCTATATAAGTCTTACGAGGCTCATGTCTAGAGCCTTTGCCATTTTTCATATCTATGGAAATAATACTAAAAACTTCTCCTGAAGCATTTCTTGTTAGGGTAAATGATTGTAACAATATTCTTACTTTATTAGCTGCAAAATTTACTGCGGTTTCTATACTTTCTGAAATGATTTTCGGAAAATGGACTACAGATACAGGGTTTAAGATGTGAGATTTTAAGGCTGCATCTTGATCATATTCAAATTGTAAGTTTGCCTTAGTGTGCTCTTTTAAAAAGAGATTTATAAAGTTAATTTCATCCTTAGATTCGAGGCTTTGGTTAAGCGAAATAATCTCGAATTTATCAAATTTACAGGGGTTTCCTAGCAATACTCCTTTAATTAATACAAACAAGCAGTATGCATTTTTATTATCATTTACTGAAATATCAATCCCAGAATAAAAAATAGAATTGTAGCTCTCTTCAAAATTATTGATTGATTTTTTTATTTCTTGTATCGATGTTGCTTCTTTTTCTGTGGTTATGATTTCAAAAAATGTTCGTATAAAATTTTTGCCTGCTACAAAATTCAGTATGTCACTTATTGTAGAGAGCCTCACCAGCTTCAATTCATAAATTCCTATGGACAATTGGTTTGTTAAGAATGTTATTTCATATAGACCAACTTCATTTTTTTGCGGAGCACCTCCTGCCCAAATTTTTAAAGATGGATTAGGTACCTTCGTATCAAAGATCATGACATCTATGTTTGTGTATAATTTGATGTCATCATAGCTAATAATGATTTTGCCTTCTTCACCTTTAACTAGGGATATTTTTTCAAGTGAAAGATCAATCATATTGGTAAGTATATTTTTTTTTGAAATTGACATTAGATAAGTAAGACAACTATCACCCCTCATTCACCAACGCTCCCTTCACAATCAAATACTGTGCAGAGGCATAGGTAGCCATCACACATAAACTCAGCACCTGGTTGGGGTATGCAAACAAATTCACAGCAAGAATAGAATCAGAAATTACAAACTGCAAGGCACCATTAAAGAAAAGTGTGGAAGCATCATCAGTTAATTTCCGTTTGGTATTAATCGCCATGAGCAGCATTGTTCCAATAGTAATACCGTAAACAGTAACGGGTATTTTTAATGCATCGAGAAAAGGGTAGAGTAAGTAAAGAAAAATAATGATGTACACCAGTACAGGCAAACCAATCAATGGCTGAAACTGCAGCAATCCTTTTTTGGCGGGGTTGGTTTTAATGAAGTAGAGAATATAAAACACATGGGCCAGTAAAAATGAAATAAGACCGGGAATAAACATGCCTTTCATTTGCAGCAATACATCGCCACCCCATGAAAGAAATAAAGCAAGAAGGATAAAATAAAACAGCTGTCCGCTTTTTTTTGCTGAGCCAATATAAAATGCAATGGCTAAGATGGGAATCAGCAATGGTTTGGTAAACCAGCGGAGTTCGTTTTGACTGAACCAGGTTAATAACAGATCAGCAATGGTGATGATGCCGAATAAAATGAAAAGCAATCCTGTACGCTGCTTCATGTGCAAGACTTATTTTACGAGATATGATTTCCAGAGATACCATCTCTTCAACGAATCACGCACATAAGTTGTATCGCTCAACGGCCGGTTCACATTTAAAATAATCTGGTAACGGGTACTGTCTTTCATCTTCAGTTCCACATTATGTCCACGCAGTTTCAGTACATCAAATTTTTTGCTGTGCAAGTGCTTTTGATTTGTATTGCTGAATCACCAACTGGAATGTACCACTTGGCGCAACGGTTACGGGAGCAGGTGCCACAACAATTGAATCAGGTTTTCTGCTGATGGCTGTATCGGGTTTTGCTGCTGTTGTATCGGTTATTGCAGGTGGGGTAGCAGCAATTGTATCCTGCTGCGTTGTTTCATCCTGTTCTGTTACTGCTGCGGTTTGTTTTTTGGGTATTGCCAAATACACGGCCCATGCAATGAGTGCCACAGCCAATACTGAAGCAAGAATAATGATTACTTTCTTTGAACTCTTTTCAGGTGCAGAAGTAAAATCAATTTCATTGATCTCGTCTTGCTCGGCAGTTCTGTCTTTTACATGATCTGTATTAATGGAATCAATTTTTTCCAGTGCAGGTGTACCCTGGTGAAAAACCAAATCACCATTATTCAGTTTGCTTAATGAACCAATGCCTTTTAATGGAAGGGGTTTGCCAATGTTGAGCATCTGCACACCATTGCTGAGGTGTGATTCAAGATCACTGATAGCCAAAGGTTTCATTTTACCTGTGTGCTGTACAACATAGGCCAGCAGTTCATCGCTGAGCACAGCACTGCGATCCTGTGAGAAGGTGATGGTATTTTCGGGCCAGCCTTCTTCTTTGAGTTCGTATACATTAATGGCTGAATTGAGTTCGAAGGTACCAAGCCCCGGAAGGGTTAATTTTTTCTGCTGGTAAAGGTACTGAGGCAATAAGTCCTGGATTTTCACGGATGTTTTTTTTCAAACTTACTTAAAAACATTGTGCCAGCATAGTAAATAAAGGGTTAACTGCCTCCGGTTGACTAATTTTGCCTCAAATTACCCGCAGATGACTGACGAAGAGAAGGATTTTATGAACTGGTGGGAAGAAAACCGGTTAAAGGAGAAGAAAGTGCTGAAGCAGATGCTGATTGGACTGCCGGTTGGTTTTGCCTTTGGTTTGCCGATTTTGCTGAGTGTGATGTTCCGTGGATGGTATAACCGTATGCCCTATATCTCCGGTACACAGTTAACGATGATATTGATTGCTATCTTGCTCATCATTGTGTTTTATGCCATCTTCCGTATGTATTTTAAATGGGATATGCGTGAACAGCAGTACAAAGAACTGAAAGAAAAATATGAGCGTGATGCAGCGGTTAAGCCCGGTGAGCAATCATAAAGGGGTGACTGTAGGCTGAATAAAATCAGAAACAGTTTGTAAAGCTCCTGTTAATCTACACTGTTTATTGGCAGATGAAGATTTAAAACAACAGAGTAAGACATCAAACAAATATATTTGCCGCATTATTTAAACAAGCAGAAAAAACATTGAGCATGAAGTATACCCTTATTATTTTGTCCTTATTAGCCCTTACAATTGGATCGTGCAAAAAGAAAACAAGTAACGAATGTACTTATAAGGCAGGAACAACTGTTGCCCCGGCAAGTGAAGAACTGGTTGTAACGAATTACCTGGCTGCCAACAATATTACTACTGCCGTTGAAATAGATGGTGCCGGATTGTATTATGTGACTGATTCAGTTGGAACGGGTACAAAACCTACCAACCTTTGCGGCGTTGTAAACGTAACCTATAAAGGATATCTTCCAAGCGGGACTGTGTTTGATCAAACAACAGGCACAAGTACTGCCTCATTTGAATTAGGCGGCGTAATTGAAGGATGGACAAGGGGTTTGCAGGCTGTTGGTGCTGGTACAAAGATGAGGTTGTTTATACCTGCAAGCATGGGTTATGGGGCCAATGGAATTTATAATTCCAACATAGGTGTTTATACAATTCCTCCTAATTCCATGCTTATTTTTGAAGTAAAGCTGATTGCTGTTACCAATTAATAAAACACTTTCATACTACCAACCCCTGCAATTAACAGCAGGGGTTTTTTATTTGCCCTACTTTTGTAAAAACTCAACCGCTTGCAATACGAACCAATTTCCGTTTTTGATATGTTTAAAATAGGAGTGGGCCCATCCAGCAGTCATACGCTGGGTCCCTGGCGTGCCGCTCAGCGTTTTGTACAATCGATTGTTGAAAAAGATCTGCTGGATAAAGTATTGTCTGTTCGTGTATTGCTGTACGGTTCACTGGCCAAAACAGGAAAGGGACATGGAACAGATGTGGCGATACAGCTTGGATTGAGTGGTGATGATCCTGTTACGTTTGATGTGCATTCGATTGACGCCAAGATTAATGATATTGCTGCCATGAAAGAAATTTTGCTGGGGGGAAAACATGAACTGGCATTTGACCCAAGAGAAGATATTGATTTCTTACAGCATGAGAGTTTGCCTTTTCATCCAAATGCTGTTACATTTCTTGCAGAATATTCTAACGGCGATTCTATTGCTGAAACTTATTATTCCATTGGTGGTGGTTTTGTGGTGAAGGAGGGTGAGTCGCTGAAAGGGAAACAACAGGTGCAGTTACCTTTTCCAATTGATTCAGCACATGATCTCTTACACTGGTGTATGAAAACAGGAATGAGTGTAAGTGAAGTGGTGATGGAAAATGAACATGCATGGCGAAGTGAAACAGAAACAAGAAATGTAGTGCTCAATATTTGGAGAGTAATGCACGAGTGTATGTATAATGGCTGTCATGCTGAAGGTTATTTGCCGGGAGGATTGAATGTAAAACGCCGTGCAGCAGGATTGAATAAAAAATTACTGCACGATAAAATTTATATTGATTTTAATACATGGATTGAAGCTATCCGTTCAGGTGGAAATAATTTTACCTACACACTTGATTGGGTGAGTTGTTTTGCACTGGCGGTGAATGAAGAGAATGCATCGTTTGGAAGAGTGGTGACGGCGCCTACTAACGGTGCTGCGGGGGTGATTCCTGCTGTGCTGATGTATTATGTTTGTTTTTGTAATGATGCCAGTAGTTACCGTGATGATGATAAGATCATCCGTTTTTTATTAACGGCTTCAGAAGTAGGTAGTATTTTTAAAAAGGGTTCTACTATTTCTGCTGCCATGGGCGGATGCCAGGCAGAGATTGGTGTATCGAGCGCCATGGCTGCTGCTGCTTTAACGGAATGTATGGGAGGTACTCAAAAGCAGGTGTTGATGGCTGCTGAAATTGCGATGGAACATCATTTGGGTTTAACCTGCGATCCCATTGCAGGATTGGTACAGGTGCCCTGTATTGAACGTAATACGATGGGTGCTATTAAAGCCATCACTGCTTCACAACTGGCCATGCAGAGTACACCTGATTTTGCAAAAGTTTCTTTAGATGCTGTGGTGAAAACGATGTGGGATACAGCAAAAGACATGAACACGAAGTATAAAGAAACGGCTGAAGGCGGATTGGCGATTAATATTCCGATTTCGTTGAGTGAGTGTTAAGAGGCTGCCACGCCTGCCCGGATGAATTCATTCAGACGGGAATTACACGAATTTGCACAAATGATGTTGCTGGTCAGCAATCAACTAAGACAAGAGAGATTATAATAGCCTATTTGTTAAAAATTTTCTAACTGATTTTTTTTCTTTGAACATTTAAGTTGCATTCCTGTTATTTGCATTCAGGTTCAACAAAACTTCATTTTGTTTAAACAAATGAAGGCTTGGGCCATAACACTCTTTAACAAAGCGATCAACAGAAATGGCAACAATTGCAGCAGACCGGGATTTAAAGAATCCTCTCAGGCGACTTGTACAGGTACTGAAACTGGAACGGAAAGAAATCAGTTCGATTTATTTTTATGCTATACTTGCCGGGCTGCTTCAGTTAACAGTCCCGCTTGGGATACAGGCCATCATCAACTTTGTATTGGCCGGTCGTGTATCTGCTTCTATTATTGTCCTAATTATTCTTGTTGTTGCCAGTGTTTTTTTTACAGGGCTTTTACAGGTTGGCCAGATGAAGATTATTGAAAAAGTGCAGCAACGAATTTTTACCCGCTACTCCTTTGAATTTGCATGGCGCATTCCCAAACTTGATTTAAAACAGATTGACAGGTATTATTTACCTGAGTTTGTGAATCGTTTTTTTGATACGATCGTTCTTGAAAAAAGCTTAAGCAGATTACTGCTGGATATTCCTGCCGCCACTATACAGGTTTTGTTTGGACTGGTTTTGCTTTCATTGTATGCCAATGTATTTATCATTTTCAGTTTACTGGTTCTGCTTATTTTATTTACCATCATCCGTATAACTTATGCAAGAGGATTAGCAACGAGCTTACAGGAAAGCGATTCAAAGTATGCAGTGGCCGCCTGGTTGGAAGAAATTGCACGGGTACTAAAGTCGTTTCATTTTTCCCGCAGTTCATCTTTACCTGTTGATAAAACAGATGAATTAGTTGTCGGGTATCTCCATGCACGCACCAACCATTTCCGTATTCTGCTTACACAATACTGGTCGTTGATCGGGTTTAAAATTCTCATCACTGCGGGTATGCTCATTGTTGGTGCATTTTTGCTGGTGAGTAATGAAATTAATGTGGGCCAGTTTGCTGCTGCAGAAATTGTAATCTTAACAGTACTTACTTCCGTTGAAAAACTCATTCGCAGCCTGGATAAAATGTATGATATATTAACCAGTGTTGAAAAATTGGGGAAGGTAATTGATAAACCGCTTGAAGCAGCAGGAACGTTGAAGTTTACTGAAAACAGGCATGGGCTGGCTGTTGCCATGAATGATCTCAGTTTTAGTTATAATAATCAAAAAGACATACTCCATAATGTTTCATTTGCAGCAAGGGGCGGTGATAAAGTTTGCATTGCCGGGAAGGACGGTTCGGGTAAAACAACGTTGTTGAAATTATTAACCGGTGCTTATGCCGATTTCAGGGGAAGCATTACCATCAACGACGTGCCGATAGATAACTACGATCCGGATTCACTACGTGGTGAAATAGGAATTCTATTTCATCAGCAGGATATTTTTCAGGGAACATTGTATGAGAATATCACCTTGGGTAACAGCAGTATCACAACAGCACAGATCACTGAACTTGCATCGAAAATTGGCATACTCGATATTATTTCATCCATGAAAAAAGGTTTCGACAGCGAAATTGACGCAACCGGCAAGCGGTTATCAGGTGCTGTAATAAAGAAAATTTTATTACTGCGTGCATTGGTGGGTGAACCTAAGTTGCTCCTGCTTGAAGAACCCTGGCAGGGGTTGGATGAAACCTGTTCGCAAAAAGTAAAACAGTATTTACTTAGCGATCTTCCTGCAACAACGATTCTTGTTATTTCGAACGATGAACAGTTTGCCAAACAGTGCAATCTTGTTTTACAAATGCAGGATGGAACAATTATAAAATAAGAAAACCAACAGATAGTTTAAACAAACAGCACATGTCCTTTGAATTGTTAACAGCAGACATCCAGAATAAGCTCGGCAGAAAGCTTAACTCGTTTGAGCAGGTTTACCGCCAAAATAAAAAGAGCCGTATACGCCGGGTATTCTGGACGATCATTTTTTTTCTGCTCATTATTCTATTTATTCCCTGGACACAGAACATCCGCAGTGAAGGTTCTGTAACAACACTTCGTCAGGAACAGCGTCCGCAACAAATGAATAATATCATTCCGGGGCGTATTGTAAAATGGTGGGTAAAGGAAGGCGATGTTGTAAAAAAAGGAGATACCATTATTCAGCTGGCAGAAATTAAAGATGATTACCTCGATCCGAAATTATTGCAGCGAACCGAACAGCAATTGGGTGCTGAACAATTGACGATTGATTATTACGAAAGTAAAGCCGGCACTGCACAGCAACAGATTGTTGCCATGCAGAATGAACGGGAGTTGAAATTAAGTTCCATTGAAAACAAACTCATTCAAACCAAACGAAAAGTACAGAGCGACAGCATGAAAGTAAGTGCCGCTTTAAATGAAATGAGTATTGCAGACAGGCAATTGGAAGGTGCCACCAAAATGTATGAGCAGGGAGTAATTCCCTTAACAGAATTTGAACGCAGAAAAGTTCTGCATCAAAATGTAAATGCAAAATTAGTTACAGCGCAAAATGATTTCAGTAATTCAAAGCAGGATCTGCTCATCATTCAACTTGATCGTAGTGCTGCTGTACAGGAATATGCAGAAAAAAATTGCCAAGGTACAGGGCGATCAGTTTCAATCACAATCACAAATAGCAAGCGGGCAGGGTAAGGTAGCTAAACTGCAAAATCAATTTGATAATTACCGCATCCGAAGCGGACAGTATTTTGTATTGGCACCCCAGGACGGACAGGTGATTAAGGCAAAGAAAGCAGGTATTAATGAAATGGTAAAAGAAGGTGATATGATTGTTGAGATTGTACCCAATGAATATGAACTGGCAGCTGAAATTTGGGTAAAGCCAATGGATCTGCAATTACTTGCAGTTGGGCAACCAGTCCGTTTTATGTTTGATGGATTCCCTGCCATTGTATTCAGTGGCTGGCCCAAGGCCTCGTATGGAACATTTGCAGGAAAAATTTCAGCCATTGAAACTAATCTCAGTAATAATGGAAAGTTTCGGGTACTGGTTGCGGAAGATGAAAACGACCGGCCCTGGCCAAAGAATTTAAAAATGGGAACTGGTTCTGTTGGATTTGCTTTACTCAAAGATGTTCCGGTATGGTATGAGTTATGGCGGCAGGTAAATGGGTTTCCTCCCGATTTTTATAAGGATCAGCAAACAGGTAAAAGCAGTGACAAAAAATAAGCAGAGAAACAGTAATGATAAGCATCGGGTCAGCAATATGAAAACAGGTTCAGCAAAATGGATAGTTATATGTCTGCATTTTATTTCTGTGCAAATGATTCATGCGCAGGATACAGTTCGTGTATTGAAGGAAGATGAATTTTTATCCATTGTGCGCTTAAACCATCCCGTTGCAAAGCAGGGCGGCTTACTGGTTGATTTGGCCAGAGCTGAACTGCAAAGTATTCGGGGCAATTTTGATCCTGTATTTTCTTACAGCAATGATCAGAAAACATTCGACGGTAAAAATTATTTTAACTATAACAATGCTGAAATCATGATCCCCACCTGGTTTGGTATTGAAGCATATGCCGGTCTTGAACAAAATACAGGTGATTATTTAAATTCAGAAGTAACAAAAAATAAAAGCAGCTATGCAGGTATAAGTGTTCCCCTGTTAAAGGATCTTGTATTGGATAAACGAAGGGCAGCCTTGCAGCAGGGAAAATTATTTACACAGCAAACTGAATGGGAACGACGGAATATTATCAATGATCTTTTACTGGACGCTTATATTAGTTATTGGAACTGGGCAAGAGACTACCAGATGTTCCTTTTACTGGAGAATACGATCCGCATCAATGAATTTCGATATGGATTGATAAAAATTTCTTTTCAGCAGGGCGACCGTGCTGCCGTTGACACAACTGAGGCATTGGCCCAATTGCAAAACTTTCAGCAATTGAGAGAGGAAGTCTGGTTGAAATTCAGAAAATCAACATTGGATGTAGCAAATTTTCTGTGGTTGCAGAACGAACAACCGGCTTACCTCAGCAATAATGTTATACCCGATACAGGGTGGGTGTCAGGAAATTTTACAAAACTGAATGTGGATGAATTATCTCAATGGTTAACACAAACGATCAGCAACCATCCGAAGTTGCAGATGATTGATTATAAACTGCAGGCACTGGAAGTAGAACGAAGGTTAAAGTTTCAAAACCTGTTGCCAAAAGCTGATTTGAAATACAACTTTCTGCAAAGCGGGTATCAATTTCCTTCGGGGAGTAATGTAGTGTTCTTTGAAAATAATTATAAGTTTGGATTGAATGTGGCCATTCCGATTCCTAACAGGGGCGGGTTTGGACAGTACAAAGCAGCAAGGATTAAATTGAAATCAGTTGATAATTGAAGTTTTCATTGGGCGAAACAACATTGTTCCTTTTAAATACCCGTGAAACCAAACTGCTTGAAACACAACAAAAGCTGCTTGAGCTGAAAACAAAATTCTATCAATCTTTTGCGAAATTGAATTGGGCAAGTGGATTGTTGAAATAGAATTTGTAACGGTCCTTTCTTTACAGCTGATTACAGATGTAAAATAATAATACGAACTTATCTCAGCATTTTTAATATCTCCAAGCCCTGTTTCCATTGTCCGTAACCTGATGCAGTATTGATATGGCCTGCATTTCCGATGCTGATGAATTCACTTCCCCAAGTCGCTGCAAAAACTTTGCCCGCTCTAAACTTACCCATTCATCATTTTCACTTGCAACAACAATTGTTTTGAAATTGATTTTATCAATCGGTATAGGAGCAAAGCCTGTTGCAGGAAAACTATATACCGGAGCTTCAATATCGCTTGGTGCAACCATCATTGCGCCTTTGATCTTTTGTTTGAACGTTTGGCCCAATGTGCAATGGTTGCACATCCTAAACTGTGGCCGATAAGTACAACAGTTGAGGGTCATACCCGGCAATTGCTTTGTCAATTGTGTTGATCCAATCATTGCAGTCGGGTGCATCCCATTCCTGCTGAACAATGCGCTGAAAATTACTGCCTGATTGTTCAAAAATGTTTGCCAGTGCTCTTCTCCTGAATTTCCGAGTCCGGGGATAATAAAATAATTCGTCATAGTATGAGTGCAGAATTTCTATTTATTGGATTTCAGAGTAAAGAACAATACTGTCAACTGTTACTTTTGCAATATGTTTTGTCCTGGAAGTTGGGTCAACAGGTGTCCAGTGCTTAATCGTAAGCAGCTCAGCATCCTTATTAACCAGTTGTTCTTTCAGTATTGAAATGGAAAGCCCTGATTCAGTTCCCCTGTTGATGTAATAATAGTTTTTATCGTTTTTTAAATGAATGATAATATCACCCTTACCTCCACCTTTCGTTACATCAGCAACAATTCCTGTATGCGTTGCACAGTTTTCTAAGCTTGCTTTTGATAATGGCATCAAAGCAAGCAGAACAAAAACAATAATAATAAACAAAGAAATGAAGCTGAGTATTTTCTTTAGTGAAATAGGTTTTGCTGTCATATAGAAAAGTGATTGTTTTATTTTTTCATCAGCCTCATCACTGCAATGTCATCAATCAATAAAGTAAGTGTGTTGCCACTTACACTGTAACGGTTTATTTTTTTCAGTGTTTGCAGAAACACCTGTTCACCTTCACCCGGGCAAAACATTTTTGTCATGGCCATTGATTCAGGAAAGTTGATGCTGTTGCCGTTAACTGCTGCTGTTCCGCTAAATTGATTACAGCCAGTGTTGCCGCTTATTTTATTGCCCGCATCAAAACGGATCATTGGTTTTTTATTGGGATACAATCCATCAAACGCAATCTTTGCACCGGAAATATAATTCAATTCCCATTCGCCGGTTAAAGCGGAAGCAGCAAGAGTTTGCATAAAATTTATTTTTTCTGCCAGCATTAAATAAGGCGGATGCAGATGGTGCATAAATGGATTTTCTTTACTGTCGGGATAGGTTTTGTAATACTCATCGTCAGGAGTTAATACAATGGTATTGCCTGTTCTTACATAATGATTACTCTCAAAATAAACAGGTGGTTCAAATCCCGGAATTTCATTCTTCACCATTTTGGATGTGTACTTACCCAGGAATTTTTGATAATTCCTTTGCGCTTTTTTTGTTGGCTTGCTTAACTGGTTGTACATATGTTTCAATGCAATATTCTTCGGAAACTTTTGTTTCTTAATCATTGCACCCGCATTCACAAAAGGATTGGTGTTATTAAAATCATTGACGGTTTGTATGGAGAAGGGAACTTCAGGAACCCAGTCAGCAGCATTCACAACATTGTATGCCCAGCCTCCCTGTGTGGCTGCTTCATATTCATAAGCAAAATAAAGATTGCCCGGTTTAGGTCCGGCACTGCAATAAGTTTTGAAACGGATATCAGCAGGAAGCTTACCCTGTTTTTGTAAATTATAGAAATACGCTGTTAATAAAAAGGTGATGGCTCCTCCTGGCTATGGCCCAGTAAAATAATTTCTTTTGCTCCTGTTTTATACAATGAATCAATTTTTGGCAGCATATCTTTTGATAAAAATGCCATGCCCACTAACCAGCCCACATGAACAGCAGCTTTGGGATTCGTTGCCAGCTCATAGCTGAATGTTTCTGTTGTACTCAATTTCAATTCACCTTTTGCAGGAACCATGGCTGCATAAAAGTTCTGCAACCAGCTTACGGGGTCTACAGTGGTTCCTCTTACACTGATCACTGCAACATTGCCGGTACTTTTCCACAGATCCCAGCAATTGAGTAAACCCATAACCGGTGAACGGTACAAAAACTGGTAATTCGGTGGAAGCGGAATATTGCTGTAGTAAGGAGAATCGCCAAACCTGGAAGAGAGCTTCATCAGGTCAATATACTCGGCTTTATCAAAACCGGGCTTTAACTGTTGAGCAGATGTTGTTGTGCTGAAAATAAAAATGGCAAGGATGAATAGCAGGGAATTTCTCATCTGTATGTTTTAGGTGAAGGTTTCTTTTTTGTTATGATTCATCAAATCATTTTCGCAAATACAATCTGCTGCTGAAAATACATCTCTTTGGTTGATTTTTATATTACTAATGTAAGAAAGTGCAGGCAAATTCGGCAGCACAAAGAACACACAGTTAAAAACACAAAGGGTACAGAGATTTTTCTCTGTACCCTTTGTGTAATCTTAGTGTAACTGTAATGCTTACTGTTTTACTTTCGGGTTTTTATCAGGTGCTTTTTGTGAACGCTGCATAGAATTTGATCCTGTGCTTTGTCCTCTTCCCGGGCCTTGTGACTGCTTGAACAGGTTAAACCTTGATGGCATTTCTTTCAACGGCCACAGGTTATTGCTCTCATCAATATCAGCTGTTTCACGCATTGGATCGATACGGATGGCAGCCACTTCTTTATCCTTTACAAAAGTCTTGGTTACTTTTTCTTCATTGAGTTTCCAGATGCTTACGGGAATACGATCCACTTCTTTAGTCCCGTCTTTGTAGGTCCACTCAATAATGATGGGCATTACCATGCCGCCTTTGTTGGTAAAGCTGAGTTCATAAAAATTCTTACTCACCCATTTGTTTTTATTTTCTGTATCAACCTGGGCATTTGCTTCACGCTGCTGCTGCATGTATTTTGTATCAGCACCCGGATTTACATAATAGAAATCACGAAGGCTGGTATCAGCATCTGTTGCATAAGTAATACTCTTATCGTTTTTATTTTTGATTTTATGAACAGCATCAAATTCTTTCTGCTGCAATGCTGCTGCATTTGCCGGATCATTCATCTTGAACCATTTTACAGTATCAAGCGAAATATCAACAGGGTCTGTTCCATAATACCATCCTCTCCAGAACCAGTCGAGATCAACAGCACTTGCATCTTCCATGGTGCGGAACAGATCAGCAGGAGTTGGATGTTTGAAAGCCCAGCGCCTTGCATATTCACGGAAAGAGAAATCAAATAACTCTCTGCCCATTACTGTTTCACGCAGAATGTTTAAACCGGTTGCTGCTTTTGCATATGCATTGCTTCCCACCTGTGCTACGTTATCACCCATCGTCATGATCGGTTCCAGTTGATCTTTGGGCAGCTTCATGTAATCAGTAATTAGATGAGCAGGACCACGACGTGAAGGATAGTTGTTATCAAATTCTCCTTCTGTTAAAAATTGTGTGAAAGTGTTTAATCCTTCATCCATCCACCAGTATTGTCTTTCATCACTGTTTACAATCATCGGGAAGAAGTTGTGACCTACTTCATGAATCACCACACCAATCATTCCGTACTTGGTTGCTTCACTGTAGGTACCATCTTTTTCTGTGCGACCGAAATTGAAGGCGATCATTGGATATTCCATACCCTGTGATGCTTCTACTGAAATAGCAACCGGGTAAGGATAAGGAATGGTATGTTTTGAATATACTTTCAATGTATGTGCAGTAACTTTTGTTGAGTACTTGCGCCACAAACCATATGCTTCTTTCGGATAATAACTCATGCTCATGATCTTCTTTCCTTCTACATAGGTTGGCATGGCATCCCATACAAACTTGCGGCTGGCTCCCCATGCAAAGTCTCTTACATTCTCTGATTCATAGATCCATGTTTTTTATCGGTTGCTTTCTCTTTTTCATTGGCAACAGCTTCATCAAGTGTTACAACTTCTGTTACATCTTTTGCAGCCAGTGCAGTTGTCCAGCGTTGAAACTGTGCAGCTGTTAAAAGCTGTTTGTAATTCTGGCATTCACCTGTTGCAGCAATTACAAAATCACCGGGCACTGTCATCTTTACTTTAAAGTTGCCAAACGTTAATGCAAACTCAGCGCCGCCGCTGAACTGTGTGTTCTGCCATCCCTGGAAATCACTGTACACTGCCAGGCGTGGGTAGAACTGGCTCATGGTAAACACTGCATTTCCATCTTCAGGAAACAATTCATAACCACCACGGCTTCCCCAAATACCACGATCAGGGATTTTATAATTCCAGTCGAGCTTGAACACCAGTTTTTGTCCGGGTTTTAAAGCAACCGGTAAATCAATACGCATCATGGTTTTGTTGATGGTATATTTTAATGCAGTACCTGCAGCATCAGTCAGTTTGGTGATCTTCACTCCCAAACCCTGTTCTTCTGCCATACGCCATTGTTCTAAACGTGTAAGCTGATTGTTACTCATCTGCGTTTCCATACGGTTACGGCTGTTGCGTAAGTTATCACTGTTAGGATCATGAATGTTACCATCCAACTGCATCCATATATATGTAAGCTGATCTGGTGAATTGTTGAAATAGGTAATGGTTTCAGATCCTGTTAAACGGAGATTGGTTTCATCCAGTTCAACACTCATATCGTAATCAGCACGCTGCTGCCAGTACTTAGGACCAGGTGCACCGCTGGCGGTACGATATTCATTGGGACTCTGTAATAAATAACCCAGCTGCTCAAAGCGGTTGCCATGATTACTTCCGGGATTACTCTGTGGTGGTTGTGCCATGCCAATCACCGAGATCAGTAAGAAAGAAATTAAAAAACGAATATGCATAATTCAAAATTTTAAAAAGGAATCCGTTCAATTGCCATGATGAGTGATAAACCAAAAATACCTCCGCTCATAAACACAGTCCATTCTCTCCGCTCTGTTTTTAACAGCTGCACAAAAACAAATGAAATAAAAAGTACAACGGCAACAATCAACAACTGTCCTGCTTCAAGACCAAGATTAAATCCAAGTAACTGGCTGAAGATGTTTTCACTTTTGCCCAGCATACTTTTTAAATAATTGCTGAAACCCATACCATGAATTAAACCAAACAGCAATGCAGATGCATAGCGCCAGCTGGTATGCTTCTTATCGGTATTGTTGCCCAGTAAATTTTCCAGTGCGGTAATAAAAATGGTTACAGGAATCAGGAATTCAATCCATGCACTTGGTACAAGAATTTTATTAAACACACTCAATGCAAGTGTAATACTGTGCCCGATAGTAAAAGCTGTGATGAGGATGAGTACCCGCCGCCAGTCTTTCAGCAAATAAGGAAGACAAAGAGCCATCACAAACATGATATGATCATAACCTTTCCAGTCGGTTATATGATAAACCCCTTCTTTTAAATAAAAGCCAAAATCCCCCATATTTGCGTTGAAGACAGTTAAAGCATGGAAAATAAACCAGAAGTTTGTAATCTTCAAAAGAAAAATGAAAATGGCGGTAATATTATATAAGCGGCGGGATCGTAATTTTAAAATAGGCTTATATAGGTTGGTTTTAATCCTTCTTGTTCCATGTATTTTGGCGCTTGGATCTTTTATGATGCATCCTTACTATGTGAGTGTTACAGAAATTGAATACAAGCCTGCCGAAAAAGAAGTGCAGATTGCCGGCAAGCTTTTTATTGATGATCTTGAATCTGCCCTGCAGAAAGAGTTTACAGCAAAGGTGGCGATACTAAATGCAGCCGATAAGAAAAAGAATGAAGCGTTACTGAATACCTTTTTTCAGAAGCATTTAAAAATTTCAATTGATGGAAAGCTGGCAAGTTTTGAGCTGATTGGGTTCGAAAGGGAAGAGGAAGCTATCTGGACTTATCTCGTTATTAAAAATGTAAACCGGCTGAAAACAGCAACTGTGTTTAATGACTTGTTATATTCTCAGCGGCAGGATCAGATCAATATCATACACTTTATCAATAATGGCAACCGCAAAAGTCACCGCTTAACTTATCCTGATACACAGTTCACATTCAGCTGGTAGTATTAAAATGCATTCATGTAAATGCTTGAGCCAAGAAACAGCATCAAAAAAAGACAAACCCATAAACCTGCATAATATATGGTTGATTTTTTCTGAAAGCGTTCATACACTTTGTAATCAACTCCTTTTGGCATTAGTTTATTCTGCAAAAGAGGTTTAAGCGTAAGCAGTTTCAGGACCAAACCTTTTGCAATCGTTCCGCTTTTTTTTAAATTATTCTTATACTTCAGGTTGTCGTATCCAACCATCAGTAATCCACGCATAACATACAGCAGAAGAAAAGGAAAAACAATGGCATAAAACAATCCTTGCGTCATAGTATTAAAATTGAATGGCTTTGAATTTTACTTTGCCGCCTGTATTGAACTCAATTGCAGGCGCAGGTATTTTTACAAATCGTAACAAATATAGGGGTGCATTTACAGCCGACGATGATTTTATACGGAAGAGATCTGCATCGGGTGCCAGGTAAAATTGCCTGCTTCGTTTAAAAGCAGGGATATCTTTTCCTTTAATAGAGGAAGGATTTTCATTTGCACCAATCATTCCGTCAGCTCCATATCCAACTGCAATATTTGCCCATACAGGAAAAGTACTGTTTGTTTTCATAAACGAACGCAGATTTAATGAGAGCCAGTAGGTTTGTCCGTTATAATCTTTCATAATCCGTGAAGCCCATTTCTTTCCAAGCAGACTGGAGTTGTATTGTGCATAGGGCGAAAAACTGGCTGAAAATTTTAACCCGATTCGCTGTTCACCCCAACCTTTTTGCTGAGCAGCAAACATGGCAGCACCTGAAATATTGGCCAGCATATCACCGGTTGAAAATCCCCAGCCATTCGAAAAACCATCCATTACTTCAACTATACTTAAAAAAGCAAGAGAAGTTAGTGCACCACCAACAATTGCTTTGTTGGGATTTACACCGCTCCAGCGAAGCAGATCATGCTCCATTACTGAAACGTTATAAGCAGTAGTGGCATGACCAATTTTATCAACCATGAGCCATTCCCTGTTATCGTTCAGGAAATGAAAACGGCTCTTTGGGAATTTTTTATACCATAAATAATACAAGCCAACAGATGTAAGTACAAATACAACCGATTCACTCCACACCACTTTGCGTAAGCGGTCGGGCCGGTACTGATCAGAGGGGGGTAGAAAATACTGCTGGGCTTCTGCCTGCTGTGAAACAATGGCAAAAACAAAGACCAGTAAAACAACCTGTTTAATATAGTGGCGAACCTTCATTGACACGTGCAAAATACGGAACTCGGTAAATAAAATCAGTTTCTGAACAATGTACTTGAAACAAATGCAAATGAATCCTACATTTGACTACCTAAAAAACTTTACTATGCAGGCAACGATTCAGGCCAATGTACAGAAATGGCTCGACGGAAATTTTGAACCATCTATTAAAGAAGAAATTAAGAAACTACAGCAGGATCATCCGGATGAACTGGCCGATTCATTTTACCGAAACCTCGAATTTGGTACGGGAGGGTTACGTGGAATTATGGGCATTGGTACCAACCGCATGAACAAATATACTGTTGGAATGGCCACACAGGGTTATGCCAATTATCTCAATAACAGTTTCGGAAAAGGAAATGTAAAATGCGTAGTGGGTCATGATTGCCGTAATAACAGCCGGCTCTTTGCTGAAATTGTTGCCAATGTAATGGGAGCAAACGGAATTAAAGTGTACTTGTTTGAAGAATTGCGTCCAACACCTGAACTGAGTTTTGCTATCCGTCATCTCGGATGCCAGGGTGGTGTGGTTTGCACCGCTTCACATAATCCAAAAGAGTACAATGGATACAAAGCTTACTGGAATGATGGAGGGCAACTGGTTCCGCCCGATGATAAGAATGTAATTATTGAAGTGGATAAAATTCTTTCTGTTGATGATGTAAAATGGAGCGGTGGTGAAAGTAATATTACACTGATCGGTAAGGAAATGGATGATGCTTACCTCACAATGGTTGAAGGATTAAGTGTTTATCCTGAAGTATGTAAAGCACAGCATGATTTAAAAATTGTTTATACTTCTATTCATGGTACAGGTATTACATTAGTTCCTGAAATTCTGAAGCGTTTTGGTTTTACCAATGTAACCATTGTTGATGAACAGAAAATTCCTGATGGAAACTTCCCTACTGTTGTTTATCCTAATCCTGAAGAAGCAGAAGCAATGAGTATTGGTTTGAAGAAAGCTAAAGAACTGGATGCAGATATTTTGCTGGGTACAGATCCTGACAGCGATCGTGTAGGCATTGGTATAAAAGATTTGAATGGAAACTGGGTGCTCATGAATGGTAACCAGACTGCTGTACTTGCTTTTAACTATATGATTGAAGCAAGAAAAGCAAAAGGCATTAATCAGCCCAATGATATGGTGGTGAAAACAATTGTAACCACAGAAATGATTGATACCATTGCAAAAGTGATTGGTATTAACTGCTACAATGTACTTACCGGTTTTAAATGGATTGCTGAACTCATTAAAGAAAAAGAAGGCAAAGAAAATTATATTGTTGGCGGTGAAGAAAGTTATGGGTTAATGATCGGCAGCAAGATCCGTGATAAAGATGCCATCAGTGCAGTTGCCCTGTTATGCGAAATGGCAGCATATGAAAAGAACAAGGGAAGAAGTCTGTACCAGAAAATGATTGATCTGTATGTGCAGTATGGTTTTTATAAGGAGAATCTTATTTCCATTACTAAAAAAGGAATGAATGGCCAGGCAGAAATTGCAGCCATGATGGAAGGTTACCGTACCAATACGCCAACTTCTATTAATGGTTCAGCAGTGGTTCAGTTGCTCGATTATCAATTGCAGAAAGGAAAGAATGTACAGACAGGTGAGGAGTGGACCATCAACTTACCTAAATCAAATGTGCTGCAGTTTATATTAGCTGATGGAAGTAAAATTTCAGCAAGGCCAAGCGGTACAGAGCCAAAGATCAAATTCTATTTCAGTGTGCATGATAAACTGGATAAAGCAGAAAACTTTGATGCAGTGCATCAGCAGTTGAATGACCGGATTGATGGAATTATAAAGGATATGAAGTTGAAATGATGTTAGAAGTACGATGTAAGATGTACGCATACCCTGCATAACAAAAGCATCATGAGGTTGACATAAAAATAAAAAACTGCATCTTTCCGGTGCAGTTTTTTATTGCAGAATATTTGATGAGATACGGCATTGCTATACATACTCATCATAAACTTAATTTCAACTTACTGCTGTTTATCAGTCGGGGTTTCTTATTTTGCACGCAAAAAGTCCCTTCAGGGATTTAGGGCTTATGAGACGATTTGAAGATAGTTACCGCCCCAAAGGACTGCGTAAAAAGTTAGTTGATTTACTGCGCAGCAAAGGCATTACTGATGAACGGGTGCTGGAAGCCATCAATACACTTCCCCGTCATTATTTTTTAGATACTGCTTTTGATGAAATTGCATACGAAGACCGTGCTTTTCCCATTGATGAGGGGCAAACCATTTCTCAACCCTACACGGTTGCATATCAAACACAGCTTCTGGACATTAAGCCATACGATAAAGTACTGGAGATTGGTACCGGCAGTGCTTACCAGGCCTGTGTGCTTGCAGAAATGAATGCACAGGTGTACAGCATTGAACGACAGAAAAAATTATACGACTTTAATAAAGTTGCGTTTCCTTTTTTAAAAAAATATCACAACATCAAATTCTTTTTTGGTGATGGATTTGAAGGATTGCCAACCTATGCGCCATTCGATAAAGTGATTATTACTGCAGCTGCTCCTTTTGTTCCGCCGAAATTGATTGAACAGATGAAAGTGGGCGGAAAGATGGTGATCCCGGTTGATGAAGGTGATGCACAACGTATGAAACGTTTAACCAAACTGGCCGATGGTTCTTACAGCGAGGAAGAGTTTGATGCATTCTCGTTTGTGCCAATGCTGGGCGGAAAGCAGAATGGGAAGTAATGAAATACTTTCTTTGTCATCAATTCTGGTTACATATGAACTCCTTATTTATCTGATTCAGGCTTTGCCAGACACTATCCGTTAAAGGCTTTGAAGATATTTCATGAAACAGAAAGGTTCTGTTTTTGTCTGCACAGGATTTTATGTGAACAATACAGTAAAGCGTAATCGGTTTCTGTTGCATATAATCAAGCATGTAAATACTTCCGCTGAAGGTTTCAATATCTTCTGCATCTGTTTTTATTTTTTCGATGGCTACTTTTGGCGGGAAAATTTTATCTGCAGGTATTTTGCGGCTTTCAATATTGCTTGCGATTAATCCTGCATAATAAGCCGACAGGTTGCGCTGAATTATTTCAGCATTTATTTCCTGTGCGTTTTCTAAGCTCCAGAGAAAAGCATAGGTCCAGTATTCATTGCTTTGTGCATTGCCCCAACCTGCTGCAAAACGAATGTCTTCAACACCTTTGTAGGAAATTTCAGGAGCAAAACTGATGGGAATCATGAACAACTCGGTTGTCCAGCCTTTGGGTGTTGGAAGTGTATACGATGACTGTGAAGTTTTATTAACTGATTTCTTTTGCCCTGCTTCCTTACAGGCATTCAGTAAAACTAAACTCAGCAGGGTGATGATAAGGAGCTTTGGCATTTTTTAATTTGTTGAAGGTTTTTTATAACCGGGAATTTACGAAGCAGGAATCCGGTAATTATCGGAATTATTGATTCTCCAGACTTGTGCAAATGCATAATTGAATATATAAAAATTTCTTATCAGTTAGCGGATCACCAGCAGGTAAGAAAAGAATTCAAACCGCCTTATTCTTACCATTAACCGGAGTCTGTTTATGGATGTTTCACTGAACTGGATGAGGATGGGGAATTGAGGGAACATTTATGCCTGTTCATACAAGTCACCCTGTGAAGCAAGTATTTCCCTGTATTTGTTAAACAGTTTTGTTTTTGAGATAAAGCCAATAAATTTTTTCTCTTTTGTGAGCACAGGTAAGTACCAGCTTTGTGTTATATCAAATTTTTCCATCACTGTATGCATGTCATTATCGAGCTGTAAAATGGCCGAAGGTTTTTTCATGAGTGACCGGATGCTTGTTCTTTCAAATTGATCAGGTTGAAAGATCCGTTGTTTGATATCGTTTAGTTCAATGATGCCGATAAACCGTTCCTTTCCATCCACTACTGCAAATATGTTCTTTTCACTTTGCTTAATAATCTCAACCAGGTCTTTCAGTTTTTTATCTACGCTGATACTGTCATAAGTGTCCTGCAGCATATCGGCAAGCTGAATTGTCGTAAGTATATTTTTTTCTTTTTTATGTGTGAAGATTTGCCCTTCTTTGGCTAATTTTTTTATCTCCATTGAAAATGGTTCATACGATTTCACAATAAAGAAGGAAATGGATGAAACGATCATCAGGGGTATAAACAGTTCATAGCCATTTGTGATTTCTGCAATAAGAAAAATAGCAGTTAAAGGCGCATACATTACACCGCTTAACACTCCGGACATTCCTACGAGACTGAAATTGCCCTCCGGTATTTTAATCCATGGAGTTGTGTTCATTAGTTTCGAAAAAAAGAATCCTAGATAAGCGCCTGTAAAAAGGGAAGGAGCAAAGTTGCCACCATTGCCTCCGGCACCAATTGTAATACCTGCTGCAATTGGTTTAAATAAAACAATCAATCCGGTAAATGCAATGATACCCCAGTTATCATTAAGTATGGAAAACAAAGTTGTATTATCAGTAAAGGAAGTAAGTGTGCCATTGGCAACTGCTTTTACACTGTTATAACCTTCGCCGAATAACGGCGGAAATACAAAATAAATCAGCAACAGTAGTAAGCCTCCAATAGCTGCTTTTAAATATCCATTCATTTTCCATCCATGAATTCGTTGTTCAGTTCGTTTATATGTTCTTGCATAATAAAGTGAAATAAATCCAGCAAGAATACCCAGCAGTATATAGAAAGGAACATTCTTATAATCGAATGATTGCTTTAATACAAAGTTGAACAGGGATTCTTCTTTCAGAATAATTTTGGAACACAATGCACCAACAACAGATGAAATCATCAACGGTATAAAATAGCTTACTACCGTTTCAGCCAGCAATACTTCTATAGCAAATATTACTCCGGCGATAGGGGCATTAAATACAGCTGAAATACCTGCAGCAGCACCACAGGCAATTAACAGGGTTCGTTCCTGGTAATTTAGATCGCTGATACGTGACAGGTTGGAGCCAACTGCCGAACCTGTTGCTACAATAGGCGCTTCCAAACCGACTGAGCCTCCAAGACCAACCGTAACCGAACTTGTAACAACATGCAGATAAGTATGACTCAAAGGAATGAAGGATGACTTTCTTGCAATTGCACGAAGAACCATGGCAATTCCTTTTTCAATCTGTCCGCCAAAAAAATGACGGATGATGAAAACAGTAAGTACTAAACCTATGGCAGGGAATAGAAGGTAACCAAAAAAGGAAATGGGAATACCGTAAATCAAATGCTGTACAAAATGTACAACTGTTTTCAGTAACACAGCAACCAAACCTGATGCTAAACCGGTGAAAGTGGCAATGACCATAACAAACTGCATTCTGCTTAGCTTTGTCCGCAGAAAATGAATGATAAGCTGATATAGTGATTTAATTCCCATAACTGTTCTTTCCATATTAACTTACCCTGCCATTTGCAGTTGTAACAAAAAGATCAGGATACCTGCTGCAAAGCCAACGAGAGCCAGCCAGCCAATTTTTTCAGGTACCACATAAAATCAATCTGTTCAATTCCCATTACAGCAACACCTGCTGCTGTACCAATGATCACTGCACTTCCTCCTGTTCCTGTTGTTAAAGCAAGAAATTCCCAGAAGGGATGATCGGTTGGATAAGTTGCCAAATCAAACATACCCTGCGATGCTGCAACTAATGGTACATTGTCAACAATAGCAGAAAGTAATCCCAATGCAATGCCGATTAAATAATCGTTTTTAAAAGTAGTTGTAAGAAATGTTGCAAGCTCTTTCAGCAGGCCAATTGATTGTAATGCTGACACAGCAAGTAATATCCCTAAGAAGAATAAAATACTGGGTGTATCAACTTTTTGTAATGCTCTTGCAACTGTATACCGTTCTGCAATTTCTGATTTTTTGCTTTTATGAATAACAGTTGTTATAACCCACATCAATCCCAATGCCAGTAACATACCCATGAACGGTGGTAAATGTGTAATCGTTTTAAATACCGGAACAAAAATCAGAAATCCAATACCTGAAAATAAAATGATCTGCCCGTCTCTTTTTTCTTTTGCGGTAGTCACTGCTTCCGGTATGGCAGCAACCTTTTTCCCCTTGAAGCGGTAGGCAACAATCAATGCAGGAAGAATACTTGCTGCAAGGCTTGGCAGTATTAGCTGCTTCATAATATTCAGTGCTGTAATTTGTCCGCCGATCCAGAGCATGGTTGTTGTAACATCTCCCAAAGGCGACCATGCACCACCGGCGTTGGCTGCAATCACAATCATACCTGCAAACCAGAGCCTGTCTTCTTTTTCACTGAGTATTTTTGAACAGAGTGAAGTCATAACGATGGCCGTGGTTAAATTATCAAGTAAAGCAGAAAGAAAAAAAGTAATGGCTGTAATGAGCAGCAGCAGTTTTGATTTGCTGGTTGTTTTTATTTTTTGTGTAATGATATCAAATCCATCGTGTGAGTCGATCAGCTCCACAATCGTCATGGCACCTAACAGAAAGAAAAGGATCGATGCAATTTCACCGAGGTGATGCAAAAGCTCTTCGCCCACAAGATGAGTTGTTTCACTTTGCAGCATATAAATGGTCCAGCAAAGTACACCAGTAATTAAAGCCGATGCTGCTTTGTTCAGTTTCAGCGGATGCTCAAAAGCAATGGCGGCATAGCCGGCTACAAAAACAAAAATCAGTAGTGCAGTAATCATATCAGTTTAAGATTGGTAGTAATAAATTAAAGTCAGGCACTTTGATGACATAGTCTGCAACAGAATCTACAAACTGATTGGTAGAACAAAAGGAAACACCTATCCCTGCTTTACGGATACAGCAAATATCATTTTCACCATCGCCAACAACCAATGTGTTTTTCAGATCCACATCATACTTATCACAAATATTAATCAGGGCATTCAGTTTACAATATTCATGTTTGCACTGGCTTTTGTCATCCAGTAAAAAAGGGAAGGAATTTTACTTCACCTGTTGCTATGCTTTTTGAAAATTCCAGTTCATTCGAGATGGTGAAGTCAAAACCAAATTTGTTTTTTAGGTGATTGGTAATACAATCGTAACTGTCGCTGATAATGCCTGTAATATAACCTTGTTGTTTTAACTGCTTTATTAACTCAGGTAAATGAGGAGTAACTTCTATTTTATCAGTTAAGGAAAGTAAATCTCCAATATTCTTTCCTTTCAGTAAACGGGCAATCAGTTTGGTGCGGATAAATGGATTGTTGTTGTTCGTAACAATGTCAACCAGTTCTTTTTTAAACTCAAATTCTTCTGCCGCCGTATGAATAAAACTGGTTTTCAAAATGGTATTATCCATATCGAACATAGCTATTTTTTTCAACGACATCAGGCCTTCACGTATCGCAAATTCCATTTGCTCTCTGATGACCTGGATATTTTCATAGGTTTCCAGGTTTTGAGAATCCATTTCTTTTGATTTTTTCATGATGGTTCTTGCAACCTCACGGCTCATTTTTCCTAACTGCTCCAGCGCCTGCATCCTGTTCTCAATATTACCGATGCTTACTTCCTGAATTTTTGCACCAAGGTTATGCATATCCATTAAAATGCCAATATCAACACCATACCCTTCTTCAAATTCACATTTCTCCAGCAAACTTTTTCTTCCTGCAATCATTCCGCTCAATGGTTGCTGAAAATTGGGAAAGTCAGGATTAAGAATAGAAAGTAATGGCTTTGCTACCAGTTCGGTAACTCTTCCTGCCTGTCGTGTGAAATATGATTTCACAAAGTCTGCTTCATTGCTGATTAATGAAGCAGTCAGTAACTCAATAATATTTTTTGGATAGGTTGTAATGTCGGCATCAAGAAAAACCAGGAATTCATTCTTTGCAACAAGCACACCATCTTTCATGGATGCACCTTTACCCAGTTTGGTACTGGTAATAATTATGGCTCCTGCTTTTCTGGCTTCCTCAACCGTATTGTCCATTGATTTATCATCAACAACAATTACTTCCGAAACATGCGGTGATTTTATTGCCAGTTG
Organism: Chitinophagaceae bacterium; assembly: GCA_016713085.1. NCBI lineage: Bacteria > Pseudomonadati > Bacteroidota > Chitinophagia > Chitinophagales > Chitinophagaceae > Chitinophagaceae bacterium. The sequence continues at coordinate 390,358 of JADJPV010000001.1, read as the reverse complement.
AACAACTTTTGCAACAGTTGCTTCTTCATTTAAGGCTGGGATGATGACTGTAATCATTATTACGAAAATGGTTTAATAATGTGAATTGAATGTAATAATCAGTCAATTCATATTAAGTTACTGAATAAGATTAAGAAATATACCGGTATTGATTTATAGTATATTTTGTATTACGCTTCGTAACAAGGCTTAATGAATATAGAAAACAAATTTAGTTATTCTGAGCTAATGTGTATTTTTTACAAATCAGTGTGCTTCCTCAAAATAAGAATGGTATTGGGCTGAATCCTAAATTAAGAAATACTGCATGGTAATGAAATACAATTAGTTTGAGTGATTAAAAAAATATCCTGGCCATTACTGCAAAATGATCACTTGCAAACCTTCCTCCCCATGTTTGTGAAATGCTGGCATGGGAAAGCACTCTCCATTTCCCTTTCAGGAAAATATAGTCAATAGGTTCATCACGTTCTTCTTTTGATTTGAATGCATTGAATGTTCCTGTTGGTCCGTAATGAGGCGTTTGCGAAATTGCTTTTGAATCAGTTAGCACAAGTGGATTTGTTTCATCCATCAGCACCTGTATGGGTTCATCGGTTGGTACTGCATTAAAGTCGCCGGTGATAACGGAAGGAATTGTTCCTGCTATTTCTTTTACTTTCTGCAGCAGCAGTGTTGAACTTTCCCTGCGGGCAATTTTTCCCATATGATCGTAATGCGTGTTAAAAGCAAAGAAGATTTTTTTTGTTTTCCTGTCTTTAAATTTTGCCCATGTTACAATACGGGTAATGGCTGCATCCCATCCTTTACTGCCGGGAACGGCGGGTGTTTGTGATAGCCAGAACATATTGGCTGCAAGTAATTGCAATCTTGTTGTGTCGTAAAAGATGGCTGAGTATTCTCCTTTTGTTTTACCGTCATCTCTTCCACCTCCGGTATATTTGAAGTTGGGTAAACGTTGCTGCAGGTCCATCATCTGATCATGTAATGCTTCCTGTACACCAAGCAGTTCAACTTTATGAAATAAAATTTGAGAAGACACTTTATCTTTCCGGTAGGGCCATGCATTTAAACTGTCGGATGAAGTATGCAGACGGATATTAAAGGTCATTACAGTTAATGCGTCCTGTGCTGCAAGAAATGTTGTTTGAATGAACAGGAAAGAGGCAAGTAACAGAGTAAGTTTCTTTTTCATCGTTTTGTATTTAACTCTTTGCTAATGTATTGATATCTTTTACTTCAAGAATTTGTTTCTCATAACCATTTATAACGGCGTTGACCATGGCAAGCCCGATACTTTTTAAACTGGATATATAGTTCGGGGCAACTGCTCTGATGATGTGAAGTAACCACATGAAATATTTATAATAGGGTAGTGTGTTCTTTAATCCTTTTGTTGGTTCTATAATACCCGGGCGAAAATTGTAAACTTTTTGGAAAGGTAATTTCAGTAAATCATTTTCTGTTTTTCCTTTCACTCTTGCCCACATCATTTTGCCTTTTTCACTGCTGTCGGTACTGGTGCCAGAGATATAACAGAAGGTCATATTGCTGTTAAGCTTTACAAGCGTTTCAGCTACATGCATGGTAAGGTTGTAGGTTAAATGGGTGTACTCCGGTTCTTTCATGCCAACAGAAGATACGCCGAGGCAAAAGAAACAGGCATTGTATCCGCTGAGTTCATTTTTAATGGCTGAAAGATTGTGAAAGTCGGCATGAATAATTTCTTTCAGCTTGGGGTGAGTAATGCTGCATGGTTTTCTGCTGATTACTAAAACCTCTTCCACAGCAGGGTGCTGTAAACATTCATGTAATACACCTTCGCCAACCATTCCGGTTGCACCGGTAAGAATTGCTTTGATTGTTGTTTGTTGTTGCATAGCAGTTTCGAAATTAATTGTTTTGCTGAATCATTGTACAGTTTCTTATAAACAAAAACCCTGAGCAACACTGCTCAGGGTTTTTGTTATTTGTGTTGAGTATTTTTTACTGCATCTGCATATCATCACCACTTTCTGTTCTGTTATTTTTACGTTTGAACAGAGAAGCATCAAACTTGCCAAAACGGTAACTGAAGTTCACCCGAACAAAAGCAGGATCTCTTCTTCTCCAGCTGTCCTGGTAAAAGAAACTGGATTCTGATATAACCTTATTCTGTCTTGTACTGAATACATCACTCCAGTTGGCAGAAACAGTTGCTGTATTATTTTTAATTTTAAATTCTTTGCGCACACCGAAATCAACATAGTAGTTGTCAGCAATATAACCTTGCGTGGTTGATATATTGCCACCTCCCATGCCGCCGCCGCCAAATCCGCCACGGCCACCACCCCTGCCACTGGAAAGAGGCAGGATTGATTTTGAATTATAATCACCGCTTAACTGCATGCTCCAGCCCTTGCCGAATTTAAACGAGTTATTGAGTTTGATGAAATAACTGGTGCGTTCATTGGCAAGATCAGGTACTATTGCACTTCCTTCGATTTTTGAGTAATATAGATTGGCATTGTAGTTAATTTCCCACCATTTGGCAATGGTGTTACGAAACACCAGTTCAACTCCAACAGCATAGCTGCGTGTAGCATTGATATAACTACTCATCCATACAGAATCTCCATACGGTCCTAATGACCTGACCAAATAACGTGAAATCAAGTCATTGGTCTGTTTCCCAAAAATTGTAGCGAGGAATGTATTGTTTTTTTCGCCGTATGTTTTTTGATAGGTTAATTCCAGTGAGTTGGTAAACTCAGGTTTCAGATTGGGGTTACCTGTCTGGAAATTGAAGATATCACTGAAATCTGTGTTGGGTAATAACTGGAAAAAGTTCGGACGGTTAATACGGCGGCTGTAGTTCAGCTGCATATCCTGTTTTCCTTTAAATGATTTTGAAAGAAACGCACTTGGAAAAAACGCTAACGGAAACTGGTTGTTGTAACTGGTTGTTGTACCAACCTTCTCGCCATCGTACTTTGAACTTTCAACTCTTAATCCAACCTGGTAATTGAAATTTGCCTTGGTTATTTTCTGTGAGTAAGTAGCATAGGCTGCAGTTACATAATCAATATACTTGTATTCATTACTGATATCAGGATTATAAACTCCGTTCGAATAGTTTTTTGAAAACTCTGGAACCAGCGTACCTGTGAACGTAAACCTCCTTCGAGTTTTATGTTTTCACTGATCGGATCGCTGTAATCGGTTTGTGAAACAAGCATGGTACTGTTACCACCACCATCAACACCCTGGTTATTCGTTGATGTAATCTGTGTACCTCCTTCATCAAAACGGGTGTAAAAGATATTCTGGTCATTTACATTATGGCTGCGGTTATAGTTAATATCTGCAGTCCATTCTTTACCGGCTTTTGGAAAATTATGTTTGTAACTGATCTGGCCACCGGTGTTGCGCATTTCAAACTTGCTGTTTGTATAACGGTCTTCATTGATACGTTTGAAAACTGGTTCAAGTGTGTCGTAATGAATGGTATTTTCATCAAGGCCCTTAAAATTACCTCTCATAAGTGAACCAGAAACTGTAATTGCATTTCTGTTGTCGATGAGAAAGTCGAATCCTGCTCTTCCAAATCCAAACAAACCATTACTTGTATTCCTGTTTCGTGTGTACAATGTATTGTCATAAGTATCCAGAAGATTCGTACGGTTTGTTTCACCAAATGAAATGGATTTACGCTGGTTCACCCCAATGTTTGCAAAGAAGTTTATTTTTCCCTGGCGGATATTAATATCTCCACCACCACTAACTTTTCCACGCATATCCACACCAAGACGAACACCGCCACTGTATCCAACCCTGCGGTTCTTTTTTAATACAATATTGATGATGGCAGATTGTCCGCCGCTTGCATCAAACTTTGCTGAGGGATTGGTGATGAGTTCAACACTGGATATTGCATCAGCAGGAATCTGGTCGAGTGTTAATGTAGTTGGTCTTCCATCAACAAAAATTTGCGGAGCGCTGTTACGGAGAGTGATGTTTCCATCAATATCAACTGTTACAGTTGGTACATTACGCATAATGTCAACACCTGTACCACCCTGTGACACAATATTTTTTTCTACATTAAATATTTTACGGTCAATTCCAAGCTGTAACATTGGTTTGTCACCTGTTACAACCACTTCACCTAATTCTTTAATGTCTGTCTCTAATTTAATATTGCCGAGATCTTTATCAATCTGGTTAAGCATCTGGCTCATATCGCCACCGCCGCCCGTTTTTAAGCTGAATGCTACTTTTTGTTCAATTGTTTTATAACCAATAGCAGTTATTTTCAGTTTATACTGAACCATAATATTCAGGTTCTCCAGGCTGAAGTCGCCATTGGCAACAGTCAACTGACCATTTACAATTACATCTTTTCTTGCTTTTGTAGTGCTGTCAAATTTATTTTGAATCAGCTGAACAGATGCGGCATCAATTGGTTTGCCTGTTTTTGAATCAAGAATTTTTCCATAGAGGCGGCCCATGTTCATTTGAGCACCACCGTTTCTTCCACCACCTGCTCCACCCGGCATTTGTGCTGATAACTGTAAACTGAGAAAACAAATAATCGTACTGAGAACAAATTTCATGTTGAATGATTTTTTTGCGAGGCGCAAATTTGCGTTAATTTTCAGATGTTTCATATTCATTAAGTATGAATGGTATCTTTAACCGTTTAAGACGGTAAAAGTTGAACCGGCAGGTTTTGCTTTGTGATGAGTGGAAACTATTGCGTAAGAAGGGTGATGACAATCTGAAGAAGCCCGATAAGAAAACCAAGCACTCCGCCTATAATTTCAACAAAATGGAACTCTTTGGCCATTACCTGGTACAAAATGTCTTCCAATTTATCGCTGGAGAAGGCTTTCACTTTTTCGGTTACAATCTGTTCAAGATCCAGCTGGCTTTTTAATGTGGCTGCATAATCTGTCATCAGCCTGGGAAAAAGGGTTTCCAGTTCTTCCAGGAAAACAGTTTTGAGCTTATCAATTGTTTTATCGCCGATAAACATGCTGATAACAGGCATACTGTCAGCTAGTTTTACCCTGAGAAAATGATCAATATGCGTTTCTAATTGAGGAAGTACCTTTTTCAGATTCTCAGGATTAGTGATTTTTTGTTCGATATCAGAAAACGATAACAGTTCTTCACTTACCAGTTTACCTAATTTTTGTGCAAACTGTTCCTGTCTTTTTGGAAAAATACCCTGAACAGTATACCCTAATATTTTCACCGGATTTTTTGGATGAAACAGCATTTTAACTGCTACCCAGTTGGTGAACCATCCAATAAAAGCAGAAATAACAGGGATAAGCAATAACCAATAATTCATATTTATTTCACAGATGAGGCGCAAAGAACGTTTATTTTTTGAATTGTACTGATGTTGATTTGCTTGTAAAACTGAATTCCATTATTTTTGCCGCCGGATACGGAGGCTGTAGCTCAGTTGGTTAGAGCATCAGATTGTGGTTCTGAGGGTCGAGGGTTCGAAACCCTTCAGCCTCCCTGGATGAAAAGTCCCGCTTAAAAGCGGGACTTTTTCTATTAATGTAACCGTTGTTTTATTTCCTGCAGCTTCAGTAATGCTTCAACAGGAGTGAGGCGGTTGATATCTAATCCTTCAAGAATGGTTCTGATTTCATCAAATGTTTGTGAATGCACATCAAAAATATTGAGTTGTACTTTTTGGGTAGGCATGCTCCGGAGATGATCTTTAATATCACCACTGCTGCGCTGATCTTCCAGCTGTTTTAAAATTTCATTGGCTCGCTGAATTAATGAAACCGGCATACCTGCCATTTTTGCCACATGAATTCCAAAGCTGTGTACACTTCCTCCCGGTGCAAGTTTGCGTAAGAAAATAATTTTATTCCCTACTTCTTTATTGGTGATATGATAGTTTTTAATGCGTGGAAATTTTTCTTCCAGCTCATTTAACTCATGATAGTGTGTTGCAAACAATGTTTTTGGCTGATGTGCTGACTGGTGTAAAAACTCAGCAATACTCCAGGCAATGGAAATACCATCGTAGGTTGAAGTGCCCCTGCCAATTTCATCCAGCAAAATCAAACTTCGATTAGAAAGATTATTGATTATGCTTGCTGTTTCATTCATTTCCACCATGAATGTACTTTCGCCGCCGCTTAAATTATCACTTGCTCCAACTCTTGTAAATATTTTATCAGTTAATGGAATTTTTGCGGCCGATGCAGGGACAAAACTTCCCATATGTGCCATCAGTACAATCAACCCGGTTTGACGAAGCAATGCACTCTTACCACTCATGTTTGGACCTGTGAGAATAATGATCTGCTGTTCTTCTTTATCTAACAAAAGATCATTGGCAATATATGGTTCACCGGCAGGAGATGACGTTCAATCACAGGATGACGGCTGTCTTTTAATTCAAGTTCAGGTGCATCATGCATCTGCGGACGAACATATTTGAACTGCAATGCATTTTCTGCAAAGCAGCAGATGCAATCAAGTATTGCCATCACCTGTCCGTTTGTTTGAATTGGTCCGATATATTCCTGCAGTTCAATTAATATTTTTTCAAACAGCTCTGTTTCTATTTTTAATATCTTTTCTTCAGCACCAATAATTTTCTCTTCATACTCCTTTAATTCCGGAGTAATATAACGCTCCGCATTCGCAAGCGTTTGCTTCCTGGTCCATTCAACAGGTACTTTATGCTTATGTGTATTGGTTACTTCTAAATAATAACCAAACACATTGTTGAAAGAAATTTTAAGCGATGGGATTCCTGTTGCTTCACTTTCCCTTTGCTGAATTTCAAGTAAAAATTCTTTGCTGTGATGTGCAATGCGGCGCAGATCATCCAACTCCTTATTGATGCCATCTTTTATCACATCACCTTTGCTCACCATTACAGGTGGATTGTCTACAATTTCATTGATGATCTTATCAGCAATATAATGACTTGGGTTGATGGTGTCGCTTAAGCGTTTCAGATAATTATTGGATGAAGTGTTGCACTGTTCTTTTATTTTTTCAGCAAAACCCAGACCCTTTGCCAGATGTAAAATTTCTCTTGGATTGATTTTCTTTAATGGAAGTTTGGCGACCAACCGTTCCACATCACCGCATTGTTTGATCAATGATTGCAGTTGCTTTCTCAACTCCGGTTCAAGGATGATTGATTGCACTGCATCTAACCGTTCATTGATTCGTTCAATATCTTTTAAGGGCAACACCATCCATCTTCTCATCAACCTTGCACCCATTGGTGAAACAGTATTGTCAAGAACTTTTAGTAAGGAATTACCTCCATCTGCATTGCTTCCAAGTAATTCAAGGTTGCGGATGGTAAAACGATCCATCCATAAATAATCTGCTTCATCCAATCGCTGAATAGAAGTAAGATGATTGAGGTTGGGGTGTTCTGTATCTCTTAAATAGTGAAGGATTGCACCTGCTGCAATAGTGCCTAATGTTAACGATTCAACTCCGAATCCTTTGAGTGAATGTGTTTGAAAATGCCTCAGCAATAATTCCGTTGCATAAGCTTCTGTGAAGATCCATTCTTCTAAATGATAAGTATAAAACTTTGTTCCGAAATTTTCTTTGAACTGTTTTTGTTTGTTGCGTTGAAATACAACTTCAGCAGGTTTTAAACTTTGCAATAATTTATCAGCATATTCTTTATTCCCTTCTGCCACAAAAAACTCACCTGTGCTGATATCGGTGAATGCAAGTCCGTATTGATCGTTCTGTTCATGCACAGCTGCCAGGAAATTATTTGAATTATGTTCAAGCAGTTTATCATTGGTGGCAGTGCCGGGAGAAAGCAATTCTGTTACACCACGTTTTACAATTCCTTTTGCCAGTTTGGGATCTTCTAATTGATCGCAAATAGCAACTCGATGACCGGCTTTTACCAATTTATGTAAGTATGTATCTAAAGCATGGTGCGGAAAACCTGCCAATTCATTGCTGTTGACAGAACCGTTATTTCGTTTGGTAAGAGTAATGCCAAGAATTTGTGAAGTGAGGATTGCATCTTCACCGAATGTTTCATAAAAATCACCCACCCTGAATAATAAGATCGCATCAGGGTACTTTGCTTTTATAGCCTTGTGCTGCTGCATTAAAGGGGTATCTGATCCTGCTTTTGCCATGGCGACAAAAATAAGGAAGCCCTTTGTTCAACAACAGATAAATTGTTCAGACTTGAGAATTAAAGGAAAACAATCTCATATTCCAGCTCAGCGAATTTTTCAAACATGGCACTTACGCCACAATACTGTTCTTCTGACATCTTTACTGCCCTTCTAACCTTATCCTGGTCTTCTTCTTTTACTTTGATACGGTAGGTAATCTTTACCCAATTATATGTTTTCGGGGTTTCTTTAGTCAGATTAGCGTCAACGTCCATACTGAAATCACTGAAAACAACCCTCATTTTGTTAAGCATGGATACCACATCAATCCCGGTACAACCTGCCAGTGAGGACAACATCAGCTTTTTGGGGCGGGGTCCGAGGTCGTTTCCTCCGTCATTTTCGGGGGTATCAATAATAATTGTGTGATTATCGAGTTGACTGTGAAAAGTCATTCCGCCAATAAAACGGGTAGTTACAGAGTGATCTGCCATGAAATTCTTGATTTTATGGGCAAACCTATGGAATTAAGTCAGATTTTTGCACAGTGGAAAGAAGAGACTCAGAAAAGTTGAAATAAAATGCGATTATATTTCAGAATTTAAGCCGAATTCTCCTACCTTTGCCGTCCAAAAAATTTGTATCATGGCAAGAGTATGTCAGCTTACAGGAAAGGTGCCGATAGGTGGAAATAAGGTATCTCATTCAAATATTAAAACCAAACGCCGCTTTTTGCCTAACCTGCAAACCAAGCGTTTTTTCCTGGCTGAAGAAGATAAATGGGTTACGCTCAAAGTATCTACTGAAGCAATCCGTACAATCAACAAAAGAGGATTGTACAATGTGGTGAAGGAATTAAGAGCAAGAGGAGAACATATTTAATAAGAATATCTAAATCGAGCTACAATGGCAAAGAAAGGTAACCGTGTTCAGGTAATTTTGGAGTGTACAGAGCATAAGACTTCGGGTAAAGCTGGTACAAGCCGTTATATTACCACAAAGAATAAAAAGAACACACCTGAGCGTATGGAGTTGAAAAAGTTCAACCCAATCCTCAAGAAAGTAACTGTACACAAAGAGATTAAGTAATCCCTGTGTCGCATTCACGTAATGTTTAAATGATTTTGTAAAATGGCAAAAGCAGCAAAAACGGCGATTAAGACAAAAGATCAGAAAGCCGCAGCAGAAGCAAAGAACTGGAGTAAAGTAATTAAGGCTGTACGCAGTCCTAAATCAGGTGCTTACACTTTCAAAGAAGCAATTGTGCATAAAGAGAAAGTGAAAGATTTCCTCGCTCAAAAATAACTTATACCTGATCAGTATATTCAAAGCTGTTCCAAACGAAAATGTGGAACGGCTTTGTTGTTTTTATACATTACCGGTATCATTGTAATATTGTAAAGAAAAAAACGAAGCAATGGGATTTTTTGGAAAGCTGTTTGGTAAAAAGGAAAAAGAAAGTCTTGACCAGGGTTTGGAAAAAACTAAGGAAGGCTTTTTAGGTAAAATAGCAAGGGCTGTTGCAGGAAAGAGTACGGTTGACGCAGATGTGCTGGATAACCTGGAAGAGGCGTTGGTGAGTGCAGATGTGGGTATTGAAACAACTGTTGAAATCATTGAACGGATTGAAGCAAGGGTTGCAAGGGATAAATTTATTAATACCAGCGAACTCAATTCAATACTGCAGCAGGAAATTGAAAACATCCTGATTGATGCACCTGCCGACACAACTTATTCAAACTTTGATTTGCCCGCAGGAAAACGACCTTTTGTAATTATGATTGTTGGTGTAAACGGTGTTGGAAAAACAACAACTATCGGAAAGCTTGCACATCATTTTACACAGGCAGGTAAAAAGGTAATGCTGGGTGCAGCTGATACATTCCGTGCAGCAGCTGTTGATCAGTTAACGATCTGGAGTGAACGTGCCGGTGTGCCGATTGTAAAAAGAGAAATGGGAAGCGACCCTGCCTCTGTTGCATTTGATGCAGTAAGTAGTGCTGTTGCAAAAGATATTGATGTGCTGATTATTGATACAGCCGGACGTCTTCATACCAAAACACATTTAATGGAAGAGTTGGGCAAGATCAAAAGAGTAATACAGAAAGTAATTCCTGAGGCACCACACGATGTGTTGCTGGTGCTTGATGGATCAACCGGACAAAACGCAATTGAGCAGGCAAAACAATTTACAGCGGTAACAGATGTAACTGGCTTAGTGATTACAAAATTAGATGGAACAGCAAAGGGCGGAGTAGTTCTTGCAATAGCACATCAGTTTAAAATTCCAGTAAAGTTCATTGGTGTGGGAGAGAAAGTGGAAGACCTCCTGGTATTTGACAAACATGAATTTGCTGACAGCTTATTCAGTCTGAGGAAGGATAATTGAGTTACACGTAAGAATAGAAACCTTTAAGAAAAATAAAACCCTCCAGTAAACTGGAGGGTTCTTTTTGATTCTTTCGAACCTTATTTCTTCTTAGCAGCTTTTTTAGCAGCTTTCTTTTTTGGAGCAGCTTTTTTAGCGGCTTTTTTTGGAGCAGCTTTTTTAGCGGCTTTTTTAGGAGCGGCTTTTTTAGCAGCTTTCTTTTTTTGTTGCCATTTTTTTAGAATTTAATGATTAGTAAAAAAACATAACAACGTAAATGTAGAAATTTTTTTCTTATAAAAAAAAAATTCTATGCGCCTGCTTCAACCGGAGCTACCGAAACGAATGTTTTATTGTCTTTTCCTTTCTTAAATTCAACTAATCCGTCAGTTAATGCAAAGATTGTAAAGTCTCTGCCTACACCAACATTTTTACCGGGATGATAAACGGTTCCACGTTGGCGGATAATAATGTTACCGGAAGCTGCAGGTTGTCCACCATAGATCTTCACACCAAGACGTTTGCTTTGTGAATCACGACCATTCTTTACACTGCCTTCACCTTTTTTATGTGCCATTTTATTCGAATTTGAATTTTTGAATAATCAGAATTTGAAAATTGAACGAATCAATTCTTCCAATTCTTACGCAATTCCTGTTACTTTAATTTGTGTATACAGAGTACGGTGTCCTTTTTTCTTACGGAAACCTTTACGGCGTTTCATTTTAAACGCAATGACTGTTTTGCCTTTCTTTTCTGCAAGAATTTCGGCTTTCACAATTACTTTGGTATCAGCTCCAACGCTGATCTTACCATCTGTGTCAACAAACAATACATCAGAAAACTCAACTTTGTCTCCGGCATTTCCTTCAATGTGAGGAACATACAGGCTCTGACCTTCTGAAACTTTAAATTGTTGACCGGCTATTTTAACTACTGCAAACATAACTTTCCAATATTAGGGCTGCAAAGGTAGGGATAAAATTGTTTTTAAAACAAGTTTCAATCAAAAAATTGCCTCTATTTTAACTGAATGGTTTCACGCTGTAAAGCTACATTTGTGGGCTCAAAAGCGGTGTTTGGTATGAAAATCAAGTCAATCCTGGCAAAACCATTTGCAGGATATATCTATAAGTCGATTCAGAAAAATATAACAACGGCCCTAAGTGACCAGGATCAAATCCTGAAGCAATTGCTTAAAATAGGCAAAAATACAGATTACGGGAAGGCATTGGGTTTAGAAAAGGTAAGCACCTATGATGAATTCAGAGACTGTGTTCCAATCAGGGACTATGAGCAAATGCGGCCCTGGATCGACAAAATAATTGAGGGGAAGCACAATGTTTTATGGAAAGGCAGGCCCCTTTATTTCGCAAAGACTTCAGGTACAACAAGCGGGGTAAAGTACATCCCAATTACGAAGGAATCAGTTGGCAACCATTTCGGTACAGCTCGTAATGCGGCCCTTTGTTATGCTTCAGAAACCGGGAATACCCGTTTTTTGACGGTAAACTGATCTTTTTGTCAGGCTCGCCCGAACTGGAAAGGGTGGGTGATATTCCGACAGGCCGTTTAAGCGGTATTTCAAATCATCTTATTCCAAAATATCTCCGCACCAACCAACTGCCTTCTTATGAAACCAATTGTATCGAAGACTGGGAAACCAAACTGGAGAAAATAGTTGATGAAACGATCAATCAGGACATGACCCTCATCAGTGGCATACCGCCATGGATGCAGATGTATTTTGATGAGTTAACCAACCGTACCGGCAAAAAAATTGCTGATATTTTCCCCAATTTCAGCGTCATGGTGCAGGGAGGCGTAAATTTTGAACCATACAAATCCAAACTGTTTGAAAGTATTGGACGAAAAATAGATTGCATTGAACTTTATCCTGCAAGTGAAGGTTTCTTCGCTTTCCAGGATTCGCAGGATGCTGAAGGATTGTTGCTCAATACGAACGATGGGATCTTTTTTGAGTTTGTTCCTGCAGGTGAAATTTTTAATGAAAATCCGTCAAGACTTTCGCTGAAAGATGTAAAAGTTGGAGAGAATTATGCTTTAATCATCAACAGCAATGCTGGTCTTTGGGGATATAATTTAGGTGATACCATTAAGTTTGTTTCAACCGATCCATACAGAATAGTTGTTACAGGCAGAACAAAACATTTTATTTCAGCTTTTGGTGAGCATGTTATTGGGGAGGAAGTAGAAACCAGTTTACTGGAAGCTGCAAAAGAAGATAAAGTGCAGATTACTGAGTTTACAGTTGCACCAATGATTCACCAGGGAAATGGGAAAAGCTATCATGAATGGTTTATTGAGTTTGAGCATAAACCCGGCAATATTGAAGAGTTTGCACAGAAACTGAATAATAACCTGCGTGAAAGAAACATCTATTATGATGATTTAATAACAGGCAATATTCTAACCCCTTTGAAAATAACACCCGTGAAAAAGAATGGATTTATCGATTACATGAAAAGTATTGGTAAATTGGGCGGACAAAATAAAGTGCCTCGTCTCAGCAACGACCGAAAAATTGCAGATGACTTAATAAACTGGGCCGAACATCAATAATTTTTCCAACAGCAGGGATCATATGAAGAAACGCATTGCAATTTTTGGATCAACTGGCTCTATCGGCACACAGGCGCTGGAAGTGATTGATGCCAATCCGGAACTTTTTGAAGTGGAAATTCTCACTGCTCATACAAATGATGAGTTACTGATTAAACAGGCACTTCAATTTAAACCCAATGCAGTTGTTATTGTTGATGAAAAGAAATACGAAAAGGTTAAACAGGCATTATCGTCAACTGATGTAAAAGTATTTACAGGTGAGCAATCTCTCGAAGAAGTTGCGATGTTTGATACGTATGACATGATGCTGGCAGCGATCGTTGGTTTTGCGGGATTAAAACCAACCTTGAAAGCCATTGAAAATAAAAAAGCAGTAGCTCTTGCCAATAAAGAAACACTGGTTGTTGCAGGCGATATAGTCATGCAGAAAGCGGTTGAAAACCGTGTACCGGTTATTCCTGTTGACAGTGAACATTCTGCCATTTTTCAATGTCTTGTTGGTGAAGCAAGAAATAAAATTGAAAAAATAATTCTTACTGCAAGTGGCGGTCCTTTCCGAGGAAGAAAACCCAATTTTTTAGTGAATGTAAAAAGGGATCATGCATTGCAGCATCCCAACTGGAGCATGGGTGCTAAAATCACCATTGACTCAGCAACACTCATGAACAAGGGTTTGGAAATGATTGAAGCAAAGTGGTTGTTTAATCTTTCACCCGACCAGGTACAGGTAGTTATTCATCCGCAAAGCATTATTCACAGTATGGTGCAGTTTGAAGATGGAAGCATTAAAGCACAAATGGGTTTACCCGATATGAAACTGCCCATTCAGTATGCAATGGCATTTCCGCAACGTATTCCCAATCAATTTCCCCGTTGCAATTTTAAAAAAATAAGCACTCTCAACTTTGAAGAGCCCGACCTTAAAACATTCCGAAACCTGGCGCTCGCCATTGAAGCATTAAATAAAGGTGGTAACATGCCCTGTATTATGAATGCAGCCAATGAAATTGCGGTATGGGCTTTTTTTACGAAACAGGGTTGGATTTTTAGATATGACCGATATTATTGAAAAAACAATGCATCAGGTTGCTTTTATTGAAAAGCCAACACTCGAAGAATATTATGAAAGTGATGCAGAAGCAAGAAATTACACAGCTTCCCTCATTCAACTTTAATAAAAATTTGGGTACCAACTTCACTTTTTCTGCGATATTTGCAGATTCCGTATCAAAAAATGAAAAACAACGATTAACTATTCATCTATGTTATTAGCAATTAACTGGGCCGATTTTGGAGTTAAAGCAGCACAATTATTATTGTCGCTTTCCATCTTAATAATTTTTCATGAGTTTGGGCATTATATTACTGCCAAGTGGTTTAAATGCCGTGTGGAAAAATTCTATTTATTTTTTGATCCCTGGTTTTCCATTTTTAAAAAGAAAGTAGGTGATACAGAATATGGTATCGGCTGGCTGCCTCTTGGCGGCTATGTAAAAATTTCCGGTATGATTGATGAAAGCATGGATAAAGAAGCCATGAAACTTCCGCCACAACCTTGGGAATTTCGCAGCAAACCTGCCTGGCAACGTTTAATTATTATGATTGCCGGTGTTACAGTGAATGTTTTACTCGCCTTTATTATATATGCAATGATCCTGTTTGTGTGGGGTGAAGAAAAAGTTCCGATGAACAGTGTAAAAGATGGTATTTGGGCACAGGATAAACTGATGAACGAAATTGGTTTGGAGAATGGAGATAAAATATTACAGGTTAACGGGAAAGATGTTCCATATTTCGCTGATCTGAATGCAAAAATCATCACAGGAAAAACAATCGTTGTAGAACGTAAAGGTGAAAAAAAAGAAATCAATATTCCGGTGAACCTGGTTGAGCAACTGATTGAAAGCAAAAGAAGACGTGGCCTGCTTTCTTACAGGATACCTTCCATTGTTGGAGCATATGATAAGAAAGATACCTTATACGGTAAACAAGCCGGATTAAAAGAGAATGACAGAATTGTAGCGATTGACGGATCTCCGGTTTCTTTTTATGATGAAATGTCTGCTTTATTGCAAAAGAAGAAAGATGCAACTTCAGAACTTACAGTAGTGCGGAATACGGATACATTGAAATTAACTACAAAGGTTGATAAAGATGGCAGAGTGGGAATTCCATATTTAATGCAGGAGCAGTACGCCGCTTTAGGAGTTATAAAAATTGAGCATAAAAAATATGGATTCTTTGAATCATTTCCTGCAGGTGTAAAAAAGACTTTTGAAAAATTAGGGTTTTATATTGATCAATTCCGTTTGATTTTGAATCCTGAAACAGGTGCATATAAAGGTATTGGTGGCTTTAAATCAATGGGCTCTATCTTTCCGTCTGTCTGGGATTGGGAAAGCTTCTGGAACATCACTGCATTATTCAGTATTATTCTTGCTTTCATGAACCTGTTACCAATTCCTGCATTAGATGGCGGGCATGTATTATTTACAATCATTGAAATGATCACAGGACGTAAGCCAAATGAAAAGTTCCTGGAGTATGCG
Source organism: Chitinophagaceae bacterium (assembly GCA_016713085.1). Taxonomy (NCBI): domain Bacteria; kingdom Pseudomonadati; phylum Bacteroidota; class Chitinophagia; order Chitinophagales; family Chitinophagaceae; species Chitinophagaceae bacterium. The sequence continues at coordinate 374,723 of JADJPV010000001.1, read as the reverse complement.
CAGATTGCAGGGATGATCATTTTATTCAGCCTGTTGATTTATGCAAACGGGAATGATCTTTTTGGCTGGAATAAATAACTTATAATTCTATACCAATCTTCTTCATTAAGATAGAGGCATTCATGCTTTGGCAGATGCCTCTTTTTAATTTATAATCGAAGTATAATTCATCGGCATTCACCTGTACATCAAAATGATAATTATGTATGCCTGTTGGAAATTCTTTTTCAAGATTGGCCAGTTCCAGATCATGTGTAGCAAGAATACCGGTGGCTTTGTGATGCAGTAGTTGTTTAATTAATGCCCTGGAACCGGTGTGCCTGTCGTGTGAATTTGTGCCACGCAAAATTTCATCCAGTAAAATAAATACAGGTTCATTCTTATTCACTGCATCAATGATCTGTTTCAGTTTCTTCAGTTCTGCATAAAAAGTAGAAGTGCTTTCTTCCAGGTTATCCTTTATACGCATGCTGCTCATAATCTTCAATGGAGAAAAGGTTAAAGTATTTGCACAAACGGGTGCACCCATTGCGGCCAATACCATATTTACACCGATGCTTCTGAGGAAAGTGCTTTTTCCTGCCATATTAGAACCAGTGATAAGATTGATCTGCTCTTTACCGATTGTAGAAAAATCATTTACTACAGATTTCTGTTCTTCAATCAACGGATGACCAAAACCTGTTGCAGTAAATACAGGCTCATCATTTTTTAATTCCGGAAAACACCAATGCGGATGATTGAAAGCCAATGTGCCAAGGCTGCTCAATGCCTCAAGCTCAGCCAATGCGTAAAACCATTTGCCAATCTGCTGATTGTTTTTTTGTTTCCAGTTTTCCAGTTGCAGCATCTGTTGTAAATCCCACAGCAGAAATATATTCAGTGGAATAAATACAACCGGGTTGAGGCGGTAATCGAAACGATTGAAAATTTGTTTCAGTTGAAATATTTGAAGTGAAGCTTTTTGTTTACCGGTATGAAACTGTTGTTTTAATTCAAGCAGCAAAGGATCTTTGAAATCAGCCTGCTCAATACAGGCAATACTGTTAGAAAGAGTTTCCATTTCTTCTGTAATCTTATTGAGCTTGCGGTATAACGGAATAATGATCCGTGTAATAGCAAACGCAATGATTGTAAATACCAGGGCTGCCTGCAGGAAAAGCTGATAACTGATTACATCAAACAGAAAGCAGGTAAGTGTTGTAAGTGCAGCAACCGGAACAGTGTAACGGATGACATGCCATATTTCTTTATGAATGAATTGATTGTCTTCTTTTAGCCAGTCTTCCATTTTCTTTTCGGTAGTAATGGTTATTGCTGATGACATTCCATGTGCCTGTAACTCATGCCGCCAGTTGCTTTTAGTGCATAATTCCTGTACAGCTTTTTGCCTGGCAAGAATTGTTTCAGCGATTGCAGGTTCTGAGAGCCAGTCTGCAAGCCGTTGATTACCCTGCTGTGAATTTGTTCTGTTGATATATTGATAAACAGAAGCCCTTCCGAAAATATCAAGATCACCTGCATACGGATGTTCATCTTTGTAAAATTCGCTGCCATCTTTTTGATGAATAAACTTGTGTTGCAGGTAAAGCAGTTCCTGTTCATTGATTGATATCAACCGTTTGTGATGATTGATGGCGGCTTTGTTAGCCAGATCTTTTTTAACGGTAAATAGAAAGAAACCAAGCCCAATAAAAAAAAGCACAGCAGAAACCGGCAGACCGTATGACCTCAGAAACCATATTATTAAAACAGTAGCTGCTAAAATTAAAAGCCGCAGCCAGCCAAGTAACTGTCTGTTTTTCATTAATTGATTTAATATAAGCGTTAAGCCATCTATCTGTTGTTTATAAAATGTATCCGGACTGATTTTTTCTGCCATGCTGTAAAACTAAGAAAGATGAGTGCTGGCTGTTCAGTTTTTTGTGAGAGGCTTAATAACAACTTTTCTTTTGCTTTTGCAAATTGAAATAGCTGTATTTTCGCAGTCGGTCTTTTATAGGACACTGGCAGAATAAATGGGGCTGCCTGGCTTTGACAGCGTAGATCTTTGAATGTGTAAGCATGCAGTGCGTTGAATAATTAGCACTTTAATCTGAATACTCAAAAACTCAAATGGCAATACACAGTATGCCATGGCCGCTTAATCAGTGATTAAGTAGTCATTAGGGCCGCCGAACAGGTTGATCTGTTACCAAGTTCCGCCGCCGACTCAAAAACAAAACAGGTTGCTGTAACCGAAGGCTGTGACTGTTGCAAAAGACTATTCAGCTAAGTGTACTGTTGGTATGTTCATGTCCTGCAGTACGCCGACAATCAATCATGAAATAAGCATGTAGAAAGCTTTTGGAGAATATGTTTGGACAGGGGTTCGATTCCCCTCAGCTCCACCATCGGCCGCCGTAGCCTTGGCGAAGGCGGCCTTTACCTCTTCTTCGAATTAATAAAGATAGTAGCCTAGGCGAAGGCGGCCTTTATCTCTTCCTCTTCTCATTAATAATCATAGTAGCCTTGGCGAAGGTGGCCTTTAATTTTATATCTTGTCTTTCCTCTTTCCCTTTTTTATCTTTCTGTAAAATTTGTCCTCATGTGGCATGTATACATCTTGTTATGCAGCAATGGTGATTATTATAAAGGCTGCACTAATAATATTGAAGATCGATTTAACCGGCATCAAAAAGGATGGGTTGATGCCACAAAAAATTTGCTCCCGGTTGAGTTGATTACATACATAACATTTACTGATAAGTACAAAGCATATGAATTTGAAAAATATTTGAAAAGCGGTTCAGGAAGAGCGTTTTTAAAGAAGCATCTGGTTTAACAGTTCTGCCTTTGCTAAAGCTACGGCAGATAAAAGGTTCGATTACCCTCAGCTCCACAAATTTTAATTGCCCGACAAACTCACTGTTGACGGGCTTTTTTATGCAAAAAATTAATAATCCTTATCCCTTTTTTCAACCGCTGACTAAAATCATCTTGGCAGTTAGCAAAAAATAAAAGTAATTTACGCTTCGAACGATTGCTTTTGGAACAGGGGAAACTATATAAAAACGTAAAAGATCTTCAACGGCGCATTGCTGTTTATGAAGATGAAACAGCATATAAAGAGCTGTTTATACAACTATTTAATTCACTCACCCGCTTCGCAACAGGTATCGTTCATTCAAAGGAAACTGCCGAAGAAATTGTTTCAGATGTATTTATCAGCATCTGGAATAACCGCAGCCAACTCAATGAAATTGAAGACCTCCAATTATATCTATTCATCGCAGTTAAGAATAATTCTCTCCGGAAATTAAAACAGCAAAACAGGAATGCAACCATTTCACTGGATGACATGAATGTTGAATTGGATTCGTTTTACCAAAACCCCGAGGACAAAGTTCTTTCGGATGAATCGCTTCGGCATATAGAAACTGCCATTAGCCAATTACCTCACAGGGCCCGGCTTATTTTTAAATTGGCAAAAGAAGACAGGATGCGGTACAAGGATATTGCCGCTTTGCTTGATATCTCTGTCAAAACAGTTGATCATCAGTTATCAATTGCGCTTAAAAAACTGGCTGCTGCCATCGGATCTGCTATCAGAAAAAAAGGTTGAAAAATAGTTAACAGTCCTTTAGGGGATTGTGCCTGTTTCGGTCTCCTTACTTATACCAAACTATGAGCAGAGATAAAATCTGGCATTTATTTGCACGAAAAATAAGCGGCGAAGCCTCTAAAGAAGAGTTGCAGGAGCTCGACCTTCTTGTAAAAGAAGACTCTTCTTTATACTATGAGCTGCAATCGCTCATTCATTTATGGGAACAGGAGTCGCAGCCTGATACCGATTACCTGGAAGCTACCTACCTGCTGCATTTAGAAAAAATGAAAAAACTGGGAGTTGAACCCGGGAATACTGAGTTGGTTGAAGAAGAAACCTCCAAACGGCCATATACATTTTTGCAAAAAGCAGGAATAAAATATTTGCTGCGGCAGTTTTGGCAGGAGTAATCATAATGGCTGTGTCTGTTTTTTTTAAATCGAAAGAAGCGGAATCAGAACCGATTACAAAAGCAGCCGTTAAAAAAAGCGAGATCACAACGAAGAATGGTTCTAACACCCAACTCATTTTACCCGATGGATCAACTGTTTGGCTCAATGCAGGAAGCAAGCTCAATTATGAAAAGATAAATGAAACGGGATTAAGAGAAGTGTATTTAACAGGGGAAGCTTTTTTTGATGTGGTGAAGAATCCCAAAAGGCCTTTTATTATTCATACTTCTTCAATCGATATAAAAGTTCTGGGTACATCATTTAATGTAAAGGCGTATCCGGATGACAAAACAGTTGAAACGAGTTTGATAAGGGGAAGTGTAGAAGTAACAGTGAAAAACAGACCGGAAGAAAAATACCTGTTGAAACCTAACCAGAAACTGATTTTGTTTAATGATGCTTTTACAGAGAAAACGGAAAAAGATCAACGTGCTTTACCGGTAAACATGCCTGTTATTAAAATAAGACAGTTAAGTTATTTAAAAGGAGATACCGCTGCTATTGAAACATCCTGGGTACGCAACAAACTGGAATTTGTTGATGAATCATTTGTTGACCTGGGGAAAAGAATGGGCAGATGGTATGATGTGGAGTTTGAGTTCAAAAACAGCCAATTGGAAGAAGAACGTTTAACCGGTTCTTTTGATGGTGAAACACTTGTGGAAGCACTTGAAGCATTGAGATTTACAAATAACTACCGATTCAACTATAAGATAGAGGACAAACGAGTATTGATTTTTTAAAACCTAAACAACGACATGCTTATGACCATTCAACTAAACTCTTCCTGAATGTATAAAAAACGGGAAATGTTGGAGCATTTCCCGCAAGTAGTACATTCTCTTTACCAGCAAACCGATTCATTGAAAGAAAGCGGTTTTACTATTTATACTACCAAACACTAAAAGTATGAAAAAAAAGTTCTTCGATTGCTAAGGCTGTAACGGCCTTTAAAAAGTCTCTATTGATTATGAAACTAATGATTTTGCTTGTTGTTTTCTGCACGTTTCATGCTTCTGCAGGGCTCAACGCACAAAAAATCACTTTAAAAGCAAGTGACACTGAAATTTCTCAGGTTTTAACGGCCATTCAAAAACAGGGCGATTTCCGGTTTTTATTCAACAGCCGTTTAAAAGATTTAAAGCAAAAAGTGTCTGTAAGCTTTGAAGGTGTTGAAATTAACGAAGTTATGAAGCAGCTGTTTGCAGGTACCAGCCTTACTTACCTGCAACTGGACAATAACCTGGTTGCCATCCGCTCAACAAATCCGGAAGAAAAAGACATCAGGGTTACCGGAAAAGTAACAGATGAAGCAGGCGAACCTGTTTCAGCCGCTTCTGTAATGGTAAAAGGTACAGCTAATGGAACTGTTACCGACGGAAACGGAAACTTTGCCATCACTGTTCCTGAAAATGCAACACTTGTTATTTCAGCTGTAGGCTTTGGCTCAGTGGAAGTAGCAGTTGCCGGCAAACAGCAGTTAACAGTAAAATTGCAGCAATCAACCAAAAAAATGGATGAGGTTGTTGTAATTGGATATGGCACAGCCAGCAGAAGAGATTTAACCGGATCTATTGTAAAAGTGTCAGGAAAAGAAATTGCTGATAAACCAAACACAAACCCGGTAGCTTCCTTACAGGGAAAAGTTGCCGGTTTAACTGTTATCAACAGCGGTACGCCGGGTCAGTCTCCTGATATCCGTATCCGTGGTACAAACAGTTTGGGTGGAAACCTGAAACCGTTGTATGTAGTTGATGGAATCTTTAATGATAACATCGATTATTTAAATCCCGCCGACATTGAGTCAATGGAAATTCTGAAAGATCCTTCTTCACTGGCCATCTTCGGTGTTCGTGGTGCCAACGGTGTAATTGCGATTACTACCAAGAGAGGAAAATCAGGACAAACACTGATTAATTTTAATACTTCTTACGGGTATAAAAAACTCGTAGATAAAATTCAGTGGGCAAGTGCCGATGAATTTAAAATGCTGTATGATGAAGAAAAAACCAATGACGGTACAATTGCAACATCACCATTTAACTATGGACTGTGGAATGCAAATACAGATTGGGTTGATGCTGTAACCCGTGTTGGTAATTTTAATTCAAATAACTTAAGTCTTTCAACCAGCACTGAAAAGAATAAATTCTACATGGGTATTGGTTTTACAAAAGACGAAGGTTTGATTAAGCATGAAGTGCTGAAAAGATTCCAGCTTTCTGTAAGCGATGAAGTAAAAGTTACCAAATACCTGAAACTTGGATTTAACCTGAATGCAAGCAAGCAGGATAATCCTTACGGAGCTTCATGGATATTAGATGCTGCAAGAAAAGTAATACCGGGAGTAAGTTCAGGTACAAAAAATGTTTATGCTAAGAACCCTTATGGAATTGACAGCGGGTATTATGATTTGTATTATGAACTTCCGATTATTCAAAACTCAGGGGTAATTAACCCGCTGATTGTTTTAGAAAACGAATGGGACAAAACCATCAGCCAGGAATACAGAACAGTAGGAAGTGCATTTGCTGAAATCAGCTTTCTCCGCAACTTCACCTTCAAATCTTCTTTCTATGCTGATATGAGTAATGTAAATTCAAGAATTTATACCCCTGTTTATAATGCATGGGATGCAGCTTCTAACATTGCATTTCTTTACAGCAGAAGAACAGGTGTAAATGAATCAGACCTTACTTATAAAAAATTCCAGACGGATAATATCTTAAACTACAAAACGCAGATTGGTAAGGATCATAACCTGACTCTCATGACTGGTTTCACCACTTACGATGACAGGTTTTATGGCCGCTATGGCTCTATACAGGCAAGCACTACCGGTAATGCAATTCCAAACGATAAACGTTTCTGGTATTTGACAAACGGATTTGGCGATGCGTCAACATCAAACTCATCATCCGGTCAGCGTGAAAGAACAACTGCTTCATTCCTTGGAAGAGCGTTGTATAATTACCAGGGTAAATACTACTTCAATGCATCATTCAGAAGAGATGGAACATCTGTATTCCCTAACAATCAATGGCAGTCATTCTGGGCTGTAGGTGCTGCATGGGAAGTAACAAAAGAAAACTTTATGCAGAATCAACGGATTGTTGATTTCCTGAAAATAAAAGCATCAACGGGTGTTTTAGGTGTTCAGAATACTGCCGGTTTTGATTACCCTGCCTTTCCGTTGTTAGCAGGAGGTTCAGCAGCTATTTTTGGAAACAGCATCTATACTGCAGCTACACAGCAATACCTGGCAGATAAGAATATCCGTTGGGAATCAAATCATGCAACTGAAGTAGGAGTTGAACTGGAAGCATTTAACCGCCGGTTACGTCTTGAAGCTGCTTACTACAATAAGAAAACAGTTGATCTGTTATCTTATGTATACCAGGGACAGGGGGGTAATGGTTTATTAAATCAGGGCTCATTGCAGAATACCGGTATTGAATTAGCTGGATCATGGAATCAGGAAATTACAAGAGACCTTATACTTACGATTGGTGGAAACTTTACCACATTTAATAATAAGGTAATTTCTCTTGCCGGTAGTGGTGTACCACTTTATGATGGTCCATCTATTACCCAGGTAGGGTCGCCAATCGGAGCATTCTATGGTTATGTTGTTGAAGGCATCTATCAGTCTTATGCAGACAAACTTGGGTCGCCGGTTAATACTGAGTTTATTTATGGTCCGGGCGATTTCAAATTTAAAGATGTAAATGGTGATGGCATCATCAATACAAAAGATAAAACCATTATCGGAAACCCAACTCCAGACTTTACGTATGGTGGATCTGTTTCACTGAAGTATAAAGGACTTGATTTCGGAATTGATTTTGGTGGTGTTTACGGAAATGAAATTTACCGTATGTGGGGAGGTACTGAATCTCCATTCCAGCGTGTAAACTATCCGAAATTTAAAACAGACAGATGGCATGGTGCAGGTACTTCCAACTGGGATCCGATTCTTGGACAGGGACACCGTATCAACTATGAGTATTCAAGTTATGGTATTGAAGATGGAAGTTATTTCAGGTTAAGAAATATTCAGCTGGGTTACAATTTTGATCAAAAACTGATTTCTAAAATAAAACTGAAATCACTGAGAATATTTGCAAACGTTCAAAATGCGAAAACATGGAAACGCAATATGGGTTACTCTCCTGAATTTGGTGGTTCTGCCACTCAATTCTCAGTGGATTATGCCGGTAATGCAATACCTGTTGTAAGTACGTTTGGATTAAACGTTAATTTTTAATACTTCAAACAGCATATATATGAAAAAAGGATTCAATATTTTTTTCGCACTGCTTCTCGCCATACCAATGGTAACGATGCTGGGTGGTTGTAAGAAATTTTTAGACCGAAAACCCCTGACAGCAACACTGGATGATTTAAACCAAGGTGGTATTGAGGCCGAAGTGTTTGGCCTGTACAGTAATTTGCGCAGCTATGCCGGTTATACCAGTATACCATGGATTGCACTGCATGATTTCAGATCGGATGATTCTGAAAAAGGATCTGACCCATCTGATGGTGCAGAATGGGTGGCCCCTTTTGATAATTATCAATATGTAAAAGACATCTGGGCTTCTAATACCTATTGGGATGATCATTTATCGATGATTCAACAGGTAAACTCAGCATTGGCAAAAGCCGATTCACTGGGTGGAACAGATCCTACTTCACTTGCAAATGTTGCAGAGGCACGCCTTATCAGAGCCTTTATCTATTTTGACCTGGTAAGAACATATGGCGATGTTCCTATTTATAAAAATAAAATCAATAAATCTTCTGAACTCTGTATCGCAAAATCAAATGTTGCTGCAGTGTATGCATTTATTGATGAAGATTTAAACTATGCAAAACAGTATTTGCCGGTAAACTGGATTTCAGGCAGCAGTAATAAATATCCCGGCCGTTTAACCAGCGGTGCTGCAAAAACCCTTCATGCCAAAACATATCTCTACAGGCAAAACTGGGCAGCAGCTTTATCATTGTGTCAGCAGGTAATTAATTCAGGCCAGTATACATTAATGCAGTCTTACTTTCAAAACTTTAAGGATGCAGGTGAAAACGGCAGTGAATCAATTTTTGAAATTCAGGCCTATGTAAATGAAAACGGTTCTCAGCGTTATGGTTGTGTTTATGCCACTACACAGGGTGTGCGTGCTGCAACGGCAACAGGATGGAACCTTGGTTGGGGATGGAATACACCAACAGATAACCTCGTGAATGCGTTTTAGGCAATTGTTACAAGGATAGGTTCAACAATTTTATTTTCTGGTCAGTCTGATGATCCTTTCAGTGGTGGTTATGGCAGAACATTGCCAGCCTATGTGTTGAATGGAGGTATTCTTCCACGTAAATACTGGAACAAGAAAATCTATGCTGATCCTGCTTACCGTGCATCTACAGGTTTAAGCGATAATCCTGAATGGATTAATAAAAGGATTTTCCGTTATTCTGATGTGTTGCTTATGGCTGCAGAAGCAAGTAATGAATTAACACAGGGGGCAACAGGAATTGGCTGGCTTAACCAGGTTAGAACAAGAGCAGGGTTAACTGCACTTACATATACCACACAGGCTGCATTAAGAACAGCTGTAAAACAGGAAAGAAGAGTTGAATTTGGTGTAGAAGGCGAGCGCTTCTTTGACCTTGTAAGATGGGGTGATGCAGTAACTGTTTTAGGCGGTATGGGTTATACAAACAAGTGTCGTTTTTATCCAATTCCCCAACCGGCAATTGATAAATGCGGTGGAGTAATTGTTCAGAACCCTGAATGGTAATTTAATTTGATCATTTTCTTAAAAAGAAAAATTATATGACAAAGAATTTTCAAAAACTATTACTGGTAATAAGCGTATTAACCTTAATCGCAAGTTGCCAGAAAATGAAAAAGCCTGGATTGGGCGATTATCCAGTTGATGCAAATGTTCCCGGCGGTCCGTTGAAGTTTTATACTGCGTTTGATGGTGCAACAACTGATGCGCTGATGAATGCAGTTGACAGTATCCGGGCAACCTTTGCTTCCGATAATCCATTTACTTCTGTTGCGGGTATCAGTGGAAAAGCTGTACAGGGTGTAAATAAAAAATTCATCAAGTACGCAAAACCCAATGACTGGGCCGTAACAGCCAAGAGCTTTACAATTGCCTACTGGTATAAAAAAAATGGACAGACAACAAATAATACCGGCACAAACGGACCTGAGTACCCACTCAGTTTTAAATCAAGTAACGGACATTGGTCTGGTGCCAATCTCTTTATTATTATGGAAGGAAATAATGCAGCCTGCGCCATAAAGGTGGAGGTTGTAGATAAAACAGGAGCTGATAACTGGTTTACATGGGAAGGTGGGAATACCATTGCCGGCTTGCTGGATAATAACTGGCATCATATTGCATTAGTTTATAGTGCAGCTACCAGCGGAATGACCCTTTATGTAGACGGAATTGCAAATGCAATTGTGCCGAAATGGGGTACACATGGCGATATTAACATTGATGATTCGAAGATCAGTGAAATGAGAATAGGTTGCGGACCGGGAACCGGCTATGATACGGATGATTGGTTATCTTCTTCCTGGAAAGGAAGTTTAGATCAGTTCAGAATGTATAATACCGCATTAACAGGGGCTGAGGTTATGGTACTTGTTACCGGTAAAAAATAAAAGGGCAGTTCTTTTTAGGTCATAATCAATAATAAAGGGTTGCATTTCTTTGCAGCCCTTTTTTACTCTCCTTATAGCTCGTGTGAATTTGTACGAAGAGATTTATTTGACGATTCTTAATCTACTTTCTTTATGCCTGTCGTGAAACTTAAAGAGTTTGTTTTAATCATATTTGTTGCACTGATTATTTCTTCCTGCAGGCAATCAGACAGTTTATTTACAAGCTTGTCTTCATCCGAAACCAATATTGATTTTGTAAATAAGGTGGAAGAGAAGGAGCTCTTTAATATTTTATATTGTCTGTATTTCTATAAGGGGGGCGGCGTTGCAACAGGGGATATTAATAATGACGGGTTGACTGATATTTATTTCACAGCAAACAGTAAAGGCGGGAATAAATTGTATTTAAACAAGGGCAATTTTCAATTCGAAGATATTACTGCAAAAGCAGGTGTTGCAGGAACAGCCGACTGGAGTTCAGGAGTTACCATGGCGGATATTAATGGAGATGGTAAACTGGATATTTATGTATCGACAGTAAGTCAGCATCATGGACTGAAAGGGCACAATGAACTTTTTATCAACAACGGTAACGTAACGTTTACAGAAAATTCACAGAAGTATGGTTTAAACTTTTCAGGCTTTACCACACAATCTGCTTTTTTCGATTACGACCATGATGGTGATCTTGATTGTTATATTCTCAATCACTCACAAAAACCCAATGCCAATATTGTAGATACCAGTAACCGGAGAAAAGTTGACAGTTTAGCAGGCGACAGGTTATACCGTAACGATATTGCTGTAAACGGGAAAGTTTACAGACGTTTCAAAGCAGGCAGGTATTTACCAGAGCAATCTTGGTTATGGATTAGGACTGGCAGTTGCCGATATCAACAACGATGGATGGAATGATATTTACATCGGCAATGATTTTCACGAAAACGATTATTATTACATCAACAACGGCAATGCAACATTTACCGAAAGCGGGGCTAAGCACTTTCGGCATTACAGCCGCTTCAGTATGGGCAATGATGTTGCCGATTATAATAATGACGGGCAGCTGGACATCATCACTGTTGACATGCTCCCTCCCGATGAGAAGACTTTGAAAACATATGGCAGTGATGAAAATCTTGATACCTATCAATTTAAATTAATGGGTCATGGCTTTCAGAACCAGTTTTCAAAAAACTGTTTGCAGCGGAACAATGGCAGCGGAATCAGTTTTAGTGAAACAAGTTTGCAGAGCGGTGTATCAGCAACAGACTGGAGTTGGGCCCCCCTGTTTGCAGATTTTGATAATGATGGAAACAAAGATTTATTTATTTCAAGTGGTATTGTGAAGCGGCCTGTTGACCTCGATTTCATCCGGTTTCTTACTGATTTAAATACCAAGACGAATATTGACAAAACCAATCAATTTGACAAAGCAGCCATCGAAAAAATGCCCGATGGAGCTTCACATCCATTCTTATATAAGGGCGATGGTCATTTCAGCTTTACCGATAAGAGTAATGAATGGGGAACCGGAAAAATGAAAGGTTATTTCAATGGATCTGCTTATGCCGATCTTGACAATGATGGCAATCTTGACCTGGTGATCAACTGCATTAATTCGCCTGCAGTTATTCTCAAGAATAATACAAAAGGGAAAAACTCAATTGCTCTTTCATTTAATGGCGAAGGCTTTAACCGTTTTGGTGTTGGTGCAAAGGCTTATATGTTTCAGAAAGGAATGATGCAGTACCAGCAATTGATGCTTACAAGAGGTTTTCAATCTTCAACAGAAACACGTTTGCATTTTGGGTTAGACTCATTAACCTCTGTTGACAGTATACTCGTTGTATGGCCCGATCAGAAATATCAGATCGTAAAAAATATTGCGGCCAATAAACCACTCGTCTTCTCACAGAAAGATGCAGCAGGTGTATTTAACTATTCCTCATTTTTTAAACCGTCAGCGGCCACCTTTACTGATATTACAAACAGTGTTAACAGTAAATGGAAGCATAAGGAAAATGATTTTATTGATTTCAATGTGCAGTATCTAATTCCACATGCAGAATCTACACGGGGGCCGAAGATTGCAGTAGCGGATGTAAATGCTGATGGTCTTGATGACTTTTATGCCTGTGGGGCAATAGGCCAGCCCGGAGTATTAATGATACAGCAAAAGAATGGATCATTTATTGCATCTGATACTGCGTTGTTTGCAAAGGATGCAGTTTGTGAAGATGTGGATGCTGTTTTTTTTGATGCAAACGGGGATAAAAATATTGATCTGCTGGTTATAAGCGGTGGAAATGAAATGCCGCAAAAAGGCCGTTCACTTGAAGACAGGCTTTATCTGAATGATGGTAAAGGAAATTTTCAAAAAGCTGTGGGAGCATTTAACAACCAGTATGAAAATAAAACCTGTGTTGCTGTTGCAGATGTTGATCATGATGGAGATATGGACATGTTCATCGGAAATTCTTCAGGTGCAACAAGCTATGGTGTTCTCAGGAATTCTTATTTCTATCTGAATAATGGAAACGGAACTTTCACAACAAAGTATGACAAAACAATTGACCTGAATGAATTGGGAATGGTTACAGCTGCTTCTTTTGCAGATGTGAACAAAGATGGATGGCAGGATTTAGTTGTAACAGGCGAATGGATGCCGCTTACAATCTTTGTCAATAAGAATGGACAATTTACTAAAACAGAAATACCTAACTCCACCGGTTTATGGCAAACGGTTCTTGTTACGGATATTAATGCTGATGGATATGATGATATACTGGCAGGCAACTGGGGACATAATTCAAAACTTTGGGATGGGAAAAAAGGTCCGCTGAAAATGTATGTAAAAGATTTTGACAACAACGGAGCTGTTGAACAAATCATGACCTATAACATTGATGGAAAGGAATACACATTCTTTGCAAAGGATGAACTGGAGCGGCAATTGCCCGTATTGAAAAAAGCTTACCTCACCTACAGTGAAGTGGCAGGAAAAACGGTTGATTATATGTTTTACGATCTGTTTAAAGATTACCGTGAGTTTAAAGCTGAAACACTCAGCTCTTCCTGTTTTGTAAATGATGGGAAGGGTGGTTTTAAAAGAATTGATTTGTCCGAAGAATTACAAATGGCACCGGTCATGTCATTTGCACAGGTCAATAATCAGAATACAGCATCATGGATAGCAGGCGGAAATTTCTTTGGCGTAGTTCCTTATGAGGGACGATATGATGCTTTACAGCCAACACTATTTTCGTTTAATAAATCTGAAAACAAGTTCAAATCATCTTCCATTGTTCCTGATGTTGATGGAGAGGTGAGAGATATCAAATGGCTGAAAGGCAGAAGTGGATACAAGGTAATGGTTATTGCAAGAAATAACCGTGAACTTATATTCATGCGATAACAAAACAAGCTCTTATTCAACTAAAATTTCGACAGAAAAACAACGATAAATAAAACCTGAATGAAAACAATTAAATATAAAAAAATGACAAACTCTTTTTTTCTGCTGGCAGCCCTGCTTTCAATATTGGGCAACTGTAACAAGCAACCGGATAATGGTGGCGGAGGTGGTGCTGTACCCGGCGGGCCGGCAGTGAATTACTGGATCACCAAAGCAGATCAATCAGTATTATTAAAAAAACAAACAACTGCGCTTTCTTTTGGGGCAGCAGCAAACAGTAATCAAACAATTGAAGTTGACAGTACAATAAAGTTTCAAACAATTGACGGGTTTGGATTTTCCTTAACCGGTGGAAGTGCTTATCATATCAATAAACTCAGTGCATCTGAAAGAGCAGCATTGCTGCAGGAATTGTTTGGCAGTGCCGATAATTCTATCGGCATCAGTTATCTGCGTATCAGCATTGGCGCTTCCGATCTGGATGCATCAGTGTTCAGTTATAATGATTTACCTGCGGGGCAAACAGATATCAATCTTACAAATTTCAGTTTAGCACATGATACAGTTGATCTTATTCCTGTGCTGAAAGAAATTCTTGCCATCAATCCTAACATTAAAATAATGGGTTCTCTATGGAGTCCACCTGTTTGGATGAAAGATAACGGCCTCAGCAAAGGGGGCAGTTTGTTACCACAGTATTATGATGCGTATGCCCGCTATTTTGTTAAGTACATACAGGCAATGAAGGCAAAAGGAATTACAGTTGATGCAATTACCATCCAGAATGAACCATTACATCCCGGCAATAACCCGAGTATGTTAATGCTTGCTGCAGACCAGGCAACGTTTATCAAGAATAATCTTGGTCCTGTATTTCAATCAGCAGGTATCACAACAAAGATTATCATTTACGATCACAATTGTAATAAACCCGAGTATCCGATTGCAGTATTAAATGACCCCGATGCAAAAAAATATGTTGACGGATCAGCTTTTCATTTGTATGAAGGTGATATTGCTGCACTGTCTTCTGTTCATAGCCTGTACCCTGAAAAGAACCTTTATTTCACAGAACAATGGACAGGAGCCAACGGAACATTTGATGGTGATTTGAAATGGCATACAAAAAATGTTGTGATCGGTTCTATGCGTAACTGGAGTAAGGTTGCATTGGAATGGAACCTGGCAAGCGATGGCGGGTACAATCCGCACACACCCGGTGGATGTACCGAATGTAAAGGTGCATTAACACTGGATGGTGCCATCAACAGAAATGTGGGATATTATATTATTGCACATGCATCCAAGTTTGTTCCTGCAGGTTCTGTGCGTATTACAAGTAATCTTACAGCCAATTTGCAGAATGTGGCATTTCAAACTCCCGATGGAAAGAAAGTACTGATTGTGCTGAACGATGGAGGAATAGCCGTTGATTTCAATATTAAACAAAATGGAAAGATAGCTGCAGCAAACCTGCCTGCCGGTACTGTTGCAACATATGTTTGGTAATACATTCAAAAATAAAACAAGATGAAAAAAATTATTTACGGATTGTTTTTAGTGCAACTGTTTGCATGTAAAGAAATGAAGACTACAGAATCTGCAACAATGCCTTATTCTACCGATGGGAAAAAAGTAGTGGCTTTTACAACAGCAGACAGTTCTGCCTTACGGTTGACGGCTTCTGATACGGTTGAATTTAAAGAAAAAGGACAGCCTTTTGAAAACGAAGTAATTGTTTTTGTTGATCCGGCAAAAACGTATCAATCATATTTTGGTATTGGAGCGGCATTAACAGATGCAAGTGCGGAAACATTTTATAAACTGCCCAAGGAAAAGCAGGATGAATTTTTAAAAGCTTATTTCGATAAGAAAGAGGGAATTGGATATACAGTTGCACGTACTAATATCAACAGTTGCGATTTCAGCAGTGATTCTTACACATATATACAGGAAGGTGATAAGGAATTGAAGTCGTTCAATATTGAACACGACCGGAAATTTAAAATTCCTTTTATCAAAGCTGCCATGAAAGCGGCAGGTGGTAAACTGAATCTCTATGCAAGCCCATGGAGCCCGCCAGCATTTATGAAGGATAATAATGATGTATTGCATGGCGGCAAACTGAAGCCTGAATTTTTCGGAAGCTGGGCTTTGTATTATACAAAGTTTATTAAGGAATACGAGAAAGAAGGAATTCCTGTTTGGGGAATCAGTATTCAAAATGAACCGATGGCAACTCAGAAATGGGAGTCCTGTATTTATACAGATCAGGAAGAAAAGAATTTCTTAAAAAAATTACCTCGGACCTGTAATGGAAAAAGAAGGTTTGAAGGAAAAGAAAATCATTGGATGGGATCATAACAGGGATTTACTGTTTCAGCGGGCAAGCACTTTATTGAATGATCCTGATGCGGCTAAATATTTATAGGGTATCGGGTTTCACTGGTATGAAACATGGAGTGGTGGTGAGCCGATGTATGATAATGTAAAACTGGTGCATGAAACATTTCCAGAAACCAACCTCATGTTTACAGAAGGCTGTAAAGAAAAATTTGATATGGCTAAAGTATATGACTGGAGCCTTGGCGAAAAATACGGCGCCAACATGATCAATGATTTTAATAATGGAATGACCGGCTTTACCGACTGGAATATTTTACTTGATGAAACCGGTGGGCCAAACCATGTTGGGAATTTTTGCTTTGCTCCTGTACATGGAAATACAAAAACCGGTGAACTTATTTTCACCAATGAATTTTATTATATCGGTCACTTTTCAAAGTTCATACAACCCGGAGCAAAAAGAATCGCCAGCAGTGCAAGCCGCAGTATGCTGCTTACAACAGCATTTAAAAATCCTGATGGCTCAGTTGCAGTGGTTGTAATGAATAAGAGTAATATCAAAACACAGTATTTCCTGTGGATTAATGGAAAAGCTGCAGAAGTAACCGCACTGCCGCATTCAATTTCAACACTGGTATTTTAATTGTAAAGAGGAGACTATTGAAGATGTATATCAAAAAGAATTTATTCAGCAGGAAGTTTGTCAATCATTCATTCATCATTGTATGTATGCTTGTTGCTGGTTCCTGCAAAAAAAAGGATACACCTGCACCTGTGCCTCCTCCTGCTCCGGTTAATTTCACTATTACGAACTGGGATGTAAACGGAGTGATGAGTTTAACAGATTACAAAGGAGTGAGTGTGAACCCATCAATCAAATTGAATTTTCCTGTGGCAATTGACAGAGCTACTGTAGCAGCAGGTATTAATTTTAACGGGGGCAGTTACAATGTTACTTATCAAAGCGGAGACAGTGTTCTTGTTCTGCAGCCTTCAGCAGCACTCAATTATCTTACAAAATATAATGTAACTGCTGATAATGATTTAAAGTCAAAGCAGGGAGGCATCTTATTCAGCAATGCAGAATTTAATCTGTTAACAAGGTTGGATTCTACGGATAAATTTCCTTTAATCACTGACGCAGCTTTGCTTGATAAAGTGCAGCAGCAAACTTTTAAATATTTCTGGGACTTTGGTCATCCAGTCAGCGGAATGGCAAGAGAAAGAAATACCAGTGGTGAAACTGTAACAACAGGCGGAACAGGTTTTGGCATCATGTCAATTGTTACTGCTGTTCACAGAGGATTTATTACAAGAACTGAAGGAAGAGACAGGATACTGAAAATTACCAACTTCCTTATCAATAACTGTACACGCTATCATGGTGCTTTTTCACATTGGCTGAATGGATCAACAGGTGTTACACAGCCTTTCAGTGCAAATGATAATGGTGCTGATTTGGTAGAGACTTCTTTTTACTGGAAGGATTGATTACTGCACGCCAGTATTTTGATGCAGCTGATGTTACCGAAACTGAATTGCGGACGAAGATCAACTCAATTTGGGATGCTGTTGAATGGAATTGGTTCCGGCAGGAAATCAGAATGTTTTATACTGGCACTGGAGTACAGATAAAGGATGGGTTATGAATCACCAGATCAAAGGATGGAATGAAGCACTGGTGGTGTATGTACTGGCTTCATCATCAAGAACAGATTCTATTCCAAAAGTTGTTTATGATAATGGATGGGCAAGTAATGGCGCCATTAAAACGAATAACACTTATTTCGGTTACCAGTTACCGATGGGTACAGCTAATGGCGGGCCGTTATTTTTTGAGCACTATTCATTTCTTGGCATCAACCCAAATGGATTAACTGATGCCTATGCCAATTATCAAACACAGGCAGTGAATCATACAAAAATTAATTATGAGTATTGCAAGGCCAATCCATTAGGTTGGTATGGATATAGTAATCTGAGTTGGGGTTTAACTGCCAGTGATGGCCCGGCACCATCTTATTACCAGGCGCACAGTCCTTCGAATGATAAAGGAGTGATTACTCCAACTGCAGCGCTTTCCTCTTTTCCATATACTTCAACAGAGTCAATGGATGCATTGAAGTTTTTCTATTATAAGCTGGGCGATAAGTTATGGGGCACTTATGGATTTTATGATGCATATAAATTAGCTGACCCATGGTTTGCAACATCAACACTTGCAATTGATCAGGGCCCAATCATTGTCATGATCGAAAATTACCGCAGTGGATTGCTCTGGAATTTATTTACCAGTGCACCTGAAATTAAAAACGGAATGAAGAGGCTTGGCTTTACAGCACCTTATTTATAAAACCAATCATTCATGAAACGGATTTTTTTAGTTGTTACAGTTATTTTTTTCATCGGCAGTGCTGGTGCTCAAACGAAAACAATTTCATTCGATCCTCTAAGGCGACCGAAAAATTTATCCGACTCTGCCTTGCTTGATCTTGTACAGAAACAAACCTTCCGGTACTTCTGGGATTTTGCACATCCTGTTAGTGGTATGGCAAGAGAAAGAAGCAATGAAAATTTTGGCTATGGAAATGAAACAGTAACTACGGGTGGTACCGGCTTTGGTATTATGAGTGTGATTGTGGCAACAGAAAGAAAATGGATCAGCAGAGACACAGCAGCGAAGTTTCTGCTGAACATGGTTCAATTCTTACTAAAGGCAGATTCTTATCACGGAGCATTTCCGCATTGGATGAATGGAGCAACAGGAAAAACAATTGCATTCAGCCGCAAGGATGATGGAGCAGACCTTGTTGAATCATCTTACTTATTTCAGGGACTGCTTTGTGCAAGACAATATTTTAATGCAGATAATAAAATTGAAAAGGAATTAAGAAACCGTATTCAGTGGATGTGGCCCGATATTGAATGGAACTGGTTTACACAGGGGCAGGAAGTATTGTACTGGCACTGGAGTCCGAATAATGGCTGGGCGATGAATTTTCCTGTACGTGGTTTTAATGAGTGTTTGATCATATATATTCTTGCAGCTTCTTCCCCCAATGAAAAATACCAGGTGAGTTCAGCAGTATATCATCGTGGATGGGCACAAAGCGATTTTTTCAGAAACGGGAAAGAGTTTTACGGAATTAAACTGCCGCTGGGTTTTGACTATGGTGGCCCTCTTTTCTTTTCACAATATTCTTTTGTTGGATTAGATCCAAGAGGTTTGAAAGATCGCTATGCAGATTACTGGGAGCAGAATAAAAATCATACACTCATCAACTATTCTTACTGCGTTGATAATCCAAAAAAATTTAAAGGCTATGGTGAAAATTGCTGGGGCTTAACAGCCAGTGATACTTATGATGGGTATAATGCGTTTTCACCCACCAATGATTTTGGAACAATTACTCCAACTGCTGCATTGAGTGCATTTCCTTACACGCCTGATTATTCTATGAAAGCCCTCAAACATTTTTACTATGATTTAGGCGATAAGATATGGAGTGAATATGGTTTTGTGGATGCATTTAATGAATCAAAAAACTGGTATGCCACCTCGCACCTTGCAATTGATCAGGGACCCATTATTGTGATGATTGAAAATTACCGATCTGGTTTGTTGTGGAAATTATTTATGAGCTGTCCGGAAATAAAAGTAGGATTGAAGAAACTTGGATTTGTGAGCTCTGCGGTTAAGTAATGAATATACCGTGTCATTTCATTACGGATTGACATAGAAATGAATGAACGTTTTATAAATGCCTGCCAATGCATAAGTTTTTATCTATAGCAAAGAAATTAAAATCCAGACAGTCTGTCCTGGTGGTATTGGCTATAGTCGTTTGTGTAGTTGTGTTTGCGAGGTGTAATAATACGGAGGAAGTAAAAGAAGAAGTTAAGGAAGATGTTAAACAGGAAGATATAGCCGGAGTTAAGTTTGAAGATTTTGCAGGAGAACAGAAATGTGCAGGCTGTCATCAAGCTGTTTATGAAACTCATATACAAACAGCCCATTTTGCAACGGCACAAACTGCTGAAGAAAAATATATTCATGGCAGTTTTAAAAAGGGAAGAAATGAGTATGCATATACACCCGATATTGTTTTAAAGATGGAAAAAAGGGACAGTGGTTTATTCCAGGTTGCTTATTTTAAAAAAGAAGAAAAAAAAGCAATGCGTTTTGATATGGTCATTGGATCGGGTGTAATGGGTCAATCTTTTTTAACATGGAGGGAAAACAAATTGTTTCAGTTGCCCATCACTTATTTTACAGCAGCAGACCGATGGTCGAATAGCCCGGGATTTCCTTCGGGGAAAGTGATGATCGACCGACCGATTACTTCCCGTTGCCTTGAATGCCATGCTTCATTTGCAGAAGGAATTGCAGGCCCAGCAATGGAACCAACAGAATTCGATCGTAAAAAAATGATGCTTGGTGTAACCTGTGAAAAATGTCATGGACCCGCAGCAAAGCATGTAAGCTATCAAACAGAAAACCCCAAAGAAAAGAAAGCAAAGTTTATTGTGAACCCTGCATCGCTATCCAGACAGCTGCAACTGGATGTTTGCAGTTACTGTCACGGAGGTAATATCGAAAAAACAAAACCATCCTTTCAGTTTACAGCAGGTAAACATCTCAGCGGCTATTTCAAAATTGATACTTCTGTTATTGATGTAGCCAACAGTGGAAATATGGATGTACACGGTAACCAGTATGGTTTCCTTAAAGCAAGTAAATGTTTTCAGAAAAGTTTAACCATGACCTGCAGTACATGCCATAATACACATGGAAACCAACGTGGGAAGACTGAATTGTTTTCACAGAAGTGTGTGGGTTGCCATAATACAGCTGAAGCGAAATTTAAAACTCCTGCACACAGCCAGGTGTTGGCCATTCAAAAAAATTGTATCGACTGTCATATGCCTGCACAGCCATCAAAAGCTATTGCAGTGAACCTGGAAGGAGAAGAAGTGCCGAGAGCATCACTGATCCGAACGCATTTCATCAGCATCTACCAGCAGCAAATTAAAAACGGGAAAATTCAAAAAAATTAGAATGCAGTTTAATACGGGAAAAAATATCATCACTGGGTTTTTAATCACACTGTTTTGTTATGGTACTGTAACAGCGCAAAAAGTAAATTTTAAAGATGGTTATCCCAATAATGTCAACCCAATTGGTATTATAAAAAATATTCCAGACAGTACTTTGCTTGAAATTGTACAACGTCAAACCTTTCGTTTCTTCTGGCATGGGGCACACCCGGTAAGTGGCCTGGCATTGGAAAGAAGCAATACAGTTTTAGCAGAGCATTACTGGGATTATATCAACGAAGCATGGGATGAACCCAATTTCAGTAAAACAACATTTGGCCCCGATGCAGGAGCAATAGGCGGTACAGGTTTTGGCATCATGAGCACTGTTGTTGCAGTGGAGCGGGGATGGATTGGAAGAGATACTGCTGTGAGGCGTTTACTAAAGATTGCAGATTTTTTAATTAATGCAGATTGTTATCATGGCATCTATCCGCATTTTATGAATGGCAGAACAGGAAAGACCATTAAGTTTGATCGACTGGATGACGGCGCAGATATTGTTGAAACGTCCTATTTACTCATGGGCTTTTTATGTGCAAGAGAATATTTTAATAAAGACAATCCAAGAGAAGTGTATTTGCGCAAACGCATCAATCAAATGTGGGGTGCTGCTAACTGGAACTGGCATACCAACAATGAAAATAAATTATACTGGCACTGGAGTCCCAACAATGGATTCGATATGAATTTCCCGGTGTGGGGTTATAATGAATGCTTGATCACTTACATCATGGCAGCCTCATCAAAGTATCATGCTATTTCAAAAGATGTTTACAACGGAACATGGGTGGGAAGTTTCGGATTTAAAAATGGTAAAGAATATTATGGCTATAAACTGCCATTGGGGAATTTTGATAAAGACAAAGGCGGTCCGTTATTTTTTGAACAGTATACTTTTCAAGGGATTAATCCAAACGGCTTAAAAGATTCTTTAGGCAATGATTATTTTTTGCAGGGAAAAAATCATACACTCATCAACAGGGCATACTGTATAGAGAATCCAAATAAGTTTAGAGGATACAGTGATAAGTGCTGGGGTTTAACAGCAGGTGACAGTTATAAAGGTTATGTGGCACACAGCCCGGAAAATGACCGTGGTGTCATTCAGCCAACAGCGGCTATTTCATCAATGCCCTATACGCCAAAGGAAAGTATGGAAGCTTTACGCTATTTCTATTAGGAACAGGGCAATAAGATAGGGGGTGAGTATGGTTTTGTAGAGGGGTTCAGTATTCATTACAACTGTTATGCAAAAAGTCATTTAGCAATTGACCAGGGGCCAATTGTTGTTATGATTGAAAATTACCGCAGCGGTTTACTGTGGAATTTATTCATGAATATTCCTGATATACAGAATGTGTTGAAACGGTTAGGATTTACATCACCTGCAATAAAAAAATAATGAGCAGCAATCTTTCACGTCAGCAATTTTTACAATACACAGTATCTGCCGGAGCTGCAATACTGTTGTCATCGCTTGAAAGCTTTGCGTTAGAAAATGCAGATAAAAAATTGAGAGTGGCCTTGATTGGTTGTGGCAGTGTCAGCAACCGTTACCTGCCGCAATTATTATCATCAAATCTTATTGAAGTGGTCAGTCTTTGTGATATTAAATATGAACGGGCAACGGCACAGAATAAAGAATATAAAGTAAACGCACAGACTTACCCAAACATTGATGCAATGCTGAAAGGTGTTCCATTCGATATGATGGTTACAACAACAGATATGCAGGTGCATGGTGAGTTGAATAGAAAAGCATTGCTGGCAGGTAAACATGTATGGAGCGAAAAGCCAATGGCCAACACATATGCAGAAGGTAAAGCATTGCTCGATCTGGCTAAAAGTAAAAACCTGCGATTATGGGGAGCTCCTGCTGTTGTAAACAGTCCGCAGTTTGCTTTTATGAGTAAAACAATTCAGGAAGGAAAATTGGGCAGAGTTGCAAGTGCTCACGGACAGTATGGACATACAGGCCCAACATGGAGTGCGTTCTTTTATGAAAAGGGTGGTGGAAGTATGCCTGATCTCGGTGTATATAATATGGCAACGCTTACCGGTTTACTTGGTCCTGCAAAATCTGTGATGGCGATGACGAGTATTGTAAACCCTGAGCGAACTGTTGACGATAAAGGAAAAATAAAAGTGGAAGCAGAAGACAATGCACATATTTTACTGGAACATGAGAAGGGAATAATCAGCCATGTAATGTGTGGCTTTAATTATTTTGATCCGCATGGGCATGAAGCAAAAGGACAATCCTTACATTCTATTCAGATTTATGGAGATTATGGAAATATGCGTTTGATTGGCTACGATTGGGAAACAAGTGGTGTAATGCTCGATACATCATGGACTGAACCACCAAAGTTGCATGCAACAGAAAGCGAAGGCTACGAATGGCAGGAAGGAGCAAGAGTAACCGGTGAAAGCATTATAAAAGGAATTGAGCCACGAATCAATGTTGAACATGCATTGCATGTGCTGGAAATAATTGAAGCAGCAACAAAATCTTCAGCAACGGGAATGAAAATTAAGTTACAGTCAACCTTTAAATGGCCAATGGTTTAAGTAATGAATAAATTTCTTTCATCATCTCCATTAGAGCTAAATGCCGGGCTTACTTTGGTAAGGTTGATTGCTGGTTTTTTTATGATCTATCATGGCTGGGAAATTTTCAGCGATACAAAAATGAATGAATACCTGCAATGGGATCAGTTTAAATTATCATCTAATGGAAAGTTCATGGTTTATACAGGTAAGCTCGCAGAACTTATTGCAGGTGTACTTCTTTTCTTTGGTTTATTTACAAGATTAGCGTCATTGGTTTTAATTGGTTCAATGAGTTACATTGCGTTTTTTATAGGGCATGGAAAGATAGGGTATGAAGATCAGCATCCGTTTCTGTTTGTTTTGCTGGGCATTATATTTCTATTAGCCGGCGGAGGAAGATGGAGTGCAGATCATTATGTATTTAAGAAAAAATCATTGTACAGATAATGCCCGATACTTCACAGTTACATATTAACACAAAGGGAAAGGAGGTCAACACATTTGATGCAATTGTGATTGGCAGCGGTATCAGTGGCGGCTGGGCTGCAAAAGAATTGTGTGAAAAAGGAATGAAGACCTTGGTTTTGGAGCGTGGAAGAAATGTGGATCATATCAAAGATTATCCAACAGCTAATCTGTCAGGGTGGGAATTGCCGCACCGTGGGTGGATCACTAACGAAACAAAAAAGAACAATCCATACATCAGTAAGGCTGCCGGTTACAGTGAAGACACACAGCATTTTTTTATAAAGGATGCAGATCATCCTTATGTACAGGAAAAACCATTTGAATGGATTCGTGGTTACCAGGTTGGTGGCAAATCATTAACGTGGGGAAGAGCATGTGCAAGATGGAGTGAATTTGATTTTACTGCACCCAAACGTTATGGATACGGCGAATCATTTCCTATTGGATACAATGATATTAAAGACTGGTACAGCCATGTAGAAAAATTTATTGGCGTTTGCGGAAGCTATGATGGCATTCCTTCCATGCCAGATGGTGAATTCTTAACTGCTTATGAATTGAATGTAGTGGAAAAGCACATGCAGAAAGTATTGAAAGAAAAATTCAACCGTCATTATGTTTCCGGAAGATGGGCACATATTACGGATCCCAAGCAAATACATTATGATCAGGGTCGTGTGCAATGTATGAACAGGAATTTATGTATGCGTGGTTGTCCGCTTGGAGGTTACTTCAGTTCCAATTCATCTACACTGCCATGGGCAATGAAGACAGGTAATCTTACCATTCGGCCGCATTCAGTTGTTCATTCCATTATTTATGATGAACAGAAACAAAAAGCAATTGGTGTACGGGTGATTGATACCAATACAAAAGACGCAACAGAGTTTTTTGCAAAGATCATTTTTGTAAATGCTTCTGCGTTAAATACAAACCTCATCTTACTCAATTCAACATCAAACCGTTTCCCAAATGGTTTGGGAAATGACAGTGGATTGATGGGGAAATACATTTGTTTCCATAATTACCGTGGAAGTATGAATGGTGATATCGATGGATACACAGATAAATATTACAAAGTATCCAAACCTGCAGAATGTATTGTTGCCAATTTCAGAAATGTAGAAAAGAAAGACACTGATTTTGAAGGTGGATATGTTATCTATTCAGGTGCATACAGGGAAAAGCTGAGCGATAAAAATATCAAACACTTGCTTGGTGCTGAATTTAAAGAAGCCATGAGTGAGCCGGGCACGTGGGGTGTTTATATGTACATGCAGGGTGAAACAATTGCGAAAGAAAGCAATCATGTGCGTTTGAGCAAGGAAGAAAAAGATCAGTGGGGAATTCCTTTACTGGTTACATCTGTTGGGTATGATGAGAATGATGACAAGATGGTGAAGGATTTTTTGGAACAGGGCAGGGCCATGCTTGAAGCAGCTGGAGTAAAGAATATTAATACCAATGATAACAGGCAACCACCAGGTTTGGATATACATGAAATGGGTGGGGTGCGAATGGGCAGCAATCCTAAAACATCTTTGCTCAATGAGTTTAATCAACTGCATCATTGCAAAAATGTTTTTATTACTGATGGAGCCTGTATGACAAGTACAGGCAGTCAAAGTCCGTCAATTTTATATATGGCTTTTACAGCAAGGGCAGTTGCTCATGCTGTGGAGGAACTTAAAAAAGGGAATTTATGAACAGAAAAAAACTGATCCTTCCAGTTATCATAATGTTGATTGCATTTTTTCCAACGCACAACAGAAAACTTATTGCAACCCAATCAACATAGATTATGGGTACACACCTATTCCCAACTTCAGTCAATGGGGGAACCACAGAGCTACTGCAGATCCGGTGATAGTAAACTATAAAGGCGATTATTATTTATTCAGCACCAACCAGTGGGGTTATTGGTACAGCAGTGATATGCTTAACTGGAAGTTCAATTCGAGAAAATTTCTTCGTCCATGGAATGAAGGATATGATGAACTCTGTGCGCCTGCTGTTGGAATCATCGGCGATACAATGATTGTATTCGGCTCTACCTATACAAGTAAGTTCACCATCTGGATGAGCACAAATCCAAAAGCCAATGAGTGGAAACCTTTGGTCGATTCATTCGAGATTGGCGGATGGGATCCTTCTTTCTTTACAGATGATGATGGCAGGTTGTACCTGTACAACGGCAGCAGCAATAAATTTCCGATGTACGGAATTGAACTCAACAGAAAAACATTGCAACCCATCGGCACAAGAAAAGAAATGTATTTACTCGAACCATGGCGTTTTGGCTGGCAGCGTTTTGGTGAGCATATGGATAACACATTTCTTGATCCTTTTATTGAAGGGTCACATATGACAAAACACAATGGAAAATATTATTTGCAGTATGGTGCACCCGGAACAGAATTCAGCGGCTATGCAGATGGATTACTGGTGGGTAATGAACCGCTTGGTTTTTTTGAAGCACAAAGTGATCCGTTAAGTATTAAGCTGGGAGGCTTTGTTCGTGGAGCCGGGCATGGTGCTACGTTCCAGGACAATTATCAAAACTACTGGCATGTTTCTACAACAGTACTTTCTGTAAAAAATACGTTTGAAAGAAGATTGGGTATCTGGCCAACCGGCTTTGATAAAGATGGAAACATGTATTGCAACACAACCTTTGGCGATTATCCGCATTTTATTCCTGCACCTGGTTTTTCAGGTTCAACATATGGAGCCAATGGCAAATCAGGATACTTCACAGGATGGATGTTATTAAACTATAACAAAGCTGTGCAGGTTTCTTCCACCTTAGGTGGCTACCTTCCGAACAATGCTGTTGATGAGTTGATAAAAACGTATTGGAGTGCAGCAACAGTTAACAAAGGAGAGTATATTCAAACTGATTTGGGAAATATTTCAACTGTGAATGCTGTGCAGATTAACTATGCTGATCAGGATGTGGAAAGTAATCACCTTGGTAAATGGAATGATCAGTATCATCAGTACAAACTTTATTATTCTGTTGACGGAAAAAAATGGAATGTACTGGTTGATAAAAGTAATAACAAAACAGATATACCACACGAGCATGTAGAACTGGAGAAACCTGTACAGGCAAGATTTATAAAGCTGGAGAATATTCATATGCCAACCGGCAAATTTGC
The DNA here is from genome assembly GCA_016713085.1 of Chitinophagaceae bacterium. Classification (NCBI taxonomy): domain Bacteria; kingdom Pseudomonadati; phylum Bacteroidota; class Chitinophagia; order Chitinophagales; family Chitinophagaceae; species Chitinophagaceae bacterium. The sequence goes on along the minus strand of JADJPV010000001.1, from coordinate 346,954 downwards.
CATCAGTGGTTTCAGGGTTTTCGGGAATGGCAATGGTTCTAAACCCGATGCAGTGCAGGGATTTATTGTATTGCGAACAGAGAAAGACAAACGGAGTGCTTTTATTAAATGGAAACCGGTGGATAATGCATTTGCTTACAATATTTATTACGGCACTCATCCAGATAAATTATATACCAGTATCATGGTGCATTCAAACAATGAATACTGGATGAAGGCAATGGATTCGCAAAAGGCTTATTATTACTCCATTGAATCCATTAATGAAAACGGTACAAGCGAAAGAACAAAAGTTATTAAAGCGGATTAGTATGATAAAGAAAATTAGTAAAGTAATCTTAGTATTTCTGTTGCTGGCTGTTTCTGTTCAGGCACAGGAAAAACTTCCTTACTGGAAAGAAGTACAGGCATTGAAAGCAATTGACAGTGCTAAATTTCCTGCCACCAACCAGATATTACTTATCGGCAGTTCTTCTTTTACATTGTGGAAAGATGTGCAGGAATATTTTCCATCAAAACCAATTCTGAACCGTGCCTTTGGTGGCTCTAAACTGGTTGATCTGATCCGTTACCGCTATGATGTAATTTATCCGTATCAGCCAAAACAGATTGTAATGTATTGCGGAGAAAATGATTTTGCTTCCAGCGATACCGTTACTGTTGCAATGGTTGTGGATCGGTTTGAAGCACTGTTTAAACTGATCCGGGCAAAATATAAAACAGTTCCTTTTGCCTATGTGTCAATGAAGCCCAGCCCAAGCCGTGCTCATTTGATGCCGAAATACGAAGAAGCCAACCGGCAGATAAAAGTGTATTTATCAAAACAAACAAAGGCAGCATTCATTGATGTATATCATTCCATGCTTATGCCGGATGGATCATCAATGACGGATATTTTCAAAGAAGATAACCTGCATATGAATGCAAAAGGCTATGCTATCTGGAAAAAAGTTATCGCACCATATTTAATGAAATAAAAAAACAGACTCATGAAACTCTTACAGAAGCTTACATTATTCTCCGTTGTATTTGCGTTGGTATTTATTGCCGCACAAAAACCGGATGATTCAAAAATGAAACTGTTCATTGATGCATTGATGCAGAAAATGACACTCGATGAAAAAATTGGTCAATTGAATTTGCCCGGTTCAGGCGATATTGTTACAGGACAGGCAGGCAATTCAGATATCGGCAAAAAAATCAGGGAAGGAAAAGTTGGAGGATTGTTCAATATCAAATCTGTTGAAAAGATCCGTGCCGTACAAAAAGTGGCAGTAGAAGAAAGCCGTTTAAAAATTCCTTTGCTGTTTGGTATGGATGTAATTCATGGATATGAAACGGTGTTTCCTATTCCGCTTGGATTAAGCTGCAGCTGGGATATGAATTTAATTGAACGCAGTGCAAGAATAGCGGCAGTTGAAGCAAGTGCAGATGGTATTAACTGGACCTTCAGCCCGATGGTTGACATTGCCCGTGATCCTCGCTGGGGAAGGGTTGCAGAAGGAAGTGGTGAAGATGCTTATCTCGGTTCACAGATTGCCAAAGCAATGGTGCAGGGATACCAGGGAAAAGATCTTTCACTGAATAACACCATCATGGCCTGTGTAAAACATTATGCGTTGTATGGTGCTGCAGAAGCAGGAAGAGATTACAATACAACCGACATGAGCCGATACAGAATGTATAATGAATATTTCCCACCTTATAAAGCTGCAGTTGATGCAGGTGCAGGAAGTGTGATGGCATCGTTCAACGATGTGGATGGAATTCCTGCAACAGCAAATAAATGGCTAATGACAACAGTGCTTCGCAATCAATGGGGCTTTAAAGGATTTGTTGTAACCGATTATACAGGCATTAACGAAATGATTGAACATGGTATTGGTGATTTAAAAACTGTTTCAGGAAAAGCATTAAATGCCGGCATTGATATGGATATGGTAGGTGAAGGATTCTTACTTACCTTGAAACAATCATTGAAAGAAGGAAAAGTTACGATGCAGATGATTGATGCAGCCTGCAGAAGAATACTGGAAGCAAAATATAAACTTGGATTGTTTGATGATCCTTACCGTTACTGCAACCCTGAAAGAGCGAAGACAGATATTTTCACTTCAGCACACCGCAAAGCTGCAAGAGAAACTGCTGCACAAAGTTTTGTATTACTCAAGAATCAAAACAATGTATTGCCGTTAAAAAAATCTGGAACAATTGCACTGATCGGACCAATGGCAGATAACAAGGAGAACATGCCGGGTACATGGAGTGTGGCTGCTAATTTTTCAAAAGCAACTTCTGTTTTAACAGGATTGAAAGAAGTGATTGGTGATAAAGTAAAAATTTTAACTGCAAGAGGCTCTAATCTTGACAGTGATAGTTTGTTTGAAGTAAGAGCAGGCATGTTTGGTAAATCTTTGCACAGAGACAGCCGCCCTGCTGATGTGATTATGAAGGAAGCTGTTGATATCGCCAATCAAAGTGATGTAATTGTTGCTGTGTTGGGCGAGAGTTCAGAGATGAGCGGTGAATCATCGAGCAGAAGTAATATTGAAATTCCAAAGGCACAGAAAGAATTATTGAAAGCATTATTGAAAACAGGAAAGCCTGTTGTACTTGTTTTATTTACCGGTCGCCCGTTAGCATTGAAATGGGAAAATGAGAATGTATCTGCAATTTTAAATGTTTGGTTTGGAGGAAGTGAAGCAGGTTATGCGATTGCTGATGTTTTATTTGGTGATGTAAATCCTTCAGGAAAACTCAGTACAACATTTCCACAGAATGTTGGACAGGTGCCGATTTTCTACAACCATAAAAATACAGGTCGCCCATTGGCTGAAGGAAAATGGTTTGAAAAATTCCGCAGTAATTATTTAGATGTAAGTAATGAGCCGGTTTATCCGTTTGGGTTTGGATTGAGCTACACCAATTTCAGCTATGGTGATGTGAAGTTGAGCAGCACTTCATTAAAAGGAAATCAAACATTAACCGCAACTGTTACTGTAACCAATACAGGTAAAGTTGATGGTAAAGAAGTTGTTCAGTTATACATCCGTGATTTGATTGGTTCTGTAACGAGACCGGTGAAAGAACTGAAAGGGTTCCAGAAGATTGATTTGAAAGCTGGCGAAACAAGAACAGTCAGTTTCAGAATTACTCCAAATGACCTGAAATTTTATAATTACGACCTCAAATACGATTGGGAGGCCGGAGATTTCCAGGTGATGATTGGCGGCAATTCAAGAGATGTGAAAATGGGAACAGTAAAATGGATGAAATAAAAAAGCACTCAGTTTACGATGAAATAAAGGGCAGATGGTTATCTGCCCTTTATTTTTCCTGACCATAATTAGCTGAAAAACTAATGAATGTCTTCTGCTGCAGCTAAACTCTCAGCCGAATTAAAGATAATTTTGTACTTCATTCAGATCTGTTATCAGCAATGTTATTACTTACTAAAATTTTTCATTTTGAAATGGCCCATGCCATTGATGGGTATGATGGAGTTTGCAAAAATATCCACGGTCATTCCTATGAATTGCATGTAACTGTCGGATCAGATGATCAGGGGGATGAATTTATTCCTGCTCCAGGCTTTATACTTGATTTTAAAGAACTGAAAAGTATTGTGAACACTTCTGTGATTGATATATTAGATCACAAATTACTTTTATCAACAGGTTACCTGGCAAAACATCCGCATGTTCAAACACAGGAAAATTTAGTTGTATGGGAAGCTGAACCAACAGCTGAAAACTTATTGCTTTATATGCAACGCATCATCAGGGGAAAATTACCTGCTGAAATGAAACTTACGCAACTGAAGTTGTATGAAACAAACAATTCGTTTGCAACCTGGACTAATGGCTCGCTGAAATCGGTGTATTGATTTTATCCATTCTTTTAATGCAGGTTTATTTTACCGGGTGGTAAATCCGTTCGGCATGTTGATACACTTCCTCTTTATTCAAGGTCATCTTTTTCGTCTTCTGCTGTAAATACATTTCCACCTGGTCATCAAAATGTTTGTTGCCGGGTTTAGCAGAAGCGCCATACATGTTTACTGTTTCAATTGCGGGCAATCCTTCTTTTTTAAAACGGATGAACATGATTAACCCATCACCACCAATTGATTTCAACTTTCCATCTTTATACGGAGCTGTCCATTGAGGAGAGAGCAGATCAGGAAAACCCCATAGTGGCCATTCTTTATCACCACGTACAAGTTTTTGAATATCGCCCAATGCAAGATCAGTCTTGCCGAAATTGCTCATCATATAATCATATACATATTTATAAGTCTCAACTGCTTCAGCCTTTGAAATTTTTCCGGGAGTACGGCCAGTGAGCACTTTTGATAAGTGCAGGTATGTCAGTAAAAAGATAGCAGCACCTTTGCTGTCGGCAGTTCCTTTCTTATCCCATGCCGTGAATGTATTTATCAATGAAGCATATTGCGGAAACTCGGTAACAGATAACAAAAACATACTGTCAATATCATGAGGGTAACGGAGTTTTGCAGGTAATTGCCTGTCGAATTTTATTTTTTTCAATGTTTCAAAATCAAGCTTTCCTTCAGGCATTTGTTCGGCCACACGAACGCTTCTGTTATTATCATGCATTTCCCAGCCATCAGTAACAGGGAATTTGTTTGGATTGAGATTATCACTCTTTCCTGTTGCTAAAAAAGAAGAGTGATTTGTGTTGAAGAGGTAACCGCTTTTCGGATTGATGTATTGCGGCAGTTCATTGAAATTTCTGAACGATGTCCATAATGTTTTCGATGTATTGCCAGGAACAGTTTTCTTCCAGTTATATTCCGGTGAAGGGTTTCTTGCCGGGATCAATCCATTGTTTACATAAAAGATGGTGTCGTATTTATCAGCATAAGTTATATTAAACATTGAGAGCCGCTGATCTTTAATGGCATTGTAAAATTCCGTGAAGTTTTTTGCTTTGTCCATGTAATACCATTGCTCCAGTGAACGGATATCCATATCAGCGCCAAGTCGGATAGAAAAATATCCCTGTTTGTTTTTCATGGTTGCACCATACTTACTCCAGTAAACTGTTCTGCTGATTCCAATTGGAATGCCTTTGATATGCAGTTTAATTTTTTTCTGTTCAAGATCAACCCATTCACCATCAAATTTGTATTGATTGGAATTGGCTGGATTCATTTCTAACTGAAACACATCCATACGGTCGCAGTAATTAACCGTATGTGCCCAACCAAGATTTTCATTTGTGCCATGTAAGATGCAGGGGGCGCCGGCAAGTAATCCACCCGTTACATTCAATCCTTCTTCACTGTTAATATGTGCTTCATAAAAAGCCTGCGATCCTGTATTGGGCTGATGTGCATTCACCAGCAGAAATGCTTCACCTGTATTTGTTTTGGATGGATGTACGGCAATGGCATTGCTTCCTTTTTTATTCAGCTCCTCAACAACATCTTCACTATTGTTGAAAATAGCCATCAATGCTTTATCAGCGCCATTGAAAACCGTCAGTGCAAGAACTGTAGAAGAAATATATTCCTGCATGGTAATGGGGAAGATTTTTTTATGCAGTAATTCATTTGGATGAGTTTTTGCATAAGCGTTGATCCCCTGTACATAACCATCAATTAATTTCAAAAAAGCAGGAGTGAGGGTGTTCCATTTCTCCAGTGTAATTTCTTTGCAGCGAAATAACGCAAATGCATAATCACCGGCAACACCCTCTTTGCCTTGCACAGTTCCCATTAAACCTTTAACGGGCAAGATCACTTCCTGTATACTTTTAAAATCGTCTTCGGCATTGGCCCATGCCAAACCATAAGCTACTTCTGCATCAGTTTTGGCAAATATGTGTGGCACGCCAAAGCTGTCACGTACTATTTCAATTTTTGAGGGATCGATTTTCTGTTGTGCAGAAACAGAAAGGGTAAGGCAAAACAGAAAACATGCAAGTGAATAGAATTTCATAAGTGTTCTAACAGATAAGGTTGATTAAAAGTTTTTATTTCTTCCGTTTATATTTTTCGTGGATGATCTTCTGAACCGGAATGTTTTCAATCTTGCTTTCGAGCCAGCTGATTATATCAAGATAAACAAATGCTCTTGTTTCAAAACGGTTGCCTTCATATTTTCTGATGCGTTCCAGTAATTTTTCAAAAGCCGGTTTGAATTTATCGGGCGATAGCTTAAACGATTGACGCAGGAATCTGAACATTTCTTCTTCAACTCCACTCAGGTTTTCCATTTTACCCATGAAGCGGTAAACTGATTTAATGAGATATTCAAGCAAATCAAAATTACCCAGCTCGTAATGTGCAATCAGGTGCAGCAGTCGTGCATAGCATTGCAGATCGGTACGCAAATCAACTTTCCAGTTAATGATCTTGTTCAGGTATTCAATAGCTTTTTCATTGTTACCGCTTCCGAAGTATAAACAGGCAATCTTATAATAGAAAGTGAGCACACGATGCCGGTCGAGATACAGTTCATATTCATCCAGCTTTTCTTCTATATGCGGAACTAGTCTTAATCCTTCTGTAAATGTGCCTTCAACAAAATGTTTATTGATCTTGGAAATATACAGGTACACAAAACAAAGAATGCGGTAGTTATCATTTTGCTGCACCACTTTTCGCTGCGTAAATTTTTCAAACAACTCAATGGTTTCATTCAGCTTCTTTTCATTCTGCACATCAAAATGGGCACTCATTAAATTGTGAAGACCTTTAATATAGTGTGCAGTTTCTGCTTCAATCATGGCAGGTTGTTTTTCAAAAAGGTCAACCCATTTCTGTGTATAGCGATAATACAATAAAAAGTCCTGGTTAATAAATGCCACCCAAGAATAAGACTGGTACACATACAACTGCTCATAAAAGCCCTTCAGTGTTTCTGCATGCTTTGGTAAATGTGTTTCGAAATAATGCTTTACCTCATTACCTTCTTTTTCATTTCTTGCCACACCATGTTTAATATACCAGCTATATAACTGTAGTGATAAATTTGACAGGTGTGAAATATCAGATAGCTTTTTATCAACTGTGTTTGATTCATCTGTCAGCTGATCGGCCCTGTCCTGCATACTTCTTGTGATATACAGTGCTTCAATCTTCTTTTCAAAAAACAATATCTGCTGCAGGTAGGTGATCTGTTCAAACTGTTTTGCCAGCTCTTTCATCTTTTCCAGCACTTTCAGGGTTTGCAGGTACAGACCCTTATTATAGAGTATGCGGGCAAAGTCCATCTGCTCGTGCAGCTGAATGGTTATATTATCTTCCTGCTTTATTAAACGGAGGCTGGAAAGAATGGATTTATATAAATGGGCCTTTAAATTCGACAGTTGCTGTTTGGTAATCCGCTGGTTTTTTTGAGCAAAATGGCTTCATCATAGGCCTCCATCCGGTCCATGGCGTCAAAAAGCTGAATCACTTTTAAGTTGGAATCGGCAGAGTTTCGCTTCACATATAGCTTGAAATTGCGCTTTTCGCTCTTTTCAAGCGATTTTACCAACTGAAAGACCGTATCTGTAGAGCGGTTGGGCATCGTAATTAGTTCTTATCTAAATCCTTTAAAAACAGCGAGTTGGGTGCAATGTACAACCCTTATCTGTTGTAAAATACATGAAATAATAGTTTGTAACTCCCCTCAAAGTAAAATAATTTTATGGGGCAGGTTGGTTACTTCGACCCTTAGACGAAAAATCGAAGTGGGCAGCCTGTTTTTTTACACCATTAAAGAATGTTATGGCCGAAAAACAAGTGTACATTTTTGATACCACTCTCAGAGACGGAGAACAGGTACCAGGTTGTAAACTGAACAGCACAGAGAAAATAGAATTGGCATTAAAGCTGGAAGATTTAGGAGTTGATATTATAGAAGCTGGGTTCCCCATTTCAAGTCCGGGTGACTTTGAAAGTGTTTCTGAAATTTCCAAAGTAATTAAACATGCGTAGGTTTGCGGATTAAGCAGGGCCGTTTTAAAAGATATTGAAACAGCTGCTGCTGCGTTGAAACATGCGAAGCATCCACGCATACATACAGGAATAGGAACAAGTGATTTTCATATCAAAACAAAATTCAACTCTACACGGGAAGAAATTCTCGTAAGGGCTGTGCAATGTGTAAAGTGGGCAAAGAATTTTGTGGATGATGTGGAGTTTTATGCAGAAGATGCCGGGCGTACAGAGAACGAATATCTTGCCCGTGTAATTGAAGCAGTGATTGCTGCCGGTGCAACAGTGGTAAATATTCCTGATACAACCGGTTATTGTTTGCCTTATCAATACGGAGAAAAAATAGCTTTTTTAATCAATAATGTACCCAATATCGATAAGGCCGTTATAAGTTGTCATTGCCATAATGACCTCGGGTTAGCCACTGCTAATTCGATAGCTGGGGTAATTGCCGGTGCACGACAAATAGAATGTACCATAAACGGATTAGGTGAGCGGGCCGGCAATACTTCCCTGGAAGAAGTGGTGATGGTGCTGAAACAGCACAGCGATCTTGGTTTCTATACCAATGTTAAAACCAAAGAACTTAACCCAATGAGCCGTTTGGTAAGTGATATCATGCGTATGCCGGTGCAGCCCAACAAAGCAATTGTTGGCAGTAATGCTTTTGCACACAGCAGCGGTATTCACCAGGATGGATTTTTGAAAAATGCACAGAACTATGAAATCATTAACCCCGTTGAGGTGGGAGCCGATGCAAGTAAAATTGTGTTGACTGCACGCAGCGGCAGAAGTGCTCTTGCTTTCCGTTTTCATAAACTTGGTTTTGATTTTAACCGTGATGATGTGGATGCATTGTATGAAAAATTCTTAGAAGTGGCCGACACGAAGAAAGAAGTAAATGATGAAGATCTGCAGGCTCTGGCAAAGCAATACCAGTCTGCAACAGTAGTTTGAAAAACACAACCTTAAACCTATACCTATGCAAAAGAAAATAGCAGTATTAAATGGTGATGGAATTGGACCTGAAGTAACGGCACAATCCATTAAAGTATTAAACGCCATTGCTCTTGAATTTGGACATCATTTTGAATACAAAGAAGCTTTGATTGGTGCGGATGCAATTGATAAAACAGGCTCGGCTTTACCAACGGAAACAATTGATATCTGTTTAGACAGTGACGCAGTACTGTTTGGCGCTGTTGGTCACCCGAAATATGATAATGATCCAACTGCAAAGGTTCGCCCGGAGCAGGGAATACTCGGCATACGGAAAGCATTGCAGCTGTTTGCAAATATTCGCCCCATTACTGCTTAACCATCGTTACAGCACCTATCACCATTTAAACCAAAACAACTCGCAGTAGTTGATTGTGTTATTTTCCGTGAACTGACAGGTGGTATTTATTTGTGAAAGAAGCATACTAGTGAAGATGGAAATTATGCAAGTGATGAATGCGGTTACAGTCGTGAAGAAATTGAACGCATTGCCCATCTTGCTTTTCAATATGCACAAAAGCGCAGAAAAAAATTAACACTGATTGATAAAGCCAATGTACTGGAAACATCCAGGCTCTGGCGCAAAGTGGTACAGGAAATAGCAACGCAGTACAGCAATGTAACGGTTGATTATATGTTTGTTGACAATGCTGCCATGCAGCTGATCTTAAACCCCAAGCAGTTTGATGTGATCTTAACAGAAAACCTGTTTGGCGATATCATCAGTGATGAAGCAAGTGTACTCAGCGGATCATTAGGTATGCTGCCATCTGCTTCTGTTGGAAATGGCCCTGCTTTGTTTGAACCGATTCATGGTTCATATCCGCAGGCAGCAGGAAAAGATATTGCGAATCCAACAGGTTCTATTTTATCAGCAGCTTTACTGCTTGATCATTTTGGATTGACAAAAGAAGCAAAAGTAATTCGTGAAGCCGTTGACTGGACTTTGCAGAACAATTTTGTAACAAAAGATATTGATCCGGTGAATTTTTATTTTACCAGTACCATTGGTGATTTGATCAGTGATTATGTAAGCGGGAAAATTCCGGGGGCAATTCATAAGGAAAACATTGAGCTGCGTAAATCAACCATTATCTGATAAGAGGATGATTTACGTGGTGAAAAACCAAATAGTTCTTTGTATATAAAAATTAAGGCGGTATATTCGTAATACAATAAACGTCAATGTTGAAAAGCAGTTTATATAATGTCATTTCATCTGTCACAATTCTAATTGTGGCTGTCATTATTTTAACTATTACCAACGGAGGCACAAGTTGTATGTAACGAAACAAAAAACTAAAAAATAACATCAACCCGCCTCATGAGAGGCGGGTTTTTTATTGGAACATTATGGCATCATATTATAATAACGAAACGGTTTTGTATCTGAACGGAGAGTTTGTAAAAGCTTCCGAAGCAAAGATGGATTTCTACAGCCAGAGCTTACACTATGGTTACAGCGTGTTTGAGGGAATCCGTTCGTATAAAACAGTGAATGGCGAAACAAAGATTTTTAAAGAAGTGGAACATTATGTGCGTTTGAAAAATTCTGCTGATGCTTTAAATCTGCCTTATCACTGGACAACAGAGGAATTGATTGATGCCACTTATGAAGTGCTGAAAAGAAATGATCTGCAGGATGCATATATCCGTCCGGTTGTTTATGCTCCGGCAAATATGAGCTTTGCAAAAAATGAGCAGTCATTCATTGTTATAGAAGTTTGGCCAATGCAGCCATTTCTGGGCGACAGGTTATTGCGTATCATGACGAGTTCATTTGAACGTCCCAATCCAAAAGGGTTTAAGATTCATGCAAAAGCAGCCGGTCATTATGTAAACTCTTTACTGGCAAGTCATGAAGCAAAAGCAAATGGATTTGATGAAGCATTGCTTACAGATATGAATGGAAATGTAGCAGAAGGACCGGGTGCAAACCTGTTTTATGAAAAAGATGGCAAACTGTTTACTCCCGCATTAGGAAATATTTTACCCGGTATCACAAGAGCAACTGTTTTTGAAATCTGTGCCGAATTGAATATTGAAACCGAAGAAAAGTTTTTTACTGTTGAAGAGTTGAAACAGGCGGATGCTGCATTTTATTGTGGCACCGCTGCTGAAGTAATTGGGTTTGAAAGCCTCGATGATGTGAAATTTCCAAAACCCTGGAATGAAACAGTGAGTAAGAAAATTCAGGAAGCATATGCATGTAAAGTAATTGAAAAGGAATATATAAAAGTACCGGAATTGATATGAGCGAATTAAACAAATACTCGAAGATTTTAACGCAGGATGAAACACAACCGGCTGCACAGGCCATGTTGTACGGCATTGGATTAACAGACGAAGATTTAAAAAAAGCACAGGTTGGTATTGCAAGCATGGGTTACGATGGTAACACCTGCAATATGCACTTGAATGATCTTGCTAAAGTGGTGAAAGAAGGAGTGTGGGCAAATGATTTAGTGGGATTGATTTTTAATACGATTGGTATCAGCGATGGTATCAGCAATGGTACGGACGGTATGCGTTATTCGCTGGTGAGCCGTGATTTAATTGCAGACAGTATTGAAAGTGTTTGTGGTGGATTTTATTATGATGGATTAATTGCATTGCCGGGCTGTGATAAAAATATGCCGGGCGCTATTATGGCGATGGGTCGTTTAAACCGTCCTTCTATTATGGTGTATGGCGGAACCATTGCTCCTGGTCATCATAAAGGAGAAGAACTGAATATTATTTCTGCTTTTGAGGCATTGGGAAAAAAATTATCCGGCACCATCACTCCTGAAGATTTTAAAGAAGTAGTGAAACACAGTTGCCCCGGCGCTGGTGCATGCGGAGGAATGTATACTGCTAATACAATGGCTGCTGCAATTGAAGCATTGGGAATGAGTTTACCTTATTCTTCTTCTAACCCAGCCATCAGCGATGATAAACAAACAGAATGCCTCGATGCAGGTAAAGCAATAAAGTTATTGCTTGAAAAAGATATTAAGCCGAGAGACATCATGACAAAAAAAGCATTTGAAAATGCAATTGTTACTGTGATGATATTTGGCGGAAGCACGAATGCTGTATTGCATTTAATTGCAATGGCTAAAAGCGTTGATGTTGATCTTACTCAGGATGATTTTCAATGCATCAGTGATAAAACACCTGTACTGGCTGATTTTAAACCGAGTGGAAAATATTTAATGCAGGAGTTACATGCACATGGCGGAGTACCTGCCGTAATGAAATATTTACTGGATAAAGGGTTGCTGCATGGCGATTGTTTAACAGTAACAGGAAAAACAGTGGCAGAAAATTTAAAAGATACTGAACCCATAAACTTCGACACACAAAAAATAATTTATCCGTTAGAAACGCCATTGAAAGCAACGGGTCATTTACAGATTCTATATGGCAACCTGGCTGAAAAAGGAAGCGTTGCAAAAATCAGTGGAAAGGAAGGCGAACGTTTCGAAGGTCCGGCAAGAGTATTTGATGGAGAAAAACATTTGGTGGAAGGTATTGCAAATGGTAGAGTGAAAAAAGGAGATGTGGTGGTCATAAGATATGAAGGTCCGAAAGGTGCACCTGGCATGCCTGAAATGCTGAAACCAACTTCGGCTATAACAGGAGCAGGTTTAGGTAAAGATGTGGCATTGATTACTGATGGGAGATTCAGCGGTGGCTCACATGGTTTTGTCGTCGGTCACATCACTCCGGAAGCATTTGAAGGAGGTTTGATTGCACTGGTACAGGATGATGACATTATTGAACTGGATGCAACTTCCAATAAAATAAACCTCAAAGTTGCTGATGAAGTGATTGCCGAAAGAAGAAAGAAATGGAAACAACCAGCTCTGAAAGCAACAAAAGGTGTACTCTTTAAATATGCACGGGTTGTAAAAGATGCAAGTGAAGGTTGTGTAACAGACGAAGCTTAACGAATTTTAAAATCATTGTTATGGAAACGCTTGAAGTAAAAGAACAGAAATTGACTGAAAAGAAAATACAATCAGTAACCGGTGGCCAGGCAGTAATGGATGCACTCGTAAACGAGGGTGTTACAACTGTATTTGGATATCCCGGCGGAGCCATCATGCCGATCTATGATGCATTGTACGATTATCATGACCGTTTACAGCATATCCTTGTTCGCCATGAACAGGGAGCTATTCATGCAGCTCAGGGTTTTGCAAGAGCAGGCAACAGAACAGGTGTTGTGTTTGCAACAAGTGGTCCCGGTGCAACAAATCTTGTAACAGGTTTAGCTGATGCGATGATCGATTCAACTCCGGTTGTGTGTATTACAGGACAGGTATTTGCTCATTTGCTTGGTACAGATGCATTCCAGGAAACAGATGTGATCAACATTACTACACCTGTTACTAAATGGAATCACCAGGTAACAGATGCTTCTGAAATTCCTGCGGCATTAGCAAAAGCATTTTATATTGCCGGCAGCGGAAGACCAGGACCAGTGCTGATTGATATTACAAAGAATGCTCAATTGCAGTTGTTCGATTATGAAGGTTATACAAAGTGTAATCATATCAGAAGTTATCGCCCCAAACCAATTGTGCGTAAGAAATATGTTGAAGAAGCTGCAAAGCTCATCAATGAAGCTCAGCGTCCTTTTGTGATTTTTGGCCAGGGAGTAATTCTTGGTAAAGCAGAAAAGAATTCAAACAGTTTATTGAAAAAGCAGGGATTCCTTCTGCATGGACAATCATGGGAATGAGTGCAATTCCAACAGATCATCCATTGGCAGTTGGTATGCTGGGAATGCATGGTAACTACGGCCCTAACCTATTAACGAATGAATGTGATGTGCTGATTGCTGTTGGTATGCGTTTCGATGATCGTGTTACAGGAAGATTAGATAAATATGCCAAACAGGCGAAAGTGATTCATCTCGATATCGACCCATCGGAAATTGATAAGAATGTAAAAACAACTGTTCCTGTTTGGGGCGATTGTAAAGAAACATTACCGATGCTCACTGCATTGGTTAAATCGAAAGTATATCCGCAGTGGTTACAGAAATTTCATGATTGCATGGATAAAGAAAAATCTGTTTGCATTAATGAAGAGCTTCATCCAACTACTGATATCTTAACCATGGGCGAAGTGATTTCACTGGTAAATGAAATCACAAAAGGTGAAGCGATTATTGTAACAGATGTTGGTCAGCACCAGATGGTAGCCTGCCGTTATGCAAAAATGAACCGCACAAAAAGTAATATCACCAGTGGCGGATTGGGAACAATGGGTTATGCATTGCCTGCAGCAATCGGTGCTGCATATGGCGATCCTGATCGTACAGTAATTGCAGTAATCGGTGATGGTGGTTTCCAGATGACGATACAGGAGTTAGGAACCATAATGCAATTCAAACCAAACGTAAAATTATTAATTCTCAATAATCAGTTTCTCGGAATGGTGCGCCAGTGGCAGCAGTTATTCCATGAAAAGCGTTACTCATTTGTTGATATCCAGAGCCCCGATTTTGTTCAGGTGGCAAAGGGATATGGTATTCCCGGACAAAGTATTTCAGAACGTCCCGGATTAAAAGCGGCTTTGCAAACTATGATCGATCATGAAGGCAGTTATCTGCTGGAAGTGATGGTGGGAAAAGAAAATAATGTATTCCCAATGGTGCCGCAGGGTAAAGGGGTTGCAGAAGTTGTTCTTTCAAAGGATGAAATTTAATAAACCCCGGCAGCGGTTGCAAACCCTGACGGCGGTTAAAGAAAATAGTAAATGATAACTGAAGTAGCTGTTTTAAAAATACGACCCGGGCATTCTGCTGAATTTGAAGAATCTTTTATTGCTGCACAGCCAATAATAGAATCGATGAATGGATATATACAACATGAGTTGCAGCAGTGTATGGAAGAGAATGATAAATATTTACTGGTCGTTCGCTGGAGAACAGTCGAAGATCATACAATAGGTTTCAGGCAAAGCGAAGGGTATAAAGAATGGAAAAAATTGTTACATCATTTTTATGATCCGTTTCCGGTAGTGGAACATTATAAACGAATTTTTTAAATTATTTTATGGAAAAGCAGGAATACACAATAACAGTTTATACGGAAAATCAAATTGGTTTGCTGAACCGTATTGCGATCATCTTCTCAAGAAGAAAGATCAATATGGAAAGTCTGAACACTTCACCCAGTGAAGTGGACAGTGTTCACCGTTTCACAATTGTAATTAATGAAACAGAAGATGTAGTAAGTAAGATCTGCCGTCAGATTGAAAAGCAGGTGGAAGTATTAAAAGCATATTATAACACCAACGATGAAATTGTGTGGCAGGAACTGGCTATGTATAAAGTACCTACGGAGGTAATTGCTGAACAGGTGAAGGTAGAAAGGCTGTTAAGTCAGTATGGTGCAAAAGCAGTTGTGATCAGGAAAGATTATACCGTGTTTGAAGTGGCAGGTCATCGTGAAGAGACTGATAATTTCATTAAAGTGCTGGAACCATTTGGTTTGATTGAGTTTGTACGGAGTGCAAGAATCGCTATCATTAAAGATAGTGATGGTTTCCATAACAAGCTGAAGGAATTTGAATACAAAGAACCAAGTGAAGAGGTAATTGAAAACGAATTCCTTGATAAACATGATGAAGTATTCACAATGTAACTAAGCGAAACTAAAATAGGGTTATCATTAAATAAGTTAATAACAATAAAAACAAAACAGAAAATTCAAAATGGCAAATTATTTTAACACACTGCCGCTCAGGGAAAAATTAAATCAGTTAGGTGTTTGTGAGTTTATGAACTATAGTGAGTTTGCGGATGGTGTGAATGTATTAAAAGGAAAGAAGATCGTTATTGTTGGCTGTGGTGCCCAGGGTTTGAACCAGGGTTTGAACATGAGGGATTCAGGTCTGGATATTGCTTACACTTTACGTAAAGAAGCAATTGAAGCCAAACGTGCATCATGGAAAAATGCAACAGAAAATGGGTTTACAGTTGGTACATACGAAGAACTGATTCCATCAGCTGACCTGGTATTGAATCTTACTCCTGATAAACAGCATACTGCAGTTGTTAAAGCAATTATGCCATTGATGAAAAAGGGATCCACACTTTCTTACTCACATGGTTTTAATATTGTTGAAGAAGGAACTCAGATAAGAAAAGATATTACTGTGATCATGGTAGCACCAAAGTGCCCGGGTACAGAAGTTAGAGAAGAATATAAAAGAGGTTTTGGTGTGCCTACATTAATTGCAGTGCATCCTGAAAATGATCCTGAAGGAAAGGGATTGGCACAGGCAAAAGCATATGCTGCTGCAACAGGTGGTCACCGTGCTGGTGTATTACGTTCATCATTTGTAGCTGAAGTAAAATCAGATCTGATGGGTGAGCAAACTATTTTGTGCGGTGTGTTACAAACAGGTTCTATTTTATGTTTTGATAAAATGGTGCAAAAAGGAATTGAACCGGGCTATGCTGCAAAACTGATTCAGTATGGCTGGGAAGTAATTACAGAAGCATTAAAGCATGGTGGCGTTACTGCAATGCTCGATCGTTTATCAAATCCTGCAAAATTGAAAGCATTTGAATTATCAACCGAATTAAAAAATATTTTACGTCCGTTGTTCCAGAAACACCAGGATGATATCATGAGCGGTGAATTCTCTTCAACCATGATGGCTGATTGGGCCAATGATGATAAGAACCTGCTTACATGGCGTGCTGCAACCGGCGAAACAGCTTTTGAAAAAACAGCCCCAACTACAGCAAAAATTTCTGAACAGGAATTCTTTGATAATGGTTTGCTCATGGTTGCTTTTGTACGTGCATGTGTGGAACTGGCATTTGAAACAATGGTGGAAGCAGGAATTAAAGCTGAATCTGCTTATTATGAATCATTACATGAAACACCATTGATCGCCAATACAATTGCCCGTAAGAAACTGTATGAAATGAACCGTGTTATTTCTGATACAGCTGAATACGGTTGCTACCTGTTTGATCATGCAGCAAAACCATTGCTGAAAGAATTTATGACAACCATTGATAAAGATGTAATTGGTACTAATTACAACACAGGCAAGGATGCCGGAGTTGATAATAAAGCATTAATTGCAGTAAATCATATTCTCCGCTCACATCCCGTAGAAAAAGTGGGTACTGTGTTAAGACAGGCGATGACGGATATGAAAGTGATTAATACTGAGGCATAAAGCAACAGAGATTGAGAGAAAAGGAATATGTCTGGCACCCTGCTGTTAGTTGAGTGTTAGAAATACGAAAGGTGCCAGAACGTTTGTTAGTTAATAAATTTGGTAATTTTAGACGATTGCTTGCTACCGTTAGAAACGCTGTTTAACTATTTTATTCATATAAAAACTTGCAAAGCAGAATGGCAGGCAACAAAGGTTTATACGACCCGGCATTTGAACATGATGCATGTGGTATCGGTTTCGTGGCCAGTATAAAAGGTCATAAATCCCATCAACATATCAGTGATGCGTTGACTGTGTTGGAAAACATGGAACATCGTGGTGCATGTGGCTGTGAAAATAATACAGGCGATGGTGCAGGTATTATGATTCAGACCCCGCATGAATTTTTCTTTGAAGAATGCTTGAAGCTTGGCGTTCATCTTCCTTCGTTTGGAAAATATGGTGTAGGTGTAATCTTCTTTCCAAGGGAAATAAAATTAAGGGAAGAGTGCCGTGATATTTTCAACCGTACTGCTGAAAAACTGGGATTGGAAATTCTTACTTACAGAAAAGTTCCTGTTAATCCCGATGGTATTGGCCCGACTGCATTAAGTGTTGAACCTGAAATGGAACATGTATTTGTTGCATGTCCAGATCATATCACAAATCCTGATGAATTTGAACGCAAGTTGTTTGTGCTGCGCAATCATGCAACACATCTCATCAACAGTACAGTTAAGAAAGATTCGATTGGTTTTTATATCACATCATTATCGTATAAAACAATTGTTTACAAAGGACAGTTAACCAGTGGACAGGTACGTGGTTATTTTCCAGATCTCAGCAATAAAAGAGTAGTGAGTGCTTTTGGTTTGGTACACAGCCGTTTTGCAACCAACACATTCCCTTCATGGAAACTGGCACAGCCATTCCGCTTTATTGCACACAATGGTGAAATCAATACGTTGCAGGGAAACCTCAACTGGTTGAAATCAAGTGAGCATGGATTTACTTCTCCCAACTTTTCACAGGTAGAAATGGAAATGCTGCTGCCCATCATCACTGGTGGTCAGTCTGATTCTGCATGTCTTGATAACATGATTGAATTGCTGGCAATGACAGGCCGCAGTTTGCCGCATGTAATGATGATGCTGATTCCTGAAGCATGGGATGGTAATGATCAGATGGATCCGGTGAAGAAAGCATTTTATGAATACCATGCATCTATTATGGAACCCTGGGATGGTCCGGCTTCCATTTCATTCACCGATGGAAAAATTATTGGTGCAACCTTAGATAGAAATGGTCTCCGCCCTTCACGTTACTGCATTACAACCGATGACCGTGTAATCATGGCAAGTGAAACAGGAGTTGTTTGGGTTGATCCGAAAACAATCATCAAGAAAGGAAGATTACATCCGGGTAAAATGTTTGTGGTGGATATGGAACAGGGACGCATCATCAGCGATGAAGAACTGAAAGAAACCATCTGCTCACAAAAACCTTACGGTGATTGGCTGAATCAGAACAAGATTCGTTTGGAAGAATTGCCTGAACCAAGAGTAGCGTTTACTCATCTCAGTGATGAAAGTATTTTAAAATATCAGAAAGCATTTGGATATTCAACAGAAGATATTGACACCATCATTAAGCCAATGGCACTGGATGGTAAAGAACCGATTGGTTCAATGGGAACCGATACTCCCTTAGCTGTGTTAAGCGATCAGCCGCAGCATTTATCTTCTTACTTCAAACAATTATTTGCGCAGGTTACTAACCCGCCGATTGATCCAATCCGTGAAAGGATGGTGATGAGTTTGGCTGCATTTGTTGGTAATAACGGTAACCTGTTGGAAGAATCTCCGATGCATTGTCATACCGTGGCATTGAAGCAACCGATTCTTACAAGTACTGAACTGGAAAAAATCAGAAGTATTGATACAGGAATTTTCCAGGCAAAAACAATCCAGATCTATTTTCGTGCTGATGGCAAACCGGGTTCGTTAAAAGATGGAATAGACCGTATCTGCCGTTATGCAGAAGATGCAGTACACGATGGTTTTGAAGTATTGATTCTCTGCGACCGTGCTGTTGACAGCGACCACGTTTCTATTCCTTCTTTATTAGCTACTGCAGCTGTTCATCATCATTTGATCCGTAAAGGATTGCGTGGACAGGTGGGTATTGTTGTTGAAGCCGGAGATGTTTGGGAAGTACATCACTTCGCCTGTTTAATTGCATTTGGTGCAACTGCCATCAATCCATACTTAGCATTGGCTACCATCCGCAACATGAAAGTGAATGGTCAATTGCAGACTGATTTGGATTGGGATGCATTACGCTATAATTATATCAAATCATTGTGCGATGGTTTGCTGAAAGTATTTTCAAAGATGGGTATCTCTACGCTGCAATCATACCAGGGCGCACAGATCTTTGAAATCCTTGGTATCAACCAGGAAGTGGTTGATAAATATTTCACCGGTGCTACCAGCCGCATCCAGGGAATTGGACTGGAAGAAATTGCAAGAGAAGCATTAGCGAAACATTATTTTGCTTTCAGCAAAAAAGATATTCCAGTTGACCGTTTACCTGTTGGTGGTGTATATCAGTGGAAGCGTAAAGGGGAGTTCCATCTCTTCAATCCAACAAGTATTCATTTGTTGCAGTACTCAACTAAGATGAATGATTATGCAACATTCAAAAAATATTCAAAGCATGTAAACGATCAGAGTGAGAAAGCCGCAACACTCAGAAGTTTATTTGACTTTAAACGTAACCGTCCTTCCATCAGTATTGATGAAGTGGAACCTGCTGAAAATATTTTCAGACGGTTTGCAACAGGGGCGATGAGCTTTGGTTCTATTTCATGGGAAGCACATACAACACTTGCTATTGCTATGAATCGCTTAGGTGGAAAAAGCAATACAGGTGAAGGTGGTGAAGATGAAAGAAGATATGACCGTTTGCCGAATGGAGACAGCATGCGTTCTGCTATTAAGCAGGTTGCATCTGCACGTTTTGGTGTAACAAGTTTGTATCTCACAGAGGCAGATGAATTGCAGATTAAAATGGCGCAGGGTGCTAAACCCGGTGAAGGTGGACAGTTACCCGGTCATAAAGTAGATGAATGGATTGGTAAAACCCGTCACTCAACTCCGGGTGTTGGTTTAATTTCACCACCACCGCATCATGATATTTATTCTATTGAAGATCTTGCACAATTGATCTTTGATTTAAAGAATGCAAACCGTGCTGCACGTATCAATGTAAAGCTGGTAAGTAAAGCAGGTGTAGGTACAATTGCTGCAGGTGTTACAAAAGCAAAAGCAGATGTTGTTCTTATCAGTGGATTTGATGGTGGTACAGGTGCATCACCGGTTTCATCTATTAAACATGCAGGTTTACCATGGGAATTATGGTTGGCAGAAACGCATCAGACCTTAGTAAAAAATAAATTACGCAGCCGTGTTGTTGTACAGGCCGATGGACAAATGAAAACAGGTCGTGACATTGCAATCGCTGCACTGTTAGGTGCAGAAGAATGGGGCGTTGCAACAGGTGCATTAGTTGTGGAAGGTTGTATCATGATGCGTAAATGTCATTTGAATACCTGCCCTGTTGGTGTGGCAACACAGGATCCGGAATTACGTAAACGTTTTTCAGGTAATGCAGATCATGTGGTGAATTTCTTCCGTTTTCTTGTTCAGGAATTGAGAGAGATCATGGCAGAGCTTGGTTTCAAAACCGTAAATGAAATGGTTGGCCAGGTTGACAGTTTGCAGATGAGAGAAAATATTCATCACTGGAAATTCAGCAAGCTTGATCTGTCGCCTATTTTATATAAAGAACCAGCTGCAGCACACACTTCGTTGTATTGTACAGAAGAACAGGATCATGGTTTAGCTGATGTGCTTGACTGGAAATTGTTAGCAGCCGCAAAGCCTGCCATTGATAATAAGGAGAAAGTTGTTGCATCGTTTGATATTAAGAATACTGATAGTACAGCAGGAACGATTCTTTCGAATGAGATTACAAAAAAATACCGTGCTGAAGGTTTGCCCGAAGACACGATTCATTTCAAATTCAAAGGAACCGCCGGTCAAAGTTTTGGTGCATTTAATACATATGGTATTACACATGAACTGGAAGGTGATGCCAATGATTATTTCGGTAAAGGATTAAGCGGGGCAAGACTAATCATCTATCCTGACAGAACATCAACCTATACAGCTGAAGAAAATATCATCATCGGTAATGTTGCCTTTTATGGTGCTACAAGCGGTGAAGCATTTATCCGTGGTAAAGCTGGTGAACGTTTTGCAGTTCGTAACTCAGGTGCAAATGTGGTTGTTGAAAGTGTGGGTGATCATGGTTGCGAATACATGACAGGAGGAAGAGTTGTGATACTCGGCGATACTGGAAGAAACTTTGCTGCCGGTATGAGTGGTGGTGTTGCTTTTGTGTATGATGTGAAACGGAAGTTCAGCAAAAATTGCAATAAGGAAATGGTTGACCTGGATCCTTTGAATGAAGAAGATGCAAAAGAGTTGAAGCAGATGATTCAGAATCATTTTGATTACACGGGAAGCTCCGTTGCAAAATTTGTACTGGGTGATTTTGAAAACCAACTCCATCATTTTGTAAAAGTGTTCCCAACTGATTACAAGAAAGCATTGTTGAAAAGATCGCAGACAATTGCTGCAGGAAAATAAATTAATTAACTACGAAACGATAAACAGTTTCTCATGGGTAAGCCAACCGGTTTTTTAGAATTTACAAGAGAGCTCCCTGCTAAACGAAAAGCAGAAGAGCGGGTGAATGATTACAACGAGTTTATAAATCGCTATCCCGACGAAAAGCTCAATGAACAGAGCGGACGCTGCATGAATTGCGGAGTGCCGTTTTGTCATAGCGGATGTCCTTTAGGAAATGTAATTCCTGAATTTAATGATGCAGTATATCGTAAGGAATGGAAAGAATCGTATAACATTCTCAGTTCAACAAATAACTTTCCTGAATTTACCGGGCGGATTTGCCCTGCTCCATGTGAACAGGCCTGTGTATTAGGCATCAATCAACCGGCAATTGCAATTGAAGAAATTGAAAAGCATATTATTGAAATTGCGTTTGATAAAGGATTTGTGCAGGCAAGAAAGATCAATAAACGTACAGGAAAAAAAGTAGCAGTTGTTGGAAGTGGTCCGGCAGGATTAGCAGCAGCTGCACAATTGAACTATGCAGGTCATACAGTAACTGTTTTTGAAAGAGATGACCAGGTTGGTGGATTATTGCGTTATGGTATTCCTGATTTCAAATTAGAGAAATGGGTGATCGACCGCAGGGTAAAACTGATGGAAGAAGAAGGCATTACGTTTAAATGTAATGCCAATGTTGGTGTGAATATAAGTGTCAACGATCTGCTGAGAGAATACCATGCAATTGTTTTGGCAGGCGGTTCAACTGTTCCGAGAGATTTACCTGTTCCCGGCAGAGAGTTGAAAGGTGTTCATTTTGCAATGCAATTTCTGAAGCAGCAGAATAAGCGTAATGCTAAACTCGATCCATTGGCAAATGCAGCCATAGAAAGCAATATTTACACAGAAGATATTTTTGCAACAGGTAAAAATGTAGTTGTAATTGGTGGTGGTGATACGGGCAGTGATTGTGTGGGAACAAGCAACCGTCATAAAGCAAAAACGGTAACTCAGTTTGAGTTAATGCCCATGCCTCCAACAGACAGAACTGCTTTTATGCCCTGGCCAACTTATCCCATGACATTAAAAACATCCTCTTCACATGAAGAAGGTGCTGTTCGGCAGTGGGCCATTGCAACAAAGGAATTTATTGGGGATGAAAATGGTAACCTGAAAGCGATTAAGATTGTTGATCTGGAATGGAAGAGCAGCGAGGATGGCCGTCCTTCATCATTTGTTGAACGTGAAGGAAGTGAGCGGGTTATTCCATGCGAACTTGCTTTGCTGGCAATGGGTTTTGTTAATCCTCAATACACAGGTATGCTGGAGCAACTGGGTGTTGAACTGGATGAGCGCAGGAACGTAAAAGCAACAGAGAAAGAATTTCATACAAGCATTAACAAAGTATTTACTGCCGGTGATATGCGCCGTGGGCAATCATTGGTTGTATGGGCTATCAGTGAATGACGGGAATGTGCCCGTAAAGTGGATGAGTTTTTAGTGGGTTCTTCATTACTCGAAACAAAAGATCAGCAAGCTGCCCTACTAATCGTGTAGATTTTTACGACTGATTATTATCAGTTTTATTATGCCCAAATGGGTTTGTTAGACCTAAAGTATATGATTTCAATACTTTAGGTCTTTTTTTTGCATTATTTTCAATCATATTAATAAATATAACATGTTAATTAATAGAAAGTGTTGAATTGATATTTGTTTTATTTTAGTTAAATCTTAATTAATTATATAAATAATTAATGTAACTCTTAAAAATCGATCAAACCATGATTAAAAAAGTAACCCCAAGACAAATTGCCCCATTCCTTTTTTTGGCGGCCGTTGCTATCGCAGCTTTGTTTATTCCGGCACTTCCCAATTTTGAGGATAAAGCCGGAGCTTATAATGCAGCCGACATTGCATGGATCATTGTCGCAACTGCATTGGTATTTTTAATGACTCCGGGACTGGCCTTCTTTTATGGCGGGATGGTACATCGCAAGAATGTGATCTCCACCATGATTAAAAGCGTCGTTGCAGCAGGCGTTGTTGGTGTGCTGTGGGTTGTAGTAGGATTCAGCCTGGCCTTTGGTGATTCAATTGGCGGCGTAATCGGTAATCCTACAACATTCCTGTTTTTTAAGAATGTTACTTCCGGTGCTCCCTGGAGTTTAGCTCCATCAATCCCGCTGGCATTGTTTGCGTTGTTTCAAATGATGTTTGCCGTAATTACTCCCGGCCTGGTTGTAGGAGCCGTTGCGGAAAGGATCCGTTTTACTTCTTACATTTTATTTACTGTGTTGTTCAGCTTACTGGTGTATGCACCTTTGGCGCATTGGAGCTGGCATCCTGATGGATTCCTGTTTAAAATGGGAGCATTGGATTTTGCAGGTGGTACAGTTGTACATATTTCTGCAGGTTGTGCTGCCTTAGCTGGTGCACTGGTTTTAAAACGCCGTAAAGTTCATATTGAAAACAGAGAAATTCCACCAGCAAACGTTCCATACGTTCTGATCGGTACCGGTTTACTCTGGTTTGGATGGTTTGGTTTCAACGCAGGTTCTGCTCTTGGATCAAATGCACTGGCTGTTTCTGCGTTTGCTACTACAAATACAGCTGCTGCTGCTGCTGGTTTAAGCTGGATGTTCTTTGATGTATTACGTGGAAAAAAACCTTCTGTACTCGGTTTCTGTATCGGTGCGGTTGTAGGTTTAGTTGCTATTACACCTGCCGCAGGTTTTGTAGCCATTCCTCAAAGTATATTCATTGGTGCAGTAGCTGCTATCATTTCTAATATTGCTGTTTACTACAAACAAAAATCAAGACTCGATGATACACTCGATGTATTCCCCTGTCATGGTATTGGTGGTATGGTAGGTATGCTCATGACCGGTGTTTTTGCTACCAAAGCAATCAACACTGCCGGTAATGATGGTTTATTCTACGGCAATTTCGATTTCTTTTTTACACAGGTGAAAGCACTCGCTATTGTTGTAGCGTTCAGCTTTACCGCTTCTTTCCTCATTTTCAAGTTCATCAACTTCATTCTTCCAATGCGTGTTACTGAAGAAGAAGAAGAACTTGGCCTGGATGCTTCTCAGCATGATGAAAAATACATGCAGGGTACATTGCTTGTTGCCAAGAACGGAAAGATGGAAGAAGAAGAAGCGGGTATCTGATTTTACCCTGATTAATTTCCTGAATTATTAACTAATTAAAAAAGGTACAGCATAATGATGGGTTGTTGACGCAACTCATCTGCTGTACCCTTGTTAACACTTAAAATTATAATACAATGCTAAGAAAAGTTCTCGTATCTGCTATCTCCATCCTCGCTGTTTTTTCAACAATAACTCTCAAAGCGCAGGATTCTGCCTCAGCAGGCACATTAAATATTACAGGTTCGGTTGACGTGTACTACCGTTTCAATTTCCAGAACGCCAAAGACTCAGGACGGATCAATAATAAAACCAGTTTTACCAATTCACAGAATTCATTTGAACTGGGTATGGCTTCACTGAAATTTGATTACAGCAAAGGAAAAGTTGGAGCTGTAGCTGATCTTGGTTTTGGAACAAGGGCTGCTGAATTCTCTTATAATGAATCAGGAATTTTAGCAGCTGTTAAACAGGCTTATGTAACATATGCACCTTCTGATAAAGTGAAGTTTACAGCAGGTAAATGGGCCACACATGTTGGGTACGAATTACTTGATCCGCAACTGAACAAAAACTACAGTATGAGTTATATGTTCTCTTACGGACCTTTCTCTCACACTGGTTTAAAAGCTGATTTCACTTTTGGTGGTGGTTTTGCAGGTATGGTGGGAATTTCAAATCCTACAGATTATATCTCTGCTCCATTTGGAAAAAAGAGTGTAATTGCACAGATCAGTAAAGTAGGTGATAAATTCAGCGGCTACTTAAACTATGTAGGCGGTAAAGACATGGGTGATAACTCCATTAACCAGTTTGGATTAACCGCTCTCTACACTGCCAGTGATAAATTCAGCCTTGGTTATGATGGAACTGTGAAAGCTGTTAAACCATCTGCAGGTTCTTCTGCATCATGGTACGGTTCAGCTTTATACATTAACGTAAGCCCGGCTGAAAAATTTGGTTTTTGTGTAAGAGGTGAATATTTTTCTGATGATGATGGAGTAGCCGGTTTCGGAACATCACTGTTTGATGCTACACTCTCGTTGAACATCAAACCTGTAAAAGGAATCATGATTGTACCTGAATTCAGAGTGGATGCTGCGAAAGATCCAATGTTCTTTAAGAATGAGGATACTGTAAATCCAACTTCAAAAAGTGCAGGTTCTTTCAGTGTAGCGGCAATTTTCAGCTTCTAAATGTAACAGGTAATACTGTTAGTATTTATAATCTGTTTTGTTGAAAAATGAAGCAGCAGGCATCTGTGGACAAACTGACAACTGAATTACAATAGTAGATAAGCATGTGAAATTATAGTTGTCACAGTTCCTGATGCAAAAAAGGAATCGAAATTCAGACATGGAAAGCAGACGTAAAACTGCCAACAGTTTGGATGGAGATGAATGAAATGCTTCTTAAACGTTGAATTTAAAGTTCCCTTTTTTATAAGTGGCAAGCCTGCTTAGGGCAGGCTATCGATTAACCTCCTGTTTTTACAGGAGGTTTTTCTTCTCACCAAAGGTTCCTGCTGACTGAGACAATGAAAACTTCCCAGTCCCCAGATGATTTCTGTTGAATCAATGCCAACTACTTCCCTTGTTGGGAAACATTGCTGAATGATCTGCAATGCCATTTCATCTTTTGCACTGCGGAATGTTGGAACAATCACTGATTTGTTAGCGATATAAAAATTGGCATACGAGCAGGGGAGGCGCTGCTCTTCATATACCAGTTCATCGGGCATAGGTAGTTCAATAATGTTCAGCTGCTTGCCGTTGAGCAAACGCATTTGCTGCAGCTGTTTTAAATTATGCTGAAGCAAATCATAATTCTCATCATTCTTATTTTCTTCAATAACAGTTATCACTGTATCCTCATTTACAAAACGAACCGTATCATCAATATGTCCGTCAGTATCATCACCAACAATTCCTTCATCAATCCAGAGTACCTGATCAACACCATAATAATTGCTGAGGTATTCTTCAATCTGCTGCTGATTGAGATGCGGATTACGGTTTGGATTTAACAAACATGCAGTGGATGTCATCAATGCTCCCTTGCCATTGAATTCAACTGAACCACCTTCCATTACGATGCCCGGATTGAAAACGGGAATGTTATAATGTTTGCCAATCAATGTTGGAATCACATCATCTAAATCAAACGGAGGATATTTTCCTCCCCATGCATTATAACCCCAGTCGACAATTACTTTCTTTTGTGCTGCATTGGGGTTAATCAAAAATGCAGGTCCATGATCCCTGCACCATGCATCGTTAGTTGGGTGAAAGAAAAACTCAACCTTACTCAAATCAACACCAGCTGTTTGTAAATGACCAACTGCAAATGCTTTCATCGTATCATCTGCTATGTTAATACGAACAGATTCGCCTTTTGTTAATTCTTTAATGAATTGTGCGTAGTAAGGAAATATTGTGTTGATCTTTCCCGGCCAGCTTGCTTCTTTGTGAGGCCAGCTCAACCATGTTGCTTCGTGCAATGCAAATTCTGCAGGGAATGTATAGCCTAATGACTTTGGTGTTGCAGTTGTATCGATCATGAATCAGTTTTTATCGTTATTATCAGGCGTTCCTACAGAACGCAACTCATCTTTTCTGTTTCTGTTACCAATGAAATGTGCCGATGGCACAGGTTGTGAATTCTAAAAAAAATCTGTTTGAAATAATCAGTGGAATAAAATTATCCGGGTTTTCTATCCTGTTAATCCGCAAAATCTTATAAATCCCGGTTCAGACTTATTCTTCATCAATAAACCTCTTTGTAATCGGCTGATACGAATCTATTCTCCGGTCTCTTAAAAACGGCCAGTGTGTTCTGTACTGATCTGTTTTTTTCAGATCGAGTTCCTGCACATGCACTTCTTCTGCATCATGCGATGCTTTGTATAACAGTGAACCAAACGGATTGCTGATAAACGAACCGCCCCAGAATTTCATGGCTCCATTCTGCTCGAGTCCAACACGGTTCACACTTACCACATGCACACCGTTAGCAACGGAATGACTGCGTTGAATGGTTTGCCATGCATTGTATTGTTCGGTATTGGTTGCTTCATCCTGTGAAGTGGCCCAGCCAATAGCTGTTGGATAGAATAAAATTTCTGCACCCATTAATGCAGTGATACGTGCTGCTTCCGGATACCACTGATCCCAGCAAATGAGTACACCAATGCTGGCGAATTTTGTCTTGAATATTTTATAGCCCAGGTCGCCGGGCGTGAAATAAAATTTTTCGTAGTAAGCAGGATCGTCTGGGATATGCATTTTCCGATACTTACCTAAATAAGTTCCGTCAGCATCGAGTACTGCTGTTGTGTTATGATACAAACCCTGTGTACGTTTTTCAAACAGGGAAGCAATGATCACCACACCTAATTCTTTAGCAACTGCACTCAACACTTCAGTTGAAGGGCCGGGGATGGCTTCTGCCAGCAGGAAATGATCATAGTTTTCTTCATCGCAAAAATAGAGGGAGGTAAACAGCTCTTGCAAACAAACGATCTGTGCACCCTTGGCTGCAGCTTCTCTTGTCTTTGCAATAGCCTTTTGCAGGTTCTCTTCTTTATTTGCGGTGCAGCTCATCTGCACCATTCCAACCTTTACAGTACTCATAGTTAAAATTGAGGGGCAAAAATACAGAAATAGACGGGTTGGGAGCTTACTCCTTTCAGTTTTTAAACAATGGAAGAAAGTGAGAAGTACAGCTGCTTTTCTGTCAAACCCCAGCTGTCCGTTTCCAGTTGGTACGCAACACAAAAAAAGCTGCCACAAAAAAAGGAATGGTGGATGCAAGTATTTTCCACTTACCTGCAGTAACACCGATAAATAATAACAGCAGCATCAGCACACTTAAACAGGCCAAACCACTGAGGCTTAAAAACCGTGAAGGTGTTTTTTGAAAAATGGTGTACAGCAGAATAAGCAATCCTGCAAGAGGAATAACAATCAGCGGATGCACTGCTGATGCTGCATTGCTCATTGCTTTTGAAATGATCTCCGCCTCCGCCTGGAAAATAAATGTGTGATAGCCCTTGCCCCATTCTAAATAGCCAAACTGGAAGGTTAGGAGTAAACAGAGATTGAGCATCTTTTTTCATACATGAATTTCCCCCCGCCCCCCCCCGGGGTCCCCCCCGCCCCAGGCCGAGGACCAGGCCCGGGGGGCGGTTTTGGAACCAAAATCACCGCCAACCACCCCTCCGGCCACGGCCCTGGTGGCCTGCTGGGGCTGCCGCATCGTTTAATGGCGCTTTGGGGTTGTGGCAGAGAGTCCCTGTAAGGCTGGGTAGAGGGTTCCCGCGTTTCGACAGCACAAAACCCCCCCCGCCCCGCCCCCCCCGGCAACCCAAACCCCCCCCCTCCCCCCTCCCACCTTCTTTTCCTTGCGCCCGCAACACCCTCCCCCCCAGCCCAGCCCCCTCCCTAAAACAAGTGCCCCTTCCCCCGCGGGGGCCGGTTCCCTGCTTTTTTTCCGTGCCCCGGCGCCGGGGGCGGCCGATGTGGGTCCCGGGGTTCGCGTGGTGGAGGGGGCCGGCCAGCGCCAACCCCCGGGCACGGGGGCACCGGGGGGGCGGTGGCCAGTTTTGGTGCTCTTTTAGAAGAAGGAGGTCGAAGAGGCGGTAGGGCGGCAGTTTTTTTTTCTTAATTTTTTTTGTAGTTTTTTTTCTGAAGGGAAGGACAGCCTAAGGTCGCGCCGTTTTTTTCCCAAAATTTTTTGAGACGCCCCCCAGGAGGCGGCGGAGAAAAATTAAATAAACCCCTCCTTTTTTCCCCGCCCCCCCCAACCGCTGCAAAGAAAATTCCTGCACAAGTTCCCATTTACTGTTTACATCTGCCTGTTCAATAAGAGATATTTTTTTGAATGTTATCGCTGAAGGAAAAATCAGTTGTTCTGTTTCATTGAACACTTCATCTGTGCAGGTTGAATTTCGTGGATGCAGTAAAGTGATATGCGGTTCGTGCTTACGGAGATGAATATGTACTCCCTGTAATACAAGTTTACGCAGGTTGTGAAAAGCAATGTTATCACTAATGCCGGGGAGCAAAACTCCTTTGCCTTCTGCAAAGCGGATGGGCTTTGCAAAATGAATGGTTATAGCAGAAGGCTTTTTATTATTGATATTGCTGATAATCAGCTGCAGGTCTTCCAGTTCATCTTCCCTGCATAAAGTAACATGACAGCTGATGAGGCCGCTTTGTACAGGGTTGAATTTTGTACGCACCTGCTCAATGGTTTCAGCACCTGCTGCTTCAACAAATAAAGTTAATTGTCTGCGGATTGTAGTTGACACCAGGCTAAGATAAAGACTTTAGAAAAGAGGTTGATTGGTTTGTTTGGTTCGTAAGGAAAGGAGCCGTGGAATAATTGTTTATATGCGTGCAATTGATTTTGATACTGAAAAATTCATTGATGATGTTGATTTTAGTGAGGGTTGAATTTAATTACCTGTGCTCATGCCGTTGGTGATCCCGATAGCAGGCGGCGCAGTGCTTCTTTTTGCAGATACCAACAACGGCAAAAAAATTTATCAACTTCTTAATTCTTTGATTTTTGCTTTAATGTATTCCTCCTTGTTCTTCTTTACTTCTTTGAGTTCCGCTTTTCTGTCCTTGTTGATGTCGTAATATTTTTCCGACCATATTCCAATTTCAATCATTAAGGGTAGCAAATCAATTCCTTTTAAGGTGAGTTTATACAAAACTTTTGCCTTGCTGTCCGGGTGACTCAATTTTTCAATCACTCCATTTTCTTCCAATGTCAGCAACCGGGAAGCTAAAATGTTGGTTGCAATTCCTTCGGCTGACTTTAAAAAGTCGCCATAGGTGCATTGTTTTGCATTCATTAAATCTCTGATAATCAACAGCGACCACTTGTCTCCCCACACGTCAAGGGAGCAACTTACAGGGCAATCTGACCTTCTATTATTCTTAGGCATAAAATTATTTTTAAAAAACACTTGCAATTTGCAAGTGATGTCGTATGTTTGCACTTGCAAATTGCAAGCAAATATAAAAACTAAATTTCAAAAAATGAAAAGTAATAAAATAATTTATTGGTCAATAACTGGTTTAATGGGTGCCGCAATGCTAATGAATGCGTATTTATATTTTACTGACCCTAAAATGGCTGAAGCATTTAAACACTTAGGCTTTCCCGGCTTTTTCAGAGTAGAACTTGCAGTAGCTAAAATAACGGGAGTTATCGTTTTGCTTGTTCCTGTTTTCTCAGGTAAAATAAAAGCATGGGCTTATGCAGGCTTTGGAATAACTTTTATTTCAGCAGCACTTGCACATTATTTGGCAAACGACCCGGCAAAAAATATCACAATGCCTCTCATTTTCCTGGTATTGCTTATCATTTCAAGCATCTATTATTCTAAATCAACAAATGCAATTCAATAAGTAATTAAAAACTAAAAAAATTAAAAATGATAAACAACGCAGTAACAACAGAAACTCAATACACAGTTATTGACAACAAACAAATTGCTTATCGCAAAATTGGCAGCGGCACACCGTTAATTTTAGCCAATCGTTTTAGAGGTACTCTTGATACATGGGATCCTCTATTCTTAGATTTATTAGCCGAAAAAAATACTGTAGTTACTTTTGACTATTCAGGTGTTGGCTATTCAGATGGTGAATTGCCACTTGATTTGCACCAGGTAGCAGCAGAAGTTACAAAAGTTGCCGATTACCTCAACTTTGATAAATACTTTGTGGGTGGCTGGTCTTATGGAGGATTGGTAGCTCAATATGCTACATTTTTGTATCCTTCCAGAGTATTAGGTACTTTAATAATCGGCAGTAACCCTGTGGGTAAAAATGAAATACAACTTTCGCCTTTGTTTTTGGAAAGAGTATTAAAACCTGTTCATGATTTTGAAGATATGGTTATTCTTAATTATGAACCAAAATCTGAAGTAAGCAGAGCTGCTGCACAAGCCTCAGCGATAAGAATTTCTCAAAGATTTGACCTGTCAAAAATACCAGCTACGCAAGAGTTATTCCAACGCTTTTTTGCACCAACACAGCAGGTAGCTGAAGATAAAGACAATTTTAGAGAAGCATACAAAACTTTGAAAACACCTGTATTAGTAATCTCAGGTGATAATGATATTTCATTTGCAGTAGAAAACTGGTTTCCATTATTAAGAAATGCTCCAACCTTGCAGCATATTATTATGCCAAATACAGGTCATGCTCCTCAACATCAATATCCAGAATTGACGACTACTTACATCAATGGTTTCATAAACAATACAATTGTTAAATGAAACAGTATTCGATAGCATTAATGCTAACAATCGGTTTTGTTAGCAAAATATTTTCACAAAATAATACAACAATGGCAACATCAAATGCACAAAGCGTAAACTATACTTACGCTACAGTTCCCACAAAATTTGTGGAAGCTAAAGGAACAAAATTCGCCTACCGTTCTTATGGTAAAGAAGGTGATATACCAGTTATCTATTTTAATCACCTTACCGCAAACCTTGATAATTGCGATCCAGGAATTATGGATACCATTGCAGAACACCGTAAAATAATTTCTTTTTGATTACAGAGGCGTAGGTGCAACTACAGGCGAACAGGGAACAAGTATTGCTGATATGGCAAAAGATGCTATTGCCTTTATTCATGCCCTGGGTTACAAACAAGTAGATATTGTAGCTTTTTCCATGGGTGGTTTTATTACGCAGGAATTACTTTTAGTAGAGCCAGCTTTGGTTCGTAAAATGATATTGGCAGGAACAGGTCCAAGAGGCGGAGAAGGTGTTAGTGCTGTGGTTGGCTTAACGTATAAAGATATTTTTAAAGGGCTGTTCACATTTAGGGACCCCAAATTTTATTTATTCTTTACTCAAAATAAAGTTGGCAAAGATGCTGCCCGTGATTTTCTGAAACGATTAAAAGAAAGAACAGAAAACCGTGATAAAAAAGTAAAGCTAAGTGTTTTGAAAAAGCAACTGAAAGCTATTGAAACATGGGGACATGATGCTCCTGCCGATTTGAGTGTATTCAAACATCCTGTGTTGGTAGCCAATGGTGATAATGATAGAATGGTGCCTACACCGCTTTCTTATGATTTAGCAAAACGTTTCCCTAATGCCGAACCTGTAATCATTTATCCTAACTCCGGGCATGGTGGCATATTTCAATACCACGAAGAATTTCTTAAAAAAGCAATCCCATTCTTAACTAAATAAATTTCAAAAGAATGAATAAAATAAGTTTAGCATTTCTATCTATAGTATCTATTCTTAAAGGGGCTTCTGCACAAAACACAAATGCTGTAAAAGTTGCAACAAATGTAAAATCAGAAAAGCATTTGTCATCTTCGGTATTATTATGGATGCTGACAGATAAGCCTCGTCAATCAAGTATGGGCCATTGGAAAGGTTCTCATGCACAAATCATAGCGTCAAATCCCGGGCTTTGGCAATATCGCCAAATTCATTTTGCAGAAAATAATCCCGGGCTTTGGCAACCAATTAAGGGTGTTGAAACAACTATTCCACAAAATCGTAAAGTAGATGGAGTGGCAGATGTAACGCTAAAGAGTTTCTTTTCGGCATTGCAAGGAAAAAAACAACACAAACTTGCTTTTGCCGATGAAATTAATTTTTTAAAACGAAGTATTCTTTATGTGGCTTATCCCAAAAAATCTCAATGGTATAATGCAGCAGGAGATGATACTAAAATAGAAGCAAGGTCAATGGTGTTTTTTAGACAAAAAGAAGGCGTTAGTGATAACGAGTTTGAAAAATTTATTAATAACGAACTTACACCAACCCTTGCTAATACAAATATGCTAAAGGAATTGAGAAACAAAGTGTATAACCCATGGAAACAGAAACAATGGTTGACACCAAATGTATTGCATGATAATGGTAAGGCGGACCAATTTCAGGCTTCATTAATACTTGGCTTTGCAAACAAAAGCGAAATGGAAAATTTCTTTAATAGCGAAGAAATTAAAAAACTATCTGAAAGAATTGCTGTTTTCTGTTCTGCAGTGCATGCTTATGAAATAGCCGAAACTATCACTTTTGTAAAAGACGGAAAACATATAAAATTTAATTAAAAATGAAAGCATATCAGGTAAACCGCTACGGCAAAAATGAAAAATTGCATTTGTCAGAAGTAGCAAAACCAGTTATAAACGACAACGAAGTTTTGGTAGAAATTTATGCTGCAAGTGTTAACCAGATAGATGCTAAAATAAAAAGTGGTGAATTTAGAATGATAATGCCTTTTAAACCACCTTTTACAATTGGGCATGATGTAGCAGGCGTTGTAACACAAGTGGGTGCAAAAGTCAGTCAGTTCAAAATTGGCGACGAAGTATTTGCCAGTTGTAAAGGAACATTTGCAGAATTTATTGCCATCAAAGAAAATGAACTGGCGTTGAAACCCAAAAATATTTCAATGGAAGAAGCTGCATCCATTCCGTTGGTTGGTTTAACAGCCTGGCAGGTTTTAGTTGAAAAAGGAAATCTGAAAAAAGGGCAAAAAGTTTTTATTCAGGCAGGTTCAGGTGGTGTTGGTACAATTGCTATTCAGCTGGCAAAACATTTGGGTGCTTATACAGCAACAACTGCAAGTGCTGCAAATAAAGATTTGGTAAAAAGCCTCGGTGCCGATTTGATTATTGATTACAAAACACAGGATTTTGAAACAATTTTGAAAGATTATGATCTGGTATTAAACAGCCAGGATTCTAAAACACTGGAGAAGTCGTTGAAAGTATTAAAGCCTGCCGGAAAAGCAATTTCAATTTCGGGCCCGCCTGATGTTGATTATGCTGACGAAAGCGGATTGAACTGGTTGTTAAAAAATGTAATGCGATTATTGAGTTTTAAAATTAAACAATCAGCAAAAAAGCTGCAGGTACATTACTCATTCCTGTTTATGAAACCCAACGGAAAGCAGTTAGGTGAAATTACAGCTTTAATTGAAGCTGGAATTATTCGCCCTGTTATAGATAAAGTGTTTCCGTTTGCAGAAACAAATGAAGCAATGTCTTATGTAGAAGCAGGTCGTGCAAAAGGAAAAGTGGTTGTGAAGGTGAAGTAATTTAGCGGGATTGAATTGCTGAGGTTAGTTACCTATGCTCATGTCGTTGGTGATCTTTACTGGCGCAGGCCTCTGGCCTGATGCCTGTTCGTTACTTTTCTGAAAAAATATGTCACTTCAAAAATACAAGATCAAGCAGGCCTTTTTGATTGTCTGTATAATAATCAATTGCACTGCTGTATAACCAATGTTCCGGTACTGATACAAAACCTGCACGTACCGGGTTTTCATGAAGGTAGGTAAACCGCTGCTCCAGCATTTCATTTGTATCTAACAATACAGGATGGTTTTCATGTTGCCAGAACTGGAAGCGCTGATTGCTTTTATTTGCTGTGCCGTTTTTTTCAAACACATCCAGCATCCACTCTCTTCTGCTTTCCTGCGGATGATTGATAACAGAATCAATGATTTTTAAAGCAGTAAAGCTTTTAATGTTTTTTATAACCATGCCCGGATCATTGTCATTCACAAATGAACAGATCATGTGAAAATGATTAGGCATTAAGACCCATGCATGTATTTGTAAGCCCTGGTTTTTCTGACAGTAGCGAAAACTGTCGAGCAGGATATCACGGTAAACAGGTCGTGTAAAAACATCTATCCAGTCAACCGTAGCTGCTGTAATAAAATAGGTTGCCTGTTTATCTGTAAACTTATACTTTGAACTCACAGCAGAAAGTTACTGAATTATATAATTTAGTAACGCATTGGCATCAGGCCGGAGGCCTGCGCCAGTGGGAAATTTGAGCAATATGATTCAGGTTGAAGGTCCATGCTGAAAGAAGCTGAGCCAACGTGACTTCTCCAAACGCAGGATGAATACCTGTTGCTGCAGATCATTCTCTGTGAGTTTTTTGCATGCAGCAACTCCATATTCTTTGTCGTAAAGTTTTAAATTCATCTAAAAGCTGCTCCAGTGATTTTCCCTGCTGTTTTCAAATTGTGCAAAGCGGTCAAAGGGTTCAAATGTTTTATCCTGTTGCCGGAAAGAATGATTTCCATTCTTGGAATCCAGTCTGTTTTTTCGCCATGAATGAGATGGCCGATAATATCATAAGCACTCCATGTGTCTGCACCTTGTTGTTTGAAGTGAAGCCGGTATAAGTTTTGTAACATGGCTGTGAGAACGGTTGGAGTGCGTTCAAGAATTTCAATTGATTTTGATACTGAAAATTCATTGATTGGTTATTTTAATGAGGATTGAAATTGATGAATTTGTTTACTATACAACTCCGGCAGAAAGTTACTGAATTATGGAATGAGGTAATGATTAGTAACAGGCCGGAAGTTTACAGAAAAGTGATTACTGTTATCTTCAAGCCTCTGCAGATACCGTTCAAGCGACTGCAGTTGCTGATTTAGAAGCTGCACGCTGCAATTAAGGCAGTGTAAGATGCAATTAAGACAGTGTAAGGATCGATTTTGTTACTGCACGGATCGACCAAGAGACTGCACGCATCAATTTAGTGACTGCACGCCGCAATTTGGGCAGTGTAAGATGCAATAAAGGCAGTGTAACGATCGATTTGGAGACTGCGAGCATCGATTTGGACGATGTAAGATGCGGTTTAAGTGGATGAAAACGAGGGTTTTAGCCTGAAATTTGTCTTTGTATTGCGAAGATTGAATTGATGAGTTTAGTGACCTATGCTAGGGTCGTTGGTGATAACAGCAGACGACGGCGTGCTTTTTTTGTAGATACCAACAAGGGCAAAAATGTCCTGAGTTGCAAACTCAGGACAGCGATTCAGTTTTTATTATTTAGTGAACATTGCGGACAGCTTGGGCAGTGTGTTAGGAGTTGTTAAAATCAGTAATAATGTCATACCTAACATAAAACTCTTTAGTTCCTTCATGAATATCAAAATATGAGTTGAGTTCAGTTATTATTGGAATAAATATCCTGTTTTCAGTTATGATTGTTGTTGTAGGTATAGCTTTGCCTCCTGTTGATTCATCTGCAAGCCTTTCTTTTAGTTCTATGTCATAATAAAGTGAAAGATTGTTTGAAGCATGAGTAAAAATATAAACCACTTTATGCATGCTCCAAATTACCTTGGTCGTATGTGGCTCTAAGAAAAATTCCAATTGACTTTTAAAAATCTTTTCTGAAAGACTTAGGAATAATGAGAAATTATTTAGGTGTTTATATTCTTTATCTGTTTTTAAAATCTTCTTATCTGTTTTAGTTTCTTGTCTGATTATTGGCGGTACAGCACTGTATTCATCAAAAGTAGTTTTGTCTGCTGTATTGTCTTCGATAATACTTGGTATTTCTTGTTCAACAGTGCCAACTTGATTCTGTCTTACAAATTGAGAATGAGTTCTAATTATTGTTGTTGACTTTTTTAGAACTTCTGGAAAATCAATGTCACCCGATACATATTCTGAAAGTAAAGATTCTAGAGCTCCAAGATCGGAATACTCGTATTTATATAATTCTCGATTGCGCATAAGGATTTTATGCAACGCATCTGCACCTTGTTTGGTTGAGGAAGGAACGTAAGCGGAGAATTTTTGATAAAGATGATTTCTTACAAAATCCTTTACAAAGCTCCCGAATAATGACCAATCAGTTGTGTAAATTTGAAGCACTTGCCTAACAGCACTCGATTGCCTAGACAAGTAAACAATCACAACATTGTCTTTATAATCAATTAAACTAGGCACTTGATGGCTAATATCGGCAATATAGACTTTAGAATCTGCAATTAAATAATCTTCATTTAGAATATTAGTAATTCGAAGAATTAAGGTTACTTCCGAAAATGATAAATCTTTTGTTTCAAATATTTTTAAAACACTTGCTTTATCCGGAACTTCCTCTACCCCTAATCTTTTAATGTATTCTAATTGTATTCTTCTTCTTGGATTATCTTGACTTAATAACAACAGATAGGAATTTTCATTTCCGAATTGCAGAATGGTAGATGGGTCACGCCCAGAGTAATAATAAACTTTCTTGCCTCCAACAGTAGGGGTTATTTTACTCAAACTCCATCTTTCATCATTAGGCTGAGCAACAATTTTTAGGTTTTTTGCTAACTCGAACCTGTTCTTTGATGAAACATAGTTTAAAAATCCCGGATTTAAATCAGCTATTTCTAAGTTGGAAATCGATTCAGCAATTTTTGTTTCGACTGTATTTACAATTTGAGAAACAAGTTCAATACTTTCTCTACTCAATGCTTCCCTGCCGGCAGTTGGGTGTAAAATTGATAAATTTACAACACCACCTAAATTGAAAAAACCTGAAATTGGGATTGGCGCTAAACCAAAGTAATTCCTAAGTCCGTAAATTCCACCGCCGCCCTGTGAAAGTGCGATATTGCCAATAATTGGTTGAGAATTTATATAAATATTTGAACAAAAAACTTTTATGATGTTTTGATTAGTGTAGTTAATAGTAAGTGTGAAAGTCGAGTTGTTTTGATTGCCGATATTATAAGTTTCAGTTTTGTATTGATTCTCTTGTCTAACTTCAAATATGTCAATATATTTATTCTGACTAACTGATTTGCCATTTATTATTACCGGGATATTTAAATACTTTATATATGGGTTAAGGTAGCTGATTGCTCCCTGAACTGTAAGATTTAAAGCGTCATCTAGCTCAGCAATAATTTGTGTACCCGGCTCTCTTTCTTCATCGAAGATTTTAATATCTATACAGTCTTCAGTAATAGAAAGAGATTCTCTTTTAGCAAAGGTTTCAATTGTTTCATTTCCTCTGCGAAATGCGTAATGACTTTTATTGATTTGCACACACCAAAATTAGCCATTGCGCCAATACCAAAAGTCCCGACGACTCCGGCTTTTTGTGCAATTTCATTGTTTTTACCGCTTGACCCTGCTTTCCAGAAATTGTTACTTACAACATCCCTATTCATGCCAATACCATTGTCTTCAATTGTAATATATTTCGGGTCGATGTTAACAATAATTTTGGGTTCAAACGGTGTTGCGCTATTAAGTTGCATTCGCATCAAAATCGCATCATATCCATTTTGTATATTTTCACGTAATAAAGCGTAGGGTGAGTCGTAAATATCATTAGAAAGTATTTCAAGTACTCTCCTAACTTCGATTTGAAATGATAATTTGCTTGTAGTGCTCATCTTGTTAAGGCTTCAATTGTTTTAATTAAATCTGTAACTGCTTTACTTGTTGGAGCAAGTTTATTTATCTTTTCAGCCACTTCTTTCATTTGAGGTTTATTTGCTGACTGAATGGCGGCATTCAAAACCGTTATGATTTCTTCATCTGATTGCGGATCCGTTAAGACTTTTAACGCTAAGTCAAAATCTTCTGTTTGCAAAATACACTCAACTAAAAACTTTTTTACATAATCACTATTTATATCAAGAGTTAATAATGCCTTTTTTGCATCAGAATATTTGTTTTCATTCATTAATTTTTCAATTTCAAGTAAAATGCTATTATTATCTGATAAGTTGGGCTTTTCGATTTCCAAAGTATAATGACTTATATTTTTTGAGTCAATTCTTCCGGCTGTCCAAATCGGATTGTCTAGAGGTGAAGAGTCAGTCTTTTCTCTTACATGTAATGTTACTTGTAGGCAGGGGTTTTCATTTATATTTTCTATTTCAATAATATTGTATTGCCTATTATTACCTACTGGCAATTCAGTTGGCCCTCCGCACAAAGTACCAGCACTAAATACAATTATTTTCTTTTGTTCAATTACATCACTAAATTCATGGATAAGCTCAGTCTTATGTTGGTGACCATGAAAACCAAGTGCAATGCCAGAATCAATAAAATTTTTAAGCCGACTATTGTCCATATAGTTTGAGTCGTATGGAAGCCCTTTAGTGTTGTGATGCCATGTTGACAAAATAAGTCTGCCTTTCTTTTGTAAATCACGGAGTTTTAAATTGACATTAGCAATACATTCAGAATTAATATCACCAACAAATCTTAGATGATCGTTATTGTAACAACTATTGAATGCTGTAATAGTTAAGCTAAATTCGGGGTAATCAAAAATGTCATATTGCTCTTTTGGGGAAATGCTATAATTTCTCTTCCCTTCATAAAAAACATTATAGAAATTTGCGAATGCCTCCAACCTGCGGTTATATTTATCAGTATCTGTTATTTTGTAAAAGGATAGGTCTTTCCAAGACCATCTTGTTTTTGAATTTTGATTTATAGAATCATTTAAGTATTCCCATTTAAAATTGTTTTTCTCGTCGAAAATTTTTGAACTATCGATTTTGTCCATACTTTCTTTTGAGAATTTCCAGTCGACATCATGATTGCCAGGAATTATAACTATTCTTTTCTTATTACCTCCCAAGAAGGAGTTAGTCAGGTCATTTAAAAATGAAATTGCTTCATTATACTGGATTTGAACTTCTTCTTCAGAGCCATCTGGTTTGTTAGAACCACGAATAATGTCCCCGCTAACTATTATTATATCTGGCGCTTGTATTTTTGGCGTTTCGGAAACAGAATATTTATCCTTGTCATTTATTAGTGAGGAAAGCAACGCAACATTCGAAATTTCACAACCTTTGCTTCTATGTAGATCTGAGATGTGTAGTATTGATATTTTTCTTTTCATTTAATATTTACAGTACAGTTATAAATTTAGTGATGCCTGTTCTAATACTTTGGGTAGCATTTAAATATACATAACTCCTCTCAATTTCAAGTTTTATGCATCTGATTTATTTTAGCAACATAAGAAAATAAGCCGTGTACAATCTTTATACACGGCTTATTCAATATTAATTTATTTATACCTACGCCGAATTCCTCGCCGCATTAATAATTCCACAGGAACTGCGGATGATGAGTTTTTCAAATGCTTCTTTTGAAACGGATGGTACACCGGGTTCATTCATTTCCCTGATCTTGGTAATGGCATACTGCTGTATGGTAATGAGCGGCATCACTATGCGTTCACGCATCTGGATCGATTGCTGTTCAACGGGGTAATCTTCCATGAGCTCGGTATTGCCACTCAGCATCAGTACATATTTCCGGGTAAGTACATATTCATCATAAATCTTCTGCCAGATAACTCCATACAAAGGATGCTGTGATAAATATTCAGTGAGCGGGAAATAACATTTCTTCATCGCCATTTCACAGTTATCAAACAATGTTTTAATGAAGAGTGAATTTTTGTAGAGCTTTTTAATTTCAGCAAAACGTCCCTGGTCATCGAGTGCTTTCAAAGCAGAGCCAACACCATAATAACCGGTTACATTTTGTTTGAGCTGACTCCATGCACCTACATAAGGAATGGCACGGAGGTCCTTGAGTTCAAGACGGGAAGAAGCTCCACGCTTGGTGGGGCGGCTGGCAATATTGGTATCGCTGTAAAATTTCAACGGACTTACATCAACGAGGTACTGCATAAAGTAAGGATGATTCTTCAGCTCAACATATGCATCGTAACTCTTTTGTGCAATTTCAACAATGAGGTTTTCTTCTTCTTTCTGCAAAGTAATTTCAGCCGAATCAAAAATGTCATTGCTGAGTCCGGCATTGAGCAGCTGTTCAATATTAAACTGTGCAGCATCCTGTGTACCAAAGTTGGAACTTACGGTTTGTCCCTGCACGGTTAACTGAATTTCTTTGTTGGCAATATTTTTTCCCATGGATGCATAGAAGCGGTGTGTTTTACCACCACCACGTGCAGGAGGTCCGCCACGGCCATCAAAGAACACCACATCAATTCCAAACTGCCTTGAGATAGCTGTTAATTCTTCTTTTGCTTTATAAATACTCCAGTTGGCCATGAGGTAACCGCCATCTTTGGTACCATCACTGAAACCAAGCATGATTGTTTGCTGGTTGCCCCTGCGCTGTAAATGATATTTGTAAACAGGATGATCGTATAATTCATTCATTACTTTCGCCGCTTCCTGCAAATCATCTACTGTTTCAAACAACGGAACAATATCCAAATCGAGTTCTTCACTTTTCCATCCGCTGAGGATGAGGAGCTGATATACTTCCATTACATTGAGTGCACTTGTACACTGGCTGATGATATAACGGTGGCATCCATCTTTACCATTCGATTGCTGAATGTTTTGAATGTTCTTCATATTACCGAGTGTTTCATTCACCATTTCATCAGTTGCCCTGTTCTCTGCATCGGGTTTATAGTTGGGAAGAAATTCAAAATCATTATTGCCCTGCCTTGCAGCAATGGCTGACAATACTTTTCCATGCACTGAATTATCCTGGCGAATATCAAGCGAAGCAAAATGCAAACCGAATAACTGTACACGGTTGATGAGTTGCTCTACTGATTGCTGAAACAATCCATTGTGCTGATGAATGAGGATCTGTCTTATTTCAGATAAAGTGGTGAGCACTTCATCTTTAGTCAAATTGGTTGTATGACCGGGAATGAAAATATTATCGTAGAGTTTCTTTTCTAATGTTGTTAATAATACATCCACGCCATCAAATGTTAAGCGGCGTTTTAAACGTCGCACATCGAGATAATAACATTTGATGATAGAACCACGAAGCTGCTCGGCAACTTTCAGTGTAATATCTGTTGTTACAAAAGGATTACCATCCCTGTCGCCACCGGGCCAGAAACCCATGCGGATAAATGGCTTTTTAAAATCGGCTCCTAACTGCAATTGCGTTTTAAGTGAAGTATAAATTTTTCCAACAGCTGAATAGAATACATTTTCCAGGTACCAGATCAACCTCACGGCTTCATCGTAAGGAGTTGGTTTCTTGTTTTTTGAGGAAAGGTGTTTTGCCCAACTGCTGCAGGTACACATTAATCTGGCTGGCATTGTTTTCTGATAATGCTTTCGACAGATCATGAATGATACCCAACACAGCACCGGGATAAAACTGCGTTGGGTGTGCAGTTAATACAAAACGAACAGAATAGTCGGCCAGTTTTTTTGTAAGCTCATCTTCTTTTTTATGCAGCTGTACTTCGTTGAGCAGTTGCTTCATACTTCCTGTTCCGTGCAGATCATGCACTTCTTTAAAGGCCGCATCTTCCAGCGCATCGAACAATACAATCTGCCGTTCGGCATATTGTACAAAACGGAAGAGCAGATCGATCTGCTGTTTCTCCGTTGTATAAGAAGTATGACGTTTGAAAAAGTCTTCAATAATTTCTGCCGGGCTTTGTTTCTTTTTAACTCCGTCTTCACAATTGGCTAAGAGTAACGACAATAAAATTCCTGTACGCTCAATGCGGTGAAAGGGAAGAGAAGTGAACAGACTGTTGTAAAGCTGAAATTTAATTCCGACTAAATTCTTGAACTGTTGCAGCCCCGCTGTGTTTGAAAATGACATAGTATTCCTGGTTGGTTTAAGAGCTGGCAAGCCTGAGCTGAAAGATAAAAAGAAATGAAGGGCTGAAAAAATTTGTTTCAGCAAAAA
The DNA here is from genome assembly GCA_016713085.1 of Chitinophagaceae bacterium. Taxonomy (NCBI): domain Bacteria; kingdom Pseudomonadati; phylum Bacteroidota; class Chitinophagia; order Chitinophagales; family Chitinophagaceae; species Chitinophagaceae bacterium. Next base: position 303,465 of record JADJPV010000001.1, on the reverse strand, counting down.
GTCCTTGTTCCTGCTGGTTTTGGGCAGGAAAGGAAAGAATCAGTAAGTGCCGGGTTAAATCCGGTTGTAATGAATATTCGTTAGTATATGAAAGTTGCTGTTATGAACGATCTTTTACTGTCGCACTTATACATTCTCACAACTTCAAAAGGGGAGATTTACCTGCTGATCAATTGCGTTGGTAACCCTGAAAATAACTGAGTTCTTCTTTGCGCTGTAACAAGAAAAAGTAAACCTGAAAACATGATCAGCGCAGTTGTCAGCAGCATGTAATTTGAAAAAGGAATATCAGAGTAACTGATCGCCGCAATTCCCTGCAGCATCAGGATGATTTCATTCAGCAATACACCGGTAACGAAGAGCCATATCCCCCGCCTTGCCCATTTCCTTTCGACAGTAATGAGTTGATTTTGCACCAGGAACCCAATAATAAAAACGGAAACAAAAGCCAGTAATACAAGATGAAGAAATCCAATTACAATGGGCCTGATGCCGAATGCATATTGATTTAATACCGGAACAGCAGAGAAAGCCTGCAGGATGATTTTGAGAATAAACGCAGAAATAGAAATGAGCCACATCCATTTTGTTACGGGATGGATAGCAGTTTGCAGAATATGTTTCATAGCAAGCAACAACCTGCAGAAAAGATATATGGCAATTAACTGAAGAAGTGCTGCAGCAATACCGGCATAATGCACCCAGTTGGGTAAACGCATCCATAACATTGAAAGAAACCAGGCGGGAATTAATGCAGCGATTAATAAATAAAAGAAACGGTCACTGGTTTGAACCTGTTCAATATTCATCCATTTGGCTGCGTATATAAACAGGAGACTAAGCAGAATAAACAGGAACCAGCCATTGTATTGAAAGTGCAGATAAAAATAAACCGAACCAAAATACCAGCTCTGGTGCAGAATCTTATTCACCATTAAATAAGCAAGAGCAAAAGTTCCCAATGATGAAACCAAATTGCAGATCAATCCTGCATACAACCATTTTTTTTCAAAGCTGAGTTGGGTATTTGTTTTAATCATTCCCCAAACAAGCCAGACAAACCAAAATGAAACAAGGATGGAAAAAGTGGAAAAGGCAATGGAGGCTGCAGCATATCCCACAAAAGGAAATGTAAACAGCATTCCATAGCTGCTGATTTGATGCATCCACAATAACCGGGAAAATTGTTTTAGTTCTTTTTCACCCGGCTGCAGGATATGAATGATGGCAACATATAATGCAAGCGAAACCCAACCGGCAAACGCAAAATGTGAATGACCGTGAAGGAGGTGTTTATGATCAACCCATGGTAAAGGAAATAAAATTTTGTAACGGAGTATAACACCAACAGCTGCCAGTACCAGGAAATTCAGAATTGCCAGCCTTGCCCATTTTTGAGTAAATGTCATTCGTTTGAGGGAGTTTATTCAAAGAAAACAAGAAGATGGTAAGTCGTTTATGATTCAAATCACATCAACAGTACACTTTTCCTTTTTCAATTTTCAATTCTCCCTTTTCCTGCATCTGGCGAATGGAACGGATAACTGTTTCTACCCGCAGCCCGGTCATGTCGGCTATCTGCTGGCGGGTAAGGTCTATTTTAAAAAGTTCACTACTTTGAATACCATGATTTTTTTTGTATTCTTTCAACAGCGTACTGACCCGGTGCAGTGGCCCGTATGAAGAGATTTCTTTTGATATGAGGGATTTGAACCGGAGCCTTCTTGCGAGTGTTTGAGTAAAACAAAAATGGATATCAAAATTTTCTTTCAGCAATTGAAGAAAATTTTCTTTTCTTAAACGGATAATGGTTGAATCTTCATCAGCTAAAGCACTTGCGGGGTACGTGCCTGCATCAAACAGCGGGGGTTCGCCAAAACTTGCACCTGCTTCAAAAATACCCTGTATAAACTCCTTTCCGTCCTCATTGGTATTGCACATTTTTATTTTCCCTTCCACAACCTGGTAATAAAAATTTGCATAATCATCTTCACAAAAAAGAACGTGTCCTTTCTGGAGTTTATGAAAAGTTGCACCCCATGCCAGAAGAATGTCAATATCAATAATACACTGATCAGATTTTTGCATGATCTAACTAAGTAAGTAAGGTTTTTAATTTTTGCAGGTGGTCTTTAATGGCTTCGTCTTAAATAAAGATCGATTTTTTGGGGGAATGATTATTCCCTTTTCTGATCTTCTTTTTTGGCAGGTGCTTTCAAAAGTCTTTTCTCACTTTATGACTTCAATCATAAAGTTAGTTTTTATCTCACAGTAATCTTGTGCTGTTATTTCAAGACTAAAAAATAAAAGCGCATGAAAAAAACTCTTATCGTATTGAGCCTCATTGCATTCATCTATGCCTGTGGCAGTAATTCATCAGGTAATCAGCAGCAGGCAGAGCAGCCGGCAACTGATAAAACCGACGCATCCACCTACGACCCCGAACGGGGAGCAGGAAAATTTACAAATGTTGACGTAAAACCTGAGCTTGATGCTGCAATGGCAGAAGCAGGATTAAAAGTGTATGATGTGAAATGTGCCAGCTGCCATAAAACTACTGATGAGAAGTTGGTTGGCCCGGGCTGGAAAGGAGTTACATCAAGGTTCAGGGCAGAGTGGATTATGAATTTTGCCACTAACCCAGATGAAATGCTGAATAAAGATCCCAAGGCAATGGCACAGCTTGAAATTTGCCTGGTACGTATGCCAAACCAGGGATTAACAGATGATGATGCCCGCCATGTATATGAGTTTATGCGTAAAAATGATGGTGTGAAGTAAGAGGCAGGAGGGAAGTAAGAAGTAAGAAGTAAGAAGTGTTCTTGTTGTAGAAGTAGCTAATATTTTTTAAACCCATAACTATCGAATATGAAATATTCAAAACTTATACTGTTTATCCTCTTATCAGGATCGGTATTGCAAATGATGTCCTGTAAACCAAAAGGTGCTGGTGGCACAGTAAGTGCCGGCTCGGCTGAAAAAGCGTATGTAGCACCCGGTAAGTATGATGAATTTTACAATTTTGTTTCCGGTGGCTTCAGCGGGCAAATGAGTGTGTATGGATTACCCAGCGGACGTTTGCTGAGGGTAATTCCTGTTTTTTCTGTTGACCCTGAAAAAGGTTATGGTTACAGCGAAGAATCAAAGCCAATGTTGATGACATCGCATGGTTTTGTTCCCTGGGATGATTTGCATCACGTTTCATTTTCACAAACAAATGGTGAAATTGATGGACGCTGGACTTTTGGTAACGGTAACAACACCCCACGTGTAGCAAGGATTGACAACACAACTTTCCGCACAGCTGAAATCATTGAGCTTCCCAACAGTGCAGGTAATCACTCTTCTCCATTTATTACAGAAAATTCTGAATATCTGGTTGCAGGTACACGTTTCAGTGTTCCTGTTGGCGATAATACTGATGTGCCGATTGCATCTTACAAACAAAACTTCAAAGGAACCATCAGCTTTATCAGTATTGGTAAAGAAGGCCAGATGGATATTGCCTTTCAGCTTTTGCTGCCAGGTGTAAATTTTGATCTCAGTCATGCAGGTAAAGGACCAAGTCATGGATGGTTCTTCTTCAGCTGCTATAACAGTGAGCAGGCAAATACATTGCTGGAAGTAAATGCTTCTCAGCGTGATAAAGATTTTGTAATGGCTGTAAACTGGAAAAAGCAGAAGAATACCTGAGAGCAGGCAAAGGCGTTAAACAAAAGGTGCGTTATGCGCATAATGTATACAATGAAAAAACACATACAGCTACTTCCGAAATCAGAACTGAAGTAACCGTTCTTGATCCAGCCATTTTAAAAGATATCTGCTATTTTATTCCCTGTCCAAAATCACCACATGGTTGCGATGTAGATCCTACAGGTGAATATATTGTTGGCAGTGGTAAACTGGCAGCATTGATTCCTGTGTTTTCTTTTACGAAAATGCAGAAAGCAATTGCGGATAAAACATTTGATGGTGAATTTGGCGGCATTCCTGTTATTAAATATGAAGCTGCTTTACATGGTGAAGTGAAGAAGCCGGGTCTCGGACCTTTGCATACTGAATTTGATGGTAAAGGATTTGCGTATACTTCTTTCTTTGTAAGCAGTGAAGTGGTGAAATGGAACATTAAAGATTTAAAAGTGGTTGACAGGGTTCCAACTTATTATTCTGTTGGTCACTTATGTATTCCCGGTGGTGACACAAGAAAGCCATTTGGTAAATACCTCATTGCATATAATAAAATTACGAAAGACCGGTATCTGCCAACAGGCCCTGAACTTGCACAAAGTGCTCAGTTATATGACATCAGTGGAGATAAGATGCAATTGATTCTTGACTTTCCAACTATTGGTGAGCCACACTATGCAGGTGCAATGCCGGCAGATCTCATCAAAAAGAAAAGTTTAAAGATTTATAAGATTGAAGAAAACGCAAACAAATATGTTGCAAAAAGGCGAAAAGGAAGCAAAAGTGGTACGTGAAGGAAATAAAGTACATGTATACGGAACTGCTATGCGTTCACACTTTGCACCGGATAATATTGAAGGAGTAAAAGTGGGAGATGAAGTGTATTTCCATATTACCAACCTGGAGCAGGATTGGGATGTGCCTCATGGGTTTGCCGTAAAAGGTGCACTTACTGCTGAGCTGTTAATTATGCCCGGCGAAACACAAACATTGAAATGGGTACCTGAAAAACCGGGTATGTATCCATTTTACTGTACAGATTTTTGCAGTGCCTTACACCAGGAAATGCAGGGATATGTGCGTGTATCACCTGCAGGAAGTAATATTCCGCTTACGTTCAGTTTAGGTAAGCAGGGAGCAGCAGCAGCCGATACAACAAAACCGGCAGCTAAATAAGACGAGTTCAGATAATTATCATAAAACAGGCCTGTGCTTCACTGCATGTGAGCCGGGCCTGTTTTTAGTTTTGAAACATTTGACGATCTAAAATAATTGAAGAATGAAAAATCATTTATCACCCATGGCAAGAATAGCATCCTTGATTTGTGCCGTGGGATTGGCAATTGTGATTTTTGTGCCTATGTGGAGAATTGATTTAACCGCACCACAATATCCTGAAGGATTAGTTTTAAAAATTCATGCTAATAAACTGGGAGGCGATGTTGATATCATTAATGGATTGAATCACTATATTGGAATGCGTACACTGCATGCCAATGATTTTATAGAATTTACAATACTGCCTTATATCATTGGAGCATTTGCTGTCATAGGATTGCTCGCTGCCTTCATTAACCGGAGATGGTTTTTTATGTGTGGACAGCTCTGTATGTATTGTTTGGTATTGTAGCCATGTATGATTTTTACAGGTGGGAATATGAATATGGGCATAATCTTGATCCAACAGCTGCCATCATTGTTCCGGGCATGGCTTACCAGCCACCATTGATTGGTTTTAAACAGTTGCTCAACTTTGGGGCATACTCATTTCCTGATGTTGGCGGTTATATTTTTATTGGCGTGGGATTAATACTTGTTGTGATTACTTTTTTGGAATGGAAGAAAGCCAGAAAGCTCAGGCATACTGTTTCTGCTGCAATAGGTTTATCCATGATTTTTCTGTTACCGAGTTGTTCATCGGGTCCGCAGCCAATAGCATACGGGAAAGATGCCTGTTATTTTTGCAAAATGGTAATCAGTGATCAACGATTTGGTGCAGAACTGATAACAGATAAGCACAAGATTTATAAGTTTGATGATACACATTGTACAGTGTCGTTTCTAAAATCCAATGTTCTTGCCAAAGAACAGGTTGCATCCATTTATCTGGTTGATTATTCTCAAAAAGGCAAACTGATAAAAGCTGAAGAAAGTTTTTTACTGAAGAGCGAAGAGTTGAGAAGCCCCATGGGTGGTAATATTGCTGCTTTTGCCGCAGAAGACAGCATGACGAAATTTAATACGGAACTGAACGGAGCTGTCATAAAATGGAATGAGGCGATCCAATAATGAAAGGGTCAATCATCATACTATTTCTGTTATTTCTTTTCAATGCTGAAGCAAAAACATGGCGTGTTGGTTCTTCGCAGCAAAACCACAGCATTAAAGAAGCAATCAACAAAGCATCTGAAGGCGATACCATACTCATTTATCCGGGTGTATATAAAGAAGGGCAGATTATTCTTACAAAAAAAATTTTTTTAAAGGGGATTAATTTCCCGATACTGGATGGAGAAAAAAAAGTGGAGATATTAACTATCCGCAGTGATGGTACTGTTGTGGAAGGGCTTCATTTCCGCAATTCTGGTCACAGCAGCTACAACGACATTGCGGCATTACGTATTGCAGACAGCCGGTCTGTTACCATACGGAACAACAAAGTTGACTTCAGCTATTTTGGTGTCTACTCTCAACATGCAACGGCCTGTATAATTACCGGGAATGTTTTGAATTCGGATGCTAAAGATGAAATATCATCGGGCAACGGTATTCATTGCTGGAAGAGCGACAGTATGCAAATCACGGGTAATGATATAACAGGCCATCGGGATGGAATTTATTTTGAGTTTGTAACCAACTCTGTTATAAAAAACAATATCAGTCATCAGAATGTACGGTATGGATTACATTTTATGTTCTCCAATTATAACAGTTATCTGTCAAATACTTTTCGTGATAATGGTGCCGGAGTGGCAGTGATGTATTCGAAGGGAATCAGGATGTTTAAGAATACGTTTTCTGATAACTGGGGTTCTGCTGCTTATGGCATTTTAATGAAAGATATTACTGACAGCCATGTGGAAGGAAATCTTTTTGTCCGGAATACGGTGGGTGTTATGATGGAAGGCAGTAACCGGATTATAGTGATGAAGAATATTTTTGAAAGTAATGGATGGGCCATGAAAATCCAGGCAAGCTGTATGGATAATACCATCACACAAAATAATTTCAAAGCCAATTCATTTGATATGGCCACCAATGGCGATTTGGTGCTGAATAAGTTTGAAAAAAATTACTGGGACAAATATGAAGGCTACGATCTCAACAGGAATGGCATTGGTGATGTGCCTTATCATCCTGTAAGTATGTTTTCCATGATCAGTGAACGCAATTCATCCAGTATGATGCTGTTTCGCAGTTTTATTGTTGGATTGCTTGATAAGGCAGAGAAGATGCTGCCTGTTATTACACCTGTTGATCTTGAAAGATGATCAGCCCTTAATGAAACCTCTTAAACTCTGAAGAATGATCATTGCCAGTAACGTTACAAAAACATTCGGCAGGTTAAAAGCACTGGATAATGTAAGTGTGAATTGTGCAAAGGGTCAAACCATTGCACTGATTGGTCCAAATGGCAGCGGAAAAACAACGCTTATTAAGTCTATACTCGGAATGGTGGTTCCGGATAGCGGTTTTATCACATTTGATCAGCATAATATTCTGCACGACTGGAATTACCGTAAGCGGATTGGTTATATGCCCCAGATAGGGAGGTATCCAGAAAATATGAGTATTGCGCAGGTGTTTGCAATGATGAAGGATATCCGCAAATCATCAACTACTGTAATTGATGAAGAACTGATTGCTGCATTTGGTTTGAATGAAATCATGAGTAAGAAGATGCGTACCCTCAGTGGCGGTACACGCCAGAAAGTAAGTGCCTCACTTGCCTTTTTGTTTAATCCTGATGTATTGATACTTGATGAACCCACAGCAGGGCTTGATCCTGTTGCTTCAGAAATTCTGAAACAGAAAATTGTACAGGAAAAAGAAAAAGGGAAACTGATTCTTATCACCTCGCATGTACTGAGTGAGCTGGATGATGTGGTGAGGGAAATTATTTATATGCAGGAAGGCAAACTGCAGTTTCATAAAACACTTTTGCAATTACAGGAAGATACAGGTGAAACAAAACTGGCAAAAGCAATTGCTCAAATCATGAAATGAAGCAAATAAAGGAAACAGAAATGAAACACATGAAATGATAATTATGCGTACCATTATTAAATATGTAGTGCTGGATCTGGTTAAGAACAAGATCGTCCTTGTTTATACTTTCTTCTTTGGCGATGTCGCTGGGCATTTTCAGTATGGATGAAAATGCAACAAAGGGGATTATGAGTTTAATGAACCTGGTTTTGATTTTTATACCATTGGTGAGCATTATTTTTTCAACGATTTATGTTTACAACTCCTCTGAGTTTATAGAGTTACTGGTAGCACAGCCATTAAAACGGAAAACACTCTGGCTGAGTATCTATACAGGTCTTTCTCTGTCCTTATCATTGGCATTCCTGGTGGGAGTGGGGATTCCTGTTTTGTTGTATGATGGTACTTCAACGGGATGGATATTAATTCTTTCGGGATTATTTCAAACCATCATCTTTACAGGTATTGCATTACTTGCTTCAGTAAACACAAGAGATAAAGCAAAAGGCATTGGTGTTTCTATTTTATTGTGGTTCTTTTTTACATTAATCTATGATGCGATTGTATTGTTACTGCTCTTCCAGTTCAGTGACTATCCAATGGAAAAACCCATGATTGCATTAAGTATGCTGAACCCTGTGGATCTTTCAAGAATATTGATTTTATTAAAACTTGATATATCGGCTTTAATGGGATATACAGGAGCAGTGTTCAAAGATTTTTTTGGAAGCAGTACAGGAGTTTTATTATCAGCATTGCTGTTATTCATGTGGGCAGTCATACCTTTATGGCTCTCGATGAAAAAATTTCAGCGTAAAGATTTATAAAACCCATTATTTTATGCTAACAGGTAATATCAATGATCAGTTTCATTTTGATAAGATTGGAAAAGCTGCTCTTTACAAGGATGAGCGTTTTCATGTTATGTTGCTCAACCTGCCTGAAGGAGATGAGCTGAAACCACATGCGTCTAAAACAGACGCATTCTGTATTGTTCAGAAAGGAGAAGCAGAGTTTATTTTAGAAGGAGTGCTTTCGCACTTAAAAAAAGGGGATCTGTTTTCGTTTAAAGCAAAACAGGAGCACTCATTAAAAGCAGTGACTGATTTCAGTATGTTGATTGTTAAATAAAATAGTATGAAAAAAGATATTGAAAACAGGGATGATATCATCAACCTGGTGAATACGTTTTATGATAAAGTAAAACCGGATGAAACAATTGGCTACTTCTTCAGCAAAACAGTGCATGTTGATTGGGAAAAACATTTGCCGGTAATGTATAATTTCTGGGAGAATATTATCTTTCATGTGGGCAGCTATTCAGGCAACCCAATGAAACATCACATCAGCCTTCATCAAAAATCTCCCATGAAAAAGGAGCATTTTAACAGGTGGATACAATTATTCAATGAAACGGTTGATGAATTGTTTGAAGGCGAACATGCTGAGCAGGCTAAGCAAAGAGCCTTATCTATTGCTACGGTTATGCAGATTAATATTGCTCAGTTGCCGGCAGATGAATCTATTTACTGATGAATGCAGCAATAAATAAAAAAGGCATCTGTACAGATGCCTTTTTTATTTATATGGGTTAAAGTTATTTCGCAGGAGCTAACAATACTGCATCAACAACATGAATGATGCCGTTTGTAGCCGGGATTGAGGCAATCACATTTGCACCATTCACAGTTATCTTCCCGTCTTTATTTCCAATGGTTACATTTTCACCACTTGCCATACCGTAAGTCATGCCATCGCCAAGCAATGCATCTTTTAATACGCCAACATAAACATGGTATTCAAGAATTGCACGGAGTTTATCCTTATTCTCTGGCTTGAGCAGGTCTTCCACTGTGCCTTTTGGCAATTTATCGAACGCAGCATTGGTTGGTGCAAAAACAGTAAAGGGGCCGGCATTACTGAGTGCATCAACGTAAGAGGCTGCTTGTAAGGCCGCTACCAGTGTGCTGTGGTCTTTACTGCCCACGGCAATTTTGACAACATCTTTTCTGATTCATCGTCCTGAACAGCAGATTGTCCTGCACCTGTTGATTGCTCAGCGGCAGCACTTGTGCCTCCCGATTGATCAGCTGCATTATTGCAGGCAGATAAAGCAAAAAAAGCAGCAACGATTAGAGTGAAATACTTCATATAGTTTCAGTTTATTGTTGAAGAATGGTTTTTATCGACACCGAAAGTAAAAATGGTGCCGTCAGAAAATTATGATCGAAATCATAATAGCCGAACATTTCTTAATCTTGCACGTTATATCAATAAACTACTATGGGAATTCTGCGCCAGATAGCTGAATATTTATATATCAAAAAGCCTGACCCAAACCAGGAAAAAACACAGTGGATGAAATATATGCATGGAATTAACCGCATTTCAATTCTGCTGTTTTTATTTGCGTTGATCGTAATTCTTGTACGGTTGGTTGTACTTCCTTTGCTGAAATGATTTTTCAATAAGTATCAAACAGTGTTGCAGCGGAATTCATTACCGTAATACAGTAATTATTTGCTGATTAAATGATACAAAAAAGGGCTGCCGGTACTACCGGCAGCCTTTTTTTGAAGAAAGATTATTTTATTGAACAACCAGTTTTTTAACTGAACTGAATGTGCCCGCCTGCATACGGTAGAAGTATTCACCTTTTGGAAGGTTTTCTGTATTGACATTAATTGTATAAGTGCCTGCGCTGTTCACCTTGTTTGTTAATACCTGTACTGTTCTTCCATACAGATCGTATAAAGCAATGAATACATTGGTTCTTTCAGGTATGCTGTAAGATATGATTGCTTCTCCATGACTTGGGTTTGGATAATTCTGTCCAAGTTCAAAGGTCAGGTTTCCGCTTAGGGTTACTGACAATACTTTTGAATATTTAATCTTATTATCAAGATCAATCTGCTTTAACCTGTACAGATACTTGCCGTTCAATACGGAGCCATCCGTAAACTGGTATTGTTGTTTCATATAAGTCGTTCCTGCACCTTTTACGAAACCAAGTGTTTTCCATGAAATGCCATTTGTGCTTCGCTCAACTTCAAAACCGGCATTATTTATTTCTGTTACAGTCGTCCAGTTCAGGATTGTTTTTCTGTTAATGACAGATGCAGAAAAATCAAGCAGTTCAACAGGTAAAACACTGCAAGGTATCGGGTTAACAGTAACAGACGCAGTGCTGATTGATGGGCCCGCATTAGAACAGTTATTAAGATCATTAATACTGCTTAATGTATAATCAATTGTTTGTGCTGTAGCGATATTTGGTACATAAACAACATCAACCCAGTAGTTGGCACTATTATAAGAATCATCAGGGAACACAGCACCTGCACCATATTTAAATACCCCGTTCGGTCCATCCACTCCATCCTGCAAAAGTGTTAGCGGACCATTGGTTATACCTGCAGACTGAAATGCTGCCGGTGTTGCGCTATACTGTCCGTGAGGTGCAAAATAAGATGCTATATAGGTAGTGTTTGCTGCAATGAAAATAGGGTTGGTGAATTTGGCATACTGCCATCCGCTTTCTGTTTCACCGGTAAATGTTACGGTTCCCAACAATGTACCTGAAGAATTCCAGAGGCTGCCGGTATGCGGACCTTCATTGGAAAGTAATTTATAAAAACGGATGCCGGCAATATATCCTGCTGCAGAAGAACGGAATTTTACTCCCAACTCAATCGAAGGGGTATATATATTTTCAGATCCGGCACCAACAACACTGTTATCCCATATACTTACTTCGTTTGGTCTTACAGTTTTGAAAGGTACACCGGGTAATACATCGTTATAGGTTACGCCGTTAACAACAACACTGTAAGGCCCTGTGCCTATAGCAGATGAAAGCTGTAACGAAACTGCACCGTTGCCATTACAAACTGTCGGTGTGGAGGCTGTTATTGTTGCTGTTGGTGTTGAGCAGGTAAATGCTTCATATACTGCAGTAAAGTTTCCGTTTGAAGCATCAAAAATGCATATTCAATTCCTTTGATTGTTTCAAAGCGATAAGCTAACGGTGTTCCATTTTTTGAAACAGATTTCAGCCTTAGCCCTACTGCAGCGAGTGCAGGCAGCATTGCTTTAATATTTCTTGCAGATGCATTTGTATTGATAACAAATGTTAAGGTATTACTGTTCCATACCAGATTAGTGAAGGAAGAGTTATTCCTTCCATCTAACCATGTAAGCATTTGGCTGGCAGAAATAACGGGAATATTTCTTGCCTGAGCTGCAGCAATAATTATATCAGCGCCAGCTGAGGCTTCAAAATCTGCCAGCATATTTACAGCAAATGTTCCATAAAAGCCTTCTGCTCCAATTGCCTTATTAAGTAATGCTTCAATATTGGTTGAAACTGTTTGACCAGCGTCTTCAGAAATCTGGATTGGCATCTGATAGGTATCAATCATTGTGCCATCAGTATCAGCAAATCGCATGGGCAAACCTGATCCTGTTAACATACCGGGCCTGTCCTGAATCCATGTATCTGGCATGTAATTATAATTCAAATCGAGATGAACTCCTTTTGCAGCTTCTTTTTTCGCCATTGTTGCCCAATCAGACCAAATGGCGCATTCGGTTCTTAATGTTGGGCTTGGGAACAAAGATGGATAGGCTGCGGTCATTAATCCCAGTTGTGTTGTTAAGTCAGTTTCCAACGAAACGGGAGTGAAATTATTACAGCCATTATTAAACCCTAATGAAAGTTCAAAACCTAAGTCTTGCAAAGTCTTAGCCTGTGGATTGGTGAATGGAGCATTTGGATACAGATAAACAGTACCTCTGATTGCCTTCCAGTCAGCAATATCTGTCAGATTGTTTTTTGTGCCCGAGTTTGTAATGTATGTACTGTAACGTTTAAATGCACCGCCATTTGCATGCCCGTCTGATGTTAATACAACAGCTGCTTTATGCCCGCTTGGTAAATACCAGAAGCGTGGCAATGGTTTCCGGTGAAGGTTATTTTGAATGATAATATTGGCAAGTAATCGCTGCTGTTCGTCAGCCTGTGGTATGGCAACTTTATTAAAGTCTATCCAATCAGGCTGTGGATCACTGGCGAAATTGCCAAAGAAAAGATCATTTGGCCTGATTTGTCCTCCGGGGCCTCCCAAACCATCACGGTTTTGACCTTCCCAGGCGGGGTTTCCCTGTCGGGTATATATAATTGATTTAGCAAGATCAAACGAGAATGCAATTGCCTGCCCACCATTACTTCCTACTGATTTGGTTGTGATGGCAGAATAAATTGTAGCAGTTGCTGCCGCTGAATATAAGGTTGCTAAAGAAGTAGCTCCATTTAAAGAATAAAAATCAGATGATCCGTGATATTGAATAGTCTGGTTAACGATACCAACTCCGGCTCCGGTATTGCTGATCAAAATATATCGATCGCTGAGAGAACCAACTACCGGTGTAATACCCATAAGCGTAGCTAATTGTGCATCCGGCTTAAATGCAATCAATGTTCCGCCGGCATTTACCCAGTTTGTTAAGTTGGTTACATCACCTGCGCTGATTGTCATTTCACCCAAAACAACTACATCATAATTATTCAACAGTGCTGGTGTTACAAGAGAAATATCTGATACATCAAATTCGTTCAAGCCTTCAGCTCTTAAAATTTCTGCTGCATATTTACTGAAAGGATTGGTTGTTTTTGAAACAACAAGAATCGGACCTCCAAAGCCATTATCCGGAGATGGTCTTGCAATGACATTTAATGTTATTACACTTGGGCCTGATACAGCAGTTGCCTGCATATTTCCACTATCATCGTACCCTCTGCACTTGATTGTAATGGCACCTGCAGTTGCGGGAGCCATGAATGTGTATGCCCAACTGGTTGTTCCTTCAGCAACATGCCATGTTGTTCCTCCATCAATTGATATCTCAACTCCTGCAACTGCATTTGCATCAGTGGCTGTTCCGGTGATTGTAACAGTAGACCCAACAATTGCATTTGCGCCGGTTACAGGTGATACAATGGCTGAACTGGGTGCTGTTACATCAGTTGATGCTGTAGCGGGAACTAATCCCAATTGAAGCGTACCGGGTTGAACAGACATATCTGCAAAAAGGTTTACAGTTGCCTGCTGCATATCTGCACTTTCAGGCTGATCGCCCTGGTCATGTTGATCATCTAAACCCCAACTCCATTGTATTGTACCTGCACCAAACACCCATGCTGAGTTTGCACCGTTAATATGTTTATACAATGAGAGTTTGTGTGTTCTGCCCTGAAATATAGTACTGGACATAGTGATTCGTCCGCTTGGATAATTGTCTCCATAGTTCTCATAATCAAATTCATATCCCAGTGTACCAAAAGGCAGGATTGTTTTTGGCCCGATGCTAAAGAAGCAACGGAGGTGTTTCTCCAGAAGCGTAAATTTTTATATGTATCAGGTACAATCATATTGGCTGTTGCTGCAACTTCACTGATTTGACCTGTAAGAGTATTCTCCGGTTTGTTTCCATCATTAACAGGTGAAAAAGTTCCACCATCACGCCATAAACCTGTCCAGATAGTTGGCAAAGGATCGCATTTGCCGGTACAAACATTTGCACCCATTGTACCAACACCTTCTTTATAACAAACAAGGGTTTTATAAGGTGTGTTATTTCCATCAACGCTGTTTTCATACCTGGTTTTCCAGTAAACTTCATTGCCGCTGAAAAAAGCAAGATGGATACCTGCATTTCTTGCATTTTCAACATTGGTGCGTTGGGCAGCACTCCAGTATTCATCATGACCTACCGATAAGAATACTTTGTGATTTGTAATTAAAGAACCATTTCTGTCTGCATCAATATTGGTTGTATAACTTACATCATACCCATTTCTTTCCAACCAGCGAACCATAGGGTATTCAGCGTTAAAAACAAAGTTTTCCTGTGAACTTCCTCCACCACCGCCACGTGTTGTAATAGGACGGTTGTAACTTACCTTAACTGCACGGCCTCCAGGATAAGCAGTTGATCCTGTATACAGGCTATAACCTCCATATCCATTATATGCCTGCCAGGTTGCATCTGAAGTTTGATAGTATAAATCAGAAGTACTGGCATCATCTCTAACTATAAAAACTATATGACTGCAATTAGTAGTTACAATATCTGTACGTTGTAAACGGAGAATATAAATGCCTGAAACAGCAGTTCCGGGTACCGCCCATTGAGCACTGGTTGTCCAGTTGCCGCAATCTACTAAGCCGGTAACTGGGTCTGTAACGCATGCAGGTTGGGCTTGGGGTAGCGGTGCTGTAATCGTTGCATTGGTAATAAACCTGGCACCATTTCCCTGGTAATAACCTAAACGGTAAATCTTAGCTGTATAAGAAGCCGCAGCTGTATTTATTTTGAAATTAATTGTTTGACTCCTATTAACACTGATATCAGTTGCAAAGCCCTGGATAGTTAAATCACCTGCACCTTTTCCTGGTATTTCCCATTCTGAAGAAGGATTACCTGTTAACAGATTTTCTGTTACAATCGCATTTTGTGCCGATATGTTATTTGTGAAAACAAACAGAAATACCAGAGTAAGAATTCTTTTGACTAATTGTTTTTGACCGCAAAAAAAATGTTTTTGAGATGCAGGGTACGTAGGCATAAAAAGGCGCATAGAGCAACAGATTTAAGAGTATGTAATTCGGTTTCAGGGAATTTCTACGGAGAATTGGAGCTTACGGAGGCTTTCGGAGGAAAGGAGGATTAAATATAGATTGCAGACAAAGTAAATAATAAAATTTTAATCTGAGAAGTAAATCATTAAATATTATTATAATCCATGGTTTTCTGTTGATTTACAACTGAATTCGGGCCAATTAGCCGCTAAATGTCCTTATTCAACGATTCATAAACTGAAGAATTGCATCTGCTGCTTTTGCCGACGCAAACCCACCTTTATCCAGCTTTTCTTTAAGCAGCCTGTAATCAGTAAGGATTAATTTACTTTTTTCTTTACCGGGAAGTATTTTACTTAGTTCGGAGATAACACACTCTGCATTCATTTCATGCTGAATCAATTCTTTTACCACTTCTTTATCCATAATAAGATTAACAAGTGAAATGTATTTGATGTTAATCAGCCGTTTGGCGATCTGGTAACTTATTTCATTGCCTTTATAGCATACAACCTGCGGCACATTAAATAATGCTGTTTCTAATGTTGCAGTACCCGATGTTACAAGCGCTGCTGCTGATTGCTGTAACAAAGAATATGTTTCATTGCTTACTGATGATACATTGCTGTATTCTTTAATCATCTCTGTATAAAATGAATCATCAAGGCCGGGGGCTCTGGCAATAATAAACTGGTATGCAGGAAATTCTTTACTTACTTCCAGCATAACAGGAAGTTTTTTTAAGATCTCCTGTTTGCGGCTGCCGGGCAAAAGGGCAATAACCGGTTTGTCAGAAAAACGGTCACGCTGATTTTTCAATTGAAAATTTTCAACTTCTTCAACAAGTGGATGCCCCACATATTCAACATCCCAGTTCCATTTATTTTTATAGTATTCTTTTTCGAAAGGTAAAATCACCAGCATCAGATCAATACATTGTTTCATCATCTTTACCCTGTTTTCTTTCCATGCCCATACCTGTGGTGAAATGTAATAAACAACCTTTATATTATTTTCTTTGGCCCATTTGGCAATACGTAAGTTGAAGCCCGGATAATCAATTAATATTAATACATCCGGTTTATGCAGCAGAATATCTTCTTTGCAGAACGAGAGGCTTTTAAAAATAATGCTGATATTTTTCAGTACTTCCACAAAACCCATAAATGCAAGGTCTCGGTAATGCTTTACCAATGTTGCACCGGCAGCCTGCATTTTATCGCCACCCCAGCAACGGATATTTGCCATTGAGTCTTTATGGTGCAGTTCCTTAATTAAATTGCTTCCGTGCAAATCGCCGCTTGCTTCACCTGCTATTATATAATAATTCATGAAAAAGAGTGGATGATCATTTGTGAGGAACAAAGATAATCATCTATATCCTGCACATAAATATCGCTTTTTAATGCGTTAACATTGATTTAACCTCCCCTGAAACAGCCTGTTGGGCATCATTCAAATATTTTCCTGAAAGCCTTTGTCAGTAGGGGTTTTAGTGATTCACTTTTAAAGTTAAGGCCATAAAAAGTATCGAATCTTGGTTTGAATGCTGCAAAAAATGGGTTTACATTTGTGTTGTCATTGAAACAATAACTGCTTTTTGCAGTTCAAACAACTCCGGAAGTCATTTGACCCACCTTGCTTGCTTCAGGCGATACTTGCACATTGAAAAAGAGAAACAGTAAAAAAGATTTTTAAACTTTTTGAGACATAGGGAAATAAAAGGCCCATGAATTAAAATTTATTCACCCGTTGAATTGATCATTTATGGATATCCTATGTTTCAGATACAAAACAATAAAAATTAAGCACATGAAAAAGACAATTAAAAATGCAGCTATCGGTTTATTTACCCTTTTAGCAGTAACAACAGGATTCACCGCTTCAGCAGGTGATACAACAACTGGAGGCGCAGAATTGAAGATTGCAGGACAGTTGAACAACCAACCCGTATTTCAACTGAACCTCAATAATACTGCCAACCAGCGTTTCATCATCATCGTAAAAGATGAATACGGTACAGTGTTACATGAAGAAATTGTTTACGGAACAAACATTACACGTAAGTTTCAATTCAACAAAGAACTCGAAGGAATTGATGTTCGTTTTGAAATCCGTGATGTGAAAGGTTCTAAAACAGAAGTTTTCAATGTAAAGAACAGCTCAAAAGTTGTTTCTGAATCAGCAATTGTAAAGAGCTGATTTTACAGACATCAACAATAAGAAAAGGGTTAAGGGTTGCCGGCAAAGGCAACCCTTTTACATTCTTTATATTTAAACAGTGAGTTTTAAAAGCAGACCAGTTTACATAAAAAACTTTGCATACAGGATCATTAATCCGTACATCAATGTCATAATGAAAATACCAATGGCGGTTTTATCTCTGCGTGCATTGATGAAAAGAGTAAATAAAATAATGTTGGCAATCAGGCTGAGGCTGCCTACTGCAGTAAGCATTGCTTTGGTTCTGAAAAAATATTCTACAAATTCGCCAAAGCTGATGGAAGGAGACTTCAGGAAATAGTATACAACAAGGCCAAGAATAGGAGCTAAAGCACCCAATACAATTCCAAAAGGCAGTTTATCAAGTTTCAGCATCAGAATTTCAGTTTTGTTTCAAGTAATTTTTTTAACGCATAATTTGTCAGATCGAATTGAACGGGAACTACACTCACAAAATTGTGTTCCAATGCCCAAACATCCGTGTCTTTTCCTTTGTCAAAGTTTTTAAACTCACCAGTGAGCCAGTAATAATTCTTGCCGCTGGGGTCTTTGCGTTCATCAAAATCTTCCACATATTTGGCATAAGCCTGGCGGCAGACTTTACTCCTTTAATTAAGCTGGCGTCTACATTGGGAATATTTACATTGAGGCAAAGGTGTTTGTCTAATTTTTTTGATGCCAGCACCTGTTCCACAATTTTTTTTGCATAAACTCTGCTGGCACTGAAATCGGCTTCCATACTGTAGTTAAGCAATGAAAAGCCAATAGATGGGATGCTTTCAATACTTGCTTCAATAGCCGCACTCATGGTTCCACTGTAAATAACATTAATGCTGTGATTGGCACCATGGTTAATTCCACTCAGGCAGATATCGGGTTTGCGGTGCAGTACCTTGTCGACAGCCAGTTTTACACAGTCAACCGGTGTGCCGCTGGTTTGCCATGTTTCAATACCATCCATGATATGCAGTTGCTGCATGCGCAGTGGAAAGCCGATAGTGATGGCATGGCCCATGCCGCTTTGAGGCTTATCAGGGGCAACAATTACCACTTTTCCAAGATCTTTTACTGCTTCTGCCAGGTTGCGGATACCGGGAGCAGTTACACCATCGTCGTTTGTTATAAGGATAATAGGTCGTTCCTTCACTGCTTTTACTTTTGCAGGGGAAGTATTCTTTTTTGGTTTCGCCATTTGGTTTACTTTATAGAGTCAGCCTTTATATGCAGGTAAAAGTCTGATATATTCAGGAGTTCACAAAATTGAACTGAAAACAATCTCTTTTTAATAAGCAATTCAAAACGTATATTTAGTTAAACAAAAACGATTGTTATGAGAACTGCCGCCGACATTTTAAAAAACAAGCCTCACATATTTAATGTAATTGATGCCGATGCAAAGGTGATAGAAGCCCTTCAACTGATGAGTTCGGTAAACCTCAGTTATCTTGTTGTAAAAAAAATGAATGAATTCGCTGGAATATTTTCTGAACGGGATTACAGCCGGAATGTAATTTTAAAAGGACTGCATAGTGACTCGGCAACGGTGAAAGAGGTAATGGGCAGTAACTTGCCGGTAATCGGATCAGAAGAATCAGTAGAATCCTGTATGAAACTTCTAAACAGTCATAAAACAAGATATCTTCTGGTATTTGATAATACACAGTTTCAGGGAGTAATTACCATCAATGATGTTTTGCGGGAAGCAATTGCCCACAAAGGAATTGCTCTTGATGAGCAGGTGGTGAAAGAAACAACTGAAATGCAGGATAAGATTTTTTAGTTCACAATAAACCGCATAAACAAACCCCGAAACTTTAACTGCTTCGGGGTTTGTTGTTTTTTTAATTGTATGTCTGCTATTTATTCAATATCAATCTTCGGTTACTGATGCCTGCATTGGTTTGTAAACGGCAGATATATGTGCCAGCTGGTAATCCATTTGATTGAAGTATTACCTGTTTCATCGTTCCTTCCTGCATGTTTCCTGTAAACAGGTGTTTTACCAATTTACCATTGAGATCATACAGGTTCAAACTCACTACTCCGCTTTTTGATGCTTTCAGCTGAATTGTAACCTGGTTGCTGAATGGATTCGGATAAGCAGTAAATGCTGTTTCTTCATTTGTCTGATCTATACTGCTGTTAGTGCCACTGGTTTGTACAGCAGGTAATTCCATACTGCAGGAACCAAGATAGGCTCCTTTGTTTATATGAACCGGAGCAGCTTCTCTTGCAACGCAAATATCTTTTCCTTTGTAACAAAGCAGTATTTTCCACTCTTTGCGGTTATCATTTCCGCAGATAAAATTGGGCAGCGCTTCATACAATGCTTTTTCAATTAAATATGGATTGCAGCCTGCGTAATTGGTTACTAAGGCAATGGTCATTTTACGGTCGGGCTGATACATCATTAATGATCTGTAACCAATTGCACTTCCATTATGGCCAACAAAGTAATCTGTTGTACTTATTTTTTTATTTGTCCAGATACCATATCCAAGATAATCGCCATCTTCATCAGAGGTTGCCGGAATAGAGTTTACCATTGCTTGCAGGGTAGAAGCACTTGTTGCTCTTCCACCAAACAATGCATTTCGCCATTCAGCCAGCTCAGCCGCATTGGAAACAATACCACCACCGCTGAAAGCAAGTGATACAATTGCATCTAAAGGAAATCTTGTAATATTCGTATAAGCATCAGGAAATGTTGGTTGGCCCGTCATTTGGAAAACAGGATTAAACATACTCAAATTATCATGCGGTGCTGCAAGTTCACCATGACCATTTTGAGATTCTCTTCCACCAAGATACATAGAGGTAAACCCCAGCTTATCAAAAAAACGTTCCCTGTAATGCTGTTCCATTGGCTTGCCGGTTACAGTTTCGATAATTGCACCAAGCATAATGTAATTGGTACTGCTGTATTGGCGTTCTGCACCGGGAACATTAATCTGGTGACAAAAACTGATGGTTTCAAAAGCATTCCAAACCCGTGCAGGCTGAAATGCGACTGATACCTGTAACATGTATTCATCTGTATAATCGCTGTAACCACTTTCATGTGCCAGTAACTGGCGAATTGTAACTGAACTGTTGAGTCCGGGGTTAATCAGTTGCAATGGAATATAATTGCTGACCGGTGCATCCAGATTTAAAGATCCTTCTCTTGCAAGTTCAAGTACAAGTGCTGCGGTGAAAGTTTTGTAACACTGTAAATTCTTGACAGCATATTTTTTGTAAAAAGAGTGCCGCCAGGTAACAGGTTGTTTTGTGCATCAATATTGCGGGCTGCATAACCGGTAGATCCCTGCCACAAAGCAAGTCCGTCAACATTTATTGCAACAGCTATTCCTCCAACAAAAGGGTTGGCAGGATTATTCTGAAAACTGTCGATAATATACTGTAATCTGTTTTGTACTGCAGGAGAAAATCCCTGTGAAAAAACAGATGAAGAAAAGAGCAGTTGCAAAAGGAACAGCAAACCTAACCTGTGTAACCACTCAGGAGTAATTTTTTTCATAATTGTAAGTTTAATTAATGGAAAGACTGATCGGTACTCATGTTATAGCAAAACCGGAATCAGCTATTTGTAATACCGGTTTCAACCGGCATTTTAAAGGAGTTCCATTGGAAAGCATTGTATTGTTACTAGTTAAAATGCATATGAAGTTATACTCAAGTGTTCCTCTTTTGCAATGATTACGGTCATTAGAAAAATATAATAGAAACAGCAGGGAATAAAGTAAAGCAAAATAAATGTTCTCAAAATTTTGTAAAACTAAAATAATTAGTATCTTAGCTCCAATAAAATTAGTATCATATGGCAATGGCCAATCAAAACATGAAGTATTTGCGCAAGCTGCGTGGTTTTACACAGGACGAATTTGCTCAGAAAATCGGAATCAAACGCTCACTGGTGGGCGCCTATGAGGAAGAACGGGCAGAACCCAATTACGAAGTATTGGAAACAGTAAGCGATCTGTTTAAAGTGAGTATTGATGACCTGCTTCGTAAAGACCTGAGTGAAACAAAAGGCAGTTACCTTGCTAAACGCAGGCAATTAAAAATGCTCGCTGAAACCAATGTCATTCATTTTGTACCTGTAAAAGCAGCAGCCGGTTATTTGAATGGATATGCCGATCCTGAATTCCTCGATGAGCTGAATACATTTACTTTACCCATGCTCACCAGCGGCACTTACCGTGCATTTGAAATTATTGGTGACAGTATGATGCCAACACCCAGCGGCAGTGTAATTGTTGGTGCAAAGGTTGAAAACCTTGATGATGTAAAGAATAACAATGCCTATATCGTGTTGAGTAAATCGGAAGGAGTAGTGTATAAACGTGTATTAAAAAGCAACCGCAGCAAAAATAAATTGACTCTGCTCAGCGATAACCCGGTTTATCAACCATACCAGGTAAATACAGAAGATGTATTGGAGTTCTGGAGTGCACAAATGGTCATCAGCAAAGTAGGACAGGGCCAACGCTGGGATGTGAGCAATCTTGCATCACTGGTAACCAACCTGCAGGACCAGGTAAATAACCTTAAGAAGAAAATGAATTAAGATAGTATTTCCCTATTGAAAAAGGAATAATTCATTAAACCGCTCATACAAATTCAACCGTATGGGCGGTTTTTTTATATAGCTTGCGCCCTTTATGAAAGGACTATTTTCTTTGCTTTTTCTGCTTGCCGCTGTACTGTCTTATGCCGGAAATGAACCTGAACGAACCATCCAGGCGAATAAGATTTTTACAACTCCAAAAATTGATGGTGTGCTCAATGAAGCCATTTGGCAAAATGCGCCGGTTGCTGAAAACTTTGTGGTCAACAGTCCCAACTATGGCGAAGCATCTGCTTATGCTACCAAAGTGTTTGTGGTGTATGATAATTCATCTATTTACATTGGTGCTTATTTATATGATGACCCAAAACTTGTACGTACTCAGTTAACTGCACGAGATGGAGAAAGCAGGCAGGACATTGATTATTTCTCAGTTTTCTTTGATACGTATAATGATGATCAGAATGGCTTTCAGTTTTTGGTTACCAGCCGAAATGTGCAGAGTGATGGTAGATTAAGCCCGAATCGTTCTTCGCAGTTTGGCCCGCCAAGTGATTACAGCTGGGATGCTGTATGGGAAAGTAAAGTAACTATGAAAGAAGATGGATGGGTAATTGAAATGAAAATTCCATACTCTTCACTTCGCTTTGCAAAAAAAGATAAACAGGATTGGGGCATCAACTTTCAGCGTTATGTACGGCGAAGTAATGAAAGTTCTTACTGGAATAATATCAACCCCAATCAAAATGGATTTGTAAATCAGTTTGGCCGTTTAAGCGGATTAGAAAATCTGACACCACCTTTGCGTTTGTCTTTTCTTCCTTACATAACTGCAGGTTACAGAACTACGCCAACTTCAAAAGGAAGACTCAATGAGTTTTTGCGGAATGGTGGTATGGATGTAAAATATGGAGTGAATGAAAGTTTTACATTGGATATGACATTGATTCCTGATTTCGGGCAGGTGATATCTGATAATGTGATTAATAACCTGTCGCCTTTTGAAGTACAGTTCCAGGAGAACCGTCCATTCTTTACAGAAGGCACGGAGATATTTAATAAAGGAGGATTGTTTTATTCACGAAGAGTGGGAGCAACTCCATCAGGTTATTATAATGCAAGGAGCATAGGTTCAACTGACAGTACAAAAATTATTTCCAACCCTGGTGTGGTGCAGTTACTGAATGCTACCAAGTTTTCAGGACGAACAAAGCAGAAATTGGGCATTGGTATTTTCAATGCAATTGGAGCACAGATGTTTGCTGAAGTTGAGAACATCAACAATAAGCAGCAACAGCGTATTCAAACAGAACCATTAACGAATTATAATCTCATTGTAATTGACCAGGCGTTGAAAGGCCGCTCATCTATTACTCTCACCAATGCAAATACTACACGCAGTGGGGCAGCAAGAGATGCGAACGTTACAGGATCGGATATTGCATTGTTTGGGAAAAGCAACAAATACGGTTTACAGGGAAAGTTTGATTACAGCCAGATCATGGGCGCCAATCCTTATAATGGCTTTAAAAGTCTTGTAACACTTGGGAAAGTAAGCGGTAAAATTCAATACAGCCTCAGCAGCAGTATCGAAAGTGATAAATATGATCCGAATGATCTAGGATTTTTAGTCGCTCCAAATGAAGTCATGACTCAATTCAAGATCAATTATGTGCATGCCACACCAACAAAAAAATTCAATGCTTATAATTTTGGCTTTGGAATAAGGCATGAAATGTTGTACAAACCTTTTGTGTTTGCCAATATCCGTTATAGTGCCAGTGCCTTCTGGTTTTTCAAAAACTTTTGGGATGTAAGTATAGCAGCTGAGTACCAACCCTTATGGCAAAAAGATTATTTTGAATTACGTACTCCCGGTAAATTTTTAAGGCAGGTTCCATGGGCATTCCTGCGTATCAGCGGAAGTTCTGACAGCCGAAAGAAATTATTCGGACGCTATGTTCTTGGCTTTGCTGAATCAGTAGATATTAAAGATGACCCTTACATAGTTATTAACCCGGGATTGCGTTACCGTTTCAGCGACCGTTTCAGTTTAGATGTTGACATGAGTTTAAAAGATGACCGTGGGCAATTTGGTTATGCATTTAAACGTGAAGCCAATGGTGAGCCGATTGTTGGACGGAGAAGAAATAAAGATATAACCACACTCATCAGCGGTATTTACAATTTCACCAGCAGGATGAATCTTACGTTGCGTGCAAGGCATTACTGGAGCCGGATTGAATACCACAGTTTTTATAATGTTGGTGCAGATGGCTGGAGAACCGACCGTGCATTTGTTCCCGGCCAGGATCAGAATTTTAATGTATGGAATATGGATGTGTTCTATACATGGGATTTCAACTATGGCAGTCGTTTCATCATTGGCTGGAAGAACTGGCTTGCAAATGATTTTCCGATTGACGGTAACCGCTATAAACATTATGCTGCAAATGCAACCCGCATGCTTGCATCACCACATGGAAACGAAATTACTGCACGCATGATCTTCTTTATTGATTACCTGAAACTAAAGAGGAAGAAAGAAAGCAAAGCAGGAGCCTGATCAGTTTAAGTTGTACATGTCTTTTGCCAAACGAAATGTATTGCAGTGGGCTTCAACAATTGTTCTTACATCAGGTGAATAGCCGCCGCCCATTGCAACAGTACAGGGGATTTGATGCTGCTTCAGTTTTTTGAATACAATTTCATCTCTTTGTTTACATCCCTGCATGGTTACTTTCAGTTTTCCAAACTTGTCTGTTTCTAAAATATCAACTCCTGAAAGATAAAAGGCAAAATCTGGTTTTACTTTTTCAAGCAATGTATTTAAATGATGTTCCAGCAAATGGAAGTAGGTGCTGTCATCTGTTCCATCCTTCAATCCAATATCAAGGTCACTTGTTTCCTTATGAAAAGGATAGTTATGTTCACCATGCATACTGAAAGTGAAAACCTTCCTGTTGTGTTCAAATAATTTTGCTGTTCCATTTCCCTGGTGAACATCCAGGTCAATGATGAGAATTTGTTTGGCAAGATTTTGATGCAGTAAATAATTGGCCGCAGTTGCAAAATCATTCAGTAAACAAAATCCTTCGCCTCTGTCTGCAAATGCATGATGTGTGCCACCTGCAACATTCAATGCAACTCCATTCTCAAATGCAGATATGCAGCAATCAATGGTGCCCTGTGTAATAATCAACTCCCGTTCAGTAAGTTGAGGTGATTGCGGAAAGCCAATATGCCGCTGTTCTTTTACAGAAAGTGTTTGTTGATGCAGTTTGGTTAGATATTCTTCAGTATGTGTTAGCAGTACTATTTCATCAGTACATTTTGCCGGCGCAATTAAATTGTTTGTTGAAATAGTTCCTTCATGCAGCAATTGCTCAGGGATCAACTCATATTTCAGCATAGGAAACCGATGCCCTTCAGGTAACGGATGTGCATAGATGGGAGCAAAAGCAATATGAAGAACTTTGTTGCTGATGGCTTATTGATTTATTGCAATGATATTTTTATTTACGATGGCAAATACCTTGTCTTTCTTTTTTGGTTTTATGGAATGTAAACCGGTAAATCTTCCAAATGCAGGAAGGATTGCATGGGTTTCAGAAAAATAAAAACAGGGAAACCGTAAAGATTGTTTGCCAAGTCCATGAATACTGATTCCAGGATGGATATGGCCGGAAAAGTAATAGCCAGTCGCCGGTAGTGTCTGGCCGTTAGTCATTTCATGTACAAAGTTGAATTGATTCAGTTTTAATTCCTGCTCATGCACTTCAATTTCATTTTCTGAATACCATGCATCGCTTAATATGTCATGATTTCCTCTTACAAGATGAATGGGTAGTGCCGATAAATCTCTTCTCCATTTTTCAAACAGTAATATCTCGCTGTTCATTTTACTGTGAAAAAAATCACCCACTACAATCAACTGCTTTGGTTTGAAAAACTGGATCTGTGCAACCAGCCTTTGCAGATCTTCTTTAAATGCTCCCTGGGGAATCCCGATTCCTTCTTTTCTGAAATGACCACTTTTTCCGAAATGAATATCAGACACAATCAAAGATTGGTCTTCCTCCCAGTACAAACAGCTTTCTGTGGAAAGCCAGAGTGTCTGGTCCTGCAGGTTGAATTTTATTGGTTGCCGCATAACTGTCTGCAAATGTAAGTGCAGATAGTGAGTTCTAATTTTGATTAATTGAAATGATTGTCTTTATTTTTGATAAAAATTTGGTATGAATACTCCGGACAATCAAAAAGATTATCTCCAGCCGCATGCCTATGCAAACGACAATTTTCCACAGGGAATAAAAGTATTGTGTATTCTTACTTATGTTGGCAGCGGACTGCAAATAGCTGGATCAGTATTTAATTACTTTTTGATTGCTTACAGTGTGAAGCAACTTGAATCAATGAAGGATATGGAGAAACAGCCTGCTTTGAAAGGAATGAGCAGTTTCTTTAAATGGTCCGCCGAATCTACACTGAAACAGTATGAATACAGATCGGTTCTGTTAATTGTGTCGGTTATTTGTGCTGTGCTTTGCATCTATGGTGCTATGCAAATGCGTAAACTGAAAAAGCAGGGATTTGTTATTTACAGTATTGCTGAGTTTGCATTTCCACTTGTTACTACCATACTTGTTGGCTTTGTGAGTGGTGTCTTCGGTTTGTTTGTTGCCGTATTATTTGTAATTCTGTATGCAACACAACGAAAGCATTTTACAAACTGATAGAATTTATCGAAATAAGAAAGCCCCTGTTCAGGGGCTTCTTTATTATTTTTTGCTTTCTGCTTTGTCTTTATCCGATTGTGCACTTGGCTCTTTAGGTGGTAGTTGTGCCAGGCTTTCTTCACACCATTTATAAATGGCTGTTTTCTGCTCAGCAGAAAGTATTGCATTTTTATGAATGATTGTATAGCTCTTCAATGGCATTTCACCTTCTTCAACCTGTTCCTTTATTTCTTCAAATTTCTTGCGTTGTCTTTTTGCTGCATAAGTTGCAAACTCAGAAAAGTTCAGTTCTTTTTTCCCTTCATTTACATGATCCTGTAACCACCATGTAACCGGCTGAACATTTGAATACCAGGGATAAACTGTGTTGTTACTGTGGCAGTCATAACAGGCTGTTTTCAATACGGAAACAACATCATCACTTGTAGCAAATTTTGTTGCGATATCGTTTGGATATGGCCCGGCTGATACGTTTTGTTTTGGGCGTATAAACTGTATGATCACCAGCGCAGCAAGCAGTACATAAAATATTTTTTTCAACATGAGCTTTATTTTTATAAATATAGATAGAAAAATGGAATGGAAAACTGATCTTACAACGGGCAGGTAAATATTTTATGCTGAAGAGATATAGAGCTAGCCGAATGAACAAAAACGCATTAGAAACCTGCAACTTTATTCAGCTGCGCCTGCATGCGTAAAATACGATCTTCCAGTTTTTCACTTGAAAGATTATTTCTGTTTAATCCATCGGCAATAATGGGGAAGCTGAGTGGAGTAAAGCGTTCAGGAAACGTCAGGATAATCTGACTTTGCTGAATCCTGGCAAAGGCACTGCGTAAACGCACTTCTTCCATCTGCTGATCAAATACTTCCCGGTATGCCTGGCGCAGCAGTACATTTTTTGAATCATATTCACTGAACACATTAAATAATAAACTGGCTGATGCCTGTAAGTGTCTTGCTTTTGTTTTTTCTCCCGGTGCAGATTGAACGATCAGGCCACCGATGACAGCAATATCCCTGAATTTTCTCCTTGCCATTTCAGTTGAGTTTACACTTCGCTGAATATCGGCTGTTAAATTATCTGATGTAAATAAATCCGCCACATTGGTATCATCAACCGGAATGGGTTGATCAGACAGCAATTCAAAACCATAATCATTCATGGCAATGGAAAATGTAAGCGGAGCAATTTTGCCGATTCGGTATGCTAGAATTGCACTCATTGCTTCATGTACAAGCCGTCCCTCAAACGGATAAACCAGTAAATGATATCCATCTTTACTTTCATGCTGTTCTATCAGCAGTTCATCATCTTTTGGGATATGTGAAAGCTGTTGCTGTAATTCAAACAAAGAGGAGAGATGCTGAAGTTCAGGACTGTAGTCTGGCCTTTTTGATTGGCCTGCCTCCACAACTTCATTAAATGTTTCCCTTAACTTCTTTCCAAGATTTGCAGTAAGGCTCATTCTTCCTCCGTTCCAGCTGGGAACAATTGTTTTTTTAGAAGTTGATTTACGTACAAATGCTGTCATGTCTTTAATCTGAACCAGTTCTAAATTCCTTCCTGCCAGTGTAAATGAATCTCCGGGTTCAAGCCGACTGATAAAATATTCTTCAATTACTCCAATGAAACCACCACTCACCATTTTTACTTTCAGCATTACATCACTTACAATAGTGCCAATGTTCATACGATGGCGCATGGCAAGTCTTCTGTTGGTGATCCTGTAAACACCATCAATGATTTCAATTTTCCGGTAATCATCGTATTGATGCAATGCTTTGCCACCTTCAACCAAAAACTGTAAAACTTCTTCCCATTCTTCCTGCAGTAAATCACGGTAGCAGTAAGTTGTTTTGATTTCATTGAACAAATCAGCTGGTTTAAATCCATCAGAAATGGCCAATGTATTCAAATACTGAATCAGTACATCAAAGCAAAGCAGCATGGGTTCTTTACTTTCGATGAGTTCTTCATCAATTGCACTTTTCAGTGCAGCTGCTTCCACCAATTCCAATGAATGGGTTGGGAGAAAATAAATTTTACTTATTTCATTGTGACTGTGGCCACTTCTTCCTGCACGTTGTAAAAACCGTGCAACACCTTTTGGCGAACCAACCTGTATAACGGTCTCGACGGGACGAAAATCAACACCAAGATCCAATGATGCAGTACAAACCACAGCTTTGAGTTTGGCTGAATGCAATGCTTCCTCTACCCAAAAACGCAATTCTTGTTCAATGCTTCCATGATGTAATGCAATTGCTCCAGCCAGCTGCGGTGCATGATTCAGCAGTTCCTGGTACCATCGCTCACTCATACCTCTTGTATTGATAAAGATGAGCGTGGTTCTGCTTTGTTCTATAATGGGAATCACTTTTTCAATGAGCTTTAAACCAAGATGACCTGCCCAGGGATATTTTTCCATTTCATCGGGCAGTACAGATTCTATTTCAATCTGCTTTTTCATGTTGGCTTTTACAATTACTCCGGCCCCCTCCCCGAACTTCGTTCCTTCCGAACCTGAACCCCCAAAGGGTGAGGCCATCAACCCACCAACCTCGCCATTCAACCCATCTGTTTTTTTCTTTGAATAGTTTAAAGGGGCTATTAAAACTTCTTTCGCTTCTTCTAAATTCCCAATGGTTGCAGAGATACCCCAAATGGATAGTTTCTTGTTGAGCAAAGACATACGACTACCCACTATTCTCGAAACGGCCAGCTCCACCTGTACACCACGTTTGCTTCCCAGCAGTTCATGCCATTCATCAACTGCAATGATTTTTATATGCTGAAATAATTCGGCATATCCTTTTTGTGCCAGCAGTAAATGCAGACTCTCCGGAGTAATGATCAATACTTCCGGCATTTGTCTTTTCTGTTTTGCCCGTTCACCGGTTGTTGTGTCTCCATTTCGAATCCCGACTTTCCAGTTCATGTTCAATTCAGTAATTACTTCTTCCATGGCCCGGCCAATATCTTTTGCCAACGCTCTTAACGGAGTGATCCATAACAACTGTAACCCGCTTGTTTTTTTTGATTGATAAGAATCAGAATTTTCATTAATGAACTGAATCAGTGCTCCAAGGAAAACAGAAAATGTTTTACCGCAACCTGTTGGTGCATTTACCAAACCACTTTCATGGTGAATGATATGTTGCCATGATTCTTCCTGGAATAAAAAAGGAGACAGGCCTTTTGCTTCAAGCCAGTGTTTTATTACTCGGTAACCTTTTGTAGAATGGAGATTCACTGAAATGAGTTGCGTTTAAAACTGCCTGCCTGAAATTAAGCTATTCTTTTTTTGTTTTTGGAACTGCGGCAACGATCGCTGCAATATTTTACTTCTTCCCAAACTTTTCCCCATTTCTGCGCCAGCTGAATGGCCTGTTACAGGCGGCACAAATTTTTTGGGGGAGATATTGCTTCTTGTGTGTCACAAGAGTAAAACAATGATATTGTGAAATGGTTTGAAAGATATCAGTTCATCCGTGAAATTAGCCCGCTGCTTCGTTTGAGAATGTAAATGCGTTTGTTCTCAAAATAATCAGGCTTGCCGCTTGTACTGTTGCGGATGGGTTTGAAATCATATTCCGTAAAAATGCGGAAAGACCTGTCGTTCAGGTTCTGCATCAGGTTGTCATCATACTTCAGCAACAGATTAATAAAATGCCAGCTGAGTTCATACCCTTTATAAGCAAGATCAGAGGGGCGCCCGTTGGTGGACTCTGTAAATGTTTTCGTGAAATAACCCCATTTAACAGTACCTGTATTGAAAAAAGTAGAACTGTGGTAAATGATCACTTCATTAAATTCCGGTTTGCTTAAATCTTTAATTCCTTCCCATGTGGGCATGCCTGCAATTTGAAAGGGATAGGTTTTCCGTAAACCATTTGCAGTTGTTGCCAGGCGTAAGCCAAAACTTTCATCCAGTGAGCCGCAAATAATCAAGTTTACTTTTTCACTGTCAAGACTTGTACGCAGGTCAGCAACTGTAAAAGAATCTGTGAGTAAAACATTCTTCCATTTCAACAGTTGACCACCATTTGTACTCTTATTAAATCCATTGAAATATCCGGCCAGCCTGTCTTCCTGTATTCCTTTTTTTCTTACATACAAAATGTTGGCAGTAGGATTGTTCCTCATTACAAAATTATAGATCGCTTCACAATGCACAGGCAGAGTTGAGTTGACAATAATTGTAAATGGATTATTGGTTACACCACCATCATTGGGATAGGTTGCTGAAACAAAGGGAATGTTTTTCTGCAAAGCAATATCTGCCATTTGCCTGTATTCGTTTCCGGATACAGCGGCAATGATCAGATCTAATGAATCAAATTTGTTCTGTGAAGTGAGGTTAAACAGGCTTTGTTCTGCTGAACGCAGATCATAAACCGTTACTTCCACTTTCTTATCTGTATGCAGTGAATCAACAGCCATTAAAGCACCCTGTACAAAATCCAGACCCGGTAAAATGTGCTTGGGCATCTGGTTGGTAAACTTGTAACTGCTTCCTGTAAACGAAGAATCCAGGTATAAACTGGCGAATATGCCAATTCTGTAAACCTTAACAGTATCGGGTGTTTGTGCAAACGAGAGCAATACACTCAATGAAAGGACAAAGGCAAATAGTAGTTTTTTCATGTGTTCATTTTATTGGCTCTTTGGCCACATAGTGTATCCACAAAAATTATCATCGCTGTTGTATAAATTAGCTCGATAATTTTTATGGATATTTCATGATTCTCTTATCAGATGGTTATTCCCATTCGATGGTTGCAGGTGGTTTGCTGCTGATATCATATACCACACGATTGATACCCCTGACTTTGTTGATGATTTCATTCGAAATGTATGCCAGAAATTCATATGGTAAATGAGCCCAGTCTGCAGTCATCCCATCTACAGAAGTAACAGCCCTTAAAGCAAGAGTGAATTCATAAGTGCGTTCATCGCCCATAACACCTACACTCTGTACCGGTAACAGAATTGCTCCTGCCTGCCACACTTTATCATAAAGCCCATGTTCTTTTAATCCATTGATGAAAATCGCATCAGCTCTTTGTAACAGGTCCACTTTTTCTTCTGTTACTTCACGTAAAATACGAATGGCTAAGCCCGGTCCCGGGAATGGATGACGGTTCAGCATTTCGGCAGGTATTTCTAATTCGGCACCAACTTTTCTCACTTCATCTTTGAATAAATAACGGAGAGGTTCAACCAGTTCCAGTTTCATAGTGTCAGGTAAGCCACCAACATTATGATGCGATTTGATGGTCATTGACGGGCCATGTACTGAAACACTTTCAATTACATCGGGGTAAATGGTTCCCTGTCCCAGCATATCTACACCTTCAATTTTATGAGCTTCTCTGTCAAACACTTCAATAAAAGTTCCACCGATGATCTTTCTTTTTTCTTCGGGAACAGATTTGCCGGCAAGCTTAGTATAAAAATGCTCACGGGCATCAATACCCGTTACATTCAATCCTATTTTATTATAGGTGTCGAGCACCTGCTGAAATTCATCTTTACGTAACACGCCGTTATCAACAAAAATTCCAAAAAGGTTTTTGCCGATAGCTCTGTGAATCAGGGTAGCGGCAACGGTTGAATCAACACCACCACTCAAACCCATGATTACTTTTCTGTTACCGATCTGTTTTTTTAATGCAGCTACTGTTTCATTTACAAAAGAAGCCGGGGTCCAGTCGCCTTTGCAGCCGCATACATCGGTTAAAAAGTTTTTGAGAATTTTCTTTCCTTCAATTGAATGATATACTTCAGGGTGGAATTGTAATCCGTATAAAGGGTGGCTTAAGTTTCCGTTTGCACGAAATGCTGCCACAGGAATAGATTCAGTTACAGCAGTAATTTCAAAGCCCTGCGGCAGTTCCAGGATGGTATCGGCATGACTCATCCATACCTGTGAGGTTTCACTCACACCTCTTAATAATATGTCTTCAGTTTTCCGGCTTAAAACTGCCCGGCCATATTCCCTTTTCTCACTTTTTTCTACACGGCCGCCAAATTGTTTGGCGGTTAACTGTGCGCCATAGCAAATGCCCAGTACAGGCAACAGTTTGGTGAGCAATTCCACATCAACCATTGGTGCATTGGCTTCATTTACTGAAAAGGGACTGCCGGAAAGGATAATACCCTTCAGGTGCTCATCTTTTACAACAGGTTTGTGAAAGGGAATAATCTCGCAGTACACGTTGCATTCACGTACTGCACGGGCTATTAACTGGGTGTATTGAGAACCGAAATCGAGAATGAGAATCTTATCTGTCATGGTGCGGCGAAGGTAGCAAAAAGCAGGCATTGGAAAAGGAGAGTTGTTCACCGGTTATACGCAGAAAGAATCTTCCGGGTGTTAGTTTATATTCTTTTTAAAACAGTTGAATTTATTCGTTAAGGCAACTTGTTTTTCTGCTATTTTTGCCCTGCTCCAACTTTAACCACTTTTTTATTATCCTATGCTTGGTTTTCGTAACCTCCGACATAAAACACCAGTCTGAGACTGATGGCCAGGCATTCTTTTTTTATTAAACTGTAAAAACTTATCAGATGAGCAAACAATTATTTTCTGGAGCCCTCCTGTTATTCACACTGTCATTTATTGTAACATCCTGCCGTTGGAATAGAAGCGTAAAGGGAAACGGAAATATTATAACGGGCAACCGTAACGAAGGAAATTTTAAAAGTGTAAGTGCTGCCGGTTCCTTTGATGTTTATTTTTCGCAGGGTACTGAAAATGAAATCAGGATTGAAGCAGATGAAAACCTGATGAAATATATTACTACACGTGTTGAAAACGGCGTATTGAAAATCAGAACAAAAAGTGGAGTAAATATCCGTCCGTCGCAGGATATGCGTGTATATGTGAAAGCACCGATGTTTGAAGATAACAGTCTTTCCGGAAGCGGTAATATGCTTGCTGAAACCAAGATCACTTCAACCGGGAGAATTAAATTGAGTATTTCCGGAAGCGGTGATATCAAAATGGCTGAAGTTGATGCCCCAAAAGTTGAAGTACGTATTGCAGGCAGCGGAAAAGTTCAGTCGGGCGGAATTACCCGTGATGTTGAAATTCATGTATCAGGAAGCGGTGATGTGGAAATGAGAGATCTGAAAGCCGAAAATGCTGAAATAAATATCGCTGGCTCGGGAAATGTATGGATCTATGCCAGCTTGAAACTGGATGTACGGGTAGCAGGTGGAGGAGATATTCACTACTATGGTAATCCAACTGATATCAAGTCAAAAATGGCTGGTTCGGGAAACCTGATCAAGGAACAGTAAAATAAGTCAAACGTTTGCAAATACAGAAGTCAGCTTTTGGGGTTAGAAAAGGGGCGATTTTGAACAAAAAAGCAGAACACATTGTTCTACCTTTGCGGCGGTGACCCGTTTTTAAATCCATCTATTCCAAAAGAAAGAAGCTGGTATCCTTTTAAAACGAGAGAACAACAACCCCTTGTAAAATTATTTTTCTACCTTTTTGGAAACGTTCGCTTTTTCATGATGATTTTGGTTAATGAACAGGAAGCTTCGGCTTCCTGTTTCGCTTTTTATACCGCTTTTAATTAAAAGATAGTCCAAAATGCTTTTCTGCGGCATAATACCATCTAAGATTTCAACGTAGTCCCTTGGACTACTTAGTAAATCAAGATGGTATTACAGGTCGGCATATTTCACCGTTATTTTAATATCCCTGTTTCTTCCTTTATCATCGGTACAGGAAATTTTCACCACACCTTCGGCAGGTATAAAGAACTGTTTACTTCCTGCATCGGTTGCTTTATAAAATTGGTTGTTGATATACCAGAACACCCTGCTTACATCGTTCCCTGTTTCACACACTAATTGCAAAGGCTCAGGATTTTTTTGCTGATGAGATATTCTGTGCCGTTAACCGGTGAAGTGATAGATGGAGCTCCTTCTTTAAAAATCTTTTCACAGTTTGGATTATGCGGAGGAATCATTTCAAAAGAAATATTACTTACCTGCATCCAGTTTTGCAGTTCGGGTGCTATGAGTTTGTACGATTTTCGTTTGAAACCGGCAGCAGGTTCACAACTTTTGCAAAAACTTATTTTTTCGTCGGCACTTACTGATATTTCAGATAAATTATTACAGGTTTGTGTGGAAGAAATTCCGGTAATAAAATAATCAAGCACAAGATTGCTGCAATGCGAAGCAGGTGGCAAACCTGTTTCACTGCAAACCATCCGTTGTTCTAAATCTTTTGGAGGAGTGAACCATGCCCTGTCGGCATCATAATCCAGTGTATTAAAAATGCGGAAGAGTAGTGGTGTTGCTGTTTCGGCTCCACTTAAATGTGCTGATCCAACTCCTGAAAAATTTCCAACCCACACAGCAACTGTATATTTTTTATTGTAACCAATGCTCCATGCATCACGCCTGCCATAAGAAGTTCCTGTTTTCCATGCAATGCGGGGAAGGCGGGCCGTTGCATCCCAGGATATGGGAAAGTCAGGTCGGTTAATTCGGCTGAGAATATCGGTGATCATATAAGCCGCATCAGCAGAAAGAATTCTTTTTCGTTGTGTTGATGAATCCTGTACTATATAGGAAGGTTGATAATAAACACCATCATTCGCAAAAGAACTGTACATACCTGTTAATTGTTCAAGTGTTGTGCCGCAGCCACCAAGGATCAAACTCAAACCCAGGCTTTTTTGTTTTGCCTGTATCTGTTTAAAGCCAATCCTGCTGAGTGCGTCAATCAGCTTTTCCTTTCCCAGCATATTCAATGCTTTCACTGCCGGAATGTTGAGGGAATGCTCCAGTGCATATTCAACCGTAACAGGTCCGTTGAAATTTTTATCATAATTCTCAGGTGCATAACCGGCATAATTTACCGGTACATCATTACTCATCTTTTTTGGAGTGAGCAAACCTTCAGCGAAGCATAAACCCTAATGCCTAGGTTTCAATGTACTTACCGGCTGACGAACAGCTGCTGCACCGTTTACCTGCCCGCCATCGGTTGTGTCTTTAAAATCACCACTTCCTACATAGGTAATCACACGGTGGGTTTCATTGTCGATGATGATCACACTGGCATTGCGGATATTACTGAGCCGTTGTGTACGCACATAATCCTCAACCAGTTTTTCCATCTTCTGCTGGGTATTGAACTCAATCGTTGTTTGAATATTCACATCGCCGCTTTGCTTGAGTTTGTAAGAAAGATGCGGCATCTGTTTGGGTACAACCAGCCGCCTTGCCGTTAATGGTTCTGCCAAAGCATCTTCAATTTCTTTTGCAGTGAAGATCTTTTCTTTTGCAAAACGTTTCAGCCATTTGTTCCGCTGACGAACAATCTCATCATTATTCTTTCCCATTACTAAAGTGGAGGGCCGGTTAGGAATGATCGAGAGTGCAGTAATCTCAGCCAGTGAAAGGTGATTGGGATTTTTGCCGAAGTAGAGAATGGAAGCAGATTTCACTCCTTCTATATTACCACCATAAGGAACAAGATTGAGATAGAGTTGCAGGATTTCAGCCTTACTGTATTTCAATTCCAGCTGCAAAGCCCTGAACATTTCAATGAATTTGTTGGTAAGACTTCTCCGCTTGGGTTCCAATGCTCTTGCCACCTGCATGGTTATGGTGCTGGCCCCGGATGTGCGTTTCAGTTTAAACAGGTTCATAAAGAATGCCCTGGTTACAGCAAGAGGGTTAATACCGAAGTGATAGTAAAAATATTTGTCTTCTTTCTGTACAATGGTTTTTCGCAGCAGGGGAGAAATTTCTTCCAGTTCGGTTTTCATCCTCCACTTTTCATCTTTGGTTAAAAAGGCATGAATCACTTCTCCTTTATTGTCGGTAATTAAGGTGGAGTATTCAATCTTATCAGGCAAAGGGAAGAGCAGGTGCAGAATAAACAAAAGCAGAAAGCAGGCTGCAACAGTAATTCCTGTTGATTTCAAGAGTTTAAGCCTGGAGTATGTAAGTTTTTTTTCTTTCATTCGGGATGTAAGATCAGGTATGCCATACCTCCAAGGTATGGCATACCTATCAGGAGTTTAAAATATCATTTGAATTTTATCGTCAGCAATTACCGTGTACGAATTTGCATAAAAGGTTTCCTTATCTATACCAAGTAATTGAAATGCTAAATCTTTATTGCAGAGCGTTCCGGTTCTAAAACCACAGAAATCTTTGAATGAAGAGAATATCCAATCTTCCATTTTGTTGACCAGTCCTGCTTTCAAAGGGTTTTGATGGATATAATGAAAACAGGTGTCGGAATAATACAGGCTTCCATCGCTTAAGCACTTTGCTTTGGTATTCTGTTGAAATAAAGAGCCAGTAGTAGTATTCTGGATATTAATTGCTTTTGTATAGGTTTGAAGAAGGTTCCTGATTCCTTCTGATAAAACATTTCTTTCGGTAGAGCCAATACGTTTGGTCTGAGTTGTTCGATCATCAGAATATATCTGAAAGTGAAAGTGGTTTGGCATGAGGCAATAACTCAGAATCTCACAATACGGCAGAATGAATTTTCTTACTTTTTCAAGGAAGTAGAGATAGTTTTCAGGTTTGAAAAAAATCGGTTGTTTGTTATTTCCTCTATTATAGATGTGATAAATTTGGTTAGCTTGAAATTCCATCGCTTTTTTTTATAAAGTTAGGCGTTGTAGGGAATGCTCCCATAAGTATGCCACACCTTTTGCAAGTGTTCCCAAAGAGTAATAATCTGTTTGAGGTATGGCATACCTCAACTTGCTACCTCAAGCCTTTTCAAATGTATCGTAGGTATGCCATACCTGTGTCCGTAAAACTAAAGTGTAACAACCAGTTTGAGGTATGGCATACCTGATTTATAAAATATTTAATAAATACCTCTTGTTTATATGGTTCACTATGCATTAAATTCATATTCAAATTCTCACTTCCTTCAAATCTCTTTTAACCTTTCAAGTTTATGCGTAGCCATCTACAACTGCTGATCTTTACAGCAGCAGTCAGCCTATTGATCTCCTGTAACAAAAACGCCGTAAAACTCAGTGAAACCAATGCGAAAGGCGAAGTGCCGCCACTGGGAAATCTCGTTTTCCGATTCTCTAAACAATTAATGCCCGACTCCTTACTCAACCGATGGGATTCTATTCCCTATATTGAGTTTGAACCAAAGATTAGCGGGAAGTTTCGCTGGGAACATGGAGATGAGTTGATCTTTTCACCTTCTGCGCCATTAACGGCTGCAACTTCTTACACCGCTTCCATAAGCAGTGAAGTACTTGCTTTCAGTAAGTACAGTAAAGTAACGGTTGATGATCAGCTGGAATTTCATACTCCTGATCTGCAACTTGAAAATTCAAATATCACCTGGGTATCGCAGGACGATGCAAAAAACAAAGCCGTTCCGCAGGTTGATCTGTATTTTAATTATACAGTAAGCCCGGCGGTATTAAAAGAAAAGCTGGAAGTAAAGGTTGATGGTGAGAAAAAAGATTTTACTGTTCAAACGATCAACAACGATAAAAAAGTTTCTATCAGGCTGCTGCAGGTAAAGACGGAGGATAAAGATTATACTACTGTTGTTACACTTGCAAAAGGACTGATACCCGATGGTGGAAAAACGGAACCAAAGAACCAATCGAAGAAAAATTTACGATTCCTTCTCCTTATAATTTAACCATCTCTAATGTAGAGTCAAGACATGATGGATTATCTGCTACAATTAAAGTATTTACTTCACAACAGGTGGTGGAAGAAAGTTTAGCTTCTTTTATAAAGGTCAACCCCATAACAAAATATGCAGCAGAAGTTGTGGATGATGGTTTCCTGATTACAGGTGATGCATTTGATGTACAGAAATCCTACGATCTGCTTTTATCAAAAGGTCTTCGTGGAAAACTCGGCGGAACGCTGAAAGAAAATTACAGCAGTAATATTGCGTTTGGCGAACTGGAAACGGCTATTAGTTTTGCCAACAGTAAAGCGGTTTATCTTTCTTCCAATGAATTAAAGAATATTGAAGTGAAGATCACCAATATGCCGAAGGTGAAAATTGTTGTATCAAAAATTTATGAAAGTAATTTGCTGGCTGCACACCGTTATGGATATTACCCGCAGGAAAGCAGCGGAAGTGAATATGATGGTTATTATAATGAAGAAGGTGCTGATGCAACATTGGGTGATGTGATTTATGAAAAAGAAATTGATACCCGTTCTTTACCAAAGCTTGGTGGAAGCAGGTTGTTCAATTTCAATATCGATGATAAGGTAAACGATTTCAAAGGAATTTATCACCTGGTCATCCGTTCAACAGAAGATTACTGGATCAAAGACAGCCGCTTTGTTTCATCAAGCGATATTGGATTGATTGCAAAAGAAGGAAAAGATAAAATGTTTGTGTTTGCCAACTCCATTAAAACAGCTGAATCATTAAATGGTGTGAATGTAACTGTGTATGGTGCCAACAACCAGGTGCTGGGAATTGGTACAACCAACGGTGAAGGTGTTGCTGAAGTGGAATATGCAAGAAAAGAATTCAGCGGATTTAAGCCTGCCATGGTGATTGCAAAAAGTGCTGATGATTTTAATTACCTGCCTTTCCACTCAACAAGAGTAAACACAAGCCGCTTTGAAGTGGGAGGTAAATCATATAATGCAAGCGGCATGGATGCATTTATTTATGCGGAGCGTGATATTTACAGACCGGGTGAAAAAATAAATGCCAATGTTTTATTAAGGAACGGCGAATGGAGAAGTCCCGGTGAAATTCCGGTGAAGTTCAAGTTCGTGATGCCCAATGGTAAAGAGTTGAAAAGTTTCAGGAAGATGCTGAACGAACAGGGCTCAGCAGAAGTGTCAGTTGATTTGCCGCAAAGTGCCATTACCGGAAGTTATCAGCTGGAATTGTATTCAGGCAATGATGTGCTGCTGAGTACAAAAACATTCAGCGTGGAAGAATTTGTGCCCGACAGAATTAAAGTAACTGCACAATTGGGTAAACCTTCTTTAGTAAGCGGTGATTCAACTTCACTGAAAATTAATGCAGTAAATTTTTTCGGTCCGCCCGCTGCCAACAGGAATTATGAATGTGAAATCCAATTCAAACAAACGTATTTCTCTCCTGCTAAATATGATAAGTTCGCATTTGGTTTAGCCAATCAGCAAACCTTTTTTGATAAAGTACTTCGGGAAGGGAAAACAGATGCTGATGGTAATGCAACAGAAGGAGTGGGCGTTCCTGATATCTATAAAAATATGGGTTTGCTCACTGCGCATATTTATACAACTGTATTTGATGAAACAGGAAGACCTGTAAGCAAACTCACAACAGCGGATGTGTTTACACAAAATGTTTTTTACGGGTTAGGTTATGATGGATACTATTATTATCCGCTTAATCAAACCATTCAATTTCCTGTAATAGCACTCAACAAAGAAGAAAAGGTTGTAACTGCACAGGCAAACGTGCAGGTGATTAAACATGAATACAGAACAGTACTGAGCAAAAGCGGTTCTTATTTCCGTTATGATTCACAGCAGGAAGATATTGTTATGCGCAATGATATGGTAACAGTAAGCGGAGAAGGGTTTAAATATAATTTTGTTCCACGCAAACCGGGCAACTATGAAATCCGCATCTATACCCCTGGTGCTTCAACCTATGTGAGCCGCAGCTTTTACAGCTATGGTTCATGGGGAGGTGATAACAGTTCATTTGAAGTAAACACCGAAGGACAGATCGATATTGAACTCGATAAGAAAGAGTATTTCACCGGCGAGTCTGCAAAAATCTTATTCAAAACTCCTTTCAGCGGAAGAATGCTGGTGACATTAGAAACAGATAAAGTAATTTCTTACCAGTATATCAATGTTGACAAACGTTCTGCATCAATGGATCTTCCATTGAGTGATTTGCATCTGCCGAATGTATATGTAACAGCAACACTCATCAAGCCGCATACAGTAAGTGATATTCCATTAACGGTTGCTCATGGTTTCCAGTCAGTGAAAGTTGATGCAAAGAACAGGAAGATTGATGTGCAGATCACATCTGCCAAATCAACAAGAAGCCGTACACATCAGAAAGTAAAGATTAAAGCTGCACCCAACAGTTATGTAACGCTGGCTGCTGTTGATAATGGAGTGCTGCAGGTAAGCAATATGAAAACACCTGATCCTTACGGGTACTTCTATCAACGTAAAGCATTGGGTGTAGATGCATTCGATCTGTATCCGTTATTATTTCCTGAACTGCGTGCAAGACTCAGCAGCACCGGTGGTGATGGTGGTGAAATGGATAAACGTAACAATCCAATACCCAACAAACGGATTAAGATTGTGAGTTACTGGAGTGGTGTAAAGCAGGCAAATGGAAATGGGGAAGTAAATTTTGAATTTGATGTGCCGCAATTCAGTGGTGAAATAAGATTAATGGCTGTATCGTATAAGGACGACAGGTTTGGTGCAGCAGAAAATAATATGACTGTTGCCGATCCCATTGTAATCAGTACAGGATTGCCAAGATTTTTAAGTCCGGGTGATACCGTGCTGGTGCCCGTTACACTCAGTAATACAACCAAGAATGCCGCACTTGCAAAAGTGCATTTAAAAGTAAGCGGTCCTTTAACGGTTGTTGGCGACGCAGATCAGCAGACAAACTTATCAGCCAATGCAGAGAACAGGGCAGTGTTTAAAGTAGTGGCACAGCAACGCATTGATTCAGGAACCATCCGTGTGGAAGTAAATACAATGGGTGAAAAATTCTTTGATGAAACACAGATCACTGTGCGTCCTCCATCAACACTGCAAAAAGAAAGCGGCAGTGGAAGTATAGCAGG
This sequence comes from Chitinophagaceae bacterium, assembly GCA_016713085.1. NCBI lineage: Bacteria > Pseudomonadati > Bacteroidota > Chitinophagia > Chitinophagales > Chitinophagaceae > Chitinophagaceae bacterium. The sequence continues at coordinate 261,553 of JADJPV010000001.1, read as the reverse complement.
TGGATCAGCACAAACTATTTCTATTCCTGTTAACCGTTTTATGCAGGGCAGTACAGATTATCAACTTGTAGTAAGTAAATCACCGGCATTAGAATTGGGTGAACAGCTGAATTATTTAGTGCAGTATCCTTATGGATGTACAGAGCAAACGGTATCAGCTGCATTTCCTCAAATGTATTTCAGTGATCTGGCTGATGCGATGAAGAAAAATAAATCATCTACTTCAACATCTGTTTATAATATAAACGAAGCTATCCGCAAAATTAAAATGCGCCAGTTGTATAACGGTTCTGTTACATTATGGGATGGTGAAGGAACAGCGAGCTGGTGGACGACTGTGTATGCAGCGCATTTCTTAATTGAAGCACGCAAAGCAGGTTATGATGTTGACAACAGTCTGGTTGAAACCATGCTGGGTTATTTGATCAACCGTTTAAAAACAAAAGAAACCATTGATTATTATTATAACCGCACATTCAATAAAAAGATCGCACCAAAAGAAGTGACTTACAGTTTGTATGTACTTGCACTGGCTAACCGTTCGCAGGTAAGTGTCATGAATTATTACAAAGCCAATCAAAATATGCTTGCACTCGACAGCCGTTACCTGCTGGCAGCAGCCTATGCATTGAGCGGTGATAAAAAATCCTTTGCTTCCATGCTGCCTTCAACATTCAGCGGTGAAGTAAGTGTGGCACAAACAGGAGGAAGTTTTTACAGTGATGTAAGAGATGAAGCGATTGCCCTGAACGTATTGATTGATGTTGATCCGGGCAATGCACAGGTTCCGGTGATGGCCAAACATGTTTCTGCATATTTAAAACAGCGTCAGTGGTTGAGTACACAGGAACGGTCATTCGGTTTTCTTGCGTTGGGTAAACTGGCACGTTCTGCAGCAAAGAGCAATGTTACTGCCGATGTAAAAGTGAACGGCAAAACAGTTGGGAAATTAAACGGGACTGATCTTAAACTTACAGCGAAGGAGCTGGGCGGAAACAATGTTGAAATAGCGACAAAAGGAAGCGGACGGTTATATTATTACTGGGTGGCTGAAGGTGTAAGTGCAACAGGTGCATACAAAGAAGAAGACAGCTATATTAAAGTGCGCCGCCAGTTCTACAGCCGTACAGGTCAGCCAATCAGTGGCAACAGTTTTCAGCAAAATGATTTGGTGATTGTAAAAGTGACGATTGAAAAAAGTTTTGCAACAGCAGTGGAGAATATTGTCATCACTGATATCCTGCCTGCAGGATTTGAAATTGAAAATCCACGCACCAAAGAAATTCCTGGAATGGACTGGATCAAAGATGGTTCAAGCCCCACTGCGCTGGATGTTCGTGACGATCGCATTCATTTGTTTGTTGATCTCGGAACTAATAAGCAGAGTTACTATTATGCAGTAAGGGCGGTATCACCCGGTTTATACCGTATGGGTCCGGTAAGTGCCGATGCAATGTATAATGGAGAATATCATTCTTACCATGGAGCAGGAGTGGTGGAAGTGAAGCAGTAACATTCCCGTCTGACGGATACAGAAACACTTATAAGGTTTGCAGCAGGTATGCCATACTTCCAAAGTACGGCATACCTTTTTATGATCACTTGCCTTTCTTCGCCACTTCATGATAAGCCGTTGTTAACACATCTGTGAGCAACGGCTTTTTTATTTTAGCAAGATTAATGAGTGTCCATCCCTGCTGTCCCCATTTGTTGGGAACGGGATAAATGATCTCTTTGTCAATCAAACAGAAAACATCCTGGTCAGTTGCTGAAAGTTTAACACAGGCAATGTTGTTCTTCAAATCTAATGTGGCAAAGATTTTTTTCTTTATCCTGAACGAAGTTTTTTCGAAGTGTGGTTCTTCTGTTGCTTCAGGAAAGGTGAGAGACAGTTGGCGAAATGTTTCAGTTGAAATCATGAATTAAGATACTAATTGATATCAATATTTTATAACTGAAAATGGAACTCTTGCCATTCATACAGAAGCCAACTGTTTTAGTAACTTCTGAGATATGCTGCCCGTCTAACAGTTAAATTGTGGTTAGTGGTTGTGCAGGTTGTTCACTGGTTCGTAATCTAACTGCTGTTGATTTATTTTTTGAATTGGAATTAAACCTTATGTCATCATCATTTCCGGTTAAGCTGTTGGTTGCAGTGGCCTGTATATTGGCTGCTGTTGATGGTATGGCTCAATCTCCTGCTGGAAAAGATACTTCAAAGGCAGTGCTGTCTTACAGCAGCGATGCGGTTTACCAGTCATCAGGTTTTGGAAATGACCCTGTTGTTGTAACAGATACCGTTGATTTTATTATTCCTTTCAGCCGTGCAGGTAATCTAATTCTCATCAAAGCCAAGGCAGATAATATTGAAGGCAGTTTTATTCTCGATACCGGTGCTCCGGGTTTAATTCTCAACATGACCTACTTTAGGGATTATCCATATACAGAACCAAGCCATGGTGAAAATAGTGGCGGCATTACCGGTTCAGTAACTGATAACGGTCGCACAGAAGTAAAGAAGTTTTCATTTGGAGCTGTGAACTATTATAAAGTAACCGCCGACCGTATCAATCTCGGTCATATTGAAAACAGCAAAGGGATCAAAATTTTTGGTTTGATGGGTGTACAGCTGTTTAAGCAGTTTGAAATGATCATTGATTATGAAAACAGTGAGATTCATCTTCATCACATTACAAAAAAAGACGGAAAGAATTACCAGAACAGGATGCTGAACGACACAGCAGCTTATTCTGTTTTTCCCATTACACTGGTTGACAATAAAATTCTAACCTTTGGAAAAGTGGGAAACAAAAAACTCACCTTCCTGGTTGATACTGGTGCAGAATCAAATGTAATCGACAGCCGGTTATCAGAAAATGTACTCGGCAATGTCGTCATTACCAAACGTATTACGCTCAATGGTGCAGGCAATTCAAAAGTGGATGCTTTGTATGGCGATATGAGTAATCTTAAAATCGGCGAACGGGATATTTCAACCATGCCCGTACTGGTAACCAACCTCGCAAAAATGTGTTTTTCTTATGAGCGCTGTTTAGACGGAATGCTGGGATTTGATTTTCTCTCCATGCACAAAATTGGGTTTAACTTTGTAAAGCGTAAAATGTATATATGGAAGTAACACGTAACATCATTCTCTTCAGGAAGCTTGTACAGCAGTTGCTGCCGGCTTTGCTGTTGCTGTTTGTTACGGTCAACATACAGGCACAACCGCCTGTAAAAGCATTCGTGGTGAAGAATGGGCATATGTACATAACGCTCAGCAAAAGCCTGCCGCAGGTTTCGCTCGACAGTTTTATTGTAAAGTATGATTTGCAGGAACTGGATCTCAAAACATTTCTCAAAACCAACCGTCCAGATTCATTACTGAAACTTGGGTGGCAGGTTCAATTGAATAATGGTGAACTGCTGGTGCTGAGTAAATCCATGCAGCCCGTAGAAAAAATTAATGACCCGGTTGATAAGATCATGTTTTCACTGAAAACTTATCTTGGCTTAAACGGCACTGCCAATAAAGAACCCATGTATGGTTATAACCGCTTCATCAGGAAATACCCGTTTGCTGTAAAAGATTCACTCGTTACGTTCTTTTTACGGAACAATAAAAAGCAAGAGAGGGTAATGCTGGCAGGTACATTCAACAACTGGAATCCCGATGCATTTGCTATGCGGCAGGTCGACAGTGGATGGGTTGCTGTTGTAAAACTCGGAGCTGGTAAACATTATTACAAATTTATTGTGGATGGCAAATGGACAATAGATACCGATAACCGGATTGTTGAAAATGATGGAGAGGGGAATGATAATTCAGTGTATTACAAAACAAATATCGTGTTTGCACTGGCTGGCAATACACAGGCAAAAAAGATGATGGTGGCAGGCAGTTTCAACAACTGGAACCCGGGTGAAATTGCATTAGAACGTACAACTTACGGATGGGAAAAGCCGGTTTACTTAGCGCCGGGTACACATACTTACCGTTTTATTGCAGACGGACGATGGTTTGCTGATCCTGCCAACCAGGAACGTTTTCCCAATGAAATGAATGAATATAATTCAGTAAAAACAGTTGGTGACCCTTACCTGTTTTCACTGAAAGGATATACTGCTGCAAAGAAAGTAATCCTGATGGGCTCCTTCAACCAGTGGAGAAATTTTGAGCTGCCCATGAAGAAAACAAGCAGCGGTTGGGAACTGCCGTATGTCCTGGGGCATGGAAATTATGAATACATCTATGAAGTGGATGGAAAGAAAATCGCTGATCCTGCAACAGGGAAAGAATGGCCCAACCAGGTACTGGTAATAGCACCCAATCAAACATTCCGTTTAAAAGGATATGACAATGCAAAGTCTGTTTACTTGGCCGGTGATTTTAATAACTGGTCGCCCAATAGTTTTCCTATGAAACGGGTGGGTGATGAGTGGATGATTCAACAGCATCTTGCTCCCGGCAAACATGTATACAAATTTGTAGTGGATGGAAAATGGATCGTTGACCCCGCCAACAAATTAAGAGAGCCGAATGAATTTCATGAAGAGAATTCAGTGATCTGGATGAAAGAATAAAAGAAGGGTGAATTTATTTTCCCATTGCATAGCGTATTCCGCCAAGTACATGTTTCATAAAATTCTCTTCAACATACGATTCTTCTGTATGACCTAAAGCCGTATAAAAACTTCTGCCACCATCATACTCATGGTACCATGACATGGAATGATGATCCGGTTCTGTTCCGCCTTCATAGGTTTTTTCATCAATGCTGAGCAGCACTTTTACATCGCTGTTCCTGTTTTTGAAATTATACCATTCATCAAAGCGTTCCCATGTTTGCGGCAGGTGTTTGGTTGAAATATGAGTGGCATCCGTTACATGCAGGGTTGCTTTCTGCTGTGCGGGATGACTGGCAAAATTAGCGCCCACTAATTTGCAGAACCAGGGCCAGCCGTATTCAGTATCGGTTGCTGCATGAACACCTGCAAAACCTTTTCCAGAGCGGATATACTGTTCAAATGCTTCCTGCTGTTCTTTGTTGAGCACATCACCGGTAGTATTTAAAAACACAACAGCATCATAGCTGCTGAGAGTTTTGCTGTTGAAGTACGTGGAGTCTTCTGTGGTGTCCACATCAAAATTATTTTCCTTACCCAGTTTCAGCAGGGCTTCCTTTCCCTCTTTGATGGATGCATGCCTGTAACCGGCTGTTTTAGAAAACACAAGGATCTTTTTCTTTTTCATATCAGCAGTTGAATTAAATAAAAAGAAAGGCAATGCAAAAATTGCGAGCAGGATGAAATGATTTTTATTCATGGGAGTAAACTTACTTCTTTTTTTGATTCGGTGGATACAGGGTGGTTATTTGCAGTTTTGGTTGGCGGGATAGCAAACGGTAAGATTTTTGGTGGCTTGCTTTCTATGCTGGCGTTGTTCCCGCATCATCATAGTCGCTTTTAAACATATCAACTTCACTACTGTCAATTACAACGTCAATGTCTGCAATTACTCCCTCGTCAATAATTGGAGTGGTTTCTATTAATGTTTTTAGGTTGTTTTCAAGCCAGTCGGAATTCCAAATTTGAATTGTTGCATCATTAACTTTCCTGCAAAGGCTCTCATCATAATTCCTTTGCCTGTCAAGTTTTATAGTTAAACGTTGTAGCCATATTTTGATATGACCTGTATTTGGTATTTTTCAAACCTGCGGTATATAAGATTTAAAATTTCATCTTTTCTATTGGCGTCAGCAAGAAGTGATAGTAGTTTACTAAGAATGGCAGAAGCTATTTGATATGTTCTGGGATTCTTGTACATAATATCAACCAAAATGCTTGTCAAAACTGTTATATTTTGTTTTGTCTCAGTTATGGGTTTTATCCTTTTATAAAATCTGTTAAGTGCCTTTGAAAGGCTTCCCGAATTCGGATATTCTTCTGAAAGTTTATGAATTAGAAGCAAATGCTCTTGAATACTTTTTGACCCTTTCTTTGCCGACATCCAATAAAGTTTGTCCGGTTTGATTGAGTTTTTTACAACATTGTTTGATATTATTGTTTTTTGTGCATTTAATCGCATTCCTAATTCAATTAATATTTCGGTTAGCAGCTTTGTAATATGTTCTGCTGTTTGTGGGTTGTTTGAAAATATTCTGTAATCATCACGATATCTGATAATTTCATAATCTTGAATATTTTCTTGTAGAATTCTTGTTGACAGTTTCAAGTCTGCATATCCCAGAACCATTTCAGATATAAAATCCATTAAAGCACTTCCTTGCGGTATTCCATTTGTTTGTCCATAGGACATATCCTGTAAGTGTTTGTCAATAGCATTACCAACAAGTGTTAAGTCTCTTCTTCTTGCTTTAGCTACTGTTTTGGTGTGAATAGCCCAAGGAACTGAGTGAGTATAGATTGAGCCATAGCAGTCCGAAATGTCAGTATGAAGTACATACTCATATTTCAGTGCTAATTCTATTGATTGTTGCTCAATTGCCTGCCACCATTCACTGATTGAAGTTGCTCTGTCAGATTGGTTAGAACCTGACTGAAAAGGAATACTGTAACACCTAATATTAAGGTTAGCTTGAAAATTGATAAATCTTGCAACTATCAAGTTCCAATTAACTTGCTCTGTAATCGTATTAACAAGGGAAACGTATAATGCGGGGTGAATTAATTGAAATGGCCTCCAAGCAAATTTGCCATCTTTGTTGTTGAGAAATTCATAGTTTACGTTTTCAAATTCAGTCGGCAAATTCTGTTTTACTTGCCCAGCTTGATTAGTATATGTTGAGAAGAACGTTGCAAAGTTATGTCCAGTTATTTGTGCAGCAACAGTTTGAAGTAGGGTTTCAAAAACGAAATAGTGAGGTAGGTCAAAATTATAATAACTTTCTTCTTTGAGAAAATACTGTCGAGCTTCGGAATGAGTAAGTTCTAATATTCGTGGCATTAAAGTCAATGTTTTTGGTATGTACAGGTTGTTCGTTAAGCTTGCCGCTAACATTTAAATATACGCAACTCCCAACAATTTTGTTTCTTCTAAAGCCCCGGTTCGTGTCTTCACGAACCTGAGTGGGTTGGAATTAAAAGGAGTGGTATTGGTTTAACACCCTGTTGCCTGTGGTTTGGCAAATTATTTTAAAAGACCTTGTGACACTAAGTATACATAACTGTAAAGGTTGTCTTCATTGCCATTTTGATATCTTTTAGTACTTCTTGGACAGGCCACATTTTTGTACCATCCTTCATTTGTATTTCAATGTTTACCTCGCCATTTGGATCGCTATCATCTGTCACCCATTTGCTACCAGAACTACCTTTAATTATCACTTGTCCAACATACGAACCGATTGCAAAAAGCTTATAGCCTAAATCGCTTGATAGTTTTGAACTGTCTTTTGCTTTTCCATTTTCTGAATTTTTCTCAATAAAATTATCCAGATGCTTTATGCTTTTTATACTATAGTCTAATATAATACTATCCTGCGCAAAATATTTTACCACCCATTCACTTGCTTTTGGAATATCTTCAGATAGGGTAGTAGCCTCAGGGATTGCAAGGGGAGATGTGGATGAATTTTCAGGATCGATATTCTTTAAAACACTATTGTCAGTACAAGAAATAAGAAATATTGATACTGCGCAGAGAAATACAATTTTCATTTAATCACTGCCATGTTTTATCATACCAATCTTTGTTGCTATTTATCGATAATTCAAAATTATCATCAATATTCAAATTCTTAATTTTTGAAACCGCATAGTTGCCGATTTCAACTAATGCTGGTTCGAGTTCTCTCCAACAATTTCCGTTTGTTTCACTTTCCCAATTTTCGGGAAAACTTCGATGAGTCATTTCTTCAAAATCTCTCAATTCAAAGTTAGCTGGATTACAAGATCTTATCTCAACCTTTGGTTTAAACAATTCAGCTTGCTCTAAATCGCCTTCGGCTAAAAATTGGGCATAATAATCTTTACTCCAGTCGTTTAACTTCTTGATGTTATTTAGTGAGTTTTCTTTGCTGTCAAAATTAATTGAACTAACACATGCATTTGGGTCTGTCCAAATACTTGTTGTGTAAATTTTGAAGTCAGGCTTCTCTGATTTAAAACGGCTGATTGCTTTGTCAATCAGTCTAATCATCTCGTCCAGGTATAGTGATTTGTCAAACATTAATAAGCTTAATTGATTTTTTGAATTTTCGGATTGTGTGAATTTTAATTGCGGCTAACTCTACAGCCCTGGTTCTTGATTCCTTCTAACTTCTCAAAATCTTCTCCATTGTTTTTCCTTTCGCTAATTCGTCAATCAGTTTATCCATATACCTGATCTTTTGCATCAGCTTATCTTCAATGTCTTCCACACGGTAACCGCAAATTAAACCGGTAATCTTTGACACATTTTTATTCAGTTGAGGCGCCTGGTCAAAAAAGGTTTCAAAATCAACTTTGGTATCAATTTGCTTTTGCAATTGCTGCTGGGTGTAGCCGGTCAACCAGCAAATGATGATGTCCACCTCTTCTTTTGTACGACCTTTCTTTTCTGCTTTAGCAATATAATGCGGATAAACACCGGCAAATGAAGTTGTAAATATTCTGTGCTTTTCCATCGCTCAATATTGGTTGAATTATTTATTTCATTTGTTCGTAAACTGGTTTGTTATACTCAATCAATCGGTTCCCAGAGTTGAATTTTGTTTCCTTCTGCATCAAGGATGTGGATGAATTTTCCATAGTCGTAAGTTTCAATAGTGTCCACAATGGTTACTCCGTTCTTTTTAATTCTTCAACAAGAGCTTCCAGGTTTTCAACCCTGTAATTAATCATAAAGTCCTTTGTTGATGGTTCAAAGTATTTTGTTGTTTCGGGAAACGGAGTCCATTGTGTTTGTGCTTTCTTTGTGCTGTCTGCGCCTTCATACCATTCAAAGGTTGCGCCGTAAGGATTAGTGGTCAAACCAAGATTTTCCTGGTACCATGCTGTCATTTTTTTTGGGTCCTTGCATTTAAAAAAAATGCCGCCAATGCCTGTTACCTTTTTCATTTTTGTTGTTTTTTTAGTTTGGTTGGTAATGATTGTTTGAAATGCGAAACCTGAAAGAAAGGATGCTGCAATAATTAAAACTATGATGGATGTCTTTTTTCATGCTGTTTGAATATTTGTCGTTTTAGTTGCCGTTCGTTACGCTTGCCGCTATTTCAAAAATAGACGAAAGTTTTGAGCACACATAGCTCACTAAACAAAAAAGACGCTGTATACTTATGTGCCAGCCCCGGCATACGAATGCTGGCAGGAATGCATTATTGAAGCTTAAACACAAACCGTTGTCTTCTCCATGCTTTAACAGGGAGGTTAAATTGGATAGCAGGGTTCCATTTTTTTGAACTCTGTATTATTGAAATTACAGTACCGGCAAGTAATTCATTATTATGATCAATGGCTTCAATGCTCACTGCTTTTCCATCTGTATCAATAATAAACTGGATATTGCAATAACCTTCATAACTGGCTGCATTTTTTAAGTTATACAGTTCAGAAAGCCGCCTGCTTAAATAGTTGTTCCATGCAGCTTCCCCGCCTTTGAATTGTGCCTCTATTTCAGCAATTGCATCTTTCTGTATCCTTCCTTTTGTATCATAATTGATAGCACCCATGATTGAATCCTTTTCATATCTTATTTCACTGGCTTTAGAATGGTCATCACGAAAAAATGTCCATATGCCAGTCCGCTTATTATTTTCATAGTAGCCACTGTCCCTTAATTTTCCTGAAAAATAATATTGTCTGTAAAGGCCATTGCCTTTTCCATCCTCATCAAAATTTCTTTTGATCATCACTTTGCCATCTTCATACCAGCTGGTTGATTTACCAACCGGTGCTCCTTCTTTGTACATCACAGAATCTCTGAGTCGGCCATCTTCATACCACCATCTCCAGAGTCCGTTATATTCTCCATTACTATACGAACCTCTGCCGGAGGTTTTTCCTGTCTTTGAAAAGTATTCAAAGGGGCCCTCTTTTATTTTCAAACTGTCATCTGAATAGTATCCTCATTTGTATTTTATCTGTTAAGAGGAATAAATCAAATACCTGCCAATAAGTATTCTGTCTTATGGCCACCCTGTAATAAGTAGCCGTTTTTTCATCACTCTTATTTCCAGATCCGTCAATATAAAACTGAAGTGTATCTGATTGAGCAATTGCAAAAGAAAAAGAGAGAAGAAGCAGAACGGATCCAATGATTTTTTTCATATGATTATTATACTGTCAAAAATATTATAAAACCCTATATACCGGGTACATCATATGCACCGGTTCATAATAAGTGGAGTTCTGAAATACAAAATTCAATTGTGCTGCGCCGCTTTTGGCAAAAGCTGTATCAGTTGCCCTGCGCTGTTCCAGTTTTTCTTTTACAGCCGGGTTTTGTTTTAAATATTCTTCTGCTGTTTCTTCAAACACATAACTGCTGTATCCTTCTTTCTGTCCAAGAATGGCATCGAAAAAGTTCCAGGCAAAATAACTGTCATCACCTGTCGGCTCCAGTACTTCCATTAAAAAGTGATTGCCTGCCTGGTTCATGGGTATCATCCAATCGCCTTTTCTGAATTTTATTTTCTGTACACTCTTACTTGTTTTTACTTCTGTGTTTATGTGGTGACCTTCATAAGCCCTTGCACTGCTTTTAAAATCTTCAATACGGTACACTTCCACTTCAATGGCTGTATCTGTTTTAAATTGCCTCATGGAAATCTTATTGGCTTTCAGCAGTTCAATTACTTTCTGCCACCCCTGCGGAATAATATAAGCAGTTGGCTTTTCAATGAAAGCTTTTGGCTGAAAGGAGTTGTAAAACTTCACCTGCTTTACAAATGGTTTATTACGGTCGTAATACAAACGGGGAGTCCGGATACATTGCTGGGTTTTCTACCTGCTTCATAACCTTTGAAAGTAATTTCAGAAACCTTTGTTTTGTCAACCGTAAATCCAAAGGGGAACTTTTGCTGTGTTAACTGATCTTTTTGCTGCTGTTCTCTTACCTGCTTAATTGCTTTTTGATTGGCTGTTGCAAACTCAATAAATGTTTCCATCAGTTTGTATGTTGCATCAACACGCTGTGCATAAGGTTTCAGCATATGCGTTTCAGGAACAAATGCAAATACATTCCATGCCGATGCATAACCGCTGCTGTAACGTGGTCCGTCCCAGTAAGCACTCCATCCGGTTTCAGGACTGTCGCCAAAATTATTTACATAAGGAATCAGGTCAATGCCTTTTTGTTTCATACCGGCATACACAGCAGGTTCCATTGTTTTATTAATGTATTCACCCATCACTCCACCCAGTTTATTATGCTGGGTGGTAAGCAGGGTCATTACATGCTGGTAATCGGCACCATTGCTTACATGATTGTCGATTAAAATATCAGGCTTTACATACTGAAAAATTTCAGTAAAGCTTTTTGCTTCTTTTGAATCACTCTTAATAAAGTCACGGTTGAGATCAAAATTTTGTGAGTTGCCACGGAAACCTTTTTCTGTTGGCCCGTTCTGATCAATACGGTAATTAACAGAGCGGTTTAAACTCCCGCCAATATTATAGACCGGAATAATAGCAAGCACAACATTGGCAGGCAGTTGCTTTTTTCCTGTTACAATATCTTTCACCAGTCCAATGCTTGCATCAATGCCATCCGGTTCGCCGGGATGAATGCCATTGTTGATGAGCAGAACAATTTTATTCTTTTGCTGCCATTGCTGCGGGTTGAAGGTTTTATCACTGCTCACCAATACAAGATGCAATGGTTCATTGGCATCGGTTGGCCCCATGGTAAGCATGGTTACAAGAGGAGAGAATTTATCTAACTGTTTGTATGCCTGGATTGCTTCCCAATAAGTAACGGACTCTTTTCCTTTTGATGTTTCGTAACGTGTTACCGGAACCTGCGCAGTTGAAGATTGGATGAGTGAAAAAAAGCAAAGGATTGCAGCGATAGCTCTTATCATGTAAAAATGTTTTGGAATCGCTAAAATAAAGGAAATGGCTGCAAAGCAGATACCGGCAAAATAAAAAAAGCCGCCTCATGGAGGCGGCTTTTAACTATTTTCAAATAGCTTCTGTGATTAAGCTATTGCGTTCACTTTCTTTGTAAGCTTGCTCTTCAAGTTTGCAGCTTTGTTCTTGTGAATGATACCACGCTTAGCGAGTTTATCAATCATAGATGCAACAGCCGGTAATTGTTCGCCTGCTTCTTTTCCTTCTTTAATCGCCTGAAGATCACGGATTGCATTACGGGTTGTTTTGCCGTAATAACGGTTGTGGTCTCTGCGGGTTGCACTCTGACGAACATCTTTTTTGGTAGCCTTATGATTTGCCATATCTTAATTTTTCGGACGGCAAAGGTAGGGGAAAAGTTGAGAAATTTTCTATCGGATTTGAGTTTTTTTTGAGCATTTGTACACATCTCAGGGCCATATTTCAGAAAAAAGGGTGTTTTGAGGGGCATTCTTCCCAGGTTTCAATGAGCGGTTAGCTGTAAAGATAATCATCAACCGCTGTCAGAGCCGGTCAATTGGCAGGAAATAAGCCTGTTTTTGCCATCAGCTTTACCGGCACCAGCGTATACGTTCTTGGTTTGTTTCATGATGGGTTTCGTTGCCACTTAGGATGATGGTTGAAGAGAGGTCTTTTTTATTTTGGAAATCTTTTAATGAATCGTTGATAATTCATTGAAATGATGGATGAAGCTGCTTTTCCTTTGAGTAAAACAACCGATATTTGCCACTCTTTCTTAACGACCGCCAACCAACAATAAATGAAAGATTTTCAATACATCACAGGTTCTCATCCTCAATACATCGAGAGTCTGTACAATGATTTTGTGAAGGACCCAAACAGTGTTGATCCTGAAATGAAAAAATTCTTTGAGGGATTTGACTTTGCTGTTTCTTCTGTTAAGCAAAATGGCACTTCGACTACGCTCAGTGCTGCAAGTAATGCTTCGACTTCGCTCAGCAATCCGCCTTCAGGTATAGACTGGATGAGAGAGATCATGGCCTACCGCATGATTCTTGGTTACCGCAACAAAGGTCATCTGCTGGCCAAAACAAATCCTATCCGAAAACGAAAAGACCGTGGTGCCAATATTGAACTGGCTTTTTACGGATTTTCAGAAGCTGATCTCGATAAAGAATTTCATGCCGGTCAGTTGATCGGACTCGGTACAACTACATTAAGAAATATTCAAACCTATTTAGAGAACTGTTATGCTTCTCATGTTGGTATTGAATTCAAATACATCAGTGACCAGAAGAAAGTTGATTTTCTCACCAATGCAATGGAGAAAGAATTTCAAACCCCATTGTCGCTGAAAAAGAAAACGCATCCTGGAGAAATTAAACCAGGGTGTTATATTTGAAAAATTCCTTCACACAAAATATGTTGGGCAAAAACGTTTTTCATTAGAAGGTGGTGAAACAACCATTGCGGCACTGGATGCAATCATTAATACCGCTGCAGATAATGATGTGCATGAAGTGGTTATTGGTATGGCACATCGTGGAAGGTTGAATATACTGGCTAATATCATGGGTAAAACCTATGCTCAGATCTTCAGTGAGTTTGAAGGAACTGCCAAGCTTGATCAAACAATGGGAAGCGGTGATGTAAAATATCACATGGGTTATGGAAGTGAAGTAGAAACATTAGAAGGTAAAACGGTACATCTGAAATTAATGCCCAATCCTTCACATCTTGAAGCCGTTGATCCGGTAGTGGTTGGTTTCAGCAGGGCCAAGGCCGATATCATGTATCACAGTAATTATGATAAAATTCTTCCCATATTAATTCATGGTGATGCATCGGTAGCAGGACAGGGTGTTGTGTATGAAGTATTGCAGATGAGTTATCTCAAAGGATATTATACCGGTGGAACGATTCATTTTGTAATTAATAACCAGATTGGTTTTACTACTGATTTTAATGATGCAAGAAGTGCTGATTACTGTACTTCACTTGCTGCAATGGTACAGGCACCTGTTATGCATGTGAATGGTGACGATGCAGAAGCAGTTGTAAAATGTGTGGAGATTGCAACACGGTACCGCCAGGAATTTAACAGCGATGTATTTATTGATATGGTTTGTTACCGTAAGCACGGACATAATGAAGGTGATGATCCCAAGTTTACACAGCCACATTTGTATGCACTGATTGAAAAGCATCCTAACCCGAGAGAAGTATATACCAATTATTTGCTGGAGAATGGCGAACCCGATGCAAAAGAGCTTGCAAAGGAAATGGAGAAAAAATTCTGGAGCGATTTGCAGGAACGCCTTGATGAAGTAAAACAAAACCCTCTTCCTTATCATTACCAGGCACCTGAGCTGGCATGGAAAAGTTTACGCAGGGCAACAGCTGATGATTTTATTCAGTCGCCCCGAACCGCCATCAGTGAAAGCGATTTTGATAAAGTATTTCAGTCAATCATGAAATGGCCTGCTGATTTTAAGCCATTGAAGAAAGTAGAGAAAATCATTTCCGATAAAATAAAATTATACAACGACGAAAAAAAGATTGACTGGGCAACGGGTGAACTGATGGCCTATGCAAGTCTTTTGCTTGATGGAAAAGATGTACGTATGAGCGGGCAGGATGTTCGCCGTGGTACATTCTCTCACCGTCATGCAATATTGCGTGATGAAGAAAACGATAAAGCATACAACCGCTTAAATCATATTGAAGGTGCAACAGGTCATTTCAGAATTTATAATTCATTACTGAGTGAATATGGTGTGCTTGGTTTTGAATATGGTTATGCGATGGCCAATCCCAATGCATTGGTGTTATGGGAAGCACAGTTTGGCGATTTTTGTAACGGGGCACAAACAATGATTGATCAGTTTATTGCAGCCGGTGAACAGAAGTGGAACCGTATGAATGGTGTAACAATGTTGTTGCCGCATGGGTATGAAGGTCAGGGTCCTGAACACAGCAGTGCAAGAATGGAACGCTTCTTACAAATGTGTGCTGAATTAAATTTAGTGATCACCAACATTACAACTTCATCAAATTTCTTTCATGCATTGCGCCGTCAAATTGCATGGCCTTTCCGTAAACCATTGATCAACTTTGCACCAAAAGCAAATCTCCGCCATGCAGGAACTTATTCATTGAAAGAAGAATTCTTAACCGGTGGATTTAAGGAAGTGCTCGATGATCCAACGAATCCAGATACAGCACAGGTAAAGAAAGTATTCTTCTGCAGTGGTAAAATGTATTTTGATCTGGCTGAACGAAAGCAAAAAGAAAACAGAACAGATATTGCCATTGTCCGGTTGGAGCAGATTTATCCATTGCCTTATCAGCAACTGGAAAACCTGTATCACAAATACAACAAAGCAACCTGGTTCTGGGTACAGGAAGAACCGCAGAATATGGGTGCTGCATGGTTTCTGCAAATGAACCTGAAGAATTTCAACTTTGGTGTTATCAGCAGGCAGGCTTCCGCATCAACTGCAACAGGGTATAATAAAGTGCATCAGCAGGAGCAGGGCGAAATTATTGATACAGCATTCAGTATTTAAATTGCATTTATAAATTCAGCAAATCTTATTCAGAAATAGAAACAGGATTATTATGATTGATATAAAAGTTCCCGTAGTAGGAGAGTCCATCAGTGAAGTAACCTTATTAAAATGGACAAAGGCCGATGGTGCATGGGTTGAAAGAGATGAAGTGATTGCAGAACTGGAAAGTGAAAAAGCAACCTTTGAAATCAACGCAGAAAAAGCAGGCATTTTAAAACAAGGCGCAGCAGAAGGTGATACCATTAACATCGGTGATGTTGTTTGCCAGATTGATGAAACTGCTGCAAAGCCGGAAGGTGCTCCTGCAGTTGAAGAAAAGAAAGAAACGGCTGCATCTGCTTCCAAACCGGAAACATCAGCTGCTCCTGTTACTGCTGTTCCAAATGATATCAAAGCATCACCTGTTGCTGCAGCAATTATTGCTGACAAAAAAGTTGATCCGCAATCCATCACGCCATCAGGAAGTGGCGGAAAAATTATGAAAGATGATGTGTTACAGGCAATATCTAATCCCGGAAAAATTCAATTCAAAGGAGCTGAAATCAACAGCCGCAATGTGCGCAGGGAAAAAATGAGTAACCTGCGTAAAACCATCAGCAGAAGATTGGTGGAGAGCAAGAATACAACGGCCATGTTAACTACTTTCAATGAAGTGGATATGGGCCGAATCATGGAAATACGTACAAAGTATAAGGACAAGTTTAAAGAACTGCATGGCGTTAATCTTGGTTTCATGAGTTTCTTTACAAAAGCATGTGCCATTGCTTTAAGTGAATGGCCTTCCGTAAATGCATACATTGATGCAGAAGAACTGATCTATCATGATTATGCTGATATTTCCATTGCTGTATCAACACCACGTGGTTTAACAGTTCCTGTTATCCGTAATGTGGAAAGCCTGAGTATGGCTGATGTAGAAAAGAAAGTAGTTGAGCTTGCAGGAAAAGCAAGAGATAATAAATTAACAATGGAAGAATTAACTGGTGGTACGTTCACCATTACCAATGGTGGAGTCTTTGGTTCTTTGATGAGCACACCGATTATTAATCTGCCGCAGAGTGCTATCCTGGGTATGCATAAAATTCAGGAACGGCCAATGGCTGTAAACGGGCAGGTAGTTGTTCGCCCCATGATGTATTTAGCATTAAGTTATGATCACAGAATAATTGATGGAAGAGAGAGTGTGAGCTTTTTAGTGAGAGTAAAAGAACTGCTGGAAAACCCTGAACTGTTACTCTTTGGAAAAGATCCGGTAAAAACTCTGCTGGAACTTTAATTTATTTCTTATTGCAAATATTTTTAAAAGAGCGTTCCGAAAGGAATGCTCTTTTAATTTAAAGCACAGTACATTATTTATTCCTTTCCTTTGCAGACATGAGCAGGTATCATTCATATATTAATTCATCTAAAGAAATCCTGTTGGCTTATACCGGCGGCGAACCTTTGGCTACTTATCTCAAAAAACATTTTGGTGCCAATAAGAAATTCGGAAGTAAAGACCGTAAACAGATCGCCCATCTTTGCTATAGTTTTTTTCGCTTGGGAAAAGCATTTGCATCAGTTGCTGTGGAAGAAAAAATTCTGATTGCTGTTTTTCTCTGCTCAACAGAATCAAATAATGTACTTGCAAACCTGAAGCCTGAATGGAATGAGAAAGTAAACCTCAGTGTTGAAGAGAAATTGTCATTGATCAATTATCCTTTCGATCATACTCAGCTGTTTCCTTTTGCTGCAGAGCTGAGCGATGGGATTGATGTAAACACTTTTGCTGAAAGTCATTTCATGCAGCCAGCTCTTTTTTTACGAATCAGGCCGGGACAAAAGGAAAAAGTAATCAGCAAATTAAAAGCTGCAGCTCTTTCTTTTGAATTAATTGGTGAAAGCTGTATTGCATTACCCAATGCAACAAAGATTGAAGAAGTTATTCTGCTCGATAAAGAAGCGGTGGTACAGGATTACAGTTCGCAGCGAGTTGGCGAATTTCTCGACTTCGCTCGAAACTCTTTTCCCAATCCTTCGACTCCGCTCAGGATATGGGATTGCTGTGCAGCAAGTGGCGGAAAATCGATGATGGCTTATGACCTGATGCCAGGTATTGAATTAACTGTATCAGATATCCGCAATTCCATTCTTACAAATCTGCAAAACCGTTTTACTGAAGCTGGAATCAAAAAGTATAACAGCTTTGTTGCTGATTTGAGTGATTCATCATTTGTATCACATCACTCAGCTTATGATTTAATGATTGCTGATGTTCCCTGCAGCGGCTCAGGTACATGGGGAAGAACTCCGGAACAATTGCATTTTTTTAATTCAAAGAAAATTGAAGAATACGCATCACTTCAAAAAAAGATTGTAACGAATATTGCTCCTTACATCCGGGCAAACGGATACCTTTTATATATCACCTGTTCAGTATTTAAAAAAGAAAACGAAGAAATTATTTCTTTTGTGCAGGAGAATTTACAAATGGAACTTGTTGAAATGAGTGTATTAAAGGGGTATGATGTAAAAGCAGATACGATGTTTGCTGCTTTGTTGAAAAAGAAGGACTCTTAAGCTGTAAAATAATAGTTGAATGAATTTGCAAAACAATAGTGATGCAGTTGAAATGCTTAATTACTTATTATAAATAGAGAGTTGCTGTTTGGCCTCCCTCTCTTTTGGAGAGGGAACGAGGGTGAGGCCTACAGTTTCAGAAATTCTTTAGCGGCATATTTCTTTCCATCCTTTCTTATTACAAGAATATAATCTCCTTTGGCTAAACGGGCAACGGGAATTGTGTGAGTAATTGTGCCGCTTGGTTTGCTGTAATCCTGTTTCAATACGAGCTGCCCTGCCGGTTATATACCTGTATTGTAAGATTGGACATACTGTTCAGCTCAGCAAATTTCAATGACAATGTTGTTTGAACAGGATTGGGAAACAACTGAATTAAGTTCTGATCTGGATTGTTTGTTGAGCAAACTGATGTAAGAGAAATGGTTGCAGAGTCAATGGCATATTCATCGAATGTTGCGGTGCTTGTATCAATCACCTGTTTAATGCGGTAACTCACATTCCCTGCAGCACTGCTGGTGATCACATCTGACAGCTGATAAGTTTGATTGCTGAAAACTGTTCCTTTAGCTGCAACGGTTTTGATCTTTGTATAAGCTGTTTCACCGGGAAGTTTCCGTTCAATATCATAACGCATGGTTTTAATATCCTTGCTGCTCCAGCTGATGTTTGTTGTACAATTTGTAACCGATGCATTCATCGTTGAAAGATCCCCCAATAAAAAACCAACTGCTTTTTTCATATTGGGTAAACCATACCCGTATTGTACAGCAGGAGTTTCAAACCGATCACTGCTTTTGCGGAGTGTAGTGATGATCTTCCAGTTATTAAATTCAGGAAATAGTTGCCAGAGGCAGGTGGCAAGTCCGGCCATATTGGGGCCCGAAAAAGATGTGCCGCTGTTTGTTGAAGCTGTTCCACCAATGGATGATACGGTTGTGCCTGCACCCACAGAAACCACATCCGGTTTTATTTGTCCGTCACTTGTTGGTCCAAAGCTAGAGAATCCGGCAATCAATCCACTGCTGTTCACAGCACCTACACTTAACACACTGTCTCCATCTGCAGGAGCACCAATATATTTCCAGGGATCATCACCTTCATTTCCTGCGCTGTTCACTACCAGCATTCCTTTTTTTGCAGCCATGTCAGCCATACGTGTTATAACGGTTGTGTTACCATTCATATCAGCATAGCTGTGATTGAATGTTGCATTATCGAACGTAGTGTAACCAAGCGAACAGGAAATTACATCAACACCTGCACTGTCTGCATATTCTGCCGCAAGGGCCCAGTTGTATTCTTCAATGATCTGTTCTGTAGGTGCATCTTCTGTACGTAGCAAAAAATATTTGGCTTCAGGTGAACTGCCGATAAATACTCCCGGACGATAAGATGCTACAGTGGAAAAACATTGCATGCCGTGTGAGTCATCTTCATTAACGCTTGCATTGTTCTGTACAAAATCCCAGGTGCCGAGGAATTGGTTTCTTGCACGGGCACTGTCAAAAAACTGGTTGGTTTGGTAACCAAAGAAACCGGCATCCAAAAAAGCCATGATCATTCCCTGTCCTCTTGCGCCTATATTATGCAGAAATTCTCCCTTATGAATTTTTACCTGGTTTAGTGATGAGCCATAATTAAATGTATCAGCATAAATTTTTTCTACACGGTTAGGTGTAACAGCAGCAGGAGGTGCAGGTAATGCAGCAAATTTATCCGGGGTAATCGTATTGTTTTTTAGTAACGCAACAGATGTAAATGATTTTACAAACGGGAAAGAATTGATTTTTGCAATAGCTGCTGCATCACTTGTTTGAATGATTACTGCATTCAGCCATCTTGATCTGCCAAGTAAAGTAACTGTTCCTGCTTTAAGAACACTGTCAATATATCTTGAAATAACTGGAAGATCAGTACTGTCGATGTTAATACTGTATCTGGTTCTTCTTTCAACAGCACGAGCAGATAAATAAGCGGATGGATTATTTAATGTAAACGGAGTTTCGTTCTTTTCCTTAAAAAAAACAACATGTTTGGTTGACTGAGCTCTGCCATGCACCAGGAAAGAAAACATCAAACAAAACAAAAGAAATATTTTTTGCATGGTATTGATTGATGCAGCAAAATAAGATTTAATTTTTGTCGACTATCCACATCTTTACGGCAAAGCCTATACGTACAGGATCATACACAATGGTATCCCTGGGAGGAAATCCCGTTTTAACCGTTTTAGGGCGGGGCTGATTTTCCCATAACTCAAATTCCCTGTAAACAAGGCCAAGATTTCGTGCATATTTTTCCAGTGAAAATTCACGGGAAGCAAAGGAAGTATCTTTTATAATGGGATAGTTTTCTGATTCATCAATATGTTTGATGGTTGTTACACTGTCCATATCAACTGTTCCAATACGTTCAGTTCCGTCAATTGTTTCGTAAGTAAAATCCCATAAACTCATATTGCCATCAATGCTGATGGGGTAATCTGGATTGTAAGGCCGGTTGGGTAAGTAGGTATTCCCTTTCCAACTGAAGCCTTCTTTTGCAGGCAGCTGAATTTTAATAACCCGCAGGTTGTTTTCATTTACTTCAACCCGTTTATCAAGCGGGGTAACAATGTAAACGCCGCTCGTAACCCAAGGGCCAGAAGCTGATGAATCATTGATATAAGTTCTTACCCGCCAGGCTGCACGGCCAAGATTATCAGTTGTTTGAGCTTCCACAATATGTTTTATTCATTGTATCAGATAATGGGCTGACGCATGATAATTCCACCGCCAATCACATCATCACCTTCATAAAACACAGCACTCTGGCCGGGGGCAATACCTTTGGCATCTTCATAAAACCGGATGCTCACGGTTCCATCCTGGTTCGGAAACAGGTTGGATAATGTGCCTTTGTCTTTATACCTGATCTTGGTAACGGCTTCCATACCAGGTGTAAGCAGGTCATACTTCAGCAGGTTGATCTTGCCCACTTTCATTTCCATTTTGTTGAGGTCTTCTTCGTCGCCGAGAACAACGGTATTGGTTTCGGGAACAATTTCTGTTACAAAAACCGGTTTGCCGAAAGTAATGTCGAGCCCCTTTCTTTGTCCAATGGTATAGAAAGGATAGCCTTTATGCTGGCCAAGAATCTTTCCTGATTTATCAACAAAGTTTCCGCCATTCACTCTTTCTTCCAGTCCTTCCACTTTGCGTTTTAAGAAACCACGGTAATCATTATCGGGTACAAAACAGATTTCATAACTCTCTGCTTTTTTCGCCAGTTCAGGATAGCCATAATCAAATGCCATCTGCCTGATTTCTGTTTTGCGGTAGCCGCCTAATGGCAGTAATGTACGCTTCAGCAAATCCTGCTGTAACCCCCACAAAACATAACTCTGATCTTTTGTTTCATCTACACCTTTACTGATGAAGTACCGGCCATTTTCATGCTGATGAACTTTTGCATAATGCCCGGTGGCAATAAAATCACAGTTCATGGCATCGGCTCTTTTTAACAGGGCACGCCATTTAATATGCGTATTGCAAAGTACACAGGGGTTGGGTGTGCGGCCATTCAGATATTCTTCTACAAAATTCTCTACTACAAAATCGCCAAACTCATCCCTTATGTCAAGAATATAATGGGGAAACCCATGCTGTACAGCCGCTGCACGGGCATCATTAAAACTATCAAGGTTGCAACAGCCTGTTTCTTTCTTTCCCTGGGCGCCTGTTCCACTGCTGGCATAGTCCCATGTTTTCATGGTAATGCCCACCACTTCATATCCCTCATGATGTAACATGAGAGCCGTAACGGTACTGTCGATACCGCCACTCATTGCTACTAAAACTTTTCCTTTACGGCTCATGATTCATTGATTTGTTACTGGCCTTTTACAAAAAGGCAAGCTGCAAATTTAAGACAAATCGGCGGGTTAAAAATACCTTGATAAAGGATTAGAAATATTCAACCAAAAACCTGTATTTTGGCAGCTTAAATATTTTATTCAGCACTAAACACGAAATTATGATCAAGTTACAAGTCATTGGAAACCTCGGAAAGGATTGTGTGATGAACACAGTGAATGGAAAGAATGTGATGAATTTTACAGTTGCACATACTGAAAAGTTTAAAGACAGCAGCGGCGCACAACGTGAAAAAACAATTTGGGTTGATTGTGCTTACTGGAGCGACAGAACCGGTCTTGCTCCTTATCTTAAAAAAGGAACACAGGTTTATGTAGAAGGTGCTCCTGAAGTTCGAACTTACCAGACACAGGATGGTAAAAGCGGGGCTTCACTTTCATTAAGAGTACAAACAGTACAGTTATTAGGAAGCCGGCCTTCTGAAGGTGGCGGAGGCGGATATAGCTCAGGGACATCTTCATCAGCGCCTCAATCAATGAATGAGCCACCTGTTGCGAGTGATGTTGCAGATGATCTTCCGTTTTAATAATGATCAATTGATTCAGAGCCTCCCGGTTTACCGGGGGGCTTTTTTGTTTCAGGAAGATGATGTTATTATTTGTCTACAGAATCATACACAATCACTTTGCTCCATAAGTGTGAGTAGTCTGCAATAAATTTTAAATGGATAGGGTCGGTCTGGTAACTTGCCTGCTCTGCAGGGTTTTTAAATTCAACAAACCAGGATAAGGCATAACCTCTTTCAATTACATCCCTGTTTGTATCAGCAGGTTTACCTATATGAAACCTCTGAATGGTTTTCACTTCCGAAAGTTTTAAAAGGCCTTCTGCTAATTTATTGCTGTCTTCAATGCTCTCTGGATTTTTCAGCCAGAAATAAACATGATGGATAAAAATATTTTTCAATTGCCTGTTGGTTTGATTGTTTTTAAAAGAGGATAATCCTGTTATAGAAAAAAGCGCTATGCTTAGTTTGGAAAGAAAACTTCTGCGGTTTGATTGCATATAATATAGTTTACCTGTTTTCAAAATAATGCTTTACAATATTCCCTCATCAGCAAAACTGTAATAACCATCTTCACTTACAATAATATGATCAACAACGGTCATATCCAAAAGCATGGCTGCTTCTTTTATTTTTTTGGTTAAAACTTCATCAGCCCTGCTTGGTTGTAAACTTCCCGAGGGATGATTATGGCACAACACAATGTTTACAGCATTATGCTCCAGTGCTTTTTTCAGAATGATTCGTGGGTCAGCCACAGTTCCTGTAATGCCGCCTTCACTTACAATTTCAATATGATTTATTTTATTCGCCCTGTTCAAAAAAGCTACTGCAAATACTTCATGCTGTTTATCTTTTAACTGGGCCTGTAGGTAATGGGCAATATCTGCACTGTTTTTGACCACCTGTTTTTGTGATTCCGTTGCCTGTCTTCGCCTGCCTAATTCTAAAGCAGCTGCTATGGTTATAGCTCGTGCCTCACCAATTCCATCGGTTTTCATCAGTTCTTTTATACTGAGTTTTCCCAGTTCATTCAGGTTGTCTTTGGCACGGTTCAAAACCTCTTTGGCTACATCAACTGCCGATTTTGTTTTGGTACCTGATCCAATTAAAATTGCAATCAACTCAGAATTGCTGAGGGCTTCCGTTCCTTTACTCAGGAGCTTTTCTCTTGGTCTGTCGTCTTCAGCCCAGTCCTTTATACTTTTTCTATTTTCTTGCATGTTTCAAAATAATGCCTTATTTTCACTTTACCAATATCCCAAAACCACAACCCAATGAACCAAAACTATCAAACAATGGGAGGCTTCCTCCGTTCATCAGCACTATCATTACTTATTCTTGGCAACCTTCTTTTCTCTATTATTTTCCTGATGTCGCTTAGTGTTCACATTGTGAAACCTAAGGATAAGTCAGAATCGGTTTCAGATGCAAAGAAGGAGCAGTCCAAAACACAGAGCATTGTAACTCTGGCGAATATTCAGCAGTAAAAAAAATCTCCTGTTTATTTTTTTCTCTTTTCAATTGTTGAAAAGCAGTGAATTGTTTGCTCAATAGCGGAAACACAGAACGCTTATCTTCGCCGCAAATTTTCACCTCTTTTTAAACAGTTATAATGGTCAATCCATCTGCCAAGATTTTTTCAGGTACGGCTTCCATTTACCTTGCTGAAAAAATTGCCAAAAAATTTGGCATCCCTTTAGGAAAATGTATTACACAGCGTTTCAGTGATGGCGAAATTCAGCCCATGTTCCAGGAAAGTATCAGGGGCGATATTGTTTTCCTGGTGCAGAGTACCTTTTCTCCGGCCGAAAATATCCTGGAACTGCTGCTGATGATTGATGCAGCAAAAAGAGCATCGGCTTATAAGGTTATCCCGGTCATTCCTTATTTTGGATATGCCCGTCAGGACAGAAAGGATAAGCCGAGGGTGGCAATTGGGTCGAAATTGATTGCCAATATGCTCGAAGCAGCTGGGGCGAGCAGGGTCATTACCATGGATTTACATGCTGCCCAGATTCAGGGGTACTTTGATATACCGGTTGATCACCTTGAATCTTCGTCCATTTTTATCCCTTACATAGAGAGTTTAAAGCTTGAAAACCTTACCTTTGCGGCCCCCGACGTAGGAAGTGCCAACAGGATCAGGGAAATTGCCAGTTATTTCGAGGTTGAAATGGTGATTTGTGATAAGCACCGTAAGCGGGCAAATGAAATTGCCAGTATGGTGGTAATAGGGGATGTAACAGGCAGGGATATTGTGTTGATTGATGATATATGCGACACCGGCGGAACCTTGGTAAAGTCGGCAGCTCTTTTAAAAGAAAAAGGTGCAAGAAGTGTAAGAGCACTGATAACTCACCCAGTGCTGAGTGGCAAAGCATACGAGAACATAGAAAACAGTGTGCTGGAAGAACTGGTTGTTTGTGATACGATTCCAATCAAACAGCAAAGCGGAAAAATTAAAGTACTGAGTGTGGCAGAGTTGTTTGGAGTAGCATTAAGAAATGCTTTTGAAAACAAGAGTATCACCAGTTTGTTTATCCATGCGCAAAGAAGGGATAGCAAAAACAAGTAAGTAAATTTTTAAATTTAAATAAGAATGAAAACAACAATTACAATTGAGGGTCACTTGAGGACCGAAAACGGGAAGAAAGCCGCCCGTCAACTTCGCTCTCAGGAAATGGTGCCTGGTGTAATTTACGGAGGCTCAGCAGAAGTTAACTTCTACGCTCCCGCCAAAGCATTTAAAACTTTGGTTTACACACCTGATTTCCAGATTGCAGAAGTGATCGTAGATGGAAAAAGCTACAGAACAATTTTAAAGGATTTGCAATTCGACAAAGTATCTGATGCCCTGGCACATGTGGATTTGCTGGAACTGGTAGATGATAAAAAAGTCATTGCTACTATTCCATTAAGATTTACAGGAACTGCTAAAGGTGTAAAAGATGGCGGTAAACTGATTACCAAAATCAAATCACTGAAAATTAAAGCCCTTCCTAAATACCTGAAGGAATCAATTGAAGTAGATCTTTCCCCACTTGAACTGAATGGGAACATTCGTGTGGAAGATGTAAAGGAAGAACATATGGAAGTGATGAACTCACCACGTATTCCTATTGCTTCGGTTGTATTAACCCGTCAGTTGAAACAGGAAGAATCAACTGCACCAAAAGCCGCAGCAGGAGCTCCAGCTCCAAAGGCAGAAGCAGCCAAGAAGTAATTATTTGCAACTACTTTATATATTATCCCCCTGTTTCGGCAGGGGGATTTTAGTTTTTACTAACTTTCATTTTTAAGGCGAATCAGATATGAAGTTTTTAATCGTTGGACTGGGAAATATGGGAAATGAATATGCTCACACAAGGCATAATATCGGCTTTGATGTAGTAGGAACCTTAGCCGAAAAGCATAAAGCTTCTTTCAGAATGGATCGTTTGGCAGCAGTATCGGAGTTTAAACTGAAAGGAAAGACGCTGATCTGCATTCTTCCATCAACTTTTATGAACCTCAGCGGCAAGGCAGTGAAATACTGGATGGTCAAAGAAAAAATAACTGTAGAGCATATACTGGTTGTTGTGGATGAACTGGCGATTCCTTTGTCAAAACTTCGGTTACGTTCCAGCGGTAGTGATGCCGGGCATAATGGATTAAAAAGCATCCAGGAAATCCTGCAAACCAGTGAATACCCCCGTTTACGTTTTGGAATTGGCAATACTTATCCGAAAGGCATGCAGGTGGAATACGTACTTGGCCGGTGGACTGCTGAGGAAACCCCCTTAGTAAAAAAGAAAATTGAAGCCTGTGTAGAAGTGATTGAAAGCTTCGTTTTATCGGGAATTGACCGGACTATGAACCATGCAAACAAAATTGAAATAACACTTTAAATTTCAACTTTCTCACATTAACTTCGCTATCCTGCCTCTTGATACGTTTCAGTATAAATCCACTGTCCTTTTAAAGACCAATAACAAACCTGATTTCTGAACCAAATCACATCAACCAAATGAAAATCTTTTGCGTAGGACGTAACTATGTTGACCATGCCAAGGAACTCGGCAACGACATACCTGATGAACCGGTTATTTTTCTAAAACCGAAAAGTGCATTTCTGCAACCGCACATGCCCTTTTATTATCCTGAATTTACGAATGAACTTCACTACGAAGTGGAACTGGTGTTACGTGTTTCCAAGAACGGGAAGTACATCCAGGAAAAACATGCCAGCAAATATTATAACGGCATAACAGTAGGAATTGATTTTACTGCGAGGGACATTCAGCAAAAGCTGAAAGAAAAGGATTGCCCTGGGAAATTTCAAAAGCATGGGATAACTCTGCTGCTGTCGGGAAGTTTACAGATATTAAACCGGGCATGAACCTGCATGACATTAATTTCTGTATGTATAAAAACAAGGAACTGGTACAGCAGGGAAATTCAAGCCAGATGATGTTCAGCTTTGATCAGATTGTAGCATATGTGTCACAATTCTTTTCACTGAATATCGGCGACCTGATTTTTACCGGTACACCTGCTGGTGTAGGTGAATGTGTAGTAGGCGATCAGTTAGAAGCATTTATTGAAGATTACAGCCTGCTGGAAGTAGAGGTGAAATAAGTTTATTTAGTAATACAATTGAGCCATTCTTAAATAAGAATGGCTTTTTTATTTCAGTTCCTATTATTTTGCATCCTAATTGCTTGCAAATGCTGAATCAGGAAATCTTACAAAGAGCTTACCGGCTCATGTGTTATGCTCAACACATGGCAGATATTTATGAAAGCAACCGTTCCATTTGCAAATATGTGCATTCCACTTCCCGTGGTCATGAAGCAATTCAGCTGGCTACTGCATTTCAGTTAAACACTGCTGACTGGGTGAGTCCTTATTACAGGGATGAAAGTTTATTGCTTGGTCTTGGCTTTCAACCTTACGAATTAATGCTGCAATTACTTGCAAAAGCAGATGATCCTTTTACCGGTGGAAGAGAATATTATTCGCATCCCAATTATAGAGGGGATAATTATCCAAACATTATTCATCAGAGCAGTGCTACAGGTATGCAGGTGATACCAACAACAGGTATTGCGCAGGGACTTCAGTATTTAAAACAAATCAAGTCGGAATTATTTCAACAAACAGCAGATGGAAAAAATCCTGTTGTTATCTGTTCACTGGGTGATGCAAGTATTACAGAAGGCGAAGTGAGCGAGGCTTTTCAATTTGCTGTGTTAAAGAAGTTGCCCGTTATTTATTTAATACAGGATAATGGCTGGGGTATCAGTGCAACTGCAGAAGAAACAAGAGTAATGGATGCTTATGAATATGCAGGAGGCTTTCCCGGCATGCAAAGAATCCGTTGTGATGGAAGTGATTTTACAGAATCATTTGAAACCATGCAGCATGTGGTGGATTATGTAAGAGAACACCAAACACCTTATCTCATCCAGGCTTATGTTCCATTATTAAATCATCATACCAGCGGTGTACGCAAAGATTTTTACAGAAGTGAAAGCGAGTTGAAGAAATCTTTGGCTGATGATCCGTTTCCAAAACTGTGCCGGCAGTGCATAGACGCAGGAATCAATGAAGTGGAACTGGATGAAATCAATGCTGCTGCAAAATATTTTATCACAGAAGAATTTAATAAAGCCACTGTTGCAGCAGAGCCTGATCCTTCAACAGTTGAGCAATATGTTTTTGTACCAACTCCTGTTACAGAAGAAACCGGTGAACGTTCACCTGCAGGAAAGGAAAAAATAGTTATGGTTGATGCTGCATTGTTTGCCATCCGTGAAATCATGGAAGATTACCCGGAAGCATTGTTATACGGGCAGGATGTTGGTAAACGGTTAGGAGGTGTTTTTCGTGAAGCTGCAACATTGGGTGATCAGTTTGGTGATCACCGTGTATTCAATACAGCCATACAGGAAGCATATATCATTGGTTCAACAGTTGGAATGAGTGCTGTGGGGGCAAAACCAATTGTTGAAATTCAGTTTGCAGATTATATTTATCCGGGACTGAACCAACTGGTAACAGAAATTTCCAAATCATCTTATTTAAGCTGTGGAAAATTTCCTGTGCAGACTTTAATCCGTGTTCCGGTTGGTGCTTATGGTGGCGGCGGTCCTTATCATAGTGGAAGTATTGAATCAATCTTACTGAGTATAAAAGGAATTAAAATTGTTTATCCTTCCAATGCTGCTGACATGAAGGGTTTGATTAAAGCAGCTTTTCTTGATCCCAATCCTGTTGTAATGCTTGAGCATAAAGGTTTATACTGGAGCAAAGTGCCGGGAACAGAAGATGCAAAAACAATTGAGCCATCAAGAGATTATCTATTGCCATTAGGTAAAGCAACCATTGCTTTAAAAGCTGATGAAGATGTTGTTGACGATGGGGAGAGTTGTTGTATTGTTACTTATGGCATGGGTGTATACTGGGCGAAAGCTGCAGCATCATCTTTTGATGGAGCCGTAGAAATTATAGACCTGCGCACATTATTTCCTTTAGACGAAGAATTTATTTTAATACCGTGAAAAAACATGGACGCTGCCTGGTATTAACTGAAGAGCAACAGAACAATTCCTTTGCTGAAGCATTAGCATACCGAATTACTTACAATTGCTTTCAATGGCTCGATGCTCCTGTTGAAGTATTGGGCGCACTTAATTTACCGGCTGTACCAATGAATATGGCGTTAGAAGCTGTCATGCTGCCGAATGCTGCAAAACTTAAAAGCAAAATAGGGTTATTGCTCAACTCATAAGAGGGAACTTACTGCTATTAGTACGATTACTTATTAAGTGGATTTAACAGCCAGTAATGTTTTTCCACCTGATTATCTTTTTCCTGATACTTTGGCCTGTTATTTTCTATAGTTTACAGTGAAATTCCACTTGCACTATTCACTAAAATGTATTCTATGAAAAAGTATTTCACAAAAGGAATGCTTACACTTTTTGTAAGCATCTTCTTAATCACTTCCTGTAAAAAAGAACAAAGCAAAGATTCTCAACTGCAGCAACCAACAGAAGAAACTATGTTAGCTGAGGCGCAGCAGCTTGTAACTGAAAAACTGGCAGCTGTCGCAAATTTTGAAAAAGAATACGGCAGTATAATGGAAGAATCTGTAGCCGCACGTACAAATAAAAATGTATTACAGGTGTTACAGCATCCATCCATTTTTAAAACATTTCTTGCCGCAGTTGCAAAAGCTGACCTTACATCAACCTTATCGGCTTCAACTTTAGATGCAACGGTTTTTGCACCAACTGATTTTGCTTTTTCAAAATTGCCTGCTCCATTTAATAATGCCGTAAATATTGCCGGGATAACTGATCCTGATTCGATCTATGCATTACGGAATATGATTCTCTATCATTTACTGGGTGCAGAGAAATTGCGTCAGCAGTTTGTGTTAGGCAGAAGTTCTGCGATTACGCTCAAACCTGAAGAAGGCCAGAATGATAACCTGGTTTATACATCAAACAGTTTTGGTTTGCTGTTGCTGAATGGCAAATCACTGGTGCTTTGTTCAAATCTGAAAGCTTCTAATGCAGTTATTCATGTAGTAGACGATGTGCTGCTTCCGCCTGCTGAAACCATAGCGCAGGTATTAATGACTTACCCGGAATACTCATCACTGAATGCAGCACTTATACAAACAGGGCTTTTTGGAGCATTCACTGGACCCGGAAATTTTACACTTTTTGCGCCCACTAATACAGCTTTTTCAAAATTGCCCGCACCTTTTAACAATGCAGCCGGTATTGAAGCTATTACTGATTCGGCGCAACTTGCAGCACTGGCAAACATCCTTCAGTATCATATCAGTGAAAGCCGCTATTTTGCCTGGGATCTGGGTCATTACAAAGCAATTGCAACCATGGCCCCTGCGCCGAAGAACAACATTACCGGTATTATGGGTTTAAACAAAGGATGGGTAAAGGGAAACCGGAATTTATTTTTCGCAAAAATATCCCCCGCCAATATTTTTACCTGCAACGGTGTAATGCATGTAATTGACCAGGTATTGAAACAGTAAGAACTCATTTTTTACAAATAATAATCTCAAAAACATCCCTCCATGCAGAGGGATGTTTTTTTGTGTATAAAGAGCTCATGAAACGGTTTGAATCCTTATCTTTGCCCCCCTAAAAAGCCGGGGTAGCTCAGCTGGTTAGAGCATCGGATTCATAACCCGAAGGTCGGCAGTTCAAGTCTGCTCTCCGGTACAGGAAGAGACTTTTTCGATATTTTCGATGAAGTCTCTTTTTTATTTTCACCATAATCATTTGATAGCGTAGTAATAAAGGCAAAATATTTATTCATTTCTCTGGTTAGATAAGTGTGATTTTCTGCATTATAATAAACGCTACCGGGAAACAATATTCTGCACAAATTCTTTTTGTTTTCAGTATCGCTGGAAGTCCATATTCTATTGATATTTGAAGCCTTTTTCAGCGAGTTTTCAATCATATTTTCGAGGGTAGATATGATCGGCTTCCCGCTATCTAATTCCCGAGTGATTTTTTGTATTTTATGGTTCAGATGGTCTGAAGTCAAATGATGTATATCCTCAAAACAAGTGGATTTTTCTTTAGAGAGTATTTCTGTTGCTTAAGTTAATAAATAGTTCTTAGTTTTTTAAGATCAGGATTAATTAGTAATCACTTTATTTTACAAAGTAATTGACTATTGATTAACGTAAGCATAGCAATCACTCAATGTGTTTGCTTGGTGGGGTTTGTATATTTCTTGATTACTCAAATAATCTGGCGAAGTGGTTCTCCAGGTGATGGCGCATACCGTTCCTGAATTCTTCCGGCGTTCCCTTTTCCAGAATGTCTACTAACTCTTTATGTGAAGTGAATGTTCTAAGCGGCGGTTGTTTTTTTAAAAGCACGCTGTGATGTACATAATCAAAAACAGGCAGCAGCATTTTCTGAAATTTCTTAAGCGTTTCATTTCCTGTTATTTCATACAGCTTGCCATGGAAGGCAATTTCATGTTCAACATGAAAGAGGTGGAACTGTGTTACAGGTGGTTCACTCTCTACAATTTTCCTTAACTCTTTGATGTCTTCTTTTGTAATGCGGTGGAATAAAAAATCTGCCATCCCGATTTCAAGAACCAATCTTATTTCAAATACTTCTTTTAAAGTTTCAGGGTCAAGAATATGCGGGTTCATGCTTTTACTCATATTCCCAAAAAGATCCGGGCTGGTAATTACTGAACCTCTTTTCTTTTTCGATTCAATCAAGCCCATCATCCTCAAACGCAACAAAGCTTCCCTGATTACAGTTCGGCTTACACCCAATGCTTCAGCCAGCTCCAATTCTTTTGGAATGCTGTCTCCCACCTTCAATTTTTGCTGCTGCAAAAGGCCCACAAGATTGGCTTCAACCTTATCAACAAGGCTGCTAGTTTCAATTGTTTTTAAGTGACCATTCAGGAGTTGTGTTTGCATATTATGTACTACTTAATACGCAAATTTATAAAAATATTTCTAAAAAGCATAAATTAATCATTGGTTATGAGCAAGTTAAAAAATATTTACTTTTTTTTGGAGGGAAAGGAAAAAACTATTTAACTTTATTATGTCATACATAATACATAAAATTAAAAAAAAACGCTGTATGCGATCTGCTTATTTAAAATTGGGGCTGTTGATTACTTGCTTCATGATTTCTGCAACATTAATTGCGCAATCAAAAAAAATTACCGGTAGTGTGGTATCCCAGGAGGATAATTCACCACTATCAGGTGTTTCTATTATCGTGAAAGGGAAAAATGTTGGTACACAAACCAATAGTTCCGGGCTATTCACTATTGATGCTGCAACAGGAGATGTACTTGTAATAACTGCTGTTGGATTTACATCAAAAGAAGTCACGGTTTCAGAAGCCGCTGTGCTTACTATCAGCTTACTTCCTTCTGCATCAAATATGGGAGAAGTAGTGGTGGTAGGATATGGCACAGTAAGGCGTTCAAAACTTACTTCATCTGTTTCAAAACTCGACAGGAAATTTCTTGAAACAGGTGTTCGTTCAAACCCGGCACAGGCATTGGCGGAAACTATTCCTGGCTTAAGAGTTGCCACAGGTACAGGCCGGCCGGGATCATTGCCAACAATTATTCTCAGGGGAGGAACCAATTTTGATGGAGGAGGAAGCCCGCTGGTAATTATGGATGGTCAGATTCGTGGTTCTCTCAGTGATATAAATCCGGAAGAGATTGAAAGTATTGAAGTATTGAAAGACGCTTCTGCCACAGCCATATATGGTGCAAGAGCAAGTAATGGTGTTATTTTAGTAACATCAAAAAGAGGCAAAGCTGGTTCTTCTTCTATTACTCTAAAAGTCAAAAGAGGATATAACTATCTTAACGTGCCTTATAATTTTGTAGACGGAGGTGATTATATAAAGTGGGCACGCTTGGGAGCTGAGCAGGCAATGAAGAATGGCACATTGGCTGCTACCAATGTTGCCGGCGTTGGCCCAAGAGGTACAGGCAATATTTATAAAGATGCATCGGGAAATATTCTTGATGGTAATTATGATTCAAGGGCTATCTGGAGTGTGATGCGTTTAGATGCCATTAACCAGGAATTATTGAGTCAGCCAGGCTGGAAACAAATGAAAGATGTAATTAAAACAAATGCTGCCGGCAACTATGACCCTAACGGAACTTATGCTGACTTGATTTACAAAGATTTTAATTATGGCGATTATGGGTTAAACCACACTGCAGTAACACAGGACTATAATATTGGAATGACCGGTGGTAACGACAAAGGAAAGTATTTTGCCAATTTAGGTTACTATGACGAAGGTGGACTGTCTCTCGCTACTTTTTACCGCAGGATTAATTTTTCATTCAATAGTGATTATAAAATTAATCAATGGATTAAATCAGAAAGCAGTATCCAGGTAGCCGTAGCTAACTGGAGGGATGAATCGCTGCAAAATGGTGAAACAAATTATTGGGGCCGTATGCTTTCTGCACCACCAACCATGCGAGGTACTAATTCAAAAGGGGAATTAATTCTGGGCCGTGATGCCAGCGATGGTAACCCCATTATTAACATTGACAAATACAAGAGAAAAAATCAATCGGACAAATTCACACTTAACCAGGCTTTCAGAGCAGATATCAATAAGGATTTATATTTTAAAGTGGGTGGTATTATTATGTACGATGAAGGTTTCAATGAAGCGTTTAACCAGGATTTCCGTACCGGAATTATGAGTTTAACCAATCCTAATACCGGTTGGAACAGAGACAGAAGTACATCCGCATCTTTTGACCGTACAATAAGGCAAACTTACAATGCCATTATAAATTATGATAAAACATTCATTGAGAAACATAGTGTAGCGGCAATGGCTGGTTTTGAATTTTACGATTCTTACAACAAGGGAGTTGCAGCAAGTGGCAGACTGGCGCCAACTGCAGATTTCCAGGATTTAGCATTAACACAGAATAACATTGATCAGCAGACAAGGGGTACAGATTCGTATCACTCAAGGGAAAGGATTATGTCTGGTTTTGGTCGTTTAAATTATGATTATGATGGAAAGTACCTTGCCACATTCACTGTTAGAAGAGATGGTTATTCAAGACTTATAGGCGACAATCAATACGGAACTTTTCCGGCTTTTTCAGTTGGATGGATGGCTCACAGAGAAAAGTTCCTGGAGTCAACCAAAAACTGGCTTTCGTTTTTAAAATTAAGAGGCAGTTGGGGTGAAAATGGTAATGTAGGAGGTATAGGAACTTATGAATTACAAGGGGCCTATGGTTCACAAACTGCATACAATGGAACCATTGGGTTTTTGCAAACCGGTGTTGCAAACCCTAAGTTGAAATGGGAAAAAACCAACACTGTAGAAGTTGGAGCTGATATGGGATTTTTGAGTAACAGGATAAATGCGTCTGTTGCATATTATAACAGAATTACAAACGATAAAATTGCCAGTGTATTATTACCTACTTCTTCAGGCGTTTCAAGCATCCGTACCAATAACGGAAGTATGAGAAACAGGGGTCTTGAACTGGAAGTTTCTTACAAAGTAATTCAGAATAAACAATTGACCTGGCAGTTTGGCTTTAATGCTGCACGCAATAAGAATACGATTCTTAAACTGCCCTTTAATGGCATTGCAAACAACAGGCAGGGAGGTCAGCAAATTTATGATCCTAAAACAGGCAAGGTTATATGGGTAGGCGGCTTCCAGGAAGGCCAGGAGTGGGGTGAAGTATTTGGCTTTGTGAGTGAAGGAATCATCAGAGACGCAAATGATCTTGCCAACTACAATAAAATAGATTTAGCAGCCGGTCAGGTTTGGTATAATGGTTCGGCTGGAAGGAGAGTTGCCAGTCAGCAATTGATGACTCAAAGAGGGTTAACATTTGCAGCAGGGTGGATGTCAACTCAGTTAGGTGATATGAGGTGGAAAGACGTTGATAAAAATGATACAATTGATACAAGAGATATGGTTTCGCTTGGCCGTCAAATTCCACGTTGGACAGGTGGCTTCAATACCTCTTTAACTTTCAAAGGTTTCACTCTTTTTACACGGGTAGATTTTGGTTTGGGACATGTTCAGCAGGACTTTATGCAGCTATGGGCATTAGCTAATGCGCAGGGTGAGTTTGCTCCAACAGATGCTGTAAAAGATACATGGACGCCGGATAATCCAAATGCAAAATTCCCAAGGTATGTATGGGCCGATCAGTTGAATGCAAAGAATTTCGACAGGCCAAGCAGCATGTTCTGGGTAAAATCAAATTACCTGGCGTTCAGAGAGGTTTCACTGAGTTATTCTTTGCCGTCTTCATTGCTGAAAAAAGCGAAAATAGCAGGATTAACTCTTACAGCAACAGGACAAAACCTGGGATATATAACGAATAAGCAGTTGAATTTGCCGGAACGTACCGGATCTCAAAACAGTGCTTATACAATACCCACCCAGTTGGTTTTTGGAGCTACTCTTACCTTTTAATTATTAAAATAAAAAGCTTTTATCATGAATAAGTTTAAATATATATTATGGGTGCTGATGATTGCCATTGCATCATCATCCTGCAAAAAAACACTTGAACTGGCCCCGGAAGATTATTTTGGCGATGGTAATTTCTGGAAGAATGAATCACAGGTAAATAATTTTATGGTAGGTATCCATAAACAATTCCGGGATAACCAGTTTATGTTTCTGCGTTTAGGTGAAATGCGTTCGGGCAATTACAGCAATGTAGACCGCCAGAATACTTCCTTAAATGAATTGCCGATTATTGAACAGCGAATTGATGAAACCTCAGCAGGTGTGGGCAGTTGGGCAGGATTTTATGGTCCAATTTTACAGATCAATTTGTTCATTTCAAAAGTGGAGGCAATTACATTCCTTTCTGAAACAAGAAAACAGTATCTGTTAGGACAGGCTTATGGACTTCGTGCATTCTATTATTTTCAATTACTTCGTACTTATGGTGGTGTTCCGCTGAGGCTGGAGCCTGAAGTGCTGAATGGAAATACAGATCCGGTATCACTTCGTAAAGCAAGATCAACCGAAGCAGAAGTATTAGCCGCTATTAAGAGCGACGTGAATAAGTCTGTTACTTCATTTGGTACAGCAGCAAGTCCAACAGATAAAAGTCTCTGGAGTCCCAAAGCAACGTTCATGCTGAAAGGAGAAGTATACTTATGGTCTGCAAAAGTATATGGAACAACTGCTGATTTGGCTGAGGCGAAAACTGCTTTAAACACTGTAACAGGAAATGCACTGCAGACAAGTTTTGCCAATGCGTTTGCTTATGGTCAAAAAAATAACAATGAAATTATTTTTGCTATTCGTTATTTAGTCGGTGAAGCAGAAATGGGGAACGTTGCAACATATACTTATTCAACTTTCAATTTTGATAATCTTCATTATAAAGATTCATTGGCAAGCGGTTCGCTGCTTGTTGATCCATTGAATATAGGAGCTACAAATTCCCAGCAAATTATTCAACGCTATGGCTACACATTTGCATTGTTTCAATCGTATGCTGTAACAGATAAAAGAAGAGACGCTACATTTTATGATTATTACAAAGTAACAAAAAGAATGCCTGCAAAACCCGATACCGTAACAATTAGAAACACAGCATTAGTTAAATTTCTTGGAACATTCAGTGCCAATAAAAGATACTTTACTGATGACTGGCCAGTTTACAGGGAAGCTGACAGAATATTAATGCTGGCCGAAATAGTAAATGCTGAAGGAGGTGATCCATCAAGCTACATCAAACAGATCAGAGACCGTGCATTTGCACCTGCTGCTGATCCAACTCCTTTTGTTAATTCATCGAAGGATGCAAATGAGCTGGCAATATTTACCGAGCGGAATAAAGAGTTTGTTTACGAAGGGAAAGCCTGGCATGATTTAAGAAGAATGAAGTATGGTACTGAGCCACTCGTATTTAAAAGCGCCAGTCATCCTTATGGTGTTTTAGATAAAACTACACAGGGGTATAAGATTTTATGGCCGATTGAACCGGCAATATGGACGAATGACCCGCTTGTGAATCAAACCCCCGGATATCCAACTACAAAACCCTGATTATAAATTGTTCAAAACTGTGCACATTATTTTAAAGACATACCATAAAGTTGTTAGGGTATATTAAAACAGGAATAACTTTTTCTCATTAGCAATCGAAATCAACCGGGGGCATTCCTGCCCCTGGATTTAAAAAATTATTATTATTATCCAACGATCAATTTATTTTATGAATATTCAACCGTTAGAAGGATTAATTGCTGCTCCTTTTACACCAATGCATCGAGATGGATCTCTCAATCTTTCTGTAATACCGGCATACTATGAAATGCTGAAGGCAAATAAAGTAAAAGGTGCTTTTATCTGCGGCTCAACCGGTGAAGGAGTTTCCATGTCAACAGCTGAAAAGAAAGCTGTAGCAGAAGCATGGGCAGCCTGTACGAAAGATGATGCAGATTTTATTGTAATGCCTTTAACCGGCGGCACCAGTATAACAGATTGTAAAGAATTGGCTTTGCATGCAAAGCAGGTAGGGCTTGATGCTGTTTCATTTACTGCTCCCTTTTATTTTAAACCTGCAAATGTGGAAATGCTTGGAAAAGTTTGTGCGGAAGTTGCAGCTATTGTTCCCGATCTGCCTTTTTATTATTATCATATTCCTGTTTTAACCGGAGTTGATTTTCCCATGTTTGATTTGCTGAAAGAAATAGATGGTAAGATTCCCAATTTTGCCGGTATCAAATACACGCATGAAGATTTTATGGATTTTCTTTCCTGTATCAACTTTGCCAACGGTAAATATGATATGCTCTGGGGAAGAGATGAAAACATGCTGCCTGCTTTAGCACTCGGAACAAAAGCATCAGTCGGAAGTACATTCAATTATGCTGCACCTTTGTATTACGAACTGATCGATGCATTTAACAAAGGCGATCTGCAAAAAGCAAATAGCCTGCAGCAGCTGTCAATTGATATGATTCGTTTACTCGGTAAGTACGGGGGCATTGCAACCGGGAAAGCATATATGAAACTGATTGGCATAGATTGCGGTGAGTTTCGGTTACCGGTAAAGAATATGTCATCTGCTGAATTTGAGTTATTTAAAAAAGATACGGAACAAATCAATTTCAACAGCTTTTCTTCACGTTTACAAACTGCTGTGAATGTATAATTAGTAATGAACCGCTTTTTAATTCTGTTATCAGTTTCAATCATGTTTTTTACTGCAGCAATACCTGCTCAAAAAAAACAGGGACAATCTATGCAATGGAAAATTGCAGCTGAACTTCCTGTTGCCAAAAACCAAAGCAAATCTTTAGGTTTTGCCGGGCCTGTTGCAGGTATTTATCAAAATAAAATGATAGTTGCCGGCGGGGCAAATTTCCCCGATGCTATGCCATGGCTTGGTGGCAAGAAAAAATATTATGATGATGTATTTGTTTATGTAAAAATTAGGAGCAGAATTGTTTTGCAGAAAAAGCAGTTTAAACTTCCTGCCACTGTTGCTTATGCAGCCAGCTGTTCAACATCAAAAGGGATTGTTTATGCAGGCGGAGAAAATGAACAGGGGATCAGTAATAAAGTATTTCTTCTGCAATTGGCTCAAAACGCTTCAACGCTTGTTGTTCAGAACTTACCCGATCTTCCCGTTGCTGTCACCAATGCATCAATGACGGTTCATGGAAACAGCATTTATATTGCAGGTGGTGAAAAAGCTGAAGGCGTATCAGATATGTTTTTCAGTTTAGACATGGATCATATTGCTGAAGGATGGAAACAATTGCCTTTGATTCCAAAGCCTGTATCGCATGCTGTACTTGTTTTTCAAAAGTCAAAAGATCATGAAAGTATTTTCCTGATCGGTGGCCGCAGGAAAAATACAAATGGCATCAGTAATCTTTACAGTTCCGCCTTTGAATTCAATCTTACAAAAAACCAATGGGCAGAAAAAAAATCTTTACCCTATACTTTATCTGCAGGAACAGGAATGGCAACAGGTACACATTCCATTCTGCTGTTTGGTGGAGATAAAGGAGAAACATTTCATAAAGTAGAGATGCTGATTGCAGCGATCAATGCAGAAAAAGATGAATTGAAAAAGCAGCAACTGGTACAACAAAAAAATAAATTACAAATGTCGCATCCGGGTTTCTGCAAAGAAGTGTTATGCTATAATATAATCACCGATGAGTGGACAGTCGTTGATTCAATTCCGTTTGATACTCCCGTAACAACAGTTGCATTTAAGTGGGGAAATGAGGTGTTGATACCAAGCGGGGAAATAAAAGCAGGTGTTCGTTCGCCATATATACTGTCAGCTAAACTTAATTCTGATATCAAATGAGTTACTCCAAAAAATATCCCTGGATATTAGTTGCATTACTTTGGGTAGTGGCTCTGTTGAATTATATGGACAGGCAAATGCTGTCAACCATGAAGCCGTCCATGATGATCGATCTTGCCGAATTGCAGTCGGCCACAAATTTCGGAAGACTGATGGCTATCTTTCTGTGGATCTATGGTTTTATGAGTCCGGTTTCAGGAATGATCGCTGACAGACTCAACCGTAAATGGCTTATTGTTGGAAGTTTGTTTGTATGGTCGGCTGTTACTTTTTCAATGGGCTATGCCACAACTTTCAATCAGCTCTATTGGTTAAGAGCTATCATGGGAATCAGTGAAGCGCTGTATATTCCTGCAGGCTTATCATTGATTGCAGATTTTCATTCTTCCAAAACAAGATCACTGGCAGTTGGTATTCACATGACTGGTTTATACATGGGGCAGGCTCTTGGTGGGTTTGGTGCAACCATTGCAGATAAATTTTCATGGCAGCAGGCATTTCATTCCTTTGGAATAATCGGTATTGTTTATTCGGTTGTATTGATTTTGTTTTTACGGGAGAAGAAAGTCTCCGATGCGATTAACACAGTTGCTTTGGTTTCTTCAAAAGAAAAGATACCGTTGTTTAAAGGACTTGGATTGCTGTTCAGTAATATTTCTTTCTGGATTATTCTTTTCTATTTTGCTGTACCGAGTTTACCCGGCTGGGGTATAAAGAACTGGCTGCCTACTTTATTTGCAGAGAACCTGCATATAGATATGAGCAGGGCAGGACCCATCTCAACGATCACGATTGCCGCATCTTCTTTTCTGGGTGTCATCTTTGGAGGAATTCTTTCTGACAGATGGGTTCAGAAAAATTTGCGTGGAAGAATTTATACAAGCGCCATTGGGTTGGGTTTAACAATGCCGGCATTAATGCTGATTGGTTTTGGACATTCCATGTTTCATGTTATTGGCGCTGCATTTTGTTTTGGTTTCGGGTATGGAATTTTTGATGCGAACAATATGCCGATCCTTTGCCAGTTTGTTTCATCAAAGCACAGAGCAACAGCTTATGGACTGATGAATATGACGGGTGTGTTTGCAGGTGCGTTCATTACTGACCTGCTGGGCAAGGCTACCGATGCGGGAAACCTGGGAAAAGATTTTGCGTTGATGGCAGGAATTGTTTTCATCGCATTGGTTATTCAATTGTATTTTCTCCGGCCAAAAGCAAATGATTTTGCAGATGTAAAATGAATAATATACCGCACAGAAATCAGTACAACTAAATCAGTAATCAGATGGGTTATATAAAACATGAATTGGAATCATTAAAAGAATTTTACAGCAACCAGTTGCTGAATGATACTGTTCCATTTTGGTTTCCCTGTTCTTATGATAAAGAATATGGAGGCTTTTTATTGATGCGTGATGCAGATGGTTCACTAATTGATGATGATAAAGCGGTATGGATACAGGGACGGGCAACATGGCTCTTATCAACCCTCTACAATACAGTGGAGAAAAAACAGGAATGGCTTGATGGCGCAAAGCTTGGCTATGAGTTTTTAAACAAACATTGCTTTGACAGCGATGGACAAATGTTTTTTCATGTTACAAGAGATGGGAAACCAATTCGCAAGCGGAGATATTATTTCTCCGAAACATTTTATGTAATTGCAGCGGCAGCCTACGCTAAGGCCAGTGGTGATAAGGAAGCTGCAAATAAAGCAAGGGAAGTTTTTGGAAACTGTATTGCCTATTCAACAGGTGAAAAAAAATTAGAACCAAAGTATTCAGGCATCAGACCCTCAAAGGGAATTGGAGTACCCATGATTATGACCAACACTGCACAGCAGTTGCGGGAGATCATTGGTGATGAACGTTGTGATGTATGGATCAGTAAATGGATCAATGAAATTGAAACTTATTTTGTGAAAGATGATATTCAGTGTGTGATGGAACAGGTAGCACCTGATGGAAGTATTATTGATCATATTGATGGACGCACACTTAATCCCGGTCATGCAATTGAAGGTGCATGGTTTATCCTGCACGAAGCAAAACATCGAAACAATGATCCGCATTTAATTTCATTGGGTTGTAAGATGCTCGATTATATGTGGGAACGTGGATGGGATAAAGAATATGGAGGTATTTTGTATTTCCGTGATGTGTACAACAAACCTGTACAGGAATACTGGCAGGATATGAAATTCTGGTGGCCACATAATGAAGTGATCATAGCGACACTGCTTGCTTACTTAATGACAGGCAACGAAAAATATGCAGCATGGCATAAACTGGTACATGCTTATTCGTATAAACATTTTCATGATAAAGAATACGGCGAATGGTTTGGTTACCTGCACCGTGATGGAACGATAGCACAGACAGCTAAAGGAAATTTATTCAAAGGGCCTTTTCATTTGCCCAGGCAGGAATGGTATTGTTTGCAAATACTAAGTGATTACCTGAAATAAAATTCAACCATGAAAAAAGTACAATTAACTGTAGCGGCCTTAATAGTAGTAATGGTTGCTGTTGCACAACAGAAATTGATTCCTGTTTTTACATCGGGCACAGAAGGTCATAAAAGTTACCGCATCCCGGCAATTATTGGATTACCAAATGGCGACCTGCTTGCTTTTTGTGAAGGCCGTGTAAACGGCTCCGGTGATTTTGGCGACATTAATATTGTATTAAAACGGAGTACTGATAAAGGTGAAACATGGACTGCTTTGCAAACTGTTGTGGATGCAGACTCATTGCAGGCTGGTAATCCTGCGCCCGTTGTTGACAGAACCGATCCTGCTTATCCAAAGGGAAGGATTTTTTTGTTTTATAACACCGGTAATAATCATGAAGGTGAAGTAAGAAAAGGAAAAGGATTGCGTGAAGTATGGTATAAGACATCTGTTGATGGCGGTATTACATGGAGCGCTACAGTAAATATTACAACACAGGTTCACAAGCCAAATCAACCGAAGGTAAATGCAGCTTATCATTTCAACGAAGACTGGCGCAGTTATGCCAATACACCCGGTCATGCAATGCAGTTTCAACAAGGAACTTATAAAGGAAGAATTTTCATTGCGGCTAATCATTCGGCGGGTAATCCAAAAGAGAGGGCAATGGATTATGAAGCACATGGATTTTATACAGATGATCATGGACAAACATTTAATCTTGGTGCAACAGTTGATGTACCGGGCAGTAATGAATCAATGGCAACTGAATTAAGTCATAACCGGTTAATGATGAACAGCCGTAATCAGAAAGGTGATGTGCGTGCAAGAATCGTTTCCATCAGCAGTAATGGTGGTCAAACATGGGATACAACTTATTTTGATCAGACATTGATTGATCCCGTAAACCAGGGAAGTATTTTAACCATTGGTAAAAAGAAAGGAAAGGCAATTGTTGCATTTTGTAATGCAGCTGATGAAAAGAGAAGGGATAACCTCACTTTACGTATCAGTTTTGATGATGGAAAAACATGGAACAAAAATTATACTGTCGATAAAAGTGAAGGAGGGTCAAAGGGCGATCATGCTGCATATTCTGATCTTGTGCTGATAAACAATAAAAAGATCGGGATTTTGTATGAACGAAATAATTATGCGCAGATTGTATTTACAGTTATGAAATGGTAATTACGTTCGTCTATGAAACAGTTTATTTTATTGATATTTTTTCTTCCTCTTTTTGCCACCGCCCAATTGCAGGTGGCAAAAATCCGTGCAAACAATAGGATCTTGCAAAGGGAGCAGCCGGTGCGTATTTGGGGTAAAGCTAATCCGGGAAATAAAGTAATTGTTTCTTTCTCTCATGAAAAAGAACCGCAGTTGCAGGTAAGAATTCAGCATGGACTGTTGTATTCAATAAGAAAAACGCAAATGCAGAGCCACAAAATATTCTTATCACAAGTGGTAAGGAGAAGATTGAACTGAAGAATATTCTGATTGGAGATTTGTGGTTATGCATTGGGCAAAGTAATATGGAATTCCCCATGCAGAAGGAAGCACACTTCAGGGATGAAGTCAATCAGACAAATCAACCTCTGTTGCATTTCTATAATCCATCTTTTGCAGGAAAGAATATATATGCCGTTGCTTATACTGATTCAATCATCACTCGTCTCAATAAAAATGATTTTTACCGTGGCGAGTGGGAAGTTTGCGACAGCAACAGAGTCAAAACAATGAGCGCTGTTGCTTATTATTTTGCAAAGGAAATCATACGTTCTGAAAATATACCTGTTGGGCTGATCAATCTTTCTATTGGCGGTGCACCCCTCGAAACATTTATCAGCAGGGCAGCATTACAAAGGAATCAGCGGTTTAAAGAGAAACTAAACGGCAATTGGTTGATGAATGATGCATTGCCAGTATGGATTCGTGAAAGAGGAATGCAAAATGTTGGTGGCAATAAATTATTGAATGAAGATTCTTCAGGTCCTGCGCATGCCTATAAACCCGGCTATGCATTTGAAAATGGGATAGAATCAATTCTGTCTTTGCCCATCAAAGGAACGATCTGTTATCAAGGTGAAAGTAATGCACAGGAACCTGAGCGTGTAAAAGAGTACGGTGATCTTCAACAATTACTCATCAAAGATTACCGGAAATTATGGAAGCAACCTGCAATGCCTTTTTACTGGGTGCAGTTATCTTCCATCGATTCCCTGCATTATCAATCACAACTCTGGGCCTGGTTCAGGGATGAGCAACGGAAACTGTTGAACAAAACAAAGCATACGGGCATGGCAGTCTGCAGTGATCTTGGCTTTAAAAATGATGTGCATCCAACCAATAAAAAAGAGGTTGGTGAACGTTTGGCAAGATGGACCTTGTATAAAGATTATAAACGGAAAGTCATTCCATCGGGCCCCTTACCTCTAAGAGCAAAGTATGTAAACGGGCAGGTAATTATTTCGTTTCAGTATGCGGCAGAAGGGTTGCAGACTGCCGATAAAAAGCCAGTGAGAGGATTTTCGCTGGATGGGAAAACAGAAACCGGTGCTGCTGTTCAGAACAAAGCAATCATTATAGAAGTAAAAGAAAAGCCTCTGTTCGTTTACTATGCATGGAAACCTTTTACAGATGCCAACCTGGTGAATAGCGAACAATTGCCTGCATCCACGTTTAAAATAAACGTCGACTAAGGATTGGATTCCTATTTTTATGAGATAAAGATTAATTGGCTGAGGACTGAAGAATAATGAACTGGAAATATATTCTATATGGAATCATGTTTGCGTTGTTGTGGTCGTCGGCTTCAACTGCTACCAAAATTGCGTTACAATCATCGCAGCCTTTTGTCATTGCTGTTGCCCGTTTCTTTATCGGGGGTTCATTGATGA
Organism: Chitinophagaceae bacterium; assembly: GCA_016713085.1. Lineage (NCBI taxonomy): Bacteria > Pseudomonadati > Bacteroidota > Chitinophagia > Chitinophagales > Chitinophagaceae > Chitinophagaceae bacterium. Next base: position 216,722 of record JADJPV010000001.1, on the reverse strand, counting down.
TTCTTTTTGCACATGTTGTTTTGCGTAAACGGTTGCCTCAAAAAAAGGAGTGGGGGTTTATTGCAATTTACGGGTTGCTGAACATCAGTATTTATCTCGGACTGTATGTTATTGCTATGCAAAGAGTGTCGGCAGGATTAGGCAGCCTTGCAGTTGCAATCAATCCCGTATTTATCAGTATCATCTCTGCCGTATTGTTCGATCACAGAATGGGAGTAAAGCATTGGATGAGTCTATTGCTTTGCAGTACAGGCGTATTTACAGCGGCATGGCCCTTATTGCAAAACAGTTTTGCAACAGTTGATGGTATTTTTATTATGCTGGCAAGTATGCTGGCTTATTCAGCAGGCGCCATTTATTTTTCCAAATCGAAATGGAATGATCTCCATATTCTTACCATCAACGGATGGCAAACATTGATTGGTGGAATTATTCTGATCCCGGTTTTACTCCTTACTTACCATCATCAACTGAATCAATTCGATGTCCATTTTTTCAGCGGAGTTATCTGGCTCGCAATTCCTGTTTCAATCGGGGCAGTTCAGCTTTGGCTGTGGTTACTGAAACATCATCCTGTAACTGCATCATACTGGCTGTTTCTCTGCCCGGTGTTTGGTTTTATGATTGCTGCTGTAAGTCTAAAAGAACCGCTGACCGTTTATACATTAATCGGAGTAATGCTGGTAACAGTTGGTTTATATCTTGCACAGAAGAAGTCATCAGCTAAAAATAAGAGCCTGTCTGTTAATAATCAGTAAAGAACTGTTATGATAAAGTTGAGATTTATTTTTGTTGTGTTATCTGCTATTGTTAGTCTGTATGCTCCAGCTCAAAAAGATACTATGACTTTGAAAGACAGGAATGCAATGATTCAGCTTCCTGTTTTTCCTGATTCCGTTTTTACAACTTACTATCATCAGCGGGTAACGCATTTCAGGACTTTGCCCCAAACAAAAGATGATATTATTTTTCTGGGCAACAGTATTACGGATGGAGCTGAATGGAGCGAGTTATTCAATGATCTGCATATAAAAAACAGGGGCGTCAGCGGCGATATTACTGCAGGTGTCATTCACAGGCTCGATGAAATCGTAAAACGCAGACCCAAAAAAATATTCCTGCTCATCGGTATCAATGACCTGGCAAAGGGTATTGCAGTTGACAGCGTACTGAAAAACATTTTACTCGTCAGTGATTATGTTCATCAGCAATCTGTTTCATCACAGTTGTATGTCCAGAGCATTCTTCCGGTAAATAATGCATTTGGGAAATTTGTAACCCATACAAAAAATGGTGAACTCATCAAGCAGTTGAATGCAACATTGCAGGCGAATGCAGCTGCGCATCATTACCTGTTTATTGATCTAAACAATGCATTCAGCAATAAAGATGGAAAATTAAAAGAAACATTTACCAATGATGGGCTTCATTTAAAAGGCGAAGCTTACCTGTTGTGGAAGCATCTTGTCTACCCGTTTGTTTATGATCTTCTGCCAAAGCCATCCATTCTTCCACTACCGCAACAATTGAAATGGGGAGAAGGTTATTTCCCGTTGTTTAACTGTAAAAGCATTCTTGTAAAAAATGTTGCTTTCAAAGGAGAAGCATATAAACTGCAAAACCTGTTAGCAGCAAAAGGATTGAGTGCTGACATTGTTTCAATTCAAATAGCTGCTGACCCTGTTATTGAATTGCGATTCGATCCTTTGCAAAAAGGGGAGGAAATGTATAAGCTTGAAGTAACCGCAAACAGGATTACTGTGAGTGGATCAACAGCTCATGGAATTTTTAACGGAATACAAACGCTGGATCAGTTAATGAGGGATGGATCTTTTGTTGATGCCTGTGAAATCAAAGACTGGCCTGCTTTTTCATGGAGAGGATATATGGTTGATGCTGCCAGGAATTATCAATCCATTCAATTGCTGAAACAGCAGATTGAAATCATGAGTAAATACAAACTCAACATCTTTCATTTTCATATTACAGAAGATATTGCCTGGCGTTTAGCTGTTAAACAATATCCACAGTTAACGGCTCCAGAATCTATGTTGCGCAACAAGGGCCTGAATTATTCTGAAGCAGATATGAATGAGCTGATCAGGTTTTGCAAAGAAAGATACATCACACTTATTCCGGAAATTGATATGCCGGGTCATAGTGCAGCATTTACACGTGCTATGAAAACAGATATGCAGAGTGATTCAGGGATGGTGATTGTAAAGAATATCCTCAAAGAATTCTGTGCAACTTATGATCTGCCTTATATTCATATGGGTGGTGATGAGGTAAAAATTAGCAACAAAAATTTTTTACCGGAAATGATAATGCTGTTGCATCAGTTGGGGAAACAAACAATCGGCTGGAGTCCGGGTGGAAACATCGATGATCAAACCATCCGGCAGTTGTGGATGAGTGATCTGGGTGATAAAGATTCAACCATACAATCCTTTATTGATTCACGGCATCTTTATATCAATCATATGGATCCGTTGGAAAGTGTTGTAACAATCTTCAACCGGATGATTGGTGATCAGGAAAAGGAAACAACAAAGATGAAAGGCGCTATTCTTTGTTTGTGGCCCGACAGAAGAGTGGAACATGAAGACGATGTATTAAAGATGAATCCTGTTTACCCGGCAATGCTGGCTTTTGCAGAACGTACATGGAAAGGTGGTGGCACGAAAGGATGGGTTGCCGGTATTGGTGAACCTGGATCGCAATCGGCAAAACAATTTACACAATTTGAAAACCGGCTGCTTGATCAGGAGCAATATAATTTTAAGCAGTTTTCTTTTCCTTATGCGAAGCAATCTGATCTAATTTGGAATCTTTATGGTCCTTATAAAAATAATGGAGAACTCAGCAAGCAGTTCGAACCGGAGAAGAAAAATTTTGACGAATCGAAGCCATCTTTCAAAACTGTTGGCGGCACAATTATATTAAGGCATTGGTGGGCACCACTCATCAAAGGGGCAATCGTTAACCCAGAAGAAAACACGACTTGGTATGCAGTAACAAAAATCTGGAGTAATGAAGATGCAGTTAAGGAATGCTGGATCGGTTTTAATAATCTTTCCCGTTCACCTGCAACAGATTCTCCGCCTGTTAATGAATGGGATACTAAGCAAAGTAAGGTTTGGGTAAATGGGATATTGATTTCTTCTCCTGAATGGAAACGTGGCGGACAAAAAGGAAATGCAGAAATTCCATTAATTGATGAAGGGTATGAATACAGGGCAGGAACAAAAATTCAACTGAAGAAAGGGTGGAATACCGTTTTAATCAAAGCCCCTGTTGGATCTTTCAAAGGAAAGGATTGGCAAAACCCGGTGAAGTGGATGTTCAGTTTTGTTAATAAAATTAATTAAGTGAATTTGAATTACTTTGATCTGAAAGAGAGAACATAAAAGTCCTCACAGTAAAGAACAGGTATTTCAGTTCAAAGGAAATCAGGGATGTTAAGATCAAATCACTGTATGAAATTTTAAAAAAGAAATAGAAACATGAAAGCGGTAAAATATTCAGTTCTTATGATTTGTTTGTTGCTGGCATTGCAAGTGTCTGCACAAACAACGCATCAGTTCAAACTCGGGAAAGATGATTTTTTACTGGATGGTAAACCCATCCAGATGATCAGCGGAGAAATGCACCCGGCACGTATTCCACGGGAGTACTGGCGCCAGCGAATACAAATGGCGAAGGCAATGGGATGCAATACAATTGCAGCATATATTTTCTGGAACTATCATGAAACAAGGGAAGGTGTTTTTGATTTCAAAACTGCTAACAGGGATGTTGCTTCTTTTATACGCATTTGTAAAGAAGAAGGTATGTGGGTCATCCTCCGCCCCGGACCCTATGTATGTGCAGAATGGGATTTCGGCGGATTACCTCCTTACCTGCTGAAGATCCCGGATATTAAAATCCGTTGTATGGATGCAAGATATATGGCAGCTGCAACACGATATATCAACAGACTGGCAAAGGAAGTTGTTTCGCTGCAATGCACAAACGGCGGACCAATACTGATGGTACAGGTAGAGAATGAATACGGCAGCTATGCCAATGATAAAGAGTATATGGAAACCTTACGGAAATTATGGCAGAAGAACGGAATCACCGTTCCTTTTTATACTGCTGACGGTGCAACTCCATTTATGCTTGAAGCAGGAAACATTGATGGTGCAGCAATAGGTTTAGACAGCGGAAGCGGCGACAGTGATTTTGAACAGGCGAAAAAGAGAAATGCAAATGTACCTTCCTTCAGTGCAGAAACTTATCCCGGATGGTTAACTCATTGGGGAGAAAAATGGGCAAGACCTGATACCAATGGGTTAAAAAAGGAAGTGGAGTACTTATTAAACAACAAAAAACCGTTCAACTTTTATGCGATTCATGGCGGTACCAATTTTGGTTACACGGCAGGTGCGAATGCATTTTCGCCAACACAGTATCAGCCTGATCTTACAAGCTATGATTATGATGCGCCCATCAATGAGCAGGGACAGCCAACAGCAAAATATTTTATGCTGCGTCGTTTGATTCAGCAATACGTGACTTATAAAATTCCTGAACTTCCTGCAGCTGTAAAGATGATTGAAATACCGTCTGTTGAAATGAAACGGATTTCTTCGCTTTGGGATTATCAGCTTCCATCGATCAAAACTCCACAGCCGCAACCAATGGAATCATTTGGGCAGAACCAGGGATTCATCCTTTATAAAACAACGCTTATTGGGCATAAGAGCGGTACACTGAAAATATGGGAGCCGCATGATTATGCATTAGTATTTTTAAACGGAGTGTTTATTGATACGGTTTACCGTGATGGAGGAAAATGGGAAGTTGATTTGCCAAAAACAACTGTGAAAGATCCGGTTCTTGAAATTCTTGTGGAAGGAATGGGCCATATCAACTTTGCTCAGTTCATGATTGATCGTAAGGGAATTACTGATCGTGTTACACTAAATGGTATGACGTTAATGAACTGGCAAACAATCCTGTTTCCAATGGATGAACATTTTCTGGCAACTCATCAGCCTGCGCTAACAGGTAAACAACCTGCTGCAAAACTTTGTAATTTTTTCAAAGGTAATTTCAATTTACAGGAAACCGGCGATACTTATTTTAATCTCAGCAACTATTCAAAAGCCGTTGTATTTGTTAATGGTCATAACCTTGGAAGGTTTTGGAATATCGGGCCGCAGCAAAAACTGTATTGCCCTGCATCCTGGCTAAAAAAAGGGGCGAATGAAATTATTGTGTTTGATCTGCATCAACAGGAAGCGGCAACTATTTCTGCCAACGAAACAATGGATTAATTTTTTATAATAAAATATATGTGACTATGCCAATCTCAATCAAAGATGATTTTGAAATCTGCTTCGGTTTTATGGGGGACTGGTGTCTCATTCGAAGGAGAAGTGAAATCAACTCAGCAGTTTTACCAGCAGCAATTTGCACATACGATTAAACACAGTGTTTACTTAAAACAGTAGTTATGTTATTCAAAAAAATAATTCTGCTTATCACTTTGTCAGTTCCGGTTATGATGAAGGCGCAGCAGTCGCCCATCATTCCTCAACCTGTTGATGTGAAAATGGGCGAGGGTTTTTCCTCATTGACAATAAAACGTCCGTGAATTTTAAAGCTGAACAAACAGCATTAAAGCCGGCAGTTGATTTTTTTGTATCAACCATAAGGCATATTTCAGGAACAGCTTTGCTTGTTAATAAACCTGCAGGCAAAATAATTGAACTGATTCTCGATAAAAATGCTTCAATAAAAGAGGAAGGTTACCAGCTGATGGTAAACAAATCAACCATTGTAATTAAAGCAAACAGTTATGGTGGTATTTTTTACGGACTGCAATCTTTATTACAAACATTGCCACAGGTTCGTACCAATGCTGCATTGAAGGTACCCTGTATGCAGGTGAATGATTATCCAAGATTCAAATGGAGAGGAATGCACCTGGATGTAAGCCGTCATTTCTTTTCAGCGGATGCAGTTAAAGAATACATTGATCTGATGGCGATGTATAAGATGAACACTTTTCACTGGCATTTGGTAGATGACCAGGGTTGGAGAATCGAGATCAAAAAATATCCGAAGCTCACGGAAACAGGAGCGTGGAGAGTTGATCAGACAGATAAGATCTGGGGAGCAAGACCGCAGGCACAACCCGGTGAAGAAGCAACTTATGGTGGTTACTATACACAGGAACAGGTAAAAGAAATTGTGGCATATGCAAAAGCAAGGAATGTTACCATCGTTCCTGAAATTGAAATGCCGGGCCATGTTGCTTCGGCAATTTCATCTTACCCTCAGCTCAGTTGCACACAGCTGCCGCAGTTGCCAATGACCGGTGGAAATTATACCAACATGTCATCCAATTACTGTGCAGGTAATGATGAAGTGTTTGGCTTTTTACAGGATGTATTAACAGAAGTAATTGCTCTCTTCCCTTCAACTTATATTCATATCGGTGGCGATGAAGTAGATAAAGGCCCATGGAAACAATGCAGCAAATGCCAGGCACGTATGAAGAAAGAAGGCTTGAAGAATGAAGAAGAACTGCAGAGCTATTTTGTAAAGCGCATTGAAAAATTCATCGTCAGTAAAAAAAGAAAAATGATTGGCTGGGATGAAATACTCGAAGGTGGTTTGGCTCCTGAAGCAACTGTAATGAGCTGGCGTGGTGAAAGCGGCGGAATACAGGCAGCAAAAATGAATCATAATGTGGTAATGACACCGGGCACTCCCTGTTACTTTGATCATTACCAGGCGGGACCTGAAGGTGAACCATTGGCCATTGGAGGTTTTAATACTTTAAAGAAAGTGTACGACTATGAACCTATCCCCAAAGAATTGAATGCTGAAGAAGCAAAATATGTATTGGGTGCTCAGGCAAATCTCTGGACTGAATTTATTTCTACCACCGAACATGTGGAGTACATGGTACTACCAAGAATGCTGGCATTGGCAGAAACAGTATGGTCACCAGCCGCCAATAAAAACTGGACAAGTTTCAATGAACGGTTAAAAGTTCAATTCAAAGCATTTGATCAGAAAGGATTGCACTATTCACCCGGCAATTTTACAGTTGACATTAAACCTATATCTGAAAATGGAAAGCTGAAAGTAAACCTGGTTACTGAAATTCCGACGGTATCTATTTATTATACAACAGATGGTTCTGTTCCAACTGCATCAGGGAATAAATATCAAGGCCCCATTTCAATTGAAACTTCTCAAACCATTAAAGCAGTTTCCGTTCAGAATGGAAAGGTGATGAACCTTGTTCCTGCTGAGCAGTCGTTTGTTATGCACAAAGCAATTGGAAGTAATGTGCAGTATGCAATTCCATTTTCAAAATATTACCCGGCTGACGGGCCAAATTCGTTAACGGATGGCGTGAGAGCAAAGAATGCAGCCGGTAAATACTGGCATGGCTTTAATAAAGACAATCTCATTGCAACCGTTGATCTTGTCTCTGAAAAAATGATCAGCCTGGTGGCATTGGGTTGTTTACAGAATTACAGGGATTGGATTTTTCTTCCCAAATCTGTGAAGTTTGAAATTTCAGTTGATGGAAAGAATTTTGTTGAAGTGGGAAACCTGGTCAATGATATTCCCCCAACTGTTACCGCATCAACCATTAAAAATTTCACAGTAAAATTTTCGGCAACCAATGCAAGATATATCCGTGTAACGGCTGTAACATTGGAAGCCTGCCCTAAAGGACATCCGGGTGAAGGAAAGCCGGCATGGACTTTTGCAGATGAGATTGTGGTAGAGTAATAAGCCCTTTTGCTGGTTTTTTTGAGTATCAGAAATAAATCACCATAAACACGGCCTTCAAGCTTCATTCAGACAGTTTGAATTTCGACTGATATTCTCTGCACATGACAGGAAACTCTGAATTTGTAACAAGTTGAATGTTTTATTTTTATACTAAAAAGGGTATAAATTCTGAAAAAGTAATAAAATCCTCCATAATCTGGTTAGAGAAAGGTAAATCCTCCGGTACAGTTAAGGCCCTCATTATTGGGGGCTTTTTTTTAAACTCCCTTTTTATAGTCCCATAACTGTTTTATTTGTTTACATGTGGTTTGCCAGCCAAATCATTTAAAATATTCTTTTAGCTGATTTGACTTTTGTCCGGCATTCTGCACTTTATCGTACTGCTCCAATTTCGTGAAGAGTTGTTTATTTAAGCAAAGACAGTAATCAGTCAATCTGTAAAACTATCTTCCAGGCTAACCTTCCATAGTTCATTCGCTGAGTTAAGGTTGAAAAATAAACCACGACAAACCTGAATATCCTTTCTGTTTATGATGATTTGGTTGAAGTGACTCCAGATTATTTAGAAACAGGGTTAAGATAGTTTAAAATTATTATTACTTCTGGGTTTGAATGATCCTAATTTGACTTACCCGGCCTCATTCAAAGGCACGTCTATATGAAGATGCTTAGATTATAAAGAAACAATAGTCATAATTACTTTTAAAAGGCTAAAAGCATTCTCACAATATGACAGGAGGATTTTGTTTTACTGTATAGCTATTGTTTTTAAAACCATCATTTCAGCAGCAGGGAGTTCCATTTAATTAAGATTGCAGTGATTATTTAAAAATCACGCAACCGTTTGCATCCAAAAAACAAGCGTTTGCACAGAGTAACCCGGGCATATCCACTTTGCTCAAAGTATCTTTTTTAAATAAAATGTATCACTTTAGTAGTAGAAATCTAAAGATACCAATTACTAAAACTAACGTTATATGCAAGCTCAATTTCTTAAAAAATGCTTTTTGTTTATAATAGCATTTACAGTTTTTGCTTTTGAGTCAGAAGCACAGAAAACAATTTCAGGTAAGGTTACCGACAGGGAGGGAAATCCATTACCGAATGTAACAGTTCAGGTAAAAGGAACATCCAATACAACTGCTACAAATATTAAAGGAGATTTCTCAATTGTTACTTCGGCTACAGACTCTCTGATTTTTACATCAGTTGGTTATTTAACACGAACAATTGCTGTTAACAGCAGAGGAGGCGTTGATGTTAAATTGTCGCAGGAAATCAAAACACTTGAAGATGTGGTGGTGGTTGGTTACGGCACACAAAAGAAAAGAGACCTTACTGGAGCTGTTTCATCTGTAAAGACCAAAGATCTTGTGATTTCTTCCGGACCGGAAATTGGCAATATGCTTAAAGGAAAAGTTGCCGGTCTAACTATCCGTCAGAACAGCGCACAGCCGGGCGGTGGTTTGGATATATTAATACGTGGAGCCGGTTCTGTTAATGCAAGTAACGCACCATTGTTTGTTGTAGATGGTTTTCCTATCAGTGATCTACAGCAACCTGAAAGCGGTGGCAGGTACCAGGCTGGAACACAAAGTATTCTGAGTTCTTTTAATCCAAATGATATTGAATCAATCGAAGTGCTGAAAGATGCCAGCTCAACTTCTATTTATGGTTCAAGGGCTGCCAATGGTGTAGTGCTTATTACAACAAAAAGGGGCAGTGAAGGTGGAGTGAAAGTTCAATACTCAAATAATTTTTCCATTCAAAAATTTAAGAACCCGTTTGATGTGCTCCCGTTAAATGAATGGAAACAGGTACGCAATGAAGCAGCAAGAGAAAACTGGGAGTTTGAAAATAATGTTGCACCATATGGCGGAAGAACACTGGCAGAAGCTGAAGCAAACCCTGTGAACGGGCCATATATAAAGTTATATACACAGAATGCTATTAATAATGTTGGCAGGGGTACCGATTGGTTTGATCTTGTTACAAGAGACGGATCAACTGCACAGCATAACCTGTCAATGTCGGGCGGAACTAAGTATACCAAGTATCTTTTATCAGGAAATGTCTATGATCAGAAGGGTATCATAAAAAATTCAGGGTTTAAGAGATACTCTGTGAGGGTAAATATTGACCAGGAGATAAACAGGTACTTCAAGGTTGGTTTTAATTTTACAGGAAGCAGAATTGACAATTTAAATGCACAGCTGGGTGGAGACCAGTATGAAAATTCAGGGATCATAAGAGCTGCTATACAGCAGGGCCCGCACATACAGGCGATTGATGAGGATGGTAATTATCCATTAAACCCGCAATTGGCATTGCAACCCAATCCTTATTCCTTATTAACAATAAGTGATGAAGGAAGAACAGAAAGAATGCTGGGAAACTTCTTTGTAGATATTACACCGATAAAAAACCTGACTATCAAATTAAAAGCAGGGATGGACAGGGGTTATGCAAAAAGACAAAGCTATATACCTGTTACAACTTTGCATGGCGCTCTGGAACATGGAAGGGCATTTGTTTCCAATACTGATAAGGATGACTACTTATTAGAAGCAACGGCCAACTATACCAAAACGCTGAACGATTTACATAAATTTGATTTGCTGGCCGGTGTTTCTCAACAAAAATTCATTAATAAGTTCAACAGTGCAGGTGCAACCGGTTTTATTACTGATGCTTTTTTATGGAACAATCTTGGTGCAGGAAGTATTCAGTTGCCAACCAATTCTGCCGGTTCAAAGAATTTAATTGCTTCTTATTTTGGCCGGTTGAATTATAATTATAACGGCCGTTATTTCTTCACCGCTACTGTACGTGCTGATGGTGCCAGTGTTTTTGCAGCAAATCATAAATGGGGAACATTCCCTTCTGCTGCAGTAGCATGGAATATTGCAGAAGAACCCTTTTTCGGAAACCTTAAGTATACTTTTTCTCAGCTGAAATTCAGGTTTAGTTATGGGCAAACTGGTAATGCTACTATTAACAGTAATGCGTTTGCTGCCTACAGTGCCTATCCGGCATGGCTTTCCGGAAATGATGCGAGACTGATTGGTGTTTCGTTATCAAGACTGGAAAATCCGGATCTGAAATGGGAGACAACAACCGGAACAAATTTTGGTTTAGACTTTTCTCTTTTGAATGGTAAAATTGATGGTTCAGTAGAAGTGTTTAATAATATAATATCAGATTTGTTAGCAACCAAAACATTGAACTCTTATCAGGAAGTAAATACAATCATTGCCAATATCGGAAAAACACAAAGTAAAGGTTTTGAAGTAACTATCAATACACGTAACATTCAAACCAATAACCTGCAGTGGAGAACAATGTTTGCTTTATCCCGTTACAAAGACACCTGGAAGGAAAGAGCTCCTGACTGGAAGCCTAATATCTACGAAAGCGCAAATGATCCGATAAGAGCTATGTACAGCAGGATAGCTGATGGTATTTTACAGATTGGTGAAGCCGTGCCTGTATCTCAGCCGCAACTTAAACCGGGTATGATTAAGATTAAAGACATTGATGGTTTTGCAAGGGATAATAGCGGAAACCCCATGGTAGATGCAAACGGAAGGTTTATAAAAATGGGAAAACCTGATGGAAGAATTGATGATGCAGATACCAAATTGATTGGCAGTTATGATCCAAAATTTATGGCTGGTATCACCAATATAATTACCTACAAAAACTTTACACTCAATTTTGATTTTAATGCCCTGTTTGGCCGCCGTATGACCGACCCTAATTACACTGCTTACGGTTTCAGTGCTTACGGTATTTATTCAAATGGTTACAATGCGTTAAGATCAGTAAAGGAAAGGTGGACACCACAAAATCCATCTACAACAAATCCAAGTTCTTTCTGGGGTTTTTCGCCTTACAGTGTTGGTGATTTCTTTCTGCAGGATGCATGGTTCATAAGGTTACAGAATGTTTCATTAGGTTATAATATTCCACGTAAAATATTAAAAAATGTATTTAGCTCTGCACGTGTGCATGTGGATGCACAGAATCTTTTTGTAATCAGTCCTTATAACGGGGTTGATCCGGAAACAGATTCTTACACAGCGGCATATCCTTATATCAGGACATTTACCATAGGGCTAAACGTTAACTTTTAAATTTTACAACTAAAAGAAAAATTATGAAACGCTATACATTAATATTATTCCTGCCATTAGTATTACTGGTAAACAGTTGTACGAAAGACCTGAAGCCTGTTGATTATTCAGAAATCAATCCGAATATATTCCCTAAGTCTGCAGCAGACCTGGATGCAATGGTAAATGCAGCTTATTACCCTCTGAGAGGAGCTTGGTTTGATGGAATATTTTCAACATCAGAAAGAGGTGTTATGTTTCTAAGTGATGCCAGCACAGAAATTTTGCATGGTAAATATGGCGATCAGCTTACAGCTTCTTTACAAAATTACCGGGCAGAGGATGCTGCATTTACCCGTTATTATGATGACTTCTATAATAAGATAAGCCGTATGACCATTACAATTGATCTGATTGAACGATCAACTGTAAGCGAAGATTTAAAAAAGAAGGCTATTGCACATGTGCGTTGTGCAAGAGGTTTGCTTGCTTACACCCTGTTTGATTTATATGGACCGTTTGTAGTTGCTCCATTGGATATATTAAAAAATCCATTGAAAGAAGAGCCGTTGGCAAGATTGACAAATGATCAGATGGTTGCATTTATCGAAGCCGATCTTGAAGCTGCAGCAGCGGACCTGCCTTTGCCATCTGCGTCAGAATATGGAAGGTTTAATAAGGCACTTGCAAAAATGATTAACATCAGGCTGAACCTTCATGAAAAAAAATGGGCGAAAGTAAAAACATTGTGCGATGAAATAATTGCTTACAACACTTATTCACTGGATGCGAATTATTCAGCCATGTGGGACCTGGAAGGAGCAAAAGCAAGTCGTGAAGTTATCTGGGCTATTCCATGTGATTATGCTGGCACCAGCGAAAATCAATGGCAACTGATGGTGTTGCCGTCAAATTATGGTCCGTTAGGAGGATGGGGAACCATCTCAAGTACCTGGTGGTTTTATGACAGGTTTGAGGCGAATGATAAAAGAAAGAAAATGCTGATTGCAGAATATACAGGAACAGATGGTATTACTTATAACAAAGCTAATCCCGGAAGTATACTTGATTGGGGCCCTATTCCATTAAAAATAAATCCCGATGCAGCCAGAACAACCGGCCTTACAACTGTTGATATTGTTATGTACCGCTATGCTGATGTGTTATTGTCAAAAGCAGAAGCCATTGCGAATTCCGTGCACCAACTGCTGAAGCGATCGAATTGGTAAACGTAGTAAGAAGAAGAGCTGGGTTAACTGATAAACAATTATCAAGCTACAGTTCACTGTCTGCATTTAATGATTTGATCTTATTAGAAAGAAGCCATGAGTTCTGGTGTGAAAACGGACAATACAGGGCCGACCTTATCCGCCATGGAAAATTTGTGAGCCGTTGCCAGGAAGTAACACTGTCAACTTTTACCGGACCGAACAAAGTAGTGTATCCTTTTTCACTAAAAGCTATTGCTGAAGGCAAAGGGAAATTCATTCAGAACACCGGGTATTAATAATGGATTGTTGTGTTTTTCTGTCTGGTATTAAAAATTGAATTATGAAATTAATCAGGATTTATAAACTGTTTTTTACATTTCTTTTATTGTGTTGTAATACAGCATGCAGGAAAACGAAGAAAGATCCTGCACCTGTTGATAATGGAGTAAATTATACCATTTCAAATACGATTTTTCCTAATCCTGAACGGGGATTTATCCGTACAATGATTGTTTATTCTGAGGGAGGAGCTTTAAATGTGGCGCAATTAAGTATTCTGAGAAGCCAGAATGTATCAATGGTATTAAGGGTTTTTATCTTGATGCGTTTAAAAGTCAGCCTCTCAGTGCAGCAGAACTTTCATTAATACAGGGCGATCTTGATAAGATACGTAACGCCGGTTTAAAGGCGATAGTAAGATTTGCTTATACAGATAATATGACTGGTACGGATGCGCCCTATTCAATTATTGTGCAACACCTTGATCAGTTGAAGACGGTCTTTGAAACAAACAAAGATGTTATTGCATTTGTGCAGGCCGGGCTTATTGGTGCATGGGGAGAATGGCACGATTCAAGCAATGGACTTGCCACGACCGATAATGAACGTCTTGTATTAAATAAACTGCTGAGTGTTTTGCCCGAAGGAATTATGGTTCAGGTAAGAACACCCGGAATGAAACAGCAAATCTTTAATACCACAGTACCTGTAGGAGCGGACATTGCTTATTCAAATGAGAACAGGGCAAGAGTGGGTCATCATAACGACTGTTTTTTAACAGGTGGAACAGATTATGGCACTTACAGTAATGTTACTGCGGAGAAACAATATATAAGTAACGAAGCATTGTATGTGCCAACTGGCGGTGAAACCTGTCCGCCATCGGCAGGGTACGACCCTTCATGCAATGAGGGCAGGAATGAGATGAAATTGCTGAAGTGGACTTACCTCAATTTAGATTGGTATCCGGCAACGATCAATGCGTGGAAAACCTCCGGTTGTTTTGATGAATTTCAGACAAACTTAGGCTACAGGCTGGCGTTAGTCAACTCAAAAACAAGTAAACAGGCGGCGGTAAATTCAGGCCTGCCGGTAAGCATAAGTATTACCAATAAAGGGTATGCTCCACTTTACAACAGGAAAATCACTTACCTGGTTTTGAAAAATAAAACAACAGGCTTGTATTATGAAAAAGAGATGGCTGTTGATTTGAGAACCTGCAAGCCTGAAGGCACGCTTGCGGTTAATGAGAATGTAAGTTTATCCGGAATACCTGCAGGTGACTATGATCTTTATTTGAGAATTGCGGACAGAGCTGCCGGTTTAAAAGCAAGAATTGAGTATGCCGTAAGGCTTGCTAATGTTGATGTATGGGTAGAAGAGAATAATGGAATGAATAACCTTAAGCAACAATTGAAAATAAATTAATCTACTAAAACTAAAATTATGAAAAGGAATATTTATTTATTTGGTATGCTGCTGTTGATCATAGGCAGTATTTCCTGCAAAAAAGACAAAAGCGGCAGTGGCTTAAAAGCTGTCTTTAGTTATGTGGCTGATGGTTATAAAGTAAACTTCACCAATTTCTCCACCAATGCTAAAGAATATGTGTGGGATTTTGGTGATGGAAGCGGACAGACTTCTACTGCCCGGGCACCGCAACATGTGTTTAAAAGAAAGGCAATTTTCTTGTATCACTTACTGCAAAGCAGGGTACAGAAACCAACATCTTTATTGACACTGTAAACATCATTGGTCCGAATATTAAAATTGACGGAGATTTTTCTGATTGGCAATATGTAGAGTATACTTATGAGAATGCAGCAACATATGGCGGCAGCCTGCTTGCTGTTAAAACCTTTGCCTCCAGTGATATGTTGAATATTTATTTAGAAGGTACAGCAGATATGAAAATGGAAATTATTGATATATATATGGATGCAGATAACAACGCTGCAACTGGTTTTAACACATGGTACTACCCGGTTCATGCCGGCGCAGATTTCCTGTTAGAAGGCAGTCCTGTTGGTGGCTGGGGAGATGTATTTAAACATTCCGGAGCGCAAACTGCATTTTCATGGACACCTGTTGCTTCGTTTAGTGACGCATTGTTTTTTCAAGTTTAAAAACAGTCAATGGAAAAAATATTATTGAGTTCTCAATTAAAAGGAGCGTGCTTGGTACAACAAAGAACTTTGTAAACTTTGGATTGGTTGAATCAAATTCCGGCTGGACAGAAATTGGGCAGATCCCTGAGGCCAAAACTGCAACTTCTAAATTTATAGTCGTTCCATTATAATTTTTTATCGGACAGTTTTTTATAAGAGGTATATGCACCTTATGCCCCCTTTGTTTTTATTAAAATTTATAATCAGTTGCAAGTGAAAGAAGGAGCTAAAAGTATTACTACGGAAACAGAAACAGTGAAGAAGAATAAATCCTTACCTCAGTTAAGTACATATACAATTGAAAATGTAAATGGAACCAGGTTGATCGTGTCAAATTTAGGAGCTATTGTTATTTCCTTATTTGTAAAAGATAAAGATGGCAAACTTGCTGATGTAGTATTGGGTTACGATACACAGCCGGATTACCAGGCAGATGAATTTTATCTCGGCTCTGTAGTGGGGAGATATGCCAACCGTATTGCAGGAAGCACAATTGTACTTGATGATGCAACATACAACCTGCCGGTAAAAGAAGGGGCTATCATTTACATGGCGGTTTGGAAGGGTTTAATAAAAAGTATTTTCTGCCCGCCCCTTGACCAACGCTTCGGGAACAGGAATTGTATTTACTTATACAAGTCCTCACCTGGAAGAAGGGTTTCCCGGTGAACTGAAGCTGGAAGTAACGTATATGCTCAATGATAACGATAGCTGGACTATTGAATACAGGGCAGAAACAAGCAAGACAACATTAATAAACGTAACACAGCATACTTATTTTAATTTATCAGGTAATCTTTCAACAAGCATTGACGGGCATGAATTAAAAATACCTGCCGGTTTTTATTTGCCTGTAAATTTCATGCAGGTGCCAACGGGTGAAATAGCTGATGTAGTAAATACTCCTTTCAATTTTACAGAGTTTAAAAAAATTGCCAAAGACATTAACCAGGATAATGTTCAGTTAAGATTAAGTAATGGATATGATCACAGTTTCGTTCTTGAAAAAGAACATTCTTCTCATTTGAAGCATGCAGCTGCTGTTTTAGAACCTGTATCGGGAAGAAAACTGGATGTGTATACTACAGAACCGGCAATCCATTTTTATTCAGGAAATTTTCTTTGTAATGTAAAAGGAAAAAAGGGAGATATATATAATAAACGTTCCGGGTTCTGCCTGGAAACACAGCACTTCCCCGATACTCCTAATCACAGCCATTTCCCATCAACTGTTTTAAAACCCGGCGAGCAATTTTACAGTAAGACTATTTTTAAATTCTCCGTTGACAAATAGTAAGAAATGCAAACGACTATTTTAGTTACGGGTGGAACAATTATAGGAGCCAAAAAGGGTTGGTGCAGTTGAAACTTATTCATCTGTAAAGGAAGAATCTACTTCACCTGTAATACATGCTTCAAATCATTAAACCCTGTTGCTGCTTCCCACATACTTTCATTAGCCAGTTGGATACTGTAAGCAGGGTTGTTTTGTAAACTTTTATAACCATCGGGAAGATTCAGCAATAGTTCGTATTCTCCCTTTTCTACTGATGTATTTATCATAAACTGTTGTTGCAGTACTATTTTGCCTGTAACCCATCGTTGAATATTGACTTTAAAATTCAGGACAAGTAATTTGCCTGTTTGTTTATTGCGCAGGATTAATTGCACAGGCCTTGGATTAAAGGGACATGCGAAACCCTTGTTTTCTAACTGAAGTTGAATTATAAAACTTCTGCCTCCAGTTACTTTTTTCGGAAACACAGCGTTTTCCAATACCAATCGATAACCCAGTTTCTGTTTGATGCTTTTCATGCAGCCCAAAGAATCCCAATCATTATTTACCTGGTTGTTGTATGCTGCATTTAAATAGCTGTAATGCATGGCTGCCATTTCTTTTTCTGCATGTCCAAACGGCGCACAATCATTCTGAGGGCTAAAAGCATCATCGCAGGTTTCACCACCAACGACTGTGAATTTTGTATCCGCTTCAATATATTTTCTTAATACTTCATTAGCAGGCTGTCTGGGTTGCGTAGAACTTCCATAATCATAATAGGTTCCATAATCATCAGGCGAGGATAAAAGCAATCATTATGAAAACCAATTCTTGATTGATAAGAGCCATTAAAAGCAGCTAAAAATTTAAGTGGCAGGCTTTTTACTGTTGCAGACGGGCCAAATACAAATTTTTGCTTTATCTGCGGTGTACGCACCTGTACCATCCTGTTATTTGGTAAGGCATCCAGCAATGCTTTCAGTAGCTCATTGCGGTGCAGCCAGCTGCTGTCTAATATCTTCCCGGCACCATTGTCAGAGGCATCCCCGAAATAATCAGTAAAGTAATTTTCACCCCAAATGCCAATAAATCCTTCCTGCAGAACAGCAATGACATCTGCATTCTTTTGCAATAAAGGCTTTAACTGTTTAATATGCTGCAACATGATATGCCGGGGAGCATCACCATAGGGAGGACAAATTTTATACTCACCCTTGCAATCACCTTCTTTTGCTGTATTCGTATAGGCAAAGCGAAGAATCATTTTCAGCCCGGCTTTTCTTACTGCATCAAAATCCTGCTGTAGTTTATACAGAAATGTGTCTGATAACGGCTGTTGAACAAACCCATCCAGCTCATAACCACGGTAAATCAAAGAAACATGTACAGAATAAGTTGCTCCTGCTGATTGCTGCGATTGTGTACGATAAGCATTTAACTGTTTTGCATCAAGCAAAATAAAATTACTGGCTTTTGTACCTGAAGGTATATAAAACCCCCGTTCGGGATTGCAGAAATCTTCATCACTTTCTTTATAATTTACAGTTATAGTTTGCGCCATTAACTGTATTGTGTATAGCCCAAAAATTGATAGAAGTATGATTCTTTTTTTCATTATATTTTTATAAATATTTTCTTTTTAAACAACCAATAACATAAATACCATTCTGCAAACAAAGTTATCAGGGCAGAAATCACAGCTGCCATTTTTTCATTGATCATTGTAAAACTCAGAAAGCCTTTTGCAAAAATACCAACAGCATTGTTGAACCACTGCAGCCCCACTGTTTCAAAAAACAGGTAAATAAAAATGGCATTCATTCCTACTACCACAAAAACCCATGCATATTTATTGATTTTTTTAACATCAGTGAGCCAGTATAAAAAAGCAAGTATTAATAAAACCCATCCACCACTCGAAAATACAAATGCTGAAGTACTGATGCGTTTGATGATGGGTGTAATATTCAGCCAGTCTAATCCATAACCCAATAGCAAACAAACGCCCCCTGCCAGTAATAATAGTTTGATTTTATTACTCCACGTTTTTTCACTTACTAATAACCTGCCTGCCAATACGCCCCAGATTGTATGTGCTGCCGTAGGTATAATATTAATTGCCACCCATCCATCGGTATTTATTTTGCCCATCAAAATCATATCCAACCAGTTGCCGAAGTTTTTGCCTGTAACAAAAGGCTCCTCATAACCGGGCATTAATACAAAACGGTATAAAGCTTCCGTCAGCAATAACAGGCCGATTGAAAAAATAATTTGAAATGCCGCTGATTTGCGGGTTATTAAATAGGCGATCAAAGTGGTAACAGATAATTGAGTAAGCACATTCCACAATTCCCATACTAATTTACCGGCATACACACAATGCAGTGCAGTACCACAAATAAACAGTTTAAGGCAACGGATGGCAATATGTTTAAAATTACTCTTCCAGCTTACTCCTTTCTGTGTTTTGAAGTAATAGGAAATAAACATAGCTGATCCTGCCATTGTCATAAATGCAGGTTGCACTAAATCCCAAAACCGTAATCCATGCCAGGGGTGATGAAAAAATTGCTGTACTGTTGTACCAAGTGCTCCGGGTAAGTGCAGAGCCTGTAAAGATTCATATAGCAAACAACTTTCTGCTGCCAGTAGAATCATTATCAACCCACGCATTACATCGAGTGAAAGAAGCCTTTTTGAATCAATGGTTTTTTCTGCTGATAACATGCTCTGTAAAGTAAACATAGTTCTTCAAACAGCGATCTGCTTTTGTTGCTGCTGTGCAACACAAACGCTTGAATTATTTAGTCAAACGTTTGCGTAAGATTTCATACATTACATGTTGTATTTTAATGAAAAATATAGTGCCAACAATAAAAGAAATTGCAAAGCAGTTAAACATTTCTATCTCAACTGTATCCCGTGCACTGCACGATCATCCCAGTATTGGGCTTCGTACAAAAACAAGAGTTCAGGAATTAGCGAAGCAATTAAAATACGAACCTAATCAAACTGCCATTTTTTTTCAGCAGGGAAAAACATTTACTCTTGGTGTGATTTTGCCGGAATTAAGCGAAGCTTTTTTTTCTGCTGCAATCAGTGGTATAGAAGATGCTGCTCATAAGGCTAACTACACTGTACTGATGGGGCAATCACATGACAGTATTGAAAAGGAAAAACAGTTAATTGAAACGATGAGAAAACACCGTGTGGACGGGCTGCTGATTTCAATTTCAAAAAACAGCAGTAATTACGAACATTTTGAAGAGCTTCAACGGTATAATATTCCGATAGTTTTCTTTGACCGGATTCCTAAAATCCCCAACATACATTCGGTGGCCTGCAATATGATTAATGGTACAGTGCAGGCGATTAATTTTTTATTTAAAAAAGGCCATCGCATCATTGGTATGATAAATGGCCCTGAAAAGTTGCCGGCAACAAAAGAACGATTAGATGGGTATATACAAGCCATGACGAAAAGCCGCTTAAAATATGATCCGGCTCTGGTTGTAAACTGCGATCTGTCAAGGGAAAACGTATGTAAAGTAACAGAAAAATTATTGTCGGGCAGGAGAAGGCCAACAGCAATTGTTGCATTTAATGATTATGTAGCGATGGATGCAGTGCAGCAGGCACAAAAAATGAAATTGAAAATCAATAAAGATATTTGCTTTGTGAGTTATGCTAACCTGGCCATAAGCAATTACACAGCTTTTCCTCCATTAGCATCAGTTGAACAATTTCCTTATCAACAGGGGCAAAAAGCCACCGAAACATTAATTGATTTACTGCAGCAAAAATCAAATGGTGAAGCAGAAAGCGGAAATGCAACTTATTATAAAATTATACTGGAATCACAATTGGTGGTATTTGACGGGAAACAATAAATTTCACGCATCATTATTTGATTAGTCAATTACTGGTGAAGCAATGTAGGTTAGAGCTGTTATAAAAGCTGTACTTCTGTTTCACCCTTTGTACAGTTTAAATGTATTTTCACTTGTTTTCCGCAAGCGCTTGCACTAACAAGTCAATGATTTAGGTTATAATTTTATTTTATAATTCAAATTTATGCTTCAAACTGTTCTTCAGGCATATGGAATAGCAGAAAGCCAGGTTGATATTAAGCCGTTTGGCAATGGATTGATTAATCATACATGGCTCATCAGTAATGGACAACCACAATATATTCTTCAGCGCATCAATGACCAGGTTTTCAAAAACCCCGAAGCCATAGCTCATAACGTTAATGCAGCAGCTGATTATCTTCAGAAACTTTACCCGGATTACTTATTTATAACATCAGTAAAAACTCTTTCTAACGGGGATGTTTTTTTTGATCAGGATAATGGGTATTTCAGGCTTAGCCCTTTTGTTCAAAATTCTCATACAATTGATGTGGTGGAGGATCCGCAACAGGCTTTTGAAGCAGCGGTACAATTTGGTAAACTCACGAAGCTGTTATCTGAGTTTAATGTGAGTAGTTTAAAAATAACTCTTACTGACTTTCATAATCTTTCTTTACGGTATAAACAGTTTGAACAGGCTTTATCAGAAGGGAATTCAGCAAGAATACAGCAATCAGAAAAATTAATTAATGCTGCTATTTCAAATAAGTCAATTGTTGATACATTTGAAACTATAAAAGTCAATTCACAATTCAAAACACGGGCTACACATCACGATACTAAAATAAGCAATGTGTTGTTTGATGAAAATAATAAAGGTTTGTGTGTTATTGATCTGGATACATTGATGCCCGGCTATTTCATAAGTGATGTGGGTGATATGCTGCGTACTTATTTAAGCCCAGTAAGCGAAGAAGAAAAGGATTATGCTGAAATTGAAATACGGGAAGAATATTTTCTTGCCATCCTGGAAGGGTATCTTGGTGAATTAAAGGGTGAATTGAGTGATGAAGAAAAGAGACATTTTGTGTATGCCGGGAAATTTATGATTTATATGCAGGCTCTTCGGTTTTTAATTGACTATCTGAACAATGATGTTTATTATGGTTCGAAGTATGAAGAGCATAATTTCGTACGAGCAGGTAACCAGTTTACTCTGTTACGCAAACTGATAGAAAAAGAAGATAGGCTCCAACAGTATGTAGCTGATTTTTGCTCCTTATAATCATCTTCTGGTACTTACTTTTTTCAATAAGCATACGAAAGCCTGCTTTAGTAAGTGCATCTCACAAAAACCCTCATCGCAGCATATTTAAGTAAGCCAAGTTAATATACAACGCTGAGGAGGAACTATTTCTGTATTCAGCTCCTATCCTGAATTCACGACTGTCACTACTCTGGAATAAAACACAATTTTTTTAGCTTTGCTGCAAAAAAAATCCGGTATAGAAATACCGGTTTTGTTGTTCAACTTTGATTGCTATATGATACATGACTGCTTACAGATGATTAATACTCACTTGTCAGCCCAAAAACGGGTTTACGTGCAGCCCATTTGCCTCTCGTAAAATCAGGTATGCTTTGTAATGAGCCACCTTCTGCTATCGATTTCTCACTTAGTGGTGTAACTGCATACCAGGTTGCCAGGTCGTACACATCTAAAGGGAATTGAACTTTTCGTTTTATACATTCAATAAAAGCGTTATCAACAAAAAAATCCATCCCGCCATGTCCGCTGTTAACTGCATCTTTTTCATAGCGTTTCCATAAAGGATGATCATGTGCTTCCATGAATTTTTGTGGATTATCCCACACATGTTTTTCACTAAGCTGATCAATATGTATCATCCCTTTGTCAAATTCACCTTCGTGGTGATCCTGCCAAATGCCATTTGTACCCTGCACCCGAAACCCTAAATTGTAAGGCCGGGGAGAGGATGTATCCAATGTCAGCACAATAGTTTCTCCATTGGCTGTTTGTAATTGTGTAGTTACAATGTCACCCTGTTTAAATTTAATTTTTGCATTGGGATGATTAGCTCCACCTTTTGGGTGATTAATAATATAACGGTTCAGTCCTCTTGATTTGGTTGCAATGGAAGACAGTTTTGTTAAGCGATTTCCCCGGTTAATATCAATCATTACAGCTGCAGGCCCTAAACTGTGTGTTGGATAATTTTCACCATTTCGATTTATATAATGTTGCGTACGCCATTTTGCTTCGCTGTAACCTTTATCGCCAAACTCTGCACCTGAATTATACGGAGTAAAGCCATCATTAAATAAAACCCCACGCAAATCATGCTGGTAACCACCCTGCAGATGTAATACTTCACCAAACATTCCTTTGGTTACCATATTGTGCACGGCCATTATATCCCTGCGGTAACAAACGTTTTCTAATGGCATGATGGGCATTTTTGTTTTTTCAGATACATTAACAAAATCCCAGCAATCCTGCAGTTTCATTGCACCACAAACTTCCATGCCCACTATCTTTCCGGCATTCATGGCATCGATTCCCTGCGGTAAATGCCACTCCCATGGTGAAGCAATAATTACTGCATCAATATCATCCCGTTTCAAAAGATTTTTGTAATCAGTCTTGCCATTGCTGTATTCAACAGGCGCTTTTTTCCCAAACTGTTTTACAATGGCCTGTGCCATTGCCATCATTTGTTTATCCGGATCAGCCATTGCAATTACTTCCACATCATCCCGTTTCAGCATTTCTGATAAGTGAAGCTGACCACGTAATCCAATTGCAATCATGCCTATCCTTACTTTCGTTTGCTGTTCAGCAGCGAAAACGCTTAATGGGGATTGAAGAAAAGCTATGCCTGCACCGGCCAGTGCAGTTTGTTTTAAAAATTTTCGACGGTCATAGTGGATTGTCATAAAGTAATTTTTGCACTTCAAACTTATAGTAATACCCGGTACGAATATTACGCAAACGCTTGTTGAAATAAATATTACGCAAACGTTTTACTAAGCCCTGTTGTGTTTATTAACAGATAGTCTTTGTACTTTCCCGATTCATATTTTAAAAAGTTTCTATGCAGGACAAACAGAATAACCGGTATGCTATTGTTATCATTGGCATTTTATTTTTTGTTTTTGGTTTTGTTACCTGGCTTAACGGCCCGCTGATTACTTATGTGAAGCTGGCTTTCGGGTTAGACACTGATTCAAAAGCATTTTTGGTAACTACCGCTTTCTATATGGCCTATTTTTTTCTTGCATTCCCGTCTTCCTGGGTGTTGGAAAAAACAGGTATGAAGAAGGGAATGGCCATGGCATTGATCGTTATGGCTATTGGCACTTTTCTTTTCGGGCAATATGCTACGCATAGAAATTACCCGATGTGTTTGCTGGGGCTTTTTATAATTGGATCCGGTTTATCCCTGTTACAAACAGCATCTAATCCATACATCAGTATTATTGGCCCTATTGAAAGTGCTGCACAGCGCATCAGTATTGTAGGTATTTGTAATAAAGTAGCAGGTATCATCAGCCCGATTGTACTGAGTGCATTTGTATTAAAAGGTATAAATGGACTGGAAGAAAAAGTGAAAGCAACAAATGATCAGCAGGTAAAAGACTCTATCCTGAATGAATTTGCTTCAAAAATTTATACGCCTTATGTTATCATGGCAGCGGCATTAGTGCTGCTGGGCTTTTGGATTTTAAAATCTTCTTTGCCGGAAATAAAGGCTGCCGAAGCAAATGTACAGGCTGCAGGAAGCGATGCAACAAAAGAAAAAAGCAGTCTTTTCCAGTTTCCTCATTTATTACTTGGTGCTGTTTGTATATTTTTTTATGTGGGAGTAGAAGTAATGGCGGGTGATGCCATCGGCACTTATGGTAAAGGATTTGGCATTTCTACTGATTACACAAAGTACTTTACGTCGTTTACTCTGGGGGCCATGCTACTGGGTTATGTGATAGGGTTATTCACTATACCTAAATATCTTACGCAACAGGCTGCACTAAAAATATCAGCCATTCTTGGAATCATTTTTACACTGGCTGCATATGTTACCAGCGGATACCTGTCGGTTGGATTTGTAGCCGCTCTCGGCCTGGCGAATGCCCTCATGTGGCCGGCAATTTTTCCGCTTGCTATCAGCGGGCTTGGAAAGTTTACAGAAAAAGGCTCTGCCCTTCTTATAATGGGTATTGCCGGCGGGGCTTTAATTCCCAAAGCTTTTGCAAGTTTAAAAGAGCATTACAATTTTCAACTCGTATTCTGTGCATTAATGATTCCCTGTTACCTGTATATTCTTTATTACGCAGTAAAGGGATTTGCAGCTGGGGAAACTGTTTCATCCGTACAAACCAAAACAGCTTAACGATAAATGGGGCTGATGTAAAAGAATGCACTAAAGATACCGGAGTAATAAAGTAAATGCAATTAAACACAGAAGTGGGGTTGAAAATTGAAATGGAAAAGAACTGGTTGCATCTTCGCAGCTCGGGTACAGAACCGGTAATCAGGGTTTATACAGAAGTACTGATGCTGACTCAAGCTGAAGGTATTATTTGATTACTAAACTTCATATTAAAAAAATCACTGTGTCTTAATATCTGACTGAAGTTCAGACAGTCTCTTTTCTTTCAGGAAATAAGGCTGACTTCTTTTTCACGGGAACGATTGCGTAAATTAAGAAAGGAACAAAAATGTGCATTTCGGCAAAATATGTTTAGTCTTGTTCTGTTAACCAGACAATTTTGCCTGCTGTGAATTAATTTTGTTTGTGAATTACATGAACATCATTTGTTTCTATACTGAGTACAGGCGGTGTTTGTGTTAGCCGATAACGATATTGCTGTATAACCATGCTTTCTACATCTCCATATGATAATTATGAGCTGCTGCAAAACGTTGCTCATGGAAATGCCGGTGCATTCAGGGAACTTTTTTCCCGCTATCATGATTCAGTATATGCCTATTCACTCCGCATTACTCATTCAGTTTGCATGGCTGAAGATATTACCCAGGAAGTTTTTTTGAAATTGTGGCTGCACAGGGAAAAATTAAAAGAACTTGAAAACCTTGAAGCATGGATCATAACAGTTGCCCGTAATCTTTGTTTTAATCAGTTAAAAAAAACAGCAAGGGAAAAATGTATCATCGGGCTTCAACCGGAACAATATGATGGTGCTGATGTTGTTTCTATTGAGCAAAGAGTTGAACAGCGGGATTTATTATTAAAACTAAGAGAAGCATCTGCGCAACTTACACCCAAGGAGCAAATCGTATATCGTCTCAATAAAGAACAGGGACTCAGGAAAGAAGAAATTGCCAGAGCTCTGAATATTTCACAGAATACAGTTAAGGCACACCTGACTAACGCCCTGCGCAAAATGCGTCATTACATGGAGAGTTATTCTGCCGCAGGTTTTCTGGTTCTCTGCATCTGCAAACTTTTTTTTAAAAATATCTAACCCTCTTTTTACTGTCAGTTGTCTGCATAGAACGGAATGCCATAATTCAGCTCCAACTTATCTATGACAACGGAACGATTGCACTATTTACTTGATCTTTATTTATCCCTGCGCATGTCTGCAGCCGAGGAACAGGAGTTTTATTCTGCTGTAAATGCCGGTGAGTATGATGAAGAACTCAAAACTTTCCTTGGAAAAAAATGGGATGAACTGAAATCTGATGCTCATATGAGTGAGGAGCAATCAGAACGTATTTTCAACTATATCCTTGAGCAAAGACCGGTAATTGCTTTGCCTTATTGGAAACAAAAGCATGTTTTACGTCGTTTTGCTGTTGCAGCTGCCGTTGTAACTCTCCTGTTCGTTTCTGTTTTCTATGTTGTCTCAAATAGTAAAAATGCAGGTAATTCTCCTGCAGATAAATCCTTAGCAAGTAAAGTAAAGATTGACATAGCACCCGGACAAACCGGTGCAGTTTTAATATTGGCCGATGGTACTTCACTCGTACTTGACAGCATGAAGGATGGTATGTTGTCTCATCAGGGAAATGCTTTGGCATTAAAACAGGGTGGTGAGCTCAGTTATATCCATGATGGAAATACAGCGAATCATACTGGATTCAACAGCGTTGAAACTCCCCGTGGGCGCCAGTTTCAGTTAACATTGGAAGATGGTACACATGTTTGGCTGAATGCAGCATCTTCAATCCGGTTTCCGTTAGCTTTCACAGGAAAGGTGCGCAGTGTGGAAATAACAGGCGAAGTTTATTTCGAAGTGGCAAAGAATAAAGCGAAACCTTTTATAGTTAAAACAGGTAATATGCAGGTAGAGGTACTTGGTACCCATTTCAATGTAAATGCATATGCTGATGAAGCCGATATAAAAACCACTCTTGTTGAAGGAAGTGTAAGAATCATCAATGGAAAGACCGACGGAATTTTGAAGCCCGGTCAACAGGCGCAAACAACCGGAATGGGTAAGCTGAGGATCAGTGATCATGCTGATATTGAAGAAGTACTTTCCTGGAAAAACGGGCGGATTGCTTTTACCAATGCCGGACTGGAATCGATTATGCGGCAGGTGAGTAAATGGTATAATGTGGATGTTGAATATGCAGGCCCTGTTCCCAACAGAACATTTACAGCAGATATTTCAAGAAACACCAACCTTTCAGAATTTCTGAAAGTGCTGGAGTTGAGTAATATACATTTCCGGATTGTAGGACGGAAACTGATCGTACTACCCTGAGAAAAGACAGTTGTTTACCAATGAAAAAAACTTAATTACCGGGCATATCTGCCAAAATAAAAACCGCCCCGGGTTGCAGCCGGAGCGGAAAGAATTCAGGTTACCCAGTAATACAATCGTGTAGGATCTTTTATTGTTTAACCCAAACTGAACAAAAGTATGAAATTGTTTGCTTCCGTTTTGCCCCGGCATCGCAGTTCCCGGGGTTTAACCAAAACTTTGCTGATTATGAAACTGACTGCTTTTATTTTATTGGCTTTTTGTCTGCAGGTAAGTGCCAGGAGTGACGCTCAAAACGTCAGCTTGTCTGAAAAAAATGTTTCGCTTGAGAAGGTTTTTAAATCGATCAAACGACAGACCGGCTATGACTTTTGGTATGAAACAAAGCTGCTTGACAATGGGCAAAAAATTACGATTGTTGTCAACAATCAGCCATTAACAGAGGTGCTTGATCTTTGCTTCAAAAATCAACCTTTTACATGGTCGATTGTAGGTAAAATTATTGTTGTTAAAGAAAAGGTCCCGGTTATTTCTAATGAACCGGCACCATTGCCACCTGTTATTCCTCCTCCGCCTCCTGCTATTGATGTAAAGGGGCGTGTAATAAATGAAAAAGGAGAGCCGCTTGCTTCAGCTTCCATTACTGTAAAAGGTACAAATACGGGAACTACAAGCGGAACAAATGGAGATTTTTCAATTTCTGTTCCTGAAGGAAAAAAGATATTGATTGTAAGTTCTGTAGGTTATCGAGATGCGGAAGTTAATATTGGTAATGGCGATTTCCTCACCGTAACCTTAATTCTTAAACCTGTAGTTACCGAAGAAATTGTGGTGGTGGGTTATGGTACACAACGCCAGAAAGATCTAACAGGGGCCATCTCAGCTGTAAGCAATAAAGATTTCAACCAGGGAATGGTAATGAGTGCACAACAAAGTATCCAGGGAAAACTGGCTGGTGTTAACATTGCAAAAAACAGTGGTAAGCCCGGAGGTTCTAATACAGTACGAGTTAGGGGAGGCACTTCACTCACTTCATCCAATGATCCTTTATACGTTATTGATGGAGTACCTATTTCCAACAGTGCAGGTGTGGGGCAGGCAAACATCAACAACTACGGTATTGATGTGTTTGACGAAGAACCTACCAACCCTCTTATGACTTTGAACCCTGATGATATTGAATCAATAACAGTTTTAAAGGATGCTTCTGCAACAGCCATCTATGGTTCACGGGCTGCCAATGGTGTAATTGTTGTTACAACAAAAAAAGGTACAACAGGCAAAGCAAAAATTACCGTTGGATCATCTGTTGCAGTTTCAAAAATTGCAAAGACGTATGATGTTCTTTCTGCTGACGAATATCGTAAAGGAGTAGCTTCTCTTGGATTAGCCATTGATGATAAAGGTGCAAACACCGATTGGCAGGATAAGATTTACAGAACAGGATTTTCACAGGATCATTATCTCTCTATGTCAGGTGGAATAAATAAAACAGTTTATCGTGCATCACTTGGTTTTGGCGACCAGCAGGGTGTAATGCTTGCTTCAAATCTTAAGCGTACGAATTTGCGCATCAATATCAATCACTCTGAGCTCAACGACAGGCTCACATTTGATATGCGTGTGAACTATGGTCAAACTTTTTCCAAACAGGCACCTGTATCAAATACAGTGGGCAGTGAGTTCGGAACAAGCATGAACTACGAAGCAATGGTGTTCAATCCAACATATCCTGTTTATGATGCAAACGGTAATTACAATTTCGTTGCACCTTACAGGGTGAACCCGGTTTCTTATTCTGACCAGATACTGGATCAGTTAACCAATAACCGTTTTCTCGGTAACTTTTCTACTACTCTAAAAATTATCGAACCGTTAAGTGTTAATGTAAACCTTGGTTATACCAACCAGAACATTAACCGTAACTCCTATATCAGTAAAAACAACCTGATTGGCAGAGGAACTAACGGATATGCAAGTGTGCAGAAACTGGAAGACTACAGTAAACTGCTTGAAACAGTTGTGAAATACAATCAGCATTTTGATAAACATGGAGTGGAAGCAATGGCTGGTTATTCATGGCAGTATTTTGTAAATGAAGGCGACCGTACAACTGCAACCGGATTTCTGTCTGATGAATTCAAATGGTACAGTCTCCAGGCAGCAAGTTCCATTACAAGTGTAAATACATTTAAGGTAACCAACACGTTGATCTCTTTTTATGGAAGGGCCAACTATAATTATGACGACAGGTTTCTTTTAACTGGAACAATCCGTCGTGATGGTTCAAGCCGTTTTGGATCAGGTAACAAATGGGGTATGTTCCCATCAGGTTCAGCTGCATGGAGAATTTCAAGAGAAAAATTCTTTCATGTAAAAGCCATATCAGATCTCAAATTTCGTGTAAGCTATGGCGTTACAGGTAACCAGGAAATTGGAAACCTAGCTTCACAGCAAACACTGGGTGCAACTTCTGCAGGATATATTGTTGGCGGACAACGTATCACTACTGTATTACCACAGCAATATGCCAACCCGAATTTAAAATGGGAACAAACCGCACAGTTTGATGCCGGTATTGATTACTCATTGTTTGAAGGAAGACTTCGTGGTACAATTGATTATTATGTAAAGAAAACAACTGACCTGTTGCTGAGAATACCGGTTCCTTCACCAACCGCAGTAAGTACACAGCTGGCAAACGTTGGCAGTGTGCAGAACAAGGGTATTGAAATCGAGATCAATGGAAAAGTCATGGATAAAACAGAGTTCAAATGGGAATCAAATTTCAACATCAGTTTTAACAAAAACAAAGTGCTGAGTTTATCAAATGAACAGTTCAGTGGTACAAATATCCAGATGGCTCCATTACAGGGAACTGTATCGTTGGGCAAATTTGCACAGCTTATTATACCCGGTCAGCCTTTGGGAACTTTCTGGGGTCCACGTTTTACAGGTATTAAAGGTGGTAAGGAAACATTTGTTGCCGGTGCCGATACAATCATTGGCAGTGCACAACCAAAGTTCATATTCGGTTTCGGTAATACACTCAGATATAAACAGTGGACAATGAACTTTTTGTTCAGAGGTTCAGTTGGAAATGATGTATTCAACCTTACTGCTGCCAACATGAGTTACCTGAGTAACCTGCCTGGCAGGAATGTGTTCAGCTCAGCTCTTACAAGTGGGTTAGCCAGAGATGCAGGTAAAACATTTTCATCACGCTGGATAGAAGACGGAAGTTTTGTTCGTCTTGATAACCTCACACTCAGTTATGATTTTAATGTGAAGAAAACATTTATCTCAGCTATGAATGTTTTCCTGTCAGGACAGAACCTGTTGCTGTTTACAAAGTATTCAGGTCTTGATCCTGAAGCGAATGCAGAAGTATCAAGAACAGGTACAGCTCCGCTGGGCATTGATTATCTCGGATATCCGAGTTCACGCACATTCAGCATTGGCTTTAATATGTCATTCTAACTAACTATTTAAACTCATTTATATGAACTTTAAGTTGAAAATAATGTCTGCAGGTTTACTGGTAAGTACACTACTTGCCTCCTGCACAAAATTGGATGAGGAAAAATTTGGCAGCCTTGCTCCTGATAATTATTACCAGGACGAACAGGCAGCTCTTTCATCAGTAGTAGGTGTTTACCAATTGCTTTCTTATAACGTTGATATTGGTGATCCCTGGCGTATGAAAGAATTCAGCACCGATGAATTTATTGTACCCGGAAGAGCAAGTGGCGGCTGGTTTGATCAGAGCAATGTTGATTTAACCAACCATGTTCAAAATGCCGACAACAATACTGTTGCAAGAGCATGGACACAAATTTTTCAGGAAATAGGAACAGCAAATGCTGTATTAGAAAGTTTGCAGGCTTCACCCAACAAAGACAAACTGAAAGCGTTGATTGCTGAAACAAGAGCATTGCGTGCTTATGGTTATTTCTTTGCAATGGATAATTGGGGCAATGTTCCGTTGGTAACTGTTGCAAGAATTGATCCCAAAGATCTACCCAAAACAACAGCAAGAGCAGATGTTTATAAGTTTATTGAAACAGAAATGCTGGCTGCTGCTGCCGATCTGCCATCAGTAAAAGATATAAGCCGTACTGCTTATTATCCACGCTTTACAAAAGAAGCTGTTTATACCGCATTGGCTTATATGTATCTCAATGCTCAGGTATATACCGGAACAGCGCAGTGGCAAAAAGTAATTGACAACTGTAACCTCGTTATTAATACAGGTGCATTCAGTCTTACGCCAAAAGTGATTGATAATTTCACTTCAACTTTACAGGCTGCTTCAACAGAAATCATCTCAGCATTTACAAAAGACGCTACTCAAAATGCTGGTAACAACCAGTTTATCCTTTATACACAAAACGGGTTGGATCAGTTGAAATACAACCTGCCTTTTGGTCCGGCAAATGGTTATAGCACTACACAGGCTGCTTTAGACAGATATGAAAATACAGATGTACGTAAAACCATGATCGAATACGGGCCTCAGTTTTACCAGGATGGTGTGACTCCGTTGAGGTATCCAAATGGTACGCAACTGGTTTTAATTCCGGTGCAGGATATTGTTTCGGCACAGGATAATGAAGGCTATAAAGTTTTAAAATACACACCGCTTGGTGCCAAGTGGTGGGGGTTTAATGCAGACAATGATTTGATACTCGAAAGATATTCAAATGTATTACTGATGAAAGCAGAAGCGATCTTCCGTCAATCCGGTTCTACTCCTGAAGTGGTATCATTGGTAAACCAGGTAAGAACACGCAGTGGAGCAAGTACCTTATCATCAGTAACACTGCAGGTATTAGAAGATGAAAGATCAAGAGAGTTTTTATGGGAAGGTTGCAAAAGAACAGATATGATCCGTTTCGGAAGTTTCTTCACAGGAACTTGGGCATTTAAAACAACCGTATCTGCCGACTTCCGCAAAATTTATCCAATTCCAAATGCCCAGATTAAAGCCAATCCGAATTTAGTACAGAATACAGGATATTAATATAGTTATATAGCAGGCATAGTCAATCATTCGCAATCGTCAGGCGGGTCTGTTTTTACAGACCCGCCATTTTCTGAAACGCAACTTTATTATTTTGAACCAATATGAACAAGAAGTTTTACAAATTTTTAATGACAGGCATTTCAGTTCTGTTGTTGCAGTTAGTGCATGCCCAGAACAAACCCATTCCAATCGACAGCAGTTACAGCGTGGCCAATGTGTACAAACAAATCCACAAAGATTTTCCTTATGCAGTTCCTGCCAAAGACAGTGTACCGGCAGGTGTAATTGCCGTACGCAATCTTGTTTACACCACACTGCCGGAAACGCCTTTCGGCAAAAGGGATCTGCACCTCGATGTGTTCCGTCCGGAAAGCAAAGGCAGTCATCCTGCTCTCATCATGATTCATGGTGGAGGATGGCGTTCGGGCACACGCAGTATGCAGGTGCCAATGGCTGAAATGTTGGCAGCAAAAGGAATTGTTTCTATTCCTGTTGAATACCAGTTATCAATGGAAGCAAAATATCCTGCAGCTATTCATAATATTAAATCTGCCATTCGCTGGGTTAAACTTCATGCAGCTGAATATGGAATTGATACCAATCGTATTGCTGTATCGGGATGTTCAGCTGGTGGTCAACTTGCATCATTAGTGGGTATGACAAATGGTGTTGCATTGTTTGAAGGTACCATGGGGAATACAGGAGCAAGCAGTAATGTAAAAGCCATTGTTGATATTGATGGTGTTCTTGATTTTATGGTACCATCTTCACTCAACCTTGACAGAAAACCAAACTCGCCCGATATTGAATGGCTTGGCGGTTCGTTTGAAGAAAAACCGTTGATCTGGAAACAGGCATCTGCAATTTTCTGGGCCTCAAAAAGCACAGCCATTCCTGTATTGTTTCTTAACAGTGGTTATTCCCGTTTTCATGGAGGTCAGGATGAACTGATTGGCATGATGAATGAATGGGGGCTCTATACACAGGTACAGAAGTTTGATGTGTTGGTGCATCCCTTCTGGCTTTTTCATCCGTGGGTGGATGAAACTGTTGAACTTACTGCAGGCTTTCTTAAAAAGTATTGAAATAAAATTTTTCATTACTGTAACTTGTATTTCTATGAATCATTCTTTTTTATTCATCATATTATTGTTCAGTACAGTTGTTTCATCTGCACAAACAAAACGCATTACAGTGTCGAAAGATGGTACCGGTGATTATTCAACTGTTCAGGAAGCCATTAATGCAGTGAAAGATTCCAGCTCTTCTGTTACAACCATCTTCATCAAAAAAGGAATTTATAAAGAGAAGCTCCGTTTACCTGAATCAAAAATGAATGTGCATTTTATTGGGGAAGATGTGAACAGCACTGTTCTTACTTACGATGATTATGCATCAAAGAAAGACAGCAGTGGTAAAGACATCGGCACATCGGGATCGTCGAGTTTTTTTATTTTCGGCAATGGATTCAGTGCAGAGAATATTACGTTTGAAAACAGTTCCGGTCCCGTAGGACAAGCTGTTGCAGTAAGAATTACAGGCGACAAAGCAAGATTCATTAACTGCCGTTTCCTCGGTTTCCAGGATACATTGTACACACATGGTACAGGCAGCAGGCAATACTACCGCAACTGTTATATTGAAGGAACAGTTGATTTTATTTTCGGCGCAGCAACAGCACTGTTCGACAGTTGTATAATTTATGGTAAGAAGGCTGGCTATTTTACAGCAGCATCAACTCCGCAGGGAACAGCTTATGGTTATGTGTTCCGCAACTGCAGGTTTACAGGCGATGCTCCTGCAGGGTCATTTTATTTGGGCCGTCCATGGCGGCCTTATGCAAAAGTGCTCATCATGAACAGCTATCTCGGGCCAATTGTTCACAAAGCAGGTTGGGATAATTGGAGTAATGCTGCCAATGAAAACACAACATGGTTTGCTGAATACAACAATCATGGCGAAGCTGCAGGAACAACAGATCGTGTAAGCTGGGCAAAAACGATTACTGAGGCAGAAGCAAAGGCATTAACGATCACAACAATTCTTGGCGGATGGAATCCATTGCAGTAAAGTATTTTTTATAAAATCATTTTTAATGAAACAGTTCAATACACGGTTGTTACTTTTCTTTTTATTTTTTGCTGTTGTTGCATTTGCAGTTCCTAAAAAGAAAATTCATGTATGGCTCATTGGTGATTCAACGGTGTGTACACAACCCAAAGACCGTTCGCCTGTAACAGGATGGGGAACACCCTTTGAAGATTTCTGGGATTCAACCGTTACGGTGCTCAACAGGGCAAGAGGAGGAAGAAGTACAAGAACTTTCATCAGCGAAGGCCGCTGGAAAAATGTAGCCGATAGTCTGGGAGAAGGTGATTATGTATTGATGCAGTTTGGACATAACGATGAAGCAAAAGAACCGCAGTACGCCGAACGTTATACATCTGTTCCTGATTATAAAACCAATTTAATTAAGTTCATTACCGAAACAAGAGAGAAGAAAGCATTTCCCATACTGGTTACGCCTGTTACACGACTGGTGTTTGATTCACTTAATAATATCAAAGAAACGCACAAAGAATATTCAGCTGCGGTATGGGAAGTAGGTAAGCAATACAATGTGCCGGTGATTGATCTTGATGAACGCAGCAGGTCATTGGTACAAACGCTGGGGCCTGTTTATTCAAAGATGCTGTACATGCAGCTCGATACACTGGAGCATCCACATTACCCTGTTGGCAGGAAAGACAATACACATTTTAATGAATACGGTGCAAGACGAATGGCACAACTTGTATTGGCAGAAATCAGGAAACTGAAATTAGAACTGGCAGAACGGATTACAACGAAAGCAGCTCCATAAAAATTATTGAGTGAGAGTTCAGTTTGAATAATTGCAATGGCTCGTGTTTCACGGGCCATTTTTATTTTCAATCACGGCACTGTTATTTAAAACTTATCTCAGGCAAAAGCAGGTTATGGAAAAAAAGAACAGCCTGCATCTAATATGCATAAACTGTTTGTTATGGAAAAAATAAAATTTTGGATGCCGACTTTCTTGACATTCTGTTTGATGGCAGAAACAAAGAGTATGGCGCTTATGAACTGAGAAGAAATTACGATAAGCGGTTAAGAACTGCTTTGCTGTTTACTGCGGGTGTTGCGATTCTTGTTTTTCTTGCTGTTGTTGCAGGAAGAAGCGGCAATACGAATGATAAGGACAGGGTAAGAGCAACAGAAGTAACTCTTTCTGATATTGATCTTACAATTCCTCCGAAAGTTGAGCCACCTCAATTACCTCCTCCAGTGCAGGAGCCACCAAAAATTGCCATTGACAGATATACTCCTCCTGTAATTGTAGACGATGAAAAGTTTGATGAGAAGAATGAAGTGAAAGCGCAGGATGACATTGCGAATGTTGGTAAGATTGATCAGGATGGGATTGATGATCGTACTGCGGTGAATCCTCCTAAAGTTGAGGAAGCAACAAATGTGGTTGAAGGACCCAAGGTTGATGATGAGAGACCTTTTACAAAAGTGGAAATAGAAGCACAGTTTCCTGATGGAGAAGTGCGTTGGAATCGCTTTGTAAAGCGTGAAGTGGAACGTCACTTGGATGATTTAGTTGATGATGGACAGGCAGGTACATGTGAAGTGCAGTTTATAGTTGACAAAGAAGGAAATGTAAGTAATGTGGAAGCATTAACTATGAAGGGTTCTGGACTGGGACGTATTGCATGCGATGCAATCCGTAAAGGCCCAAATGGATTCCTGCGAAGCAAAATGGCACACAGGTAAAAGCATGGAGACGGCAGAAGATTACATTCCGGCTTCCTGAAGAACAACCTTAATACTTAAATCAGAAAAATAAAACAAACATCCCTGTACTATTGATCGGGGTGTTTTACTTTTTATAACTGTGGATGTTTCCTTAGCCACAACTGATGCAATAACGTATAATGATATATAAAGCAACTAAGCCGTTTGCGATAAGTTTAATTGACTGCTGAAACCTGCTGCCAGTAAAGGATTCCCTTTTTTTGATGCTGTTTGATATCATTAAACTGCTCATAAACTATTTTGACTGGTAAGCATTACTGAGGTAATTTCATTTTATCAATTAGAACAAAAGAAATATTCAGCAACTGCTGAACTGAACATAACAGATCTCTTTTTTTATATGGCAAGCAATCGTTAACGGTCAACTGTTTCTACAGATGACCTTTTTCTTTTTAAGGAGTCAGACCTTACAGTTTATAAACCTGCGCTAAGAGTTAGTACATTTCCCAACAGAAATACTCCCTGCCGAAAAACTCATTTTGTTTTTGCTGATATGCAAAAACTATTCTGGTGAATCAGGCTTTGGTTGTTACATTTGTTTCAGCGAACTGTCTTTCCTGTTGACAGGTTATCTTATTAAAATTCAAACCATATAAGAATGAAAAGGTTATTACTGCCCGTATTGGCATTTATGTTCAATCATGCATTCTCCCAGTTAAAAAATCCTGAAACTTATTTTCAAAAGAAAGATTTAATGACCATCGGTACTTATTACTATCCCGAGCATTGGTCAAAAGACAAGTGGGCAGGAGATATTAAGAAGATGGCAGAAATTGGTTTTGAGTTTACACATTTCGGAGAATTTGCCTGGACATTTATTGAACCGGAGGAAGGTAAGTTTGATTTTGCTTGGCTTGATGAAGCGGTGCAACTGGCGCATGAAAATGGAATAAAAGTAGTGATGTGTACTTCCACACCAACGCCACCTGCATGGCTGGCACAAAAGCATCCGGAGATATTAATGGAGAATGCTGAGGGACGAATTATGCAGCATGGATCAAGACAGCAAATTTCCTGGTCGAGTGCTGTATACAGGGAGTATGTTTCCAAAATGGTGGAAGCGATTGGTAAACATTATGGCAAAGACAAGCGCATCTGGGGATGGCAGCTTGATAATGAACCTTCACATTACGGCCAGTATGATTACAGCAATGCTGCACAGCAACGGTTTCGTGAATGGTTAAAGGCCAAATATAAAAACCTTGATTCACTGAATGCAACATGGGGTACTGCTTTCTGGAGTATCTGGTACAGTGATTTTAATCAAATCAGGATACCCAATCAAAAAGAGTTGATTGCACAGCCATCACCACATGCTGTATTGGATTTTAAACGGTTTTCTGCTGAAGAAGCAAACGACTTTCTTTCCTTTCAATACAAGATACTACGCAAATACATTTCAAATGATCAGTGGATCACAACTAACTTAATGCCCGAGCATGTGGAAGTTGATCCAACAAAAATCAACGGACTTGATTTTCTTACGTACACAAAATATCTCGTTGCCGGTTATGATAACGGAGTGGGTTCACAGGGATTTCGTATGGGCTCTGCAACAAGTATTGGTTTTGCCAATGATCTGTTTCGTTCATTTAACGGTGTTACAGGCGTAATGGAATTGCAGCCGGGGCAGGTTAACTGGGGTAAGTTTAATCCGCAGCCAATGCCCGGCGCTGTGCGTATGTGGATATGGCATGCATTTGCAGGTGGAAATAAATTTGTCTGCAATTACCGTTTCGATCGCCCGGTTACAGGTGGTGAACAATATCACTATGCCATACTCGATGCAGACAGAAAAACAATCAGCACAAGTGGAATTGAATATGTGAAAGTGATTGAGGAAATAAAGGAATTGAGAAAACAGTATGATATAAATGCAGTTGCACCAAAAGTGTATCAACGCAGGCAGGCAGCCGTACTTTATAATCCTGATAACCGTTGGGAAATGGATAATCAGCCACAGACCAACCAATGGAATTTCATGGATCATCTCAAGCGTTATTACGGAGCGTTAAAGCAATTGGGTGCACCGGTTGATGTAATTACCGAAGAGAAAGATTTTTCAAACTATCCTGTACTGATTGCTCCTGCTTATGAATTACTTGATGCAGCACTTGTTGAACGGTGGAAACAGTATGTACAAAACGGGGGTCATTTGATTTTATCCAGTCGCACAGGACAAAAAGATCGTAATGGAAAATTGTGGGAAATGAAATGGGCCGAACCGATTTATGAGTTGATTGGTGCTAAAGTTCCTTTTTATGATCTGTTACCTGAAACAGTACAGGGAGCAGTAAAAATGGGAACAGCAATTTATAACTGGAACAACTGGGCAGATATTTTAGAACCAATGAATGGCACTGCTGTCTGGGCAACGTACAGTAACCAGTTTTATAGTGGTAAGGCTGCTGTTATTTCGAGGAAACTTGGTAAAGGAACTGTAACCTATGTTGGTGCAGATACTGATGATGGATTATTGGAGAAAGCAGCGATTAGCCGGGTTTACAAAGAAGCTGGAATTCAAACAGCAAATTATCCACCGGGAGTTATGGTTGAATGGCGGGATGGTTTTTGGATTTGAGTAAATTATTCAGGCAAGCCATATACTGTTACGATTCCTGTTTCAGCTAAAGTTTTAATTGGAACTAAAATACTGCAACCTGCAGGCGTGATTGTTTGGAAAGAATAAAGATGGAGAATTGGTATTTATTACTCTTGCATGGAAGCATGGCTGTTTTAATTACCAAATCATAAGGGATACAGATTATTAAAAGCTGAGAAATTCTCAATAATTTGGTCAGAGGAAGAGGACTCCTCTGTACATTTTATTTCCTTACATCATTCACCAGAAAGGATAAAGATTGAAGTTGATGGGGTGCCAGGGATGATGAAATGATTACACTGATTGATAATGGAGCATAATATCAGGTATAGGTTTCTTTTTTAAGAATGAGTTAAGAAGGCAGTTGCAGCAATAATTGTCTGTTTTAAAGTTCAATACTAAAAAACAACCTACTTTTAATCTTCAGGAGTAAAGATGGAGATTAACGAACAAATAGCAGAATTACAGGGAAGGATTGATCAGCTGAAATTACAACAGGATCAGGGCAGAAAAGAATTAATCGCTATTCAGCACCAGCTGTCACAACTTCGTGCAATTGAAAATCCTTTACAGACAAATGCCCGGCCTTCATCGCAAATGAATTCTTCAGTTCAGAAAGAAATCATATCTTCTTTTGGACTTGAAAAACTTGTAGGACTTCGATTGATCCAGTTTGCAGGAATCATCGTTTTAATTATTGGTATTGCAATAGGTGTAAAGTATGCGATTGATAAAAATCTCATCACTGCTGCCGGCCGCATTGGGCTTGCATACGCAGCCGCCGGATTATTATTTTTCTTTTCTGTATTACTTCGGAAACGGTATGAAGCATTCAGCGCCATTCTTTTCAGTGGGGCAATGGCGGCATTTTACTTTACTACTTATGGTGCATTTGAGTATTATGGTTTTTTATCAAGACCGATTGCATTTATTATCATGATGCTGCTTACATTCCTCGCTGTATTCATTTCACTGAAATATAACCGGCATGAAATTGCAGTGCTTGCTTTGGTTGGTTCATACGGTATTCCTTTTTTAGTAGGAGGAAATTCAGGAAATGTGTTCATGCTGTTCACTTATATTTTCCTGATTAACTGTGGAATCCTGCTCATCTCTTTCAGAAGGAACTGGCAGTTATTAAAGATTCTTTCATTTGCCTTTAGCTGGGTGATCTTATTGTCGTGGTTGTTTATCCGTTACGATGTAACCTATAAGTTTACAGCATGGTTATTTATTGGTTTATTTTTTATTCAGTTTCTATTTACCGTAACGGCGTTCAGGATTTTCAGGAAACAGGAACCCGATGCAGGCGACCTTGTATTATTGATTCTGCTCAGTATTTTTTTATACAGTTCTTCTGCTTATCTCTATTCTTATAAAGGAAGTGCGGATAATATTTCTTTTATAACGCTTGTAATGAGTGTACTTCACCTGCTGTTTGCCTTTACAGGAAAAATAGTGTTTACGAATCAGAAACTGATCTGGCATACATATCTCATACTCAGTCTTGCACTTTTCATTGTGTATGTTCCTTTAAAATTTGAAGGAACGTCCATTACAATTGTGTGGGTATTTACTGCAGTTGTATTATTCCTCGTTGGTTTGTGGCAAAGGTTCCGGATTTTCCGGGTTGCTTCTATTCTTTTGTTCAGCATTACACTGCTGAAACTTGTTGTGTTCGACAGTGCCGGATTTTCTACTATTGAAAAGATAATTTCTTATGTTTCAATCGGTGCCATTTTACTGGTCATTGCATTTCTCTATCAAAAATACAGGCATCTTATTTTCAGAGATGATGAATAGATCAGTTCGTTCTTCCCGGATAAACCTTTAATGCTTCTGCTAAACAATCCATTGCTTTATTGAGTGAATCTAAATTGAGCACATACGCAAGCCGCACTTCATGTTTCCCTAAACCGGCTGTTCTATAAAATCCGGTGGCAGGTGCAAGCATTACAGTTTGTCCTTTATGTGAAAATGATTCCAGTAACCATTGACAGAATGTATCGCTGTCATCAATGGGCAATTTCGCCATTGCATAAAAAGCGCCACCGGGGTTAGGACAGAAAACACCGGGCATTTCGTTCAAACGTTTCACTAATAAATTTCTGCGGGAAAGATATTCAGCTTTGGGTGCATCGAAATATTCATCGGGTAAATCAACAGCTGCTTCAGCCATGATCTGTGCCAATCCCGGTGGACTTAATCTTGCCTGTGCAAATTTCATGGCAGCATCATACACTGCTTTGTTTTTTGTAACAAATGCACCAAGTCTTGCACCACAGGCACTGTATCGTTTACTGATGGTATCCATCAATACTACATGCTGGTCAAGTCCCTGAATATGCATGGCACTAACGTAATCGCCATCATAACAAAATTCACGGTATGCTTCATCGCTGAAGAGATAGAGATTATGTTTGAGACAAACATCTTTCAGCTTATTCATTTCTTCCTTACTGTATAAATAACCGGTTGGATTATTCGGACTGCAGATAACAATGGCTTTTGTTTTTGATGTAATTACTTTTTCAAATTCCCCAATAGGAGGTAATGCAAAACCAGTTTCAATGGTTGAAGTAATAGGAACAACATTTACTCCGGCAGCACAGGCAAAGCCATTATAGTTTGCATAAAAAGGTTCAGGGATAATCACTTCATCACCAGCATTGAGGCAAGTAAGAAATCCAAACATGATGGCTTCACTTCCGCCAGTAGTAATCAGTATCTGATCGTAGTTAATATCAATACCAACTTTTTTATAATACTGTGTGAGTTTGCGTCGGTAGCTTTCATTCCCTGCACTGTGGCTGTATTCAAGTACTTTAATATCAGCATTACGCACTGCATCAAGAATAGCAGGCGGTGTTTCAATATCGGGCTGACCAATATTGAGATGATACACTTTGGTTCCTCTTTTTTTAGCAGCTTCTGCGTAAGGAACTAATTTTCTAATGGGAGATGGTGGCATCTGTTCGCCACGTTTACTGATTGCTAACATGAAAGCAAAGATAGGGGAGGCGGGAACAGCAAAGAAAAACCCCGGAGAAATTCCGGGGTTTAAAATTATTTCTAAGAATTTGTTTATTGCTGAACAACACCCATGATGGTTAACTCCTGTTGCTGATCTACACCCAAAAATTTCACATATACTTTCTTTGTAAAATTGCCAACCGCTGCTGCGTTATAAGTAGCGGTGATGGTTCCGGTTTTACCCGGCTTAATGGGTTCTTTTGTATAATCTGATTTGGTACAGCCACAGCCTGGAGTAACGGTTTCAATTACCAGGTCTTCGGTACTTGTATTGGTAAATGTAAATGTTGCGGTTACAGGGTTACCTACTTTTGGTTTTCCCAAATCAACTGTTTCGCTGCCGAACTTAGCCACATCTGATGGCTTTTTAGACTGACCGATTGCTGCAGTAACTAAAAACAGGGCAAAAAATGCTGCAAATACTGACTTCATAAAAATGATGTTTATTGTTGTGATTGTTTAAAAATGTTTAATGCCTGGTTGCCCGGTGCTGATTGCTCAGGTGTTTTCCAAACATTGCCTTTAATAGTAAATTGTTTTACCTGACCACCATTGTAATAAATTGTAACGGGCTTCTCAAATACTCCTTCTGAGGCTGCATTGAAACCAACCTTAATGGTTGCTTTACCACCCGGCAAAATAGCTTCTTTGCTCCATTCAGGTGTGGTGCAACCGCAGCTTGGCTGAACATTTTCAAGCCGTAAAGTATCTTTTCCAATGTTTTCAACA
Organism: Chitinophagaceae bacterium; assembly: GCA_016713085.1. NCBI lineage: Bacteria > Pseudomonadati > Bacteroidota > Chitinophagia > Chitinophagales > Chitinophagaceae > Chitinophagaceae bacterium. The sequence goes on along the minus strand of JADJPV010000001.1, from coordinate 174,021 downwards.
GTAAAGTTGTGTGTTACAGGTTTGCCCTGCGGAATCTTTCCAAAATCAAAACTGGTTTCAGATAATTTGATGATTTCAGTTTTGGCTGGGGTCACGGTTTGATTAGAGTGATCGTGACCATCATGTGTTTGTGCGACAGCAGCAAGACTAAGCAGGCAGCTCAACACAAAAGAGAAAAGTAGTTTTTTCATATTATATGATCTTTTTACGGATTACCAAAAGTAAGCATAAGTACAGACAGTTCATAACCCCGAAAGGTTGCCTTTCACAATTTTTTACCAGTTTATAACTACATTAGCCCCGAATAGCGGCAGTAATTATTGACCGGAAGGTTATGGAGCTGAGTATTTGTTCACAGCCCCACGGTTGTTTTCACCAAAGCCGCTTACAGGTGTTAACGTAGAAGTGAAATCATTTATTTTTGCCACATGGAATTATCAGCCAAAGACAGCTTAGAATTGCAGCAACTTTCATTTGAGCACTTCAAACAGGAAGTTTTGCAGGATTACCGCTTTGCCTGCCTCAGCAGGGAAGCCAGCTTAATGGGGCGAAAGGAGGTGTTAACAGGCAAGGCTAAGTTTGGAATTTTTGGCGACGGGAAAGAAGTGCCGCAGCTGGCAATGGCTAAATTCTTCAAGCCAGGCGATTTTTACAGTGGCTATTACCGTGACCAAACCTTTGCATTTGCAACAGGTTCAGTCACAATCAAAGAATTTTTTGCACAGCTTTATGCTGATCCGGATATAAAACATGAACCGCACAGTGCGGGCCGTCAAATGAATTCGCATTTTGCAACCGCAACGGTTAATGCCGATGGAGAGTTCTTGGATCTTGTTAACCGGAAAAATCTAATGTCAGGAATGGCGCCTACCGCTGCCCAAATGCCAAGGTCAGTTGGTTTGGCATTAGCATCCAAACTGTTTCGGCAATCACAAACATTAAAAGATTTTACTTCATTATCAAACAATGGTAATGAGGTTTGTTTTGCAACAATCGGCGACGCATCAACAAGTGAAGGGCATTTCTGGGAAACGGTAAATGCGGCGGCAGTGCAGCAGATACCGCTGGCCATTTTTGTTTGGGATGATGGTTTCGGAATTTCCGTTCCTAAGAAATATCAAACAACAAAAGATTCAATATCTGAGGCACTGAAAGGTTTCCAGATTAATGATGATGGTGCAACCGGAATTGAAATCTATAAAGTAAAGGCATGGGATTATGCCGGTATGTGCGAAGTATTTGAAGCAGGTATTGAAAAAATCCGCACAACACATACACCAGCCTTATTTCATGTGGAAGAAGTAACACAACCACAGGGTCACTCTACTTCGGGCAGTCATGAGCGTTACAAAACGGCTGACCGGTTACAGTGGGAACGTGAATGGGATTGTATTAAAAAAATGAAAGAATGGATTATTGAAAATTCACTGGCGGATGATGAAGAATTGAGTGAAATAGAATCTGATGTAAAACGAACAGTGAGCATTGAAAGAAATGCTGCATGGGCAGAATATTATCAACCAATTCATGAGCAGGTTGAAAAAGTATCTGTGATAATAAACCCGTTGATCAGTAATTCTTCGAATGGAACTGCTGTACAGAAATTATTAAAGGAGCTTGAAGCAAACAGGGAGCCGAACCGCAGAGATATCATGAGTATGCTGTACAGAGCCATTGCATTAACGGCTGATGTGAATAATATTGATGCAAAAAAATATTATAATGAGTTGATGAAAGAAAGTAAATCTTTATTCAACACTCATTTGTACCATGAAGGTGCTGCAAGCACCATGAAAGTTGCAGAAGTAAAAGCAACCTTTGCTGCAGAAGCCCCGTTGCTGAATGGATATGAAATTCTTAACCGTTATTTTGATCAGCTCTTTGCAACGAATCCTAAAGTAGTTGCTTTCGGTGAAGATCTTGGTTTTATTGGCGATGTGAACCAGGGCTTTGCAGGTTTGCAGGCAAAGCATGGTGAAACAAGAATTTTTGATACAGGTATCCGTGAGTTAACCATCATGGGCCAGGGAATTGGTTTGGCTATGCGTGGGTTAAGACCCATAGCTGAGATTCAGTATCTTGATTATATCGTTTATGGATTGCAGCCATTAACGGATGATGTTGCTACTTTGCATTTCCGTACAGGCGGTATTCAGAGTGCACCCATCATTGTCCGTTCAAGAGGGCATCGGTTAGAAGGTATCTGGCACAGCGGATCTCCAATGGGTATGATCATTAACAGCCTGCGTGGATTTTATGTTTGTGTGCCACGTAATATGGTGCAGGCAGCAGGAATGTACAATACATTATTACAGAGTAATGAACCCGGTTTGGTAATAGAATGCCTGAATGGTTACAGGCTGAAGGAAAAGCTTCCTTCTAATCTGTCATCGTTTACAGTGCCAATGGGCATTCCTGAAGTAATCAGGAAAGGAACAGATTTTACAATTATTTCTTACGGTTCTACGCTTCGTATCATTGAAGATGCAGCCCGCCATTTGGAACAGATGGGAACAAGCTGCGAAATAATTGATGTGCAGACTCTGCTTCCATTTGATATTCATCACAGTATTCTTGAATCGCTAAAGAAAACCAACCGCATTGTGTTTGTTGATGAAGATGTTCCCGGTGGGGCTGCTGCTTATATGTTCAACAAAGTACTGGAAGAACAGGGAGGATATAAATATTTAGATGTTGCCCCGAGAACCATTACTGCTAAAGAGCATCGCCCATCTTATGGAAGCGATGGCGATTATTTCAGCAAGCCAAATGCAGAAGAAATTATTGCAGTAATACTGGAAATGATGCGGGAGTAATGCATGGGAGAAAACCTGCTTCATATCATTGATATTCTCGGCACGTTTGCATTTGCAGTATCAGGGGCATCTTCTGCCATGGAAAAAAAGCTGGATCCATTTGGTGTTATCATTCTCTCATTTGTTACAGCAATTGGCGGAGGTACACTCAGGGATTTACTCATTGGCGATACGCCGGTTGGATGGTTAAAGGACGGCACTACTACGTTAGTAATTGTTGCTGCTGCAATTGGCACTATGATTTTTGGACGATTTCTGAAAAAAGCAACGACCACTTTATTTTTATTTGATGCTTTAGGTCTTGGGTTTTTTACACTCATTGGTGTAGAAAAGGGATTGCAATTGCATTTAAGCACCGGTATTTGTATTGCACTCGGAACCATCACTGGTTCCTTTGGCGGAGTCATCAGAGATGTGCTTCTAAATAATGTTCCTCTTGTTTTCAGAAAAGAAATTTATGCTTCTGTATCAATCGCCGGCGGGTTACTGTATTTTATCTTACTCAAAGTTTCGTTTGCAGCGGATATTGCCAATATCATTTGCATTGCATTTATTTTTATCAGCCGCATTCTTGTAGTGCGGTATAAGCTGGCCCTCCCGAAAATGTATTGATCAGCTGAGCATTGGTTATCCATTGAATGACTCCTTCAACCATCGATACAAATATTCGCCTGAAAAGAAAATGATTTTTTAGATTGCAGCGTATTTGTTTCGCTTCTTATTTAAACAAACATTATGAAATTAAATTTATACCAGGTTGATGCGTTCACTTCAACTATATTCAAAGGAAATCCGGCAGCAGTTGTTCCATTAGAAAAGTGGATTGATGATGAACTGATGCAGCAGCTGGCAATGGAAAATAATTTAGCTGAAACTGTTTTCTTTGTTCCGTCAAAACAGGAGGGAGCTGATTATGACATTCGCTGGTTTACACCTGAACTTGAAATTAATTTATGCGGGCATGCTACATTAGCAAGTGCGTTTGCATTGTATTCTATACTTGGCTATAACAAGCCTTCTGTTACCTTTCATTCAAAAAGCGGCTTATTAAAAGTGGTGAAGAATAATGAGCTGTATGAAATGGATTTTCCTTCCTGGAAGCCTGAGCGTATTGCAGATTATCCGCAGGATATGGCTGAGATATTAAGTGTGAAGGAAATTGTTGGTGCCTACAAATACCGTGATTTATTAATTGAAGTAAATACAGAAGCAGAAGTGGTAAATGCAAAGCCCGATTTTACGGCATTAAAGAAAACCGGCGAAATGGTAATCCTTACAGCCAAAGGGGATAAGGTAGATTTTGTTTCCCGCTTCTTTGCACCAACTGCCGGTATTGATGAAGATCCGGTTACAGGTTCAGCTCACTCACAGCTCATTCCTTTCTGGAGTGAAAAACTAGATAAGAAAAAAATGTTTGCCAAACAGTTAAGTAAACGTGGTGGCGATATTCACTGTGAACAGCTGAGTACCGAACGGGTAATGATGGGAGGCGAATGTGTGTTTTATATGAAAGGCGAAGTAACTGTTAACTGATCAGGCTGCAAATATTTTCATCTCCATTGCAGTATCAAGCTGTCTGCCCAATTTTGTTCGGTATACTTTTCTTCTTTTGTAAATTCTGGCAGTTTGTATCAGAGAAATGAGCAATACAATACCAGTCAGCCATGTCAGCTTATTGTAAATTCGTAAAAGGTATGGTCTTACGGAAATCAGGTCTGCTTTTTCTTTTCCAATAAAAAAATTAAGTATTGATTTTATTGCAGGTGTTATAACAGGTATTTTATTCCAGTTGGCATACCTCACACCACTGTAACTATACTCTGGTTTATAATTACCAGGGACCTGGGTTTTATAGAAGTCCCAGTTCTGCTGCAGGTCTTTGAAACCAGCAAGACTGCCATCAGGTTTCTTAAAAGATTGATTGAACATCGGATCCAGTACAACCCATCCGCTTTCCGTTTTCGTTTCAACAAACATATGGCCGCCATATAGTCCGTTCACTTTCATCTGTCCAATTCTTACTTTCATTCCATCGGCTTTTAATATTCTAGCAAGAACAGCAGCATAGCTTGCACAGGCTCCGTTACCTGTCATCAGGTCAACTGTTGTTGGATGAAAATAATTTGCTTTGAGGCCTTCAATCTTCCTTTCACCAAAAACGACATACCTGTTTTCTTCCAAATCGAAAGTTGTTTCAGTGGCTTTTAAAGCAAAGGCCTCTTTGGAATAATTTGCCGGCAAACTGTCTTTTATATTATTGCTGATTGCAACAAACAGTTGGGATTCATATTTTGATTCGGATGCGAAGAAGAAAATAGTGGCGACGAGGAGACCATCAAGAAGAAAAAGAAAATTTAGGTTGCGGTAGATATATTTAAATTTTCGCCAATAGATTTTTATCATAGATTCATAGCTTATTTAGGTCTATTCAAACGGAATTATATGCAAATATATTTATAATTGATCAGCATCTGACTATAAATGCTGCCTGAAGTTTAAAAATCAGTCTAAAAATCTTTTTCGTTGTTCGGGAGTTGGAAGCATGCATGTTTCCTGTTTGCCAAACCATTTGTAGCGGTTTTTACCTATCCATTTATAAGTGTAATCCCTTAGAACTGGAGGGATAAGAATCAGAACGTATATTAGTTTCCAGCCCCCGTCTAAATAGCGGCATACCCTGAGTGCTGCTGAAGATTCTTTGTAAACTTTTCCATCATCAATAAAAATAACTGAAGTCAACACAGCAGGATCTATTCCAAACTGAGGTAAAATTGTTCTGGCTGTTTCACCCTGTAAGGATGTAAATAGTAATTTACCCTTACGGTCACGCTTCAAGGCAAACTGTATCCAGAAGTTGCAGAAATTACAAACTCCATCAAACAGAACAATTCGTTGTGGGCTGGTATTGTCTTCCGGTTGTTTCATAGTTTAGAAAAAATAGTGTATTTTTTTAACCTGATATGCGCCTCTTACACAATTACAAAAAAAGGCTTTTTGCTCTTTTTGTTGCTATTGCAATGATTAGTAATGTTATTGGTCAGCAAAAATACGGTAAAGAGGATTCTCTCCGCATTTTCAAATACCTGGAGAAAGCAGATTTGCTGGCAGAAAAATCACAGCTTGATTCAGCTTTGTTTTATGGTAAGCTTGCACTGGAAGAAAGCGGGCGAATAAAATTGTTGAGAGGTGAAAGCTATGCCAACTTAAAAATTGCAGACATTCTTTACCGGAAAGGTGAACAGGAATTGCTTGGAAAATATGACTCGGCTGCATTAAGAAACGCAGTTGCATTAAAAGATACTTTCCTGATTGCTCTTTCATACTATCAGTTAGGTCAGTATTTTCTTGAATTCAAGAAACTTAATGAGGCAGAGCAACTATTTAACAGGGCATTGTTATTAAAGTTTGAAAAAGACAAAAACGAATACACGGCTGTTGTTTATAATGATCTTGGATACGTGGCAGGAGAAAGGGGATTATATGATCAGCAGGTAGAATGGTATTTAAAAGCGATACGGCTTCATGAGAAGAACAATAACAATATAGGGTTGGCTCAGTCATTAAGTAATCTGTCGGCAACTTATTTTGATTTGAATAAAATGCCGGAAGCAATCCGCTATGCTAAACAGGCATTTGAATTACGGCAAAAAACCGCTGATCTTGGCGGTATGGCTTTGTCCTGTAATAATATTTCACAAATGTATCTCTTCAGCGATTCAATGCCGCAGGCTGTAAAATACCAGGAGCTCGGATTAAAATATGCTGAGCAAAGCGGTATCCAGGCAAGAATTGCACAGGCCTATGTAAGTATGTCGTTACTGATGAACAGGCAGAAAAAATTCAGGAAGCATTTGAATATGAAAAGAAGGCAATTGCATTATACGAAAAGATCGACCAGGGAGTGGTTGCCAACAGGTACATCGCTGCTGCTTTTTACAGTAATCTTTTAAAGGATTCAGCTGGTGCAGTTGAGTATTTCAGAAAATCAGAAACTCTTGCAAAATCATTGGGTAATAAAGGAGTGTTGCGGAGTGTGTACAGCTATCTTTCCGATTTCTATAATGGTAAAAAAGATTATAAAGCAGCCTATGATTATTATAAGAAGTTTATCCTTTACCGTGACAGCCTTTTAAATACAGAAACCAATACAAAGATTGCCTCCCTGCAAACGCAGTACGAAACAGAGAAGAAAGATTTTGAAATTAACCGTCTGTCAACTGAACAGCGGATTAAAACCCTTGAGATTGAAAAACAAAAAGCAATCATTGCCGGAAATGAAGCGGAAGCATTGCAGAAACAGAATGAAATTGATCTGCTGTCAAAATCACAACAACTGCAGGAAGAGCAATTGAAGCGGCAGGGAGATGAACTGGAGAAACAAATTCTTCTTACAAAAAATAATGAGCAGCAACTTCTGCTGGTTTCAAAAGAAAAGCAACTGCAACAGAAACAAATCAGTTCGCAGAAAACATTTCGTAATTTTTTACTGGCAGGGTTGCTGCTGCTGAGCCTGCTTGCCTATCTTTTCTTTAACCGGTTTCAGCTGAAGAAAAAACTGGAGCAGCAAAATGCATTACTGAGTATGCGGAACAACATCAGTGAAAACCTGCATGATGATATCGGCGCATCCTTAAGTAATATCAACATCTTAACAGAACTGGCGAAGCGTAATATTGGGCAGCCGGCAAAGTCAACTGAATATCTTGAAAAAGCAGGAGATGATATTCAGCGCATCAGTGAAAACCTAAGTGATATTGTCTGGAATATCAATCCACGCTACGATGAACTGCAAAATCTTTTTGTGCGGATGAAACGGTATGCGGCTGATATGATGGATGGAAAGAACATCAGTTACGAAATCAATTTCAATGAAGATGTGGAGAAGCTGAGTTTGTCAATGGAAAAGCGGAGAAACTTTTATCTCATCTTCAAAGAAGCGGTCAATAACCTGGGCAAGTATTCCGGAGCCGCTCATGCATGGATAACTGTGAGTATGGAAAAGGGATTGCTGAAATTAACTGTGAAAGATGATGGGAAAGGTTTTGATAAAACAAAAACCAGCAGTGGAAACGGGTTGCATAATATGCAGAAACGGGCAAATGATCTGCAGGCAGGCTTTAGCGTTTTTTCTGAACCCGGAAAAGGTACCGAGATCAATCTCAGTATCCCTCTTACCTGATTGTGTAATGGATTTTATAATTTATCTCAATTACTTTCGTAAAAATGATCACTGCTTTGGTTTTATATGAAGACAATACAAGACTGCGGCAATCAATGGAAATGCTGCTGGATGAAGCATCCGGTTATAAAGTAACCGGTTCTTTTTCAGATTGTGATAATGTAATTGATGATCTAAAGAATTGTAATCCGGAAATGGTGATTATGGATATTGATATGCCAGGCATTGGAGGCATTGAAGGTGTGAAACGCATCAAACAAAATTATCCCGAAGTAAAAGTGGTGATGCACACAGTGTTTGATGATGACAACCGGATATTTGAAAGTATTTGTGCAGGCGCAGATGGATACCTGTTAAAAAATACGGCTCCGCTTAAATTAATCCAGATGCTGGAAGATTTGATGCAGGGTGGTGCGGCCATGAGCCCGTTTGTAGCACAGAGGGTTTTTCAATATTTCAGGCAGAACAATAAAGTAAATGATGAATTTCATCTTACTGCAAGGGAAAAAGAAATTCTTGAACTGCTTGTAAAAGGAAATTCTTATAAAATGATTGCAGATAAAACAGCTATTTCAATTGATACTGTTAAAAAACATCTGCAGAATATCTATCATAAACTTCATGTAAACTGCGGTACAGAAGCAGTTGCAAAAGCGCTTCAGCATAAAATTATCAGGCTTGATTAATCAGTATAACTGTTTGCCTGTCCTTCTTCTGCAATACTCCCTGCGCATTTTACTCCTCAACTACCCGATTGTGTAATTGACATTAGGCTCAGTGTGTAAGAACTTTACTGCTGATAAGAAGAACTCTTTTTAACCTTAAACAATCAAGTATGAAAAAGAATTACCAGTTTTTTTCAATGTTGTTCATTTCGTTTGTAACATTCATCGGGTCTGAAACCCTGATGGCGCAGATTCAGGTACCAGCTAAAATTCAAAAATCAATTCAACCCAACCAATTGCCAAAAGGAGTAACTGTGCCTGCCACTCTGTTGAAAAAAGATATAGATCTGTCTGCTGCTGAAATTAAGTTCAGTATCGTTTCTGTAAAGGACCGGTTTAATGGTACTGTTAAAATTGAAGGGGTTGTAAAAAATGTTGGCCGTGGTAATTATACTTCGGGTGCTAATCAGCAAACAGTTTTGTTGTATGAAGAAGTACCTGGTCTTTCTCCAAAGCTGGTAGCTTCACGCAATTTTCAGAATGTTCCTGTTAATGGATCAGTATCGGTTTCATTTACCAGAAACTGGAGAACTTCAGATGAATTTCCTCCAAATTATACTGTAATGGTTGTGTACGATCCTGATATTTATATTGATGGAAACGATAATAATAACGATGCAAATTCAGCCAATAACCGAATCACAAAACCGGGTTCTGCCATTAATTCGTTAAACTGGAAGAGATAGAAGCTATGCCCATGCCTTATTAATTTTTAACTATCTGACCACAAAAAATATTATGCCATGCAGAAGTACGTAATCATTGTCAGCTTTCTTTTTCTTCATCTTGCAGTTGCAGGCCAAACAATAACTGAAAGGGTAAAACAAAAAGCCAAACAGAAAGTAGACACAAAAATTGATCAGTCAATTGATAAAGGTTTGAATAAAGTTGAAGAAGAAGTTGATAAAGCCGGTAATAAGGTAGTTAAAAAGAAGGGGAAGGGCAGTGCTGCTGACAGCAGTAAAAACAAAAAGAGTGGCGTTGCTGAAACTGGCAAAAAGGAGAACGGAATAACTGGAGATACAGCAAAGCCATCTGGCGTCAAGACTTTCTCAGATTTTATTCCAGGCAGTACCATCATCTTTTCCGACAATTTTGAAAAAGATGCGTTGGGTGATTTTCCTGCGGGATGGAACACAAATGGCAGCGGGCAGGTAGTAACATTTGAAGGAAGTGAAACAAAATGGCTGGATATTCAGCATGGTTCTGTTGTACACCCTATGCTAAAAAAAGTTCTTCCTGAAAATTTTACAATAGAGTTTGATCTGTTTCTGAAAGCTGATGGAGGACAAAAAACTCCATTGATTCATTTTGGTCTCACGGCGGTGAATAATATACTAAAGGAATACCTGCCTTATGCAGAAAGGTTTTATACAGCCATCTGGCATTATAATTCTGATGATGAAAAACTGATCGAGTACGGATTTAAAGATCCGGCAGGAACCAAAAATGATTTTCCAATCGGCTCCTATACCAATAAGATTCTGCACATCAGTATTGCCGTAAATAAAACAAGAGTAAGGGTTTATTTCGACCAGACAAAACTGATTGATCTGCCGGTTGCATTGAATGATAAAATGAAACGGAATTTTTATTTCAGCAATGTAACAGTAATACCTGCTTCTGAAGTAGGCGTGTTCATCAGTAATATCCGTATTGCTTCAGGTACAACTGATGCCAGGAGCTTAATTGTAAAAGATTTGCTGGAAAAAGGAAAGGCTTCCACCAATGAAATTCTGTTTGATGTAAATAAGGATATTATCAAACGGGAATCATTCCCAATCATCAACCAGATCGGCGAAGCATTAAAAAATAATCCCACACTGAAAATAAAAATCATCGGCCACACAGATAGTGATGGTAAGTCTGCCGATAATCTTACTTTATCAAAACGCAGGGCAGAAGCTGTTGCAGGTTATCTCATCAATAATTTCGGCATTGATGAATCAAGAATTACAACCGATGGTAAAGGAGCCGGGGTGCCGGTTGCTGATAACAAAACAGCAGATGGAAAAGCAAAGAACAGAAGGGTTGAATTTGTAAAACAATAAGTACATGAAGTTTATTATTTCAATTGTTGCTTTGAGCGTATCCTTTTGTCTGCATGCCCAAGTTCCTTCAAGAGAAGAACAAATGCTTGAATCGCTGAAACAGGCAGGTGTCGTTCGGCAGGAAGGAAAAACAATTATTTATAAAGTGCAAAAGGCAAGTGATACAGCAAAGGTTCGTTTGTTGTATGAAAACCTGTTTAATAATCCCAATTATAATGTACGGTTTGAAATTGATGGGAAAACCTATGAAAAGCAGAAACAAAGTCAACAAAAAAATACACCCCCGGTAAACGGTACTGTTAACAACACTGTTAGTAATCAAACACAACCCATCAATAATTCAACAGCAAATGCCAATGCGCCAGGTAACTGCTGCATGTGCAATATGAAAGTGTTTCAATACATGGGCACATATGATGCAGCTAATATAAATTCAGTGCCATTTAAAGAATATATTTGGACTGTCCCAAGCGGAGTTACAAGTATTAAGATTGAAGGCTGGAGTGCAGGTGGCGATGGATGGGAAGGGAACGCTTATAATGCGCAAGGGGGGGGCGGGGGCGGCGGTGCATATGTATTAATAATTCTGAAAGTGCAGGCTGGTGATATTTTTAAAATCAGAATACCTAGGGGAGGCTCTAATTATCCGATATCGGTTAATCTTACAGGGGTGAATACAGGCACAATCACACTCACCAGCGGGCGTAATGGATTGGAAACACAGGGAGTTAATAGATTTAACGGCGAAGGTGGAAAGCTATTAATGAATAGTGGTGTGTTTAGTGAGAATATATTTGCAGTTAAAGGTGAAGATGGTGAAAAGTCATATGGTTTAACAATAAAGCAACCTGATAGGAGCGGGGCGATGGCACTTTTAGGAGACTATCACTATTACGGCGGGAAAGGAGGAGCGGCTCCATATATGTCAACTGGTGGGGGTAAGGGTTCATTTTATGAAACATTTGACTATAAGAAAATACACCCGGGTAATGGAGGTTACCCAGGAGGAGGGGGTGGGGGTGGCTGCATTATTTCCGATTTGCATGGATTTCAAAAAATTAAAAGTGGTTATGGTGCAAACGGAGCGCTAATTATTTACTATTAAAGCATAATAATGAAAAGATATTTGTTTTTAATAACCTGTATTCTTCTTGCTGGTATTGCAGCAGCACAAAGAGATACTGCACGAAGAGATACCTCATGGGCCACATCGCCACACGGTCCTTACCTGCGATCTGTTCTTAATGCTGATGTGCTGGAAGGAAGGTCAATGCCGGTAACAATTACACCTACAGGACAGAAACTCTGCTTCGATAAAAAAATAAAAGTAAAACCATTACTCCCCGTGGCCCGGGTGAGGTTTGTGTTTTTATTAATACAAAAACAGGATTGATTGGTTACAATTCGTTTAAACCCGGCAGCACAGGTGTATGTGATATTAAACCCGATCTGCCTGATTTTGTTTTTGGTGTAATTGGTTTAAAAGGCAATGTGTTTAATTATCGAAATACAAAAAAGAAAAATACGATTGAGCACTGGGTGCAAACTTCCAACAGCGTGGAATATCAGTATCAGTTCAGTGCTGCAACAACAAACGTATTACTGCATAAGAAAACTGAACGAAGAGATTATTGCGATGGAAAAATAAAAGCGCAATTGTATAAAGCAGATGGAAGCTCCCAGCAATGGTTTCTTTTTGGGAAAAATTTTCCTGAAGCCTTAATGATGGAACCTAAAAAATACCTCGGCAATTTTGCAGTGGGGTATCAGCAATCAGACAAAGGCCTGTTTATTATTATGCAAATGATTGGCGGCAGTATGGATTCAAAAATACTGGAGATTGAAGATGTGGACATTTGTTTTGATCCTGCACCATTTAAAATATTTGAAGATGAAAGAAGAACCAAACTGACAGAGTCTATTGCAAGAGAACGGGAAAAATTGCAAGAGATGAAGCAAAGCCTGAAAAATATCCTGCATGTGCATCAAAGAAAGTTATCCTCACCAGTTATCAAAAGGAAGCATTAAACCGGCAGGAAGAAAACCTACAAAGATCAGAGCAGGGCAATGCCATGCAAAATGTAAATACGCAGCAGGCACAGACAGATTTAATGAACTACGATGATATGATTCAAACAATGATTTACGAAACAGAATTAAAATTGTGCAGGGCAGAGCAACAGCAGGCTGAAAAACCAAGCGACTCGAGGCAGGAAAAAAATTCAGTGCTTAAACAGGCAGCTTGCTGCACAGCAATCTACTAAAGCACGTTTTCAAGCACTCAACAGCAGCCTGCGTGGTCAACCCGGAAAGTTGTATGCAGAAAAAGCAAAACTGTTTATGCAGGGAATAGTGGGTTGCGATTGATGATCATAAAAAAAGGCTGATTCACCATCAGCCTTTTCATTATAATTTTCAAGTTTACAATTATCCCATATTATGAAACACCTTCTGCACATCTTCATCCTGTTCAAGGCGTTCAATTAATTTACTTACATCTTCTGCCTGCTCATCGGTTACAGGAACAGTTGTGGAAGGAAGCCATTCCAGTTCTGCACTGATGGGAGTAATGCCTTTATCTTCCAGTGCTTTCTGCATATTTCCAAAATCAGTAAATGCACAACGGATCACTAAAACATCTTCCCCATTTTCACCGGTGCTTTCGCCCAGTTCTTCCAAACCAAAATCTATCAGCTCCAGTTCAAGATCTTCAGCATTCAATCCTTCCGGTTTTAGTTTAAACACACCTAATTTTTTAAACTGGAAACTTACACTGCCGCTGTTACCCATTGAACCATGTCCTTTTGTAAAATGACTTTTTACATTCGCTACAGTGCGTACATGATTATCAGTTGCAGTTTCAACCAGGATGGCAACACCATGCGGTGCATATCCTTCATAGAGTATTTCGTCGTAGTTAATGAGTTCTTTGCCCATTGCCCTTTTAATGGCAGCTTCCACACGGTCTTTCGGCATGCCCACACTTCTGGCATTCTGAAAGCAACGGCGAAGAGCAGCATTGGAGTTGGGATCTGAGCCGCCTGTTTTTACAGCTATCACAATTTCTTTACCAATACGGGTAAAGTTCTTTGCCATCTTATCCCAGCGGGCAAACATGGTACTCTTTCTAACTTCAAAAATCCTTCCCATTGTATACTATTTTAATGATTTTTTGTAACCAGCTGCATCAAATGATGCTTCAATCGTTGCGTCGCACTCTTGTATTGTGGCAATTCTGTTCATCAGAAAGCCGGACTTTGCGACCGCAAATTTAGGGAGATGGCAGTAAACAAAAAACCGTCCTGCAGAATACAGGACGGTTTATCTCAAAAAGATTCAATTATTAGTTAGTGCTTCTCAAAATCGGAGGCATGTGGTAATATTTCAGAAGGATTCCTCAATTTACTGTGATGACGGCTATACACGAAGTAAACAATTAAGCCAACTGCCATCCAGGCAAAGGCAACTTTTAAGGTCTGTGCATCAAGCCCAACAATCATAGCCGTACAAATCAACACACCTAATGTTGAAACCACGGGAACCAGCGGTGCCCTGAACGGACGGTGAATGTTTGGTTCTTTTATTCTCAGCATCCAAACACCTGCGCTCACAAGTACAAAGGCGAACAGTGTACCGAAGGAAGTTAAATCACCGGCAACATGTCCCGGAACAAACGCAGCAAACAATCCAACAAAAACGAATAATATCCAGTTGGCCTTGTACGGAGTTTTGAATTTCGGATGAAGTTCACCAAATGCTTTCGGTATCAAACCATCATTACTCATAGTATAGAAAATACGGCTCTGTCCCATCAGCATTACAAGGATTACAGAGGAGAAACCTGCAAGGATGGCAATTGTAACAGCTTTTGCCAGCCAGCCATACCCGATCATATAAGTAGAAATGGCATAAGCAACTGAAGCTTCTCTTCCTTTTTCAGGATCAACAAAATCTTTCCAGTTGGCAACACCGGTTAATACATGTCCAAATAAAATATACAGAACAGTACAAACAACCAATGAACCGAGAATACCGATCGGCATATCTCTTTTTGGATTTTTTGCTTCCTGTGCTGCAGTACTAACCGCATCAAAACCAATGAAGGCAAAAAACACAATCGCTGCACCACCAAGCACACCGCCAAAACCATGTTTGTTCCACCCACTGTAGTCGGCAATGATTTTACCGGCACTGTCTTTCACTGGGTCAGTATCAGCAGGAATTAAATAAGGAATATGATTTTCGGGTTTAATGAACTGCCAGCCAATTACAATGAATAAGATTACAATAGCTACTTTAATAAACACGATCACCATATTTACCATTGCTGACTCCTGTGTTCCTTTAATTAATAATAGAGTAAGAAGTAATAAAATCACCAATGCGGGGGCATTCATAATACCCGAATGATGAATGCCTGTAGAATCAGTAAAGCTTTCAAAAGGCGAGTGGCACCATTCATAGGGAACAGCTCCTCCCAGCAACTTGTTTAAATATTCACTCCATGCAATAGATACTGTAGCAGCGCCTAACGCATATTCCATAATTAATGCCCAGCCAATGATCCATGCGATGAGTTCACCCATGGTTGTATAACTGTAAGCATATGCACTTCCTGCAATGGGGATCATGGCTGCAAATTCTGCATAACATAAACCTGCAAAAGCACAACCTACGGCAGCTACAATAAATGAAAGCGTAACACCCGGTCCGGCAGCCTGCCCGGCAGCAGCAGTTCTTACAAATAAGCCTGCACCTATAATCGCTCCAATACCTAATGCAATTAAGTTACCTGCCCCCAGTGTCCGTTTTAATCCTTTCTCACTGTCTTCTGCCTGTGCAAGAAGCTGGGCCAAAGGTTTTTTTACAAATAAACTCATACTTGTGTGGTTGTGGTTTTAAATATTTTACGAACCTGAAAAATAGAGATTTATTCTAAAAAACGCTCAAAAGATTTATTAACGGTTTTGCAGCCTTTCTTTCAAACCCGAAAGCTGTATATTGCGACTCATAAAAATTACTGCATGGGTAAGGGGAATCGTTTAACTATTTACATCCTTCTGTCAATGGTACTGGGTATCATTGTCGGGTATATTGTTCATGTTTATGGAACTGGGAATAAAATTAACTACATTCCTCAAAAGGATTTTTTAGGAAAAGATAGTATAGTCTTAAATGTTGGAGAAAGAACGATTATACAGGAAGTCTTAGTCATAAAAGATACATCCAAGGTCAATAAAATTAAAGATAGTTTAGGCCAATCTGATATTTGGATAGTCGAAGCAAACAAATCTATTACAGGGAAAGTACCAGCAGCCATTCTTAAAGGAGAAGTTAAGGGAAGAGTATCAACAATAACTTCACAACCAAGAAATGGCACGGTTGTACATACAGCAATAAAGTCATTTTCAGATATAATCAAACTTCTCAGTAATATTTTTATCCGCCTGGTGCAAATGATCATTGCCCCGCTTGTATTTACAACCCTGGTTGTTGGTATTGCTAAACTGGGCGATTTAAAAGCAGTAGGCAGGGTAGGCGGTAAAGCTTTACTCTGGTTCATTACTGCATCACTTGCTTCACTTTTATTGGGCATGTTACTGGTGAATGTGTTTAAGCCCGGAACTTATATTGATTTGTCGCAGGCAGATACCGAAGGTGTAAAAGACCTGATGACAAAAACCTCTTCATTCTCCTTACAGAATTTTGTGGAGCATATTATTCCCAAGAGTTTGTTTGAGGCATTGGCCACCAATGAAATTCTGCAGATCGTTGTGTTCTCCATTTTCTTTGGTGTTGCAGCTGCTGCAATAGGCGATTATACAAAGCCGTTAATCAAGGCGCTGGACGTTGCATCGCATATCATTTTAAAAATGGTCAACTATGTAATGAATTTTGCACCCGTTGGTGTGTTTGGCGCACTGGCTGCTGTTGTAGCTGCAAAAGGATTGGGCATCTTTCAGTTTTATCTCATCTACTTTGGTTATTTCCTTTTGGGTATTGCCATTTTGTGGGCCGTATTGATTGGGGTTGGATTTATGATTCTTGGTTCAAGAATGAAAGTGTTATTAAGAAGAATCTGGGGACCATTATTAATTGCCTTCAGTACAACCAGCAGCGAAGCAGTATTTCCAAAACTCACTGAGGAGCTTGAACGATTTGGTTGCAAGGATAAAATTGTTGCCTTTGTATTGCCGCTTGGTTATTCGTTTAATCTTGATGGCAGTATGATGTATATGACTTTTGCAAGTCTGGCAATTGCACAGGCCTATGGTGTGCATCTTGATCTGGCAACACAATTGGTAATGTTACTGGTGCTGATGCTAACCAGTAAAGGAATTGCAGGTGTGCCGAGAGCATCATTAGTTGTTGTGCTTGCAACCTGCGCCATGTTTAAAATTCCACCGGAAGGCGTTGCATTGATTCTGCCCATTGATCATTTTTGCGATATGTTCAGAAGTATGACCAATGTGGTTGGTAATGCACTGGCAACATCAGTTGTAAGCAAATGGGAAGGCGAGTTGGGCGATGGGCATGAGCCGGCAGCAGTATAAATTATTTTAAAGAAATCAGGAAAGTGTATAAACTTATAAGAATGAAATTCAGATTAGTAGTTTTTTTGGTCAGTGTATTTTATTGGGGAAGTGTGAATGCACAACAGCAGGTAAAAGTAAAAGTGTTTAATCAGTATGAAGCGCCTGTTGATGAATTTTCAGTAAACGGAAAAGAATATGAAGCCGGAAAGGACGGATTTGCAAGTATTGAATTTCCAGGAACTGATTCTGTTTCATTTACTGCAGTTGACTATAAAGAAACAAAAGTAGCTGTTTCAGATTTAACGGAAGGTGTAACTGTTTCCATGAATAAAAATTTTACTTGGAAAGATCTGCTTACACCAATGTTTTATATTAAGTATGGTGGGTTATGGCTGTTACTGTTTATTGTTTTTGCTGAAACAGGATTGCTGTTTGGCTTCTTCTTTCCCGGCGACAGTTTGTTATTTGTTGCTGGTATTTACAGTGGTAATCTTGCACATGAATTTCTGAAACTGATTGGTTTGGGTGGCGTGCAAAATGAGTGGTTTGATTTACTGATCCTCTGTGCTCTAATTTCCGGTGCAGGTATACTTGGTAACCTTGCCGGTTACTGGACAGGTAAAAAAGTTGGACATGCTATGTACAGCTGGAAGGATAATTTCATTTTTAAACAGCGTTACCTGCATGAAGCACATGATTTTTATGAGAAGCATGGTGGTGGAGCAATTGTATTTGCCAGGTTTCTTCCTTTCATCCGCACATTTGCACCCATCATTGCAGGTATCGTTGAAATGGATAGGAAAAAATTCATGTTTTACAATATCGTTGGTTGTGTTGCATGGGTGATCACTATGATTGTTGCAGGTCACTTTTTACAGATATGGGTAAAGAACCAGTTTGGCGTTGAATTAAAAGACAAACTTGAGTTGATTGTAATCATTATCATTGCGGTTACAACTGCTCCGGTACTCTGGAAATTTTTATTTGGCAAAAGAGCTCAAAAGCCAAAAAGCAAATCTGAATCATAATCGTAATGCTTTCCCGTAATTCAACTTCTGTTTTTTCACTGGCAGTAATTGTAGCAGCACTTGGCTACTTTGTAGATATTTATGATCTGCTGCTGTTCACCATTGTAAGAGAACCAAGTCTTGTTGGTATTGGTATCAGTAAAGACAATTCACTTGCTATGATTGCAGCCAGCACTAAGATTATTAACTGGCAGATGGTGGGTTTATTGATCGGTGGAATTTTATGGGGAACAATCGGTGACAAGAAAGGAAGGCTGAGTGTATTGTTTGGTTCAATCCTTTTATATTCTGTTGCCAATTTTGTTACAGGTTATGTTACTACGGTTGATCAGTATGCGTATGCAAGATTTGTAGCAGGTATTGGGCTTGCAGGTGAGTTAGGTGCAGGTATTACATTGGTAAGTGAATTGCTTCCCAAAAACAAAAGAGGAATCGGTACTTCACTTGTTGCAGGTATTGGATTGTTCGGAGCTGTATTCGCTTATTTTATTTTCCAGGTTACAGATCATGACTGGCGTTTGTGTTATAAAATTGGTGGCGGGTTAGGAATTATGCTGCTGCTGCTCCGTGTAAGTGTTGCTGAAAGCGGTATGTTTAAAGAAGTAAAGCAAACGAAAGTAAGCCGTGGCAATGTGTTTATGTTCTTTAATAATGCAACACGTTTCAGAAAATATATTCTTGCCATATTGATTGGCTTACCTACCTGGTATGTAATTGGAATTTTAGTAAATCTCAGTAACCGTTTTGCCAAAGATTTTTATGGTGATACACAGGTTGAAAGCGGCAGGGCTATTATGTTTGCGTATGCAGCCATTGCAATCGGTGATATTCTGATTGGTTTTGTAAGCCAGTATTTCAAAAGCAGGAAAAAGGCATTGTATCTTTTCTATGCATTGACGATTATTTCTGTAGCACTATTCTTTTCCCCTTTGAATAATTCTGATTTTGCCATGTATGCTATTTGTGCATTGCTTGGTTTCAGTACAGGCTTCTGGGCCATCTTTGTAACTATGGGCGCCGAACAGTTTGGAACTAACCTGCGTGCAACTGCTGCAACAACAATTCCCAATATGGTACGTGGTGCATTACCACTGATTAATTTAATGTTCCTCAACCTGTTTCAGAAATCATGGGGCTGGGGCTTAACAAAAAGCGGAATTGTTACAGGAGTTGTTGTTATTGCAATTACGCTGGTTGCAGCTTACTTTACAGAAGAAACTTTTCATAAAGATCTGAATTATGTAGAAGGTGAGGAGATGCTTCCTTAAGATACAGTAAGTAGTTCATGGTTGATAGTTGATAGAGAACACAGCCATGAACCATGATCTATCAACCATGAACTTTATACTATGAAATTTCTCATCATCCGTTTTTCATCTATTGGTGATATTGTACTCACAACACCCGTTATCCGTTGTTTGAAGCAGCAGGTTCCTGATGCTGAAATTCATTATCTCACCAAGTTCAGTTTTCATAAAGTCATTGCATCTAATCCATATATTAATAAGTTTTATTATCTGCAGGATAATCTTGATCTGCTGATGCATGAACTGAAAGAAGAGAACTATGATTACATCATTGATCTGCATCATAACCTGCGTACACTGAAGATTAAAAAAGAACTGAAAGTAAAAGCCTTCTCCTTCAATAAACTGAATATTCAAAAGTGGTTACTTACAAATCTTAAGATCAACCGCATGCCTGCAATTCATATTGTTGACCGTTATCTTGAAACTGTAAAATCTTTTTCAGTAACAAACGACGGAAAGGGTCTGGATTATTTTATTCCGAAAGAAGAAGAGATTCAGCAAAAGGATTTGCCACAGGCTCATTCACTGGGTTATGTCGGCATTGTGATTGGTGCGGCACATGCAACAAAAAAATTACCTGTACATAAATTAAAAGAACTGTGTACGGTGCTCGATCATCCCATTGTATTACTTGGTGGATCTGAAGACAGGGCAATTGGAGATGAAATTGCAACTGTTGACAACATTAAAATATACAATGCCTGTGGTAAGTTTTCAATTAATGAAAGTGCTGATCTTGTTCGCAAAGCTAAACTCATTGTTACACATGATACTGGACTGATGCACATAGCTGCTGCTTTCAAAAAACCAATCATCAGTGTGTGGGGAAATACAGTACCTGTATTTGGGATGACTCCTTATTATGGGAACAACCCTGTTCCTGCTTCGCAATTTGAAATTACTGATCTGGGTTGCAGACCCTGTTCAAAAATTGGTCATGATAAATGCCCCAAAAAACATTTTAAATGCATGGAACAACAGGATGTAAATAAAATTGCTGCGCTGGCGCAGCAATGGGCAAAACAATTAAGATAATAATGAAATATTATTTCACATGAGCTCCTGTCCAGTTTCCCTCTTTGTCAAATACATTATAACCGGTATTTGAATCAGAACAGAGATAGTTACCCGTACACTCACCGCTTTTTTCAAAATGATTATACGTTCCTTCGGGAGTGAGTATATAGTAGCAGGTCCATTCGCCCTTAATATCAAAACAGATTAACACATCTTTCATTGGTTTTGTGATATAGCCAATCAGGTTGTCTTTCTCATCATATAAATACAAACCTCTCCAGGAAGCATTTTTTGGATTGAGGTTCTTATACATCATTGGGTTCAATAACTGATTGCTCAAAGGGTTGAGTTCAGGGTTTGTTTTGGGATTGATCCTTTTGTTTTCAGCAGGATTAATTGCCTTATTATATGAAGGATTGATGTTCCAGTTTGTTTTTGGATTGATGCCTGGATTATGCTCCGGGCTGATATTCCTGTTATGAACCGGGCTGAGGCTTAAGTCAACTTTTGGATTATGCAGGGTTGCAGGCTCCTGTGCCATTGCAGTAACAGCAAAAAAACTGAATCCAAAAAACAGCACTCCAATAGAAAAAGATTTTTTCAAATACATAATAAAGCTTTAATAATAAAAACTGAGTTTAGGCTTCAGAGGAATTGGTGGTTCTTTAGCAGACTACCCTGGAGGATTTTGTCTTACAAATGAGGTTTATCTTATGTGGGATATTAAAGATAATGTAATTACAGAACAAGGGTAAAAATATCAATTTTTATCGCAAACTGCAATAGCTGCTGTAAATTTCAATGCAGCAGTAATAAAAAAGCCGTTTCAAAACTGAAACGGCTTTCATTTATCAGGTTTTGTATTATAAAGTCTTCAATACATCATTCATGCCTCTAACAGCATCTGCGCTTTTGTTAAAGGTAGCCTGCTCATCTTCAGAAAGCTTGAGATCGACGATTTTTTCCCATCCTGTTTTACCGATAACTACCGGAACGCCAAGGCAAATATCTTTTTGATTGTATTCACCTTCAAGCATTACGCTGCAGGTGCGGAGTTTCTTTTCATCTCTCAAAATTGATTCAACTAATTTGGCAACTGCAGCACCCGGTGCATACCATGCAGATGTACCTAAAAGACCGGTAAGTGTAGCACCACCAACCATGGTATCTTTTACAATTTTATCCTGTTGCTCCTGGGTTAAGAAATCAGTTACAGGAACACTGTTCCATGAAGCGTGACGGATCAGCGGAATCATAGTAGTATCGCCATGACCACCAATTACAACACCACTCAAATCTGAAGGGCTGCAATGCAGATGCTGGCTGATCTGGTATTTGAAACGGCTGCTGTCGAGTGTACCACCCATACCAATGATCCTGTTTTTGGGTAAGCCTGTAGACTTAAGCGCATGGTATGTCATTGTATCCATCGGGTTACTTACAATAACAATAATCGCATCAGGTGAAAATGTAAGAACCTGTTCGCATACATTTTTTACAATGCCTGCATTCACACCAATCAGTTCTTCACGGGTCATTCCCGGCTTTCTTGGTAAGCCTGAAGTAATTACAACCACATCACTGCCGGCTGTTTTTGAATAGTCATTTGTGCTGCCGGTGATCTTGGTATCAAAACCGAGAAGTGTAGCAGTCTGCATCATATCCTGTGCTTTACCTTCTGCAACACCTTCCTTGATATCAAGTAAAACCACTTCAGAACACAATTCTTTACGGGCAATATTCTCAGCACAGGTTGCTCCTACGGCACCGGCACCTACAACAGTTACTTTCATGAAAAAAGATTTATTAAGTGAATAAAATTTTTCGAAGCGCAAAGGTATTGGACGGGAGGCACAATCACAAAAGATCGATTCATTATCTTTATCAGCAAAACCAACAACCATGATCATTCTTTATGTCATTCTCGGCATCATTGCCTTTGTATTGCTGGTTGCAGCAATATTGCCGGGTAAGTATCTCATAGAAAAAACAGTCATTATTCAGCGCCCTGCTGCTGAAATTTATAATAAAGTGGCCAACCTTAATTATTACAAAGAATGGAATCCCTGGCAAAAGCAGGATCCCGATGCTCTGTCAACCATCAGTGGTGAACCTGGGCATATCGGACATAAGTATCACTGGAATGGAAAAAAAGTGGGCGAAGGGCATTTAACAATTCGCTCAACTGCACCCGGCAAGGCTGTGAATTTTGATCTGCAATTTATAAAGCCATGGAAAGCCCAGGCAATGGACGCATGGGATTTTACAGAAACAACAGATGGTACCCGAACGGTTTGGCGCAATACAGGCGATCTGCCTTTTCCTATGGCCCGGCTGATGGGGCCTTACCTGAACAAGCAACTCAATAAACAGTTTGAAGAGGGTTTGCAAAGCCTGAAAGAAGTATGTGAGAAATGATTTTTTCCCAAGCATAATTTACTGCCCCGTCCTATCGCCGGGGTTTTCCTTTGCCACAATAACAATCTGCTAACAAACAAAAATTAAAATAAATTTGGACTATTACGATATTTTCGTAGATTTACGAAAAATTCGTAGACATGTTAGAGAAGCTCACACAACAGGAAGAAGAAGCGATGCAGGCTGTTTGGCGAAATGGTGAAGGCAATGTAAAAGCCTTTTTAGATAACCTGGATATAGATATTCCTTACACAACACTTGCATCAACCGTTAAGAATCTTGAAAAGAAGGGATTTCTTTCCAGCAGGCTGGTGGGTAATGCCTATTTATATAAGCCGGCCATCACTGAAGAAGAGTACAAAAAGAAATTCATGAATGGCTTTGTAAAGGAGTATTTCGAAAACTCTTATAAGGAGCTGGTGAATTTTTTTGTGGAGCAAAAGAAATTATCGCCTGAAGAATTGAAAGAAATAGTGGAGATGATTGAAGGGAAGAAGTGATTGAAAATGCAGTCATTTCCAAATTAACAAATCACCAAATTATCAAATCAGCATGCCTTTTATTATAGACTATCTTTTAAAAGTTTCCATTGCACTTGCAGTTGTGTTTTTATTTTATCAGCTGGTTTTGCGCCGTTTAACTTTTTATAACTGGAACAGGTGGTACCTGGCGGGGTACAGTCTGTTGTGCTTTTTTATACCATTCATGAACATTACTGATTTCCTGTTCAGACATGAATTACAGCAAAACAATTTTGTTCAGATCATTCCGTCTTTACAGCAGATTCAGCTTGTACAACAACAGGAAGCTTTCTGGAATGCAGGAACAATCATGCTTGCAATATTCACCGGTGGTGTTTTAATCATGGGTATTCGTGTATTGCTGCAGTTGATATCATTGAAGCGGATTAAAGCAAAAGCCACCCTGCTCAATAGCGGTGAAGTGAAGCTGTACCATATCAATGAATCAATTGTTCCCTTTTCTTTTCATGATGCTATTTATATCAATAAAGAGCTGCATACAGAAGTCGAACTGAAGGAAATTATCCGCCATGAGTTTGTGCATGTAAAGCAAAAGCACAGTCTTGATATATTGCTGGCTGAACTTTTATGTATTGTATTATGGTTTAATCCCATTGCCTGGTTGCTGCGTAAAGCCATCCGTCAAAACCTTGAATTTATTGCTGATCATAAAGTACTGGAAGATGGGCTTGATAAAAAACAATACCAGTACCTGCTGCTGAAAGTAGTTGGTAACAGCCAGTTCAGCATTACACCAAAATTTAATTTCTCATCTTTAAAAAATCGTATTGCCATGATGAACAAAATGAAATCTGCACGGGTGCAGATAATCCGATTCTTATTTGTGCTGCCGTTGATAGCGGTGTTATTACTTGCATTCAGGGAAGTGAAACTGCAGGAACGGAAGCAGGAGTTTTTGCAACCAACAGCTATATTAACTGATACTGTTCCGGCAGATAATATCAGTTCTGTTGATGTAACAAAAAGTAATGGAAAGAATAATGTAAGGATTGTGATGAAAGATGGGACTGTTGAAAATTATAACCTGAATGATGCAGATCAAAAGAACGCCTTTGAGAAAAAATATGGTAAAATACTTCAGCCACCTCCACCTCCGGCTCAGGGAACAACAGCTGCTAATAAAGACATTCAAACTGTTGATATAATGAAGGAAAATGGTAAAGAGATTATCCGGATCAGGTTAAAAAATGGCACAGTTGAAACCTATGATCTGAATGATCCTAAGCAAAAAGAAACACTGGAGAAAAAGTACGGCACTACAATTACCACTCCTCCGCCACCACCTCCTACGGTAGAAACACTGGCAGTTATCAGTCCGGCAAAGGAACAGCTTACTCCAAATGAAAAAGGCTATTATCTCACAATTGCAGATAATAATGGCGAATGTGTTGTTATTGTAAAAGACAAAAAGAAAAAATTATTGAAGCGTTAACGCTTACCGACTGGAATAAGAAGGAAACATTTTATAAGAATAAGTATGGTGGAATTCCACCGCCACCACCGCCAACTGCACCATCAACAGTTTCAGTAGTTGCTCCTGTTTCAATTGTAACAACTGTTTCTCCGTTCAGTAAGCTTACTGGTACAGTAGTTCCTACTGTTTCAGTTACAGGTGTAAACTCAAATGTAGCTGTGGTTTCTGAAGTAAACACATTGTCGCCTGTTACAACAACTGCTCATGTAGCACCGGTATCAGTTGAATCAAAACTAACTGTTGCAACTTCTCCAGTTGAAGGGAAAAAAGAAGTAACCGTAGTTGGGTATAGGACAAAATCTGCACTTGCACCTGTTTCTGTGGAAGGCTATTCACAAACAATAACGACTTCTGAAGGTACTTCAACTAAAAACGCAAAACTTAGTATTGGGTTTGGCGATGGTGTAAACGCTGAAAATATTTTATACTTCGTTGATGGAAAAGAAACCAGCTATGCAGATGTAGGAAAAATTAATCCTGAAAGTATTGAAAGTATAAATGTGTTAAAAGGGAATGATGCAACAAAAGCTTACGGTGAAAAAGGAAAAAATGGTGTGATTATCATCAAAACAAAAAGTAAACAGTAAAAAGCAATCTTCAGATTTATGATAAAGTAAATGTTGAACCTGACAAATAACAAAAGAAACTAATCAGTTACCAGTTTAATCAGCTCTTCTGTTTTTGCGCCACCGTCGTAAAAATTAAGAAGAGCTCTTTTTTTATTATAAACAGCTATTCCAGGTAAGTAATGGTTCTTGTAATACTTTGAAAAGAAAAACAACACATCCTGGCCCATAATGATGTTGGGATATTTTGCAACCTGCAATTCATCATAAAACTGTTTCATCTTCTCAAAGGGAAGAGAAGTTGCCATCACAATCTGGGTTCCTTTAAACTGATCAATATGTTTAATCAGCTCTTCTATCTGAATTTGGCAATGCTCACATTCGGGACTGAAATTGATAATAATCGTATGCTTATTTTTTGAAAGATTGTCTGTATAAAAATTGGTCTTACCATCGGGTAGAAGTATTTTAAAATCGGGCAGTAACAGGTTCTGCAGATGCGCAGGAATCGAATCAACTGTCGATAAGGCCAGAACAGGTGCAGCTGCAATACAGAGCGAAAGAAAAAGGACATATTTCTTCATGCCGGCAATTTACAATCAAACACTGAAATGAAAAGCCAAAAACTGATTCAATAAGGCTGAAATTTAATTCCATTGAAACAGATTCTTAAAGTGCCCTGTTGGGGAAAGCTTTGGCGTACAAGTGAGTGACACAACAATTGCCGTAACAAAGACCCGGAGCCGGTTCCATAAATGTCCTGCTTCAATTTGCCATCAGAGTCAGTTACCTTATATTTGCAGCCTCAAATTAAAATTTCAACAGGTTTTATGGCAAATACATCTGACATCACAAGGGGTATGATTATTAAGGTTGACGGCAGCTTATACAAAATTGTAGAGTTTGGCGAAAACAAAACGGCACGTGCAGCAGCGAAAGTGTGGGCAAAGCTCAAAGGTGTTGATAATAACCGTTCAGTTGAGGCAACCTGGAACAGTGGTGAAACCATTTACCCCATTCGTGTAGAACGTAAGGAGTTTCAGTTTTTATACAAAGACGATACAGGGTATAATTTCATGAATAATGAAACTTTTGAGCAGATTGTTGTGCAGGAAAACCTGATTGATGCACCACAGTTTTTAAAGGATGGCGGTGAAGTTTCTATCCTTATCAATACAGAAACTGATTTGCCAATGACGGTTGAATTGCCCGATAAAATTGTAATGCTGGTTACCTACAGCGAGCCGGGCATGAAAGGCGATACCGCTACCCGTACATTAAAAGCTGCTACCATTGAAACTGGCGCAACTGTTATGGTTCCTTTATTTGTGAATGAAGGCGAATTAATCCGCATCAACACAAAAACAGGGGATTATGTAGAAAGAGTAAAAGAGTAATTTTTTTAAAATATCAAAAAGGGGCATTTTCATCAAAATGCCCCTTTTTTCATTCAAAATGCCTTGTTTTCGAGCAAAAACGCCTTGATTTCGACTGATTTTTTAAGAAAATCGGGAATTCTGGATTGTAATTCCCTACCTTAGCCGCCCGTTAATATTGTTCAATTTAAAAACCTCACGAACATGGATTTCAAACAAATTCAGGAGTTGATTAAAATGGTCAACAAATCCAACCTCAGTGAACTCACCATCGAAGAAAAGGATTTCAAGGTTACTATAAAACAGAAAGAAGAAGTAATTCAGCAAACAGTTTATACAGGCCAGGTTCAGGCTTCTGCCCCGGCATCGGCTCTGCAACCGGCACCCTCTCCTTCAGCAGCAACACCTGCTCCCAAACAAGCCGACGATACAAGTAAATATATTACCATTAAGAGCCCGATGATTGGTACGTTCTACCGCAAACCATCTCCGGATAAACCTTTGTTTGTTGAAGTAGGTGATGAGGTAACTCCCGGAAAAGTAGTTTGTATTATTGAAGCAATGAAGCTGTTCAATGAAATTGAAAGTGAAGTAAAAGGAAAGATCGTTAAAATCCTTGTGGAAGATCAGTCGCCTGTAGAATACGATCAGCCTTTATATCTGGTAGATCCGAGTTAAGTTCAATTAGCTAATTGGTTAATTTGCTGATTAGCTGATGTAAAGACAATACTCTGTTACTTATCATTTTTCTGTTATGCAAAAAGAGTTCATCGAGAGTAACCCAATATTGAAGTTAACAATTGAGTTTGCAAAGTTCATTCTTGATTATTGTGATACACTGGATGAAATAAAGAAATACACACTCAGTAAACAGCTTTTGAGATCCGGAACATCTATAGGAGCAAATTGTATGGAAGCTCAGAATGCAGAAAGTAAGGCTGACTTTATACATAAAATAAAAATTGCAGCAAAAGAAGCCGATGAGACGCAGTATTGGTTGATTCTTTGCAATTATGGGAATGGTTATCCTGAGACGTCAAATTTGGAATTGAAGCTAACTGAAATACAGAAAGTATTGAATAAGATACTGGGTACTGCTAAACGAAAACATCCTTTTAGTTATATTTTGAGTTTTTTTATTTTTTAATCGCTGTTGTATTAATTAGCATATTAGCACATCCGCACATTAACTAATTCTTCATCCCATGTTTAAAAAGATATTGATTGCCAACAGAGGTGAAATTGCTTTACGCATTATTCGAACCTGTCGTGAAATGGGTATTAAAACAGTAGCTGTTTATTCAACTGCCGACAGAGAGAGTATGCATGTGAAATTTGCAGACGAAGCTGTTTGTATTGGTAAACCTGCCAGTGCTGAATCTTATCTCAATGTTCCCAATATAATTGCTGCTGCTGAAATAACCAATGCCGATGCTATTCATCCCGGCTACGGTTTCT
The DNA here is from genome assembly GCA_016713085.1 of Chitinophagaceae bacterium. Lineage (NCBI taxonomy): Bacteria > Pseudomonadati > Bacteroidota > Chitinophagia > Chitinophagales > Chitinophagaceae > Chitinophagaceae bacterium. The sequence goes on along the minus strand of JADJPV010000001.1, from coordinate 145,525 downwards.
TAGCAGAAAATGCACGCTTTGCTGAAATATGCGGACAGAATGGAATTAAGTTTATTGGCCCGACTCCGGATCAGATCCGTGCAATGGGTGATAAAATTACAGCCAAAGAAACCATGATCAATGCAGGTGTACCTGTAGTGCCCGGTGGAAAAGGTTTACTGGAAAGCGTGGATGATGCCAAAGCAACTGCAAAAGAAATTGGCTACCCTGTAATTTTAAAAGCAACTGCAGGTGGCGGTGGAAAAGGAATGCGTGTTGTTTGGAATGAAGAAGAACTGGAACGCAATTACGATATGGCGAAGAATGAAGCAGGTGCTTCGTTTAAGAATGATGGTATTTACATGGAGAAATTTGTGGAAGAGCCACGCCATATTGAAATACAGATAGCAGGTGATCGCTTTGGAACGGTTTGTCATTTAAGTGAAAGAGACTGTTCTATTCAGCGCCGTCATCAAAAACTGGTTGAGGAATCACCTTCACCGTTCATGACTGCTGATTTACGCAAAGCAATGGGAGATGCTGCAATTAAAGCTGCTTCTGCTATTGGATATGAAAGTGTGGGCACCATTGAATTTTTGGTTGACAAACACCGCAATTTCTATTTCATGGAAATGAATACACGTATCCAGGTAGAGCATTGCGTAACCGAAGAGGTTACCAACTTTGATTTGATCAAAGAACAGATATTAATTGCAGCAGGAGAGAAGATCAGCGGCGAAAATTATGAACCGCAGATGCATGCGATTGAATGCCGCATTAATGCAGAAGATCCTTATAATGATTTCCGTCCATCGCCTGGTAAGATTACAACGCTTCATCAACCCGGCGGTCATGGTATACGTATTGACTCACATGTATATGCAGGTTATGTGATTCCTCCTTACTACGATTCAATGATTGCAAAAATTATTTCTGTTGCAAGAACAAGAGAAGAAGCAATCAATACAATGAGCCGTGCATTAAGTGAATATATTATTGAAGGTGTGAAGACAACTATTCCGTTCCACCAGCAACTGATGAAGGATGAAAGTTTCCGTAAAGGAAATTTCACCACGAAATTTTTGGAATCGTTTACAATGAAGTGATAAATTCTAAAGTATATCTGGAAGCCGCTCATTGAGCGGCTTTTTTTTTGATAGGTTTGTAATTCAACTTCCATAGTTTTACAGAAAGCAATACAATCCATAGGTAAAAGATGAAAAATAAATTGATAGTTATTGGTTTTGTATTATTAATGGGATGCAATAACTCCAAATCAATAAATAATATTGGGGATTACCAAACCTTAGCGAAGGGAATTAAAGAGGGAGATTTGAATTCGTATAGTAAGATGAAAATTCTTTGCTTAGATTATAAACCAACTGAGATTATTAAATGGGCAAAGTTTGCTGCTGACTCGATTAATTATAAACCGGCTAATTTAGATGTTTTTGAAGCTTATCTTGATTCGTATTATATTTTTGAAGATACCATTGACTTGAAAGTTTTCAGTGATGTAGATCGGAAGGATGTTCTAATATATTATCAAAAGGCAAAATTTAATAAGGTACAAGGAGTTGAAAAGTATTTTCTAATAAGCAAGTAAGAATTTCCTTCACTGAAGAAAGACTTGCCCTGAAAATATGACTTGCTTTAAATAAAAAAAGCCTCATACAAAGAGTATGAGGCTTTGCAGTAAATCAGAACGTTTTATTAACGTAAGAACAGTAATTCTCTGTATTTAGGTAGGTACCAGCTTGCATCATCAACAAGGAGTTCAAGCTTATCAACATGATAGCGGATCTCATCGAAGAATTTGCCTTTCACATCATCGCAGTAAGCAATCGCTTTTGATCTTGAATCAGCAATGTTGTTAGCCTTTTTACGTGCTTCAATCATTTGTTCAACCAGGTCACTTACTTTATTGATATGAATTGAGATTTTTTCCAAAATCTGTTTTTGATTGGCATAAGATGAAGTATCAATACCAATATCAATCAAACCTTTAATGTTGCTGATAAGAATATTCTGATACCTGATTGCTGCAGGTAAGATATGACTTGTACAAAGTTCACCCATGATACGTCCTTCGATCTGTACTTTCTTAATGTAGTTTTCGAGTTCAATTTCATGACGTGCTTCCAGTTCAGCATGTGTAAATACGCCTGTATTTTCGAATAACTCTTTTGATTTTTTGGTAATCATTGCATCAAGAGCCAATGGAGTTGTTTTCACATTCGGCAATCCACGCTTTTCAGCTTCTTTTGCCCATGCTTCACTGTAACCATCACCTTCAAACAATACTTTTTTGCTTTCTGCAACATAACGCTGTAACACATGCATGATGGCGATTTCTTTCTTATCACCTTTCTCAATTAAACCATCCACTTCAGTTTTAAACTGAACAAGTGTTTCAGCCATGATTGCATTTAATACAGTCATTGCATTTGAACAGTTTGCACTTGAACCAACTGCACGGAACTCAAATTTGTTTCCTGTAAATGCAAATGGCGAAGTACGGTTACGGTCGGTATTATCAAGTAACAGTTCAGGAATGCTCTTGTGTAAATCTAATTTTAAGATCGCTTCATCCTGTTCGTCGAACTTATCAGTTACTCTTTTTTCAACTGCTTCCAGTACTTCAAAAAGATATTTACCAACGAAAACAGAAATGATTGCAGGAGGAGCTTCGTTAGCACCCAAACGGTGATCGTTACCTGCACTTGCAATAGACGCTCTTAAAATATCAGCGTACTGATCAACTGCACGTACCACATTCGTAAAGAATGTAAGGAACATGAGATTGGTCTTTGGTGTTTTACCGGGAGCTAAAAGATTAACACCTGTATCGGTAGCCAAACTCCAGTTATTATGCTTGCCACTGCCGTTACTGCCGGCAAATGGTTTTTCGTGTAACAGTACTCTTAATTTATGACGGCGTGCTACACGATCCATCACATCCATCAATAATGAGTTATGATCAATTGCTACGGCAACTTCTTCAAAAATAGGCGCACACTCAAACTGGGCAGGCGCTACTTCATTATGACGTGTGCGTAAAGGAATACCTAATTTATATCCTTCATTTTCAAAGTCACGCATGAAAGCGTACACTCTTTCAGGAATAGATCCGAAATAATGATCTTCTAACTGCTGACCTTTTGCAGGAGCATGACCAAATACTGTACGTCCGCTTAATACTAAGTCAGGACGGGCATTAAATAATGCTTCATCAACAACAAAGTATTCCTGTTCCCAACCGAGAGTAGGAGTTACTTTGGTTACGTTTTTATCGAAGTAGTGACAAACATCAAGTGCTGCTTTGTTTACTGCTTCCAGTGCTTTAAAACAGGTCCTTTATAATCGAGAAGTTCACCGGTATAAGAAACAAATACAGTGGGAATGCAAAGTGTTTTACCATTTCCAATTTCCATGATGAATGCAGGAGAAGAAGGATCCCATGCAGTATAACCACGGGCTTCGAAAGTTGCACGCAAACCACCACTTGGAAAAGAAGATGCATCAGGTTCCTGCTGGATCAACGCTGCGCCATCAAATTCTTCAATAGCAGTACCATCACTTTTTAATGTAAAGAAAGAATCATGCTTTTCTGCAGTAGTTCCTGTTAATGGTTGAAACCAGTGTGTGTAATGTGTTACACCTTTTGATTCAGCCCACTGACGAACACCACTGGCAATCTGGCTTGCCATGCTGCGATCAATTCTTTTACCTCCTTTAACGGAAGCTAACAGGCTTTTATATGCTTCATCACTTAAAAATTCACGGGCAAATTTTTAATGTGAAAACATTTTCACCAAAAATGGCTGTAATTTTTGTCGGGCCGGCAACATCAGGAGATTGCTGGTTCTTTAAATTGTCAATTGCTTTAAATCGTAAGGATTGCATGTAAGAATTGTTTAAGGAGCAAATGAACGAAAAAAAGTCCAAAAATTTGGTGACATCCTTTAAAAATTACTGTGAAAACGATTGCAAATGCAAAATTTGTGGAAAAGTTTGCCTTTGAATAACGGTTTTGAACAACCGTTAGCGTAAAAACAAAAACATGTATTTTATTTTAATACGTTTTTCTTCCAGTCGATGGTAGCAATAATCGGAACCAGGATAAAGGGAAAGAAAATAGCACGGTAACGAACAATTGCCCCTAATTGAGGAACAATATAACCGGTAAGTAAAAGCAATACGATTGAAACAAGGAATAAAAACTGAACAACTGAATGTTTATATGGATTGTCTGTATAACGGAAGAACCAGATGGATACAAGCAACCATATGAAAAGAATTTCTAATGCACTCATTAAATAAAGTGGGTTCACAAACTCTGTTACATAAGGACGAACCAATGCATGATTCAATGCCTGTGGTGCATTTTTGATAAAACCAATAAACGTTGGTTCCAGCTTTCGTTGCGGTAAGAATGAATTGCCGCCTAACTTGATGAAATCGTTATTCCTTAAAACAATGGAGATGGGAAGATCAAGTTTGGGATGAATGAATTTTGCGCCAAAGAAAACACTGCTGCATATTATTGTAACAAGCAAAAAAGCAACCCATTTCCGTTTGAAATATTTTTCAGCCAGCCACCATGCAAAGAAACCCGGTACAGCTGCCAGTACAACATGATTTCGCACAGGAAAAATAAGAGCGATCAGTAAGAAAATATAGAAAGCATTTTTCAAACCAAATCTTTTTTCCTTCAGAGCAAAATACATGATAAATACCGCCAGTGATAACAACGTAAATACCAGCCCATCCTTATGAATACCCGATGACCAGAACAGGAAAGAAGGAAACAGAAATGTACTGCAGGTAATCAATTTTAACCTGTTGGGAAATACATCATTCATTACTCTTACCACTGCAATGGGGCCAAAGAATGTAATGAAAGAATAAAAAATAACATTGACGTAATAACGGGAACCGGAAAACAAATTAAACAGTGAAACAATCTTCACCATATATATATGCTTCAAATCGTTCCAGTAAGAATTTACGCTTGAAAATAGATGCCTGTACTCTTTTCCGTATGGATTATCAACTATGCTGCTGAAGTATAGCTGAGGGTGATTCAATAAGAGTTGGGTGTCCTGCTTTCCCTGGAAAAAGAATTTCCAGGTATCTGCTGAGTTCTCATAGTTGGGAATAGTGGTGAAAAACCATCCGTATGCCACGCCTGCAGCAACTTTCAACAAAAATAAACCGGTAAGCCATTTGGAATTTAAACCCGATTTCTGGAAAAAGGGAATCCTGGTAATTAACCAGCAAAAGAATAAGAGGTATATAGCAAACAGGAGATAGGTCATGTGATATTCAGCAAATTAAATTATTTCTTTCCATAGAATCAACCATTCTCCTGATTGTTTTTTCCAGTTGGGTGAATCTGAACAGAATCTTTATAACAAGTGGTGGATATGTAGCCTCATTCTTTTCATGCGGGTTTCATTTGTCATTTGTACTTTTGCGCTTTCTTATAAATCATGGATATAACAGTTAAAACCGCACAGCAGCTTCGTCTTACAGAAGAAGAATTTGAACTTATTAAACAGAAACTCGGACGTACACCCAACTTCAATGAACTCTGCGCCTTCAGTGGAATGTGGAGTGAACATTGCAGTTATAAGAACTCCATCAAGTGGCTGAAAACATTGCCCCGTGATGGCGGACGGATGTTAGTAAAAGCAGGAGATGAGAACGCCGGGTTGATGGATATTGGCGATGATTTGGGTGTGGTGTTTAAAATTGAAAGTCATAATCACCCTTCAGCAATTGAACCTTTCCAGGGCGCCGCAACAGGTGTGGGTGGTATTCACCGTGATATATTTACAATGGGTGCAAGACCCATTGCATCTCTCAATTCACTTCGCTTTGGTAATCTGAAAGAAGCCAAAACGCAGCACCTGCTGGGTGGAATTGTACATGGTATTGGTCATTACGGCAACTGTTTTGGTGTACCAACAGTTGGTGGTGAAATTTATTTCGAGAATTGTTATCATACAAATCCACTCGTGAATGCCATGAGTGTGGGTATAGTAAAAGCAGGTGAAACAGTTTCTGCAACTGCTGCAGGCATTGGTAACCCTGTGTTCTTTGTTGGCAGCGCCACCGGTAAAGATGGTATTGGTGGTGTAAGTTTTGCCAGTGCTGATATTACTGCTGACAGTGCTGAAGATTTACCTGCTGTACAGGTAGGCGATCCGTTCCAGGAAAAGAAATTACTGGAAGCCTGTTTAGAAGTGATTCAAACAGGTGCGGTTGTTGGTATGCAGGATATGGGTGCAGCCGGAATCATTTGTTCAACTGCAGAGATGAGTGCAAAAGGTGAAGTAGGTATGCGGATTGATCTGGATAAAGTTCCTACACGTCAGCAAAACATGAAAACATGGGAACTGTTACTGAGCGAAAGCCAGGAACGTATGCTGATGGTAGTTGAAAAAGGAAAAGAACAATTAGTGCTGGATGTTTTTGAAAAATGGGATCTACCATGCTCTGATATTGGTGAAGTAACCGGCGATGGAATGTTGCGTTTTTATATGCATGGTGAACTGGAAGCAGAATTACCGGCGTATGAATTGGTATTGGGCGGTGGCGCACCACAATACACCAGAGAATATGCAGAGCCTGCTTATTTTGAAAAGATCAAAGCATTTGATGCAGATAAAATTGAAGTACCTGCCGATTTAAAAGCAGTTGCTGAGCAAATAATACAAATACCAAACATTGCCAGCAAAAGAACTGTGTATCATCAGTACGACAGTATGGTGGGCACAGGCAATACAAGTACCAATGCACCAACTGATGCGGCCGTAGTACATGTAAAAGGAACAACAAAAGGATTAGCCGTTACAACAGATTGTAACAGCCGTTATGTATTTGCTGATCCTTACAAAGGAGCAATGATTGCTGTAAGTGAAGCCGCAAGAAATATTGTATGCAGTGGTGGTTTACCATTGGGCGTTACCAACTGTTTAAACTTTGGTAATCCTTACGATCCGCAGGTGTATTATCAATTCGTTCATGCCATTAAAGGAATGGGTGAAGCCTGTATTAAATTTGAAACTCCGGTTACAGGTGGTAATGTAAGTTTCTATAATCAGAGTCCTGATGGTGCGGTTTATCCAACTCCAACGATTGGTATGGTGGGATTGCTGGAAAACATCAATGATAAAATGACGCTTGATTTTAAAACAGAAGGTGATCTGATCTTTTTGATTGGTCAGTCAACCAATGATATTAATTCAAGTGAATATTTACATAAAGTTCATGGAGTAGAGTTCAGCCCGATTCCTCATTTTGATCTGGAAGAGGAATTTGTTTTACAACAGAAGATTGCTGAACTCATCACTAAGAAATTAATTGTATCTGCACATGATATCAGTGAAGGCGGATTGTTTACCACTTTACTTGAAGCGTCGTTCAATAATAGTTTAGGTTTTGATGTGGTGGCTGCCGACAGCAATATCCGTAAAGATGCCTATTGGTTTGGCGAAGGACAAAGCCGTGTAGTTGTAACTGTGAAGAATGAACAGGTTGCTGCATTTAAACAGGTACTTGGTAATCACCCATATGCTGAAATTGGATTTGTAACCAACAGAAGTATTGAAGTAGATGGTATGGAGTGGGGAACAGTTTCTGACTGGCAGGAAAAATATGATACAGCAATTGAAAACTTACTGGCAGGTCATGAAAGTGAGCATGCGCTTATTTCCTTATAAACCCCAAACCCCTAAAGGGGCTTTTGAAACAGTATAACTTTTTCTATCTCTGTAATGAATAAAACTCAAAATAGCGGAGAGTTACAAGTTCCCCCTTTAGGGGGCGGAGGGGGCTTTGTTATTGTTACCGGTGCTGCAGGATTCATCGGCAGCTGCATGGTTCAATATTTAAATGAATTAGGTTATACCAATTTGATTCTTGTTGATGAATTTAACCGTGATGATAAAGCGCCCAATTTAGAAAGCAAACAATTCACAGTTAAAGTAGAAAGAGAAGAGCTGTTTAACTGGCTCTCGCAAAATAAACCCATTGTTGATTTTGTGATTCATCTGGGTGCAAGAACAGATACTACTGAATTTAATTATGCCATTCATCAGCATCTCAACGTAGAATATTCTCAGAAGATCTGGAACTATTGTACAATCAACAATGTGCCGTTGGTCTATGCTTCATCAGCTGCAACCTATGGTGATGGTGCTTTGGGTTATAAAGATGATCATGCGTTGTGTTTTGATCTGAAGCCACTGAATCCTTACGGTATTTCTAAAAACGAATTTGATAAATGGGTACTGCACCAGGAAGATCATCCGCCATTCTGGGCAGGCTTGAAATTCTTCAATGTGTATGGTCCGAATGAATATCATAAAGGAAGAATGGCCAGTGTCATTTTTCATTCCTTCAACCAGATTCAGCAAAATGGATTAGTGAAATTATTCCGTTCGCATAAAGAAGGATTTAAAGATGGTGAACAGCTGCGGGATTTTGTGTATGTAAAAGATGTGGTAAATGTGATTGGATGGATGATGGAGGAAGTCAGTCGAAAGTCGTCAGTAGTGAGTCGTGAGTCAGAGGCTTCGAAACTATCATCTGCCATTTATAATTTAGGCACAGGTAAAGCAAGAAGCTTTCACGACCTCGTAGCAGCAACATTTCATGCACTGGGCCTGGAAACAAAGATTGAATTTATTGATATGCCCGAAGATATCAGGGATAAATACCAGTATTTTACAGAAGCTGATATGACCAAACTCAAAGAGGCTGGTTACAGTAATGCATTCAGTTCACTGGAAGATGGTGTAGGTGATTATGTGAAAAATTATCTCAGCGGGCATAAATATTATTAATAACAATAACCGCTGACGGGGTTAATTACTGCTAATTCCTTTACTCTCTTTAACTTTAATTCAGCAAACAATCAGTTATGAACAAAAAAATTGCCATCATCGGCGGAGGAAACCTTGGCGTAGCCATTGCAGAAGGATTGATCAAGAGTGAATTCGTATTGCCCGGTCATATCATTGTTACCAAAAGGAATATCAAAACAATTGCACATCTTGAAGAAAAAGGTGTGCTTGTAACAAGTGATAATAATGAAGCGGTTCGTTTTGCTGATCTTGTATTGCTGGCTGTAAAGCCATTCCAGATTGAAGAGGTGATTAAAGGAATTAAGGATGAACTGGATGCAAACAGGCATGTACTGGTGAGTGTGGTAACAGGTGTACTGATTGCCAATATGCAGAAATGGGTGGAAAAACAAATGCCTGTTGTACGTGCCATGCCGAATACAGCAATTGCCATACAGGAAAGTATGACCTGCATCTGTTCCAATAATGCAACTGGAGAACAGGTTGATTATATTACTGACATTTTCAACCAGCTGGGTAAGGTAGTTGTTATTGAAGAAAAGCTGATGGATGCATCAACTGTACTGGGAGCCTGTGGTATTGCCTTTGCACTCAGGTATATCCGTGCAAGCATCCAGGGAGGAATTGAAATTGGCTTTGATGCAAAAACAGCAACGCTTATTGCATCACAAACAGTGAATGGTGCAGCAGAATTGCTTCTTCAGAAAGGAACTCACCCTGAACAGGAGATTGATAAAGTAACCACACCTAAAGGTTGTACCATTGCCGGTTTAAATGAAATGGAACACAGCGGTTTCAGTTCTTCGCTGATTAAGGGGATTAAGACAAGTTTTGAAAGTATATAAATTGCTTCCGTCAATCAAAAAGCAGAAAAGTGTTAATAAAGTTTTCCTGTATCTAAGTCTAACTGAAGAGGCTTTAACTTAAGTGCAAACTTATTTTCCCGTAAAAACCATGGCTGCAAAGAAGGGCCCGAAGGGGGTGAAAATGGGTAAGTTGGAAATAGAATTACTAAAGCTGTTGCTGCCATTAGTTTACCCTCGTCAATTTCAATTTTTACGGAGTAATCCCTTGGGGCAATCGTAAAAAAGGCATTTTCATTTCGAACAAGCTGAAAGTAATTATTTTTTGATTGAATGAAAAAATTTGTTCCGTCACAAAACCCCCAGATTTTCCTGATTGGGACTTCTTCGTTTTTATCGTTTTTTACAATTAATATATTCCCAAGTTCCCTTTTTTGAATTTCGTATTCTTTGATTGAAGGTTTGTTGGTTTTAAATTCCTGGAATGTGAGATAAATTCCTTTATTGTATTCATCTGAAACAAGAATAGGCAGAAGTTGCTGTTGCTGTGAAAAAGAATCAATTTCATTCCATGTTCTTTTTAAACCTGAATTCATTCGTTGTGCCAGATTAAGCAAAGACAACTTTTCCAGTGATTCTTTAATAACTGACTCTATCATTTCAGATTCATGAGATTCATTCAGGCTCTTCATTTTGGCAATTGTATCATAACGCAAAACCGCAGTAAACTGATAGTCATGCTTTACATAAAATTCGAATCTTGCATAAATGCCCGGTAAATATTTTTTTTCATTTTTTTGCTTGGTTCGTAAAGTATATCATTTTCAATTGCGTTGCTGAACCAGAGCTTCCTGATTATCAGGATTAGTTCTATCTGCGAAGTATCCGTCAAATGCGTAATTTCTTTAGCGTAGAATTCTATTGCATTCCTGGCTCCGTTTTTAAATGTAATGATGGCAGGTTTACTGTTTAGATTAGCAAAGCCGGCTATCGATGTGTCATTTCTTCTGTCAAATACATAAATGTTTTTGAAAGGGAGCGAAATGTACTCCTTGCTTTTACCCGGGTTTAATTCAATTTCTTTTATATCAAATTTGCCGGGATTAAATAACTGTTTTTTTTTCTGGGAGAATGCAAATAATGTAATAGCGAGGAAGAAGATAGTCAGGGTAACGAGTTTCATATAAGTTATTTCACTTAGTAAAATTAATTAAAACAACAATGTCAGCATCTCTTTCGTAATTTTAAACTGAAATGAAACCGGTACTCCTATTTCATCTTTTCATAAGCTGTATCCTTTTAACGGCTTATTCTCAGGAAAGCAGAAATGACTCAATTTCTGTTCAGCTGTTTGCCGAAGCTTATGCCTCATCTGTTCCCAATCACCCAACTGACAAAACAAGGCCTGCTTTCTTTTATAACTATACAAAGGCGAATAATGCAGGAATCAATCTTGCTCTTGCAAAGATCCATTACTTATCCGGCCGCTTTCGCACCAATCTTGGGTTAATGGCTGGTGATTATGCAAAAGCCAATCTTGCAAAAGAAGAAAAATGGGCACGGTATATTTATGAAGCCAGCGCAGGGTACAAACTTTCAAATGAGTACAATGCATGGATTGATGCAGGTGTGCTTCCTTCACATATCGGTTTTGAGTCTGCAGTTGGGAAAGATAATTGGGTTGCCACAAGAAGCATCGTAGCCGATAATTCACCATATTATGAAACCGGTATACGGATCAGTGCCCGTCCAAATGAGCGATGGTACTTAGCTATGCTTACATTAACCGGATGGCAAACCATTAGTGTTCCAACCAACCAGCTGGGTTCACATTGGGGAATGCAAATCATGTTTTCTCCTTCATCCAAATGGACATTCAACAGCAGCAGCTTTATCGGTAAAGTTTATGCCGGCAGAAATCTCACACGTATTTATTCAAATCTATATACAACCTGCTCAATCACAGATAGGGCTGCTCTAACTCTTGGATGGGATATTGGTATGCAGGAAAACTTATCCAACAGCAGCCAAACAGATATGTGGAATGACCTGATAGGGCAATTCTGTTACCGGATAAAACCGGATAAATGGAGTGCAACGCTGCGCTATGAACGAATGATAGACAAAAACAACCTGCTTTTTTCATTACCGGGTAACAGTGATTACAAGTTTGATGTGAATCATGCATCAGTTAACCTCGACTGGCAGCCGGTAAAAAACCTTCTGCTCCGTGCAGAAGCAAATTATTTGCAATCGCCTTATGCCTTGTTTTTTAAAGGGGATCAACCGGTAACAAAGCAGTTCAGTGCCTTTTTTATTGCATCTTATAATCTTCAATTCAGCAGAAAAGGGGCAGAACCTAACTGAAAAAGCTTAACATCACCTGTTCCTGCAGTTTATTCTTTCCGCATATTTTCCACAGCAGTGCAGATGGGTTTTTTCAAATAAAAAATTCCACGTAGGTTTGCATGACCTCCACAGTTTTTTATTTCCATTTTACATCAGGCAGGTCCGCTTAAACTGAAAATTAATTTTTATGGCCAAGTTCATTTTTGTAACCGGTGGCGTTACGTCATCGTTGGGTAAAGGTATTATTGCAGCCTCACTGGCAAAATTGTTACAGGCCCGTGGTTTTAAAGTAACCATTCAGAAATTCGATCCCTATATTAACGTTGATCCCGGTACCTTAAATCCTTATGAACATGGTGAATGTTTTGTAACAGATGATGGTGCTGAAACTGATTTGGATCTTGGTCACTACGAACGTTTTTTAAATATTCATACCACACAGGCCAATAACGTTACTACCGGCCGTATTTATCAAACCGTTATCAATAAAGAAAGAGAAGGTGCTTATCTCGGTAAAACCGTGCAGGTTGTACCGCACATTACGGACGAGATTAAACGCCGTATGTTATTGCTGGGCAAAGACACGAGATATGATATTGTGATTACTGAAATCGGCGGAACCGTTGGTGATATTGAATCATTACCGTTTATTGAAGCTGTAAGACAGATTCAGTGGGAATTGCCTGAAGAAGATTGCCTGGTTGTTCATTTAACGCTGATCCCTTATTTAAAAGCAGCCAAAGAATTAAAAACAAAACCAACCCAGCACAGTGTTCGTTTACTGAGCCAGGAAGGTGTACACCCCGATATTATTGTTTGCCGTACCGAACGTCCTTTAAGTACAGAGATCCGCAGAAAGATTGCATTGTTCTGTAATGTAAAACAGGAAGCGGTAATTGAAGCAAGTGATGCAAATACGATTTATGAAGTGCCGCTGTTCATGCTCAAAGAAAAACTGGATGTTATCTGTTTGAAAAAACTGAATATTACCGGTTTCCCTGAGCCGGATTTAGAAAACTGGAAGAAGTTCTTAGATAAATTAAAATATCCCAAGAGCCAGGTAAATATTGGCCTGATTGGAAAGTATATTGAATTGCAGGATGCCTATAAATCTATCCTCGAAAGTTTTATTCATGGTGGTGCGATGAATGAATGCAAAGTGAATGTGGTGAATGTACACAGTGAGTTTATTACTGATCAGAATGTATCTGAAAAACTTTCCGGACTGGATGGTTTACTGGTTGCTCCGGGTTTTGGTAACCGTGGTATTGAAGGAAAAATTACTGCCATTAAATATGCAAGAGAAAACGGGATGCCTTTCTTTGGCATTTGTTTGGGTATGCAGATGGCCTGTGTTGAATTTGCCAGAAATGTACTGGGATTAGCAAATGCACATTCTGTTGAAATGAATCCTGAAACTCCTGATGCGGTGATTGACATGATGGAAGAACAGAAGCAGATTACCACCAAAGGAGGAACCATGCGTTTGGGTTCTTATCCCTGCGATATTAAAGAAGGTACTCTGGCACAGACGATTTACGATAGTCTGCATATAAATGAACGTCACCGTCACCGTTATGAATTTAACAATAAATACCTTGAATCATTTGAGCAGGCCGGAATGATTCCAAGCGGTAAAAACCCTGGAAACAGGATTGGTGGAGATCATTGAAAATTCAAAGCATCCATTCTTTATAGGAGTACAGTATCATCCTGAGTTGAAGAGTACAGTTGAAAGCCCGGCTCCATTGTTTGTGCATTTTATTAAAGCAGCTAAGGAGTATTCCGAGAAACAGCATTCGGTTAAGAACCCGTTGCTGGAAAGTGAAATGATTTAAGTAAGTAAAAAGGCAGAAGTAAAAAATAAAAGTGGAGACCGATCAGTCTTCACTTTTTATTTATCAGTCAAACATTTTTGAAAGTATTTCACAACTCTCATAGGTTTTCTACGGGAATTAATTTTCCTTTTAACTTTCTTTAAAAGCCTAAAAACATGAAACACATCTTCAGAATATTAGCAATCGCTGTATTACTGACCTGCAAAGTATTTGTCCAAACTGATCCGGTAAGGGCGGAGCTGGATCACATTTTTCGTGAATTACAGCATCAGCCAACAGCCTGCTTTCAACAATACGCCTTTAATTTTTGTTAATTATACCTGCAAATATGCACAAGCCTGATTGCTGTCATTATTAGAATTAAAATAATTGTTCAACTTGGCTATCGTTATTTTTTATATATGAAACATCTTTTACTTTTTGTCTGGCTGTTCATTATTGCCACAACCTTAGGCAGTGGCTGTAAAAAAAACAAACTCTCTGAACTGGATAAACTGCCGCCTGAAACGCAAACTGGAGCTAATACGTTTGGTTGTTTAATTAATGGGCAAACATTTATTCCGGGAGGATTGCAGTTAAGTGGCGGTTCGCTTAATTGCGTTTATCAATATATCTATAATGGCACTTCTGACGGATATTTTTTTGGTTTAAATGCAGGACGAAAGGGTAATAACTGTGAAGTGAAAAGTGTCGGTATCAGATTAGATAGTATGATTGTTCAGGAAGGATTTAGTTACCCTTTGACTTTGGAAAAAAGAGGTAATGGAAATGGCCAGTATTTTATAATTAATGTGCCTTGCGGAACTCAAAACACAGGCTATTATACTAATAGTTCAATACAAGGTAGTATTCATTTTAAACGCTTTGATTTAAATAATCAGATAGCCAGTGGTACGTTTTGGTTTAACGCAGTCAATTCAAATAATGATACCATAAAAATAACCGAAGGAAGGTTTGATGTAAAGTTTACAAGATAATATTTTAACAAAAAATCAAAAACAGTTTTATGAAACACTTGTGGTTTGTAGTTACTTGAAAGTGAAAGTTGGTTGATAAAATTCAACAACTCGTATTGTCGGGAAACTACAAACTATCAACTGCAAACTGTATTTAATTCTCAGGTCTCCCAATCATCTGCTGCTTGATCTTTTCCCAGAAGCCCTGTACATTTTCATCATTGCGTTTCCATTCTTTTCCAAAATGAGTAAGCTTGGCTTTCTGTTCATCTTTCTGCATCCTGAAAAATTCTTCCATCGTTTCAGTATCCTGCTGCATCGCTAATTTGTTGTAAAGCCGTTTCATTTCTTTTTCATAGTCGGCACTTTCTTCAGCCATGATCTTTTCAAGCGATTCACGCTGCTTTACTTTTTCATCGTACACACCAACCGGTAAAATTGTTTTTGCAATTACCGGCATCAGTTCAATCAGCATCAGGATAATTAAGATGAGATAATAACGGAACTGTAAAGCGCCATTATCTTTCAGCAGGTTGTTCAATGCTTCAATCCTTGTTAAGAAACCATTGTTGAGATAGTTGAGGAAATCAGCTTCCTGTTTTTTAATGGTATTTTCCATTTGCCCCAGTTCTTCATCAATTGCTGTGATGCGATCTTTGTTCTGATTTTGTAATCCTTTGTATTCTTCATCCAGTTTCTGGTATTCATTTCGTTTTGCCAGTGCAATGTCTTTGATGCCAACTTTACCGCTTCCGCCGCTACCATCAGTTTCAGCAATAAATTTTTCACGTGCAGTTGAAACATCTGCATACTTTGCCGCAAGATCTTTTTGAATGGTTGCTTTTTCTTTCAGCAATTCGTCCTTCCGGTTTTTATAAAGAATATCCAGCTCTGTTCGCTTGGTAAGTTTTCGTTTTTCATTATCCAGCGATACCTGCATTTTTATTTCCTTATCAAACATGTAAAGAATAGCAGGTTGCGCCATAAACGTACCGATGGTTAATGCCAGCAATCCACGAAACAGGAGAGGGGTGAATTTTCGTTTGTTGAATTGGTTGATACCTTTGATCAAAGCCCTGTCGATGGTTAAGATCACAAAGCCCATAAAAATCCCACTGCCCACAAACAGAAACACATTGTCAATAACGGTTGAAAAGAAATAGGTCCATGCAAGGGTGGCAAATAACCAGGTGGCTAAAACCGTCATGCCGACAATGCGGTAACGGTTCCTGTCAACCACGCAGTCTTTAATCAGTTCTTTTTCGGCTGTTGCCAGCCACCAAAGCAGTTCGTCTGTTTGCGAAGGAGTATACGCTTCCCTGGCATACATGGGCGTAGCCTGTTGATTCATGTGTAAATGGTTTAAAAATTTGGCTTGGTTAAGGCCGGAACAGCGAACGTGGTTAAAACAGCGAAATGAAAACGAAGCTGTAAAAGTAATTATTGTAAAGGAATTGGTAAATAAGTCTTAAGCCGGTAGTAAGGAGCCGATAGCCAATAGCCGTAAGTCTGTAGTGAGCAGTAAATTAAATGTGCAATACGAATGACCATCGGCTAGCCACTGTTTGCTGCGAATACCTACCTTTGCCGCTCAATTTTTAAAACATGAACTTCGACCGGAATACGATTATTGGTTTTGTGGCGATGATGGCTCTGCTGTTTGGTTATATCTATTTTACCCAGCGCCAGGCGGGGGATTTGGAAAAAGAGAAACAAAGAACTGCTGATTCAATTGCAAAAGTGGAAGCAGCCAAGAAGAAATTAGTTGATACAACCGCACTGAAAGAGGAAGCTGTAAAAAGAGAAGCAGCAAATCAGGCATAGGCAGCCGGAGGTTTCCAGAGTGCAGCAACAGGTGCTGAGCAAATGACTGTTGTTGAAAACGAGGTAATGAAAGTAAGCTTTACCAGCAAAGGTGGCTATCCTAAATCAATTGAGCTGAAAAATTACAAGCGCTATGACGGAAAACAGGTTGTGCTGGGTGGGAAGGATCACAAACTGATTTATTCCATTATGACCGGCAATCAATCGGCACTTACTTCACAATTGAATTTTACAGCAGGTCAGGTTGTAAAAACTGCTGATGGGCAAACGATTAATTTCACAATAGCTGATTCATCCGGTCGGTCGGTTGTGCATGAGTTCAACATTAAGAATAATGATTACTTGATTGGCTGGAACATTAAAATGATCGGCGCAGATAAATTATTAACCCAGGGGATTTTGAATATCAACTGGGATATCACTACTCATCAACAGGAGAAAGATTTAAAATACGAGAAGGGGCAAAGCAATATTGCTTACCTGGAAGATGGCAGTTATGATTTTACAGCTGCAGGTGCTGCAGGTAAAGGCGACAGCAAAAAATTAGGTGATAAAACGAAATGGCTGGGTATGAAGCAACAATTCTTCAATACCACTTTAATTGCAGGAACAAGTTTTTCTTTTGTTGAATCAAACTGGACGGTACCTGCTGAAGAAGAAGATTCATTGCAGAAAGTAATGGATGTGAAAAGTGTTCTCCGCTTTAATAATGCAGGAGTTTCTGAAGCTAAAATTCCTCTGCAATTATACTTTGGCCCAAATGATTTTCATATTCTGAAAGCAAATGGCAACAAGCTTGAAAGTCATGTGCAACTCGGCTATGGCATTTTTGCTTTTGTAAAATATATCAACCGTTATGTGGTAATGCCTGTGTTTGATTTTATTCATAAGTATGTTGCCAGCATCGGTATTGTAATTCTCCTGCTTACATTCTTTATCCGTCTTATTATTTCCCCGCTTACTTATTCAAGTTATCTCAGCGGTGCAAAAATGAAAGTGCTGAAACCTGAAATAGAAGAGCTGAAGAAAAAACATGGCGGCGATCAGCAGGCAATGAGCATGGATCAGATGAAACTGTTTAAGCAGGCAGGTGTTAATCCGTTAGGTGGTTGTATCCCGGCAGTATTGCAGATTCCCATCTTCTTTGCATTGTACAGTTTCTTTAACGCCAATATTGAATTACGTGGTGAAAGCTTTTTATGGGCAAAGGATCTGTCGGCCTATGATTCAATTGCACATCTTCCTTTCAAGATTCCCCTTTTTTGGCGATCATGTGAGTTTGTTTACCATCACTGCAACTATCACCAGTTTCTTAATTTCTGCGTATAATATGCAGATGACTCCAACGCAGGATAATCCTGTGATGAAGTACATGATCTATTTCTTCCCGGTAATGATGCTGTTTATCTTTAACAGCCTTCCATCAGCCTTAACCTGGTATTACACTGTTTCAAACGTAGTAACACTTCTTTTGCAGCTGGTAATTCAGAAGTTCATCATTGATGATGCAAAGATTCATGCAAAAATGCAGGAGAATAAAAAGAAGCCTGTCACCAAATCGAAATGGCAGGAAAAGCTGGAACAGGTGCAGCAAAGCAACCAGAAACTGCAGGATATGCAGAAGAAAGGACCAGGCAAAAAGTAATCTTAACAAAATCTATATCAACCCCGACCGAAGCGTCGGGTTTTTTTGTGAATTCAATATGCAACTTGGCACACTATTTTTATATCTTTAGCCTGTATAGAATAACTACAAAAAAATGAAAACGATCAGAACGATAGGATTAATGACAGCACTTACCATTTCAATAAGTCAGTTGAATGCACAGCAGGCTTACAACGAAGGAGTAGTGTCTTACAATATTGCAGTGAATACGGGAAACAATGAAGCAAAAGCTGCTGATCTGCTGGATGGAGCTACTCAAAAGATCTGGTTCAAAGGAGTAAACACCCGTACTGAGCTTACGAGCATATTAGGTAAAACAGTTACCCTGCATGATTCAAGAGCGGGAAATGCGGTGGTGATGAATGAATATGGTGATCAGAAAATTCTCATTAAGATGACGAAAGAGAATTATGAGGATCGTAACAGCAAGTATATGGGTATTCAGTTTGAATTGTTGCCTGATACAAAAGAAGATCCTTGGATATAATTGTAAACTGGCGATTGCAAAAATGAAAGATGGTTCAACCTTTAAAGTGTATTACACTGCGGAACTCTCATTTCAGAACAAGGATTACGGTATACAGTTTAAGAACCTTCCCGGTTTCCCATTAGAGTATGAATCAGAATTGGGTAAAATGAAAGTAACTTATATAGCCGATCAGATCAGCTTCGATCCTGTTGCAGCTGCTTTATACGATGTACCGAAAAGCGGTTACAGGGAAATGACTTATGAAGAAGTAAAGAAGTCAAGAGCAAAAAACTAATCAAAATAAGAAACCCTCCATTTGGAGGGTTTTCATTTTATTTAATTTCTTTCTGTGGAGTTTTAAATTTACTGAAGACAACTTTCTGTTTCACCGGTAAAACGTAAATATTATTTCCTTTTTGATAACGTACTGTATTGCCACTTAGTACAAGTTTGTTTGAACTGCTGTTTGAAAAACTTAATCCGCTTCTGAAACGGTAGCCGTTATTAAAACTCAGCGGGTTGTTTTTGAGATTCAGCTTAGTGATAACTGATTTACTATCCTTTTTCTTATCTCCGCCTGAAGAAAATGTAGCAGAAGAGGCGGAATAGAACATTGCAAAACAACTTACTAAGAGTAAACTGTTTCTCAAAACTTTGAAATTATTTGAAGTCTTGGTCTGCATGTTGTGACAAATTTAGGAATATAATTGTGATAATGACCAGCCGTCCGTCATATTTTTACATATATATTAACGTCTGTTGATAACTAAATGTTACACAGCTATTGTATTTTTTCTTTAAAACGGGTTAACTTAGGATAACCCACAATTAAATGAAGCAAAATCCTTTCCGTCAAGACAGAGAAGAAATCAGAGAATTACTTCGTTTGTTTGAAAACTTAAAAAACGGACGTTCGCAGTCATTCCTCGAAGAAGAAGCCTTTGAAAAACTTATCGATTATTTTGATGATAAGGAAGATATGGTTCAGGCTATGCAGGCCGCAGAGCTTGGAATTGAGATTTACCCCTATTCATCAGCTTTACTCATTAAAAAGGCTGATATTCTCCTCGCCACCCGTCAATATAAGCCAGCTTTGGAAATTCTGGAGCAGGCTGAGTTGCTCGACAGTAACGATATTAACCTCTTTATTCTTAAAACAGATGCCTATCTGGCCCTCGATCAGCAGGAAAAAGCGGTTGAACTCTTGCAGGAAGCACTTGAGCTTTTTTCAGGCGATGAGCGGCTGGAGCTGCTGTTTGAACTGGCCGATGTGTACGATGATTACGAGGAATTTGAAAAAGTGTTTGATTGCCTGAAACTGATTCTGGAAGAAGATCCTACGAACGAAGAGGCTTTATATAAAATCTGCTTCTGGACCGATTTTACAGGCCGGAATGAGGAATCCATCCGTCTGCACCTGAATATTATCAACGATTATCCTTACAGTGAGTTGGCATGGTTTAATCTCGGCGCAGCTTACCAGGGGCTGAAGCTGTATGAAAAATCAATTGATGCGTACATGTATTGCATCGCCATCGATGAAAAGTTCGATTATGCTTACAGAAACATAGGGGATGCTTATATCCGCTTACGGAAGTATAAGGATGCAATTGAAATGCTGGAGAAGGTACTTGAGCTGAGCAGGCCAGAGGAGGTGATTCACGAAGCCATAGGCTATTGTTACGACAGGATGGGTCAATATGCGCAGGCGAGGTTCCATTACAGAAAAGCATCGCATATGAACCCCCAGGATGGGAAATTGTTTTAT
This sequence comes from Chitinophagaceae bacterium, assembly GCA_016713085.1. Classification (NCBI taxonomy): domain Bacteria; kingdom Pseudomonadati; phylum Bacteroidota; class Chitinophagia; order Chitinophagales; family Chitinophagaceae; species Chitinophagaceae bacterium. Next base: position 124,997 of record JADJPV010000001.1, on the reverse strand, counting down.
AAAATAGCCTGTACCTACATTAACGAGCATCAATATGAAAGTGCGGTAAAGCAATTGCAGCAGGCGCTGAAGATAAACCGTTTGCAGCCCGATTATAACCTGGCAATGGGAATGGCATTGGTGGAATTGGGGCAGTATAAACCAGCCATTGAACATTATGCCAATGTCATCAAGTCACGCCCAAAAAATGTAAAAGGCTGGAGTGCTATGCTTGAATGCATGCTCAAAGCAGATTTGCTTGACAATGCAGATGAATATGCCTGTGAAGCTTATGAAGCAACCAACGGCAAGCCCGTATTCATGTTTTACAGAGCTGCCATATTCTTTGCGACAGGTAAAACAAAACAGGCCATCAATCAACTTGAACAGGCCATGGCTGCAGCACCAAAGCAGATCAAAAAACTGATCGAGCTTCAGCCAAAAATATTGCAGCATCCGCAGGTTGTTGATTTAATTGCACGCTATAAACGTTCCCGCTCAATTTAACTGAACAGTCAGCCTGTAACCGCCATGAGTAAAGTGATATAAATCATACTTGCGGGTTGCCCCTGCTTTCCTATTTTTGCGACTGTTTAAAATAAATATAAAATGAACTTTACTCTTACACAAATCCCCGAAAGAACAAAGCAGCCCCGCAGTTATGGTTTAACAATGGTAATGGACAAAGGTCTTAGTGTTGAGGAGGTGAAAAATTTCATAAGTGTTGCCGGCCCGCATGTTGATATTGTAAAGCTTGGTTTTGGAACATCGTTCGTTACACCTGTACTCAGGGAAAAACTGGAAGTATATGCACAGCATAATGTTCCGGTTTATTTTGGAGGTACTTTATTTGAAGCTTTTCTCATTCGTAACCAGTTTGAAGATTATATCCGCATCTGTAAAGATTATGGTGTGAAGCATGTAGAAGTAAGCGATGGCTCTATTGAAATTCCCCATGCTGAAAAATGCGGCTATATAGAAAAGCTGGTAAAACATTTTACAGTATTAAGCGAAGTGGGAAGTAAAGACGCAGCACATATCATCCCTCCATATAAATGGATTGAATTGATGAAAGCTGAACTGGAAGCCGGTTCAAGCTATGTAATTGCAGAAGCAAGAGAAGCCGGCAATGTTGGTATTTACCGTGGTACTGGAGAAGTAAGAGAAGGCCTGGTGCAGGAAATTCTTACACAGATACCGGCAGAAAAAATTTTATGGGAAGCGCCTCAAAAAGCACAGCAATTGTATTTTATTGAATTGATCGATCATAATGTGAATCTTGGAAATATTGCACCGAATGAAGTAATTCCGCTTGAATCAATGCGTATTGGATTGAGAGGAGATACCTTTCACCTGTTCCTTGATAAACAAACGAAACAATGAGGCAATTTGGTTTGATAGGATACCCGTTATCCCATTCTTTTTCCAAAAATTATTTCAGCCAAAAATTTATTGATGAAGGCATAGCAGACTGCAACTATGAGCTTTATCCTATCAAGTCAATTGATGAATTCCCTGCATTATTAAAAACTGTTCCTGATCTGAATTGTATGAACGTTACCATACCTTACAAAGAAGCTGTTCTGCCATTTTTGAACGAAGTATCAGCCGCTGTAAAGGAAATCGGTGCCTGTAACTGCATCAGGGTTCAGGATGGGCATTTATACGGTTTTAATACAGATGTTACCGGGTTCGAACAAACGATCCTGCCGTTGCTGAAACCTCATCATCGAAAAGCATTGATTCTTGGTACCGGCGGAGCATCAAAAGCTGTGGCATGGGTTTTCGGCAAATTAGGTATTGAATATACTTTTGTTTCCAGGCAAGCAAAGGAAGGACGTCTCACTTATGACTTAGTTAGATGAGTTAATTCAGCAGTACCAGGTTATTGTAAATACTACCCCTCTTGGCATGCAACCAAATATCAGCCAGAAGCCGTCATTACCGTATAAAAATCTCAACAGTCAGTATCTGTGTTACGATCTGATTTATAACCCTGCTAAAACGGCTTTTCTTCAACAGGCTGAATTATACGGAGCTGTAATCATCAACGGATCGGAGATGCTTCAAATACAGGCTGAAGAAAGCTGGAAAATCTGGAACAGTTAATTTTTTAGCTGAAAAATAGGTTCGGTTTGACTTATTTTCACTTCCGGAACTCAAAATCACATGCAGGCTAAACTGATCATATTTCTACTTGTTTTCTGTTATACCGTCCCCGTTTTTGCACAAACCGACCGGGCCGATGAACTGTACAGAAAAGCATTACTGTTGAAAAAGGATAATAAATGCAATGAAGCGATTGATCTGCTCAAAAATGCCATTGACCTGAAGCCTTCATTTGCTGAAGCAATGTATGAACTTGGCTGGTGTTATAATGAAACACAGCAATCCAAACTGGCCCTTCCGGTTCTGGCAAAGTGCAGGCAATTATTGCCCAATGATTACCGGATTATTTATGAAGATGGATTTGCAAAATCACAAGCAGGATTAGCCAATGAAGCAATGGACGATTATAATAAAGTAATTATTCTTAATCCATCTTTTGCACGTGTATATATTGCAAGAGCAGATTTATATAAAGATGCAAAGGAAAATACCAATGCTGCTTTAGCCGATTATCTGAAATCGATTGAGTATGATTCATCAGCTGTAAAAGTGTATTACTGGATCGGCTGGTGTTACAATGATCTTGGTTCGTTTGATAAAGCAATACCTTATTTACAGAAAGCAATTTCATTTGAAAAGCAGAATTACATCTCTTATTCAGAGATTGGCTTTACTTTTTTCTCTCTTGGCCGTTATACTGAAGCAATTGAACAGCTCACAAGAGCTGATCAGTTGAAGCCGAAATTTGAAACAACTGTCTATTATCTTGGTTTATGCTATGTGAAGCAAAAGAATAAACCCGATGCAGTGAAAAAGTACAATGAGCTGGTTCTGCTGGGGAGCGAATATGCAATAAGCCTGTTAAATGAAATAAAGAATATGTAATCACGGTAAGATTGTTATAAATCGAAAGTCATATAATCAATGCCGTTCATCAACAAAAGCCATAAACAGATTAACATGAAGAGTCAGTTTTCAATCGTTCATTTTCCATTGGTTATTTCCATCCTGTTTCTTTTTTCCTGTGCAACAGCAAATAAGATTAAGGATTTGAAAAGTGAAATGAAACGGAATATTCTTTCCGGCAAAGAAGCTTTACGTACTGTTGAGAAAATTGACAGTGCAAGAAATGTGAAGTATGAAAATAAACAGCTGGACGAGCAGTCGAACACATTTATACAACGTTACAGCGATTCAGTAAAACTGGTCCTGCTGAAACATATACAGGAAGATTCCATCATTTTGTCGAGAAGGATTCGGCACCGTTCTGTTGATACACTTACACAAAGAGTACAGCGAATGACAGAAGAAGTGAAAACAAATCTTGATAATCTTTCGCTCATTGATAACCTGCTTTCAACCAATACATTTACTCAGTTAAATACGGCCAGTGTATTTGGTCCCGGAGAGTTCATCATTGATATGGTTGCTAACCCATCTGCTTCCGATCCATTTAAAAAAGTAGCTGACGATATGCTGGCATTTGCAGCCCAGTTTCCCAATAAGAAGCTGAATGGTACCTTCATTGTACTTGGTTATGCAGATGGGCAGCAGATAGCCCAGGGAACGCCATTAGACAGTACTTTACGTTTAAGCATAGGTGTTGAAACTGCATCCGGTCCGCAACTGAATAAGGAATTATCAAGACTGAGATCAAAATCTGTAACAGAAGTGCTGCAGAGAATTGTAGCTCAAAAAACTTCCGGCATTGAAACATACAAAAACCTTAAAGTAGATTACCTGCCACAGGGCAGGGGTGAAGACTTCCCCAATCCTAAAATAAAAGATTACCGGGAAGATGATGAAAGAAGAAGGGTTGTGTTTGTATACTGGAGTATTCTGCCCGATTTTAATTAGCATTACTTACTCATCAGTTTTTCTTTTACTGTTGCAGGTACAGCCGTAATTTTTTACGGGCATAATCATAACAAAGCATGCCTGTTTTGGCAATGGCAACAGTTAGCCTGTTAGTATCTTTTGTTTTTCAAGCAGGTAATACAAATCAAATCCAACAGCTGTGAAATCGGTCGCAGCAATTTTTATTTCAATTGTATCACCATAAAACATTTCCTTTTTGAATTCAATTCCCACATTTGTCATAATTAATCCCACATCTTCAAGATTTAATTCAGTGTAACCATGTTTTGAAAGAAACTGCATTCTTGCTTCATGAATAATCGATAACACCGCATCGTTCCCAACATGATTTCCGTAATTAATATCAGTTATGCGGATTGGGATAACAGCAGTAAAAGAAAAAGAATCGGGCAGCTCAATTTTAATACGTGACATAATACATTGAATTGAATGCACTCAATTTACAAAGGGAAATAAGAAAGAGGGGAAGATGTTTTATTTCTCAGTTGCCATGAGAAGTTCGGCAAGATCAATATAGCCTGCAGAAGGAGAAATTGCAGTGGACGCAGCAATTTTCTGCTGCCATATTTTGATCTGCTCATCACAGTTTTTGCTTTGCAGGGCTGCGGCAGCATCAACCGGATTTCCTGAACCATCTATTGCACATTGCAGGTTGCTGAGTTTTTTTGAAACCCTGATCAGGTTTCCTTCTTCATTTAGTACAATGAGATATTGCCCTTCAGAAAAACTGTTGATTTCAGCAACAGGTCTGATATTTTTATGATGAGCATCACCTGATATTGAAGTGCCTGCATCATGATTCACGGGTTCTAAATAAGCAAGTGTGTTATTTACAGTAAGAGCTTCTTTAATTCTTTTCTTAACAGTTGCCCTTGATGAGCTGACAGGAATAATTGTTTCAACCGGTTCTTCTGTTTTTATTTCAGCAGGAGGAACTATCTTTTTTTCTTCTGTAAGAACAGGCTGGCTCACTGCTGCAATTTCAGCAACAGGTTCATTTGAATTCAACAACCTGTATGCTCCCCAAGCCAGTATTCCAGTGATAATTGCTGCAGCTGCAAAACGGTAAGCAGGAGATAGTTTTTTTGTAAAAGGAATGATTTTCTCCGTTTGTTCTTCATTCAGCTTTTGTTCAATGGCATTCCAAACTGTTGCAGGTGGAGTTTCTGTTGCAGCAATGAGTTTGTCGGCTATTCGCTGATCAGCTTCTTCATCAAGCTTTGTAGTAATATTTTCCCAGGCAGTAAGAGGAACTTCAGCTGTAGCTGATTCTAACTGCTCTGTATAATATACATCATCTAACTTCTGTTCAATGATGTTCCAGTTAAAAGCAGGTACTTCTGTTTCGGCTAAAAGAATTTTTTGCTGCAAAGGTTTGTCTTCTTCCAGTTCATCTAAAGCAACAGCAATCATCTCCCATGCCTGTAGGGGCGGGGCAACTTCTGTTTGCAGAAGCAGTTGTTGAAGATGATTATCGTTCATTAATTTAAATACGCTTTATTCTGTCCTGTAAAATCATTCTGGCCCTGGCTAATTGCGATTTACTGGTTCCTTCGCTGATGCCAAGCAGTTCGCCAATTTCTTTATGACTGAATCCTTCCACCACATACATATTAAAAACACTTCGATAACCGGGCGATAAGCCACTGACTATTTTCAGCAAATCCTTTTCATTAATCGTATCAACAGCAGAAACCGATTTGTATTCGATGGTTTCTTCTTTTTCAGTAAGCGAAACATCCATTTTCTTTTTTCGGATCTGTTCAATAGCTGTATTCACAAAAATGCGCCGAACCCATCCCTCAAAAGAACCATCACCTCTGAACCGTTCGAGATTTTTATAAATTTTAATAAATCCTTCCTGTAGAATATCCTGGGCATCATCAGCATTTCCCATGTAGCGGAGGCAAACAGCATACATTTTGGGTGAGAACCGGTCGTACAATTCTTTCTGCATACGCCTGTCACCTTCAATGCATCCCTTAATTAAGTCGGTTTCTGTAGTCATTTGGTTGCTTTACATCAACAAATCGTTTTACCTGCTTTCAAGGAACCGGATCATTTTGTCGAGGGCTTTTTTCCTGTGGCTGAACTGGCTTTTTTCTTCCATGCTCATTTCGCCAAAAGTTTTAAACCCACCTTCGGGTAAAAATACAGGGTCATATCCAAAACCACCGCTTCCGGAGCTTTTTTCTGTAATTACACCGGGACATAAACCTTCAAACTGGTATTGTTCACCATTCAGAATCAATGTAAATACTGTTCTGAATCTGGCTTTTCTGTTTGTATTTCCTTGCAGGTTGATCAGCAGCTTTTCAATGTTCTTTTCAAAACTCCTGTCTTCACCTGCATAGCGGGCACTCTTAACGCCTGGTTCTCCGTTCAAAGATTCCACTTCCAGCCCGGTATCTTCCGAAAAACAATCCTTTTTCAGCCGGTTGAAAAGAAACTCTGCTTTATGCTTTGAATTTTCTTCCAATGTAGGATAAGGCTCGGGAATATCTTCTGTAATTCCTGCCTCTTTCATGATAATGATGAGAAAATTTGGCGGCAGTGCTGCTTCAATTTCTTCAGCTTTATGTTTATTGCCGCTTGCGAATATTAGTTCTTTCATAGTTCTATTAAAGGCCCAGCATTTGCTTTAAAGCCAGCCAGAGTTTTGATTTTTTTACTTTATCGTTCCTGATAACCTGTAGTTCTTCTGTAATGTAAAGCTGATAAGTCTCTTCCTGCTGCAGTGTATAGGCTTCTTTATTTCCCAGAATCCAATTTCGATCCAAAAATGAAACGATCAGGATTTTTGGCTGAAGCTCAGCAATTGTCTGTTCAAAGTCCAGATTGTTTTGGGCAATATTCACCAGGGCAATATCATCCATATTCATTTTGCAAGCGCTTATCACTTCGCTCAAAAACTGGAAATCTTCATCGCTTAAAAAAGGATAGGCAGCCTCGTTAACCACCCACACAAATTGCTTTTTATTCTTACCTGTAATTCCTGTTCCCGCCGGTTTTGCTGTTTTTTCAGGCTTTGGGTTCTCCGTTTTTTCGGTTATAACGAGGTGAGAAGAATACAATTCTTCGATTTGCTGACCGGTAAGTTGAATAGTTTCAAATCCCATACGATTGATCAATGGAGCTGAGCTTAGATTGTTTTTTCGTTTCTTTGTCAAAAATAACGAGTTATGATCGCCGCTATGGATATTTTAGTTACAAAATCTGAAACGAGTAAACTGGGCAGCCTTGATCTGGGTAATGTTCCTTTTGGAAAAAACTTTACTGATCACATGCTGGTTGCTGATTATGAAGATGGTGAATGGAAAAATGTTGAGATTAAACCCTATGCACCTATAAGCATTTCTCCTGCCAATGCTGCCATCCATTATGGCCAGAGCATTTTTGAAGGAATCAAAGCATTCCGCCATGAAAATGGTAATGCATTTATCTTTCGTCCGTATGATAATTTCAAACGCTTTAATATTTCTGCAGAACGCATGCAGATGCCCCAGGTTCCTGCAGAAATTTTTATTGAAGGTATGCGTCAGCTGATTGCACTTGATAAAGAGTGGATTCCTGTTAAGCATGATCATTCTTTGTACATCCGCCCTTTCATGTTTGCAAATGATGATGTAATTGGTGTAAAACCAAGCGATAAGTATAAGTTTATGATCATCCTTTGTCCAACTGGCCCATACTATGCTGTACCAATGAAGATTTATGTAGAAGAACATTATGTTCGTGCAGTACCCGGCGGTGTTGGTTATGCAAAAGCAGCGGGCAACTACGGGTCATCTATGTACCCAACAAATGAAGCAAAGAAAAAAGGATACGACCAGGTATTGTGGACAGATGCGATTGAACATAAATACCTGCAGGAGTTTGGTATGATGAATGGATTTGTAATTATTGGCAACACAGCCATTACTCCTGATCTTGGTGAAGGAACCATTCTTGCCGGCGTAACACGCAACAGTGTAATGGTAATTTTACAGGAAATGGGATTGAAAGTTGAGGAAAGGCATATCAGTATTGATGAAGTGGTTGAAGCGTATAAAAGCGGTGAATTAAAAGAAGTGTTTGGTACAGGCACTGCTGCAACTATTTCTATGATCAAAGAATTACGTTACAAAGAATTGTCCATGTTATTTGATACAGACAAATGGACAATTTCACCAGAAGTAAAACGCAGACTCACTGCCATCAGGGAAGGAAAAGAAGCTGATGTGCATGAGTGGATGTATAAAATCTAATTGAGTTATCAGAAAATAAAAAAGCGGTTCTACAGAACCGCTTTTTTATTTTACCTGATTAGTATCACCGTTCCTGATACAGGGAAAATCCCTCCATCACCGCAAATAATTTCTGTTGTGTATGTAAACAGGCCCGGAGGTGCCGGTTGGCCGTTCATAGTTCCATCCCAACCCTTTAATGGATCGTTGGCATCTACATATGTTTTTTCAAAAATCAAATTTCCCCAACGGTTATACACACGCATTGATTTTACATTTTGAATTCCATAGCCCATTACATAAAAACGATCATTCACATTATCGCCGTTTGGTGTAAATGCATTGGGAATGAAGATGCTGTTGCGGTCGCAGAGCACTGTTATTTTTACATCATCAAAGCTGCTGCAAACTCCGGGGTTGCTGGCAATGATGCGGTAGGTAGTAGTTTTAATTGGAGTTGCAATTGGATTAATACAGGTAGTGCATGATAAATTTGTTATTGGCGACCAGAGTACACTGGTTACATCAGCAGATAATTGCGGCAATAACCTTACTGGATTTCCACCACGAATAGTTGTGTCTCTTCCTGCATTTACAACTGGGTAAGGATATACCACAACAGTAACTGTTGCTGTTGTTTGGAAACAGTTTAAACTGTCGTATCCGTTAACTGTATAGGTTGTTGTAACTGTCGGGGAGGCAACAGGATTTGCACTGGTTGAATCGTTCAATGAACCTGCAGGTGACCATCTGTAATTTTCTGCACCGCTTACATGTAATACAGTGCTTTGGCCAATACAAATTGTGTCACTCGGGCCAACAAGAATTGTAAATGGCTTTTTTACTTTTACAAGTACACTGTCTGTATTTACACAACCATATTGCGATGTGCCTGTAACTGTGTACTGAATATCGTCTTGCACACTTGCCTGCGGGTTGGTACAATTGGTACAGTTAAGATAGGTTGGTGGGCTCCATACATAAGTTGCGGCACCGGTTGGATTTAATGTTGCAAAAGTTCCTAAGCAGATGGTTGTATCGTTTCCTGCATTCACTGTTGGCAATGGATGCACCACAATTGTTTTATACGCCGTATCGGTACAGCCTGTTCCATTGGTCGCAACAAGTTGAGTGAAGATGGTATCAGCAACTGACCTGATAATTGGAGGCGGGTTTTGTGCATTGAAAATCTGTCCGTCAATGTCCCACCGCCAGCTCACAACAGAAGTATCGGGGTTTAACAATTGTCCCTGCAGCAGTACACTTGCAGGCATACAGAAACTTGTGTCTCCAATAATATTGATCTGCGGCGACGGAACTACTTTTATCAGTGCAGTTTTAGTAACGCTGTCGATGCATCCATGAAATGTTGTAATAGTTAGTTTTACATTGTATAAACCCGGTGCGGTATAAGTATGCGATGGAGCTGTAATTGAATTCGATATAGTGCCATCACCAAAGTCCCATACATAACCGGTAATAATATCTGAAGAGAAAGATGAGTCAATAAATTGAACAGTTCCCCTGTCGCAGAACAATGCCGAATCAACACCAAAGTTGGGTATTGATCCATATGCTTTAATTGAATCAATTCCTTCAATGATGCCGGTACACCCAAGCCTGTCCTTAATAATTATTTTTGGAATAAATATTCCGGGCCCATAAGTATGCACCTGGTTTGAATCAGTTGTAACAAGTGTAAGACCGTCGCCAAAATCCCAGGTATATGTCAAAGGGAAATCTGTTCTTACCTGGAAGTTAACAGTGAGCGGTGCACAGCCATCTAACGGTAAATAATTGAGAGTGCCGGTATCCCTTCCAATCCTGATTGTTTGATAAGCAGTGTCAGTACAACCACCATTTGATTGTACAATTAACCGTATGGTGTAATATCCGGGAACAACATAAAAGTGAGTAGGGTTTAAATCAGTTGATGCAAATCCATCGCCAAAATCCCAGGTTGAACTGATGAAGTAACTGCTGTTATTAGTAAACTTCGCTTCAAATGGCTGACAAATGGTTAATGTGTCATTTACAGTAAAGGCAGCTCTTGGTGTATCAATACGGATATTAAGTGTCATCGAATCCAAACAGCCAATCGGTTCGCTTATGATTAATTTAACTGCATATATTCCAACGGAAGCATAACTGTGTGTTGGATTTCCAAGTGTGGATGTATTGCCATCACCAAAATCCCATGTATAAGTTTCAGCACCTGAACCACCTGTTGATTGATTAGTAAACTGTAAAACAGTGCCCGGGCAGGAGAGGGTATCGACAATAAATTTTGCTATTGGCTGCAGAACTGTAACAAGATTATTTTGTGAAACAGAATCAGCACATCCAGAAACATCTGTAACTGTGAGCTTAATTGTATAGTTTCCTGCAGCAGGATATACATAAACGAATGGATTGATTAATGTATTTTGAATATCACCATTGCCCATATCCCACACCACACGGTTGATTACATTTACTCCATCCGGTGTTGAAGTGTTGGTTAAACTCACACTGCTGCTTAAACATAATTGCGTTTGATTAATGGTGAAACTTGCAACAGGTCCGTTTACACGGATGTAATTATTACGCAGTAAAGTGTCGCTGCAGCCATTGATATCTGTAATGATTAACCGGATGGCATAATTGCCTGCATTGGGATAACTATGCGTAGGGTTGAGTAAAGTAGATGTGTCGCCATCACCCAAATCCCAGCTATAGGAACTGATATTTGCAGGATTGAAATTGATGCCGTTAAACTGGATGACTTCATTTCTGCATGCAGTTTGTTTTACTGCAGTAAAGTCGGGTGTTTCATCAACCAATGTAAAAGTATGTGACACATCGTGGGAGCAGCTTCCATTAGTTACCGTTAGTTTAACAGTGTATGTGCCCAGTGCTGCGTATACATGTGAAGGATTTTGTGCGGTTGATGTATTGCCATCACCAAAATCCCAGTTCCAAGTTAACGGTGCAACAGATTGATCAGTAAAAATTACTTCCCGTTTATTTACTCCGCAGTTGACAGCATAATTAAACCGGGAAATGGGAGGAAGCACCCTGATATAATCTAAAACAATTGAAGTATCCGGACATCGGTTGTTGTAAATAAAAAGCCGGATGGAGAACAGACCTGTATCTTGGTAAGTATGAGTTGGGTTTTGAAGGATTGAACTGTTACCATCGCCAAAATCCCAGAACCATTGATTGGGATTTCCAGTTGATAAATCAGTAAACTGAACATCTGCAAATGCGCAGACATTTAAAGGAACTGCACTGAAAGCTGCTACCGGTTTCACACCAACACGCACACTGTCGTAACGGGTTGAATCAATGCAGCCAAGCCCGGTAACAATTCTGAGTTTAACAGAATAGCTTCCTGAATCATACACATGATTTGGGTTTTGTAAAACAGATGTATTGCCATCACCAAAATCCCAGAACCAGGATGTAATTCCATCAAGTGAACTTGAGTTTGCCTGGAAATTTACATTTAACAATCTGCAACCTTCATTCGGGTTGATTAATGGATTAAATAAAGGTCGCTGCACCTGAATATATGCTGCTCTTGTTAACGTATCGGTACATCCTGAACCATTTGTTACAACTAAGCGAACGGTAAAATTGCCGGTAGCGGTGTAAGTATGTACCGGGTTTAATAGTGTGGATGTATTACCATCACCAAAATCCCATTCATAACCTGTTCCACCTGCAGAAAGGTTTTGAAAGTTAACTGTATGGGGAGCTTTACATGCAATGAGATCTGTGGTTACAAAATTGGCAGTTGGTTTTGGCCGTATGAGAATTGTTTTTGTTATCGAGTCACTGCAGGCAGCATTAAAGTTTATTAATTTGATTGTATAAGTTCCAACAGCAGTATATGTTTTTACGGGGTTGGTTTGTGATGATGTTGTTGCATCGCCAAAATTCCATAATGAGTTAGGAGGTGTTGGAACAGATAAATTTTGCAGATTGATTGGAGTATTTACACAGGCACTGTCAGGAGCTCCGATGGTTGGTTGAAAATTATTAAGCTGAACATAATTTGTTTTTACAATTGTATCAACACATCCCTGGGTACTGGTTGTAATTAATCGTACTGTAAATGGCCCTGCGCTTAAATAGTTATTGTTTGGGTTAAGAGCTGTTGAAGTATTACCATCGCCAAAGTCCCATTGGTAACTTAAAACAGGCGGACCGGTAGAAAGATTATTGAATGTTATTGTTTCAGGAGGTTTACAGTTTTGAGCCGGGTTAAAATTAAAGTCTGCTTTTACACCATTCAATACAGTAATGTAATTAGACCTGACAATTGTTTTAGTACAGCCCGAACTGTTAGTTACAGTAAGGCTTACAAAGAAACTGCCTGCTGTGGTATATACATACAGGGGGTTTTGTAAAGTAGATGTTCCGCCGTTTCCAAAGTTCCAGTCCCAACTTACAATTGTTCCAAAAACGGGATCAGACAAATCGCTAAACTGTACACGTAAGGGGAAACAACCAGACCTGGTACTTGCATTAAAATCCGGAATCGGAGTGGGATTTACAGTAATAAAATTTGTTTTGGTTACTGTATTTGATCCGCTTGCGTTTGTTGCTGTTAGGATAACCGTATAAGTCCCGGGGTTTGCATAAATGGTAGAAGGATTCCGATCAGTAGAAATTACACCATTACCCAGATCCCAAAGCCAGGAAGTAGCCCCCGGTTGATTGGTCAGTAAATGTTACCACTAACGGAGAACACCCGGAAAGGGGGTAGCTGTAAAATTCGCCACAAGAGCCTGTGAAAACGATTGAAAATTAAATACCAACAGGGATAACGTAAAGATACCCAGCCTTAAAAAAAGACAATGATATTTAAGGTTGGGGGTAAGTTTCATGTAAGTTATTAAACTTGTTTTCAGTTGGGTTATTGCTCGAAAATACTTTGAATTTAATGAATATTTATCCATTTTTCAGATTCTCTCCACAAAAATAGCGTTGCCTGTGGATTAATAGAAGCAGAAAATATCCTAAAGTTTTTGTTTGTATTATATTACCGCTTACCTTTGCCGTCCGAAAAATAAAAGGTCACGAATGCCTACAATTCAACAATTAGTAAGAAAAGGACGAGAAATTATCAGGGCGAAAAGCAAATCCCGTGCGTTGGACAGTTGTCCTTTCCGCAGAGGAGTTTGTACCCGTGTTTACACGACTACGCCTAAAAAGCCAAACTCAGCACTGCGTAAAGTAGCGAAAGTGCGTTTAACCAACAAAGTGGAAGTGATTGCTTACATCCCCGGTGAAGGTCACAACCTGCAGGAGCACTCCATTGTGCTGGTGCGTGGTGGTCGTGTGAAAGATTTACCGGGTGTACGTTATCATATCGTTCGTGGTTCACTGGATACTGCCGGTGTAAAAGACCGTAAGAAGAGCCGTTCGAAATATGGTACCAAGAAAGAAAAAGCTAAAAAATAATCTCATAAAGTAATTATTATATACAATGAGGAAGACGAAACCTAAAAAAATTGCGCTTGCACCAGATCCAAAGTTTAACGACGTTTTGGTGAGCCGCTTTGTAAACAATTTAATGTGGCAGGGTAAAAAAAGTATTGCGTTCAATATTTTTTATGATGCTGTTGATAAGGTAGCAAAAACTACCGGTGAAGATGGTTACGAAGTTTGGAAAAAGGCAATTGCTAATGTAACTCCTGCAGTTGAAGTAAGAAGCCGCCGTATTGGTGGTGCAACTTTCCAGATTCCTGCTGAAGTACGTACAGACAGAAAAATTTCATTGAGCATTAAATGGCTCATCCGCTACAGCCGTGAAAGAAACGGACGCAGCATGGCTGATAAATTAGCCAATGAAATTGTAAGTGCAAGTAAAGGTGAAGGTGGTGCTTTCAAAAAGAAAGAAGACACACACCGTATGGCAGAAGCTAACAAAGCATTTGCTCACTTCAGAACTTAATAAAAGCTTTCATTATAGTCAAATCCCTCCGTATTTCGGGGGGATTTTTGTTTTCCACTTTTTTGGGAGGGCTGGCTTTTCACTCAGGAAAAATCCATACTTTTGCGGCGCCTAAATAGATAATCAAAAGAGGTGTTTGATCTACGTGGAATTGGATTATTTGTTGACCGGCATAATATGAGAGTATAAATCTTACATATCAGCTTCAGGTGTTCCGGATAAACCGGGCTTCCTTCCCATCTATAAGCTGATAACTATCCCAAAGCCCTGAAGTGTGCGACGCAACAGGTGATCAACAAAGAAACAATAGCTGATAAAATAATTTCATTTTCAATCTTTAAAAAGATAAACATTCAAATCAAATAGTCATGGCAGATTTAAGATTTCAGAGAAACTTCGGTATTGCGGCTCATATTGATGCCGGTAAAACAACTACCACTGAGCGTATCCTGCGCTACACGGGTATGATCCACAGAATTGGTGAGGTGCACGATGGTGCAGCTACTACCGACTGGATGGAGCAGGAAAAGGAAAGAGGTATAACCATTACTTCTGCGGCTGTAAGCTGTCATTGGAGTTTTCCTACAACAAAAGGTGTTGTAAATGCTGATACAAAAAAATATGCGTTCAATATCATTGATACTCCGGGCCACGTGGATTTTACCGTTGAGGTAGAACGTTCCATGCGTGTACTGGATGGTTTGATTGCGTTGTTCAGTGCGGTTGATGGTGTTGAACCACAATCTGAAACTGTTTGGCGCCAGGAAAACCGTTACAATGTACCACGTATTGGTTTCGTAAATAAAATGGACCGCAGCGGTGCCGACTTCCTCAATGTAGTGAAGCAGGTTCGTGAAATGCTTGGTTCAAAAGCAGTTCCTCTTCAGTTGCCAATTGGTGCTGAAGATGATTTTGGCGGTGTGGTTGATCTGATCAAAATGAAAGGAATTATCTGGCACATGGAAACAGAAGGAATGACCTTTGATGAAATCGAAATTCCTGCTGATATGCTGGAAGAAGCAAAAGACTGGAGAGCACAGTTAGTAGAAGCCGTTGCAGAATACGATGACAGGTTGATGGAGAAGTTTTTTGATAATCCTGATTCCATTACGGAAGATGAAATTCATGAAGCAGTACGTAAGGCAACCATTGATTTAAGCATTGTGCCAATGATGTGCGGTTCTTCTTTCAAAAATAAAGGTGTACAAACTGCACTCGATGCTGTTTGCCGTTACCTGCCTTCACCAATGGATATTGAAGCCATTAAAGGAACAGATCCTGATACTGGTGCTGAAATTGAACGTCATCCTGATGCGAAAGAACCTTTTGCAGCTCTGGCCTTTAAAATCATGACTGATCCTTTCGTTGGTCGTCTTGCATTCTTCCGGGTGTATTCAGGTCATCTGGATGCAGGTTCTTATGTGTTGAATGTAAGAAGCGGTAAGAAAGAGCGTATCAGCCGTATCATGAAGATGTTTGCCAACAAGCAAAATCCAATCGACTTTATTGAAGCTGGTGATATTGGTGCTGCAGTAGGTTTCAAGGAAATTAAAACAGGGGATACTTTGTGCGATGAAAATCATCCGATCACTCTGGAGAACATGTTTATTCCTGAGCCTGTAATCTCTTTAGCAGTTGAACCAAAAGCACAGGCCGACGTTGATAAAATGGGCCTGGCTATTTCTAAACTGGTAGAAGAAGATCCTACTCTGCGTGTAAGAACAGATGAAGAAACAGGACAAACCATCCTGAGTGGTATGGGTGAATTACACTTAGAGATTATTGTTGACCGTATGCGTCGTGAATTCAAGGTTGAAATCAATCAGGGTGCACCGATGGTGGCTTATAAAGAAGCGTTCAAACAATCAGTTGAGCACCGTGAAGTGTTGAAGAAACAGTCTGGTGGTCGTGGTAAGTTTGCCGATATCATTTTCGAAATCGGGCCAGCTGATGAAACATGGTTAACAGAGAACCCGGGTAAGAGCTACCAGTTCGTAAACGATTTGTTTGGTGGATCAATTCCAAAAGAATTTGTTCCTGCTATTACAAAAGGTTTCGAATCAGCAATGACCAATGGTGTACTGGCTAACTATCCGATGGTGAACATGAAAGTTCGTGTATTTGATGGCAGTTACCATGATGTGGATTCTGATGCAATGAGTTTTGAACTTTGTGCAAAGGGTGGTTTCCGTGAAGCCGGCCGCAAAGCAAAACCAACATTGCTCGAACCAATCATGAAAGTAGAAGTGGTAACTCCTGATCAGTACATGGGTGATGTAACAGGTGACTTAAACCGTCGTCGTGGTATGCTGGAAGGAATGGATACAAAAGGAAATGCACAGGTGATCAGAGCCAAAGTTCCATTAAGTGAAATGTTTGGTTATGTTACACAGTTGCGTTCATTGTCTTCAGGCCGTGCAACTTCAACCATGGAGTTCAGTCATTATGCTCCTGCACCAAACAATATCGCTGAAGAAGTGATTGCAAAGGTGAAGGGCAAAGTGAATGCATAAATAAAGTAATACTTTAGAATACAAACCCCGACGGAAACGTCGGGGTTTTTTATTGAATGAAGTTGAGTGATGTCTAATATGATGTATAAAAAAACGCCGCATTGAATGATGCGGCGTTTTGCTTTTAATATTTCAAATTCTTATCTGCTGTTTGCATCATTCATCCTGATACTTCTGCCTTTGAATTTTTTACCGTCAACTGCACTGATCATTTGCCTTGCTGATTTGCTGTCAACTTCCACCCATGTGTTCAGCTCACGCATATCAATTTTGCCCAGTGATTCTTTACGCAGTTCACTCATATCTAAAATGAATTGTAAGAAACTTGCTTTGTAGAAACCATCTTTAGTGCCAAGGTTCACAAACAGTTTGGTATAACCGCCGCCGCCACTGTTGCCAGCACCGCCAAAGTCACGACCCTGTGTATCACGGTATGGTTTACGGCCTTCTACTGTACGCCCCGGTACAATACGCTCACGCTCTCTTTCACGACTACGACCCTGTCCACGATCATCTCTTTTGAATTTGTCGAAGTCACGGCCACGTTCACGGATGTTGAGATCTTCCGCATTTTCATAATATTTAAGGAAACGGTCGAACTCCATTGCTGCCACACGCTTCAGGATATCTTCTTTGCTCATTTCAGCAAATTTTTCCTGCAGCATGGGAACATAGGTTTCATATTCTTCATTGCTTACATCTGTGTTGATCACTTTATCCATGAACGAAAAGAATTGCTTGCGGCAAACATCTTTTCCGGTAGGGATCTCAAATTTTTTCAACTGTGTTTGTGCAATACGTTCAATCTGGCGGATCTTTCCAATTTCACGACTGTGTACAATACTCATACAAATACCCGTCTTTCCAGCACGGCCTGTACGACCACTACGGTGGGTGTATACTTCCATATCATCGGGTAACTCATAGTTGATAACATGGGTAATATCTTTTACATCAATACCACGTGCAGCAACATCGGTTGCAATGAGCAGCTGTAATGTTTTATCACGGAACTGGCCCATAACTGCATCTCTCTGCTGCTGGGTAAGATCGCCATGCAATGCATCAATATCATAACCTTCACGGGTAAGCTTTTCTGAAATAGCCTGTGCATCAACTTTAGTACGTGTAAAGATGATACCGTAAATGCCTGGGTTGAAATCGATCAAACGTTTTAATGCTTCATAACGGTGCTGCGATGAAACAACAAAATACTGGTGATCGATATTTACGTTAGCCGTATTCATTTTACCAACTGTAACTTCTACCGGATCTTTCATGTACTTGCGGCTCACCTTGCGGATTTCAGGAGGCATGGTTGCACTGAATAACCAGGTACTTTCTTTCTTGGGTGTGTTCTGCAGAATAAATTCAATGTCATCTTGGAAACCCATGTTCAGCATTTCATCTGCCTCATCAAGTACCACGTACTGAATTTCTCCGAGGTTGATTGCTTTACGTTCTATCAAATCAATTAATCGGCCGGGAGTTGCCACAACAACCTGTACACCTCTTTAATGTCACGGATCTGCATGCCGATGGAAGTACCACCGTACACAGCAACCACGTTAACATGCTTCATGTGTTTCTTAAAAATATCCATCTCTTTTACAATCTGTAAACAGAGTTCACGTGTAGGGCAAACGATCAATGCCTGTGGAAATTTTTTGTTTTCGTCGAGCAATTGCAAAAGGGGTAAGCCAAATGCTGCTGTTTTACCTGTACCCGTTTGGGCAAGGCCAATTAAATCCGTTGTTCCGCTTAACAAAACGGGAATTGCTTTTTCCTGTATCGGGGTGGGAGTTGTAAAACCGAGTTCACTAATCGCTTTCATCAATCTTTCGTCCAAACCAAGCGCTTCAAATGTGTTCATATACTTTATCAAAATTTGCGGCAAAGGTAAGGTATTAAGGGCGGAATGGGGGAGGAACTACGATGTAAGATGTATGATGTACGAAGTACCCCAAACTCAGAGTCAATGTGTATTTGTGTGGGGAAGACGAGAGGGCTGTGAGTTGCAGCGAGTTAGTCTGTGAATAATTGCTGATTTCTTTGCATTTCTGTTTGATAAGCTGAGAACAGGCATTCATCCATTGCCCATTGCAGATCGCCAATTATCTTTGCCGGAATGCGTAAACTGAGTATGGATGAACTAAACCGCAAGTCAGTAGATGAATTCAAAGAAGCGGAGAAGAATAAAGTAATTGTGGTGCTGGAAAATATCCGCAGCATGCAGAATGTGGGCTCTGTGTTCCGCACGGCTGATGCGTTTTTAGTGGAAGCGATCTATCTCATTGGCTACACGCCTCAACCACCACACCGTGATATTCATAAAACAGCCTTGGGTGCAACCGAAACTGTTACCTGGAAATATTTTCAACGGACAGCCGATGCGATTGCAGAACTGAAAGCAGCCAGTTATAAGATCTTTGGGATTGAACAAACGGAAGGAAGTATATTGTTGCAGGATTATAAAAAAGCAGAGGATGAACAGATCGCTATCATCTTTGGCAATGAAGCAGAAGGGGTGGAGCAGGAAACATTGCAGCAATGCGATGGATGTATTGAAATACCCCAGTTTGGAATGAAACATTCGCTGAATATTTCTGTGGCGGCAGGAGTGGTATTATGGGAAATAACCCGGAACAGGATTGTAAAAAAATAAAGTATTTGTAAGGGATGACTAAAGTAAAAAACTATTTAAGCCTCATTAAATTTTCGCATACAATTTTTGCCTTGCCATTTGCATTGATTGGATTTGCGTTAGGAGTGATTTTATTAAAAATAGACTCTTCAAACTATCTTCCCAAAGGATGGGGATATAATTTTTTAAATTTTAAATGGGGCTTGAATCGAGCTGTTGCATTCCTTTTAGAATAAAGATTCAACCGATCTCTATTTTTAGAGAGCAACCTTGCAACTTGCTTATCATTCAGTATCTATTTCTTGTCATTCTCTGTATGATTTTCGCCCGTAGTGCGGCAATGGCCTTCAACCGATATTTAGACAGGAGCTTTGATGCAAAAAATCCACGCACTGCTATCCGTGAAATACCTGCCGGTATCATTTCAGCCAACAGTGCTTTACTGTTTACGATATTAACCAGTGTGCTGTTTATCATCACAACTTATTTCATCAATTCACTTTGTTTTTCTTTATCGCCGGTTGCTTTGCTAGTAGTATTGGGTTACAGTTTCACCAAACGCTTTACACCACTTTGTCATTTGGTTCTGGGATTGGGTTTGGCATTAGCACCAATTGGTGCATATCTTGCCGTAACAGGTAAGTTTGCGTTGCTACCCATTTTGTTTTCATTCACTGTTTTGTTCTGGGTAAGTGGTTTTGATATTATTTATGCCTTACAGGACGAAGAATTTGATAAGGAGTATGAATTAAAATCGATTCCTGCCTCGTTGGGAAAAGCAAAAGCCTTGCATGTTTCAGAAGTATTACATGTGTTTGGTGCGGGATGTGTGATTGCTGCCGGAGTTTGTGGAGGTTTCGGATGGTTGTACTGGATCGGCGTTGCTGTATTTGCAGGCATGCTCATCTATCAGCATTCCATAGTTAAGCCCGATGATTTGCGAAAAGTAAATATTGCTTTCATGACAGCAAATGGAATAGCGAGTGTAGTGTTTGCGGTGTTTGTAATCGCTGATATATTAACCCTCTAAATCTCCCTAAAGGGAGACTTGTTACTTTTGTTCATTGATGAAATACAGAATAGAAACTTCAATCGCAGTACAACAGCAAATCACCTCCCTTTCAGGGGAGGACGGGAGGGGTTTATGGCCCGTATAATTTGCATTGACTATGGCGGTAAACGCACCGGCATTGCCGTTACTGATCCTTTGCAAATCATTGCAACAGGATTAACCACCATCGAAACAAAAAACTTCATCCCTTTTCTGAAAGACTATTTCAGCAAAGAGCAGGTGGAAAAGATCGTCATCGGTATGCCCACTAACTGGGACGATACGGATACGCATGCAACTCCTTTGGTAAAACGGGCAATCGAACAATTGAAGAAAAACTTTCCCACTATGCCCATTGAAACCGTTGATGAACGCTATACTTCCAAAATGGCGAAAAATGCCATGCTGGAAATGGGAATGAAGAAAATGCAGCGCCGGGATAAAAAACTGGTGGATGAAATAGCCGCCACCATTATGCTGCAGGAATATATGCAGCGCACATAAGCATCCGGTTAAGGAATTGTAAACTCCAACACTTACTTTTGCAAATCAATTTTTTTGAACAGCCATGATTTTACCCATTGTTGCATACGGTTTTGAAGTGTTAAGAAAGGTGAGCAAGGATATCAGCCCCGATTATCCTAACCTGGACAAGTTTATTGCAGACATGTGGGAAACCATGTACTCTTCCAACGGCGTTGGACTTGCAGCACCGCAGGTAAACCGTGATATCCGTCTGTTTGTAATGGACAGCTCCCAGATGTTTGCCAATATGGATGAAGAAGAAACGCTGATGTATCCTGATGCGCCGGGGATAAAACAGGTATTCATCAATGCACAGGTGGAAGAATTGTTGGGGATGACTGGGTATATAATGAAGGTTGTTTAAGTATCCCGAAGATCCGTGAAGATATTTACCGTGCGGAAGAAGTTACCATCCGATACATGGACGAGAACTTCAAAGAACATGTAAATACATTTGATGGCATTACTGCAAGAGTGATCCTGCATGAGTACGATCATATTGAAGGCAAGCTGTTTATTGATTACCTCAAGCCTTTAAAGCGTAAACTGTTAAAAGGCAAACTTGATGATATTTCAAGAGGGAAAGTGAATGTAGATTATAAGATGGTGTTTCCAAAATAAAACCAAAGCCCCCTCCGCCCCCTAAAGGGGGAACTGCATTGCACAGCCCACACTATTCAGAGTCTATAATATTTTGCAAGCGTCTATAAGGATCAATAGCGATTTATAGTTGATGTGGTAGAATTAAATGTTTAGAGAAGTGATGGTGTACCGTCCCTTCTCTACGGGAGAAGGGATAAGAGGGAAGAGGCTTTTTTATTCTTCTTCCAGTAGATTTTTTGCTTTTGTATACACCCTCCACCTTTCAATCACTTTCTGCATATCAATGGCCAGTTCACTTTCAAACAAAATCCGTTTCTGCGTTTTTGGATGTGTAAAGCCAAGTGTTTGAGCATGCAATGCCTGTCTTGCACAAATATTAAAACAATTATCAACAAACTGCTTATACTTGGTATAAACGGTTCCTTTTACAATTCGGTCGCCGCCATACGTATCATCATTAAACAATGGATGACCGATATGCTGCATATGAACACGAATCTGGTGTGTGCGTCCGGTTTCCAGCCGGCACTCAACCAATGTAGTATAGCCAAAGCGTTCTAAGACTTTGTAATGTGTGGTGGCTTCTTTACCATATTCACCATCAGGATATACATCCATGATTTTGCGGAAACGCTGGTGCCTGCCCACATGCCCGGTAATGGTTCCTGTTTCTTCTTTCAAATCGCCCCAAACCAAGGCGATGTATTTGCGTTCAACTGTATGATCAAAAAATTGTTTGGCTAAGTGCAGACTTGCCTGTTCATTTTTTGCAAGCACTACCAAACCACTTGTATTTTTATCAATGCGATGTACCATGCCGAAACGTGGCAGCTGATCTTCTGTTAATTCGGGTTGCTGCTGTTTTAAATACCATACAATTCCATTCACCAGTGTGCCACTGTAATTACCACTGCCGGGATGCATCACCATACCAGCCACTTTATTTACCACTACAACAGATTCATCTTCGTACACAATATTGAGCGGAAGTTCTTCAGGTTTGATCTCTGTATCCGCAGGGGCAGTATCAGAGAAGGTAATGATCTCATCATCCGGCTTTACCTTATAGTTTGCCTTAACCGGGCTGTTATTCACCAGTACAAGACCAGATGCAATACCACGCTGCACTTTATTACGGGTAGCACCTTCGATCTTAGTCAGTAAAAATTTATCGATCCTCAGTGGTTCCTGCCCCTTACTCACCACAAAACGCATCCGCTCATATAACTCTTCCGAGCCATCACCGTTATCGAGTTCACCTTCCAGTTCTATCAGTTCTTCTTTACTCATTGTCTGCAAAAATAAGCCCTCCGGAATTATGAAATGAATTCATTGTAGTTTTGCCGCTCATGAAGCAGGAAGTACAATTTGAAGATTTAGGGCAAATGCCGTATCAGCAGGCCTGGGATTACCAGGAAGTTTTGATGCAGCAGAATTTGAAAGTGAAGTCGGAGCTGAGGAAATTAGCAGATAGTCTGAAGCCGGTAGCGGATAGTAATAAAATGGACTTACCTTTGACTAACCTGACTATCGGCTAACGACTAACCACTATTTACTCTTTGTAGAACATCCTCCTGTTTATACCTTAGGTAAAAGCGGTGATGTAAAGAATATCCTGATCAGTGAAGAAGAACGAAATGAAAAAGGGATTGAATATTTTCCAACCAACCGTGGCGGCGATATAACTTTTCATGGTCCGCAGCAGATTGTTGGTTATCCTATTCTTGATTTGGAAAAATTTGAAACAGATATTGGTAAGTACCTGCGCAAACTGGAAGAGATCATTATTTTAACGCTGGCTGATTATGGATTGAAAGGAGATCGCAGTAAGGGTGAAACAGGAGTGTGGCTTGATCCTGATATCAAAGGAAAAGAACGGAAGATCTGTGCAATGGGTGTACGCTGCAGCAGATGGATCACTATGCATGGATTTGCATTCAATGTAAATACTGATCTTGATTACTTCAATTATATCATCCCCTGTGGTATTGAAAACAAACAGGTGACTTCGCTGCAAAAAGAATTAGGCAGAGCTGTTGATTTTGAGGAAGCCAAAGAACGAGTGAAGCGGAACTTTGAGAAAGTGTTTGATGTGAAGCTGGAGGCAGGAAGTAAGAAGTAAGAGTAAGAAGTAAGAAATAAGAAGTAAGAGATACAACAATTCATGTAATTTAGGATTTAAAGTAAGAGATAAGAAGTAAGAGATTCTCTATCTCATATAGTAAGAGATAAAAAGTCAGAGATAAAAGTAAGAGATATAGTAACTCTCAGGATGCCCTTTTTTTTTAGGAATACCAGGCCCCGCCCCAAATAAAAAGGCTTATGGCTTCACGCCCCCATTACCATCAATAGGCTATACCTTTTTTAGGAATACACTTCTTCGCCTTTTCTAATTTCAGTTCTGTCATTCCTTTTAACTCGTGAAAATAGTTTATTGATTGAATTTATTTTTCTCTTTCAGTTTTCCATCTACCGATAATTCAAAATAATACCAGCCCGATTTCAGGAAGTTCACCTTGTCGAGTGTAAGATATTGTTCCCTTACCTGTGGTATTACAAAAAGGATACTGCCATCTTCTTTCATGAATCTGATTGAATATTTTTTTGAAGCTGCATCAGAAATTTTAATCACCGCATTACCATCATCTCCTGTAAACACATAAATGGAAGGGACCCATATAGGTTTCGGTGGAGGAGGAGGTGCTTTTTCTTCTTTTGGTTTTTCTTCTTTGGGTCTTTCCTTTTCTCTTTCAATCATCGCAGTAATCTTGGGCGTGGGAGCAACTATTTTCGTTGTATCAATAAAAAGACGTTTGGATGGAGTGAAAATATAATTGGAACCTTCAAACAAAACGAAGATGCGATAATAACCACTGTCATTCTTCGCTGTTTTATCAACATACGAATAGCTTTTTACATTAGGGTTCGACAGTGAATGAATGGTGCTGAAATTTCTTGTACTGTCTTTTGACCGCTGAATATTTACCTGCGAAACATTCTTAAAACTATTGATCCAGCTGATACTGATCTCCCCATTTTTTTTAATTGCTTTGAATTTAGGAAGCGTATCTGTTTGTGCAGATACAAGAAGGGTGAAGCTGAGAAAAGTGAATATCAGTAAAAACAGTTTCTTCATGGATGTTGTATAATAATCAGTTGATGTTGTTGATTCGCAAATATAATGCCGTTCAGTATAATAACATACCGGGCTTTAAACTGCTGTTGCCCTGTAACCCGCCTGTATGCAGTACGAGTATTTTATTTTTTCGGGTAAAATAATCCTGTTCAGCAAGTGTAATTACTGCCTGCATTAATTTACCCGTATACACAGTGTCGGTTGGAATGCCTGTTTTGGTATAAAATGAATTCATAAAATTGAGTTGTTCTTCATTCAGTTTCGCATAACCATCACCGGCATAATCAAACAACACCTGCTTTTCTGCTGCTGATTCAATGGTTGCATGTTGCTGAATAAACAAATCCCTTTCATCAATTCTGATTTTTAAAACCGGAATTCCAATAACCGTTTGATGTATTTTGGCAGATGCCGCAATTCCTTTAAAGGTTGTGCCCGTACCCATGCAGCAAAGGATATGTGTAAATGAATCAGCATCGGGAATCATTGATAGAATTTCTTTGCATCCCCGCAAGCCTTCTGCATTATCTCCGCCTTCAGGAATGAAGAACAAATGATCGTTGTTCCTGCGAATTTCTTCTACTGTTTCACTGTGCCTGTTGTAATCTTTTCGCTCTACGGGAATTAATTTCATCTGCATCTGTTCACAAAAAGATAATGTGGATTCAAAGGCTGAATAATTTCTCCACGAATAATACCTGCCGATTCCAGCCCGGCTTCGTGGCAGGCAAAAGCTGTTGCAGAAAGATGGTTTGAAAAGCCCCGCCCATCGTAATAATTCCTTTTTTGTTTTGTGCCAGTGCCGATTGCAGGTTGTATTTGAGTTTAAAATACTTGTTCCCTGAAATAAACGGATGAATTTCATCGAGCCTGGCCACCGTAAATCCAAAGGAACTGCCGGTGGATAATGTCCACACAACTTCGTTAGATTTAATAAAAACAGGGCTTCTTTGCATGGTTCGGGGAAAGATTGTTGCTTATCTTCGCAGCGCCCAAAAATAAATGATTATATGAAACCTACTTTATTGATTTTAGCAGCAGGAATGGCCAGTCGCTATGGCAGTATGAAACAGATTGAAGGATTTGGTCCGGCAGGTGAGACAATTATGGACTATTCCATTTACGATGCTATCCGTGCAGGATTTGGCAAAGTGGTCTTTATCATCCGTAAAGATTTTTCAGATCAGTTCAAACAGATATTTGAACCGAAACTAAAAGGAAAGATTGAAATTGATTACGTATACCAGCAACTCGATTCGTTAACCGACGGTTATGAAATCCCATCAACACGTACAAAACCATGGGGAACTGCGCATGCTATTTTATGCGCAAAGATGCCATTAAAGAACCATTTGCAGTTATCAATGCAGATGATTTTTACGGAAGAGATGCGTTTGAAAAAGCAGCTGCTTTTTTAAACACGGATTGTAATCCTGAACAGCATGCAATCATTGGTTATGATTTATCAAAGACATTGAGTCCAAACGGAACAGTAAGCCGTGGTGTATGTGAAGTGGATGCAGATAATAATCTTGTAAGCATTGCTGAACGCACCAAGATCTATGGCGACGGAGAAAAATCATTTATGAAGATGCTGATGGAAAACATGAAGTGCCTTATCATTCAAGTGTAAGTATGAACTTCTGGTGTTTCGACAGTTCTATTTTCTATCTCACAAAGAAATTATTTAAAGGCTTCCTGGCTGAAAAAGGAACAGAAGAAAAATCTGAATTCTTTATTCCAATTGTGGCCGATGCATACATTAAAGATGACCTGGGTGTTATTAAAGTGATCCCTACATCTTCACAATGGTTCGGTGTTACGTATAAAGAAGATGCTCCAGGTGTGCAGGCAAGTGTAAATGCACTCGTAGCCGCAGGTGAGTATCCAACTTCATTATGGAATTAATGAATAATCAGTTTTTCTGATTGTTGTTTTTGATTTTGTTTTAATAAACGGAAATAATAGATTCCCTTCGGTAAAGAATAAAGCGAAAGCTGCTGAGGGGATTCTGTTATTTTTTTTTGCAGTACAACTTTCCCGTAGTTATCTATTAACTGAAAGATCAATCCGTCGTCAAGGCGGGACAGGATTGTGAGTGAACCATTCCGCTGCACGGGGTTGGGATAAACGACCAGTGGATCAGCCCCAATGAAATAGATTGTTGCATCGGTTGAATAGATCAGCTGACCGTCAGTGAGTTCAATCACTGCTCTGTAAATATTACTGCCGGGCCTGATCGTTTTGTCAAGTGAGTAATATTGGAACGTATTAATGGCAGTTGTTTTATCAATCTGTTTAAATCCGGCAGCTGTCAGTTTTTCAAATGCAATTGATTTAATACGTAAGGTGGTTCCAAGCTCAAGTGTCAGCTCTGCTTCATTTGAAAGATTAAGATCAGCGAAGAAATTTTTGATATAACATCCTGTTCCTGCCGTTTCATAATTAAATGTATATGAACGCACCGCAGCTTTTGTTCCAATGAGAGGGGTGACGGAATAATATTTTACAGGGTTTGTACTTTTCGGAAAAACAGCAAACGTATCTGTTGTTGTAAGGAAAGATTCCATGTACTGATTTCCTAAACGGGAAAGTCGGTAGGAGCTTGCTTCAGTAACTTTTGGCCATATTAACAGGAAGGAATCAATACAGTTAAAACCAACTGTTGGAACATTGCGTTTTGAAATGGTAAATGTATCCGTTGTAAACACCTGGCTGTTGATAGTCATTCGCAGTATTGCTTTGCTGGTTAAAGAGGGCGTCTGCAGTTTGTAATATCCTTTTGTAATATCAGCTGTTGGTGAAATCAATTGCCAGCTGTTCCCATTATCTGTACTCATTTCAAGTAAACCAGTGGATGCTGGAAATCCGGATTCAAACCGTATCACATTGGTTTCACCCGAAAATAAATGATCTGTTGAGGTTGGAAAATACCAATTAAAAGTATTGGCCGAATCTAACTGGTAAGCAATGGAAAAATTTTGTGTGCCTGATGGAACGGCAAATCCCTTAACTGTTAATTCATAATTTCCAGCAAGTGGATTATCAACAGTAATTTGCTCTGCAACATTCAAGCTGTCTCTTTTTCTTACAGGTGTTTGCTGTATGGCAGAAATGTTTGCTGCTGAATTTAAAACCCATGGTTGCCATAAAGTACTGTTAGAAATTTGCTTTAGTTCAAAATCAAGATCATTGACCAGCGCTTTAGAAACATTTGGCAAAGCCTGCAGAT
This sequence comes from Chitinophagaceae bacterium, assembly GCA_016713085.1. NCBI lineage: Bacteria > Pseudomonadati > Bacteroidota > Chitinophagia > Chitinophagales > Chitinophagaceae > Chitinophagaceae bacterium. The sequence goes on along the minus strand of JADJPV010000001.1, from coordinate 97,154 downwards.
CGGTCCATACTAAAGTCAGCTTTACCTGTTTAATACCTGCAGGTATGCTGATGGAAAATTGCTGTTGTGTATTATTTGAAACAGCACCCTGAAAATATCTTCCCGATAAAATGCTGATGACTGCTTTGTATGCATTCATACTTCCATAGCCTGATTGAAAGTCAATTCCAACAGGGCCAACATCATCAGCGCTGTTAAGCAACACTGCTTTAATTAATGATGCCGGGGCTATTGTTCCGTTGTTTCTATCCTTATAAGTTTGATGAAGAACTGCTGCAACACCTGATACCAGGGCTGTAGCGCCTGAACTTCCATCCTCACCAAAAGCCACCAGTTCAGGTTTTACTCTTCCGTCATAAGCCGGGCCTTTTGAACTTGGTGCTAATACAATTCCGAACGAATCAATATGTCCGACAGTAATAATGTTTTTGGCCTGTTTAAAATTTCCGGTAAGATTTGAATAACCTGCAATACCTGTGTAACTGCCGGTATTGGGCGTGGCAGTTCCTGAATTTCCTGCAGAAAAAATATGCAGCAGTGAGTTGTTATTTATAATTGATGCATCATATCCTGCAGCCTCAGGTCCATAGTAGTTTTCAATCTCTGTTCCGTAAGAATGATTCTGAACAAGAATCGCCGATGATTGATAATAGCTGTTGGGCTCAGGTAATAAATTCAGAAAGCTTGCTGAGCTTACAGTACTTCCCCAGGCTGCTCCTTTAGTATTGTACCAGGCATTCCCTCCGCCGGCCATCATTGTTGCCATGATAGATGCATGATCCGATGAGGTAGTGGCAGCAAAAGGGGAGGGAAGGGCTCTGCCTTTCAAATCAATATCTGTTGTATCAAACTTTTGTTCTTTAATTGAAATAGTAATAGCGTTGCCGTTCAATAATGAAAACCTGTTCTGAATAGTGGATATTTTATTAGCAGCATAATCAACAAAGCCAAAAAGTAATTCTTCTTTTGCTTTTTTCTTTTTGTCAACAGCTGTTATAATTGAGTTAAGCAATAGTTTTTCCATTTCAGCCCAGCTGCATTCAATGACTGCAAGGTTAGCAGGTTCGTAAACTGAAATCAGTCTGATTGAGTTATTTTGCTCAAGAAAGGTTTTCAATTGTTTGAGATCAGTTGTGGCAACTGTGTACAAATTGATGCCTTTTGGTTTTTCAGTTCTTACCTGAAGGGAAAGTAAGGGCGACATTTTATCCACCGTCTTTTTACCAGTTGGTTGTGCAGTAGCCAGGAACTGCATAAACAGTATAAACAGGGAAATGCTTAGTTTCTTTCCTGCTGAGCTGCCGGGCTGTAAGTTGGTTAAATAAAATTTCATGAAATATATCTGCCGTTAAAAACTGTCAAACAAGATCGGTTAAAATTTTCAGTATTATTTCGAGGGAGTTTTACTTTTTTTTCTGAATTATCAGGTAAGATTTGAATTACTGTAAAAAAAATAGTGAATATCAAATAAATTTAGATAAATTGACATTGTCTTTTTATTTTAAACTTAAACAACAAGCAACATGAGAAAAATTTTTTCGGTTATTGGTGCAGCTATGTTTGCTGCTCTTTTTATTGTAGCCTGTTCCAAGGCGTCTGAAGAATCAGCCCCGGAAGTTTCACAGGATGTTTTAAATCAGATTTCTGCACTCGGTTTTTCAACCGGTAATGTAATTGCCGAGAATGGCGGTTATGTAGTAGAAGGTGATATTTTCCTGAGTGCACAGGATTTAACCACGATGAAAACAACTCATAAGTTAGTTGTTGCAAATGAAGAACAGTACAGAACAACAAACCTGGTAACCGGTCCCCGTAACATCACTGTTAGTGTAAGCGGCACAGTACCGGCTAATTTTTCTACAGCAGTAAATGCGGCCATTGCCCGTTACAACGCAGAAAACTTAACACTTACGTTTTCACGTGTAGCAAGCGGGGGTAATATCAATATTAAAATTGTAAACACACGACAGTATATTGCATCAGCTGGTTTTCCTACCGGTGGCAATCCTTACAATACGATCAGTTATGCCAAAACATACACTACATATGGTGTAGATTTTATGACAACTGTTGTTGCTCATGAAATGGGACATTGCATTGGTTTCCGTCATACGGATTATATGAGCCGTCAATACAGTTGCGGTGGTTCAGCTTATAATGAAGGTGCCAGTACAGTAGGTGCTATTCTTATTCCCGGTACACCATCAGGTCCTGATCCAAATTCATGGATGCTTGCCTGCTTAAGTGCAACAACGAACCGTCCATTCAATGCTAACGATAAAACAGCATTAAATTATTTGTATTAATTTTTTGTTGAGCTATAAAAGAGCCCCCGATGTTTCATCGGGGGGCTCTTTTTATTTGCGTAAGATTTTATAAAGATTAATCAGGTTGTTGGTTGATGCATCATGCGATGAAACCGGGTCTTGGGTAATAAGCTCAGGTAAAATTTTATTCGCTAACTGTTTACCCAGTTCAACACCCCACTGATCAAAGCTGTAAATGTTCCAGATAACTCCCTGAACAAAGATCTTGTGTTCATACATTGCAATCAGTTCTCCCAGTGTAAACGGAGTTATTTGTTTCACAAGAATCGAATTGGTAGGACGGTTGCCTTCAAAAACTTTATAAGGAATCAATTCTTCTTTCACTCCTTCAGCAATCACTTCTTCTGTTGTTTTGCCGTTCATGAGTGCTTCTGTTTGCGCAAAGAAATTACTCATGAGTTTGTTGTGATGATCACTCAACGGATTATGGCTGATGGCAGGAGCAATAAAATCAGCTGGAATTAAATGTGTTCCCTGGTGAATCAGCTGGTAAAAAGAATGCTGACCATTTGTACCTGGTTCACCCCAAATGATTGGTCCGGTGCTGTACGATACTTTGTTGCCATTTCTGTCAACATACTTGCCATTACTTTCCATATTTCCCTGTTGAAAGTAGGCTGCAAAACGGTGCATGTACTGATCGTAAGGAAGAATGGCTTCACTCTTTGCATCAAAGAAATTTACATACCATGTGCCAAGCAAAGCCATGATCACCGGAATATTGGTTGCAAATTTTTCTGTACGGAAATGTTCATCACTGTACTCGGCTCCTTTTAATAACTGTTCAAAATTGTCATAACCTATGGTTAATGCAATGGATAAGCCGATCGCACTCCATAATGAATAACGTCCGCCAACCCAATCCCAGAATTCAAACATATTGGCTTTGTCAATACCAAACTTCACTACATCTTTTCATTGGTTGATAATGCTGCAAAATGTTTGGCAACAAATGCTTTATCTTTTGCAGATGCTAAAAACCAGGTTCTTGCACTGTGTGCGTTGGTCATGGTTTCCTGTGTAGTAAATGTTTTGGAAGCAACAAGGAACAGGGTTTCATCTGCAGTAACTTTCTTCAGTGTTTCGGCAATATGTGTGCCGTCAACATTACTTACAAAATAAGTTTGAATGCCATCCACCCAGTAAGGTTTCAACGCTTCAGTTACCATTACCGGACCGAGATCACTTCCGCCGATACCGATATTGACAATGTATTTTATTTTTACCTGTATAACCTTTCCATTCGCCACTGTGAATTTTTGCACAGAAATTTTTCATCTGCAGTAACACACGCTGAATATCAGGCATCACATCTTTTCCTTCAAATAAAACTGGGTTACCTGAGAAGTTACGGAGTGCAGTATGCAGCACCGCTCTTTTTCTGTATGATTGATCTCTTCACCGGTAAACATCTGTTCGATGCTTTCTTTCACTTTACATTCATCCGCAAGTTGTAAAAGCAACTGCATGGTTTCTTCCGTAATAATATTCTTGGAATAGTCAAACACAATATCCTGTTCGCAGGAGCTGAATTTCTGAAAACGGTTTGTATCAGCTTTAAATAAATCTCTCATCTGCACTTCTTTCATTTTTACAGCATGTCCTGTGAGCTGTTTCCAGGCATTTGTTTTAGTGGGGTCGATTGCAGGTAACATAGTTTATCTTTTATTGGTTCAGTAATGCAACGCTTTTCTCTTTATCAAGATGCAGTTGCTCAATTAATTTATCAAGTCCTTCAAATTTCACTTCATTACGGAGGTGATATTTTACATATACTTTTAAATGTCGGTTGTAAATATCTTCGTCAAAATCAAAAAGGTGCACTTCAATACTTCTTCTTGTTCCGTCAACGGTTGGTCTTGTGCCAATGTTCATCATTCCTTTCAGGATTCTCCGTTCGCCTTCAATTTGCGCTTCCACTGCATATACAGCATTTCCAGGCACAAGTTTTTCAGTATCCTGCATTTGCAGGTTGGCAGTTGGGTAGCCTAATTTTCTGCCTAATTTATTTCCTTCAATTACATATCCTTTAAAGAAATAAGAATAACCCAGTAACTGGTTGGCAGTTTCAATTTGGCCATTTGCCAATGCCTGCCTGATCTTGGTGGAGCTTACAGAAATTTCATTCAGCACCTGTTGCGGAATTTCTTTTACACGGTAATTGTATTGTTCGCCCATTTTTTCCAGCAGCCGGTAATCACCTTCACGTTTATTCCCAAACTTATGGTCATAACCAATGATGATAACAGATGGATGAAAACGGTCAACAAGAAACTCTTTGATGTATTGCTCAGCAGTGAGTTCAGAAAATGTTTTATTGAACTGCACCACCACCAGATCATCAAGCCCCTGTTTTTTCAGGAGTTCAATCCGCTCATCGAGAGTGGTTAACTGTTCAATCTGTCTGTCGGGTTGTAAAATTTTGCGTGGATGCGGATAAAAGCTGATCAGCACCGATTCGCCGCCGGTTGTAATGGCTTCCTTCAGCAATTGGCGGATGACATGCTGATGGCCGAAATGCACACCATCAAAGGTTCCGATGGTAATGACGGCCTTGGTAAAAACGGGCAGTTGTTCTAAACTTCTGTAAACCTTCATAATTTGAAGTGGCAAAAGTAACACATTTGAACGGTGGAAGTGTTAGTTTTGCGGCCTCAAACCAATCAGCATGTCATTATACAATCAGCGGGGAGTATCGGCGCAAAAGAAGAAGTGCACAAGGCAGTACAGCATCTGGATCAGGGTCTGTACCCCAATGCTTTTGCAAACTCTATCCCGATTACCTGGGTGGAGATGCAGATTGGGTAAATGTTACATGCCGATGGAGCAGGAACCAAAAGCATTCTTGCTTACCTGTACTGGAAAGAAACCGGAAATCTTTCTGTGTGGAAAGGAATTGCACAGGATGCAATTGTAATGAACCTTGATGATTTGCTTTGCGTTGGGATCTATGATAATATTTTATTCTCCAGTACGGTTGACCGGAACAAAACGTTGATTCCCGGTGAAGTGCTTGAACAGATCATCAATGGTTCTGCTGAATTATTTGCACAATTGAAAGAATATGGTGTAAACATTCATTATCTCGGTGGTGAAACGGCTGATGTGGGAGATGTGGTTCGCAGTATTGCAGTGAACGGGACAATGACAGCACGCTGGCCAAAGAACAAAGTAATCAGTAATGATAAAATAAAAGCAGGCGATGTAATTGTTGGGCTGGCAGGATTTGGTCAGTGCAATTATGAAACTTCTTATAACAGCGGGTTGGGAAGTAACGGACTCACCAGTGCAAGACATGATGTATTGAATAAATATTATGCACAGCATTTTCCTGAAACCTTTGAACCGAAACTGAATGAAGAAGTGGTGTATATTGGTAAACATAAACTCACTGATGAAATTGAATTGAAGAATGGTGAAACTTCACTGATTGGACGTTTACTGCTTTCGCCAACAAGAACATTTGCACCGGTGCTGAAAGAAATTCTTACCAATCATTTTGATGCAGTGCATGGATTGATTCATTGCAGTGGCGGCGGACAAACCAAATGTTTGAAATACCTGCCCGGCCCGATGAAAGTTGTAAAAGACAATTTATTTACTCCCCCAATTATATTTGATTTGATACAGGAAGCATCAGGTGCTGATGCAAGAGAAATGTACCAGGTGTTTAACATGGGCACACGTTTGGAAAGTTATACTAATGAAAAAGATGCAGCTGCAATGATTACTGTTGCACAATCATTTGGTGTAGAAGCACAGGTAATTGGCAGGGTGGAAGAAAGTGAGAAGAAAGAGTTGCTGATTAAGTTGAAGAATGAGGAGTTGGTTTTCTAAAGCGACAGTTAGTATAAATGAAATGTAATTGAAGGAACTCTTTTAGTAACATTCCTTTGTTTGACCTTTATATCGTCAATAACAATAGTTGTTCCGGGTCTCGATTTTTGTAATATTTCAAGAACTTCTTTTGTAAACAGGTTCCCTTTTAAACCTGATATATACACAGGCCCCGATTCAAAACCTTTACCTGTTGCATAAAATGTATAAGAGATAACAACTGATGAGTCTCTCAATCCTCCCTCTATATCTATTTTTCCTGCTGCTTTAAATTTCGCAGCTTCAATTCTGCCTCCATAAGATCCGGCGACCATTGCAGTAGGATCTTTTGCAGTTTTTGAAAGAATAGTATCAGGTTGAGCGAATGAGTAATTACAGATGATTCCGAAAAGGAGAGTTAATATGCTTTTCATTATATGCAAGGTGCTTTTTGTTGATACTAATTTACATACTTTTGCCAAAAGCTGAATATAATGTCTTCTATTGTAGAAATATCGAATGTCAATATTTACCAAAGCGGTAATCTTATTCTCAGTAACGTTAACCTTACAGTGAATGAAGGTGAGTTTGTGTACCTCGTTGGTAAAACAGGAACAGGCAAATCATCTTTGCTGAAAACTTTGTATGGTGAACTTCCCTTAACAGAAGGAGAAGCAACTGTATCGGGCTTTAATCTGAAAGATGTAACCTGGAAAAATGTTCCTTTCCTCCGCCGCAGTATTGGTGTGGTGTTCCAGGACTTTCAATTGCTTACAGACAGAAGCGTTTATGAAAACCTGAAGTTTGTGTTGAAGGCAACCGGATGGAAAGATGAAAACCTCATGGAAGAAAAAATCAACGATGTGCTGGATAAAGTGGGACTGAAATCGAAAGGATTTAAAATGCCTTTTGAAATGAGCGGTGGTGAACAGCAGCGTGTTGAAATTGCAAGAGCTTTGCTCAATTCTCCTAAATTAATACTGGCCGATGAACCTACCGGAAATCTTGACCCGGAAACCAGCGATGAAATTATGCAGCTGCTCATACAGGTTGCAAAAGATTACAACACGGCAGTAATGATGGCAACACATGATTTTATGGTGATTAAAAAATTCCCTGCACGAATGGTAAAAACAGAAGGCGGTAAAGTGTGGGATAATGCTACTGTAGAACATGCATAAGCTGCTTTGCATGTTTTGCATTGTTAAAACGTTCCTGTAACAAACCTTCTCTTATCTGTATCTCATCGGCAGTAAATGCCTTGTGAAATAAACGGAATGCCTGGTATTTAAACTCTGTTGGGTTATTGGCCAACTGACAGGCTTTTTCCAAACCTGTTCCTTTGATCATTTCATCATTCACCAGTACATGACGGCCGTTAAAAACAGCATTCAGCAGTTTCAGCTTAATACCTGAATGTGTGAATGAAGGAAGAATATGCAGTTGTGCTTTCTGAATTAAATCATTCAGTTCAGTGTCGCCGGGATTTTCTACAATACAGGTGTATGGTTTTTTATGCGCCAGTTCAATGAGCCTGGCCGATGGATTTTTTTCCTGCAATCACAAACGGAATTTCAAGTTCATTAAACACTTTTTCCAATAACCAGGTTGCTGCTTTATCGTTCTCGGCAACAGACAAGTTTCCATGATATAAAGCAAATGTTCCGGTACCTTCTTTGCTTCTTACCATCTGGTTGGGTATAAAAGCAGGAAGATGTACAATAGAATTTGCTTTGAATTGTTTCTTGTATGTTTTCAGATCAGCTTCTGAAATTGCAAGGATATTATAATCTTTTAATCTCTCTTCATACCGTTGAAGCAACCGGCTTTCATGATGCATATAAGCTTTGCGTACCAATGATGATTCCCATTGACCCAGTTGTTTGTAGTATTCATATTCTACATTATGCAGACGGATAGCAATATTTTTCTTTTCTACCGCCCCGCTCGTTAATCCATATGTACAATGAACTCCTTCAAATAAAACAGGATGTTCATCTGCATTCAATCGTTCCCATAATTGTTCATCATTGCGTGATGCAACGATATACGGCAGCTGTAATGAAAAACCTTTATGACCTTTCTGCCGTTCATAGTAATACACTTCAGCACAGTATTTTTTCAATTCATCCTGAACACCTCTGCCATATTCAAAACAATGCAGGTGAACGGCAACCCCGGTTTCATGCAAGGCTTTGATCTTATAAAAAATATCAACAACACCGCCGTAATCCGCAGGGTAGGGAACATCAAAGGATACAATATGGAGATGTTTAGTCAAAATGTGTTGATAAAATTTGATGAGTTTTTTTCTTCTTCCTGCCAGTTCAGCACTTCACGGGCTTTCAGGCAATTTTCTTTTAATCTTTTATATAGAACAGTATCATGCAGCAAAAGGTTTAATCCATCTGCAATGGACTGTTCTCCTGTATCAGGGATCAGAAGTGCAATATCGTATGATTGATTGATTTCTTTGTAGGCAGGATAATTTACACATACCTGCGGAACACCAGCCTGTATATAATCAAAGAAACGGTTGGCGAGTGAATAATAATTACTCAACCCGTTGTTTTCAAACAAAGTAATCCCTGCATAGGCAGTTGATGTGATTTGTTTTAATTCTTTCGGTTGCAGTTTTCCTTTCAGCAATACTTTTTCCTGCAGTTGATTTTTTTTGATCAGCTCTTTTGTTTGCTCCATAAAATTACCATTGCCATAAATATGTAAAGGAGCTTCTGCTTTTTTCATAGCAGGAATCAGAGTTTCAAAACTGCGACCTTCATTCACTGCACCCTGGTAGAGGAAGAAAGTTGGTTGATGACTGTCGGCTGCCGGCTTGTGGCTATCGGCTGCTGATACATTTCTCACCACTTCATAATCCACGCCATACATTTTCTTAAACTCTTCTGCTATTGGTACGCAAACAGTATATCCATGTTTGAATTTTGGTACGGCAAACCGTTCAATGCTTTTCCAGATTTTGTAGCGGGATGGTCTTATTACCACTTCTTTCATTTCACAAAACAATTCATGTGCATCATACACCCTCCTGGTATTTTTCAGTTTCGATGCAAAGTAGCAGGGGAGAATGGTATCAAGATCAATGGCACAAATACAATCAGCTTTATTTAACAGCAGCCAGAAAAACAAACGCAGATTATATTCAGCATAAAACAAAGCTCCTTTTGTAAAGAAGCAGCTGAGTCTTTTTTGTTTGAATGGGAATGATTGAAGCGGAATGGATTGTTGAAGTTTTCTTCCCACCAATGTTACATCGTATCCATGCAGTGCCAATGAAGTGCAGATACGCATCATTCGCTGATCGTAACTTAAATCATTGGTAACAGTAAAGATGATTTGTGACAAGGATGCTGAATTAGACTGGCAATATAAAGCAAATGATTGTTTATCTTTCATTCCATAACAAAACCTTTTCAGCAATGAAAGAACTCATCACCACTTTTTATACAGCTTTTGCCAATGGCGACTGGCAAACCATGGCCAACTGCTATCATGAAGAAGCTGAATTCACTGACCCCGCATTTGTTGGATTAAAAGGAAAGGAAGTGCCTGCCATGTGGCGAATGTTGATTGAACGGAGCAAAGGAAATCTCAGTATCAGTTTTGCAAATGTGGTGGCTGATGAAAAAACCGGCAGGGCCGAATGGGTGGCCAGGTACCTGTTTTCAACAACCGGCCGTACTGTTATCAACCGTATTCATGCCGAATTTGAGTTCAGGGATGGGAAGATTTTCAGGCATAGAGATCAGTTCGATCTGCATAAATGGGCGGGGCAGGCCTTTGGTCTCAAGGGCAAATTGCTGGGCGGGCTGCCATTTTTCCGTAAAAAAGTGCAGAAAACTGCCAGGGAAGGGCTGAATCGCTTCCTTTCTAAGAATATTTAATGCTTCAGGTTCCTGAATTTCCGGAGTTTTCCCCTACCTTTGCCGCCACTTTTATAGATGTAAAACAGAGATGTAATTTAAAAAATTCAGATGTCAGCAATTACAAAAGAAAAAAAAGCAAGCATTTTCGCAAACTACGGTGGTACTGAAAAGAACACCGGATCCATTGAAGGGCAGGTTGCCCTCCTTACAGAGCGCATCATCCACATTTCTGAGCACCAGAAATTGAACAAAAAAGACTTTTCTACAAGTCGTGGTTTAATGCGTTTGGTTAGTAAACGTAAGCGTTTACTGAGTTATCTCAGCAAAACCGATCTGCAGGGTTACCGTTCATTAATTGAGAAACTCGGACTTCGTAAATAATTACGAATATGTAATAAATCATTATTCCCAACTTGTTATTTATGCGGTTGGGAATTTTGTTTTTCTTACTGGTTTCTCCCTTCATTCATTTATTCACAGAATTGCTTGCACGGTAATTTTCCCTCCCTCACATTCCTGCACGTCAATTCAAAAACAACATTGTTATGTTATCACAACCTATCAGCAAATCATTCGATCTGGGCGATGGTCGTATTGTCACCATTTCAACAGGTAAACTGGCCCGCCAGGCAGATGGTGCTGTAACCGTTCAACAGGGTAATTGTATTTTACTCGCTACCGTTGTAGCCAATAAAGAGCCAAGAGAAGGACAGGATTTCTTCCCATTGTCAGTTGACTACCAGGAAAAATTCGCTTCTGCAGGCCGTATCCCCGGTTCATTTTTTAAGCGTGAAGCAAGATTAAACGATTATGAAATTCTTACCAGCCGTTTAATTGACCGTGCCTTACGTCCTTTATTTCCCGAAGATTATTTATGCGATGTGCAGGTATTGATCAGTCTTGTTTCATCTGATGCAGAGGTTATGCCCGATGCATTAGCTTGTCTTGCTGCATCTGCTGCATTAGCTGTTTCAGATATTCCAATTAAAGAAATTATTTCTGAAGTACGTATTGCAACTGTAGATGGTGTAATGATTGTTAATCCTACCCGTTCACAATTGTCAATGGCAACTTCTGAATTCCTTATTGCAGCTACTGAAAAGAACCTGATGATGGTGGAAGGTGAAGCAAAAGAATGCAGTGAAGAAGATTTAGTGAAAGCATTGCAGCTTGCTCATGATGCTATCCGTGTACAGATCAATGCGCAGAAAGAGGTGAGAGATGCAAAAGGAGTTACAGCAAAAAGGGATTATAAGAAACCTGAATTAAATGAAGAGGTTAATCAGAAAGTGATAGCCTTTGCAAAAGATAAAGTGTATGCTATTGCCAAAGCAGGCAGTAGCAAAAATGAACGCAGCGAAGCCTTCAGCAAACTGAAAGATGAGTTGATTGCAAATCTTGGTGAAACACCAACTGATCTTGAAAAGAAATTGACAAAGAAGTATTATGAAGATCTCAAATGGGAAGTGGTTCGTGATATGATGCTGGAAGATCGTATTCGTTTGGATGGCCGTAAGCTTGATGAAGTACGCCCACTGGCAATGGAAATTGAACCATTACCAACACCACACGGTTCGGCTTTATTTACACGTGGTGAAACCCAATCATTAACAACTGTTACATTAGGTACAAAACTTGATGAATTATTAGTTGAAAGTGCTGCCAGCAGTGTGTATTCAAAATTCTTCCTGCATTATAATTTTCCTCCGTTCTCTACAGGTGAAGTAAAAATGATGCGTGGAGCAGGACGTCGTGAAATTGGTCATGGTATGCTTGCACAACGTTCATTAAAACAAATGTTACCGGGTGGTGAGTATCCATACACAGTTCGTGTGGTAAGTGATATTCTTGAATCAAATGGTTCATCATCTATGGCAACAGTTTGTGCCGGTTCATTAGCGTTGATGGATGCAGGTGTTCCTGTTCAGAAACACGTTAGTGGTGTGGCAATGGGATTGATTACACGTGCCGATGGTAAATATGCAATTTTGACTGATATCCTTGGTGATGAAGATCATTTGGGTGATATGGACTTTAAAGTAACCGGAACACGTGAAGGAATTTGCGGTATTCAGATGGATATTAAAGTAGATGGTTTGAGTATGGATGTAATGCGTGAAGCATTGAACCAGGCGAAAGCAGGTCGCTTACATATTCTTGATGCCATGTATGAGTGTGTTGCTGAACCACGTTCTGAAGTAAAACCACATGCACCACGCATGGAGAAGATTATCATCGATAAAGAATTTATCGGCGGTATCATCGGACCAGGTGGTAAAGTGATTCAGGAAATTCAACGTGAAACAGGAACAACCATTACCATTGAAGAAGTGGGCAACTATGGTGAAGTAAGTATCTTCTCTTCTGCAAAAGAAGGTGTTGAAAAGCTGTTGCATGGGTGAAAGGTTTGGTAGCAATACCAGAAGTTGGGGGTGTTTATGAAGCAACAGTAAAAGGCATTAAAGAGTTTGGCGCCTTTGTTGAATTCTTACCAAAGAAAGAAGGGTTGTTACACATCAGTGAAATAAGCTGGAAGCGTTTGGATAGTATGGAAGGTGTGCTGAATGTGGGTGATGTGGTGAAAGTAAAACTCATTGGTCTGGATCCAAGAACCGGTAAGTTTAAATTAAGCCGCAAAGTGCTGATGCCAAAACCTGATGCTGCTCCAAGACCGCAGATTCAGTCGAAGCAGGAAGGTCAGAATGATGGTGAAGAGAGAATGTAATTATTCATCGAAATAAAAGAACTTTACGGTCCCGCCAAAGGCGGGACCTTTTTTATTGCATTATGAACAACTATATTAAAATCAGGATCAACTCGGCTGATGAACAGGAACATGAAATGCTGATTGCATTCCTAAGTGAAGAGGGATATGATGGTTTTGAAGAAACCGAAACCGATCTGCAGGCATTTATTCCCGAAGAAGAATTTATAGAAGAGAAGCTGAAAGAAATTCTATTGCCATTTCAAAACAGTACGAAAAGGAAATCATTGCGCCGAAGAACTGGAATGCAGAATGGGAGAGTAATTATGAGCCGGTGATTGTTGATGATTTTGTTGCAGTAAGAGCACACTTTCATCAACCCATTGCTACTGTTCAGCATGAAATTGTGATTACACCAAAGATGAGTTTTGGTACAGGTCATCATGCAACTACCTGGCAAATGATGAAGTTGATGCAGGGAATTGATTTTTCCAAGCAAACAGTTTTTGATTTTGGTTGCGGCACAGGTGTACTGGCCATTCTTGCTGAGAAACTCGGGGCAACATCCATTCTTGCAGTTGACTATGATGATTGGTGTATTGAGAATTCGATTGAGAACGTAGAAGAAAATCAGTGTAAACGTATTACAGTTGAAAAAGGCGATGCACCACCAGCAGATAAAACATTCAGCATTATTCTTGCAAATATCAACCGGCATATCTTACTGGGAAATATGCAGGCAATGGCAAATGCTTTAACTGATAAAGGCTATTTGCTGATGAGTGGTTTTTATGCAGAAGAAAATCAATTGCTCATTGATGCTGCAACTAATAATGCCTTGCAACTCATCAAAGCATCTGAACGTCATACCTGGAGTTCTTTGCTTTTCCAAAAGATCAGTTAAGATGAATTTGTTTTTACTCATTATTGCTGCTTACCTCATTGGTTCAATTCCTACAGCTTACTGGATCGGGAAAGCTTTTTTCAATATTGACATCCGTGAACATGGCAGTAAGAATATGGGTGCTTCCAATACATTCAGAGTACTTGGCCCGGTTTGGGGAATCATTGTTTTGATCATTGATTTGGGTAAAGGAATGGCAGCAGTACAATTAGCGTTGCTGGTTCATTCAACTGACTGGCTGGGAACTGAAAAATCATTCTGGCAGCTGTTGTTTGGATTGGTTGCAGTGGCGGGGCATGTGTTTCCGGTGTTTGCAGGGTTTAGAGGTGGAAAGGGGGTAGCTACTTTATTTGGGTTAGTGCTGGCTATTCAGCCGTGGATTGCATTGATCAGTATCGGAGCTTTTTTGATTGTTGTGTTCCTGACAAGATATATTTCTTTAGGCTCTATTATTGCAGTAATTGTATTCATGGCCTGTGTATGGTTTGCATATAAGGAAAGCAATGTGTACATGCGGTGGTTTTCAATCATAGCTGCAGCCCTTGTTATATTTATGCATCGCTCTAACCTTTTACGGTTACTGAAAGGCAGTGAAAACAAATTCAGCTGGCGAAAGAAAAAAAAGGAATAACAATCTTAACTTTCTTTGCTATAGCTTACACTAAGTTGGTACGTTAATTGAAATGTTATATTAAAAATCTGAACAGATGAAATGCCCATATACAATCCCGATAGCTATCGGGATACCAACCATAGATGATTATGGGCATACTATGTGGCTAATATCAATAAAAATAAACACATGAAAAAGATTCTCAGCTCATTTATCCTCGTTGCTTTCCTGTTTGCCGGATGTGCAAAAAATCAGGTAACCGGCCGTAAACAGTTAATCTTAATGCCGGAGAAAGAATTACAGTCCATGGCCGGACAGCAATACAAACAGTTCTTAACGGAAAATAAGATTGTTGCAGTGAATGTAAATAAGGATGCTGAAATGGTTCGCCGTGTGGGCACACGTATTGCTTATGCCATTACAAAATATTATGAACAGCAGGGTAAGGCAGCAATCCTCGATGGTTATACCTGGGAATTTAATTTAGTTGATAATAAAGAAGTAAACGCATGGTGTATGCCCGGTGGTAAGGTGGTAGTGTATACGGGCTTGTTACCGGTTACTCAAAACGAAGCCGCTCTCGCAGTTGTAATGGGACATGAAATTGCCCATGCCATTGCGTTGCACGGTAATGAAAGAATGAGCCAGGGGATGATGCAACAGTTAGGTGGAGTTGCTTTATCAGTGGCCGTCGCCAATAAACCGGCTGAAACACAAAACTTATTTATGACAGCCTATGGAGTTGGTTCAACAGTAGCTGGTACTCTGCCTTTTTCCCGCAAGCAGGAACTGGAAGCCGATCAGTTTGGATTACGCTTTGCTGCCATGGCAGGGTATAACCCAAATGAAGCTGTTCCCTTCTGGCAAAGGATGGCAAAAGCAGGCGGAGCAGGTCAAAAGCCACCGGAAATTTTGAGTACCCATCCATCTGATGAAACCCGTATTCAGAAGATGCAGCAATATGTTCAGGAAGCATTGCCTTATTACAAGCCGATAAAGAAATAACTATAAATCAGTTGATTACATGAATGCCCCTGTCTTTAGCAGGGGCATTTTTTATATTTACAAAGTAAAATACTTCTGCCATTTCCGCAAAAACCGGCTTAAAAAGGCTACCTTTGCCGTCCACTTTAGTTCTCATCAAAATTTACATTGGCATGTCTATTTCTCTTTTGGAAAAACTCCAATTTAACGAAGAAAGGAACTTACTCATTCAGGGATTACCCTCTTCTATTGAAAAGCAATTTGTGAAGTTATCGTTTGCTAAAAACGTAACTCCCCTGCTTCGCAGTAAAAAGATCGATTTCGCCCTGATTTTTGCAGTAAATCAGAATCAATTAAATGGAATTTTGAAGGAAGTGTTACCTGCGCTCAGCTCGAATGCTAAGTTTTGGGTGGCCTATCCTAAAACCGCTTCCAAAATTGTAAGCGATTTAAACCGTGACGGCAGCTGGCAATTTGTTTGCCAGTGCGGATTTGAAACCTCAGAAGAAGTTGTGTTGGATCATGTTTGGACTGCTATGCGCTTTGAAAGAGCCATGGCTTTAGCTCCAAAACCAACCAGAACAAGAGCTTCAAGGTTAAGTCCTGCGGAAGCGTAATTTTTTCCTGCTATCATCAAATTACTGGCCGTCTTCACAGGCGGCTTTTTATTTTCCATCAAATGAGTCACCGGAATATTGAAATCAAGGCCCGTTGTGCCGATGCTTCTTTCATCAGGCAGTTTTTAACTGATCATATGGCTGAGTTTAAAGGAACGGATGTACAAACCGATACATACTTCAATGTAGGTAATGGCCGATTGAAACTGAGGCAGGGAAATATTGAAAACTCACTCATTTTTTACAACAGGGAAAATATTGCCGGACCTAAAATGAGCCAGGTAAACCTGTTCCAAGTTGATCATGACAGCGACCTGTTGAAACAGATCCTCACCAACGCCAACGGAATTAAAGTGGTGGTGAAGAAAAAGCGGGAGATCTGGTTTATTGATAATGTGAAGTTTCATATTGATGAAGTGGAAGGGTTGGGAAGCTTTGTTGAAATTGAAGCCATTGATAAAGATGGAAGTATTGGCCTGGAAAAGATAACAGAGCAATGCGATCATTACCTGCAGCAATTTAATATACAGGAAGAACATCTTTTAACGCATTCTTACAGCGATCTGTTGATGAATGCATCTTAGTTTTGTACCTGACATGAACTGGAAATACAATCACCCGCTACGAAATTTATTTACATATGCTGTACTCATTTTATTGATTACGGGAATTGCTGTATTAATGTATTGGGGAAAGGAAGCTGTTTTTCTGAAACTGAATCATCAGCATTCCGATCTTTCAGATATTGTACTAAAGTATTTTACCTATGCAGGTGAAGGATTAGTGATGGCACTGCTGGGTGTTGTTCTTCTTTTTCTGAAACAACGTAAACTTGGTATTCTGCTGATTGTTGGTTTTGCAGTAAGCGGTTTGCTGGCGCAGGGTTTGAAAAGAGTAGAGGACAATCCAAGACCGGGTTTATATTTTCCCAAACCTGAAATGATTCATAATGTTGATGGCGAACTGCTGAAAGGAAAAAATAGTTTTCCCAGCGGACATACAACCACTGCTTTTGCCATGTTCAGCTTACTTGCTTTTGCAACCAGGAGTAGAGGATTACAGTTAGTGTATTTTGTTGCTGCCTGCACAATTGGCTATTCCCGCATTTATCTTGGGCAGCATTTTACGGCTGATGTATTAGCAGGAGCTGCGTTGGGTTTTTTGACTTCTTATTTTCTGTTTTGGTTGTTCAGGAATAAAGATTGGGATTAGATTCAATAAAAAATAAAGGTAGATTTGAAGTGAAGGGGTCTGCTGAAAAGTTAATTCACATTTTTATCAAGTTAATTCTTGACGAAGAATTCGTCAATATTAAACTCAATTGTGTTAGATGGTATGAAAACACTAATTCGATTAGGTTCTGTTGTTCCAAATGGAGTTGGTGGTCCGGAAGCCGGGGCCATTGACCTAATTTATTCATTCCTGCTTCTTAAATATGAGCAGAACTTTTACAGATATATTAGTATTAATCAAATAGATGAAGAGTTACAGGAGTTTATTGTTAAGGAGCCAGGAGAAAAGATTCATGTTAATATCCGTTACTCTGCTAATAAAGACTTTGAAAGATTAAGTTTTGCTGAAAGAAATATAATCCGATTGGATGTTATTCACTCTGCTATGGTACGAATTTCTGATTTTGATAATAAGTTGGATAAAGAAATACTCGGTAAAATAAAGGAGGAAATAATAAATAAAGAGTTCACTTTTGAGATCGGTTGTAAGAAAATTAATAATAGAAATAGTAAGTCATTAATCGCAGTGATAATAGTTGATCCAAAACCGGACAAGTTTGACTACTATATTTTAATAAAAAAGGATAACGTTGAGAAATGCAGAGTTCATCTATATTCAGGCTTGACTAATCTTTATTATTTTGATAAGTTTTTCCAGTATGGGAAATGGAAAAGGGAGGATGAATTAATAATGACAGGGAAGGCTAAAGAAGTTGAAATTCATCTTTCTATTAAAGACTGCTCAATTAAATATGTGAATTTAACTGTTTACGAAAAACCACCGATGTTTGAGATGTTTCGTTCTGGACTTAGTGAAGAAGAAAAAGACAAGGCTTATTCAAATTGGCGCAGCTCATTACCGCCTGAAATTAATGCAGTTATAGATATTGCAGATCAATCTGAGGCTGAAAAGGATGCCTAACTGTTGCAACTCAAATCGCCTCTTATTGTTTTTTCTTGTATTAAGCCTTAACGAAAAATAACTGTTCCCATTTCTTTGGTCAACTCCATTTCCAGCCCTTTTAAATGCTGATGTGTTTTTATCAAAGTAATCAATTCATCAGATGTATGCGGCTTTTCCATATCACGCTGATTCTCATCCATCATCTTTTTTATTTTCCTCAGCTTGAGATAAGTAAGAACAGAAACGGTTTCCTGTTTAAATAAATCTTCTCTCGTTGCAAAAGGCTTTTCATAAATTTTAATCCAGTTAGGACTCAACTCTTCACTGAAATCTGCCAATGCAACAACTGCTTTACTGATGTTCTGATCTTCATGAAACAAAAAACTTTTTGTAGTTGGTTCAAATCCATCAGCCAGCCATTGTTTGTATTGATCCACGATCCGGAGCAGATCAGGATGCTCAATCATTTCCCATTCTTCTGCTTCTGCTAAAATATGCTGTGCAGAGGAGGTTGTTTCATCCCATGGAATCAACCCGAAATCAAGTAAACATCTTACCAGCGCACGTTCATGTACTTCATCGGTATTGAGTAACTGAGTTGTGGCATCGTCAAAGTTTTCATCAGTGAAGGTTTCATTCAGTAGTTCTTCTTCTCTTGGCAGTTGTTTCTGTTCAAATTTAGTTACACGTTCACGGATGAATTTATTCACCAGTGCATGCAATCCTGTTTCATCAATCTTTAAGAGTTCCGAACTTTTATGAATATAATCCTGCTGCCTTGTAAAGTCTTCAACCTTATTAATACGGCTGATGCTTTCCGCAATGGTATTAACAGCTGCTGCTTTTTTCGTTGAATCATTTCCTGCATCTTTCAGCATTACTTCCAGCTGAAAAAGAATGACATCTTTTTTATTCTGTTTGATGAAGTCAATGAAAGCAGAAGCTCCAACTTTATTTACATAACTGTCAGGATCTTCATTGTCAGGGATCAGTACCAGGTGAACATTCAATCCTTCTTCCAGTGCAAGATCCAAACCACGCATGGCTGCTTTTACACCGGCTGCATCTCCATCATATAAAATCGTAAGATTATTACTGTACTTTTTGATCAGCCTTAACTGATCAGGCGTTAAGGATGTACCGCCACTTGCCACAACATTTTCAATACCTGCCTGGTGCAATGAAACAACATCCGTATAACCTTCTACCAGTAAACATTCATCATTCTTATCAATTGCCTGCCTTGCAAAGTAGGTGCCGTATAAGAGTTTACTCTTTACATAAATTTCATTCTCAGGTGTATTGATATACTTCGGCGCATTTTCTTTTTTACCAATGATCCTTGCACCAAAGCCCAATACTTTTCCGGTGCTGTTATGAATGGGGAAGATGATCCGCTCCCTGTAATTATCATACAGATCGCCATTGCGTTCTACAACGAGCCCTGTCTTAGTAAGCAGTTCAGCATTGTATTGCTGTTTGATTGCTTCCGTTGCAAAAGCGTCACGTTGCTGTGGCGAATAACCCAGCTGAAATTTTTTGATGATATCTTCCCGGAAACCTCTTTCTTTTAAATAGGTTAATGCAACAGCCTTTCCTTCTTCTGTTTCAAATAACTGTTTGCTGAAAAATTGTTGAGCAAAATTATTGATGATAAACAGGCTGTCGGCAGTTTGCCTTTGCTGTACAACTTCAGGTGAAGCATAGGTTTCTTCAATGGTTACATTGTACTTGGCTGCCAGGAATTTCAGGGCATCCACATAGCTGTACTTTTCATGCTCCATCAAAAAACTTACTGCATTGCCGCTTCTTCCACAACCAAAACATTTATAAATTTCCTTGGTGGGTGAAACGGTGAAAGAGGGGGTTTTCTCGTTGTGAAACGGACAGAGACCGAGATAGCTGCTGCCTCTTTTCTTCAGTTTCACAAAACCGCCAACGATCTCAATAATATCGATGCGGCTGAGAATTTGCTGTATGGTATCCTGTGTAATCAAGTCGGGCAAATTACGAAATAGACTTCAATTGGAAGGAAGAGAAAAACAGCAGTAAAGTTGTTAAAAATTTCTAATGTCAGTAACCCGACATCTGCAAAATAGCTGGCTGCGTAGTTTTATGAAGTAACTAAACAAAACAGCATGAAAAACTATGTATTCTTTCTTTTAGTAGCCAGCAGCAGTCTTTTTTCCTGTAAAAAAAGCTCAGAGGTCAGGCTGGATGAAACGATCATGGATACTACAGCCCGTGTAAAATTTGAAGGAGTGTTTATGGACGAACGCTGGGGTAAGGTTTCAGGTCAGGCAAAGATTTACCTTAAGAGCGGAAAATATATTCTTGCATTGGAGAATTTCCTCACCAGTAATGGGCCTGATTTAAAAGTGTATCTCTCCAAAGACAGAGGCCCGGTAGAATTTATTAAACTGGATAATTTAAAATCAACCAATGGAAACCAGCTCTATGAAATTCCCGGTGTACCTGATTTTATTCAATATAAATATGCACTGATCCATTGCGAACGGTATAATCATTTGTTCGGCAGTGCTTTGCTGAAGTAACAACTTATTCAGGGTTTAATGAAAGGCAGGAAAGAACCAACTTTCTCCTTACATTTGCACCCGTTATGACAACTGAAAAATTAAATGATATAAGAGACCGTGTGCTTGTCTTGAGGAGGTTTCTTTGACGTCGAGAACCGACGATATAAAATTGATGAAGACAAGCAACTCACTCTGAGTCCCGGATTCTGGGACGATAATAAGCGTGCAACAGAGATTCTGAAAGAAACAAAGAACAACGAGTATTGGGTAAAGCTCTATGAGGATACCGATTCTGCCGTTGAAGACTTTGCTGTGCTTTTTGAATTCTGGAAAGCTGGAGATGCTACGGAGGAAGAAACCAAAGAAGCATTTGAAAAAGCTCTCGCCGCAATCGACGACACTGAATTTAAGAGCACACTCAATCAGCCTGAAGATGAATTACCTGCTGTACTGCAGATTAACTCTGGTGCCGGTGGAACCGAAAGCCAGGACTGGGCCGAAATGCTGGCACGTATGTACCGCATGTATGGTGAAAAACAGGGTTGGAAAGTAACCGAAATCGATTGGCAGGATGGGGATGGTGCCGGTATTAAAACCTGTACCTATCAATTCGATGGGCCTTTTGCTTATGGATTCTTAAAAGCAGAAAGCGGTGTTCACCGTTTGGTTCGTATTTCACCATTCGACAGTAATGCAAGACGTCATACTTCTTTTGTAAGTGTGTATGCCTATCCGTTAGTGGATGATACAATCAACATTGAAATCAATCCGGCAGATGTGAAAATGGAAACATCAAGAAGTGGTGGTGCCGGTGGACAGAACGTAAACAAAGTAGAAACGAAAGTACAGTTAACACATATTCCCACAGGTATTGTTGTAGTTTGTCAGCAGGACAGAAGTCAGTTGGGCAACAGGGAACTCGCCATGCAGATGCTGAAAAGCCGTTTGTATGAAATGGAACTGCAGAAAAGAAATGAGCTGAAGGATGCCACCAATGCAAAGAAGAAAAAAATAGAATGGGGCAGCCAGATCCGCAGTTATGTGTTTCATCCATACAAAATGATCAAGGATCACCGTACTGATTATGAAGTGGGGAATATTGGTCCTGTAATGGATGGTGAACTGGATGGATTTATTAAAGCTTACCTGATGAATGAAAAAGAAACAGAAGCGAAATAATTTCTTCAACTAAAAACTTGCATTATGAACTTAGGTTACTTCAACTACCCGATGCCGGTAAATGAACCAGTCTTACATTATGCACCCGGTTCAGCAGAGAAAAAAAGATTAAAAGAAGTTTTAGCCGAATTAAAAAGTACGGAAGTGGATGTGCCCATGTACATCGGCAATAAAGAAGTACGTACGAATAATAAAGTAGCCATGCATCCCCCGCATGAACATAAACATGTGCTGGGTTATTTTCATGCAGGCGAAGAAAAGCATGTGCAGCTTGCTATTGATGCTGCATTAGCAGCCAAAGAAAGCTGGGCCAATATGAGTTGGGAAAGCAGGGCGAATATTTTCTTACGTGCTGCTGATCTGATGGCAACTAAGTATCGTCCATACATGAACGGAACAACAATGCTTGGTCAGAGCAAGAATGTGTACCAGGCAGAAATTGATTCAGCGTGTGAGATTATTGACTTCCTTCGCTTCAACGTTCATTTCTTAAGTGATATCTACCGCCAGCAACCCATCAGCAGTCCGGGTATGCATAACCGAATGGAGTATCGTCCACTGGAAGGATTTGTACTGGCAGTAACACCCTTCAACTTTACAGCTATTGCAGGTAACCTGCCAACAAGTGCTGCTATGTGTGGCAATGTTGTTGTATGGAAACCAGCCAATACAGAAGTATACAGTGCGCAGATGATCATGCGTATTTTAAAAGAAGCAGGATTGCCGGATGGTGTTATCAATTTAGTTTACGTAAGCGGACCAACTGTTGGAAAAGTTTGTTTCAATCACAAAGAATTTGCAGGCGTACATTTTACCGGTTCAACTGGAGTATTTAATAATATGTGGGAAACGATAGGAAAGAATATGGGCATGTACCGTTCTTATCCACGGATAGTTGGAGAAACCGGGGGTAAGGATTTTGTAATTGCACAAAAGAGCAGATCCTGATGTGGTGGCAACAGCATTATTACGTGGCGCATTTGAATACCAGGGTCAGAAATGTTCAGCAGCATCAAGAGCATATATTCCATCAAATATTGCAGAAGAGGTAAAGAAGAAATTAATTGCAGGTGTGAAGAGTTTTAAAATGGGAACAGTTGAAAACTTTTCCAACTTCATTAATGCTGTGATCGATGAAAAAAGTTTTGAAAGCATTAAACGTTATATCGATAACGCAAAGAAAGATGAGAAAGCTGAAATATGGGTTGGAGGTAAATGCGATAAGAAAGAAGGATATTTTATTCAGCCAACCATCATTGAAGCAAAGAGCCCGAAATATGTAACCATGTGTGAAGAGATTTTCGGGCCTGTACTGACAGTTTATATTTATCCTGCTAACAGTTTTGAAAAAACGCTGGAGTTGGTTGACAGCACTTCACCGTATGCATTAACAGGTGCAGTTATTTCACAGGACAGAAACTCCATTGAACTGGCAACAGCCAAACTCCGCAACTGTGCAGGTAATTTTTATATCAATGATAAACCAACAGGTGCAGTGGTTGGTCAGCAGCCGTTTGGTGGTGCAAGAGGAAGCGGCACCAATGATAAAGCAGGTAGTATTCTCAACCTTTACCGCTGGTTAAGTGCAAGAACAATCAAAGAAACATTCAACCCGCCAACAGATTACCGTTATCCGTTCCTGGGAGAGGAATAACCCCCTCCGCCCCCTGAAGGGGGGACTGCATGACACAGGGCCAGCTTATTTAGAATGGTTGAATAATCATAAGTGAAAAAAAATTTAAAGACTGTAATTTATTTTGCAGTCTTTTTCTTTGCTCAACTATTTGCAGTTGCAGAAGTGGCAGAAAAGAAGGTTGGATTATAACTGCTGAACCGCTCCCTCTCTTTTGGAGAGGGAGAAGGCGGGTGAGGTAAAACCTTTTGAACTATTTTAAGACGAAGTGTTTATTTTTATACAAATTTCAGGCTTTGAAGACCATCTTATCAAACGAACAGTTACAATTAACCATACAGCGGCTCAGTCATCAACTGATCGAAAATCATTTTCCATTTACTGATACCGTTTTTATTGGTTTGCAGCCAAGAGGCTATTTACTGGCCGACAGAATAGTTGCCGCCATTCAGGCAATTTATCCCGAAAAGAAACTCGAATACGGAAAGCTGGATATCACTTTCTACAGAGATGATGTACACAAAGAATTGCATGTAGCCAATCAAACCACCATTCGATTCAACATTGAAAATAAGAATGTGATCCTGGTTGATGATGTGCTGTACACCGGCCGTACCATCCGTGCCGGTATGGATGCCCTGCTCGACTTTGGCCGTGCGGCAAAGGTTGAGCTCTGTGTGCTGATCGACAGGCGCTTTAACCGTCAGCTCCCCATTCAACCCGATTATACAGGAAAAACAATCGATTCCATCCTTTCGCAAAAAGTAATTGTCGATTGGGAAAAACCGGAAGTTGTGTTGTATTGAACAGGCAAAGAGGCAAAAGGCAAGGAGTATGGACTATCCAGTCATCCTGCTTTAAAAATATCAGAATAAAAAAAGTTAATGCCTGAACTGATGATCCGGTTTTTCATCTCCTCATTTTCCCTTAGCTTTGCTTTTTAATGCAACTATCTACTCGTCATCTGCTCGGCATTAAAGATTTAACGGCTCAGGATATTCAGTTAATCCTTGATACAGCTACTCAATTCAAAGAAGTTTTACAGCGTCCCATTAAGAAAGTGCCTTCACTTCGTGATGTAACCATTGTGAACCTGTTTTACGAAAACTCCACCCGTACCAGGATTTCGTTTGAACTGGCCGAAAAACGTTTAAGCGCCGATACCATCAATTTTACAGCTTCCGGATCTTCAGCAGCCAAAGGAGAAACCTTGCTGGATACAGTAAATAATATCCTCAGCATGAAAGTTGACCTGGTGGTAATGCGGCACAGTGCCAGTGGCGCTCCGCACTTTTTAGCCAAACATATTCCTGCGGCTATTGTGAATGCAGGCGATGGGATCAATGAACATCCTACACAGGCTTTGCTCGATGCATTTTCTATCCGTGAAAAATTAGGAACACTGGAAGGAAAGAAGATTGCCATCCTTGGTGATATCATGCACAGCCGTGTTGCACTCAGTAATATTTATTTATTGAAAAAGATGGGAGCTGAGGTAACAGTTGCCGGTCCGCCCACACTTATTCCAAAATATTTGCAGGAAGCATTTGACGTAAACGTATCGTACAATATTGAAGAAACATTAAGATGGTGCGATGTGGCGAATGTGCTGCGTATTCAGCTGGAGCGTCAGAATCAGCCATTGTTCTCTTCATTGCGTGAATACAATCTTGCATACGGCATCAGTAGAAAATTGTTAGATTCTCTTCATAAAGAAATCATCATTATGCACCCCGGCCCCATTAACCGTGGTGTGGAACTGGACAGTGATGTAGCCGACAGTAAACAATCCATCATTCTGCAGCAGGTAGAAAATGGAGTGGCTGTCCGTATGGCAGCATTGTATCTGCTTGCTGGTAAACGTTCAGAAAACTAATCCTTCATGGTTCGTGCAATTCTTCTTCTGGTAGCATCCAATGTATTTATGACCATTGCATGGTACGGACATTTGCGTTATCAGAATGTTCCTTTGTGGAAAGTAGTACTCATCAGCTGGATGATTGCTTTTGTTGAATATTGTTTCATGGTTCCTGCCAACAGGGTAGGCTATCAAAGCGGAGTAAATGCATTTCAGTTAAAGATGATTCAGGAAGTAATTACCCTGGTTGTGTTTGGAGTGTTTGCAGTTGCCTATCTCAAAGAACCTTTTCACTGGAAGTATATTCTGAGTTTTATTTTGCTGCTTGGAGCAGTGTATTTTATGTTTAAGAAATAGTTTCATCCCCGTTCAGTCATTCATCTTACCACTTCAGCAGTATTCGTTTTTGTACTGCATGCTGTACTTATACTTTTGAACTGTTATTCAATTCCTGAAAAAAATTAAAATGCATGAAAACAGTTGTGAAAGTTTTGCTGGCAGTTACCGTTCTGATTACTTTTTTACTTCTCTCCTGTAAAAAGGAAAGTTCACAGAATGTCAATAAGCAAAAAGTGAGTATTTATTTAACTGATAACCCGGTCAACTTCCATGCAGTGAACATTAATATTCTGAAAGTGGAAGTAAAAGTAGAAGTAGACAGTGCGGGAGTTCAACATGAATTCTGGGATTCACTGATCATCCGTCCGGGCATTTATAACATCCTCAACTTCCGTAATGGTGTTGATACTTTGTTTGCACAAGGCTACATTACAAAAGGAGAAATTAAAAAAATACGCATTACACTTGGTACAGGAAATTCAGTAATGGTTGACAGTGTTACCTATCCGCTTACCTTAAAGAAACCACAGGTAATAATTGATGTGGATGATATTTCAGTTATCAATCCCAATGATATTAAGCTCAATCTTGATTTTGATGCATGCGGTTCAATTATAAAAATTAATAACAACCAGTTTGAACTGCAGCCTAAGATCAGAACATTTTCAGATGACCATGACGGACGCATTGAAGGTGTAGTTACACCACGTGAAGCAGGAGCAATTGTTTCAGTAACCTTTGGCAATCAAACTTTACTCGCTATACCTGAACGTGATGGTAAATTTAAAATCCGTGGAATAAAAGCCGGGACAGTTGATCTGATGGTGAACGCAACCGCAAATGGATACAGAGATACGATTATTAAAAATATTATTGTTGGCAATAAGGAAGTGAAACTGCCAACAATCGTTTTGAGAAAGTAAAGTGGACCAATGAAATATCCGGAAAAACCAACCGGGCTCTGTGTAAAAGCAGATCCCGGTTTTTCACTTTTCAACGGTTGGAAGCATACGTTAACGACAAAACTTTTATACCTCTATTTCTTCGTCAAATCCTTCGTCATAATCTTCTACAAGAAAAGCATCTGAATCATTTTTGCTGAAATCATTTACATCTTTTAAAGAAAATACATCCATACCTGTTGTTTGAGACCATTCACCTTTTTCTTTGCGGAACACCTGTGCAGGTAATCCAAAGCGTATCTGGAATTCATTCTCCAGGTCTGATACAAGTTCTGTTGGCTGTATATTAATCACAGCGTCTGTATGTGTTGGGTTGATTTCTTTTAATTTTTTTGATCCGCAGAGCATTGCTTTTTCTTCGGATGATTCAAAAATCTGGTGTGGCTTCGAAAAGAATTCAAGTTTCAGAAATGGATAATAAGCTGAAAAGACATCTTTGATCTGCTGGAGAGTAATGTCGTCGTGTATTTTGATGTGCATATAGCTTCTTTGAAACGCTAAAGTTAGACAGGGCTGTCGGGATAAATGGATGCCTGTCATCAGAAACAGCTATGATCGCTGTCAGAGATTTTTTATTCTTGTGAGTGAATTAGATAATTCAGTGTAATTGAGGAATGAGCAAGCCAATTTTCCCCCGCCCACCGGCGAGAAAAACGGCTTTTCCTTTTTTTGCTTTGCGTACCACATGAAAGCCCTGGGAGGAAATGTTTTTCCAGTTCATGCCGCCATCAACACTAAAATCAACACCTGTAATACCACATGTAACCAGTTTTGTTTTAGAAAGATATTCAACACAGCTTCTGTAACCCAACGGTGGAGTAGTGGGAGCAACAAAGGTTTTGCCGCCATCCTTTGATAACACACAGTTTTTTTCTGTGGATGCGGCATTCGCAAAATCGCCGCCAACAATTACAAATGTTTTTTTATCCCAAACAGCAATGGAATTAGCGCCGGTACTTTCTTTTCCCTGAATAATAGGCAGGTCAATTTTTTGATCACGGATAAATAATCTTGATCTTGTTCCGCCGGTAATAAAACACGCTTCATCCTTCGCCAGCTTCCTGATATTGGTACCACTGCTGGCAAACATAGCTTCACCGGTTTCAGCGGTTGGATAATAAGCATCCGGCAATCCACGCCAATGCTCACCACCATCAAACGTGCGGGCCACAAATATTTTTCCATTGATGGGATCGCCGATAACAATACCACTTTCCGCATTCCAGAATTCCATCGCATCTAAAAACATTCCTTTTGCAGTATCTGTAAATACCACTTTCCAATGTTCGCCAGCATCAGTTGTTTTTAAAATCTGTGCTGGTTCGGCAATGGCAATAACGATGGCTGTGTTTTCATCAAAGGCTTCAATATCACGGAAGTCTCTTTTTTCGAATCCTTTTACCGTCATCCATTTCCAGTTCTTTCCTGCGTTGGTGCTTAGTCCAACAGTTCCGTTACTCCCACTCACCCAAACTGTATTGTCATTCACTACGCTCAATCCACGGAAAGAAGCTTTCTGACTGCTGTCGAGCACCTGGATAGTTTGTGCAGAAAGCGAAATGC
This sequence comes from Chitinophagaceae bacterium, assembly GCA_016713085.1. Classification (NCBI taxonomy): domain Bacteria; kingdom Pseudomonadati; phylum Bacteroidota; class Chitinophagia; order Chitinophagales; family Chitinophagaceae; species Chitinophagaceae bacterium. The sequence goes on along the minus strand of JADJPV010000001.1, from coordinate 69,095 downwards.
ATGCAACAGAAAGAAAAAAGAAGAAGATGGCTTGTTTCATAGCTCCAAAAATACAGAATCGGCCCCTATCTCCATCTCTTTCCCCAAAGGAGAAAGAGCGGTATTTCATTACTTTCACAAACTTCTGTTCTTCCTATTCAGCATCTTATTTCTAAGCAGCGATATTTAAACTGTCTCTGTCCCCCTTTGGGAAGACGGTGTTTGGGGGCCATTTTCCCTATTTTCGCCCTGATTGATTGCATTATGAACGACTATAACTATCTCCCCTTAGATGATCATACCCTCGGGTTTGACCAGGTGCAGAATTATCTGCAATACAGGCAGCATGTGTCCATTACTTTCCGTGCACATGAAAAAATAGAAACCTGCCGCAACTATCTCGATAAAAAAATTGCAGAAAGTGATACACCTTTCTATGGTATCAATACCGGGTTTGGTTTTTTACAAAATGTAATTATTGCCGATGATCAGTTGGAACAATTGCAGAACAATTTACTCATGAGTCATGCCTGTGGTATGGGCGATGAAGTACCACAGGAAATTGTAAAGCTGATGCTGATGCTGAAAATAAAATCACTCAGCTATGGATACAGTGCTGTGCAGATTGATACAGTGAAACGGTTGATGGATATGCACAACAACAATGTATTGCCTGTTATTTACCAGCAGGGTTCACTGGGTGCAAGTGGTGATCTGGCTCCGCTCAGCCATATGAGTTTGCCATTGATTGGGATGGGAGAAGTGAATTATAATGGAGCAAAACAGAATGCAGTAAAAGTATTAAATGAAAAAGGCTGGGATGCTATTCATTTAAAAAGTAAAGAAGGATTGGCTTTGATCAATGGTACACAATTCATGAGTGCTTATGGATTGTATTGTTTGGTGCAGGCTGAACGGTTAATACAATGGGCCGATCTCATTGCTGCCATTTCATTTGATGCGTTTGATTGTATTGATCAGCCATTGCATGAAAAAATTCATGCCATCCGTCCGCATAGCGGACAGATACATACTGCTCAGCAATTGAGAAATATCTTAACTGGCAGTGAAATAGGAAAGCAGAAAAAGCAACAGGTACAGGATCCTTACAGTTTCCGTTGCATACCACAGGTACATGGTGCGAGCAAAGATGCCATTGAACATGTAAAATTAATTCTGTAACAGATAATCCCAATGTATTTCCTGAAGATGATTTAATAGTGAGTGGTGGAAATTTTCATGGTCAGCCATTGGCAATAGCACTGGATTATTTTGCAATAGCCATGAGTGAACTGGCGAATATCAGTGAACGCAGAACCTATCAGCTTATCAGTGGACAAAGAGGATTGCCGATGTTCCTTGTAAAAGAAGCAGGGCTCAACAGCGGTTTCATGATTCCGCAATACACCGCTGCAGGAATTGTGAGTGAAAACAAACAACTCTGCACACCTGCAAGTGTTGACAGTATATCTTCGAGTAACAACCAGGAAGATCATGTAAGTATGGGCGCCAATGCAGCAACAAAAGCATTTCGTGTAATGAAGAACCTGGAAAAAGTATTGGCAATTGAATTATTAAGTGCCGCACAGGCAATGGAATTCAGAAGACCGTTAAAAAGTTCTGCGAAGATTGAAAACATAATGGCTGCTTTCCGAAAAGAAGTAAGCTTTGTAGATAAAGACAGAGTACTTCATGATGATATGATGAAAGCGGTGTCGTTTATAAATCAGCAGGTATAGCCACTAAGATACAAAGGAACACGAAGAAGAAAGCCGGTAGTGGATAGTCGATAGTTGTTAGTGAAAGAGCAGGCTTCATCAAATAATTTAATTTCTGCATTCGTGTAATTCGTGGACTTCTTTGGGAACTTTCAGTCTTAGTGCCTTTGTGGCAAATTCTTACAATCCTTAAATCTTATAAATCATGGTTCAGACAAAATATGATCCCGTTAAATATAAAACTCCCACAGGAAACAAACTCAGCTGCAAAGGATGGATCCAGGAAGCCGCATTGCGTATGCTGCTCAATAATTTAAATCCCGACGTAGCAGAACGTCCCGATGATTTGATTGTGTATGGTGGCCGTGGAAAAGCAGCAAGAAATTTTGAAGCATTGGATAATATCATTGCTGCATTAAAGATTTTAGAGAATGATGAATCATTATTAATTCAGAGTGGTAAACCAGTCGGCATTTTAAAAACACATAAAGATGCGCCAAGAGTTCTCATCAGTAATTCGCAACTCGTACCCAACTGGGCCAATTGGAAACATTTTGATGAGCTGGAGAAAAAAGGATTGATGATGTACGGACAGATGACGGCCGGATCATGGATCTACATCGGTTCACAGGGAATTGTGCAGGGAACTTATGAAACCTATGGTGCAATTGCAGACAAACATTTCAATGGAACATTAAAAGGAACCTTGAATGTTACCGCAGGTCTTGGAGGAATGGGTGGGGCACAACCTTTAGCTATCACCATGAACGAAGGTGTTGCATTAATTGCAGAAGTGGAAGAATGGCGGATTGATAAACGCATCGAAACAAAATACCTAGATGAAAAACATACAAGTATTGATGAAGCCATTAACGCTGCAGTGCATTACCGGAGAGAAGGAATGGCAAGAAGTATCGGCGTGGTATGCAATGCTATTCACCTGCTCGATCATTTGATTTCAAGAGACATTATTCCCGATACATTAACCGATCAAACAAGTGCACATGATCCGCTTATTGGATATATACCACATACATTAACTAATGAGCAGGCAAATAAATTACGACAGGAAAACCCTGAAGAATATATCCGGCATAGCTATGAAAGTATGTATCTCCATGTGCAGCTGATGCTTCAACTGATGGACAAAGGTGCCATCACTTTCGACTATGGAAATAACATCAGGGCAAGAGCGCAGGAGTTCGAAAGCCGGCAGCTGGCAGCCGGTAGTAGCGAGTCTTCTACTAACGACTCAAGGCTATCGGCTCAGGGCTTTAAGCTTGGCCGTTGCTTCGCCTTCCCCGGTTTTGTTCCGGCCTATATCCGTCCATTATTTTGCGAAGGAAAAGGTCCCTTTCGCTGGGCAGCTTTAAGCGGAGACCCAAATGATATTGCAGTAACTGACGAGCTCATCATGAATATGTTTCCCGAAAACAAAGGCATGATCCGCTGGATGAAAATGGCACAGGAAAAAATTGCTTTCCAGGGATTACCTGCACGCATCTGCTGGTTGGGGCAGGGCGAACGGGAAAAAGCAGGGCAGGCTTTTAACGAGCTTGTTCGTACTGGAAAAGTAAAAGCACCCATTGTTATCGGGCGTGATCATTTAGATACGGGTTCCGTTGCAAGTCCCAACAGGGAAACAGAATCTATGCTCGATGGAAGTGATGCAGTTGCCGACTGGCCCATATTAAATGCATTGGTGAATACAGCGGGCGGAGCCAGTTGGGTATCATTACATCATGGAGGTGGAGTGGGAATGGGTTACAGTATTCATGCAGGAATGGTGATTGTGGCAGATGGAACCGATGATGCAGAACAAAGATTAAACAGGGTGCTTAGGAATGACCCCGGAATGGGCGTAATACGTCATGCAGATGCAGGCTATGAAATGGCTAAACAAACAGCCAAACAACATCATCTGGATATAAACGAAAAACTAAAATGAAATAAGGGATATTCCCAGCTAATGTGCGTAAAATCTTGATATCCTGATTTCGTAAAATGTAATCGAAAATATGCTTACAACTAATACATAAATTCATTTATATTTGAATCCAATCTGAACTTATTATTACTTACTTAAATTATGAGACCATGAAAAAAAGTTTACTCTCCCTGCTTTTGTTATTCGTACTGCAGGCAAAATCACAAAATTATTCATTGGGCTTACTGGGAACATCCTCTCAGGCTGTTAACATCGGAACAGCTGCAGCCGTTACAGGTACAGGAGCATTTGCAGTAGAAGCCTGGGTGAAAACAACCGGCACGGCAGATGCATATATTATTCAGCAAAGAGAAGGTGGTGGCGCTGGTTTCGAAGGAGAGTACATGCTGTCGCTTACAACAAGCGGACAGGTGAACTGGTTAATTTACCAGGGTGGAAACGGTTTTAACGTAACATCAGTTACATCAATCAACGATGGTAACTGGCATCATGTGGCAGCAACCCGTGAAGCTGATGCATCAGGACGTATTTATATAGATGGTGTTCTGGATCAATCAGGCGCAGGTACTGTTGCAACAATGAATCCGTTATATGTTGCCATTGGTTATGATTTTCGTGATGGGAATAAATATTTTACCGGTGATTTAGAAGAAGTACGTATCTGGAATACAGCACGTACAGCCTTTCAGATAAAAGAATTTGCTTTTAAAGCACCTGCTAATAATGCACCGGGTTTAGTAGCATATTATAAATGCAATGAAAATGGCGGAACCACACTGGTTAACAGCGGTACAAATATTCCGGCTCTTGACGGTACAATTGTAAATGGTTCAGCATGGGCAGCCAGCCAGGTTGTATTTGGTTTTAATGCAATCAATTTTGATGGTGTGAGTGATGTTGTCACAACAACACTTGATATGAGTGGGTTAACAAGCTTTACAATTGAAGGCTGGGTGTTTCCAACAGCTGCTGCTGCAGGCACCAGTTTTTTCGGACAAAATGATGCGTTTGAATTTGGTTTCTCAACTGCTACTTCAATCGGAGCATGGCTGGGTAATGCTTCCGGAAGCAATAATATTGACTGGACATTCGATGGCTCAACTTTTCCATTGAACACATGGCACCACGTTGCTTTAACTGCAGATGGTGCTAACATGCGCATATATACTGATGGAGTATTAAGGGCTACAGTTGCCAATACAGCTTCTCCTTATGGAGCATCTGGTTTCTTTTTCACTATTGGCGGGGGAGTATGGACTCCGGGTGCCGGCTTTTTCCCCGGCAGTATGGATGAAGTAAGAGTATGGAATGTTGCACGTACTCAACCGCAAATTCAGGGAGCGATGTTAACAGAACTGAATGCTTCTTCTCAATCAGGCCTCATTGGGTATTATACCTTTAACCAGGGTGTAGCCGGAGGTACAAATACCCTGCTTCCGTTAGTGTTTGATTTGAGTGGTAATTACAGGGGAACGCCAACCACTTTTGCATTAACAGGTGCAACATCAAACTATGTAGCACAAAATCCAGGCTTTGCTTCATTACCTGTAAACTGGCTCAGCTTTGCGGCTAAGAAACAGGGGTGAAAGAGTAGTGCTGAACTGGGCTACATCACTGGAAGAAGAAGCTAAAGACTTTGTGATTGAACACAGTACTGATGCCATTAACTGGCGTTCAGTTGGAACTGAACTGGCAAAAAATACTGCAGCTGCAAACTACTATCAGTTTACACATAGTTTACCTGACAAAACCCTGAATTTCTACCGTTTGAAACAGCGTGATGAAAACGGACGTTTTGCTTACAGTAAAACAGTAAGTGTTCGTTTTGCAGGTGTATCAAAACCACTGATCTATTCTAACCCGATTTCTAACGGAATCCTTTCTATCAGAATGGAACAGGCAGGACAGGTTCAGTTGTTTACGCAGCAGGGTCAATTGGTATTGAACAAACAATTAGGTGCAGGCATTCAGCAGATGAATATTTCTCATCTTGCAAAAGGCGTGTACATGGTTAAGTTCAATGATTTAACTGCAAGTATCATTATACAATAAATTCAATTGGTTCTTTAGTAAAACTGATTCATGAAAATAGAAACTGCAGGCTGTTAATCAGCCTGCAGTTTTTTTTGTTGAAAAATTATAATTTATTGATCTGAAAAGCTAAACACTCTATCAGTAAGGGCGTCGCAATACAGCTACGCCATATATAAATAAACGGAATATTTTTTTCGATATTTTTTTCAGTATTTTTACGGCATATCAATAACCCTAAAAAAAAATATTATGAGTAAAAGGCTACTATTTAAATGTATTTCTCAAACAAAATCCCTCACTCTGTTTTTGATTTGTACCACCTGGATCACTTCACTGGCAAATGCACAGACTCCCATTTTTTCACCCGGTATGACAATCACCTGTTTAAATGGATGTAACAGCGGGGGCGACATTGTTGATAATGTAATTGACGGAAGTTATGCAACAAAATTTCTTGACTTTAACCAGGTAAATACTGGTTTTACTGTCAATACAAATGTGGCAGCGGTTGTTACCAACCGCATTGATTTAACAACTGGAAACGATGCTGCCAACCGTGACCCGAGAGATTATACATTGGAAGGTTCAAATGATGGGAGTTCATGGACAACTATTACTTCAGGTTCACTGCCATGTGTTGCGGCAAGGGGTTACACGCACAGTTATACCTTCAGTAATGCCACCGCTTATTCCTGGTACAGGGTATCTTTTTCAACTGTGTGCGACGCCCTGAATTCAAACTCCATGCAGATTGCGGAAGTACAATTGTATTCAGGAGTGTTATTGCCCATCAAATTAATATCCTTCAGTTCACAACTGAAAAACGAAAATGCAGAATTGAAGTGGAGTATAGCAGAAGCAGAAGAAGATGCAGAGTATAATCTGCAGCGCAGTACAGATGGAAGAAGTTTTTACTCCATCAATATACAGCGTGGTAATATGCATAGTACAAGTTTCAATTACACTGATCAGTCGGTAAAAAATGGCACCACTTACTACCGGTTAAAAATGACCGATAAGGAAGGGAAAATTACTTACAGCAATATCGCTCTTGTGAAACAGGGTGGTAAAGGAGTAAGCGTTGTGGTTTACCCGAACCCTGTACAAAAAGCAGGTTCAGTACAAATCAGTACACATAATGCAACACTTGAAAGCTGGAAACTGATCAATGCATTTGGAACAACCCTGGTGCAGAAAAATAATATCCGTGTCAATGGAAGTGTAACGGTGCAGCTCCCTGCATCCTTAACTCCCGGTGTTTATTATTTTCAGTTTATCACTGATAAAGGCACACACAGCGAACGGATCATCGTTCAATAATAGTTGCTTTCTTACAATTTATCAACTGCAGGCTGTTCATCAGCCTGCAGTTTTTTTATGCGTTACTGTCACCCTGAGTTGAGTTTATACTGAGCCTGTCGAAGTAAAGGGTTGCTGAATAAATGCCCAACAAAGAATAGTAAGCCCGGCTTTCTTACTTCTTACCTCTTACTTCTTTCTCCGGCAACAGCACAAAAAATATAACCACCAATCCCCATAAGTTTTACATTTGATCCAGGTAAAAAATCACTCATGCAAAAAATAAACTGGGGCATCATTGGTTGCGGTGATGTAACCGAAATCAAAAGCGGACCCGCCTTTAATAAAGTAAAGAACTCTGCACTCGTTGCAGTCATGCGCCGTGATGCAGCCAAAGCAGAAGACTATGCAAAACGTCATGGAGTGCCAAGATGGTACAGCGATGCAAGTCAGCTCATCAACGATCCCGAAGTAAATGCCATTTATATTGCAACACCACCATCCTCACATGAACACTATGCACTTGAAGCAATCAAAGCAGGCAAACCAGTGTATGTAGAAAAACCAATGGCAACCGGTTATGCAGCTGCCGAAAGAATGGCAGAGTTTGCAGAGCAAACCAACAGCAAACTGGTGGTGGCACATTACAGACGGCAGCAGCCCATCTTTCAAACGATCAAACAGCTGCTCAATGATAAGGTGATTGGAGAACCATTACTTGCAAAGCTTGAAATAACCAAACCTCCACTAACAATAACTGAACTCAACGATCCCAAAATTGCATTGCGTGTAAACCCTGCCATTGCCGGCGGCGGACTCTTTCATGATCTTGCACCGCACCAGCTCGACCTGATGTATTATTTCTTCGGACCTGTACAGAAAGTAAATGGTATTGCAACAAATCAAGGCGGTCATTATATGGCTGATGACCTGGTGGCAGGAACTATTTTATTTGAAAACGGAGTTGCCTTCAGCGGTACCTGGTGTTTTAATGCAGCAGCAGATACAGCCAAAGATCATTGTGAAATTATTGGAACACATGGTAAAATCAGCTTCTCCATCTTTGAAGGATTTACAGTTACCGTACTCGCTAACGGTGTAACAACAGTGCATACATTCGATGCATTGCAACATGTGCAGCAACCCATGATTGAAGCAACCGTGAATTATTTTTTAGATACAGCTGATAACCCCTGCAGCGCCGATGAAGGAGCAGAAGTAATGCGTTTGATGGAAGCCTTTGTTGCGGAATAAAACTATTCAATTACCAATTCCATCCCAGCAGATTCTTCCGGAACACCCGCTTCTTTTCTTTCCTGGTATTCATAGAAAGAAAGGATCGCCCTTCTCAGCTGCTCGGCCAGTACAAACTTGGGGTTGCCCGAACTGTATACAAAATCAGTACGCTCATTGGGGTTATAATCCTTTGCACATAAAATATCATAAGTATAAAACAGTCCCAGTTTACCAATACGGATCATTGGTTTGCGGCGTACCAGGATACTGCTGAACACTTCACTCTTTCTTCTTGTTTTAATACCAATGCACACACCAAAAGATCTGGTATCATCATCATTCAGGTATTTCACCAAATACTGTTTCAGCTGTAAAGCTTCTTCACTGTTATCATCAACCTGGAAGTTCAGTTCATTCTGTGCATGACGCAGGTTGATCTGGAATTTATCTAACAGGTTGTTCCAGTCGTTCCTGTTTTCTTCTTTAATGCCTTTAATGATAATTGTTTTCCACGGTGTGGTACACATGGCACCACTTTCTGTTCTTAAAGCAAGCTGACAGGCTTCTTTCAAAAATTCAATACTGAACAATTCATCACGCCTGTAAATACCAAGCCAGTAATGACTGTTATAACGGTTCAATCCTTCATAGTAAGGAAGTTTAAACGGCGGTAACGACAATGATCCGGGAGTTGGTTTCACAGTAAGCCCCTCTGTTTTTACTAATGCATATAATTCATCACCATTTGCTTCATTGTTATCATAAAATTTCCCTGCTTCATGTAAAATGATTTCTTCAATGCGTGAAGACATGGCAGCCAGGTCTTTTGTATGCACCACATCTTTCCATTCGTAAATGATATTTGTTTTGGGGAAACGGATATACAGGTGCCAGAAGTTTTGTTCATTAGGTGAACATACCCAGTTGATATTTCCTGTAAGCAGCGGTGTAAAGCTCTGGTTGGCTTCGCTGATATTGATTTTTAAATGCGGCGTATAGTTAAACGATGCAAATACTTCTTTGTACAGCTGTTCAGTGAGCCAGCTGTCGGTAATAAAAACATCAACTGCCGGAAACGAACTCACAATATTCGGCTGCTGTTCACGGTTAATTTCAAAAGCAATACCCAGCTGTTCCAGTTCAGCCGATACCATATCCACTTCTTCAATATCCACATCAAGCAGTAATTGCTGGCGTAAACCAAAACGTACATACAGCAGTTTTGCTTTTCTTGCAATGAGCAGGATGCTGTACAGTTCAGCAGGTTCAATAATGCCCCCTTTGAAGTTTACTTTAATGGTATTACTATTTTTCATGCTGTTTGGTTTGTTTCAAAGTTCTGCTTTTAATCAATTAACAGTTGTTTGTAAAAAATATGATCCTCATCATTTTAAAATTTACTAATGCTCAGAGTAATACTGGCTCCTGCCTTATCAGCAATGTTTCTCCTGAGTGAATGGCAGAGGCAGGGGAGAACAAGTTAAATATAGTTTCAGTTCATGCTGACGTTTCCGCTAACGTGGAAAGAAGAAAAAAAGTAGTTGGCTGTGCTGTCAAGAACAGCAAGAACTATAGGTTTCGCCGGCAAAAGCATCATTCAAAGTAACCCCTCCATTGGTCATCGGCCGTATAGCGGTAATTTTTATTTTTAGCTTACAGGTAAATTCCTTTTTTTTGGTGATCAATCATTACACATGTCCAGATTTTATTTTTTTCTTTTTACTGTTTTGTTTTGTATCCTTTCATATGTACGCACAAAGCCCAAAGAGTTTTGGTTTTACATTTATTTGTAACGGAAAGGATTCTGTACGGGTAGATAAAGTGATCACCGAAAGCCCTGCAGAAAAAGGAGGATTAAAAACCGGCGATCTGCTGCAGCAGGTAAATGGAGTTTCGCTGCTGAATAAAACAACTGCAGAAGTATCAAAACTGTTGGCTGCTGCTCCCGATCAATCTTCCCTTACATTCTTACGTATGGGAAAACCGAAACAGGCGAACGTGCTGAAAGTGCCAGCCTATACATTTAACCGAACCTGCCTGTGGGGTGATTGTGTAAATGGGAAAGGGGTGGCCATTGGCAAACTGAGTAATAATATTCTTGATGGCGTATTTCAAAACGGAGAATTGATTGACGGGAGCTGGTATGTGAATGGAACAGATATTAATAAGAAAGGGGTACTTGTAAAAAGAGGACAGATGACTTCAGCAGGAGAGAGATTTACTGGAGTTTTTATTGATCCTAAAGTAAAAGAGGGTGTGCGCTGGTATGAGGTAAAAGGCCATGATGTAACAAAGTATCAGTTTGCAGGTGGTACTAGTTTTAACGGTGTTGTAAAATGCTATGCAGATCCTGATTCAAAAAAGATGTTATGGAGGGGTACTTTCAATGATGGACAGCCGGTTGATTATTTTTACAGGTATGATTATGAGAATGACCTGGAGTGGTCGTTTCTTTATAACAGGGGAATGAAGATATCGCATAGTTTGCAGCAGTTAAGTACGGGGAAAAAGCTGGGCAATGAGCTTAACTACGATGAACGAAATCACAGCTGGTCGGGTTTATTTACTGTTGGCAGTACAAAGCTGGTTTATCTTTCTAACATGACCAGTTATAAACAGATTGAAGAGCAATACAGGAAGGCTGTACAAAACACAACACCAAACAGCAATACAGGTGTGGGTAATACAAGTTCGTCTCAATCGACGGCTGGTTCATTTCAAACAGAAGAAGCACGTGCAGCAAGGATTCGTTTGTATGAACGGATTAAAACGATTGATGGTGCAATGGCACCTTATTTAAGAGACTGTCAGAAAGATGCCAACTATGGTATTAATGTGATGAGGATGAGTAAAGCATGTAAAAAGGTGGCGAATTACTGTAACGAATTAATCAGTTTGTGTAATGAGTATCTGAAGAAATATGAAAGCAGTACACCTTCAGAACATGTGAAAGATATTAAGGAAAGAGTGAGCGAAGCAGGCAGGGTAAGATCGGAGGTGGACCGTTAGAAAATGCATTCATCTGTTGCAGATGGCCCTGCACTTTCGTATATATTGCCGTAAACAGCCCGTGCCGGACAGGCCATGCAAGGGATGTTTGTACCGCTAAAATAATCATCAGACAACACAACAGGTGCAGACAGATTAGTACAATTATGCCGTGGGCAATTGAAAGAAGCTTGTTTTGAAGATACATTAAGTATGACTGCAGAGGTTGTTGCCAAAACGGTAAAGGGCTGCCTTCAGCAAAAGCAGATATGCGCAGTTGACATTCTTGGCGATCAATAGTCATGGGCGGGTGTTTCCGTGGCGACAAGGGGAGTGCCAACCTTCTAAAGGTTGGCAACTCCCGGTATAACTGATACTTTTGCGCAGTGAAAAAATTACTGCATAATCCTGTTTATCATGCATTGCTCAGCGGTGATCAGCATCTCAGCCTTGGTAATGAGCAGGTGAAATATTTTGATGAACAGGTTTCTCCCTTTGCCGGCTTTGATCATGATTATACGAAAGGCTTTTCCGATCTGTATGATCTGCTTCCTCCTGGCCGTAAAATATTATATGCCATTCCTTCTTTTATCACAGAACCTCCAGGCTGGCAATTGCAACATGAAATAAAAGGATTGCAGTTTGTATATGAAGGCAGTAAGGAAATCAAAGTTGAATTCTCTAACGTAATACCATTAACGCAAACACATGTGGAGGAGATGATAGAATTAGTGAAACTAACCAAGCCTGGTCCTTTTGGATCAAGAACAATTGAGTTTGGTTCGTACTTCGGCATTTTTGAACAGGGGAAATTAATTGCCATGACGGGGCAACGCCTGCATGTTGGAAACTGTACAGAGATCAGTGCTGTATGCACACACCCCGGTCATTTGGGCAAAGGTTATGCATCTGTTTTATTACAGCATCAGTTACAACTCATCCTGCAAAAAGGTCAGCAACCTTTTTTGCATGTAAGGGACGATAACGAAAGGGCCATTGCACTTTATCTACGGCTTGGGTTCAGTATATCCCGCCCAATGAATTTCTACTTTATGAAGAGGCAATAGCATTTGCAAACCCTTATTGGTCTGCGGCCGGCAAAGGCAGAATTGTTACAGGCTGCCTCAGCACTTTTTGAAAGCAAGCGTTGGAAATGGCTTACTACAGGTAAGGAAGGCTATTTATTTTTGGCGTAGTACTACCAAGTGTATTAACTTTGTTCCGAAAATTTTCCAGCGGAGAATCCCAATCCTAATAGTAATTACCCCTTATGAAACAAATAGGTTACAGAAGCTTGTATGTGAGAAACGGCGGCCGTTTCTTAGTTTCTGTTTTAGCTTCACAAGTTTTTTTCCGTAGGCAACCACAGTTATCCCGTATTTATTTTTTACTGATTTTCTTTTTTTCAGTTTGTCAGGCGGGCATCAGCCAGGTAGTGTTTACAGAAACCTTTGGTACTTCTGTTACCCGCTTAACATCTGCCTATATGCCTTCGGGTTCTTACAACTTTGCAAACCCTGCCGGAAGCAGTAATGAAAAAATGATTGAAAACGGCTTTTACGCAGTCATTGATCCTGCTCATATTAAAGATGGCTGGCCTGTACCATCGTGGTGGTTCTGGACAGGCGCTGAACCAGCAGGAAATACATGGGGTGGTGGTGGAAATCCTGCAACTGATGATCATACAACTGCTGATGTGAACGGATGTGTATTAGCAGTGAATGCAGGATCGACACAACAGGGTATTTATCAACGGACAGTTGCTGTAACACAGGGTGTTTCTTACCGGTTCTCTCTCTGGTTTTACCTGGTGAACTCTTCTTCAACATTTGATATGCAGGTACGTGATGTAAGCACGCATGATGTATTGGCTGCTTACAGTGCCGGGTATATAGGCACAGAAGATGCCTGGACTCAATATGTGTTTGATTTTGCCGTTCCGCTAAACTGTACTTCACATGCTTCTACAGGTAATATTGAACTGTTTATTAAAAACTCCTACAGCTCTGATTTTGGCAATGATTATTATGTAGATGATATTCAACTGGAGCAGATTAGTGCCGGTGCAGAAGCATCAATTGTATGTCCTGCACATATTTTACCGGTAAATGTAACTTCTTTTCAATGCCAAAGAACGAATAATGGACAGGTAAGCATTAGCTGGAGTACAGAACAGGAGGCAAACATTGACCATTATGAAATTGAACGCAGTATTGATGGCAGAATCTTTAATTCAATCAAAACAACAGCAGCAGCAGATAACAAAATCAATGCCTCTTATAAGTTCACCGACTATGTATATGCTGCCGGAAACGATCAGTTTTATTACCGTCTTAAAATTGCAGAGCAAAGCGGGGAAATATCTTACAGCAAAATTGTTTTGGTAACGATGAGAAACCATTCTCCGTCTATATCAGTTTATCCGCAGCCTGCAGTGAATGGAACTTTAACAGTAAACTGGACTGGTGATGGTCTGTTTGATATTATTCTTTTTCAGTCGAACGGGGTGAAAATAAAGAGCTATTACAATTATTCAGGAAATACAATACAGATCAATCAATTAAATGACGGGTTGTATTTTCTTCAGATTTATTCAAAGAAGTCGGGTGCTGTTTTGAATAAGAAAATAGCAGTTGGGAAATAACCGTACCTGTTAACTGACTGCATCGTTACTGAATCTTTTCCGGTTAGGGACCTGCAAAGGCAGAAAATGAATTAACTTCATCGTTCTAAAAAAATACAGATGAAAGCAGTCTTCCTTCTTTGCGGTTTTGTTTTGTTTCTTGGTTCAGCAATAGCACAAAAAACTACAGTGGTTCCATTAAAAAAAGATTCAACCAAAAAAGTACAGGTGGTGGAAACTGCCTGTGGTGAATGCCAGTTTAAACTGAAGGGAAACGGCTGTCATTTAGCCGTGCGTATTAATGGTACAGCTTATTTTGTAGATGGTACAGATATTGACTCGCATGGTGATGCTCATGCCGATGATGGTTTTTGCAATGCAGTGCGCAAGGCAGAAGTACAGGGAGTAGTCGTTAACAACCGCTTTAATGTTAACTGGTTTCAGCTCATTGAACCCAAGCCTGCAACTCCCGTTAAAAAGAAAGAATAATTTCTTCACAACTTTATTTTACAGCTGATTTTACAGGAAAACTGGTTTGATGGCGGGGTGCCAATATCAGCAGGTATCTGTATGTGCAAAAAAAAAGGCCATCCCTGGAAAGAGTCGGCCGTTGCTAACCTATGAAAAACACCTACTGCTAATGTAGGCAAACTTTTCATAAATCAAAAATGATTTAGATCATTATTTTCATTTCTTCAGGGCTGTCTTCCTGCTTATTTTCTGTTTCAGGGTTTACTGATTCATTTAGTGAAGCAAGATATTTACTGCGTTCTGTTTTAGTCAATGTAACAAGGCTTCCCTTTTCTTCATAATAAAAGTGAGTGGCAATAAAGCGTTTTACATGGGCCCTTGTTTCGCCCGGTAAATAACGCTGCATTTTCCAAAACTCACGGCTTCCTGATTTTTTGATTGCTTTCTGCACATTACCTGCGCCGCAGTTATAGGCTGCCACTACCAGTAACCAGTCGTCGAATTGTTTATACAGTTCATTTAAATATTTTGCAGCGGCTATTGTACTTTGATGAGTATATCTTCTTTCATCCGTTTTACCGCTGACTTTTAATCCCAGTGTTCTTGCAGTAGCAGGCATCAGTTGCCATACGCCTGCAGCACCGGCACCGGAAGATGCATTGTTTTTTAATTTAGATTCTACCACAGCGAGATATAATAACTCGGCAGGTATTCCACGTTTCACCAGTATTGATTGAATGGTTTTGAAACGGGCACTGTTGTGTTGTTTGATTCCTGCCAGCATTTCTCCATGTTCATCTAAATAGTCAACAACAAATTGCTGAACAGAAGACTGAAGCCGGACATTTGCTGCAGTTATTTTTTTATTTGCAGCGGCTTTAATAACCAGTGAATCATTCATCAAAAGCGGTAACAGTATTTCGCTTTGATGTGTGGGTTTTTTCGCATGGGTATTGCTGAATACAAGCAGTTGCATGCTCAGCAATCCAATGCCTTTCCATAGAGTTGTTTTCATTGTACGTTTTTTCGTAAAGAAATACTCACAGGAGATGGATTTCTAAAAAAAAAGTTTTTCAGTAAAGTATTGGAGATAGGATGTGCAGTTACTGTTGTGTTATGAATGTTTGCTTTTAGGGTACGTCAGTAATTGCATTCACATGTGCATGTGATCTGAGTACAAAACTATACTGCCTTTTTTCAGCATCCTAATAAACAGGGTTAGTAAAACTACCCTGACAGGTTAATGCACTGAATACCATCGTAATAACTTTTCCACAGAAATTATGTCAGGGATATTTACGATTAAGCTGAAGTGCTGTGTTTCATTGTGTTAGATACCTGACTGTTTTTTACAGGTAATATTTTTTAACTGCAAATAAGTAAGAACGGCCACTAATTACACAGATTTACACGAATCAATTTCAAGAAAGAAATGGCCACGAACCTGCCTGCCGGCAGCTAGGTTGTACAGCTATACATGAAATGTTTTGCAGCTAACAGCTATGGAACTGTATTTAAAAAATGAGCGGTGAGTTTATTTTTTCTTTAAGAAACTTATAGCTGCATCTTACTATTTGCTGTTAACTGTACGGCCGGTATAAGCATTTCCTGATGAGGGTCATTGGTTTTGTCTGGGTTATATACGAAGCTTTGTATCATTAAATTATGATTATGGCACATCATCAAAAAACAGGAAGCTTTGCAAAAAGAAATCAGCATCAAAAACCAAAGCCAGGGTTAACTTCCCAGGTACTTCTTTATTTCGGTTTGATTCTTTTGTTGTTTTCAATCCTGTACCTGCTTCTTAACCGGACAAATGCCGATTCCATGATCAGTACATTACTTCCATTCCTGGTTACAGGTGCTGTGCTGGTTGTAATAAGTCAGGTAATTAAATCAAACAAAGCGGCGGGTAATATTTTAAACAGCAGGAAAAAGAAGTAGAGCTGTTTCTAAGGAGCGGATTCGTGACTTGCATTTGTTTACTTTATTCTTATAACAATGGCTGTCTTACTTAACCTTCTGTTTCCTTTATTTTTTATACTGTCCATAGCAACTATTGCATCCTCATTTGTTATGATGATCGTTTCTTTTATAAACGGGGAAAAGAAACTGAGGATACTTGCTTTGAAAATGGCAGTTCTACCGGTTGTCTATATTCTGTTTGCTTCTCTTTACTTGTATTTCTGGAAATAATATGATGAGCCATGAGGTCATGATGGCCAGCGTATGTATTTTTTAATCACAGATTTATAATTCTTTTTCTTCAGTAGTTTTACATTCATTTAGTTATTTCAATTATCACTGTTTTGGAAAATACAACTATCAATTTTCAACCTGCTCTGAAAAATGAACTGGTTATTGCAGAACCTTTACAGCAAACCGACTTTGAACTATTGTACAAAGCTGCCAGTGATCCACTCATCTGGGAGCAGCATCCTAATAAGAACAGGTGGCAGTTGCAGGCATTTGAAAATTATTTTGATGGTGCGATCAAATCAGGCGGAGCATTCATGGTGAAGGATGCCAAAACAAATGAAGTGATCGGCAGCTCCCGTTACAGTGATTATGTTCCTGGAACAAATACCGTTTCAATCGGTTATACTTTTTTTATCCGCAGTTGTTGGGGGAAGGGGTATAATTATGCATTAAAACAATTAATGCTGAATCATATCTTTCAATACGTAGACAGGGTAGAGTTTTATATTGGGGCTGTGAATAAACGTTCGCAAATTTCTATTGAAAGGTTTGGTGCTGTTAAGACAGGAGAAGTGGAAATGGCTTATTTTGGTGAACCTGCCAAACTGGATTATGTATACACCATTACAAAAGAAGAATGGGAACAGTTTAAGCATCAGCACAATAATCAATAAAACATATTGGCAGTTCCCGGCTGCTTTACCAAACTGCAAAACAACAATCATTTTCTTCTTTGACAGTTATCAGTGATCATTTGAAACAACAGGATTAATATTGACTTACAAGTAAACTAATTTGTATGAAAATCCTTGTTGTGTATGATTCGCTGTATGGCAATACAGAGAAGATTGCCCTTTCCATTGCAGAAGTTTATGCTGAACAGCAGGTGCGTTGTATGCCTGTAAAAGGTTTTTCAGCGTCAGACCTTACCGCTGTGAATTTACTGGTTGCCGGGTCACCTACACATGGAGGACGGCCTTCGCAGGGTATGAAAGATTTTCTCAACTCTCTTCCTGCAGGTTCTCTGAAGAATACACAGGCAGCAGCTTTTGATACAGGCATTCCTGTTGAGGTGAAGAAGGGATTTGTAAGATTTGTTATCCGGTTTTTTGGATACGCATCAAAACATATTGCAAATGCTTTAAAGAAAAATGGAGCTGCTGTTCTTGCAGCAGAAACTTTTTTTGTTCTTGATAAAGAAGGCCCGCTTAAAGAGGGTGAAATTGAACGGTCAAAGAAATGGGCAGGGGAGCTGTTAAAAAGGAAACCGTGATAATTGCCGGGTTTAATTTCATTATGCTGCACTTCGTTACATTGGTTGTAAAAGCTATTTACCGTTTGCCCATTACACTTTTCCTGTGAATAAGGCCCCATTGAACCATTACATCGAGTACTGATTTTAAAGAGTCGCCTGATTTTGTGAGTTCATATTCCACCGAAACAGGAATGGTATCATACACAGTACGGATTACAATGCCATTTATCTCCAGTTCTTTTAATTCTTTGGAGAGCATGCGTGGTGTAATCCTGGGTATTTCACGTTCCAGTTCTCTGAATCGTTTCTTTCCATAGATAAGTGATCCAATAATGGGCAGTTTCCATTTACCGGTAATGACATTCAATGTGTCATTAACTGCCAGTACAAAAGATGATGAACATTGTTTTACCTGTTCCAGTTCTGATACTCTTGCCATAACTTACTGAGGGTTGCTATACAAAAGGATAGTGCTATACTTTAGTATAGTGGTTACTAATGTATAGCGAAGGTAGGTAATTTTGTGTTTGAATATTTATTTTTCAACTACAATTTACAAACATGATTTTTATTACAGGAGCAACCGGGCATTTCGGAAAGGCTGTTATTGATTTTCTTCTGGCAAAGGGAACGCCGGCAAACACTATTGGAGCACTGGTAAGGGACCGCACAAAAGCAACTGATCTTATCAGTAAAGGAATTAACACAAAGGTGGGAGATTATAATGATTATTCTTCTCTTATTGAAGCATTTACAGGCGTTGATAAATTATTACTTGTTTCAGGCAGTGATATTGTGAACCGCCTGGAGCAACATGCGAATGTTGTGAATGCGGCAAAAGAAGCAGGAGTGAAACATCTTATTTACACAAGTTTTGTGCGGAAGAATGATACTGCAACTTCACCTATTGCTATGCTGGCTAAATCGCATATTGAAACGGAGAAGTTCATTAAGGCAAGCGGTATTCCCTTCACTATTCTGAAGAATTCATTGTATGCAGAAGTATTACCAATGTTTCTTGGCGAGAAGGTTTTGGAGACGGGTGTATATCTTCCCGCAGGAAATGGAAAGGCTGCGTTTACAACAAGGCTTGATATGGCCGAAGCAGGAGCAGCAGTATTAACCGGTAATGGTCATGAAAACAAAGAATACATTCTTGCCGGTAACAGTAACTATTCATTAAATGATGTGGCTGTTTTTTTAACTGAATTAACAGGGAAAGAAGTTGCTTACACAATCCCGGCTGCAGATGTGTACACCAATACAATGGTAAATGCAGGCGTGCCTCTTGAGTATGCAGGAATGTTTGCCGGTTTTGGTGCAGCCATTGAACAGGGAGAGTTTGAAACTTCCACATCAGAACTGGAGACTTTGCTCAACAGGAAGCCAACCACTCTGAAAGAATATTTACAATCTGTTTACACAAAAAATTAAACTTTAATCAACATGAAAAAAGATCAACTTATTTACTGGATTACAACCGGTATACTAGCCATCATGATGCTGTTCAGTGCGTACAGCTATTTTACCAATGCCGATATCAAAGGAGCGTTTACACATCTCGGCTTTCCTGATTATTTCAGACTGGAACTTGGCGCAGCAAAAGCTGCAGGTGCAGTTCTGCTGATTATTCCGGCTGTTTCAGTTAAAGTAAAAGAATTTGTTTATGCCGGTTTTGCCATCACTTTTGTTTCGGCATTTATTGCGCATATTTCAAGTGGTGATCCGTTTTCGGTTGCATTTCCTCCATTGGTATTTGCAGCGATACTTGCTGGTTCTTATAGTGATTTGCTTACACTCAACAAGGGGAAAGCAGTAAATATTGCAACAGTGAAATAAAATCGATTTGGAATGGCCCGCTTATTTATCAACTTTATTCACATACGGTAAATAGGCGGGCTTTCTGTTTGTGATGGAATGAGTTTATATTATTCTGTTCAGCGTATAGCTAAAATCTTCATTGCCCACCAGGAGTTTGCCATCAGCATCTGTAAATACAAGAATATGCTCATCAAGTTTTAGCAGGTAAATAAATGCTTTCCCATTTTTGTCATTTAACCTGTACATGATCTTTCCTGTTTTTGATGTTATAATTTCCCAGGTTCCTGCTTTGCCATTTTCTTCACGCCAGGAAGTTCCCAAAATTTTATAGGATAGTGGCAGATTGGTTTTTGCATTGCCATAAAAAGTGATGCGCCATTTTATTTTGTAGCAGGGCGAGCCTGGATTAATAATGCCCGGCACTGCACAGGGTGTTCGCCCGTCAAATACTGTCGAATCTTTCAGAACAGCCGGCAATGCAGCCATATTAACCTGATCGGTAAGTAAAGGTGAAACATTGTTCAGGGTATAGCTCCAGCCTCCATTTCCAATGAGTAAGCTCTTGTCTGTATCCAGCAAATGCAGAAGGTCTGCATTTAATTCTGCCAGTGCTAAGATTTTATTTTCATTCTGCAGAAGGAAAAGATGTGCTTCCTTTTTTAACTCTCCACTGAGTTCAATTTTTGTACCGCCGTTTAAAAAACCATTTGTGTTTGGTTTTCCAATACCATAATTGCACTGAAGCATATACCTGTTATCAAGAAGGGTTAATTTCCACCGGATAAAGTCAATAGAATCAGTGGCTGAAATTTTAAGGAATGAACGGATAACAGGAGCAGCCGGAGTGCTGGCAGTATAAACTCTTTCTTTTCCATTGACGCAGGAAACAAGTAAGAATATCAGTGAACAGGAAAGAATTGTTTTCATACACCTGCTTTGTATAAAGTTCATACAATTTTGCGGGTTTTGCAACAGGAGTTGAAGGCTCAATTAGCCTTGTGCAATGGATGACTGTTTTTCAATCTGAGAAAAGCTCAGTAAACCCTAAAAAAAGGCCGTCCCTGGAAAGAGTCGGCCGTTGCTAACCTATGAAAAACACCTAACGCAAAATTATAAGAACCTGCAATTGTTCAATGTGATTTTTGTCACATTTCAGTATGATGCCGGTTAGATTACATCGTGTATTGTATATTTTTAAAATGTCTTTTACTGTAAGGCTGTTAACTTTGACTCTTAAACAATAACTCATGTCAATAACAACTGCCCAACAGGATTTAATTATTAAGATGACCATTACCGCATGGGATGCCCAAAATAAATATCTCAGTAAACTGCTTGAATCTTTAACTGATGAGCAGCTGCAAAAGGAAATAGCCCCAGGCAGAAATACTGGCATTTACCTGTTGGGTCATTTAATTGCAGTAAGCGATGCAATGTTACCCCTGCTTGGCTTTGGGGAACGCTTATTTCCTGCTTTGGAAAATGTGTTTGTTAAAAACCCGGATAAATCAGGACTTGAAATGCCGTCAGTTTCTGAACTAAAAGGAAACCTGGATGCAGTGAATGCAAAACTCTCATCGGCTTTTCAATCATGTACTGCTGATGAATGGCTAAGCAGGCATACAGCTGTTTCTGCAGAAGATTTTGTAAATGAGCTACACCGAAATAAATTGAATGTTGTCATCAGCCGCACCAATCATATGGCGAATCATATCGGACAGATGCTGTTGTTGAAGTAATTAACCGATCAGCCCTTTTGTATAGGCAATACGCAACGCCTGCGCTCTGCTGTTGACATGCAATTTTTGATAAATATTAATACAGTGTTTTTTACTGTATTGGGGCTGATGCAAATTTTATTGCCAATCTCTTTATATTCTAAACCCTGGCTGAGTAATTGTAAGATTTCTTTTTCCCGTTCACTTAACTGAAAAGGGTTTCCTTCATTTTTCACAGTTTCAACAGCAGGTTTTTGAACTATTTGCAGAATTTTATAGGCAATGCTGGGGGATATAGGACCTGCACCGCTCTCCCAAAGATTCATCAGCATATCATTGATTACTTCACCGCTTTCTTCTTTCAGTAAGTAACCACAGGCACCTGCACGTATAGCCCTAAAAATTTTATCGTCATCATCAAAAATGGTAAGCACAACAAATTTGATATGGGGATATAAGGAAGAAGCAGTTCCAATAGCAGAAACACCATCGGTATGCGGCATTTCAAGATCCATTAGTACAATATGCGGATGCTGATCCTGTGGCAGTTGGTGCATTTGCAGCAGAAAATCATCTCCGTTTACAGCCTGGAAGGCAAGTTTAAAAAAAGTGTTACGGGATAATTTATCAGTAATAACCTTCCGGTTATTTAGTTTATCATCCACCACTGCTATTCTGATCATGCCTGTTTTTTCAAAGTTCCTTTAAAGATAATCATAAAGTAATACTCCATTCAGGTACTCTTCATAACTATCCAAATGGAGTAAAGGTATCAATGAGCTTTAAAAAGATATTGCATTTCTAAAATTCACAACAAAATGAAAAAAATATTTTTCCCTTTTTTATTTGCAGCACTTACGTTTATTGCCTGTAAAAAATCAAAGTCATCTAATACCGGCGGGCAGAGTACTAATGTCACTGTTACATTTACCAACAATGATCTTTTCCCTAAAAGGGTCATCCTCACCGGAACCGGCACTGGAGATACACTCTATCCCTTTCCTGACAAAATATTGGATATTGATGTGCAGCCAAAAGTTCTGTTACAAAAAATGATATACTTCCCGGGAAAAGAAAACTGGTTGTAGTAATAAATTGCACTGCTCAACAACCGGTAAATGCCAGTTGTTCAGGTTATGTTTACAGAAATGCAGAATATCTTGCCGGCAAAATCTATACAGAATTATTGCAGTAACAACCTTATAAATGAAGCGTTACCCTTGTTCCTTTTGCGGCTTCACTAATTAATGAAAGGGTAATGGCTGAAGCTGTTGCCCTTTCCTGCATATTCAGCAAACCGTGGCTATCGGTTGTTTTTGATTTTTCAAGATTTAGATCGAATCCTTTTCCGTTATCCTGCATGGAAATTATCCATGTTTTTTCTTCAACTAAACTGCTGGCAGTAATTGTAGAGGCTTGAGCGTGTTTTACTGCGTTGTTTACTGCCTCTTGCAGTATCAGGATAATATTCAATGCTTTAGCGGATGGGATTATATAATTACCCGGTGCTTCTCCCTCTACCTTAAAATTAATGGAAGTGTAATGCCGCCCCATTTGTTTCATGAAATTAATTATGCGTAACCACAAATCAATTGCAGATATGTCAGTCGTCTTCATGGCCCATACAGTCTCTCTCAAATTTAAAAGCATCTCTTTGGCGGTCTCCTGCAGATTAACTGCAATCTTTCGATCAAAAACTGTTTCATAAAGCAGCAAACTGCTGTTATGCAGTATTGCATTGGCCTGTACACCTAAGTTGTCATGCAATTCGGATGCAATACGTTTTCTTTCATTCTCTTCGGCATCTTTTACTGCTATCGTGTTTTTGATTTTTTGTTTCTGCCTGTATTTTTTAAACCGGAATGCCATGTAAGCAAACAGCAGAACAGACAAAATGCCACCGCCAAGTAAAAAAAAGTTGCGCTGAAACAAATCTAGTTTCTGCTGTGCAATAAGGGTTTCTTTTTTTTGCACTTCGTATTTGGTTTGTATATCAGCAATTTTATCAGCAGCATTTATTTGGTTGGCTGAATCTGATACAGCAATAAACCGTTCCAGTGTTTTGCTGTATTGCACATACTCACCTGAAGCTTTATACGCAGCACCCATTACTGTATACAACGAAAAGACTTCGCTTCCTCTTATACTGTTGTTATTTGCAATTGTCAGACCTTCTTTTGCGGTTTCTATGCATTTACTGTATTCTTTTTGACTGAAGTAAAAATTGGAAAGACCAACAAAGTCATTTACAATGTAAAGCGGGTCGCCAATTTTTTTTCGTATTTCCAGGCCTTTTTTAAAATCAGTTTCTCCTGCTTCCGGGTGTTGAATTACTCCATAAAAATTCCCCCGTAATATGAAAGAAGATGCAAGTACACCTAAATGTTCATTCTGTTCAGATAATTCAATGGCTTTGTTAATGCAGATGAAAAAACTGTCTTTTATCTGTTTTGTGTGGGTGCTGTAATAAGCATTGAAATAATAAAGGGCAAGGTTGGATAAAATATAAGCTTCAATTTCACTGTTTTCAGCATTACCGGCTTCCTTACTTATTTCCAGACCTTTCAGCCAGGCTTGTTTTGCTTCTGCTGATTTATTTACATTTAAATAGGTAGCGCCAATAAAATTCAACACAAATAATTGTGCATTGATATTGCCTTCTTCTTCTGCCTCGTTTAATAATTTCAATTGTAAATCCAATGCTTCTGTGCGTTTGTCAAGACGGTTTAAAGCGTTTGCTTTCAGTAACTGTATTTTATAATACAGCGTTTTATCTGTTTTCTTAATGTCTTTAAATAAGTTACTGTTTTCAATTTTGTAAGTAATACTGTCGGTTTTGCCTTTCGCCAAATCTCCGGCTATTAAGCTGTATTCTGCCCATGCAAGATTCTTGCTGTCCTTTAATTGATAAGCCAGTTTTTTTGCCCAAGCTGCATAATAGTATATGGTATCAGCATGTAAGGCATTTTTCAGTTTACTGATAGCAACCAGGTTAGTCAGTTTTTCTTCATTTGTTTTAGAATTGTAAATAAGATGCTTCGCTTTTTCTATGCCTGAAGTTTGAGAAAAAATTACGGCAGGCATGCCTGCCGTCATAAGAAATAAAAAAATGTAAAAACTGTATTTCATGTTGTAAGTAAGAACAAATATAGAGGTTTCAATTTCCTGAAAATCTATCCAAATGGAGTATTCCTTGCTGTTGCTGCTTACTGCATTTTTACCTGCATAAAGGCCGTTGCATTCCTGATGAAATTAAACAACTATTAAACCGAAAACATGAAAAAGATTCTTCCTTTTTTACTTTTTGTAATCTTTCTTCTTTCATCCCATTCCTGTAAGAAACCTGGCGGCGATAGCACGCCTGCAGCACCCGTTACTCAAACAGATATTGCAGCAGTTGATAATAAGATTGCCACGTTTATGAGTACCTACAATATTCCCGGGGCCTCACTGGCAGTAAGTAAAAATGGAAAATTAGTGTATATGAAAGGCTATGGTAAAGCCAATACTGTTACTGGTGAAGCCGTTACACCTGCTCATCGTTTCCGCCTCGCAAGTGTATCTAAAACATTTACAGGTGCGGCCATTTTAAAATTAGTGCAGGATGGAAAGCTGGGTCTGGATGCAAAAGTGTTTGGCACTGGTGGTGTTTTTGCTACTGATTATGGTACTGCACCTTACAATGCCAATCTTTTAAATATTACTGTCAGGCATTTGTTGCAGAACGTTTCCGGCTCATGGGGTTCAGCTACCGGTGGCGATGTAATTGATCAAAACCCTTCTTATACATACAAGCAATTAATAGACTGGATTATAAACACACGGCCAAATCCTGCTGCACCGGGTACAGTGTATGATTATTCTAACATAAATTTTTGTATTGCGGGAAGAATCATCGAAAAAATTTCTGGTAAAACTTACAGCAATTATATAAAGGAAGATATAATGACACCTATTGGCGGTAACCAAACTGACATTAGTGGCAAAACAGCAGCGGAGAAAAAAGCAAATGAAGTTAGTTATTACGGACAGGGCAATGATGCACCTTATGTTTACAGTATTGCTTTTCCACGCAGGGATGCAGATGGTGGATTGATGACCACCGCACCTGAACTGTTACGGTTTGTAAACGCAATTGATGGTTTTAGTACAAGGCCTGATATTTTAAATGCAGGCCATCTTACTTTATTTACCACGCCATCTGCTGCATTCTCCGGGTATGCCTGCGGTATTGGTATTTGGAGTGCTGAAAATGTATGGTATAACTATGGCAGTTTACCGGGTACCCGTACCGGCTTTATGCGGCATTCAAATGGAATGTGTGTGGCACTGTTGCTTAATTCAAGGGTAGACCCAACAGCCGGTGAAAACCCTTTTGTGTTTGGTATGCAGGATGTAATGCTTGACCTGGTTAAGAATAGCAGTTACACATGGCAAAGCATTGACCAGTTTTAAGAATCAAACAATAAATACATATACATGACTTCACTTTCTTTAAGACCAGCAAACTTTAATAAGTTATTTTGCCTGCTGCTGTTGGGAATAGTTTTTTTCAATGCTACTTCCTGCAAAAAAAAATCACAAGGTAACACCTTTACCTATGTGGGTAAATGGACTGTTAATTACAATTTTACCACAGGCTCTAAGGCAAAGGGTACATTTACTGCAACCTTACAATCAAATGGAAAATGGGATTATGTTGAAGGCGGCTTTAGCAAAATTGACGCAGGTACATGGTCATTTTCGGGTAATACCATCAATTTTGTTTTTAACTTTTCCGGGCTTGCCAGTTATACGGGAATCAAAGTAACTGATAACAGCCTTAGCGGCACTGCAGTTGCAGATGCCGGCGTTTCAACAGGCACCTGGACGGCAACAAGGTAAATTCAAAACCTGAATCGGTAAACGCAATTACATATGCGAATCATATAGGGCAAATGTTATTGCTGAAGTAGTTTACTGATTCAATATTCTCATCCGGTATGCATTCATAGCGGTAATGCCTAATTTTTTAATTAAACGGTAATTCACAATTATTCCAACAGGTGCGCCTATCAGGGGTATTAGCTGAGCCATTTTTGCCAGATCAATATAGTCCCGGTATTCCTGTTGAAAATTTCTCCAGTCAAACTGGTTAATATCATCCGGAAGCAGTTGTTTTTTATTTTCCCAGTCAGTCATTTTAAGATATACTGTTTTTCGGTGGGCATGGCTGGAAAAAGCCAGTTCGAAAATATGCAGCAAGTACACCCGTTCTTTATAATCTTCCACATCAAAGCCGTACTGGTTTGCAATTTCAAAAAGTAATTTCAGTTTAATGCCGAGTAAAATGGGAAAGTCTGCAAGCCCTAATAAAATGCCACCGGCTCCTGTAATGCCTCCCTCTGCCGCTGCTGTTTTTTTATAGTTATCGATTTTCTTTAAAACAGCTGTTTCTGTTTCCTGGAAACTTGCAAAGGGTATTGGTTTTGAGGTTGTATGTTTTGCACCAAATAACACACCTCTAATTAGCTGCTTAATAGTGGCGGTAATGGCCGTATGTATTTTTTCAGGAATCCATGAGTTGATTTTTGTCTGCATTCTTTTTGACAGATCATTGAGCAATGATGGTCTGCGCAGCATGGTTTTTTGCCATGCCGCCAATTCCTTACTAACGGTGATATTGTATGGATTTGTCAAAATAAATTCAATTGTTTAAAGATACTGCAGTTCCGACTAGTGCCGGTATTTATGGCTCAGCACATTTTTAACCGGGTATTTCTCAATTTTTCGCCAAACAATTTGTTCATCAATCAGTATGCGTTTATTGATTTACTTTGAGGAAGCAAACGAATAATTAAAAACAAGTCAATTATAATTTATCATGAATGATCTTACAAACAAAGTAGCTTATATAACAGGCGGAAGCAAAGGAATAGGACATGGAATTGCAAAAATATTACTGGAGCAGGGAATGAAAGTTGCCATTACCGGAAGGAAATTGGCAGCTGTAAAAGAAGCTGCTCAATCATTAACTGCTGATGCTTCAAAAATACTGGCGCTTGAATCGGAGGTAAGTTCTCTGGCATCTGAAACAAAAGCAGTACAGGAAACTCTTACTCATTTCGGACAGTTGGATGTATTAATTGCCAATGCCGGTGTGGGTCATTTTGCAAATATTGAAAACATCACTGAAGAACAATGGAAAGAAACCATTAATACAAATCTTACCGGTGTATTTAACAGTGTGAAAGCCTGTATTGAACCATTAAAGCAAACAAAGGGATATATCATTACCATTGCAAGTTTGGCAGGCACCAACTTTTTTGAATCTGCTTCTGCCTATAATGCCAGTAAATTTGGATTAGTTGGATTTACACAGGCGATCATGCTTGATTTACGTAAGTACGGAATTAAGATCAGTACAATTATGCCGGGTTCAGTAGCCACGAATTTTAATAACCATGTTCCCAATGATGCGGATGCATGGAAAATCCAACCGGAAGATATTGGTCAGATAGTAGCAGATCTGTTACATATGAATCCCCGTACACTGCCGAGCAAGATTGAAGTAAGACCAAGTATGCCGGGTAAGTAAAACAAATCTGCATAAAAAACCTCCGGAGTTTTACAGCTGATCAAAGAAAAATTCAGCCTTGCTAAAATTCCGGAGGTTTATTTTATAGTTACTTTTTACTGATGCGGTACATGTTCCCTGAATCAGTAATAGTATAAAGCATGCCATCAATATAAGCAACATCACGAACACGTTCTTTTACATCTTCCATAATGCGTTCTTCACCCACTACTTTGTTATTAACGATCACTAACCTTGCAAGGTGTGCGCTGCTTTGTCCGCTGATGAACAGATTGTTTTCCCATTCAGGAATTGCATTACCCTTATAAAAAATCATACCGCCCGGTGATAAAACAGGATCCCAGTAATACACCGGCTGCTCCATACCTTCTTTTTGCTGAATAGCAGAACCGATTGGTTCACCACTGTATTCAATGCCATAAGTAATAATGGGCCAGCCATAGTTTTTTCCCGGCTTAATGAGATTGAGTTCATCACCACCACGTGGCCCGAATTCAGCTTCCCACAAATCACCTGTTACAGGATGTAAAGCCAGGCTTTGTACGTTACGGTTACCATACGCATAAATCTCCGGCATTGCACCTGCCTGGTTGGTGAATGGATTACCGGGAGCAGGGTTACCTTCAGGAGTTATTTTAAATATTTTTCCCAATCCCGATTGCAGCGATTGTGCCTGCACTCTTCCTTCAAGAACAGATCGTTCACCACTGCTCACAAATAAATTTCCATCTTTATCAAAAAGTAATCTTGATCCATAATGTTGTTTACTGTTGACTAAAGCAGGAGTTGCACGAAAGATTACTTTCGGGTTATCAACTGTTCCTGCCGCTTCATTCAACTGACCTTTGGCAACAGATGTGAGGTTGCCCACTCCATATTTTTCAGAAAAAGACCAGTAAATTGTTTTGTTGTTGGCGAAATCAGGATCAAGTGCAACATCAAGTAACCCGCCCTGGCTGGCATCATCTACTGCAGGTAAACCGGTAATCTTTTTTATTAATAAGCCATTACCATCATGAATTTCCATGTATCCTGATTTCTCAGTTATAATCACCCGTCCATCAGGGAGTGGGGTAATAGCCCATGGCCTGCCTAATTTTTCAGCAATTTTTTCCACCTTGTAAGGAGTTGCTGTTTTTACAGCAGCAATTCTTGTTTGTCCTTCAAAGGCAGGTTTATAATTCGTGTTTGGTTTCTGGGTTTCTACGGATGGAACTTTACTGGTATCCCCGTCTGTTATTGTTTTTGATGAAGTGTTTTTGCCGGCGCATCCTGAAGTTGATATTACTAACAGGAGGGCAGCTCCATAAATAAATTGTTTGGCTGGCATGTTTGTTTCTTTAAAGTGAGCAGTAAAAATAAAGAAACTGGAACTCATACTGAAAGGTATTATCGACTTCATTTATTTACGATGTACACCCCGAAAAAGAAAATTCCAGGCTTAAGTTCAATGCGTAGTTTTTTGATGTATTGATCAATGATGTAAAAGCTTCACAATCCTTATCTCTCCATTGTCTGTATTTGCCAGTAAGTCAATGACGGCAAAGCCATTCAAACGGTCCAAAGCAGAAATACTTTAGCCAGATGACCGGAATAATTTGATATCCCATATATTCAGCACAACATCATCGAGCAGGTATAAATGGAGTTTATTACTATCAGGTTTAATATAAACGCACAGCTGAAGAGGTAAATGAATAAATCAATAACAGCGAAGACTGTTCGCCTGAAATAATTTAGTTTTACATGAATACATAAAGATTAAAGCATGCACTATGAATCAAATCCGATGGGGAGTTTTGAGTACGGCAAAAATTGCCCGTGAAAAAGTAATATCTGCTATGCAGGCAGGCAGTTATTGTTCTGTTGATGCAATTGCATCACGCAATCATGAACAGGCAAAAGACACCGCTGCCTTACTTGGTATACCAAAGGCTTATGATTCTTATGAAGCTTTGCTGAACGATGCTGATATTGATGCGGTGTATATTCCATTGCCCAATCACCTGCATGTGCAGTGGGCCATCAAAGCACTGGAGGCAGATAAACATGTATTATGTGAAAAACCAATAGGTCTCAGTTCTGCTGAAGCAATACAATTACAGCAGGCAGCTCAGCAAAGACCGCATCTGAAAATAATGGAAGCATTCATGTACCGCTTTCATCCGCAGTGGAAGAAAACAAAAAAAATGATCCAGGATGGTTCAATCGGTGAATTAAAAACCATTCAGTCTTTTTTTTCCTATTATAACGTGGATGCCAATAATATCCGCAATAAAAAGGAAGCAGGAGGTGGAGGTATGATGGATATTGGATGCTACTGTGTTTCACTGTCACGTTTTCTTTTTGATGAAGAACCCATAACTGTTTTTGCTGATGTGGAGTTTGATCCTGTTTTGCAAACAGACAGGATGGCATCGGGCATCCTGCATTTTAATAAAGGAACTGCTACCTTTTCCTGTTCAACACAATTAATGCCTTACCAGCGTGTTAACATTCTTGGTACAACCGGCAGAATTGATATAGAAATTCCATTTAATGCTCCGGTTTTGGCAGCAACCAGTATCTGGCTCAGTACAAAAAGCGGACTTGAAGAAATTATTTTTGATGCGGTTGATCAGTATACGTTACAGTGTGATCTTTTTTCAAAATCAATTCTCGATGGCACAACGGTGCCGATTGATTTAAGCGATGCTGTTAATAACATGAAAGTAATTGAAGCCGTGTTTAAAAGTTCAGCTGAAAAAAAACTGATCAGTATTTAATTTGAAATACTTCTTTGTGCATTATTAAAAATCCCCGCCTGGTTTGACGGGGATTTTTAATATATCGGTAAATGGTTACTGATTTGAAACTATAAGACTACCGCAGTAAATCATTGGTCACTTTTACCTGTACCGTATAAGCTTCCAGTGTTTTTGCAATGATGCTGATGTTTTCCTGTTGAAAATTGTAAAAAGAAATGTAAGTGATGAAACGTGTGTAAGCAATCCCAGGTTCTGTTGTAAATGATTTCATACCTGATATTTCAAATGTCCGCTTCACTGGCAGATATGTCCGTTTCACTGGCAGATAACTCTTCTTTAACAATGCCATTTTTACTTTCACGTTTGAAAACTGAATATAACCCTTCAATAAATAGTATAGTATGAAACGAAATCAAGCCTTCTCAGCAGTTGTTCTTACAATTCTTCTAATGACGGGAATACAATCCTGCAAAAAGGATAGTGCCGGAACAGCTGATCCGGGAACAGTAACTGATACAATTGTTACCAACAGTAAAGACACAACATTTGCCAATGCCGTTATGATAAAGTATGCCGGAAAAACAGCAACGGTTACCAATTCTTATGAAGGTTCAGGCATAAGTGTGGTTATTACAAATGGCGATGTAGTGGTTACTTCCACTGTAACTTCTGCGGAAATAAACTATGTTTTATCACGCAATGCAACCGATGGTTCGTTTAAACTGTATGGTGAGTATAAATTCAACCTGGTTTTGAATGGAGTTGGAATTACAAATGCCGATGGCCCTGCTATTAATATTCAGTGCGGCAAAAAGGTTTCTGTGAATGTACTCAACGGTACCAATAACCGGCTGATTGACGGCAGCACTTATGCAACAAGTATCGAAGATCAAAAGGCAGCTTTTTTCAGTGAAGGTCAGTTGAATTTCAGCGGTACAGGTGCTTTAACTGTTATAGGTAATTATAAACATGGTATCTGCAGCGACGATTACATTTATATCACACAGGGAAACATAACAATTTCCAAAGCAGTATCTGACGGTATACATGCCAATGATTATTTTAAAATGGATGCAGGTACAATTGCCGTTACTTCATTAGGCGACGGGATTGATTGCGGGGAAGGATATGTAGCGATTAACGGAGGAACAATTACTGTAAACAGTGTGGATGACGGCATTACTGCTTCTTATGATGGAACAGATGCAGCAATTACTCCTTATGTAGAAATTAAAGGTGCTGTAATTAAAGTAACCACCACAGGCGATAAAGGCAACGGCATAAAAAGTGAAAGCTATACAACTGTTAACAGCAGTGATGCTATTACAATAAAAGTATCAGGTAAAGCTGCGAAAGGATTTAAAACAGGCGGAAATTTTATGTTGACCAATGGCAACATAACCGTTACAACTTCCGGCAATGCTTTTTATGATACGGATGATGCAGATATTGCTGCGGCTGCAGGAATTAATTGTGATGGCAATTTTGTAATGACACAGGGAACTGTAACAATAACAAGTACCGGCACAGCAGGTAAAGGCATCAGTGTTGATGGTACGCTTACTGTAAATGGAGGAGCTGTTAGCATCACTGCTTCAGGAACTTCATTTACTTATGGTGCAAATACAAGTGAAGCAAAGGGAATGAAAAGCGACGGTGCTTTAACTGTGAATGGAGGAGACATCAGTATTGCTGCAACTGATGATGGAATAAAATCGGAAGCAGCGATTATATTTAATACCGGAACAGTGAATATTACTAAATCAACAGAAGGAATAGAAGCACCCGTTATTACATTCACTAACGGTAATATCACAGCTGTTTCATCTGATGATTGTGTAAATGCTACTTACGGTAATGGCGGTGAAGCAAGCGATGGAAGTTTACTAACTTTTGCAGGCGGCAATGTTTCTTTAAGTTCAACAGGAGGTGACCCGATTGATGGTAATGGAAATGTTGTAATGACTGGAGGTACTGTAATTGTACAGGGCCCGCCATCTTCACCGGAAGTTGCCATTGATGTAAATGGTACGTTTAATATTTCAGGCGGGTTATTAATTGCATCCGGTCCCAACTCAGGAAATATGATTGAAGCAACCAGTAATACATCTGCACAATATACAGTGCTGGTAAAAGTAAATGGTAATGTTACAGCAGGAACTTTGTTTAATATCCAGGATGCATCCGGCAGCAGTCTTGTAACTTTTGCACCTGCAAGAACTGCTTATTATTTTGTTTTCTCTTCATCTGCATTGCAAAGCGGTTCTGCTTATAAAGTGTATACCGGCGGAACCTGCACAGGTGCAACTGTTACCAATGGGTTTTATTCCGGCGGTACTTACAGTGGAGGAACACAGAAAGGAACTGTTACAGTTTCAGGAAAGCTGACTACTGTATCACTTTAATTAATTGACAGAAAAAAAAAAGAGGCGGACTGTTTACAGTCCGCCTCTTTGGTAATATATTATTGAAAAGATTGTTTAAGCATTCTGCTTCCTTACATATTTTGTAAGAATCACAATTAACTGCCCTTCAATTTTTCCTTCAATCTGTTCTATATTGTCTTTTACAAGATGAATATTTTTTACAATTGTTCCCATCTTAGCATTCAGTGATGATCCTTTTACATCCAGTGATTTTGTTAAGATCACTGTGTCGCCAGTTTGTAAAAGGTTTCCGTTACTGTCTTTATGCAGATCAACAGATGAGTCATTATCATGATCGCCGGTTGTTTTGGCCCATGCAAGACGTTCATCTTCGAGGTACATCATATCGAGATTATCTGCAGCCCAGCTTTCATTCCGTAAACGGTTCAGCATCCGCCATGATACTACCTGTACACCCGGTACTTCACTCCACATACTTTCTGATAAACAATTCCAGTGCTTATTATCAAGTTCTGCTTTCTTTTCAATCTGTGCAAGACAGGTATCACAAATCATGATACAGTTGTCTTCGGTAGTACGGTCAACAGGGGGAACTTCATAGATTTTTACATTGTTCTCACCCTTACATAGTTCACATTTTTGCTCGCTTCTCTGAAGCAGTACATCTTCCAGTTTCATGCTGTCTTTGTTTGATTAAGGCGGCGAAGGTAATTCTTTCAGATTGCATTCCAATTTCATGTAAAACAGAGCATTTAACAGGCTGATTGTCGTGTTATTTTTTTATTTCCAGTTTTGGCTGTTCACGGATATAATATTCCTGGATCAGTGCAGGGTTTTCGGGTGAAAGTGTAAAATAGATTTCAATATTTGTTTTTTCGCCTTCGATGATAAATGATCCACGCAGTTGGTTCTCCGGTTTTACTTCTCTCACAGCAATAATTTTTCCTGCTTTTGCATAAAGTTCTCCTGCATATTTCTTCAATGTGTCAATCGGATAATCAGGAAAAAAATTTTCAGCGAAGATGCCGCTTTGTTTTGCATTGTTCCAGTCGGGGAAGAATTTTTACGAGTTCGTTTTTGCGCTGCTCTAATATTTTTGATGCAGGTAATTGCCGTGGCTGTAAACCAGCCAGTTTCACAATCGTGTCCAGTACTCTTAAATTCACAAATCCCATTGGGGCATAGGTACGGTTTGCAAAAGCCATTACACCAATTCCATAATCAGGCATAATACGCCATTGACTTCCAAAGCCGGGCAAACCGCCACTGTGAGCGATATACGTTTTACCATCGCAATCTTTCATCCATCCCAAACCATAACAGTAAGCAGTTGTTACTGCACAAAGTCTTCCATCAGGATATTGAAAGGAAGGATTAAATCCATTCCATCGCCATGGATGATGCATTTCTCTTACGGAACTTCTTTTAATGGGTCCATCATCTGCAGTATTGTTTGGCGGCCATGCAGAAAGATGCAAAGCCATATAATTGGCAAATTCATCAACAGAGGAAATCATACTTCCCATAGCGCCCCATGAACCGTCCGGTGTATCGTGCAGTAATTCTTCTTCGTTCCATTTATTATTCAGCCAGCGGTAGCCATGTGCTAATTTATCAGGAGCAACGTTTCCATATTCCCATTCTGCAGTTTTCATTCCTAACGGTTCCCAGATATTTGTTTTGATATAATCCTGGTAACGTATTCCTGAAACAGTGGTAACAATTTTTCCGAGTAATGCAAAGCCGAGGTTACTGTATTCATAAGCAATACCGGGGGGATTGGAAAACGAAATTTGTTTGCCGATAAATTCCATCAGATCCTTATCTGTATCAGCCAGCTGACGGTCGCCCCATGGATTATCTTCGGGAAACCCTGCGCTATGCGATAGTAAATGACGGATCGTAATATGCGGTGCATCTGCAGTTGGGTATTTGATATTTTTTAATTCAGGGATATACAGGTAAGCTGGATCATCAAGATTCAGTTTCCCTTCATCACGCAGTTTTAAAATAGCCATGGCAGTAAAACTTTTGCTCATGGATGCAATACGAAACATGGAAGAAGATGTAACAGGAATTTTCTTCTCAATATCTGTATAGCCATAATTGCCGGTGTAAACTAATTTTCCATCGACCACTATTCCAAATGAAAGACCTGGAAAGTGATTGGAGTCTGCATAGTCTTTGTAAATTTTATCAACAATTGCAAATGTCTGTTTGATTTTTTCCAGTCGGGCAGGGTCAGCAAACACGGCAGGCTGATACAGAGTGTTATACAGAGTAGCGGCAGGTTTTTCCTGTTGCTGGTTTTTACAGGATGAGAATAGAATGAAGCCGATTGTAAGGATGATTAATTGTTTCATGTAATTCTTGATTTGATAGTGCATAATTGAAATTATTCAGCTAACCAGTTTGTATGATATTTTTTACCGCTTGTATCATCTTTCCGTTCATAGGTATGTGCTCCAAAGAAATCTCTCTGTGCCTGTATGATATTTGCACTTGATTGTTCCTGTGTATAAGCATACAGGTAATGTGCGGCACTTGCCAGGCAGGGAACTGCGATATTGTTTTCTGTTGCATTTGCAACAACTTTGTTTAGCGAAGAAGAATGTTCTGCCACCTGCTTTACAATGAAAGGATGTTGCAGAATGTGTTTCTGTTCTTGCAGTAATTTACTCAAGGTGCTCATCAGCTCTGACCGGATGATGCAGCCATTGGTCCAGATTCTTGCAAGTTCCGGCATATCAATATTCCAATGATAAGTTTCAGATGCTGCATTAATTAAATGAAATCCCTGCTGGTGATTGATGATTCTTGCAAGGCGGTATGTATTGAATAATTCAGTTGTATCAACTGTTGCTTTTGGTTGATGAAGAGGGTAGAGGGCAGAAGCTATTTTCCGTTCGCTTAAAAATTCAGATTGATAACGGGCAAACAAAGCTGCTGTTAAAGTTGGAATCGGTACACCGAGCTCACAGGCCGCAACAGTTGCCCAGCCACCAGTTCCTTTATTGCCTGCTTTATCAAGAATAAGATCTATCAGCCATTTTTCTCCTTCTTTCTTTTGTAATAATTTAGTAGTGATTTCTAATAAATAACTGTTGAGATTGGCAGATAACTGTTCTTTGAATAATGCTGCTATTTCATCGGGATTGTAATTCCCGGTCCATCTTAATATTGAATACAGTTCAGCGAGTAGTTGCATTTCAGCATACTCAATTCCATTATGCACCATCTTTACAAAATGACCGGCACCGCCTTTGCCAATATACGCACAGCAGTTTCCACCTGCCTGATCTTTTGCTGCAATACTTTCTAAATAAATTTTCACAGCTGCATATCCTTCTGCTGATCCACCTGCCATAATCGAAGGACCTTTAATGCACCTTCTTCTCCACCGGAAACACCTGTGCCTACATAGGTATTCCCATTTCCTGCAATTGTTTGCAACGGCGTTCGGTGTCTTTATAAAAAGAGTTGCCACCATCAATCAAAATATCATTTGCTGAAAGATGAGGTAACAGCATTTCAATCATTTCGTCCACTGCTTCACCGGCAGGAACCATGAGGAAAATTTTTCTTGGTGATTGTAAAGAAGCCGTAAAAAGAGTAAGGTCTTCGTATCCTTTTGCGGTTGCGAGTTCATGAAATGCTGCAATAAATTCTTTTGCTACATCTTCTTCTTTTTTGGGCACATGGCGATTGAATAATGATAAGCGAAATCCTTTACCGGCAAGGTTGCGGCTGAGGCTTTTACCCATCACACCTAACCCGATTAATCCAAACTCCTGCATGGGCTCTATGTTTGATATGATTTGATGAATGATTGCTTCCGGTGAATGTTCAATATTTATTTCCAGCGCACCAGATGGAATTTCAAGTGTATCAAATTGCGATTGAAGCAGCGCTGCCGGCATATAATGTCCGGCTCTGTTACTCATCCGTTGCAGAATGGTTGTATAATCGCCTTTTAAAAATATCCATCTGCAATCCTGTTCTATCTCTTTACTGAGCCGCTCCCGGTACACCTGCTTTAATGCAGAACAGGCTATGATGATACTGGTTGAACTTAATTTTTCTTTTGCAAACGCATGAATATTGGCGAGCCAGGGCCAACGGTCTTCGTCTGTAAGCGGGGTGCCGCTTTTCATTTTGTCAATATTCTGCTGTGGATGGAACTGATCTGCATCATAAAAAGGATAGTCTGTTCTGGCAGACAGCTGTTGCCCGATGGTGGTTTTCCCCGAACCGGCAACTCCCATGATATAGATCACTTTGTTCGACAAACAGTTATTGAATGAAATTGAAGATAAGATTTATCCATGTACGGAAATTCTGCTTTGGGAAATGATTACTGCAAGGATGATCAGGCGGTTCCAAAAAGGGATGAAGCAGTTGAAAGTTTAGGAAAGAAAGAATGAGGGTATAAATTCGCAGGTGGATTGCTCGTATACAGGGAATGAAATATTTTTCTTTAAAAATTGCAGCCTGCTGCAACGTTTACTAACTTTAGCGGGTCAATTGGTAATCATGAAACATTTATTAATAATTGCAGCTTTCTTTTCTGCTCTGTTGCTTACCGGTTGCGGCAAGGCACCCATAAGTGAAGAAGACCAAATACTTGGAACTTGGGTGAAGGTAGGTTCTGATGGAACTGGGCCGGCAGGCACACTCCAGTTTACACTAAAGAATGGAAAACATGTTCTTCAATTCAACTGTTCAGGTTCTCCCGGACCAGCCTGGCCATCTACAGCTGA
Organism: Chitinophagaceae bacterium; assembly: GCA_016713085.1. Classification (NCBI taxonomy): domain Bacteria; kingdom Pseudomonadati; phylum Bacteroidota; class Chitinophagia; order Chitinophagales; family Chitinophagaceae; species Chitinophagaceae bacterium. The sequence continues at coordinate 31,335 of JADJPV010000001.1, read as the reverse complement.
AACAGAATATAAGTTTCAAAATGGTAAACTGACTTTCATCAATTATGCCGATCCCAGTCTTGGGTTTTATTCAGCCGAAAGTTTTAACTGGACTTCAGAAGGGCAGGAATTTGAAGTGAAATTGTATCAACTGCTGCATTACATGTCGGCTGATTACACTGTGAAATATAGGAAAGTAAACTAATTGTTTTTATTTCTTTTGAATCAATCCGGCCAGTTCATTTAATGGAATTACATTTCTTACCAGTTGTGCATAATCCGGATGCCCGTTATTTTTTATGTATTCCTGCATCCACTCTTCATTGTTCGGGCTGTAATACATGCAGATGAACTGAATTGCAGAAGACGGTAAACTTCGATCCCAGTAATCTTTATTGAACTTCATAATTTGTAATCCTTCTTTCTTACCATTTACCTGTACAATTCCATCTTCACTACCGTAATATGCAGGGGCATTCAGTTCTTCAGTAGTCATTTCATCATAGGCTTTCTTCAGGTAGGCATATAGTATTTCTTTATCCTGCGGCCTGATGCTGTAATAAGTAAGTTTCATGTCCATTACTTCTTTCACTATTACAGGAAGCCAGAAAGCCGGGCGTTCGGGATTAAAGACAACCAGGTTGCCATCGCCATAGAGATGTACGCCAGGGGCAATTTCTTTTTCAAGAGGAAAAACGGCGAAGAGATCAGCCAGGGCTGCGGTTGCTTTTTCAAAAGGCAGTTCTAATGATGGATGATCATCCTGCACTTTAAAGCCTTCGTAATAAAAATTTGAGCTGTGACCTGCATGGGTATTGTTGATGTAAAAACTCCAGTGCGGAGGTTCTACTACCCACTTGCTTTCTTTTCCATTTTCAAGCAGAAACAATTCAAAGTTATAAACGAGTTGAGACCTGATGGCATAATTACAAGCTCTCTTTTTATAGTTGTCATCCCACATTCCGAAGATGGTGGTATTAAGGTCGAAGCCTTTTGGATTAGCCAGTAAAGGAATCTTATGGTGAAACCATTCAGCGATTGCTGTAACATTTTTATCATACGCAGCAAACATTGCACCCTGTTGGTGTTTATTATTGTAGAGAGACCATATACCGCTTTTTTCAGTTAAGTATTTTGTATTCTGAGCAGTTAGCCAAACAGGCATGCAGACAAACAGGAATGCTGCATTCGTTAAGATGCGTTTCATAAAGTTTATTTACAGTTTTATAAATTCAACCCTCCTGTTTTTGGCTTTATTTACAGCATTATCATTGCCGGCTATTGGAACAGATTCGCCTTTTCCGTCTGTTTCAATTCTGCTGTTATCAATTTCGAAAGTTTTATTGAGTTCTGCTTTAACAGCCAATGCTCTGCGTTTGGAAAGATCCATGTTTGACGCATCATCACCATCACTGTCTGTATGCCCGACAATTTTTAGTTTAAGTGCAGGATTTTCTTTCAGTACCTGTGCAATTTCTTTGATTGTAGCGTAAGATTCAGGTTTTACTTTATCAGAATTTACATCAAACTGAATTCCGTAAGAAATCAGTTTACCTTCAGTTAATAACTTATTACGCATATCCGGTAATCCCGCAGCTATTCTGAAATTCGCTATGATGGGTTTTATTTCGGCAGTAGTTTGTATCCTGAAAATATTGTACACATAGCCGTCAATTAATCCACGGGGTAAGTCAAGCACTTTTTATCGTTGGCATACATGCGTATCCTCTGCTTCTGTACCCAGAAAGCAATATGATATTTTTCCCCGGTAGTAAAATTAAATATTGAACTGCCGTTGTCTTTATAGCCTTCTGTTTTTTCTGACCAGTTGGTCCAGTTTACCTGTTCATATCCGGGAGTAATACTTATTCCTGCTTTTCCCGGAATGGCACCCCCTTCATTAGGGTCACTGAGTGTACCTGACACAAACAGAAAATTTACATTGAACATGTAGTCAATTGTTTCTGTGTTCATAGGTACCAGGTCAAACTCTACTGTAAAATTATCAGAGAATTTTTCTTTGGCTTCCGGAATATAATAACCGCCACCTGTCATTTGAAACCATCTGCCCGGAAATTTGCCAATAGTAACAATTTCGCCGCTGCTGTTGGTATTCCATAAGGCTGGGAAATCACCAATATTGTCTGATGAAAAATCATCGAAGAAAATAATTTTCTCACCGGGAATAAAGTCGAATTTTGAAACGATCTTATTTTCATCCTGTGCACTCAGTTGAAGAGAAAGCAAGAACAGACTTATAAAGAATAGATGATTTTTTTTCATAAAGCAAAAGTTTTATTGAAGTTATATAAGGGAGGCTCTCATTTTTATGACTTTAATCATTTCAAATTCTTTTTAATGTCATTCTATTTCAAAACGATAAGAACTGACTTTGTAAACTTCACTTATTGTATGTTTTCCGTCAGTTTTATTTAAATGAACCAATTTTCTTACGGTAATTGGAGTGGATATCATAAACGATTATAATGTAAATTGCTTTAGATGGAGTTTTCAGAAGTTAAATCAGGGTTAACATCAGAACAGGTTGGCATCAGCCGCAGCAGGCATGGAACCAATACACTTGAAATGCAGGAAGATCGTGTGCTGTTGCAGGTATTGAAAGAAGTGATACTGGAACCGATGTTTATATTGTTGCTGGCTGCCTGTATTATTTATTTTGTTGTTGGTCAGTATAAAGAAGGAATTATTATGCTGGTGTCCATTTTCATTGTGGCCGGCATTTCACTTTTCCAGGAATACAGAAGCAAAAATGCTGTACAGGCTTTAAAGAAACTGTCGGCTGCACATGCGAAAGTGATGCGTAATGGAGAACTGGTTCAGATAACAACAGAAGAAATAGTTGTCGATGACCTGCTGATACTGGAAGAAGGTGAGGTTGTTGCAGCAGATGGATTAATTGTTGGTGCCAATGATTTTTCTCTCAATGAATCAATCCTTACCGGCGAATCTTTTGCGGTGATTAAAACAGCCGACAACAAGAATACAGTTTACAGAGGAACATTAGTCACAAGTGGAAGCGCAACAGTAAAAGTTACGGAGGTTGGGCTAAAGACTATGTTTGGAAAGATTGGCTTGTCATTGAAAGAAATCTCTGTTGTAAAAACGCCTTTGCAAAATCAGATCCGTTCATTTGTACGTAATATGGTTTGGATTGGTGCAGCAGCTTTTTTAATTGTGGTTGGATTTAATTTTTATCATTCAGGTGATCTGCTGCAATCTTTTCTACAGGGATTAACTTTAGCAATGAGTGTTCTTCCCGAAGAAATTCCCGTTGCCTTCAGCACATTTCAGGCATTGGGTGCTTTCCGTTTTACTGAAGAATAATATTATTGTCAAGCAACCGCAGTATGTTGAAACATTAGGTTCTGCTACGGTGATATGTGTAGATAAAACGGGTACACTTACTCAAAATAAAATGAGTATTGAAAGTGTTTATGATTTTAAAACAAACTTATCTGTACAAATAAAAGACAACAATGGGTTGCCGGCTGAACTGATTGAATATGCAATGTGGAGCAGTGAAACAAATCCATTTGACCCGATGGAAAAAGCCATTCATGAGCTGTATGAAAAAACTACAGCATCAGACAGGCGACAGGAATTTAAGCAGGTGCATGAGTATCCTATTGGGGGTAAGCCTCCCAAGATGACCCATATTTTCAGGAATGAAAAAGGCGAAACAATTATTGCAGTGAAAGGTGCACCGGAAGGTATTTTACGGCAATCGAAATTATCCGGTAAAGAATTAAAACAAATCGAAGAACAATCGCTGGCGTATGCAAGATTGGGCTATCGTGTTCTCGGTGTGGGTAAAGGAATCTGGAACGAAAAAGACTGGCCGGAAGCACAGGAAGTATTTGAGTATGAATTTTTCGGGTTGATTGCTTTTCAGGATCCACCAAAAGAAAAAATTGCAGAAACAATTAAAACATTTCGTGAAGCGGGAATACCGGTAAAAATGATTACAGGTGATTATGCTGAAACTGCTCTGGCTATTGCTGGACAAATACAATTAGAACATAACAGCAATGTTTTGACAGGCGAAGAGATTTTACATCTAAGCAAAGAGGATTTACAGAAAAAAGTAAAAGACGTTGATATCTATGCACGCATGTTTCCGGAAGCAAAACTGAAAGTGATTGATGCTTTAAAAGAAAATGGTGAAGTGGTTGCAATGACCGGTGATGGAGTAAATGATGGCCCGGCATTAAAAGCTGCACATATCGGAATTGCAATGGGACTACGTGGCAGTGAAGTTGCAAAAAGTGCTGCATCCTTAATTCTTACCGATGATGACCTTGCACATATGACAGATGCTGTAGCGTTGGGACGTAAGATTTATGATAACCTCAAAAAAGCCATTCAGTATATCGTTTCCATTCATATCCCAATCATTCTAATTGTAGCACTTCCTTTATTACTTGCATGGAAGTTCACAAATATTTTTTCACCGGTTCATGTTATCTTCCTTGAACTTATAATGGGACCAACCTGTTCCATCATTTATGAAAATGAACCGATGGAGCCCGGTACAATGCAACGTCCTCCAAGAAAAGCAGGAGCTACATTCTTATCACTTCGGCAATTAACTGTCAGTATTCTTCAGGGGTTGATGATTACAGGAGGATGTTTGGGCATAGGTTATTATTTCATGCAGCAGGGCAGTGATGAGACCACTATTCGTACAATCATTTTCATTACACTTTTATTCAGTAATATTTTCTTAACACTTGTCAACCGTTCCTTTTATTATTCAATTATCAAAACATGGACCTATAAGAACAACCTTGTTCCTTTGATTATTGGAATTACCCTGTTGTTTATGGCAGCATTAATTTATGTTCCATTTATCAGGAATCTGTTCAACTTAAATCAACTGTCAATTTCCACAATCGGTATATGTGCTGCCGTTGCCGTGCTTGCTACCTTATGGATTGAAGTGTGGAAATTCATTAAACGCAACAGGAGTTAGTTCACAGAAACAAACTTTTAATATTCAGCTGAAAACTGTAATCTTTGTTGCAGGAATATGAATGTGCAACAAACAGAAATAAGAACAGTACAGGTAATGCGCTATGTAACTCCTTTGCGTGAAGGAGGTTCATTGCCTGCAATTGCCGAAGCCGACGACGGATTTTTATATGTTTTGAAATTCCGTGGAGCAGGGCAGGGAAGTAAAGCGTTGATCGCTGATCTGATTGGCGGTGAAATTGCAAGAGCTCTTGGATTAAAAATTCCTGAAATTGTATTTGCCAACCTCGATGAAGCATTTGGCCGCACAGAACCCGATGAAGAAATTCAGGATCTGCTGAAGGCAAGTGTTGGACTGAACCTGGCATTGCATTATTTATCAGGAGCCATTACTTATGATCCTGCAGTGAAACGGCTTGATTCAGCACTGGCTTCAAAAATTGTTTGGCTTGATGCCTTTTTAACCAATGTTGACCGTACTGCTAAAAATACGAATATGCTCAGCTGGCGGAATGAACTCTGGCTCATTGATCATGGTGCCGCTTTGTACTTTCATCATTCATGGCAGAACTGGGAAGAGCAGTCGTTGAAGCCATTTGTACAGATTAAAGATCATGTGTTGCTGAGCCAGGCAGGAGAAATTGAAAAGGCAGATGAATCATCAAGAGTGATTTTGACAGCAGAAAAAATAAAATCAGTTGTTTCCTTAATTCCTGATCTGTGGCTGCAGAATGAGGACATGCAGGGAAGTGCGGAAGCAATGCGTGAAGTATACAGTAATTTTTTAATCAGCAGGGTTCAACACTCTGCTATTTTTGTAAACGAAGCACTGCATGCAAGACAATCACTTATTTGAATATGCTGTCATCAGGGTTGTACCACGGGTGGAACGGGAAGAATTCCTGAACGTGGGTGTTATTGTGTACAGTAAGAAGCCGGCTTTTTTACAGATGATGTATACGCTGGATGAAAAGAAACTGCTCACCTTATTTCCTGAAATAGATATTGACGATGTGCGTTCTCATCTCGAAGCGTTTGAACAAATCAGCAAGGGTAACAGCGATGCCGGCCCAATTGCCGCACTTGATCTTGCTTCCCGTTTTCGCTGGTTAACAGCTAAACGGAGTACTGTAGTACAAAGTTCAGCAGTGCATTCAGGATTATGTAAAGATGCTTCTGAAACAGTTACTCATTTACATCAGCAATTGGTGTTAGGGTAAGAAAAAATTTAAATGTAAGTACTAATGAAAAGCTCTAAAATCGAAGTCCTTCTGGCTTTTTTCATTTCACTAATTCTGTTCGTATCTGTATACTTTGCATTTAGCGACTTGTTTGAATTTATGCTTCCAAAAGCTGACAATGGATATTATTCAGAGACGGATTTTTTGAGCATTTCCAGAATAGCATTGGTGTTTTCATTGGTATTTGGGTTAATGCCGTTTTTCCTATTATTAATCTGGCGTGTGACACCCATTATTTCAAAAAAGCAGAAAATGATAAGCATTCTGATTATACTTGCCAGTATAACTCTTTCTATTTTAGTAAGACAACAAATGATACGATCATATTTTTCAACTATGGCGAGGGGCTTAAATACAGCCAATGAAAAATTCACGGTAAACTATCCCATTAGCAAGATAAACTTTGAATTTTATTTATTCATCGGGCTTTGCATTGGATGTATAATATCCTATAGCGTGTTTAAACAAAAAAAGTAAGCACTAAATGTTTAGAGTTTGACATTAAACACGGTTATAATCTGAAAGGTTATTTTGAAAGCGTTCTTAAGTAGGCTGATTTTTGGGAGATTTTCAGGAAAACTTACTGATTTCATATTTATTCATCCCTTCATTATAAGCTTCCTTTCCCAATGCAATCAATTCAGCAGCCCTATAAAATTCAAAAGAAGAACAGGTGTTACGGGGAATTTCAATTAACACATCAGGCGGATAAAACCGGATCATCATCTCCGTTAACCTGTCTTGCGTAAAATTGTAAGAGGTTCTTAATAATTCAACCAGTGAATAATTTAATGTGTTGCTGTTGTTGTCTTTCTTTATTACGGGAAGTGAAATGGTTTTTAACCATGCCCATGTATCAGCTGCATTCTCCGTTATCTCCTGTTTCGCAGGTGCAGGTTGTTTCGGTTTTGCATGTCCATTGAGATTCACTGCAACAATCAACTCACCTTCATTTCTGGTTACTAAGTTTAACGGTAATGGATTTAATACTCCACCATCCACCAAATAAGAATCTGCTTCCTGAACAGGTGTAAACACCCCGGAATACCAATGGAAGCACGCAGTGCTTTATACAAATTGCCCGATTGAAAGTGGATTTCCTTTTTGTGCATGATATCTGTAGCCACAGCTGTAAACCTGACTTTTAAATCTTCTATTTTCTGTTCACCCGTAAATCCATGTAACTGGGCAAGCACACGTTCGCCTTTTACAAAGCCCTGTTTGGTAAATGTAAAATCGAACAGGTTGAACACTTTTGTTTTGTTCATTGTAAGCAACCAATCCTTATAGGCAGTTAAGTACCCGGCACAATACATGCCGCCAACTACTGCACCCATGGAGCAGCCGGTTACGCTGATGATTTCAAAGCCCTGTTCTTCCAGTAATTCAATTACGCCAATATGTGCAATACCTCTTGCGCCACCACTTCCTAATACCAGATGTACTTTCTTTTGCATGGTGAATTCCTGCTGACTGTGATTCTTAAAATTAAATGTACGAAACAAGTTTATCCTGACTAATGATATAAAGTATCTGCTGAGTTAATTTGCTATAAACTAAATTCATAGAAAGCAAAGAATGCTGAAAATAAAAAAGAGGGCAACGCCCTCTTTTTTATTTTATAAATAAGGTAATTTTAATTTGCCATTTTAACATTAATCGCACTTGCACCTTTCTGCGTCATTTCCACTTCAAAAGTTACTTTGTTGTTTTCTTTAATGGCTTCTTTTAAACCATTGATATGTACGAACACACTTTCCTGTGTTTCCATATCCTTGATAAAGCCATACCCTTTTGATTCGTTGAAGAAGGTAACAATACCTGTTCTGATGAGATCTGCAGGATCAACCGGTTCGTGTTTAGGGACACCGATTTCAATGTCTTCCAGTCGCACTTTTCTCATCTTTTTAGGGTCTGGGGGAGTTGATGAGATATTCCCGTTCTCATCAATATACGCCAGCATATCATCAGGATTTTTGCTTTTAGCGGTTTCCTTCCGTTCCTGCTTTCTTTCTTCTTTTTCTTTCCTGCTTTGCTGCTTTTTCTTTTCTCTTTCTTTTTTATTCCAGGTTTCTGCCATAATTGTTTTTATCGAGTGATGAATATTTCTCCAAACGGAGAAGGATAATGACGAAGTTGATCTGGGGAAAAAGGGGGAATATTTTCAGCAGATTAGGTCAAAGATAAGCTTTTTACAGCCGCAACTCGTTCCTGCTTAAGACTTGTGAATAAAAAGTCAGTTGCTGTTTTTCATTGTCAATTGCTCAACTTCTTAATCTTGAGTAACCACAACTGATTCTGCAGAAACTGGCTTTTCTTGTCATTTGCAGCGTATGGTTTATTTTCGAACCATGGCTTTGTTATCAGTTACAGGAATCAGTATTGAAGGGAAGGGGAACTTTTCAGTAAAGGATATCAACTTTACTCAGGAATACGCTCAAAACATTGCCATCGCAGGTGAAACGGGGTCGGGTAAAACAACCTTGCTGAAAATGATTGGCGGATTGGCTGAACCTTCTGCCGGTGAAATACGGTTTGAGGGTAAGAAAATTCTTGGCCCGAATGATCAGTTGATTCCGGGGCACCCAGGTATTGGCTACCTGAGCCAGTATTTTGAGCTGCGGAATAATTACTGGGTACGGGATCTGCTGGAAATGTTTAATAAGCTTAGCGAAGAAGAAGCGGCTAACCTGTACCGTATTTGCCAGATTGATCATTTAACAGGCCGTAAAACTGATCAGCTTTCAGGCGGTGAGAAACAACGGATTGCTTTAGCCAGGTTACTGATCGGGTCAACCCGTTTATTATTGCTCGATGAGCCTTTTTCCAATCTTGATGCTGTACATAAACGAACCATCAAAAAAGTAATTCATGACCTGGGTGAAAAAATGAACATCTCCTTTATTATGGTTTCGCATGACGCACTGGATATCCTTTCATGGGCGAATACCATTCTTTTAATGAAAGATGGAAGGGTTGTTCAGAAAGGAACGCCAAAAGAAGTTTATCAGCAGCCCATCAATGAATATTGTGCTGGTCTTTTGGGTGATTATAATTTAATCGATGTCAGGAAATCTTGTTCATTTACATCTTTGAGCAATGTTGATTTAATGGGTAAGAAGATGCTTATCCGCCCCGAACAGTTTACCATCACTGATTTCGAAAGCAATTCAGTTGCGGGTATTGTAGAGCAGGTACTTTACTGGGGCAGTTATTATACCATTGATGTATTGATTGACCAACAATCAGTAAGAGTAAAAACAAACAAAAATGAGCTAACAACTGGTAGCAGGGTGTTTCTCTCCTGTAACACAGAAGATATATGGCTGATTAATGATTGATTTCTCCCATATGGCGGGTAACTAACAATATTTACGGGTAGCCGGAATTAACGATCATCAGTCCGGCAGATAATTTTAATCATTTCCTGCTTCGGCATTAAGTTTAAACTTTATGCCGTTAAACAATAACCTTTCATAGAAAAATAGAAAAAATGAAAAAAGAATACTGGATCAATGTAAAACATGTAGATAACAGAATGGTCATTTTCCTGAATGGTGAAACAATCTGGGACAGTGGAATTACCCATAATGATCCTGAAATGAATCATTTCATCAATATTTCTGAAGCACTTGCAGAGCATCCGCATCATACAAGTGAATTGATTTTTGAAGGGTACAATGATACGTATTCATCTACGGGATCAGAAGATGATTTAAATCCCTGGCATTTTCATTACAGGGTGTTTACACGTTCAGTAGATGAAACAGGAAAAATTCTGAATGAAACAGACCTGGTTATTCCTTACAATGAAAAACATTTTTCAAACCCCAATATCAGGGCCATCAATAACCGTTATCACCTGATTAATAAAGAAAATGGATTTAAGGTGATTTCAAATGCACTGTCGCAACAGTTTAGCAATTAAGTGATGGATTTTCTTCCGGCAGCTATAATCATCCCCCTCTGAACAAGGTTGGTTTGCTTACTGATTAAACTCAGCTATAAACTTGAGGCATGTAAGTATTTTTGCAGCTCAATTGTCAATTCATGGATTTAACTAAAGTGGAATTAATGTCGCCTGCCGGCAGCTTTGAATCAATGCAGGCTGCCATACAGGGAGGTGCAGACGCTGTTTATTTCGGCGTAGAACAACTCAACATGCGTGCAAGAGCCACCATGAATTTCACTGTTGATGATTTACCTGAAATTGCTTCTCTCTGCAATAAAAATAATATTCGCAGCTATCTTACTCTCAATACAATTGTTTACGATCATGATCTGTCGTTGATGAAAACAGTCATCAATGAAGCAAAAGCCGCAGGGATCACAGCTGTGATTGCATCCGATCAGGCAGTGATTGCTTATGCACGCAGCCAGCAAATGGAAGTGCATATTTCTACGCAATTAAATATCACCAATCTTGAAACAGTTCGCTTCTATTCGTTGTTTGCAGATGTAATGGTGCTATCGAGAGAATTGAGTTTACGGCAGATAAAATCAATTTGCGATGGAATTAAAAAAGAAAACATCAAAGGCCCTTCAGGTAATTTAATTGAGATTGAAGTATTTGCTCATGGTGCTTTGTGCATGGCAGTTTCAGGAAAATGTTATCTCAGCTTACATACGCAAAATGCATCTGCCAATAGAGGCGCATGTTTACAGAATTGCAGAAGAAAATACAAAGTGATTGATATTGAAGATGGTCATGAGCTGGAGATTGACAACGAGTATATCATGTCGCCCAAAGATCTCTGCACAATTGATTTTATCGATCAGCTACTTGAAACAGGAGTGAAAGTGCTGAAGATTGAAGGAAGAGGGAAAGGCCCTGATTATGTAAAGACTGTTACGCAATGTTACCGTGAAGCGATTGACAGTTATTACAAGAATACCTATTCATCTGAAAAAGCAGCAGCATGGATAAAGCGCATGGAAGAAGTATATAACCGGGGTTTCTGGGGTGGTTATTTTCACGGTCAGCAAATTGGTGAGTGGACAGATATGTCAGGTTCAAAAGCAACGGTTAAAAAAATCTATCTTGGTAAAGGCAATCATTATTATCCCCGCAATAAAATTGCTGAGTTTAAAATTGAAAGTTACCCTTTGCATGTTGGCGACAGGGTAATGATCATTGGAAAAAACATCGGCGTTGTAGAAACAATTGTTGAATCACTGCATGTAAATAATTCTGGTGCAGCAACTGTAGCTGAGAAAGGCGATCTTTGTGCATTCCCGCTGGATACACCTGTTCATCATTCAGATAAATTATATAAGATAGTTGCAGCAGATGCAGAATAAATTATGATCATTATTACCCAGCAAAGAGAAAAGTGTATTGGCTGTAACTACTGTGTGGAGGCTGCTCCTGACCGCTGGCGTATGTCGAAGCGTGATGGAAGAAGTACATTGGTGGATGCAAAAAACAGCAGAGGATTCTGGACGGTTAAAGTGAATGATGATGAGAGGGAAGCCAATGAAAAAGCGGCTAAACTCTGTCCTGTTAAAATTATTCGTGTTAAATAATACTGTAAGCTAATAGCAGGGCCTAAAAGAAAAAGCTTCCTTTTCCGGTAAAAAAATGTAGTTTTACAGTTCTTAATGTTATTGCCCTCTCTGTTTGTGTGGTCTTTCTCCCCAAATAAGTGATGTTCTAACCTAAGGCAGATAAAGTACCCGATCGTTTTTTGGTAGCCTTATCACATTTATTAATCAAAAAGAATTTTATAGTGTCATTTAACAATTTGCAGCTCGTTGAGCCTGTATTACAGGCCTTGAGCAAAGAGGGGTATACCACTCCAACACCTATCCAGGAACAAGCCATTCCAGCTATTTTACAAAAACGTGATTTACTCGGTTGTGCCCAAACAGGTACCGGTAAAACAGCAGCGTTTACCATTCCGATTCTGCAGCTGATGTTTCAGCAGTTCGAAATTGAAAAACCAAAGTATCGCCGTATTCAAACGCTGATCCTTACTCCAACCCGTGAGCTGGCTATCCAGATCGGGGAAAGTATACAGGCGTATGGACATTTTCTTCCATTCAATCATAAAGTGGTTTTTGGAGGCGTGCCGCAATTTAGCCAGGTACAGGCCATCCGTAATGGAGTTGATATTATTGTTGCAACACCCGGTCGTTTACTCGATCTGATGCAGCAACGAGTAATCTCATTAGAAGATATCAAATATTTTGTACTTGATGAAGCTGACCGTATGCTTGATATGGGTTTTGTGCATGATGTAAAACGCATCATTGCGAAACTTCCTGCCAAGAGACAAACCTTGTTTTTCTCAGCAACCATGCCCAATGAAATTAAACAGCTGGCAGATATTTTATTATCTAATCCTGTAAAAGTTGAGGTAACTCCTCCCGCTTCTACGGTTGATATGATTCAGCAATCAGTTTATTATGTTGAAAAGCATAACAAACAATCTTTACTCATTCAGTTGCTGAAAGATGAAACCATTGAAACTGTATTGGTGTTTACACAGATGAAACACGCTGCTGATAAATTAACTGTGCAGCTTAACCGTGCAGGGATCCGTGCAGAAGCGATTCATGGTAATAAAGCACAGAATGCAAGACAACGTGCATTGGAGAATTTCAAAAACAGAAAAACCCGTGTATTGGTTGCAACTGATATTGCAGCACGTGGAATAGATATTGATGAGTTAACGCATGTTCTCAACTTTGAGTTGCCGAATGTTGCTGAAACTTATGTGCATCGTATTGGCCGTACCGGCAGGGCAGGAGCCAGCGGTATTGCAATTTCTTTCTGCGACTGGAGTGAAAAAACTTTTTTGACTGATATTCAAAAGCTCATTAAGAAAACAATTCCTGTTGTAAAAGATCATATGTACGACATCAGTTCCATGCACAGTATGCCGGTTGCTGCTAAACCAGCCGGGGCACCAGTTGCCGGATTCCATAATGCTGCAAGAGGCAAGCGTTACGGGAAGGCATTCATGCAACGTTAATACATCATCTTAATACCGGTAACAAACAGCATTGATGTTCATGCCGGCTCCAACAGATGCAAACATAATTACATCACCGGGGTTCACCTGGTGATGTTCTACTTTTTCTTTCAATACAAGGTCATACAAAGTAGGAACTGTTGCTACAGAACTGTTACCCAGCCAGTGAATACTCATGGGCATAATATGTTCAGGGGCCTTTGGTATATCGTATAACTGGTAAAGACGTTTAACGATGCCATCATCCATTTTTTCATTCGCCTGGTGTATAAATACTTTCTTCAGTTGGCTGATATCAACACCACTTTTATCTAAGCAATCTTTCATGGCTGCAGGCACATACTTCATTGCATATTCATACACCTTACGCCCTTTCATTTTGATATAGCGGATTTTCGGATCACTTTCCGGATAAAAGGATTGGCCCATGTGGATGTAATCCACCTCTTCTATTGAATGCGTTTGCACAGATGCGCTCAGTATCCCTGAACCCTCTTCATTTGTTTCTTTGTATTCAAGTACTGCAGCACCTGCACCATCGCTAAAGATCATGCTGTCACGGTCGTACATATCAATTACTCTCGATAATGTTTCTGTGCCAACTACAAGAGCTTTCTTTGCAATACCTGCTTTAAAAAAAGCATCTGCCTGTATTACACCCTGTATCCAGCCTGGACAGCCAAATAAAATATCATAAGCAACGCAATTCGGGTTGTGAATACCAAGCTCATGTTTTATAAGTGCAGCTAAAGAAGGCACTGCATCTGTTTGAATGGTATGCTTAATAACATTGCCGAAATTATGGGCAACAATAATATAATCCAGTTCTTCCGGATTTATACCACTGTCTTCAATGGCTTTCTGCGCAGCAATAGCACCAATATCTGAAGTGGTTAAATCATCTGTTGTATAACGACGTTCCTCAATGCCAGTGATCTGTTTAAACTTTTCTACAATTACAGTAGAGGAGTTGGAAGGGGTTGCTGGTTATCAGCATAAAAAGGTTTGTTTGGCAAAATCGTTATTTGATTGTACAACAGGTGGAATATAAGATCCGGTGCCTGTAATAACTGAGCGATGCATATTGATTCAAATTGAGGTCAAAAAAAACTGCTGACGATTTTAATCGGTCAGCAGTTAAACTAATGTTCTGTTATAAAGTTAATCATTAACAGCATTCAACAAATAAATCAGGCTGATTCAACAGTTTCTGCTGTTGCTTCATCTGCAGTAATTTCATTTGTTTCCTCTGTTTCTGCTTCAGGTACCGGTGTATTGTTTTTGATCGTAAGCAAAAAATCATTGCTCATCGAAAATTCAAAATTCTGACCGGGAAGTAACTTCCTTGTCAGCTCGTCTTCCTGTAACAAAACAGCAAATTCTTTAGCCAGTGGAAGTTGTTTTACTGCAGTATTGATACGGCCGTTATTTAACTGAAGCTGTGAAAAACTATATTTTATTTTACGTCCGCCTGCTGCTCTTTCAAAATCGGTATGGTTCATATTCAGCGTTTGAGCGCCGCTTGCCGACCGTTTCAAAAGAATTACAATAACGGGCAAATATTTTTTCCAGGTTTGTGTAAACATACTTCAATTGTTTTTCTGTTCTTCTTTTCGGATGTTTGAGCAGAAAGCTCAGTACTCCGGTAATTACTTACAATGCCAGGTTAATTGTTTTCACTTAAACGTGTAAACTCTGCGCCATTATAAATACGTGCCAGGTTACTGTCTTTCGTTTTTTCCCATTCTTCCACTTTTGAAGCAGATACAATGCGCCAAAAGTTTTTAGATTTCAGTTCATCATAATCATTGGTGCGGATAAACACACCTTTAACCGTATCTCTTTGTTTAAAATGAATATTCACCTTCGCATTTTTCTGTCCTTTGTTATCGATGAATTTTTCAATCATGTCATTCGTCATACGTGAAATTGTTTGATTAAGAAAATGATGACTGTACCTGCAATCAGATTACCATCTTGTATTGCTGCGTGGTTTCTCTTCACGTGGTCTTGCTTCTACTACTTTAATTGCACGGCCATCAGTGGTAGTGCCATTGAGCTCATCGATCGCCTTTTGTGCAGATGCATCGTCGGGCATTTCAACAAATCCAAAGCCACGGCTCTGATTGGTCATTTTGTCAAAAATTACTTTAGCTGAAGAAACGTTGCCGTAAGTGGCAAATAAATTTTTCAGGTCAGCGTCTTGTACGTTGAAACCTAAATTTGAAACATAAATGTTCATGTCTGATAAAAATTATAATTTAATAAAACTTGAGCGGAATGCTGGTGTAAAAGAAAAATACTAGAACAGAAGAATGATTGATCGCTTACAAGAGATTAACTCAAATGACGCTGTAAAGGTAGGTTTTATTTGCGAGGCGGTCGATTTTAATTTTATGCTGTTGTAACTTCTTTGCCTGCCTGTATATAGCTAATTCACAGCATTTTAACTTATGATATCAGCCGATGATTTACATTTGAAAAACAAGCAATCTATATGAAACAGCAAATTGCACATATCGCTTTAGTGGTTCGGGATTATGATGAAGCAATTGATTTTTATACAGGCAAACTCAGTTTTACATTAGTGGAAGACACGGTTTTAAGTGAGACAAAACGGTGGGTCCGCATAGCTCCACCCGGCTCCTCAGGTACTCAGCTTTTACTGGCGAAGGCTGCTAAGGATGAACAGGTAAGCAGGATCGGCAATCAAACAGGTGGCCGTGTATTCTTATTTCTTTATACCGATGATTTTTGGCGTGATCAACAGCAAATGCTTAAAAAAGGGATTGAATTTGTGCGGGAACCTGTTGCGGAACCTTATGGAACAGTAGCAGTGTTTAAAGATTTGTATGGAAACCTTTGGGATTTGATTGAGCCTAAAAAATGACATGGCTTTTATTAAGCATTTGAAACCCTCAGCAATTCATTTGACTAAGTGATGAATTCATATAGCAGGCTATCCTCTTAAAAAAAATCCTGACAGCTTACACTGCCAGGAACAATAGTTTTACATAAGGACTAATTTAATTAAAGTGCTGCCAGCAAAAGCTCTTCTGCCTTTGGAAACAGGATATTATTTTCAAGATGCACATGCTGATGCAGATCTTCTTCAAATGCTTTAAGTTCATTGATCACTAATGCAAATGTATTGCAGGCCCCGACAGGAGCTGTGTAATTGTTGGTAAGCTGCCTGATCTCATCCAGCCCATTTCCTGCATGTGTATGCTCAGCCTCCATTACACTTACAGGGCCACTGATAAAATTAGAACTGAATTCAGTATGTTCAATTTTTTTACCGGCATAATAAACTTCACGAATACGTGGAAAGAGAATCATTTCTTCTTTTTGCATATGTGATTGAAGTTCATCTGCAACTTCAAGAAAGGTTGTATATACTTTTTTCATTTCGGGATAGCGGTCGCCATGTTTAGAAGCTACACGCAGTAAATGTTCTTCAATTGGTTGAATTGTTTTTTTTACAAAAGAGTGGTGTTTCAGAATAATATGGCTGATGAGTTGTTCGGGATCGTATGAATCAAAATCCTGGTCATTTTCTGTTGGGTCGCCAATTGCTTTCGCCAGTTCATATACCAGCGTATCAAGAGGCAGGTTTTTTTCTTTACATGCTTCTTCCAGGCTCCGTTTACCGTTGCAGCAGTAATCAAGGTTATATTTTTCGAAGATAAGTGCTGTTGCATGATATTGTTTAACAATATTGCCAAGTGTGCTTTGTGTACTTATTTGCATTTGTGTTAATTTTCACAAAATTATTCTGCATCAACAGAGGTCATTATGATTTCAATCACAAAACATCTTTTTTATTCTCATCGAATTGTCAAATCATATTAACTTCATCTGAAGTGTTTTCCTTATTAATAATAAACCTGTCATCTATGCTTCATCTGAATTTTCATCCATTCCCCGAATTAAAAACTGAACGGCTGCTGTTACGCAGAATAAAAATCAGTGATGCACCTGAGATTTTTTTTCTCCGGTCGGATGAGCAGGTGCTGCAGTTTATAGGTAAAGAGCCTGCGGCAAATGAAGAAGTGGCAAAAGAGTTTATTGAAAGTATTAATCTTGATATAGATGCAAACCAGGCAATCATGTGGGGTATTGCTTTAAGTGAGAATCCCTCAATCCTCATTGGCAATATCTGTTACTGGCGCATACAGTCGCAGCATCACCGTGCAGAAACAGGTTACACATTGCATCCTGCTTACTGGCGAAAGGGAATTATGAAAGAAGCTTTATTGAAAGTACTGGAATATGGATTTGAAGAAATGAAACTGCATAGCGTAGAAGCCAGAACATCTTCCGGCAATCTTGCGTCTGCTGCAATACTCAAATCAACAGGCTTTGTACAGGAAGGATACCTGAAGGAAGAATTTTGTTTCAGAAACAAATTTTATGATACAATTATTTTTCGAAGTTAAAATAAAGTCATACTTCAGTCATTGTGTTTTTCTATTCGAAAAAGGCATAATTATCAGTATCTTTAAAATGATACTTATACATTATGAACTGGCATATCCTTGACACTTCCGAAGTCATTGAGAAGACAGGGTCTTCTTTAAACGGACTAACATCAGATTCAGTAGTACAAAAGCTGGCCGAATTCGGCCCTAACAAATTACAGGAAAAAAAGAAGCGGCCCCCCTGGATTTTATTTCTCAATCAGTTTAAGGATTTTATGATTGTTGTGTTAATGGCAGCAGCTGTTATTGCAGGTGTTGCAGGTGATTTAACTGATACAATCATTATCCTCATCATAGTTATTCTTAATGCAATTGTTGGTTTTGTACAGGAGTACAAAGCTGAAAAAGCAATTGAAGCGCTGAAGAAAATTGCAGCTCTCCAGGCACAGGTTGTGAGGAATGAAAAACCACTCCTCATTCCATCTGCAGAAATAGTGCCGGGGGATCTTGTTTTACTGGAAGCAGGAAATGTAGTACCGGCTGATCTCAGGTTGATAGAAATTAACGGGCTTCGAATTGACGAGTCGACCTTAACGGGAGAGTCAGTTCCATCAGAAAAAACAGAACGAATACTTGAACAGGCTGATCTGTCAATTGGCGACCGGCTCAATATTGCTTTTAAAAGTACACTTGTTACATATGGAAGAGGAAAAGGGATTGCTGTAGCAACCGGTATGCAAACGGAAATAGGTTTGATTGCAAAATTGCTGCAGGAAGATGAAGCAGCAACACCATTGCAAAAACGTATGGCCGATTTCGGACGGAAATTATCTTATCTTATTTTATTTATCTGCCTTTTGTTATTTGTAATTGGATTGTTACGTGGCGAACCACCACTGACGATGCTCCTTATTTCAATATCATTGGCAGTAGCTGCTATTCCTGAAGCATTGCCTGCTCTGATTACAATTGCACTTGCAAAAGGAGCAAAAAGACTGGTGAAGATAAATGCACTGATCAGAAAACTTCCTGCTGTTGAAACGCTGGGATCTGTAACATTCATCTGTTCTGATAAAACCGGGACACTTACACAGAACAAAATGAAAGTAGTGCAGGTGCATGATCAGCAAAACGAAAAATTTCTTTTTAAACGGCTGGCAGTACTGGAATGTGCAATGGCTTTAAATCATGATGTAAAAGAAACGGAGCAGGGCTCTTTACTGGGTGACCCTACTGAGATGGCGTTGGTGGAATATTTTATTCAGCAACATTCAACTGTAGAACTGAAAGAGTTAGAAGATCGGCTCCCAAGAGTTGCTGAATTGCCTTTTGATTCAGACAGGAAGTGCATGACTACTGTTCATCGTTTCAACAATCAGTTTCTTATTATTTCAAAAGGGGCAGTAGAATCTGTTACCGCAGCTTTAAAAAGCAATCCGGATACAGAGCTGTATTTAAAAGAAGCAGAGGAATGGGCTTCTGATGGGATTCGTGTAATTGCGTTCGGATATAAATTAATTGATAAACTTCCTGAGCCTTTTCATTATGAAAGTGTTGAAACGGATCTTTTATTTGCCGGTTTAGCCGGTATGATTGATCCTCCGAGAGAAGAAGCAAAGCTGGCAATCCAGGAATGTAAAACAGCAGGGATTCATACGGTAATGATTACCGGCGATCATCCTGCAACTGCATCAGCTATTGCAAGACAAATTGGAATTCTGACAAAGAATGATCTTGTAATCACCGGTAAGGAATTACAGGCCATGTCTGCTGAAGAATTTGAAGAGCAGGTAGAACAGATAAGAGTGTATGCAAGGGTTTCGCCTGAACAGAAACTGAATATTGTAAAAGCATTGCAGCGTAAAGGAAATTTTGTATCCATGACCGGTGATGGTGTGAATGATGCACCATCGTTGAAAGCATCCAACATTGGAGTGGCCATGGGAGTTAATGGTACGGATGTAAGCAAAGAAGCAGCACATATGATTCTGCTCGATGATAATTTTGCCACCATTGTAAAAGCTGTAAAAGAAGGAAGACGCATTTATGATAATATCCGCAAGTTTGTAAAGTACATCATGACCTGTAATGGTGCAGAAATATGGACTTTGTTTCTTGCTCCGTTGATAGGATTGCCTATTCCGTTATTGCCCATTCATATTTTGTGGATCAATCTTGTTACTGATGGATTGCCCGGTCTTGCGCTGGCAAGTGAGAAAGAAGAAAAAGATATTATGAATCGCCCACCCCGTAAAACAACGGAGAACTTATTTGCAGGAGGCATTGGCTATCATATTGCATGGGTTGGTTTGTTAATGGCCGGTGTTACGCTTGGGGTACAGGCATGGGCCATTAATAATGGAAATGAACATTGGCAAACAATGGTGTTTACAGTTTTGGCCTTAACACAATTAGGACATGTTATGGCGATCAGGAGTGAAAGGGAATTTTTATTTAAACAGGGCATTTTCAGTAATATGCCGCTGGTTGGCGCTGTGTTGCTGACAATTTTATTGCAGATGGGAGTTATTTATCTGCCTTTTGCAAATGAAATTTTTAAAACCAATCCACTTACAGTAAATGAACTGGCCATTTGTTTTGGTGCATCAGCAATTGTTTTTCACGCAGTTGAAATGGAGAAGCTGATAAAAGAAATTATCAGGCGAAGAAGAATGGGTGGCTACTGATATGATTTTAATTTCTGAATTAAAATTCATATCAGGAACATAGAAATAACCGGTAGTTTTTGCATCATGTTCAAACATGATGCAAAAACTACCGGTTTATATATTGATAAAAGGTTAGTAAAAATTACAACACGATTACACTGTTGCTTCCACCAAATTCGTTTGGCAGTAATTCGTCAGCTTCGGGCTCATTCAGCCATTCAGTTGCATTCACTAAGTATTTAAATTCGTGTTTTGTTTCTTTAGGCAGGTTAACTTCATCACTGAAGGTTCCGTCTTTCTTTTTACTCATTACAATAGAGTTCTTCCAGTCACTGTTCAAGCCAAGGATTTCAACTGTTTCGGCATTTTCAGGCTTAAATGCAAACTTCACTTTGCAGTAATCTTTTGTCTTGAAATAAGTTTTTTGTACCATAATTCTTAATGTAAGTTTAAGTGTTTAGCCAGGCGATACTGTTCAGCGGTGTAAACAAAAAGCCCGGCCGGAAAGCAATTCTTTCCGCTGTTTATACATATTTCAAAAAAAAGTAACCCGGCCAAAAAGTATTTTTTGCGACTGATTATGCACACTAACAATTGTTTTTGTTGATAAGAGTTCAGCTAAAAGAGTCTTTTCGGTCCTTACCGGCCCTGATCATTTCCCCGTAACCCCATTTTTTCGACAAAGCATTTACTGCCATTACAATCCGTTTTGCCCTGGTTATTTCTGTTTTTGCACTTTCGATCCATTTGCTGAAATAGCGTTGATGGGAGCCGGGCAGCGTTTTGAAATGATTCAGTGCTTTTGGCTCATCATTCAGACATTCCATAAAATCAGCATTAAAAATAAATTCACTTTCGTCAGCTGATATCTGAACATTAATTGATGCGCCTTGCCTTTTTCCGATTGCTTTTCTTATGTCAGCATTCAGCGACATAATAAATTTCCCGCCACCAACCGGGTATAACGACATGCGTTGAAAACTATATTGATCGAGTTTGCCTTTTACCTTAAACTCTTTTTTATTTCCAGGTTTTAGTTTTTGTGGTATTTCTTCAGGAATTTCAATATAGGTCCAGCCGGTTTTTTCACCCTGGCTTCTGTATTTCAATATTATTGTGGTAAAGCGTTCCATTACTGAATAAACTTACTTTGTAAATTTAGTTCACAAAAATAAATCTGCTACATTTATAACATGACTGTTCTTGTTACAAATATTCAGCAACTGGTTGGGGTAAGAGAAAAATCGAATTTACTCCGTGGAAATGAATTGGCAAATCTGCCTTGTATTGAAAATGCTTTCTTAGTAGTTAAAGATGGGTTGATTGCTGAGTATGGAACGATGGAGGCGATTGGCAACAGGGAAGAAACTATTCATAATAAATTTGATGCAACCGGTCAATGTGTTTTACCCACCTGGTGCGACAGTCATACCCATCTCGTGTTTGCCGCCAGCCGTGAAGATGAGTTTGTTGATAAAATAAAAGGACTCAGCTATTCAGAAATTGCTGCAAAGGGTGGAGGTATTTTAAACTCTGCAAAAAAGTTGGCAGAGAAAACAGAACTTGAATTGGTAAGGCTTGCATGGAGCCGTTTGCAGGAGTTGATACAAACAGGCACAGGTGCCGTAGAAATAAAAGCGGATATGGTCTTTCTGTTGAAGCTGAATTAAAAATGTTACGTGTAATTAAAAAACTGAAAGAAACCTCACCCATTCCTGTAAAAGCAACTTTTCTTGCAGCGCATACATACCCGCCGGAGTATAAAGAAAATCATCGGGGTTATATTGATCTCATCATAAATGAAATGCTTCCGGTGATAGCAGAAGAAGAACTGGCTGATTATGTGGATGTATTTTGTGAAGAAGGGTTCTTTTCTGCAGATGAAATGGAAACGATCTGCAAAGCTGCATCAAAGTACTGGTTAGCACCCAAACTGCATGTTAATCAGCTTAACAGTATTGGCGGCCTGCAAAAAGCGATTGAGCTAAATGCATTGACTGTTGATCATCTTGAAACAATGACAGAAAAAGATATCAAAGATTTAGCAACTTCATCAACTATTGGAACATTGCTGCCCACTGCCGCTTTCTTTTTGCGGATGCCTTTTCAACCGGCCCGTCAATTGATTGATGCAGGTGCTGCTGTTGCCCTTGCAAGTGATTTTAATCCCGGCTCTTCACCCAGCAGTAATATGAACCTTGTGGTTGCGATGAGTTGTATTGGCATGAAGATGTTGCCGGAAGAAGCCATCAACGCAGCAACCATCAATGCAGCCTGTGCTATGGAACTGGAACATGAACTGGGAAGTATTACAGTCGGGAAAAGGGCTAACCTCATCTTTACAAAACCTATCCCTTCACTGGCATATCTTCCGTATTCATTTGGTTCAAACCTTATCGATAAAGTAATGATAGCCGGGGAGTTTTTTAGCTGATGCTCTGTTAGAATAAAACAACTAACTTCATTCTGACACAAATTTGATACTATGCAACGCTTCCGTTTTTATAATAAAGAGGATGTTCTTACGCTTACCAAGATCCGCCGTTTTGAAACCAAGTTAGGTGAAAGGGTTCAGCTTGTAAATACCCGTGAACAGTTTGAACAGGTGCTGGAAAAATCAAATGCCAAGTATGTGTTGTTTGGTATTCCGGAGGATATTGGTGTAAAAGCAAATGGTGGAGTAGGAGGAACAAATACAGCCTGGTTTCCATTCTTAAATGCTTTTTTAAATACTCAGAGCAGTGATTTTTTGCAGGGTGATGAAATTATGCTGCTGGGTCATTTTGATTTTTCTGACATAGAAACTTTAATTGAAGGAAATGCTCATGGGCATGATGAAAAGATTGAAGCCTACCGTCATGCTGTAACGCTGGTGGATGAAGATGTAGAGCAATTAACAAAAATCATTACAGCAAGAAATAAAATTCCAATCGCAATTGGTGGCGGACATAATAATGCTTATCCTTTAATTAAAGGTGCAGCCAAGGGTTTACATAAGGCAGGCGTTTTACCACTTGCACAAATTAATTGCATTAATCTCGATGCACATACTGATTACCGTCCTGCAGAAGGACGACACAGCGGTAACGCATTCCGCTACGCAGAAGATGATGGTTACCTGCAGAAATACTGTGTGGTAGGCGTACATGAAAATTATATTCACCAGAATGTGTGGATCGACATTGTGAATAATCCGTTCATTGATTTAATTACGTATGAAGATATTTTTCTTCACGAAAAAAGAAACTTTATTCAGTCTGTAGCACATGCAACCGGTTTTACGGAAGACATGCATACCGGTATTGAGCTGGATCTTGATTGTATTGAACATACACTCAGCAGCGCCATTACGCCAAGCGGCATTACAGCCTTACATGCAAGAAAATACATCAGCTTTGCTGCTACTGACTGCAAGGTTGCCTACCTCCATATTTGTGAAGGCGCCAGTTTTTTAAATGATGGAAGAAAGAACGACACTACCGGTAAACTCATCAGTTACCTGGTAAGCGATTTTATAAAAGCGCATACGGCAATTTAAAAAACTGCTGCACTGATCTTAACATCTGTTTGAGCAGCAGCCTGTTTTATTTGTAGTGCTATTTTTTCTGCTTCTGTTTGTTTCTGCTGTTTCAGCAATGAAGTGTACAAGCCTGTTAATGCCCAGATATTATTGTTATTGTTTTTAAGATCATTCCTGAAAGCTGTTTCAGCTTCCTTCCACTGTTTATTTTCCAGGTATGCGTTTCCAAGATAATGTTTGGGGTTCAGTATCCAGTCTCTTGGTTCATTATACACCATTTGTTCTTCGGATGCAGATGCTTTGGAGAAATGTTCAATTGCTGTTGTATAGTTTTTTCTTTTAATGCAATGGTTCCTTCCAACAGGCTTGCGGCAATTTCAGCTCCTTCAATAGATGGGGAAAAAGGTAAGAATGGAAGATACAGACTGCTGTCTTTAAGCAGGTGACTGATTTGTGCCAACTCTTCTTTTGCTTCTGAAGTTTTGTTTTTATTTGCCATTGCCATACCTCTTCCAAAATGATAAAGAACGGTTGCGTATACCTGTTTTTCAGCCGGCTTGGTTTGTGCAAGTAATGCATCCCATCTTCCAAAACGAATGTCAACAAATACAGTAGTCATATAGATGTACTGAATATAACTGCCCAATGCGCCTTCCATTGTTAAGTATTCTTTCGGGATGCTGTTTGCTGTTGCCTCAGCTGATTTAACAGCATACTTCATTTTTCCGGCAAGCATTGCATGATTGGTTTGCATATGCAGGTTATGAATGATGTATAGAAAATCATTTCCTGTAACTGCACTGTACAGGGGAATCATTTTTTTATAACTGTCAACAGCTTTTTCATTTACTATACCGCCTTTGTTATAATTACCGGTACGCAGATAAATATGTGAGGGCATATGTACCATATGCGAAAGGGCAGGTGTTAAACTGCCTAACCTGTCAGCACTTGGAATTGCAAGACTTGCAAACGGAGATGGCTCCATTACATGAATGTAATAATGATTAGCACCGGGGTGGGCGGGAGTATTCTTCAATAATTTCTCAAGCACCGTTCTGATTTGCGGAGTCCACGGTTTGGGATTGCCGTTAGTGAACCAAAGGTCCCATGGATGCTGCAGCATCAGAGCATCAGCATATAATGCGGCAATGTCTGCATGTGCCGGAAAGTGTTCATAAATTGCTTTCATTCTGTCTGCATACAAGTGATTTAAATGTTCTCTTGTTTGGGTTGAATCGGATGAATACCGAATCTGTTGTGCTTCAATCAGTGCTTTTTCTACTGCTGTGCATGATGCATTTAACTCCGCAGCTTTATTCACTGCAAGTAATGCATCCGGAGAAGCAGCATAACCAAGATCATTAATATTCGGCCCGAAAGCCAGTGCCTTTGCCCAATGCATCATAGCACAACCGGGATCGAATTTCTCCGCTTTCCTGAATGAAGCCATGGCTTCAATAATGTGAAAGCCATAATACATGTTAATGCCCTGGTTAAAGTAGAACTGAGCACTGTCATTTTTTGTGCTGATTTTCCATTTATAGTTACCTGCACCGGGTACAGGGGGAATGTCAGCTTCTTCTAAAAAAGGTTTCAGGGCTTCCCAATCGGGTCCGCAACGGAGAACTGTTTTTTGTTTATAACTGCTGATTGATTTGATGAGTTGTTTATTCTGATAACTGTCAGTTAGCTGTACTGCCAGCTGTGCAGAAAAGAAGGCAGAAATTGTAAGGAAGAGCAGTTTTAGTTTCATGCTGATGATTTAAGGGAATAAAAAATACAATAATTTTTATCTTCTTAAAAGAAAAGCAGATTTTTTTTAATGAAATCCTGTTTCTGCTTTCAGTTCTTCCACCACATTAAAAATAATCGGGCAGCGGTTGTAATGCATCATCACCGTAAATAATCTCTTTGTAAAATAGGGGAGATGCAGGGCGGGGAATTCACGGCAACCGGCAAACCGGTCTTCGTACACTGTGCATTTATTATCTGCTAAGAAATGACAGGGAATTGTATTGATGACCATTAAACCATAACCGCCTTTTTCGAGGTACTGTTCATCAAAATTTTTTCTGTCGAGTTGTAATCTTGCTGCAACACGGTCAGCTTCTTCTTCCGTTACATTGATCATTAAATTTTTGCAGCAGTTGCCGCAGGCAGTGCAGTCAATCTGCGGTTCAATGAGTTTGTTCAGTGTGTTAACCTGTTCATCCGTCGTATCCATATCCTGTTGCTTCAGGAATGAAACAAAGCGGTTGTTTTCTTCTTCTTTTTCAGTTGCCAGTTGCTGAATGATATTAAGTGATGTTTGCAGGTGCACAGTTTGTTGTTATTGGTCAATTCTTTTTTTGAAATAGAGTTTGCTTTTAATCGCTGCGGCAAAAATAGAAAAGGCTTCCTTTCGAAAGCCTTTTCAGAAAATTATACTAAAAGATTATTCAACAGGTGTTAAGTATTGTGTAAAGGAATATCCTTCTTCGCCTGCATCGGTTTTAATAAACCACCACTGATCGTTTTCTTTGCGAACAAGTGTAACAACTTCATGTCTTGCTGCTTTACCAACAATGGTATCCTGAGTACTGGGGCCGCTGCGGATATTGAGGTTGCTGCGGTTGGTGGTTACTTTTAATTTAGCACCTTCGCTGATACCTGCTACACTGTTAATGTTCAGCATCAGGTCGCCTGAAGCATAATCAGGATCAAGTTTGCCATAGATGTCCCACAACTGCTGTTTTACTGCACCTGTGCTTTCACCATCAATGTATAGTACGCCATCCTGTTCACGAACCTTTAAATTTATAACAGGTGCTGCAGTTGCGGTATCAACCAGTTCTTTGTATTTATCTTGTAATGCCATAATTTATTTCCTCCGTTAGTTTATTTTTTTACCAGTTCTTTTGAATTAATATCTTTCAATCCTAATGATCTCAGTGCATTCAATCCCTGCATCATTTTTTGCAGACTAGCTCTTTGAATTTCACCGGTAAGTGTAAGTACGCCATCTTTCAGTTCTGTTTTAACACCAGGGAAATCTTTTACCGCATCAGCAATTGCCTGGCTTAATGCATCCGAAACAGGAGGCACAACAACTTCAGGGGGAGCTACAGTACAATTGTTGACAATTGATTTTACACCTTCAATCTTTCTTACCGCTTCTTCGCATTTGGCTTTGCAGGCTTCATCCGTGCATACCCCACTTAAAGTAGCAACTCCATCTTTTACGCTTACCATTGTACCCGCCATATCAGCATCAGCTTTTAAAACGGTTTCAATCGCTGTTTGAATGTCGGCATCTTTTAATTTCTTTTTACAGGCGGTAATTCCGAGCACAAGCAATGATGCTATCAGCACCAGACTCAGTTGGAGTGTTTTTTTCATTTTGTAAATTTTAGGAGGCTAAAGTAGAGTATTTTAATTGTGTTTTGCATGCGTGGATAATAAAAATACTTATACACATTTTTTCAGTGCGTGCAACCTTTTTACAAACGAAAAATGGCCGGAACTTCCGGCCATTTTTGATATTATTAAATAATTAATAATTCACTTTCATTTCTACTCTCCGGTTCTTTGCCCTTCCTTTTTCGGTTGCATTATCGGCCAGAGGTTTTGTGTCGCCGAAGCCTTTATAGCTAATTCTGTTTGGCGCAATTCCTTTCAGGATAAAGTAAACGGCAACGGCCTTTGCCCTGCGTTCACTCCACATCATATTCCGTTCAGGAGTACCACGGTTGTCAGCATGTGCTTCGATGTTTAACTTCAGTTCAGGGTTGTCCTGTAAGATTTTAACTACTTCATCAAGCGCTTTGTTTGATTTTTTAAGGATTACATCACTTGCAAATTCAAAGGAAATATTCCTGGCAGCAAAATCCACTTTCTGTTTTACTTCCTGTTTAATTTCAGGACAGCCGCCATTTATTACTGTGCCTGCTTCTTTAGGGCATTTGTCTTCTTCATCATTAACACCATCTTTATCTGTATCAGGAATCGGGCATCCATCATATCGTGCAACACCCGATTTGTCTTTACATTTATCTTCTTCATCATTAATGCCGTCTTTGTCTGCATCCGGCACAGGGCATCCGCTATATCTTGCAACACCGGCTGCATCTTTACATTTATCATCTTTATCTGCAACACCATCGCCATCTGCATCAGGACAACCATTCACCGTTCCTTTTACAGTTGGGCATTGATCGTTCTTATCTTCCACACCATCTCCGTCTTTATCAGGCAAAAGGGCTGACTTTACGGGCTTATCAGCAGCTGGCTTTTTTTTCTTTTTAAGTACTGCATCCTGTGCAAAACCTACACTATATAATATGTAATCCTCATTGATCCCTGAAGTTAATTTCATGCGCCATTGCATCTGTACAAACAGGTACACCCCCTGGTTGAATCGGAATTGCAAACCTGTTCCTAAAGGAGCATAGGCTGCAAACTGGTTATGAAAATATCCCGCCCCGATACCGCCCGTTAAAAAAGGATTCACAACTGCTGTTTCTCTAAACATTCTGAAGTGCAGCAGGGCATCTAACTGCGGTGTAAACCTTGCCTCACCAATCGTATCACCTTTAATAAAAAAAGCAGGGAAGTTGGAAAAAGTTCCGGTTAATGACCCTGAAAAGTCGATATGCGGGGTTAGCCCTTTCCAGAAACTAAGGCCCATACCCAATGATTTATTGACTGGTTTCAGCCAGTCTTTCTCTTTCAGTGCTGTACTGAGCGAAGAATCGTTGATTTTTTTCGGTAGTCGATAATCAGCAAAGCTGATATTGTAGGAAAGCATTTTCCCTTTTTTTACAGGTTTCTCCTGTGCATAAACAGAAGAAAAGGCCAGCAAGGCCACAGCGGTTAGAATTTGGGTCAGTTTCATAGAAATGTCTTGGTAGGTAAAGTAACGCACAAAGTGTTATTTTATGCGAAAACGGGAAGATTCTTTTTGTGCGTATTATTTCAACATATTTATAGGTTATCTGGAAAGTATGGCTTAAATTTAGTTAGCTCTTTGATGATAACATATTTATTAACTTTTAAAACTGTTTCCCATGGTTTCCTTAGATTCCACACAGTTAAACAGGGAATGCAGCTCCTGGAGGGAGCAACTGCGTTCCTATCGCAATGAAATGGGCCAATTAAGAGATCATTTACAGGTCTTGGCCTCAGGACAAAAAGACAAAGAAGTTCTTACCGAAGTTGAACACTACCACAACCAGTTCTACATTCAGCAGATCAATATTCATGATCTGAAACAGGCCATCAAAAATCACGACCGCAAACTGCAAACTGAGCACTCTGCTGCCGATGGTCAACTTTCCGAAGACACATTACATGAACACGAGGATTTGCACAACCAGTATGAATCCCTAACGCTTACGTTAAGCGAATTACGTAACGATTTCAACAATTTTATAGCGAAAGCTTAAAGCCAGTTTCCAGGTACAAAAACAATGTACCCTTCAAACCACATAACAATTCCCAACCACCCATTCGAATTCTATCCGTGCTCTGCGATTATGCTTGCCGTGCTTCTTACAAATTTTTGTAAGACGGCTATTCTTTTAATATAAAAAAAATTGTTATGGCAGACTTTGATACCTCACACGTAAAAAATATTGTCTTGCTGGGCCATGCCGGCTCAGGTAAGACAACCTTAGCGGAATGTATGCTTTTTGAAGCTGGAATAATTACACGCCGTGGAACGATTGCCGAAAAAAATACTGTTGCTGATTATCATGAACTGGAACATGAACGTGGCAACACCATCTTCTCTAAATTACTTCACACAAAATGGAAAGGCTATAAGATCAATATCATTGATACTCCCGGCTATGATGATTTTGTTGGCGAAGTAATCAGTGCTCTCCGTGTAGCCGATACCGGAGTAATGCTGCTGAATGCGGCACATGGAGTAGAAGTAGGAACAGATATCATCTGGGATTATACCGAACAGTTTAAAACTCCCATGCTTTTTGCAGTAAACAAACTGGATGATGAAACAGCTGACTTTGATAAAACCGTTCATGAAGCTCAGTCGCATTTTGGAAATAAAATTATTGTAGTTCAGTACCCGTTAAACCAGGGTGTTGGATTTAATGCTATTGTGGATGTACTGAAAATGACGATGTATAAATTTCCGGATGCAGGTGGAAAACCTGAAAAACTTCCCATCCCTGATGAAGAAAAAGCAAAAGCAGATGACCTGCACCGCATCCTTGTAGAAGCAGTTGCTGTAAATGATGAAACTTTAATGGAACATTACCTTGATAAAGGTGAACTCGATGAAGATGAAATGAGAATCGGGTTAAAAAAATCACTCATTAATCATGACCTGTTTCCTGTGTTCTGTTTAAGCGCAACAAGAGATATGGGCAGTGGCAGGATCATGGGCTTTATTGATAATGTGTGCCCGAGTGCCAATGAAATGCCGCCGCAAAAAACAAGAACAGGAGGAGAATTAACCTGCGAAGACGCCGGCCCGACCTGCATTTTTGTTTACAAAACAATGTCTGAACCGCATGTGGGTGAACTTTCTTTTTAAAGTTTTCAGCGGAGTTGTTAAAGCAGGTATGGAACTGGTGAATGAAAACACAGGTTCATCAGAAAAAATTAATCAGCTCTTTGTAGTGGAAGGGAACAAACGTACACCTGTAAATGAATTAACAGCAGGTGATATTGGAGCCACTTTAAAACTTAAAAACACACATGTAAATAATACACTGCACGAAAAAGGGAAAAATATTGAATTGCTTCCCATTGAATTCCCGGCAGCAAATCTTACAATGGCTATTGAAACTACTAAGAAAGGGGAGGAAGAAAAACTGTCCATTGCATTGCATGAGCTCCGTCATGAAGATCCAACTCTTCGTGTTGAAGTTTCACCGGAATTAAAGCAAACGCTGATTCACAGTATGGGCGATATGCATCTTGCTGTTGCCAAATGGAAAATCGAACATTTGCAAAAGATTGAAGTGAAATTCAAACGCCCAAGGATTGCTTACCGTGAAACGATCCGTCGCAGTGCAGACAGTATGTACCGTCATAAAAAACAAAGTGGTGGCAGCGGACAGTTTGGTGAAGTGCATTTACGTATTGAACCCTGGTATGAAGGAATGCCCGAGCCAGCTGATTTTAACGTACGTGCCAGGGAAATCAATGAACTGCCATGGGGCGGCAAACTTGTTTACTATAATTGTATAGTTGGCGGTGCCATTGATCAACGCTTTCTTCCTTCTGTATTAAAAGGTGTGATGGAAAAAATGAATGAAGGTCCGTTAACCGGCTCTTATGTACGTGATGTGCGTGTATGTGTGTTTGATGGTAAGATGCATCCTGTTGACAGTAATGATATATCGTTTAAGATTGCAGGGCTGCAGGCTTTCCGCCAGGCATTTCAACAGGCCGATCCGCAGATACTTGAACCCATGTATCATCTCGAGGTACTTTGTTCTGAAGACCTCACCGGTGCAGTAATTGGTGATCTGCAAACAAGAAGGGCAACTGTTGAAGGCATGGATGCTGAAGGTCATTTTGTAA